>JAMPFK010000031.1 GCA_023664485.1 Bacteroides fragilis | reverse complement strand
TTATACTTGAAACTTGGAGGAAATGCAAAAACTTTTCCGGTTTATCCGGGTTAGGCTGTAAGACTGGGACACATGGAGTAACGCCCCAGAGGGTAAACCGTTTCGGCGTTGCTGTATTCAGAAATTTTTTTATTGATACGGCATTTCTGAACTTCTTTCCCGTTCGTGATCGTGATTGTCTGGGCTGTCCGGGCGATTACTGTATATGTCCAGATACAGTTGTGGTCACAAATGCTTCTCATGCTGTATTCCTTACCTACTTCAAACTTTTTCATTTTATTTACCGTCCTTTCCTTTGCTTCATCTTATAATACTATTATATACTTGCGCAAGTATATTTTCAATAGGCATAATGTTCAAAGTTACGCAAGTATATTTGTATATTTTGTATACTTGCGTAATACCGACGGAAATACTATAATGAATCATACCAAGAGAAAGGAGGGACAGAGGTGGAAGCGAAAGAGAAAAAGCAGGAGAAGACAGAGAAGCCGGACACAAAGAACACAGGGCAGCAGAAAGCGGCGACGAAAGCAAAGAACACTTTCAACGGCAAGAATTATGAAAGGCTGTACCCGTTTGTAAAGAAGGGCGAGAAAGTGAAGATTGAGCGGGCGGCTTCTGCTGCCGGGCAAAGTCTGAATGACTATGTTGTTACTGCCGTATATCAGAGAATGGAAAGAGAGGGACAGACGGATGGCAGCAAACAGTGAAATAGAATATCTTTTCATTTATGACGGGGAAAGCTGGTGGCTGAAATTGACGGACCCTGAACAGATCATAGACTATCACAAACAGACGGCGGGCAGGTATGAAGGGGCGATCATCCTTTAAGAGCGCATAAAAACCATGAATAGCCGGGGCTTCAAATATTTACAATGTGCGATCATTAAGGTGCAGCAGGTGGAAGGGACAATTTTTGACGGCTTCCGCTGCCTGAAGTGGGAGAGCATAAAAGAAAAAACAGCAAAACATTGAATAAAACGGAAAAGACAAAGTGTTACGGGAAAATGTTCAAAGAAAATGGACAACTGACCTACGGTGCAATGGTTTGTGATGAAGAATTTTGCGAGTTTTCGCAAAAGTGCTGGGAAAGAAGCAAAAAACAATAAAAGAACAAGCCCCGGTAGCAGTATTCCGGGGCTTTTCCATGTTGTACTAATGTTACACCACCAACAGGGGCATTAGACAGCCATTCTGCAAAGCAGTTACTGGAAACATTGGTAATGATTCAGCGGGATTACTCCGCAACGATTTTAATGGTAACGCATGATGCTTTATCTGCCAGTTATTGCGATAGGATATTATTCATGCAGGATGGTGAAATCAGGGCGTCTTTGGACAGGGGGCAGGAAAGCAAACAGAAATTTTTTACAGATATTTTAGATACAATGGCAAGAATAACGGAGGATACTTATCATGTACTTTAAATTAGCTTTTCGCAATGCGAAGCGTTCTGTGTTCGATTACCTTTTATATATTTTTACCATGATTGTCTTGACATCAATTATTTGTCTGTCAAATCATATTGCTATATTTGGAAATATGCAGGCAGGATTTCAGACAATATCATTACCTCTGGTAATTGTATTGATTATGGCTGTTTTGGTTGAATATATAAATGCTTTTCTGGTAAAACAGCGGGCAAAAGAGTTTGCTGCATATATACTGCTTGGAATGGAAAAGAGAAAGCTGTCACTAATATTTCTTTTGGAAATATCTTTGATTGGTATAATTTGCTTTGTTTTGGGAGTTTTATCAGGAACCTGCATTTATTATATATCTTTTTATGCCATACTTCATGGCAATAACAGGGTATTTGATTTCCAGGTAATGCTGAAAAGTATTATTTATACTTTTGGATATTTTTGTATCGTTGAATTTATATCTATGTTTCGAATGGTGTGTAAAATAAATTCTTTAGAGATAAAACAGCTTATGCAGGAAAAACAGCGGAACCAAAGTTTTGGCGTTAATAAAAAGCTATTTTGGAAGTGGATGCTTATTTGCTCTTTTTCTGCTTTCTTTATCATGTTGTGCAGCATTGTTTTTGGGGCAAATCGTTTCATGTATATATTGATTTCAATAGTTTCAATTCCCTTATTGGTATCTGTATTCGCTTTTTACAAATGGTTATATGCCTGTTTATCGGCGGAAAGACTATTTGGAATTGATGCTTTATATCAAGGTGATCGTTTATATTGGATTTCGGAAATGACTGCTAACACAAGGACAAGCGCAATTTTAAATGCAGTTTTTTCACTGTGTCTGCTTTTTTCAGCAATGGCTTTTGTATTTGGAATGCTTTTGCTTAGTTGGGATATTGGAATTTGGACGTATACAGACAGAGAATGGATGGGCTTTTTGCAGATTAGCATTTGCATTGTATTTATAGTTATCTATTTTTCAATAATGTCGTTCTTGCAGATTACAGAGTTAAAAAAACAGAAAAAGCGTATTCAAATTTTACGTTACATGGGCAAAAACCAAAATGAGTTAAAAAAGTTAATAAAAACACAAATTCAACTAAAATTAATATTGCCAACGATTATGTGTTTCATTTTGATTTTGATTTCAGCTCCTTTGGTGTCTTATAAATTAGATTCCATACTTCCTGCATATTTGCACAATTTTGTGTTAATTGCAGTCGGCTGGTTTATGATTTGTTTTGTTATACTATACTTTTGCTATTATTTTTTGACATATATCATTAGCAGGCAATATATGAAGTTTTGAAAACGGGAAGGTTTTTCCAATCCGGCGATGCGTGAGTGGACTTTTGAAAACGACAACGGGAAATGCCCGCAGATAGGGATAGCGCACTCCTGTGTGGAGAAATGATGGGAGCCTGCCTGCAGAGCATGAGAGGGATCTTGGACAAGCAGGGTTCAGGTTTAATATATATAAAGTCGAATGGAACATTTTACGATATTTTCATGCAGGAACTCTCTTTCTGTGATACAATACCTGTATCCCACAACACAATATCATACAGGAGGATTACAGAATGAAAAGATTTCAGAAGCGTATCGTAAATCTGATTCTGACATTTTTGCTTTTGGCTGGCATAGCTTCGGCTGTTTCAACAATTGCGCAAGCCGCTCCAAACGAACCAGAGGAAATGAAGGTACATTTTATTGATGTCGGTCAGGGCGACTCGACGTTAATAACCTGTGGCGGGCATTCCATGCTGATTGATGCAGGTGATGATTCAAAAGGAACTACAATTCAGAATTATCTGCAGAAGCAGAAGGTTGAGAAACTGGATTATTTAGTTCTTACGCATCCGGACGCCGACCATATTGGCGGCGCGCCAGTCATCATTACGAAATTTGATATTGATAAAGTATTTGTATCCAATTATGAGAAGGATAATAAGACATATCAGAAACTGATTCAGGCATTGGATAATAAACGGTTAAAATATTCTACGCCTGAAGTTGGGACACAGTATTTACTTGGAACAGCAACGGTTACTGTTTTAGCGCCTGATGGTGAATATGATAATCCAAATGATTCTTCCATTGCTTTACTCATACAGAACGGTGATAATACGTTTTTATTTACGGGAGATGCGGGGGAAGATGCTGAAAATGATATTTTAAAAAACAATAAAGATATTTCAGCCGACGTATATAAAGCAGGTCATCACGGAAGCAGGTACTCGACTTCCCAAAACTTCTTCAAAGCAGTTAATCCTACATATGCAGTCATTAGCTGTGGGGAAGATAATTCATACGGGCATCCCCATGCAGAAACGCTTAATACTCTCAGGACTAATGGGGTGAAAGTGTACAGGACTGATGAGGATGGAACGATAATTGCAACATCCGACGGAAAGAAAATATCATTCAATGTGCCTTCTTCTGAAACATGGAAGGCAGGGGAGCCGGCAGGAGCGGGAAAAGCGGCGAATAGCGCCAAAACGGCAGCTGTCTCTGAAACAGAAAAAGCACAGGCTGAAAACGAAGAACCAACGGCTGCTGTGGAAGGACCGCCTCAGGAAATTAACGAATCAGTTACAGCAGAACTCACTTATATTTTAAATACGAAAACAAAGAAGTTCCATAAGCCTGCCTGTAGTTCACTGCCTACGGTGAACAGGCAGGACTCTTCCGAAAGCAGGGAAAGTATCATCGCACAGGGGTATGAGCCGTGTAAGAGGTGCAACCCGTAGTATGTGAAAAGAGCAGGAAAAATTAAGTTCCTGCTCTTTTCGGCTCTTGCAAAAGCCATATACGCAAGCTTTTACAAGGCCGAAATGGCAATTTCTAATGTCGTTTACTTATAGATGCGATGTCCAATGTGCAGAAAGGCACTGCATTTTAAAGCAGTCTGTTGGCAGTCAGCGCAACAGATGTTCCGGCATTGTTCTAAATTAAAAACCATGTATGCTGCAGAAGGAAAAATTAAACATACAAAGGACTGAAATTTTATGAGTGAAAATAAGAACATGGATGGAAAAATGCCAGGAGAAATATCCTTACCGATTATTGAACTTGGAATGGACTGCAGAAAATACCTTCAATGGTATTATGCGGAAGGCGGATATAATGCCGCCTTTGGTGAATTTAAAGGAAGGATTATCAAAATCAACCGAAGAGGCATTCTCTTCAAACGGCTTTATGTTGACTTTATGGAGGGGGACGGGACTTATGTTAAGGGGAAAGAAGACCATATCTGGGTATTTGATAAGAGGCCGTTCTTTAAGGCCAGAGTAAAAGTCGGTGATTGCGTGTCTTTTACGGGAAAAGTATACGCTTACAGAAGACAGGATGAATCCATTGATTTTTCCTTAAAAGACTGCGAAGATATTAAAAAGATAGATTCCTATGTTCTGCCGTCCGATGAAGAGCTGGACAGACAGAGCCTGGAAAGGATTGCCTGTGAAACATGTTTATACAGTGAGCAGTGCTGTGGTTTCTGCATTGCCCCTGTCGGCTGGAGGGAAGCGAGAATCGAAGTGCTGCAAAAAATAATGAAGTGCAATGCTTAGATTCATAACGAAACAGAGGAGAACGGCTTATTATTGGGTATTCTTTTTTTGTGATAATTTTCATTTCCCGCTGCTTCTGGAAAGCCTTTTTTCTTCCGTGAGCTCAAATGATAAAATATCCTGTGGCTTACAAGGTAGAATCAGGCATAATCCGTTGACATAGTTGATCATAGAAATCCCTCCATTCTTGCCTTTTTAGTTGATGGCACACAGATTAAAGTTGATACAACGGATTTCTCAAAAATTGATATGAAAGAATTATTTTTACAGATTGCGGCATGGAAGGAGGAGATCCTATATTGATATGAAAAACATTATAGCAGGGTATAGAGGAAATTATATAGCGGAAATGCGGAAAGATGTAGGACGTTCGCCTCTTATGGTAATAGGCTGCGGAATTATCATTGAAAATGAAAAGGGAGAAATAACATAAGGGAAAGTCTGAAGGCAGCCCCGCCTGCTGTAATTTACGGCTATGTATAGTCTTTTTAAGGGGTTGCGGACTTTATAAAGATAAGATATAATAACCGCAGAGGGAAATCAGGCGCCGCAGAGCGGCGAATGCTGATCATGAATAAATGATATAAAAAGTGTTTTATCAGAATTCCAGTATCATAAATAAAAGTTACCGGAACAATTATAAATCATAAGGAGGCCGTTAATGAAAAGCTATATTAAAACGAGAACTGTACAGTCTGTTGTAAGGGATATTAAAAAAGGAAAAATCATATTGGAAACAGGTATTCAGAGAAAACAGGACCAATGGGACAGGAAGAAAAAATCACTGCTGATTTTATCGGCCATACAGGGAATCATTATTCCTGGAATCTTTGCAAAAGAAATAACAAAAGAAAAAAATGATTATGCCTGGGAGATACTGGACGGAAAGCAAAGGCTTACGGTATTGAATTCGTTTCTGAATAATAAATTCAGACTGGACAAATCTTATCCGGAAGAGTATGCGGCTAAAACTTTTTCAGAGCTGGACGAAGAAGTGCAGAATACGATTAAGAACACGGAGCTTACGATCAACATATATCAGGAGATAAGCGAGCAGGAAACAGAGGATATTTTCTGCAGACTGAACAATGGGCAGCAGTTATCCAATGACAATCTGTACAGGGCGCATATGGGCGCGGAGCTGAGGGATTTTGTTGATGAGGCTATCAGTAAACCTTTCATGGAGAAAGTAAACTTCACGAGAGGCCAGCTTCGGAAATCAGAAGATCAGGGAATGGTATTGGCGGCGCTGGCGCTCATCTCCGATGAAAGTGTGAATGACTTTAGTAAAAAATCAATTATACAGTTCATTGATGATTTTAAGCAGCGTTTTGATCAGGAACTGTGTGATAAGATATTGGCTTCTCTTGATATGTTGGATGAAGCAGTTCCGGAAAAGAATAAGAACCTGAAAAAGGTAAGCCTGCCGATGATAATCGCTAATGCGGCGCTTTGCCTGGATGACAGCAGAAAGCAGAAGACATATGCAAAGAATCTCAATGCATTTCTGGATGATTATGAGAACAGGGAAGAGTATCTGGAATTGTGCAAGACAAGCACGGCAAGCGGCCAGAACGTTTCAAAGAGAAATGCTTATTTTTATGAAATGACAAAGTAATCAGCTGATACGCAACAGCATAGTAAAAATTCGGATAAAAGGACCTTGGAGAAATCTGAGGTTCTTTTTTGAAAATATAGTAAACGACATAACAAATTGCTCTTTCCGGCTCTTGCAAAAGCCATATAGGTAAGCTTTTACAAGTCCGAAAAGGCAATTTCTAATGTCGTTTACTATAGAACAATTTATCAGTTAAGGGAGCGGATCAATAAGGGGATAAACAGCCCTTTTGATACGCAGAATATGAAAAACCCGGAATTGGCAAAAATATATTTTATGGGACTTTCAGATGAGACGCACAGAAAAAAGAACATTGAGAGATATTTGTCTCATTTGGCAGAAAGGTATTGTATGCCGGAAGCTGCCTGTGAAGAAGTAAAAAAATTAAAATTACAAAAGGAAATAAGGATATTATTTTTTTCAACTTGCAACGGCTCGTTACGGAAAGGATTTTATGAAGTTTAATATAGAATGGTATAAAAAACTTATCAATGATATGGAGGATGAAAAACTGTGAGACAATGCAGATTAGAAAAATCGCCAATTACATATTATATCAGCGGAAATGACCACAATGAATGGTGTCTGTTTCTTCATGCCGCGTTTGTTGACCATAAAATGTATGGCACACAGATTGAATATTTTCAAAACAAATATAATATTTTGACAATGGATATTATTGGTCACGGACAGTCAACAGATACAAAAAAAGGTGATAGCATAGATAAAATGTCGGTATGGATATACGATATTATGAAAACGGAAAATATTGAAAAAGCGCATATTGTCGGCGTTTCACTGGGCGCCGTTTTGGCGCAGGATTTCGCAAATCGATATCCTGATGCGGTAAATTCGCTCGCTTGTTTTGGCGGATATGATATTAATAATTTTGATGTGAAAATGCAGAAAGAAAATAGTATTTCGCAGATGTTAATGATGTTAAAAGCTTTGGTTTCCGTAAAATGGTTTGCAAAAGCAAATAAGAAAATATCGGCTTATACTTTGCAGGCTCAAAATGAATTTTATGATAT
This sequence comes from Bacteroides fragilis, assembly GCA_023664485.1. Taxonomy (GTDB): domain Bacteria; phylum Bacillota; class Clostridia; order Lachnospirales; family Lachnospiraceae; genus UBA3282. Next base: position 19,070 of record JAMPFK010000031.1, on the reverse strand, counting down.
GAATATTCAATTTCCAGGAAAATCATTTATGTATCTGGCATCTTTAAATAGCATGGTAAACGTATATCAGACAAAGCAGAGAATGTATCCCTTATTAATCGGGTGTGGAAAATTCGATGTACCAATGGAATTGTCAGCGGTAGAAATGTGGAAAAACAGGGAACCGCAGGCTGAAACTGTGATTTTTGAGGATGCCGGGCATTGTGTAAATATGGATGTACCTCAAAAGTTTAATGAGGTAATGGAGAAATTCTGGAGAAATGGCTGACATTGTTTTCCCGTAAAATCGGGAAATTCCGTACTTATGGGAAGTATTTTTGTAAAACGGATTTTATAAAGTTAAGAAAATATTAAATAAATTCCCATGGATTCCTTTCATTTTTTATGTTTCAATAAGGATAACCCAAAGCCGGCTGCCGCAGGGAGCCGGCTGGCACGACAAAAGAGAGGTAGAACAGATGGCGAATATTCTTGTATGTGATGATGATAAGGAAATTGTAGATGCGATAGAAATTTATCTGTTGCAGGAAGGCTACCAGATTTTTAAGGCATACGACGGGGAGCAGGCGATTAAGATCCTGAAACAGACGACGATTCATCTGCTCATCATGGACGTTATGATGCCCAAACTCGACGGTATTCATGCGACCTTGAAAATCCGGGAATATTCCAGCATTCCGATTATCATCCTTTCCGCCAAATCGGAGGACAGCGATAAAATTCTGGGGCTGAATATCGGCGCAGACGACTATGTGACAAAGCCTTTTAATCCGTTGGAGCTGGTCGCCAGGGTGAAGTCCAATTTAAGGCGGTATACGATGCTCGGCAATCTCAATACGGAAAACAACGCGCTGTTTCAGGTGGGGGGCCTCTGCATGAACGACGATACAAAGGAGGTCACCGTAGACGGCGAAAGCGTGAAGCTGACGCCGATCGAATATAACATTCTGCTTCTGCTCGTCAAGAACTGCGGCAGAGTCTTTTCCATCGACCAGATTTACGAAAGCATCTGGAACGAGGAGGCGATCGGCGCGGATAATACGGTGGCAGTCCATATCCGGCATATCCGTGAGAAAATCGAAATTAATCCCAAGGATCCGCGTTACCTGAAAGTCGTATGGGGAGTCGGTTATAAGATTGAGAAGCAGTAAAAACGGACTGAAGGGTAGGGCTGTTGTGAAAAATGAATCTTTCACAGGCCGTGGGAAAGGCATGGTATTTATATGAAAAACAGGAAAAAAAGGACGGGCAGAAATATCAGGGCGGTACTGCAGGCGCTGCAGCATCTTCTGCTCGTGACGGCGGTTGTCGCGGTTCTCATTGTGACGACAGGCTCCACGGTAGTCATACAGGGGCTGCATGGCAGCGAGAACTATAGCCTGCATGCCTCGGACAGGGAGGAGACCTATGAGGAATCGGAGCTGTTCAATACGATTTATGGCAGGGCGGTAACGGATATTATACGGTTCGGCGTTATCCGGAGCCAGTTAGAGACGGACGGCGAATTTGACGGGATGAAGGTCATCGATGTAACCGCATATAACTGCAGAGATACGGGGATGCCGGAGCAGTATGTAACGGCAAGATATTATCTGGAAGACCTGCTGAAATGGCAGGGTTACGGGATGGAATATGTGCTTAACGATATGACCGTAGCGCAGATGAGGGAATTTTTGAGCGACCGGACGGCGCTGACGATTGTAGATCCGGACAGCAAATATTACAATACCTCCGATGCCAACTATATGAAGTCGGATATCGGCAGTTATACGTTTGTAGACGATGTATCCGCCAATATGCTGCCGTCTAATGGCTGGGACGAATGGTATGACGAGGACGATATCCTTCAGCTGAACGTACTGGTGAACCGTTATAAGACGGTAGACGGCAAAAATATCGAAGAATACACGGCGGATCCGGAAAGTTATGTGGAACTCTGTGAAAATGTGTCGATGGCGATGCAGAGCCTTGCCTACAATTATAATGAATATCTTGCTTATCAGGAATATTATGACAGCAGAAATACGAATCTCCGCTACTGTATTGAAAAGACGGTCGGAGACCGTACGGAATATTTTACGAATATGGAAGATCTGATTGCGCCGGAGGAATTGAGGGAAGAACTGAAGAATACCGATATGGCGGAATTCTTTGAAATATGTTTTGGTGCGGAGTTCTCCGGCGGCAGAAGCAAATATTTGTATTACAGCCCTTCCGAGATGATCTATGAAAGTAATTCCGCGATCCGGGAAAAGACGATACGGAGCATCATAAGAGAGTATGATTACGCCTATCCGGAAAATATCCGTATCTGGATCGGCGTGGATCCCTCTTATTCGGTAAACGATGCCTTCACGCAGGGAAAAGCGGGATTTCAGAATTATCTTCCCTACTTCTGGCAGTGGGTCGTACTTGCGATCGTATCGACGGCCCTGTATTTTGTGCTGTTGATCTGTCTGACGGGTGTGTCGGGAAAAGAACGGGACGAGGAAGGGAATTCTTATATTTTATTGAGCCGGTTTGATAACATGCCGACCGAAGCCGCGCTGGTATTGGGCGTCCTGGCGGCAGCGGCTGTCGCGGGAGCGCTGCTTTTCGCAAACTGGAACATTTTGAGCTACGAGGATATTTATACGGTGTGGTTTAAAATAGCGGCGGGCATTACCGTACTGCTCATCGATATCCTGTTCTGTTTCTTTTATTACAGCCTGGTCAGAAGGATCCGGGCGGGAATCCTCTGGAAGAACAGTTATCTGAAAAAAATCATACATAAGTGTTCCCTGCTGTTTCTGGAAGTATACGACAACGGCAATATTGTCGTCCGGACATGGGGCCCCTATCTTGTATTTCTGGCTTTTAACCTGCTGATGCTCGCGCTGGGGATTTTTACCGGCGTGCCGGCGGTCCTGGGGATTCTGATCGCCTTTGTTGTCGATATGCTCGTCGGCGTCATGCTGTATCTGGATGTGAAGGAACGGCAGAATATCGTATCGGGCATTGAAAAGATCGCAGAAGGGAATTTTTCCTATCAGATCAGCCAGGAAAATCTCCATGGGGATAATCTGGTGCTCGCCAAATCGGTGAACAGCATCGGGAACGGCATCAAAAACGCGGTGGAGATCAGCATGAAGGATGAACGCATGAAAGCGGATCTGATCACGAATGTCTCACACGATATCAAGACGCCGCTGACTTCCATTATCAATTATGTGGATCTGATCAAACGGGAAAAGGTGGACAACGAACGGGTACGGAGTTATATTCAGGTATTGGATGAGAAGTCGCAGCGCTTAAAGCAGCTGACCGACGATCTGGTCGAAGCGAGCAAGATATCCTCCGGCAATATCAACCTGCATTTTGAAAAAATCAACGTGACAGAACTGTTAAATCAGACGATCGGAGAGTTTTCGGAGAAGTTCGACCAGAAGAGCCTGACAATCGTGATGAACGTCAACGTGTCGGGAGCGGCCATCGAAGCGGACAGCAGAAGCATCTGGCGCGTCATGGAGAATCTGTTTAACAATATCTGTAAATATGCGCTGGAAGGAACGAGAGTCTATATCGCGATTAACAGCCTGCCGGGGCTTGATGGGCTGAAACAGGAAATGATAGAGATTTCCATTAAGAACATTTCGGCCAATGAGCTGAACTGCAATCCGGAAGAGCTGACAGAGCGTTTTATCCGGGGCGACGAATCCCGGACGACCGAAGGGAGCGGGCTTGGCCTGTCCATCGCCAGGAATCTGACGGAGGCCCAGAACGGCGCTTTTGAGATTGTGCTGGACGGGGATTTGTTCAAGGTGATACTGACGTTTCCGATGTATGCCGGATAATATAGAGCCGGAATAGAATACGGTAATGCAGATGCAGGGGCTATGACAAGATAGCCCTTGCATTTTTTCCTGATAAATTATATGATATCATACGAGTTGACAACCGGGGAGAGCTGACATAAACTATCAGAGGGAATAGAGCGATTCCCCGCAGAATGTCCTGCCGGATGTTCTGCAGAAATACGGATGAGGAGAGTACCTATGACACTGGATCAGGCTGCAGTAGGACAGGAAGTTACGATTACACAGGTGGGCGGAGAAGGAGAGCTGCGCTGCCGTTTTCTGGATATGGGGCTGATTCCCGGAACGAAAGTAAAGATTCGGAAAATGGCGCCGATGGGCGATCCGGTCGAAATACAGCTGCGCGGTTATGAGCTGACGATCCGCAGGGAGGATGCGCGGAAAATAGAAGTAAAAGGATGAAGCTGCATTTGGAGAAAGGAATATGATATACGCGTTAGTAGGAAATCAGAATTGCGGTAAGACGACATTATTCAATCAGCTGACCGGTTCAAATCAGCATGTGGGCAATTTTCCGGGCGTCACGGTGGATCAGAAGGTCGGGACGATTCAGGGGGAAAAAGGGGATGCGGTCGTCGATCTGCCGGGCATTTATTCGCTCAGGCCTTACAGTAATGAAGAAATTGTTACGAGAGATTTTATTTTGAATGAAAAGCCGGACGGCATCATCAATATTGTGGATGCTACCAATATCGAAAGAAACCTCTATCTGACGTTACAGCTTTTGGAAATGCGCATTCCAATGGTGCTCGCGCTCAATATGATGGACGAGGTGCGGGGGAACGGCGGCACCATCGAGCTGCGCAGGATGGAGGAGCAGCTGGGAATTCCTGTTATCGCGATCAGCGCGATTAAGAACGAAGGCCTGGAGGATCTGATGCAGGCGGCCAGGGAAGTGGCGGGAAGGCGTCTTTATCCCAAAGTGACGGATTTCTGCGGAAAAGGCCCTGTACACAGATGTATTCATGCGGTCAGCCATCAGGTGGAGGACCATGCAGAACATATCGGCATGTCCCCGCGTTTTGCCGCGGCTAAGATCGTAGAAGGCGACAGGGACATTGTAGAACGTCTGAAACTGTCCCGGAACGAGCTTGAGCTGATGGAGCACAGCATTCTGGAGATGGAAGAGGACAGCGGTATGGATCGGAACGCCGCGATGGCGGCCATGCGCTATGATTTTATCGAAAAGGTATGCGAAAACGCGGTTATCAAATGTAAAGAAAGCAGGGAGCATAAAAGGAGCGTCAAAATCGATACGGTGCTCACCGGAAAATATTTTGCCGTACCCGCGTTTCTGATAATCATGTTGTTGATTTTCTGGCTGACGTTCGGCCTGATCGGACAGGGGCTGAGCGACCTGCTGAGCATGGGAATCGATATGCTTTCGGCATGGGTGGAAAAAATGCTGACGGCCTACGGCATCAACCCTGTGGTGGAAAGCCTCGTCATCGACGGTATTTTTGCCGGGGTGGGAAGCGTATTGAGCTTTCTGCCGATTATCGTGGTGCTTTTTTTCTTCCTGTCCATTCTGGAAGATTCCGGTTATATGGCGAGGATCGCGTTTGTTATGGACAGGCCGCTTAGAAAGATCGGCTTATCCGGCAGGAGCTTTGTCTCCATGCTGATCGGATTCGGGTGCAGCGTGCCCGCCGTGATGTCCAGCAGGACGCTTTCTTCGGAACGGGATAAAAAGATGACGATCATGCTGATTCCGTTTATCAGCTGTTCGGCTAAAATACCGATTTACGCGTTGTTTACGGCGGCGTTTTTTCCGGATCATCCGGTGCTCGTGATGGCAGGGCTTTATGCGCTCGGCATTATCGTAGGGCTGCTCGTGGCCGTTATCCTGAACCATACGGTTTTCAGGGGGAATTCCATGCCCTTTATGATGGAGCTTCCCAACTATCGTTTCCCGTCCGCGAAAAGCGTTCTGCTCCTCATGTGGGAGAAGGCGAAGGATTTTTTGCAGCGGGCGTTTACGATTATTTTCCTCGCTACGATGGTCATCTGGTTTTTACAGACTTTCGACAGCCGTCTGAACGTTGTGTCGGACAGCCGGGACAGCCTGTTGGCGGCGGTCGGGCAGTATATCGCGCCGCTGTTTGGGCCGCTGGGCTTTAACGACTGGCGCGTCGCTACGTCTCTGATCAGCGGATTTACGGCAAAAGAGGCGGTCGTCAGCACGTTGAGCGTTCTGACGGGGACGACGATGAGCAATTTGAGCGGTACGCTCGGAGCCGTTTTTACGCCTGCCTCTGCAGTCAGCTTTCTGGTGTTTACGCTGCTTTATACGCCTTGTGTGGCGGCAGTAGCGACGATCAAACGGGAAATGGCTTCCGCCTGGAAAGCGTTCTGTATCGTATTGATGCAGTGCGGCGTCGCATGGCTTGTTTCCTGCATTATATATCAAATGTTATTTTTCCTTCAGGTTTAAAGCGGCCGCATATTTGGAACCATACGGAGAGAGCCTCATAGACTATTTACAGAAATATGCCCAAAGGGCATTTCCTGAAAGGTCTGGCGGGTTGAAAGAAAGGTATGGTTATCGGCATGGATATTTTTTTCGGGCTCATGATTCCGCTTCTCGGAACTTTCGCAGGCGCGGCCTGCGTTCTTTTTATGAGGAACAATTTGAATAAGCTGCTGGAGAAAGCGCTGCTCGGTTTCGCTTCCGGCGTTATGGTGGCCGCTTCCGTATGGTCGCTTCTGCTTCCGGCCATCGATATGTCCGGCGGGTACGGAAAATGGGCGTTCGTTCCGGCGGCTGCAGGGTTTGCGGCAGGTATCGCCTTTTTATACGGGCTGGATAAACTGATCCCTCATCTGCATCCCGGAGGCGGGAAGCCGGAGGGTATTAAAAGCAGGCTGACCAAAACGACGATGCTGGCGCTGGCGGTCACGCTGCATAACATACCGGAGGGAATGGCGGTGGGAGTCGTTTTCGCGGGGGTCCTGTCGGGCAGCCGGGAAATTACGATGGCCGGGGCCTATACGCTCGCGCTGGGTATCGCTATTCAGAATTTCCCGGAAGGCGCTATCATTTCCATGCCGATGCGAAGCAACGGGAGCAGAAAGGGGAGGGCCTTTGCCTATGGCGCCCTGTCGGGGGCTGTGGAACCGGCCGCCGCGTTTCTTACAATATTAATAACTGGCGTTATCAAAAAGGCGCTGCCCTTTCTGCTGGCTTTCGCGGCGGGAGCGATGCTGTTCGTCGTCGTGGAAGAGCTGATACCGGAGGCTTCGGCGGATGGGGAAACGGACGGCGCTACCCTGGGATTTGCGGCAGGATTTCTGATCATGATGATCCTGGATGTTACTTTAGGATAAAAAAGGAGTGCAGAAGAAATGAAAACTTACAAACTGAACCTCAATTCGATCGAGAGAGTCAAGGGCTTCGTGTCAGCGATCGGCAACAGGAAGGGATATTTCGACCTGGTGTCCGGCAGGTATGTTGTCGATGCAAAGTCCATTATGGGTATTTTTTCGATGGATCTGTCAGAGGATGTCGAACTGCGGATTCTGGAAACAAACGAGGAGATGTCCGAGATCGAAAAGGCGATCGCTCCCTATCTGATTTCCTGAGACCGGAGAAGAAGGGAGCGTTGGATGGAAAAGAAAATTGCGATGAGGGTATCTTTCATCAGTATTGCAGTCAATGTGGCATTGTCGTTATTGAAGCTGGCGGCGGGTATCGCAGCGTCATCGGGAGCCATGGTTTCCGATGCCGTGCATTCCGCTTCCGATGTATTCAGCACAATCATCGTGATGGTCGGGGTGCAGATTTCCGGTAAAAAATCCGATGCGCACCACCAATACGGCCATGAAAGGCTGGAATGTGTGGCCTCGATCGTACTGGCAGTCGTCCTGTGCATTACCGGCTGCGGAATCGGTTACCGCGGCCTGCAGGCCATCTGGGGAGGAAGCTATGAAGAACTTGCCATACCGGGCAGGCTGGCGCTTTTCGCGGCGGCTCTCTCGATCGTCGTCAAGGAATGGATGTTCTGGTATACGAGGGCGGCGGCGAAAAAAATCAATTCCGGCGCGCTGATGGCGGATGCCTGGCACCACCGTTCGGATTCTCTTTCTTCGATCGGCGCGCTCATCGGTATTTTTGGCTCCCGTTTGGGGTATCCTGTTCTCGATAGCGCAGCGTGTGTTGTCATAAGCGTTTTTATCGTGAAGGCCTCTTATGATATTTTTAAGGATGCCGTCGATAAGATGGTGGATAAGGCGTGCGACGATGAGACCATTCAGGAAATGCGCCGGATGATTGCCTCCCAGGAAGGCGTGCTCGGCATCGATCTTCTGCGCACGCGGCTGTTCGGCAACCGGATCTATGTCGATATCGAAATCGCCGCGGACGGCAGCCGGACGCTGAATGAGACGCATGCGGTGGCGGAACGGGTGCATCATAAAATGGAACAGGCCTTTCCGAATGTGAAGCACTGCATGGTGCATGTGAATCCATACCGGGGATAATGGAAGATGCCGTTTGCGAAAAGCTTCTTTTTGTGCTATATTATCTAGTGTGCGGGGGAACAGACTGAAAAAGGCATGGTCGCATTCCTATGAGAAAAATATTGCATTTGGTGTTAAACAGAGTATTTATAACAGGTGTAATCGTCCTGCTTCAGGTCGTTTTTTTTATACTGGAGCTTTTTCAGTGGGCAAATCATTATGTGGAAATCGCCTTTGTACTGAGAGCGCTCAGCCTTCTGATCGTCCTTTATCTCGTCTGGAGGCCGAACAATCCTGCCGTAAAGCTGGCATGGATCGTGCCGATTCTGGTCTTTCCGCTGTTCGGCGGAATTCTGTATCTGGCTTTTGGACATGTCGTCATTCCCCGTAAGCTCCGGGACAGTATGCGGAAAACGGCGGAGCTGACGAGGAAGAATATGCCGGAGAACAGGGAGCTTCTGGACAGGATAGGGAAGGAGAATCTGCCGGCGGCCAATCTGTGTGGCTATCTGAAACGCTATTCCGGCACGGCGGTATGGGAGAATACGCGGACATCTTATTATGCGGACGGGCTCCCTTATTGGAAACAGCTGCTGGAAGATCTTGAAAAAGCGGAACGTTTTATTTTTCTGGAATATTTTATCATCGGCGAGGGCGTGATGTGGGACGAGGTCCTGAAAATTCTGGAAAGGAAAGCGAAGCAGGGCGTCGAAATAAGGCTGATCTATGATGATTTCGGCAGCGTCCTGAAGCTGCCCAAGCATTATGAGCAGTTCATCGAACAGAAGGGCATCCGGTGCGTCGCTTTTAATAAGCTCGTGCCGCTCATGGCGATCATCCTGAACAACAGGGATCACCGGAAGATCGTCGTCATCGACGGGAAGGTCGGCTATACGGGCGGCATCAACCTGGCGGACGAATATATCAATCGTAAAACGCTCTATGGCTACTGGAAGGACGCCGGAATCCGGCTGGAAGGGGAAGCGGTCTGGAATTTTACGGTCATGTTCCTGCAGATGTGGAATATTTCCCGCGATACGGATGAAGATTACGGCCGCTACCGGCATTATTTTACGGAAAAACCGCCGGGAAAAGGATATGTGCAGCCTTATGGCGATACGCCTTTTGACAATGAGACGGTCGGTGAAAACGTGTATCTGAATATGATCGGCTCTGCCAGAAGATATTTCTACGCGTTCACGCCATACCTGATTACCGATAACGAGATGTGCACGGCGCTGAAGCTGGCGGCAAAGCGCGGGGTGGACGTGCGGATCGTGACGCCGGGCATCCCGGATAAGAAGATGACTTACTGGCTGACGCAGTCGAGCTATCAGAACCTGATAGAGGCGGGCGTGAAGATTTATCAGTATACGCCGGGCTTTATCCATTCCAAATGCGTGCTGTGCGATGATGAAACGGCGGCTGTCGGGACCATCAATTTCGATTACAGAAGTTTTTATCATCATTTTGAGTGCGGCGTTTTTCTTTACCGGGCAGATGCGGTTGCAGAGTTAAAGGAAGATATGGAAAATACCTTCGCTGAATCGGAGAAAATCACACTGGAATGGTGTCGGAAAAAGTTTATGAAAATGAATGTAATAGGGCCGTTTCTAAAACTGTTCTCTCCCCTGTTCTGAGAAAAAGGGGAGAACAGCTTCCGAAGGACAGAACAGAAAGAGGGTGTGTTTTATGCTGCGTTTTGTACAGGTGATCATACGCAATCTTCCGAGGATCTATATGATTCCAAGGATGGCATATATGGCGGCGCATCCGGAGAAATATACGGAAGAGGCATGTTATGAATATGCCAGGCTGGCGGTCAGGAGGATGACAAAGGCGGGGCATATTAAGACGCTGGGCTACGGTATGGAAAATCTGCCGAAGGAGGGCGGTTATGTCATGTTTCCGAATCATCAGGGCAAATATGATGCGCTCGGAATCGTCTATACGCATCAGAAGCCCTGTACTGTTGTAATCGACGACGCCAAATCGCATATGCTGCTGACATCCCAGTTCATCGATATGCTGCATGGGAAACGGCTGATCAAGGACGATGTGCGCCAGTCGGTAAAACTGATGCGGGAAATATCGGAGGAGGTCGCGGCGGGCAGAAAATATATTATTTTTCCGGAGGGCGGCTACTATCATAATCATAATAACGTATGCGATTTTAAACCCGGCTGCTTTAAGAGCGCCATCCGGGCGAAAGCGCCTATCGTGCCCGTCGTTCTGATCGATTCCTATAAAGTATTTGAGGAGTGGAGCCTTCGGAAAGTAACGACGCAGGTACACTATCTGCCGCCTTTTCTTTATGAAGAGTATAAGGGCATGACGACGCGGGAGGTATCGGATATTGTGCACGGGCGGATCAAAAAATATATTGCGGAAGCCATCGGCAGCCCTTCTACAGGATGACGAGCTGTTTCTGATATTCATTCCGGAAACCCTGATGAAATTTGTGATGGATCGTCAGCGCATAGAGATGGCTCGCCTGAATATCCTGCTCCAACATCCGTTTCCCGTTTCCGGATGCGATGAGGGCGCCGGCATCGGCCAGCCTGGAAAGGAGCGGGATCGAGGTATTGGCCTTGACTGCCGATAAAAGCGGGGCGGCTTCCTTCCGAAATCCGAGAATCCTCGCATAGTACACATAATCGTCCGCGCAGAAAGCCTCCATATCTGTCTGATAAATATTTAACAGAATATGCAGCAGGCCGCGGGAGACTCTTGCGTAGGTGATATTTTTCGTTTTCAGCTTTTCACAGAAAGCAGGATAGTCCGTATAACCGGGCAGGAATTTGCGTAATCTGTCGGAAAAGCATTCGTCGATGTCAAAATAACGATTAAAATTTTCAGAGGCTTCCTGTATCAGTTTACAGCCGAGCGGAAAAGAAAGATCTTTTGCAAAAACCGGGAAGGTTCTCCGGTAATGGCAGGCCATCAGTTCGTAGACGGACGGAGGAACCTGCTCTTTTATCGAAAGGAGATCTCCTGTATCCGTGAGGCTTTCCCGGATGGCCAGCGCGGAAGCGTACGGAGCGGTCAGAGATTCGTCATGATAGCCGCCGCCGACGCGGGAAAGCGTACAGGGGCGGATTCTGCTGTTTCGTTTTTTCAGCGCCTTCAGGTATTCCAGCCCCAGAATATTGTTGGGTTGTTCCAGGAGCGGCGCAAGCTGCGGGGAGAGCGCAAAGAGGGCGTCGTTTCTTGCCTGCGGATAGGAAACGCCTTCCTTTAACCGGCGTTTTAACCGGGATTTGAAGAGCTCGTCCTCCGTAAGAAGCGCGTCGGCAAGTTCCGATAAAGGGCCGATATCGCCGCATTCGCTGCCAAAGCACAGGGCGTCGGCTGCGCCCAGCTTATCGAGCAGGGCAGCTGCGCCGGAAGCGAAATATTCCGCGCTGGCCGTCGCGTAATGGACCGGAAGCTCTATTACGAGATCTGCGCCGCATAAGAGGGCGGCCTTTGCGCGCAGCGATTTTTCCAGGATGGCAGGCTGGCCCCGCTGTACGAAGTTCCCGCTCATCACGACGATGGCGTAATCGGCGTCCGCCAGCTCCTTCGCTTTCGTAAGCTGGTAGGCGTGTCCGTTATGAAAAGGGTTATATTCTGCAATAATACCGACTGTCTTCATAGGGAAAATTCCTTTTTCGTTTTAGGATATCGGGAAATTCTGTCATTCATTTAGTGTAGCATGAAAAACAAATGAAAAATAGTAGTTGACTGACATCCAGAATGTGGTATAATAAATGTTGTGTGTAAACACACATGCACATTCGGTTGTGCGCAAATAACCCGATCAGTCATGTTACTAATTAGGGACTGAAGGGAGGTCAGGTGTGGAATGTCGAACGTAATTGTAAAAGAGAACGAGACTTTAGACAGCGCATTGCGCCGTTTTAAACGAAGCTGCGCGAAAGCGGGAATCCAGCAGGAGATTCGTAAGAGAGAGCATTACGAGAAGCCCAGCGTAAGGCGCAAGAAAAAGTCCGAAGCAGCAAGAAAACGTAAATATAACTAATGTTTATGTAAAGCAAATCCCTGATATTGTCAGGGATTTTGTTATGTCCGGATTTTTAACGGCATTCTTTTTGCATACATTTTCCTTTTTCCTAATATTTATGATATAGAGGAATATGCGGGAGAGATGAATGTTGAAAAAAAGGAAAAGACGAATCGTAAGCCTGCTTCTGATACTTGGCATCGGTATCCATATGAGCCTGTATGCGGCGCCCATGACGGTCCATGCGGCGCCGGAGGTGTCTACGCCCTCCTATATCGTTATGGAAGCCTCGACGGGCCAGGTCATTTGCGAGCAGGATGCGGATACAAGAAGGAGCCCGGCCAGCATCACGAAGATCATGACTCTGCTGATCATATTTGAGCACTTAAAGAGCGGGCGGATCCGGCTGGAGGATATGGTGACGACGAGCGCATATGCGAAATCGATGGGCGGTTCCCAGGTCTTTTTGGAAGAGGGGGAAAGCCAGACGCTCGATACGATGATAAAATGTATCGCAGTCTCCTCCGGAAACGACGCCAGCGTGGCGGTGGCGGAGTACATAGCGGGCAGCGAGAGCGAGTTCGTGAAGCTGATGAATGAAAAGGCGGAAGCTCTGGGGATGCAGAATACCCATTTCGAGGACTGCTGCGGCTTATCGGACTCCGACAATCATTATACCTCGGCAAAAGATGTGGCGATTATGTCCAGAGAGCTGATTACGAAATACCCGGAGGTATTGCAGTATACCGGTATCTGGATGGAGGATATCGAACACCATACGGCGCGGGGAACCTCTACGTTTACGCTGTCCAGCACCAATAAGCTGTTAAAGCAGTATGAATGGACGACGGGCTTAAAGACGGGATCGACTTCCAAGGCGCTGTACTGCCTGTCGGCAACGGCCAATAAGGACGGGATGGAGCTGATTGCGGTCGTGATGGCGGCGCCGGACCCCAAGGCGCGGTTTGCGGACGCTATGTCTCTGTTAAGCTACGGCTACAGCGTCAGTCAGATGTATACGGATGCGAATAAAGACGCCCTGCCGGCGCAGAAGGTGGAAGGCGGCGTGGAAGAACAGGTCAATCTTACCTATGCGGGAGAATTTCATTATCTGGATACCGCCGGAAATAACCTGAACGATATCGAAAAGGAAATCAGCCTGCCCGGCGTCGTAAAAGCGCCCGTCGCGGAAGGAGATGCCATCGGGGAGGCAGTTTATAAGCTGGGCGGGAACCGCATCGGCAGCGTGTCCATCCTGGCGGCGAAAGCGGTTGAAAAGGCGGGCTATCTCGATTATCTGTACAAAGTGTGGCTGCGGTTCCTCGTGCTCTGATGAGTCCTGTTTCTTTAATGCGAAATCTTGGGATTGCGGTTTTCGCATACTTTGTGATATACTTTATGAGCTGCTTTTAACGAGATGATCCGGAACCGGCCGGTGTGGAGAACGGAATGCTTTTTACAATATTGATCATCACAGCCATTCTCATATGTTTTTTTCTGTTTATCATGTACCGCGACTGTCATCGGTTCGTGACGGTGGAATATGAAATAGAATCGCCAAAGCTCACGAGGGAATACACATTCGCGCTGCTGTCAGATTTACATAACAGCTGTTTTGGAAAGCAGAATGAGAAATTGATCTCGAAAATAGAAGAGCTTGCGCCGGACGGTATTCTGACGGCGGGCGATATGCTGACCGCTTTTGAAAAAAAAGAGCGGTATCAGGTGGCGGCAGATCTGATGCAGAAGCTTGGCGGAAGCTATCCGGTTTATTACGGTATGGGGAACCATGAGCAGCGTCTCGGCGCCGGGACGGGAAGATACAGAGAAATCTATGAAATTTATCTGGAAAGCCTGCGCCGGGCGGGAATCGAACCGCTGATCAACGAAAAGACGGACCTGCCGTCCGCCAATATTAATATCTGCGGCCTCCAGATCGACAGGGGTTTTTATCGGAAGTGGTCCCGTCCCCCGATGGCGGAGAACTATCTGCCGGATGTGCTGGGGGCGCCGCGGAAGGATAGATTTCAGATTTTAATCGCCCATAATCCGGAATATTTTGAAGAATATGTGAAATGGGGGGCGGACCTGGTCGTTTCGGGGCATATGCACGGCGGGCTGGTGCGGCTTCCTTTTGTGGGGGGCGTCGTTTCTCCGAGGCTGACGCCTTTTCCCCATTATGACGGCGGAAAATTTGAGAAAGACGGTTCTGTGATGATTTTGAGCAGAGGGCTCGGAACCCATACGCTGCCGATACGGATGTTTAATCCGGGTGAGCTGGCAGTCATCCGTTTAAGGCCGTCGCGGTAAAAAGGGGGGACAGGCTATGGCAATTCCCGTAAAACTGGAGGTATTTGAAGGACCTCTGGACTTATTATTACATTTGATCGATAAAAATAAGGTGGATATTTATGATATCCCCATCGTGGAGATTACGGAGCAGTATCTGGATTATATCAGGCAGATGGAAACCGAAGATATGAACATCATGAGCGAATTTCTCGTTATGGCGGCCACACTGATCGATATCAAGTGCCGCATGCTCCTGCCGAAAGAGGTCAATGAGGCGGGCGAGGAAGAGGATCCGAGGGCGGAACTGGTGGAGAAGCTGCTGGAATATAAGATGTGCAAATATATGTCTTATGAATTAAGGGACAGGATGGTCACCGCGCAGAAGAGCCTTTATAAGAAACCGACGCTGCCAAAGGAGATCAGCGAGTATAAGCCGCCCATAGACTATGAAGAGCTGATCGGCGATATGACCCTTGCGAAGCTGCAGGAAATCTTCAAATTCATGTTAAAGCGGCAGGCGGATAAGATCGATCCCGTCAGGAGTACGTTCGGCAGGATCGAAAAGGACGAAATCGATATGGAGCGAAAAACCGTTTACATAGAGGACTACCTGAAAAACCACAGAAAATTCAGCTTTCGGAAGCTTCTGGAGAAGCAGAACAGCAGGATGGAGGTCATCGTCACGTTCCTGGTGATCCTGGAGCTGATGAAAGTGGGAAAGATAGCGATCGAGCAGGACGGTATTTTCAGCGATATCGTTATTACATCCAAAGAAGCGGTCTGAGGGCGGAAACGGGCAGGAATGGAGAATGGAAATGGAGAGACAGAAGGCAAAAGCCGTTTTGGAAGCAGTTCTGTTTACGATGGGCGAGTCTGTGGAGATCGACAGGCTGGCCGGGGTGATCGAAGAAGATAAAGAGACGACAAAGGCGATCCTTGACGAAATGGCGGAAAGCTATCGGAAGGAAGAGCGGGGCATCGAGCTGACGACGCTGGAGGATGCGGCGCAGCTCTGTACGAAGGGCGAATTTTACGAATATCTGGTCAGGATAGCCGCGACGCCCAAAAAATTTGCGCTCACGGAAACGCTGTTGGAAACGCTGTCGATTATCGCTTATAAGCAGCCGGTCACGAGGCTGGAAATTGAAAAGATACGCGGCGTCAGCTGCGACCATGCGGTCAACAGGCTGCTGGAGTTCGATCTGGTCATGGAGGTCGGCAGGAAGGACGCGCCCGGCAGGCCGCTGCTGTTCGGAACGACAGAGCAGTTTTTAAGGAGCTTCGGCCTGAAATCGCTGGAAGAGCTGCCGGAACTGAACCCGGTCCAGATAGAGGAATTTAAATTGCAGGCGGAATCGGAAGTCCAGCAGCAGCTGCAGCTCGATATCTGACCGGCAGAAAAATGCGGCAGCCGGGATGTATTGCCTTTGCGGATAACGCATATATATTAACGATGAAAAAGGGTTTCGGGTTAATATATGTGCGTTTTTTGTATGAGTAATCTGAGTTTGGAGAAGCGGAGAAAAGAAAAGAAAAAAGGGATGCCGCGAGGAAGCCTCTGCCTGTGCGCGCTGCTCGTCCTGGCGCTGTTTTCGGGCGGGATTTCCAATGTTTCCGGGGATGCGGCGGGTGCAGAGGCCATAAATGCGGAAGCGGCCGGCGCAAAGACTATAGAGGCGGCGGAAGAAAAGACCGCGCAGAAAGAGACGCCGCAGCTGCAGCTCTACGCGCAGGCGGCCGTTTTGATGGATGCCGATTCCGGCAGGGTTCTGTATGGGAAAAATGAGAACGAGGTGCTGCCCATGGCGAGCACAACGAAGATAATGACCTGCATTCTGGCGCTGGAATACGGGAATCCTGACGATATCGTGGAAGTCTCCGCCTGTGCGGCGGGTATGCCCAGGGTCAAGCTGTATATGCGGGAGGGGGAAAAATACCGCTTGGGAGACCTGCTTTATTCGCTGATGCTGGAATCCCATAACGATTCCGCGGTGGCGATCGCGGAGGCCGTGGGCGGGAGCGTGGAAGAATTTGCGGCGATGATGAACCGGAAGGCAAAAGATATCGGCTGTTATGATACTTATTTTATCACGCCGAACGGGCTGGACGCGGCGGCGGACGAAAGCGGAAAGATCCATTCCACGACGGCGGCGGATCTGGCGAGGATCATGGCTTACTGCGTCATGGATTCTCCGGCGAAGGAGCAGTTTCTGGAGATTACCCAGACACGGGAATACCATTTCAGCGACGAAAGCGGGCAAAGGAGTTTCGGGTGCAGCAACCATAACAGTTTTTTAAGCATGATGGAGGAAGCCATTTCCGGGAAAACGGGCTTTACGAATAAAGCGGGGTACTGCTATGTGGGAGCGGTCGAAAGCGAAGGAAGAACGTTTACCGTGGCGCTTCTCGCCTGCGGCTGGCCGAACCATAAGACCTATAAATGGAGCGATATGCGGACGCTTGCATCCTACGGCATGGAGAATTATGAATACCGCGATATCTATGAGGATAAGAGGTTTGGGCCCATTCCCGTTATGGACGGCATCGCGGGAGAGGACGCGACGCCTTATGATGCGGCAAGCGTGGACGTGGCGCTGGCCGGGCCGGAGGAAAAGAGCCTGCCATGGCTCTTGTGCGGGGATGATGAGATAGAGGTGCGGGCGGAGCTGGCGCCGCAGCTGAGCGCGCCCGTATACGCGGGAACGGAGGCGGGAAAAGTCTCTTATTACCTGAATCGGGAGCTGATACAGGAGTATGCGGTCGTTACCACAGGGGAGATAGAAAAAACTAACTATCCGTGGGTGCTGCGTTATCTTATCGGGCTTTTTCTGCCGGGTTGATTTTCTGGTTAAAATCCTGCATATTTTTGAATTTTTAGCTGGTCGTTTTGCATAATTTATGTTACACTGTTTAGTGTGTGTTACTGACGCGCCTTGCGGGCTGTATTTGCGCGGCCGCAGGAGGGAATGTTTTTATTATTTTTAAAAAGATAAATGGAGGGCTGAAAAAAATGGGTACTACTTCTCAAGCGAGTCAAAGAATCAATGCTTTGCTCGATGAAAACAGTTTCGTTGAAATCGGTGCGCTCGTTACGGCAAGGGCGACGGATTTCAATCTGAAACAGACAGAAACTCCTTCTGACGGTGTAATCACCGGCTATGGAGTAATTGACGGCAGTCTTGTGTATGTGTACAGCCAGGACGCTTCCGTTCTGAACGGGACGGTCGGCGAAATGCACGCGAAGAAAATTGCGAACCTCTATGACCTGGCGATGAAGATGGGAGCGCCTGTTATCGGGCTGCTTGACTCCGCGGGCCTTAGATTGCAGGAAGCGACGGACGCTTTGAACGGTTTCGGCGAGATCTATCTGAAACAGTCGATGGCTTCCGGCGTGATCCCGCAGATCACGGCTGTTTTCGGAACCTGCGGCGGCGGGCTTGCCGTTGTTGCGGGTCTTGCGGATTTTACGTTTATGGAAGCGGATAAAGCGAAGCTGTTCGTGAATTCCCCGAACGCGCTGGAAGGGAATACGATTGCGAAATGCGACACGAGTTCGGCCGCATTCCAGAGTAAAGAAGCGGGCACAGTGGATGCCGTCGGCGACGAAGCTTCCATTCTTGCGCAGATCCGTCAGCTCGTTTCCATGCTGCCTGCCAATAATGAAGACACCGCATGGGAGGATTGTACGGACGATCTGAACAGAGTATGTCCGGAACTTGCCAATTGTGTGGGCGATACTTCGATCGCGCTGTCCCAGATTGCGGACAACAATCTGTTCGTGGAAGTAAAGCAGGACTATGCAAAAGATATGGTGGCCGGGTTCTTAAAGCTGAATGGCGCAACGGTAGGCGCTGTTGCGAACCGTACGGAGGTTTATAACGAAGAGGGCGAAGTAACGGAGAAGTTCGATGCGGCTTTATCCGTAAGAGGCGCACAGAAAGCGGCCAGGTTCATCAATTTCTGCGACGCTTTTGAGATTCCGGTTCTGTCCCTGACGAATGTAAAGGGGTTTGCGGCGACCAGATGCGCTGAGCGGGAAATGGCGAAAGCCGCTGCGAAGCTTACATATGCGTTCGCGAATGCGACGGTGCCCAAGGTGAATGTCGTAATCGGCAAAGCATATGGAAGCGCTTATGTTGCGATGAATTCCAAAGCGATCGGCGCGGATATCACGATGGCATGGCCGGATGCGGAAATCGGCATGATGGACGCGAAGCTTGCCGCTAAAATTATCTGCGACGGACAAGGCTCCGATGCGATCGATGCCTGTACGAAGGAATACGCGGCACTGCAGAATCATGTGACGAGCGCGGCAAAGAGAGGATATGTAGACCAGATCGTGGAGCCTGCCGATACGAGAAAATATGTTATCGGCGCTTTTGAAATGCTGGCTGCAAAGAGCGAGGGCCGTCCGGAGAAAAAACACGGTACAGTTTAGAAAGGATGATACTTAATATGAA
>JAMPFK010000030.1 GCA_023664485.1 Bacteroides fragilis | reverse complement strand
CCGCCAGATACTCCGGATTCCCCCGCTCCGCCTCCAGCTTCGCCAGTTCTTCCATCGCCTTTAAGCCAGCCGGCGTACACGCCCAGCCGAGGCCAAGAATATTCGCGATCAGATTCGCCGAAATGTACTCCCTCGCCGGATGCCTCTGCGGAATCCCCGGAAAAAGGAACGAAACAAAAGGCGAGATTCCCTTTGTCATCTTTGCGATCAGGCCCGACTTCTGCGCGATCTCCATCAGGCCCACCCACAAAGACATAACGCCTATCATCGTGATACACAAAGAAACCGCCTCGCCCGCGGAATCCAGCGCCGCTTTCGACACCTCCTCCATATTGCCGGTAAAGGCGCCGAATACAACGCCGATCAAAATCATAAATGCCCAGATATAATTTAACATAAACAAAAACACCATTCCCTGGTTTTCTTATTTACATTTTATGACGCAATCAGTTGAATATACATCTTACGGATTCAAGAAAAGCCTCTACTTCCTGTAATGTGGGCATGACGCGCAATGCGCCCTTCCGCGTCGTAACAACAGACGCGGCGGCATTGGCAAAGGCCAGCATCCGCGCCAGCTTTTCTTCGTCCAGACCGTCCATGCCATACTCCAAAACATAATTCAGACAGCAGCCTCCGAACGTATCCCCTGCCCCCGTTGTCTCAATCGTATTTTCCTGCAGAAAAGGCGCCGCTTCCACGCGCAGCTCCTTATAATAAGCGCGGCTTCCGTCTTTTCCCATGGAAAGCACGATCAGAGGAATGTCATACTGCTTTCTGAGCTTTTCGATGCCTGCATCAAAATCCTCTTCTCCGGTGAACCATTGGATTTCATTGTCGGAAATTTTCAGAATGTCGCACTGTGAAAGGCCGTAAGCGACCTGTTCTTTCGCATCCTCTAATGATTTCCATAACGGTGGCCGGAGATTAGGGTCAAAGGAAATCACCGCGCCGCCTTCTTTTGCAGTCATAATTGCTTTTCTGGTCGCTTTCCGCACTTCCTCATGAGTCATAGATAAGGTGCCAAAATGAAAAATTTTCGTATTTTTCAGCAAGTCCTCATGCAGCTCTTCTTCCTTCAGCATCATATCCGCTCCCGGATTTCGATAGAAAGAAAAATCCCTGTCTCCATCCGGCAGAGTTTCTACAAACGCGAGCGTCGTTCTCACATCTTCATCTATGACCAGATTAGAAGTATCGATTCCCACATCATCCAAAACGCCCTTCAGCCGATTCCCGAAAATATCCTGTCCTACTTTCCCAATGAACGCTGTTTTTCTCCCTAAATTATTCAGCATCGCAAGCACGTTGCAGGGCGCGCCGCCGGGATTGGCTTCATAAATCGGATTTCCCTGTCCGCTCGTTCCGTTTTCCGTAAAATCAATTAACAATTCTCCCAATGCCACTACGTCAAAAGTTTTCATCTTCCTGTCCGCCTCCTTTTTATAAAACAATTCTGCCCGGAAGCCATTTTCTTTGTCCTTCCGGGCAGACTGTCAGTCATTCATATCCAGATCGTATTTCACGACATCCATATTTACAATCCCATCCGCGAGGAATGAAATCCCATCCGCATCCTGCGCCGTATAAAGAATTGCGCTCAGGGCCTGTTCCCCATCATTCACAAAAGCTTCCACGCTGAACCGATCCAGAATAATGCGCAATTTAAGCTTTCCCCCTTCGCTTCTGACAAGGCTCCGCCGCTGGTGGATAATTGCCCTCCGGGAACCTGAAAACTTCCTGTCGATCTTCAAAATAGAGTCTTTTGGATGAAAGCTCAGAGATGTATAATAAGTATCATTCTGTGCGAAACGGATCGCAAATTTCTGATAAACATCCTCCCCCTCTTCCGGACGGAGCGTAAGCTCCATATCGATCTTTCTCCCTTTGATCCCATCAAGGCTCACGGTTCCCGAAAAAGATACATTTTGATGAACCGCTTCATTGCAGCGCAGCGCTTCCAGTTCCCTGGCCGGCTTCTGAAACAATCTTCCATTCTTTATGGATAATTCCCTCGGTAAACTCATCTGACCGAACCATGGTATATTCTGCGCCCGGAAATTACAGGTATCCCAATTCTGCATCCACCCGATCATCACCCGGCGTCCGTCCGGCGCCAGTACCGTCTGCGGCGCATAAAAATCGATGCCGTAATCGATGGACTGGTCATGCTGCTCCGTAAACGTATCTGTTTCTTCATCCATATCGCCGATCAGACAGAGGGTGCCGTTCCCATTATGATATTCAAATTCGTAAGGCAGCATATCCTGCGGACTGGTAAGCAGGACCCATTTCCCATCCAGCTTAAAGAAATCCGGGCATTCCCACATTTTACCGAAGCGGTCCCTGTTCGCTATCAGAACTTTCTTAAATTTCCACTGAAATCCGTCCGGGCTTGTAAAAAGGAGTATCTGGCCGCTGCCGTCCGCCGGACGATTCCCGATCACGCACGCATAGCTTCCATCCTCTCTTCTCCACATCTTCGGATCCCGGAAATCATATCTGCTGCATCCTTCCGGGAGGCTTTTTTCATCCAACACCGGGTTCCATTCATATTTTTCATAATCGATGCCGTCTCCCACCGCAAGACACTGTGTCTGTACTTCACTGAATCCGCCGTTGCTCTGACGTTCCCTTAATACGCCGGTATACATCAGCAGATGCCGGCCGTCATCCAAAGTAACGGCGCTCCCTGAAAAACAGCCATCCCTGTCATACAGTTCATCTGGGGCCAGCGCCGCCGGAAGATATTCCCAATGCAGCAGGTCTTCGCTCACCGCATGCCCCCAGTGCATAGGGCCCCAGTGAATATCATACGGATGATATTGATAGAACATATGGTATTTTCCATCATAATACGAAAAACCGTTTGGATCATTCATCCATCCTGTTCGTGCCGATAAATGGAAAGCAGGCCGGCTTTCTTTCGTCATCATTTTCTCGGAGGCCTCCTCATATTTGCGCGCCTCTCGTAAAGTTTGACTTGTCATACCAATCCTCCATGTCAGAGCAGTTTACTGCGATGACACCGCGCCGGGAATTTCCGATTCCGGGCTGCGCTCATAGCATATCCCCGGCTCTGACTCAATCATACTTTAAATTGATTTCTAATCCCCTTTTCAGACTCAAATACCCCGCATTTCACTGCGGGGTATCTGAATTTCCTGTCAAGCTGTATTTATTCCGCATAATAAGCGTCAAGATACTTCTGGAATATTGCCAGATAATCTTCCAGTCCGTATGCTTCCAGGCTCTTGACATATTCATCCCAGTCAGCGTCCGTAAATCCGTTCATGATCCAATCGGATTTTTTTGCATTAATGGTTTTCTGGATATCCGCCTGTAAATTGGAGAGCTCCTCCGTATCCGCCTGATCCATGAACACATTCGGGAATACATATTTTGTATTCATATCCGGCGTATAGTATTCTTCGATCCAGTCCAGACGGTATTGAGCATCATCCGGGCAGGTCACATATACGCCATAGTATTCATCCAAAACAGCCAGCGGACCTGCTACGCATTCCGCTTCCCGTACTTCTACAGGAGAGGCGTCTCCCAAAGGCGCGTGCTGCAGCATCTGTTCTCCATTCGCATTCTCTCCCAGTACAAAGATATCGAACTCGTCATCTTCCCCATAAGTACCCCAGTTATTCTGCGGAGACTGGAACGGGTCATACATCTGGTCAAGCCATGCGCAGACAAGCGCGGGATTTTTGGCTACCGCAGTTACAACGCAGCGTCCTCTGTCATAACCGCTTGTGAAAGAGCCGTTCTGCGGTGTGATATTCCTTGTATCCGCCGTCAATGCCGGAAGGGGAACCCAATCCTGTAAATTATCGATATTGGCAACATCCCAGCTGAAACATACGCCGTAACGTCCGGATTTCCCTTTTGCCACATAAGTTGACCAGTCCTGCGTAAACGCTTCCGGATCGATCAGATCCTGTTCATATAATGAATGCAGCCATGCGATACCATCTTTAAAACCTTCCTGTGTTGCCGCACAGATTACCTGCTTGTCATCCGTAACCGCAATATGTCTTCCTTTATCCGCATCTCCATAACCTTCTCCAAATCCGTTAATGATGATGCCCGGATCCTGATCTCCGTCGTTTACGATACAGGACATCGGAATAATGCTTCCTTCAATTCCAAATTCCGCCTGAAGCTCCGACGCATGGTCACGGAATGCGAGCAGAACCTGTTCAAATTCATCCACCGTCTCCGGAATGTCAAGACCGAGGAAGTCCAGCCACTTTTTATTGATAAAGCTCATATTTCCGATCGTCTGAATCGCTGTTTTCTCAGAACCGAGCTGTTCGATCCAGGGCAGCGCCCAGATATGTCCGTCGGTAGCCGTTGACATCGTTCTGTATTCCGGGAATTTATCAAATACCGCTTTTAAATTCGGCATATAGGCATCGATATACTCCTCAAGAGGAATGATAACTCCCTGCTCCCCATACCGCAGCAGATCGCTGTCGCCAAAACCTGCGGTGAACACGAAATCTGTCAGTGTATTCACATTCGCCATTGCCAGAGTAATCTTATCTCCCCACTGATCGCTCTGAATCGCCGTCCATTCGATTTCAACATTCGTCTTTTCCTGCAGACGCTTGAAGATCGTACGATTATTGGGATTTGACTCCGTATTGGCCGGATAACTTATCATCCCTGTCAAAGTTGCTTTCTCCGCCAGCGGAAATTCCAGTTCCGACAAATCCACTTCCTGCAATTCTCCGGTATTTAATTCG
This sequence comes from Bacteroides fragilis, assembly GCA_023664485.1. Classification (GTDB taxonomy): domain Bacteria; phylum Bacillota; class Clostridia; order Lachnospirales; family Lachnospiraceae; genus UBA3282. Next base: position 22,167 of record JAMPFK010000030.1, on the reverse strand, counting down.
GGCGCTGACCCGCCTCCGCACGCCGTAAGGGAAAATATCATGCCTGCTGCCAGTCCTGCCGCTATCATCCGCTTATAAAATTTGCTTTTCATTCTACATTCTCCTCCTGTTATTTTTATAAAAATACTGTTTAACCTTTTACAGAGCCTACCATAATTCCGTTATCAAAGTATTTCTGGAAGAAAGGATACATTACCAGAAGCGGAAGGCTGGAAATAATAATCGTCGCATATTTTAACAGTTCGGCAAGCTGAGCACGTTCCGCCGTGCTCTGCATATCCGAGATCATACCCGACTCCGGCTGGTTCTGAATCAGGATGGAACGAAGCACAAGCTGTAAAGGCTGCTTTGCCGAATCGTTCAAATAAATCATCGCGTCGAAATAACTGTTCCACATACCTACGAACTGCCACAGTGACAACGTCGCAATAATGGGCGTACACACCGGCAGCAAAATCCGGAAAAAGAATACCATCTCGTTCGCGCCGTCCACGTCCGCAGCTTCCCGTAGTTCTCCGGGTATTCCCTGGTAATAAGTCCTTGCGATAATCATGTTCCAGACGCTGAACGCACCCGGAATGATGATCGCCCACATACTGTCTAACAGATTCATCTTACTGATGAGCAAATAGGTCGGTATCAATCCGCCGCCAAAGAACATGGTAATAACAAAAATTACATTGAAGAATTTTTTCCCCCTGAAGTCCGCCCTGGACATGGGATAAGCCGCCAGCATGGTAATCAGGACGGAAACAACCGTAAACACGACTGAATAGACTACCGCATTCTTAAAGCCGACCCATATCTGTTTATTGGAAAGGACACGTTCATACGCCGTCAGAGTCCATTTACTGAAATCAAAGGTGATTCCCTTATTCTGGAGCGTGATAGGATCAATAAAAGAAGCTACGATAATATAAATCATAGGAACTATGATAGCTACCACGAACAGCCCAAGCAGTATGTAGCCTACTAACAGCAGCGTCTTGTCCTGTAGGGAATATCTGGCAAATCTGCTTTTCTTTTTCATCTCGTTCCTCCTTTACAGCCCCTGGCCGTCATTCATTTTCGCAACAATCTTATTTACCGAAATCAACAGAATAACATTGATTACCGTATTAAATAATCCTACCGCAGTCGAAAAGCTGTAATCGCCATCCAAAAGACCTTTCTTATAAACATAAGTTGCAATGATTTCTGATGAAGCAAGGTTCAGATCGGTCTGTAATGCGTAAGCTTTTTCAAACCCGATGCTCATAATATTTCCGGCCTGCATGATGAACTGGATAATTACCGTGCTCTTGATCGCCGGCCATTCAACGGCCTTGATCTGCTGGAAAATATTCGCGCCGTCGATAACCGCGGCCTCCTTCAGCTCCTGACTGGCATTCGACAACGCCGCCGTATAAATAATGGATCCCCATCCTGCGCCCTGCCAGATGCCGCTGGCAATGTAGATTGTCCGGAAAGCCGATGGCATAGTCATGAAATTAATCTGACTGCCAAACAATAAGTTTACCGGTCCCGTAACCGATAAGAAGATTCTGACGATACCGCAAAGTACGATGACTGAAATAAAGTTCGGCATATAAAGTGCCAGCTGGATTTTCTTCTTAACTCCTTTGCGCTCGATCCGGTTCAGCAGAAATGCCAGAATGATAGGAACCGGGAACCCCCACAGCATACCAAAAACGCTCAGTTTCAGGGTATTGGCCAGATAGCTTAAGAAGTCGGGCGAGGACAGGAAACGCTGGAAATGCTTAAATCCCACCCATTCACTCCCTAAAATGCCCCTGATCGGATTGTACCTCTCAAAAGCGATTAGAATGCCGCCCATGGGAATGTACTTAAAGATCAATGTCAGGGCCAGTGCCGGCAGCAGAAAAAACACATACAACTGCCAATGCTGTACGACATAAACAAATGTGTTGTGCAATCCTGCGCCATTCTTTTTGGTACTTGTTTTCATTCATTTCTCCTTTCTTTACATTTGCACCGTACAACATTGTTTTTAATTCTTCAAATTGTGCATATGTAAAATTTATTTTGTTTATTTTCATTTACATAATAGCAGTCATTATACACTATGTCAATACATTTTACATTTATTTTTTACATTTTATTAATCAGATTTTTACATTTATTTTTGTTTTTTCTATTTATAATGTTTCATTTGAACAAATATTTGAACAACAATTGTATTAATGATGTCAATTTGACCATAATTTTACATTTTTTACATTTGACTATTTCCCATTTGTATATTATAATATGTTTAATATTTACAGCATATCATTTTGACAAAATCAAGGAGGACATATGGCAGACAGAGTTACCATACAGGATATCGCCGATGCTCTCGGAGTTTCCCGGAATACCGTATCAAAAGCGATTAACAATACCGGCATCTTAGCCGAAGCGACCCGGAACCGGGTCTTACAGAAAGCTGTGGAAATGGGATATAAGCAATTTTCTTATGTAAATATCTCCGGCGCCGGGCAGACCGGAAGCACGTTATCGCACGGAACAGATAAATCGGAAATAGCTCTGTTCACTTCCAATTTCATAGGCAATTCTCATTTTGCATCTACCATGCTGGATAAATTTCAGCGGGAGCTTTCCATGCTGGGTTACAGTTTTACCATGCACCGGCTTCAGCCGCACGAATCAGAGAGCCTGGCAATGCCCGCTTCCTATAATAAAGAAAGGACTGCCGGAATCATCTGCATCGAAATGTTCAACAGAGCATATTGTTCCATGCTCTGTACGCTGGACACGCCTCTTCTTTTCGTCGATGCTCCGGTATCGGGACTGGAACCGCCGCTCAAAGCGGATCTTCTGATCATGGATAACCAGTCCAATATCCATTGTTTTGTAAAGGAAATGGTACGAAGAGGGAAGAAAAAGATTGGTTTTATCGGAAAATCCACGCACTGCCAGTCATTCTTTGAACGATTCCTGGGCTATCGGAACGCCATGTATCTGTCCGGCCTTACCTGTCCCGAAGAATACTGTATTATCGACGACAAATCCCAGGATAATGATTCCGGCTTTTCGACCTATCAGGAATATTTAGCGGATCGGATTCAAAATCTGAAGACGATGCCGGACGTATTTATCTGTGCCAACGACTTTATTGCCATAGATACCCTGCAGTCTTTTAAGAAACTGGGAATTTCCGTTCCCCAGGACATTTACTTATGCGGCTTTGACGACTCCCCCGAATCCCGGATTCTGTCGCCCACCCTGACCACAATACACATTCACAGTCAGATTATGGGATTCTCTGCGGTGAATCTGCTGATGTCCAGAATCAAAGAACCTTCTTTGAATTTCCGTACAATTCATACGGAAACAAGTCTGATCTACCGGGAATCGACTGAGGACTGAACATAACATACGAAAGGAAAGGAAAATTATTATGAATCAACTGTTTAACCCCGAAGGGCCATTGATGCAGTTCATTACCAAAATAACTTACAGCGCCTATCTGAATATTCTGTGGTTCCTCTGCTGCCTTCCTGTTTTTACGATCGGCGCATCCACTACGGCGCTGTTCTATGTAACGTTAAAAATGGCCAAAAATGAAGAGGGAAATATCACAAGAGCGTTTTTCCGTTCTTTCCGTGAAAACTTCAAACAGGGAACGATTATATGGCTTATCCTGCTGTCTGCAGGAATCGTGCTCGGCTTCGACGGTTACATACTTTACCATATGCGTTTTTCCAACGCGTTCTGGACCGTCATTACAGCTGTTTTCATTGTTGCCGCGATAGCCTATGCGATTGTCATGATGTATATTTTTCCTCTGCTGGCACGATTCCGGAATACAACGGCCGCTATGTTCAAAAATTCCATCATGATCGGCATGCGCTTCCTGCTCTGTACTTTCCTGATGGCCGTTATCTATTTTGTTATGATACTTGTAGTGGTCAGATTTTTTACACCGGCTATTATTTTCGGAGAAGGGCTTTGCGCGTTGTTATGCTCTTATCTGCTTTCCAATATTCTGCTGCTCTGCCAGGAACAAGAGGAAGGATAAAATGATGCGCCCTATTCAGACAAACAACGGGGAACGGGCAAGCCTGAATGCCCTGCGAAGCCTTCACGGAAAGAAAAAGCTGCAATATATATGGGACTATTATAAATTACCCTTAGTCATTCTGGGCATTTTCCTGTACGTCATCATCTATGCGGCCTACAGGAGCCTGACCTATAAAGAGCCCGTCCTCTATACCGCCCTTGTCAACGTGAATGCCGGCGAATCCCTGACGGAACAGCTCGACAAAGGCTTTCTGGACGTTATGGACATAGATTCTGCCCAAAACAGGCTGTATTTATATTCCGGCCTTTATCTGACCGATGATGAAAACAACGCCTATCATGAATATACTTACGCATCGCGTATGAAAATACTGGCCGCCATCGACGGAGAATTGCTGGACGTTGTGCTGATGGATAAAGAAGCCTTTGATGCTTTTGCGCAGAACGGATATCTGTGCGACATCGACGAGCTGCTGCGTACGGAAGCGCCCGGCCTATACGAAGATATGAAACCTTTTATTGTGGAAAATATTTTTATCGCGGAGGACAATTCCTTTGAACTGCAGTTCGACCCTTCCGTCTCCTACAGCGCCGTCACAGAAGAATATCCGATGGGACTCGATATTTCACAGACAGGACTCATTGAACGGGCGGGCTTTCAGGAAACCGTCTATCTTGGAATCATTGCCAATTCTCCGCGCAGGGATACTGCTCTGGCTTATCTGCAGTATCTCTTCTATGGGAAATGATTTCCGTTAAAACCTTAAAAATATCACAGCCCGCCTCACGCCGGACTGTGATATCCTTCTCCTCATCTTTACTATTTCTGCAGCAAATGCAGCGCAAATCCCGAAACCTCTTCTTTCAGATATACGGCCCGGAGCACGCCTTCCTTATAGCTCGCCGTATCCATATCCACCTCGATGCCGAGTGCTTCCAGATAACTGATAGAACGCAGGATATTGTTGGTTCCGATAGCAATATGTCCTTTCGCTCCAAGATAGGGCGTTTTCATCGCCTCGATATAAGTTCCCGCAAAAATAGAGCTGTTGCCCGGTTTCTTTGTAAAACCGAATACGCTGTCGAATAAATCCGTCGTTTTATTCGCTTCCTCTTCGCTCTCGCAGTTAATACCGACATGCCGAAGTTCAAATCCGTGAACCGTCATAACGGCTTCTTTCGTCAGTTCCTTAATCTTATCGAATTCCTTATTTTTTACCAGATCTCCGCTTACCATCCAGCTGCCGCCGCAGGCGATGATCTTCGGAAAAGCAAGATATTCGTTGATATTTTTTGCATTGATTCCGCCGGTGGGCATGAATTTCAGATTCACATAAGGCGCCGCCATGGCTTTAATCGCCTTTAACCCGCCTGCCGCTTCCGCCGGGAAGAACTTTACGACTTCCAGACCCAGTTCCAGCGCACGTTCCATATCCGAAGGACAGCTGCACCCCGGCGCCACCGGAATATCCTTTTTGATGCAATATTCTACGACCGTCGGATTTAAACCGGGGCTTACGATAAACTCTGCGCCTGCGCCCACCGCGCGGTCTACCTGTTCCGTCGTTAAGACCGTACCCGCGCCGACGAGCATCTGCGGAAATTTCTGTTTCATAATACGGATGGATTCCTCCGCCGCCTCCGTACGGAACGTAACCTCCGCAACAGGAAGCCCGCCTTCACAAAGCGCCTTTGCGAGCGGCTCGGCGTCCTCCGCCTGATTTAATACGACTACCGGCACGATTCCCAGTTTTTGAATTTTTTCTAATACTGCGTTCATTGTTTCCTCTCCCTTCCATTCAGTGCATACTTTCTGATAGCTTTATTTTACTATGAAAAGAATGCTCTCACAAGCATTTTATCTTTCTTTCAAAGCCCCTCCATTCAATGCCGCCACCAGAGACACCGTATCGTACAGCAGCATGAATCCCGCCGTGTAAAAAAATCCCATGCTGTAAAGCATATACCGCGGCTGGGTAAAAATCGTCAGCCCGACCGCCATGGAGTTGACTGCGATTCCCACCATAACGATGAACGCAAAGGTAAGGCTTCTCCCGATTTGTTCTATCCTGTCCCGATACTCTGCCGCACCCTGTACCTGCCGTTCCATTTTCCGCAGCTTCTTCTTTTGCACGATAAGATATAATGCCATCACCCCCATCAAAAGATAAGCGGCAACTGCATACAGATTCAGCAGGTCCGACGCTCTCGCGACAGAGTTGACAAATCCTTTCCAGATATTGCAGGCCCATATCCATACCAACGGCATTTTATCCTGTTTCAGCAGCACGCGGACCATTCCGCCGCAGATTTCGTCGTATTTTAAAGCGGCCTGCACTTCCGGATAATCGAAATTCCCACGGACATAGCCTTCTACCACCGGATTGATGATGCCGTAGCCGATGGCATCGTAACTGTCCGCAAAATGCGATGAAACGGAAAGCCATCCCGGCTCCGCATAAGGATACAAAATCTGCTGTTCCTCCGCCTGCTCCATCATTTCCAGATAAAGCGTCCTGAGCGTTTCATCCGTAAAAAGGCCGCTGTCCCTTTCCGCGTCGGAAGAATATAACAAAACGCATAAAAAACCCATCGAATTATGACAATGTTCTATCCATTCGCCCCGTACTGCGTAATTATATGTCCTGTCAAATAATTTGCCGGCTGCTATGACCGAGATCATCAGGAGTACGAGCATGCAGAATTTCCGGAGCTTTTGACTGCGTATGACATAATACCATGCGAACACCGCTCCCATGATAAAGATGGTGATCAACATCTGCTTTCTCAGGCTGATTAACAGAAAAGACAGGAACATCGCCCCCGCCGCATGGCTTCTCCGCTCCGTAATGATATAAAGATACAACTCTGTCATAAATAATACAAAAAGAGAAAGGCCCAGCCCCTCCGTCATAACAGAGTCCGTATAAACGGAACCCCTGACGGCAGCGAACCGGCAGATTAAAGAGACTGCGAACTGAAAGCCAATGGTTGCCATTTGCAGCACGATACTCCCGTTTTTTATCCTTTTGACCGCATATCCCGCATACCAGGTGGAAATGCCCGCGAGCAGGCTTTGAACGACGACGGCTGCCATCAGGCCTGTTTCAGAAATTTCCATACCCCCCCCCGCACGACATTCATCAGCGCAAGAAAAACCGGATATAACGGTTCCCTTGAAATATCCATGGAAGCATAGCTCATGGAATCCACGCACCATACCGGCCCGTCGCACAGCGGGAAAAAAAGATAAAACAAAAGGCAGACCCCCATTAGAACCGCATCCGTCAGACTATCTCTATGGAAAGGAACCGCCCTCTTTTTCTGATTATTGTATGTCATCGTTCTTATGCCTCGCTTCTATCCGGTTATCCAATTATCGTATCGATATCCCTTATCATTCCTAATTTATGAGTATACTATACCTTCTCGGATTTTTCTATCATAGAATGATTGGCACCATACAAATCAATTTTCAGTTATCGTTTAAGTTTAGCGCCGTCAGAACAGACATTCTTCCCTGTCGGCACGCTCCCGCTCCGCCGTATGTTTCACCACTCGATTACCGCAGTTCCCCAGGTCAGACCGCCGCCGAATCCCGAAAGCACGATTTTCATCCCCGGCTTCAGCAGCTCCTTCCGATTCATTTCATCCAGCAGGACCGGCACGCTGGCCGCAGAAATATTGCCGCAGTGGTCCAGGCTCGTCGGGAATCTGTCTTCCGACACCTTTAAACGCTTCGCCACGGACTGTATGATGCGGATATTCGCCTGATGCAGCACAAAATAATCGATGTCCTCTATCGCCAGCCCGGCCGCCCCGACGACCTTCCTGACAGAGGCGGGAACCACTGTGACCGCGAACCTATAGACCTCCTGTCCGTCCATTTTCGTATAGGCAGCCTCCGCAGGATTTTTGATAAAAGGATTGTTATTCTTTCTGTTCGGGCAGGTCAGCGCCATTCCCCCCGCGCCGTCTGACCCCTGTTCGTACGCGAGCAGACCCGTCCGGCTGCTTTGCACCACCGCCGCTCCCGCGCCGTCTCCGAACAGCACGCAGGTACTCCGGTCGTTCCAGTCCATGATTTTCGACAAGGTTTCCGCCCCCAAAATCAGAGCCGTTTTATAAATCCCGGCTTTGAAATAAGCGTCTGCGGTATGCAGTGCGAACATAAACCCGGAACACGCCGCGTTGATATCAAAAGCGACGGCTTTCTCTGCACCGATCGCCGCCTGCACTTCGCATGCGGCGGAAGGAGTCACATAGTCGCCCGTTATCGTGCCAACGATGATCAGTTCTATTTCCTGCGGAGAAACGCCTGCATTTTCCATCGCTCTTTTCGCCGCCTTCACTGACATCGCCGTCGTCGTCTCCTCTTTTACGAGCCTGCGCTCCCGGATACCCGTCCGGCTGCTGATCCACTCATCGGAGGTATCCATGATTTTCGACAAATCGTCGTTTGTCACGACCGTTGCCGGCAGACAGCTTCCGGTTCCTGTAATTCTCGTTCTCATCTATACGTCTCCCATTGCAAATGTGAGCTCCGCCCGGTGCAGCTCTCTCCTCTACGCATCTCCGATGGCAAATGTGAGCTCCGCCGTTGTTACCAGCTTCCCATCCACATAAGCTTTCGCCTCGCCCACGCCGACAGGTCCTTTGACCTTTATGATTTCCGTTTCCAGCGTCAGCACATCCCCCGGCGCCACTTTGCCTTTGAACTTCGCCGAATTGATCGCCGCAAAATAAGCCGTTTTCCCATGAAATTCCGGCTGGCTCAAAATAGCCACAGCGCCCGTCTGCGCCAGCGCTTCGATGATCAGAACGCCCGGCATCACCGGCTCTTTCGGAAAATGCCCCGCAAAATACGGCTCGTTATAAGAAACGCATTTCCTGGCGACCGCCTTTACGCCCGGCTCCAGCTCTTCGACTGTATCTATCAGCATAAAAGGCTGTCTGTGCGGAATGATCTCCATGATTTCTTTTGCGCTTAAAACTGCCATCTCTAACCTCCCTGTCTTTATTCGCAATATTTTTTCACAAGTATGCTCGCATTGTGCCCGCCAAAACCAAGCGAATTGGACAGCGCATACTGAAACGCTCCCTCCGCCGGCTCGATGCAGTAATCCAAATCGCATTCCTCATCCGGCACCCGATAGCCCGCCGTCTTATGAATATATCCTTCCTGCAGTTCTTTCACACAGGTAACGAACTCGACCGCACCCGCCGCGCCGAGCAGATGCCCTGTCATGGATTTCGTCGAATTAATTTTGATTTTTTTCGCATGTTCGCCAAATGCCCGCTTGATCGCTCTCGTCTCGAAGAGATCATTGTGATGCGTGCTCGTTCCATGCGCATTGATATAGGTGATATCCTCCATCGGGACGCCCGCGTCCGCAGCCGCATATGCCATCGCCTTTGCCGCGCCGGAACCGTCCTCCGCCGGAGAGGTAATATGACAGGCGTCGGATGTACAGCCATAGCCTGCGACTTCCGCATAGATCCCGGCCCCTCTCGCCTTCGCATGTTCCAGCTCTTCCAGCACGACGACAGCCGCACCCTCGCCCATCACGAAGCCGCTCCGCTCCTTATCAAAGGGAATGGAGCATCTGGCAGGGTCATCCGAAGACGTGAGCGCCGTCAAGGCGGAAAAACCTGCGACCCCTATCGGCGTAATGCTGCTCTCCGTACCGCCTGCGATCATGATTTCCGCATCCCCGTACTGAATCGTGCGAAATGCTTCTCCGATGGAATTGGTACCCGTCGCACATGCTGTCACGACATTAATGCTCTTTCCTTTCAGTCCGAACTGAATCGACACATTTCCCGCCGCCATATTGGAAATCATCAGCGGAACGAGAAGCGGCTCCACTCTGGACGGCCCTTTTTCCAGCAGCCTGCTGTGCGCTCTTTCCATCGCCTGTAAAGAACCGATTCCCGAACCGACGGAAACGCCTGCGCGGTAGGGATCCTCTTTTTCCATATCGATTCCCGCGTCCTCTATCGCTTCTTTCGCCGCAGCCACCGCATACTGACAGAACAGCTCCATCCTTCTGGCCGCTTTGGAATCCATATAGTTTTTTCCCTCAAAACCCTTTACCTCTGCCGCCAGCTTACATTTATATGCCGATGCGTCGAATCTGGTAATTTCACCGAATCCCGTTCTGCCCGCTTTCACTCCCGCCCAGAATTCCTCTACGCCAAGTCCGACAGGCGTTATCGCGCCCATCCCTGTTACAACCACTCTTCTGCTCATCATAAGCCTCGCTTTCCTCCTTTAAATTGCCATTCCGCCGTCAACGGAAATGACCTGTCCGGTAATATACGATGCTTTGTCGCTTGCCAGAAACGCCACCGTTTCCGCAATATCTTTCGGCGTTCCGGCCCTTTTTAACGGAATCCGCGACAAGACCGCCTCTTTTGCCGAATCCGGCATAGCCTGTGTCATATCCGTATCGATATAGCCGGGCGCGACCGCATTGACCGTAATATTTCTTCCCGCAAGCTCCTTTGCCACCGACTTTGTAAGCCCGATGACGCCTGCTTTCGACGCCGCATAATTGGCCTGTCCTGCGTTTCCGAGAATACCTGTCACTGAAGAGAGATTGACGATTCTTCCGCTCTTCTGCTTTAAAAAAGGCCGGTACATATGTTTTATCGTATGAAAAGTACCTTTCAGATTCGTTTCAATGACCGCGTCAAAATCGGCATCCGTCATTTTCATCAGCAGATTATCTTTCGTAATACCCGCATTGTTCACAAGAATATCGATATGGCCGAACGCCGCCAGCATATCCGTTATCATCTTCCCGCATGCCTCGTAATCGTCCACCGTACACTGTACCGCCGCCGCCTTCCTGCCCATGTCCCCGATCTCCCGGACGACTTCTTCCGCTTTTTCTTTAGAACCGTTGTAATTCACGATAACATCCGCGCCGTATCCGGCCAGCGTCAATGCGATCTGGCGCCCGATTCCGCGCCCCGCGCCCGTTACAAGGGCAACTTTCCCTGTCAGCATATTTTCCTCTCCTTTGTCCCAGGCGGCGTGCTTTGACGCCCTGGAAAATCCCCATTTCCTTTTACCGCTTCCGCAGCTCTTCTACTTTCTCCAAATCTTCCACTTTTTCGATATTCAGCACCTTCACATCGCGGCTTATCTTTCTCATAAAACCCGAAAGCGTCTTTCCCGGTCCGATTTCGACAAAGGTGTCTGTGCCGTCCGCCAGCATCCTCTCGACAGACTGCTGCCACTTGACGGAAGAGGATACCTGTTTTTCGAGAAGCGGCTTTACATCCTCCGTTTTTGTCACATAATCCGCCGTCACGTTGGCGATATACGGAACGCGGATTTCATGGACTGTAACCGCGTCCAGCTCCTTTGCCAGTTTTTCCCCCGCGCCGGTAAGCATCTTCGAGTGAAAAGGACCGCTCACCTTTAATGGCACGCACCTCCTGGCCCCCGCTTCGGCCAGCTTTACGGCCGCCGCCTGAATTGCCCCGCTCTCCCCCGTAATGACGATCTGCCCTGGACAGTTATAATTTGCTATGGACACCGTTCCCGGCGTCTCCGCACAGATCCTCTCGATGATTTCCGCATCCAGCCCAAGGACTGCCGCCATAGCGCCGCCCTCCGGCACCGCTTCCTGCATATAGATACCTCTTTTTCTTACGATCCTGAAAACGTCCTCCGGCGTCATAACGCCGCCCGCAGCAAGCGCGCCGTATTCCCCAAGGCTTAATCCCGCTGTCACATCGGGGCGGATACCTGTTTCCTCGACTGCTTTTAAGATAGCGACCTCAGCCGCCAGCATGGCGATCTGTGTATACTCTGTGATATTTATCCGCTCGTTCTCTTCAAAGCACAACGCGGCAATGTCCACTCCGCCCGCTTTTCCCGCCAGCTCGAACATTTCTCTGCTGACGGAAATCTGTTCGTAAAAATCCTTCCCCATCCCGATATACTGCGCGCCCTGACCGGGAAACAGAAATGCCGTTCTTCCCATGGAAACCTTTCCCTCTTTCTTTTCCTTTTCTTCTATTTCAGAATATTTTGATTTTCAAAGTATTAGTTTCTGAAAAAGCGCAGGCTCCGCAGTAAAATGGAAAGCCCGCGCTCCACATCTATACAATTATTTCATCAATTCAACGGCCTGCGCCATGATTTCCTGAATTATTTCCGCACAGGTCTGCTCTTTTTTTACAAGCCCCGCAATCTGTCCTGCCATCACGGAGCCGTTTATGACATCGCCTTCCACGACTGCCCGCCGGAGTCCTCCCAGCGTCAGCTTTTCCAGTTCTTCCAGCGTCGCCCCTTCTTTTTCCAGTTTCAGATATTCTCTCGTCGTCTTATTACGGATACAGCGAATCGGATGTCCCGTTGACCTTCCCGTCACTGCCGTATCGATGTCCTTCGCCGCAATAACCTTCTGCTTATAGTTCTCATGTACAATAGACTCTTTGGCTACGATAAACCGCGTGCCCATCTGGACCGCCTGGGCTCCCAGCATCACCGCCGCTGCAAAACCTCTGCCGTCCGCGATTCCTCCGGCCGCAACAACAGGAATGCCGACCGCATCCACGACCTGCGGAACAAGTGTCATCGTTGTCGCCTCACCGATATGGCCGCCGGATTCCATGCCTTCCGCAACGACAGCATCCGCACCCGCGCGCTCCATCATCCTCGCGAGCGCTGCGCTGGCTACGACCGGAATGACCTTAATATCGGCTTCCTTCCACACCGCCATATATTTGCCGGGGTTCCCGGCTCCTGTGGTAACGACTTTTACCCCTTCTTCCACAACGGCCTGCGCAATCTGATCCGCCTCCGGATTCATCAGCATGATGTTGACGCCGAAAGGCTTCTGTGTCGTTTCTTTTACTTTCCGGATCTGTTCCCGTACAAAAGACGCCGGCGCGCCGCCCGCGCCGATAATGCCGAGCCCGCCTGCCTCGGAAACAGCCGCCGCCAGATGATACTCCGCGACCCATGCCATGCCGCCCTGAATAATCGGGTATTCAATTCCCAGAAGTTCCGTAATCTTTGTTTTCATGACAAACAACCTTATCCCGCTCTATGCCTCAACGCCCTTGCTCTTCATATACTCGATAACAGCCCCGACCGTCGTGATCTGCTCCAGATCTTCCGAAGGGATTTCGATACCGTATTCCTCTTCAAAAGCCATAACAAGTTCAAATAAATCCAGTGAATCCGCCCCCAGGTCATCTTTGAAAGAAGATTCTTCCGTAATCTCAACACCCTCCAGATTTAACTGTTCCTGAATAATTTCTCTTACTCTTTCTAACATTTCTTATCTCCTTTTCCATCTTATTATTTTTCCGGCAAAGAATAGTTTGATATTCAAAGTATATTCTCTGCTCCCCTGTTTGTCAATCTTATTTTACGGTTTTTATTGGTTTTGTCAATTCACTTATTTAATAAATATTGATAAATCTCTCTTTTTGTCACGCCCCGGTCTTTTGCGACCTGTTTCATCGCGCTTTTTCTGTCCATCCCCTCCTTCTCATAATATGCCATGTGTTCCTCGATAGGCATCGCCTGCCAGAATTCTTTTTCAGCTTCCTTCTTCTCCCGGCGGCTCTTTCCTTCGAGCACGATGACATATTCGCCGCGCGGCTCCTGCGTTTCATAATAAGCGAGAGCCTCCTCCAGCGTTATCGGCAGAATCGTTTCAAATTTCTTCGTCAATTCCCTGCACAAAGTGATCTTTCTGTTCCCCATGTTGTCGTATAATTCTTTTAACGTCTTTTTCAGACGATGCGGCGCTTCATACAAAATAATCGTTCTGGATTCTTCCTGCAGCTCTTCCAATACTTCCGCCTTTTCCCTCTTATCGGCAGGAAGGAATCCTTCAAAACAAAATCTTCTGGCGCTGAGCCCCGACAGCGTCAGGGCCGTAATACAGGCGCACGCGCCCGGCAGGGAAGTTACCGTGATATCCGCCTCCCGGCATTTCCGCACCAGGACTTCTCCTGGATCGGAAATTGCCGGCGTCCCCGCATCGGTGATCAGCGCCACGTCTTTTCCCTGCAGAAGCTGCTCTACCAGGTAGTCCGCTTTTTCTATTTTATTATATTCATGATAACTTGTCATAGAAGTTTTTATTTCAAAATGATTTAACAGTCTGATGCTGTTACGCGTATCCTCCGCGGCAATGATATCGACAGCCCGCAGCGTCTCCGTCACGCGCGGCGTCATATCGCCCAGATTCCCGATCGGTGTCGCGCACAGATACAAAATCCCTGCCATCTTACAAGCGCTCCTTTCTCTCCGCGCAGTCCGCAGGTTCCGCGGTTGAAAAATCTCCGGCTTTTCAACGCTAATAACCATACAGATCATAAATTTCCGGCATATAGACGCCCGGCTCTTTATAAATGATCAACGGCTTCTCAACCTTCATGCGGGGCTTTCCGCCCCGGTTCGCCTCGATCAGCACCATATTGGGTTCTTTATCCACAAAAGGATGGACCAGCTGCATCCGTTTCGGTTCCAGCCTGTACCGGCACAGCAGCGCCATAATCTCCGCCAGCCGGAACGGCCTGTGCACCATGAAAAAATTGCCGCCCGGCCTTAACAGCTTCGCCGCCTGCCCGATGACATCTTCCAGCGTACACAAAATCTCATGCCGCGCAATGGCTTTCGCATCCGCCGGATTGACCAGGCCATGCTGTCCGATCATATAAGGCGGATTACAGGTGATAACATCAAAAGAAGCAGCGCCAAAAAGATTCCCTGCCTCTTTGATATCCCCTGTAACGATCGTAATCTTTTTTTCCAGCCCGTTCAGCGCAACGCTGCGCCTCGCCATATCGGCGCTCTCCTCCTGAATCTCCAGACCAGTCAGACATGCCGCCTCCGTCTTTGCCTCCAGCAGAATCGGAATAATGCCCGTACCCGTCCCCATATCCAGAACATGGCTTCCCTCTTTCGCTCTGGCAAATCCGGAAAGCAGGACGGCATCCATTCCGAAACAGAACTTATCCGGATTCTGGATGATCCTGTAGCCGTTACGCTGCAAATCATCTACTCTTTCATTCTCTTTCAGCACTGTATTTTCCCTAGTTATCATCCAGTTTCGAGGTATTGTCCTCCAGTTTTTTCAATTCCTTCATTTCCTCCGCATTCACATCCGTCTTATCCTTATTATGGTTCTTATGATGCTTTTTCCGGAACCGGAGTTGTTCTACTTTATATTCCTGAATCTCTTTTTCATCATCCACATCCACGATGACCTTCACCAGCTGGCGCAGCACGTTGACGCTGTGCACCTCGCCCTTCAGCCCGTCCGAGGTGGTCACAAAATCGCCTACGTTGGGCAGCTTTCTGTTCAGCTCCTCATAGGTCTCTTCTTCATGGTTCAGACAGCACATCAGCCTTCCGCAGACGCCCGATATCTTGGTCGGATTTAAAGAAAGATTCTGTTCCTTCGCCATTTTGATCGAGACCGGAACGAACTCGGACAAATGGGTATGACAGCACAGCGCCCTGCCGCAGATCCCAATACCTCCTACGATCTTCGTTTCATCCCGCACCCCGATCTGACGGAGCTCTATCCTCGTCTTAAAAACGGATGCCAGGTCTTTGACCAGCTCCCGGAAATCAATCCGGCCGTCCGCGGTAAAATAGAACAGGACTTTATTATTATCGAACGTATATTCCGCGTCGATGAGTTTCATCGGCAGTTCATGCTTTCTGATCTTGTCCAGACAGATCTGAAAAGCATCCTTTTCCTTTTTCTTATTTGCCGCCTCCTGTTCGTCGTCCTTGGGCGTTGCTACGCGCAGAACCGCTTTTAACGGCTGGACGACCTTATCCTCAGCCACTTCTCTCGGATCTCCTACGACGGTTCCGTATTCAATCCCTCTCGCGGTCTCTACGATAACATGATCCCCTTTCTTAATCTGTAACCTGCCGGGATCGAAATAATATATTTTCCCGGCAACGCGAAACCGCACTCCTATTACCTTTATCATCCTCCATTAACCTCCATATTAATTCTCCTGAATCGTCAGAAGAAGTAATTCCATCGTCAGATCGAAATTGACATTGGCCTCCAGCCTTCTTTTCGCCTGCTGTAAAGCCTTCACGATCGTTTCGATTCCTTCATAGGTGCTCCTGTCCGCCACCCTGCGGATATATTGAAGCTCGTTCTTAAAAATCAGGCTGTTCGCATCCTTCGTCGCTTTGAACAACAGCGCGTCCCGGTACCAGACGGAAAGGATATCCAGATAATCCGTAACATCGAACTGATACTCCGAAATCTTTTTAATCGCCTTTACGACTTCGCTGATATCCATATCATTGATGTATTTTACCAGCGTGACTGCCTCTTCCTTTACCTTTTCAAACTCTTCGCTGGAAGCGAGCATCTTAGCCTTCCCGATATTTCCTCTCGCAAAAGCTACGCAGATATTCGCTTTATAATCCGGGATTTCCAGTTCCTCCATCAAAAATTTCTTTACCTTATGGTCGGGAACCGGCTTCATATTCAAAACAACGCACCTGCTCAGTACCGTCGGCAGAAGGGAATCCACATTCGACGTCAAAATCAAAATAACGGCGTACTCCGGCGGCTCTTCCAATGTTTTCAGCAGAGCGTTCTGCGCCTGTACGGTCATTTTCTCCCCTTCGTTCATAATATATACTTTTCTGGGGCTGCTGTAAGGCTTAATGCCAATATCGTTGTTGATCTGCGTCCTGATATCCTCCACACCGATCGAATTGGGCTTATCATGCGATACGAAAATGATATCGGGCTGATTGCCGCTCTTCGCCTGAATGCAGGAATGGCACTCCCCGCAGGGCTCTGTCCCTCCTTTTTCACACTGAAGCGCCGCTGCAAATACCTTAGCGACAAATTCCTTGCCGGAGCTCCGCTCGCCGTTAATAATATACGCATGAGATACCTTATTCATGGCAATGGCATTCTGTAAATGCTCTTTGATCTGTTCCTGTCCGATAATATCCGTAAATTTTGCCATCTCTCCCCCTCCTTCTTATGTGAAAATATCCAGAAGCAGTCCCCTTATCTCTCCAATTTTACTTAAAATCGCCAGATTGTCCTTTTCATCCTTTACGAGTTCCTGCGCCAGCTCATCCAGATTCTTGTCTATCAGACGGATAATGCCATAGACGCGGTGCCGCCCTTTCCGATCCAGAAAATTCTCTCTGGAAAAAGCATGGGAACGGTTGACGATCTCATTCATGAAATCCTTAATCAGCGCCCGATACCGCCTCATATCTTTGATATCCCGATGCTTGGCGAGCTTATCTCCCTGTCTGGTAATTTCTTCCATCATCTGCATCAGCGCGTTCTGTAAATCCTGCTCCTCGATCCGGCTGACCAGTGTAAATTTGAATGTGCCGTCCGCCTCCTGCGCCTGCTGTGGCTGTTCGATCTGCACAGGCTGCTGCACCTGATTTACTTTAATTTCCACTTGAATCCTCCAATGCGCCCATTATGCGCCGCATTCTTTTAAATATCCGATGATTTTGATAAGGCACTGTTCCAGATCGTCGTTCAGAAAAGTCTGTGTAATACCGGCCGCCGCCAGCCGCTCCGACGAAAAATCTTCCGCGTCCGCCAGAAACCGTCTGCACATTTCCTCATATTTCGGACGCTCCTGCGCCCGTTCCCTGTCCAATGCCCTTTGCAGCCGTTCCCCGTCGTCCAGTTCGATCATAACGGGAATCACCTTATTTTCTCCATAAAACCTGCGGATCCGCTCATAAGCCTCCAGCGTCCCGATCGTCAAATAAGACTGCTCCGACAGCCGGACCGTATCATCCGCCACCGTAAAATACCGCCAGATACCGTGGCAGGTATGATAGATTCTGGCCTCGATGACCTCTCCCTTCTGCAAAAGCTCCTGATATCCGGCCTCATCCGTAAAATGATATTCCACACCGTCCTGTTCCTCTGCACGGATGGGCCTCGTCGTATAGGGTACAATTTTCTGTAATCGGATACTGTCCTGTTCCAATAATTTTTTATAAATAGTATCTTTTCCCGATGAGCTCTTTCCCATCAGATACACTATTTTCCCCATATGAATAATATGCCTTCCTGTGAAATAAACTTCCTCTCTCTTTAATAATGCCATATTTCTATAGGAATTTCAATTTTATTCAACAAATAATAACAGTTCCTTCGGCGGATACGCCCTGCACGCACAATCCGAGTCCCAGGCTTTCTTCTATCTGCCCGATCATGTGCGCTTCAATGACCTCCCCCGGAACCAAAAGCGGAATCCCCGGCGGATAAAGGCACACAAAACCGCCGCTGACGCTGCCTGCCGCCTGTGCGAGCGCAACCTCCTTAACGTTGTCAGAAGCGCGGCTGCCGTAAACTTTATTTAACGCCTGCGCTATGCTCATTTTCGCAGACGGCAGAGCCTGCTCCACAGACCATAAAGGCGATTCCGCTTTCTCTTCTATCCTACCATCAATCCGCAGTAATGCATCAGCCAATCTCTGCCAACCCTCTTCTTCGTCCGCGATCGTCATAATCGCCAAAACATAGCTGGCCGCCGCCATCTCCATCTGCAGATGAAATTCATCCCTGAGCGCGTCATAAAGCGCTTGTCCGTTCATGGAAGTCCCTTTTACGGAAATAACCAGCTTACAAATATCCCATGCCCGGAAACAATACCCTTTTCTCAAAATCGCCGCCGGGCGGCCGATACGGATATTCCGGCAGGCTTCCATCCGACGCATAAAGCTTTCGTAGTATCGTTCAAGCCGCGCGAAATCGGCCTCTGCATTCTCTTTTACCGCTAAAAGGCAGGCATCCATGCTTGCCATCAGTACATACGAAGGGCTGCTCGACTGATAGATTCTCAAGTACAGGCGCAGCCTTTCGCGGTTTACCCGGCTCCCGCCCACATGCAGCAGCGCCGTCTGTGTCATGGACGGCAGCGTTTTATGCAGGCTGTGGATAACCAGATCCGCTCCCTGGCGCACCGCATTTTCCGGCATATTCCGCGCCAGCCCCAAATGCGCGCCATGCGCTTCATCCACGATCAAAATTTTATCCTTTTCATGAACGATGCGTCCAATCTCCCGGATATCCGCTATCACGCCCTCATAGGTCGGAGAAGTTACGACCACCGCACGGCATTCGGGAAACCGCTCCAGCGCCGTCCTCACGTCCTCCGGGCTGACAGCGTCTGAAATATCGAACTCCGGGATTTTTCCCGGATAAAGATAACTTACTTCCAATTCCCGCAAAAATGCCGCATAATAGACCGACTTATGGCAGTTCCGCGCAATCAGGATCCTGTCTCCCCTGTCCGCTGCCGCCGAAACCGCGGCCAAAATGCCGCAGGTACTCCCGTTTACCAGAAAAAAACTCTCCTCTGCGCCATATAGTGCGGCTGCCCGCTCCTGCGCCTCCCGGAGAATCCCCTCCGGCTGGTGCAGATTATCGAAGCCGTCTATTTCCGTAATATCTATCTTATCTATCTGAAAAGAATCTGAAAGCTCTCCGATACCGCCGTTTCGTTTATGCCCCGGCATATGATAAGGATAATAATCCTTCTTTCCATAATCGATAAGGCTTTCACATAGCGGCCTTATTTCCTGTCTTTTCCCATGATTCAATCTGTTTCTCCTTATCGAATTTTTCTCCGTCATGCTTTTGTTTCGCCGCCGCAAAATCATAGCGCTTTCCATGCCCCTTATGAATCTTCAACGTCTCCATCAGGGAACAGTATTTATCCGCGCCCGTAACAACCCATGACTCCCGGCACACGGGCGGCACGATCGTCAGCGGCCACATATGCTTCCTGATAATATCGCGCTGGATATCCGTCAGCTGATATTCCTTATCCGCATTCCGCAGAGCGATGCCCGGATGCCAGAACCCATGCAGCCTTTTCCGCTCCGGCACATACGCCTTATCATGCCAGTCATAAAGAAAATAATCGTGCAACAGGGAACCCCGTACCAAATCTCTCTGATTACAGTGCAGGCGCAGCTTCTTATTCAGGATCAGGCTGTACCGCGCAACGCTCAAACAATGATCGTTGACCGTCATATTCCCATGCTGGATATGCCCTTTTGTTTTCTGAAAATTATCGGAACGGATAATATCGTCTCCATACTGCTGCAATAACGCGTGAATCCTGCGGTAACGCTCATAATTCTTTTTCAGCCTTTCCAATCTCCGTTCCCTGATTTTCTCTGCAATTCCCATCCTATAACGATTTCCTTTCTTCGATTAAGTTATGCAGCACCGCCGCGCGGTGCTCCCATGTATGCGCGGCCTTCGCCATCGCATACCCATTATCAATGATTTCCTGCATCTTCGTCGGATTGGCCAGCAGCCCGTATACCATATCCGGCAGCTCTTCCGGACGCGCCGGCGAATATAATCTGCAGTTTTCTTTATCCCGCAAAATCTCATTCAGATAAACGCTGCTGTCCGTCAGGCACAGCGCCCCGTTCAGCATGGAATTAAAAATCCGATCATGCGCGCCGTCGCGAAACCACGGCATTACGTTCAGAGAAATTTTGCTTTGGCATAATTTTTTCAGGCAGCCCACCGAATCCAGACTGTTGCCGTTTATCAGATTTTCCGGTTTTTTGCATGCGAGCGCATCCCATCCGCCGCCAAAAACATGCACCTTAATGCCGGCGTCAACGAGCGCCCGTACCGCCTGCCCTCTCGTTGTGAAGCGGACATATAAATCGATAAAAGTCAGCTTGCTCATGACCTTTTTCAGTTCTTCCTCCGTTACCTCCGGTATTTCCCTGCGGATATGCTCTTCGGCGACCTCCTCCACTGTCCGCATCGGATGCGCGAGCAGCTCGTCTGTCATTCCATAATAAAACGCCGTGTACTCGTCGTCAATCCTTGTAATATATTTCTCGAACTGCTCCGGCCTCGTATAGTTTCCTGCCATCGTCACATCATACCTGCGGTACTCCGCCGGCGTATATGATTTATTCGGATACAGCTGCGTCCCCGCGAGCGGAAGAAACGGGCCGTTTAAAATCTCCGGAAAAAACCGCCGCATATAGGCCTCATGGTTTCTGTCGATACTGATATGATGATAATCTTTTGGATGCTTCTCCAGAAAATGATGATAGTACATCGGGTGATCCACGACGATATTATAGCTCGGTATCCGCAGCGCATCCCACATCATCCGGTCATGCTCATCCAGAAAAATCTCCTCGCCGCTCATGCCATGAAAATTAAAATTAACGAGCACCGTATTCCCCTTTTCAAAGAACTGAAAAAAACGGTTGGTACTGCTCCACGGGCGGCTCAAATCAAAAATATAAGTCTGGTGCCCCATCTTCTGGAACGCTTCCGCCAGCTGATTTGAAAAATATCCCTGCGTCTCGATATCGCCCTCAAAAAGCATTATTTTCTTCATATCAATCATTCCCTCTCTGTATTTCCCAGCATTTCATGGAGAACCTTTTTCCTTCGCCATAAGCCATACGAACCTCTCGCAGCATATTCCACATTCTGCTCCGTCCGCGCAATATCCATCGCCGTATACAGCACTCTGTAAATATGTTCTTTGTCGTGCGTGCTGTCCCTTTCATGTGTATCCCACTGCATAATGAAATTTATTTAATAAAAATATATCACATTTTCTTATTGATTTCATTCATTACACGAAAATTCATTTGGGGTTATTATCCGGTCCTTGATAAGGGCATGCGAACAGGGAACCTTTATCGATTCCAGCCCGGCATGATAACTGAAAATATGTTTCCTGTTCGTTGGATATACTTCATCAGAATATAATAAAACCCGAAAACAGCTGCTGTGCTTTTCGGGTTTTGTAATTATTTTTTAAAATATTTTTAATGAGCCACCGGGGATGTTGAACAGGGGTTCAAATCCCTTTCAGCCTCTTGCTTACTTTAATGAGCCACTGGGGATTTGAACCCCAGACAACTTGATTAAAAGTCAAGTGCTCTACCAACTGAGCTAGTGGCCCATAACAATTATGAGTCTCTCCTTCCGGAAAATCTGTTGCATGATAATCTGTTTTAACGGGTACACAATTTTGAGAAGAAAACTACTCATAAAACAAAATGCCCAGAACCGGAATCGAACCAGTGACACGAGGATTTTCAGTCCTCTG
>JAMPFK010000002.1 GCA_023664485.1 Bacteroides fragilis | reverse complement strand
AAAATCAGCATAAACTTTCAACTTTTTGTGTCCAAAGTATTGACATAGGTCCATCTGTGTATTTGCGTGGTTTTCTTTTTTGTTTTACTTCGGTCATATTTTCCGCTCCTTTATTTATTGATTTTATCTTATATGACCTTAAAAAATCTGTCTAGTTTATTGTAGCCTATTCAAGGAAGTTCTGAAAACCGAATCACAAAAAATGCTGAAAATGCCGTAACTTCAAATGTTGCATGGATTAATTGAAATGATTCCGGAAAATGATATAGAGGTTATTTACAAGGTTTTGGTGAAATTTGTTCCGGAAGAACCATCGGAGCCAGACGAGATAAAAGCGATGGAGGAAGGGAGAAGAGATAGAGAGAAAAACGGAACTATCCCACATGAGGCTATAAACTGGAACTAAAAGGAGGCGGAATCGATGGGACGCCCGAAAAGGGAGGACGAACGCCCGGACGGTAGCAAACAACAAATATAATAATACCGCATACGATCGAACCGCCGTAAATGTGAGAAAAGGGGAGCGCGGGCGGCTGAAAGATTACGCCGCCGGAGTACAAATCCTAACGTTCAGGCGGTTCGGCCTGATTTATTACAGGACTTTCGATTTCGTAGATTTCCTCTATCGGAATGACGGTGCCGCTGTCCATGATGAGCCGATACCCGGCCTCATCGATTTTCTTAATCGTTCCCCGGACGGAAAGGTAAGCGCCGCCTTCTTTTCTGGTATCGGGGACAAAATAGGTGATGATAACTTCGGGTTTTTGTGCAAGCCGTTCCCGGAGCATCTGCAGACTGCCTCGTAGTTCTTCTTTTTTCATTTCGTCTAGTTCTATCCTGTAATCGGTCAGCCGTGCCGTCTCCCTGACAGCAGCGTCATATCCGGTCAGTGCGGCAAAGGGCAGGAACTGGGCGGCCCTGTCCAGCGCCGGCATTTTTGGATGTTTTGCAGATTCATGGTGCGGCAGATTGATAATATCGTCGTATTTTCCCATTATGCTTTGTGCCCTCCGATCTGGTTGTTCCTCTCGGCGCCCGTTGAGCCCTCTTCCAGGTTCATGCCCTTTAAAATGGCGTTTTTTCCGTATTTCTTTTTGACGGATAAGATCGCTTCCTGTAAAGCCCGTTCTTTTCTGCGTTTTGCCTCTTCTGCCTGTTTCTGTTTTTCCAGAGCCTCATAATCTGTGAATAAATCCATTTGTACGAAAGCGTTCTGTTCGTCCATGTGTGCATCGGATTCTTCGATTAAATGGCCGGCGGCGACGGTAATGCGCCGTATCAGCAGATTTTTATCGGCAATACGTTCATAGAGTTCCAGAACCGCATTCATAATCTGTTCTGTTGAAGAAGACGGCCTGTTTAGATTGGTCGTGCCGTGGGCATGTTTTGGGACCTTTCGACCGTAGCGGTCGGTAGTGACCTCTCCTTTGTATTTTCTCCGGGTTTCCGGATCGGTCAGGTTTTCGACGTCATAGCCGATGGTGAGAGTCAGCTGATCGGTGACGAGACGTTTTTCGACCAGATCCAGTACGAGCAGGTCTGTCATTTCCTTTACAATGAGCTTCGCTTTGGAAAAAGCGTAGGGGCAGTGGAGCACCTGGCCTGAACTGATGCTGTTCGTTTCGGGCTTGTACTGTTTGATGAGATCGATGGTCGTGGGCTCAAAGCCCCAAGCATGATCGATCAGAAGTTCTGCATTGACGCCGAACAGCCGATAGAGCAAGTCTTCGTTGTAATAACTTTGGCTGTCCCCGACGGAGCATCTTGCAACGTCGCCCATTGTGAACATTCCATGCTCCGCCAGTTTTTTCGCGTAGCCGCGGCCGACCCTCCAGAAATCGGTGATCGGCTGATGATCCCATAAAAGCTCCCGGTACTTCCTTTCGTCCAGTTCCGCGATCCGTACCCCGTTTTTATCCGGTTCGACGTGTTTTGCGCCGATATCCATGGCGGTTTTGCATAAATAAAGATTTGTGCCGATACCGGCAGCGGCGGTAATGCCCGTCTGTTCAAAGACATCCTGTATGATCTTCGCGGCCAGTTCCCTTGCGGAAAGAGAATAGGTTTTTAAATAGGCGGTGACGTCCATAAATACTTCGTCGATGGAATACACATGGATATCTTCCGGCGCGATGTATTTGAGGTAAATTTCATAGATTCGGGTGCTGTATTTCATGTAATAAGCCATACGGGGCGGCGCGATAATATAAGACAGGGCATATTCGGGATGTTCCTGCAATTCTTTTGTATGACAGGATTCCCCCTGAAAACGGCGGCCGGGGGCTTTGCTTTTCCGTCTGGCATTTTCTTCCCTGACTTTCTGAATTACCTCGAACAGCCTTGCCCTTCCGGGGATGCCGACGGCTCTTAAGGAGGGGGAGACTGCAAGACAGATGGTCTTTTCCGTTCTTGAGGAGTCCGCGACGACCAGATTCGTATCCATCGGGTTGAGCTGCCTTTCCACACACTCGACGGAGGCATAGAAAGATTTTAAGTCGATTGCGATGTAGATGTGATTGGTTTCCATATTTTTCCGTGCATCTCCTGTATTTTTACTTGTGAAAAGAACATCCTTATGATACGATACAGACAGTAAAAATGCAAGCCGTGCGATTATCAGGATCGCGGAATGGCGGAAGAGAAATTTTAAATATGCAGAAATGGGGGTTTTATGATGAGCGAATTACTGGAACAGATGAAAAACAGAAGGAGTATCCGTAAGTACAAACCGGATATGATACCGCAGGAGGTATTGGCTCAGATTATCGAGGCCGGGCTTTATGCGGCGAGCGGCATGGGTTATCAGAATACGATCATGATCCAGGTAACGGATAAGGAACGCCGGGATGAAATCTCCAGAATGAACTGTGAGATAGGGGGATGGGAAGAGGGGTTTGACCCTTTTTACGGAGCGCCCGCGATGATCATCGTCCTTGCGAAGAAAGACTGGGCAAACCGCGTATACGATGGAAGTCTCGTTATGGGCAACCTCATGCTTGCCGCTCATGAACTCGGTATCGGAAGCTGTTGGATTCACAGGGCAAAAGAGGAATTTGAGACGGAATGGGGAAAAGAATTTCTGAAATCCCTCGGAATCGAAGAAGAGTATGAGGGTATCGGCCACTGTGCGCTCGGCTATGCGGAAGGCGCTTATCCCGAAGCGGCTGCAAGAAAAGAAAACAGGGTCTTTTACGTTAATTGAGGGAGTAAAGAAATGAAATATTATGACGGATTATTTCCATCACCATGAAAGGAGTTCAGGGTATGAAGAAATTAGGGTTTGGTTTGATGCGTATGCCGCAGAACGATCCGGGCAATGCTGCGGATGTGGATGTGGAACAGGTAAAGAAGATGGTGGATCTTTTTATGAAAAAGGGCTTTACATATTTTGATACGGCATGGATGTATAACGGTTTTGCAAGTGAGAGTGTTGCAAAGGAAGCGCTGGTAGACCGATATCCCAGAGACAGCTTCACACTGGCCACCAAGCTCCATGCGGGATTTTTTAACTCTCCGGAAGATCGTGACAAAGTATTCAATGCCCAGCTTGAAAAGACAGGAGCAGGATACTTTGACTATTATCTTCTGCATGGAATTGAAGCGGCTATGTACCCCAAATATGAACAGTTTGACTGTTTTAACTGGCTTTTGGATAAAAAGGCCAGGGGTATGGTAAGGCATGCCGGCTTTTCTTTCCATGATACACCGGAGCTGTTGGATGAAATTCTGACGAAACATCCGGAGATGGAGTTTGTACAGCTTCAGATTAATTACCTGGATTGGGAGAGCCCGTGGGTAAATTCCCGCGCCTGCTATGAAGTGGCGAGAAAGCACAATAAGCCGATCATCGTGATGGAACCGGTCAAGGGCGGAACCCTCGCAAACATTCCAGAAGCGGCTCAAAGAGTATTTTCAGAGCACGATCCCGACAGGAGCGTGCCAAGCTGGGCAATCCGGTTTGCGGCCAGTCTGCCGGGAGTTATGGTGGTGCTTTCCGGTATGTCGAACATCGCGCAGATAGAGGACAATGTCGGCTTCATGGATGATTTTACGCCTTTGACAGAGGAAGAGAAAGCAATCTGCTTCAAGGCGGCAGATATCATCAATAGCCAGATTGCCATACCATGTACAGGGTGCTCCTATTGTACGGAAGGCTGCCCCATGCACATCGCCATCCCTGAGTATTTTTCTCTATACAATGAGGATATGCGGGAAAAACTGGAAGAAAAGGGATGGACAGTCAATTATACGAACTATGAGATATTGAGCGGTCGGTTTGGCAGGGCATCCGATTGTGTTGGCTGTGGCCAGTGTGAGAATGTCTGCCCGCAGCATCTGCCGATCATTGAGAATCTGAAGAAGGTAGCAGAACATTACGGGAAATAGGAATGGTATGATACAAAAAATACAATTGCCATTTTATGGCAGGATAAGGAGGAAAAACTATGAATCAGAACAAATATGCAGGAACGCAGACGGAGAAAAATCTGCAGGCGGCTTTTTCGGGGGAATCGGGTGCGAGAAATAAGTACACCTATTTTGCTTCTGTAGCCAAAAAAGAAGGTTTTGAACAGATTTCTTCGATTTTTCTGAAAACCGCCGAAAACGAGCGCGAGCATGCGAAAATGTGGCTCAGGGAGCTGTGCGGCATCGGCAGTACGGCAGAAAACCTTGCGGCGGCGGCCGAGGGAGAAAATTTCGAGTGGACGGATATGTATGAGGGATTTGCAAAGACGGCCGAGGAAGAAGGATTTCCGGAACTTGCGGAGAAGTTCCGTCTGGTCGGTGCGATAGAGAAGCATCATGAAGAGCGCTACCGAGCATTGCTGAAAAATGTGGAAACGGCCGCGGTCTTTGCAAAGAGTGAAGTAAAAGTATGGGAATGCCGTAACTGCGGGCATATCGTTGTTGGAACGAGCGCGCCGGAGGTTTGTCCGACCTGTGCGCATCCGCAAAGTTATTTTGAAATCAGCGCGGAAAATTATTAAAAGGAAATTATTGCGGTCTTTGCAGGCATCAATATGTATCAGGTGTCCAATTTGAGCCAGAGCCGTTTTCCGGAAAAAGATTATCAGGAGATCATGGATATGAAGTTATACGATCTGAACGATATGGTAAAGGCGTGCTGTAATGACTGCAAAGGCTGTTCGGACTGCTGCTTCGGTATGGGGCAGTCCATTCTGCTCGACCCTTATGACATCTGGCAGTTAGAGACGCATCTGCAGGAGACGTTTGCCGGGCTGATGCGGGAGAAGATAGAGCTTCATATGGAAGATAAGCTGATCCTGCCGAACCTGAAAATGCAGGGGAAAGCGGAATGCTGCGGTTTCCTGAGCAGAGAGGGCAGGTGTGGCATCCATTCTTTTCGTCCGGGATTATGCAGGCTGTTTCCGCTTGGCAGAAACTATGGGGAACAGGGATTACAGTATTTTTTATTGGAAGATGCCTGTTCAAAAGAGAGGACGAAGATCAAGGTCAAAAAATGGCTGGACATACCGGACGGCAGGCAGTACACAGATTTTCTGATAAAGTGGCATGATCTGCGGAAGGGACTGCAGGCGGAGATAGCCGGAAGGGAAGAAAGCGAACCGGAAGCAATCAAAGAACGGAATATGGAACTGCTGTATATTTTTTATGAAGAGCAGTATGAGCCGGCGGATTTTTATGGACAGTTTGAAGAACGGCTGCGCCGCTTTTACGAAATCCGGACAGCCGATTGAAATATCAGGAAAAAGGGGAACGGAAAAATGAAAAGGATACAGGCAATTATCTGCCTGGGAGTGTGCTGCTTCTTGACGGCCTGCGCAGGAAAAGGGGAAGAAAAAGGGGATGGGAACAGGAATGCGGCGGCCGGCTCTGCTCAGGCGGCGGGGGAACGGGAGATAGATTCCGGCACGGAAGGTGCGGAGACAGACTACGGCATAGAAGAACCGGAAATAGATTCCGGCACAGAAGATGCGGAAAGCGTTCAGGTTTTGGAGCCGACGGAAATTTTGGTAGAAAATCCGAGTCAGGAATATTATCTGACGGAAGCAATCGCATCGGAAGATGAGATGTTTCTGTCATTGGAGAAACTGACAGAGGAACCGAACGATATTATCGATACCGGGGAATGGTTCCAGCAGAATGAACTGCCGGCTTTTGACTCCTTTCATATGGAGGATGAGAACTACCGGTATGAAATCCTCGGAGATAATTATGCCTCCGGCTATCTGCTCAGCATCTATGAAAAAGAGGAGCATGGGCCGTTTCTGGAGCGTCTGGATTTTTCGGACTACCGGTATACGGACAATATCAAAGAAGGCGACTGGGATTTTGTAGAGCAGAGGGTATGGTGGGCGCAGTCTGTGGACGATGTGCTTTATGTGGCGGTTTCGCATAACACCTATACGGAATCCTGTCCCCATACGGGATACCTGGCAGCGATCGATTTAAATGACGCGCATGTCATATGGAAGAGCGCGCCGTGCATGACCAACGGCTATAATTTTGAAATTATCGACGATACGATCGTATGCGGCTATGGATTTACGGCTGAACCGGATTATCTGAATCTGGTGAGCAGGCTGGACGGGACTCTGATCGAGCAGATTCCGATCCGGTCCAAGGCGGATTATATTATCCGGAAAGACGATATTCTGTATGTAAGGACTTATAATACGAATTACACGTTTCAAATTCAGCGGGCGATCGCCTGTAAATAGAGGGAACAGGAGAGAAGGGAGTATGGCTGTAAAGATGAAAACAGCGATTTTAGGAGCGGGTAATATCGCCGGAATATTGGCGGCTACGATGCGGGAGCTTGCGGAGGTGGAATGTTATGCCGTTGCCTCGCGGAGCTTGGAAAAGGCGCAGGCTTTTGCAAAGCGGTATGGATTTCAGAAAGCGTATGGTTCTTATGAGGAAATGCTGGCGGATGAAGCGGTGGAGCTTGTTTACATTGCGACGCCTCATTCTCATCATTATCAGCATATGAAATTATGTATCGAAGCGGGAAAACATGTGTTATGTGAAAAGGCCTTTACGGCGACGAGGGCGCAGGCGGAAGAGATATTCCGTCTGGCGAAAGAGCGGGATGTCCTTGTGACGGAGGCTATCTGGACCCGTTATATGCCTTCGAGGAAGATGATCAACGATCTGCTGGCGGAGGGCGTTATCGGAGAGGTAAAGACGCTGACAGCCAATTTGAGTTATGCGATTTCGGATAAGGAACGGATCATCAGGCCGGAGCTTGCGGGCGGCGCGCTGCTCGACGTGGGTGTTTATACGCTGAACTTTGCCCTGATGCACTTCGGCGGCCGGATAGCGCAGAAGAAGTCTTTCGTATCTTTGACGGAAACCGGCGTAGACGGACAGAATGCGATATCTTTATCCTATGAGGACGGCAGGCTTGCCATTTTGAATTCCGGTATTTACGGTCTGTCCGACAGACAGGGGATTTTCTATGGTTCCAAAGGCTTTATGGTCGTGGAAAATATTAACGATCCCCAGGAAATAAAGGTTTATGACCAGAACCGGGAGTTATGCCGGAGTATTGCCGTGCCGGAACAGATCAGCGGATATGAATATGAGATACGGGAAACAATAGACTGTATTCGGAAAGGAGAAAGAGAATGTCCTTCCATGCGCCATGCGGATACGCTGGAGGTCATGGAAATCATGGATGCGTTCCGGAAAGAATGGGGCGTTCGATATCCTGCGGATGCGGGATAGAGATTTTGCGGGCGTTTGCCCGCTGTCAGCAGAACATATATTTTGGAGGGAAAAGGAGAACGGCAATGAAAAAGAGGATGACAGCCTATACAATAACTATTGTTATTGCCATGTGCACGCTTTTGACAGCATGCGGAAAAGCAGAAACAGGGGAAAGCGCGGGCGGCAAAACGATAGAAGGCGATCTGCCGGAGGTGATGGCTCAGATTTATGAAGGCGTCGATCTGGATGCCGAAACAAAGGAAGCGATGCAGAAATATATCACCGATACGCTTACCCCGGACAATGAGCAGGCGCTTTTGGGCGCAGAGGGAGTCCCTTATGAAGAGGGCGTTTTTTCCGTACCGATGATATCTTCGATCCCTTATCAATGTGTGCTGCTGCGCGTAGCGCCGGAGGATGCCGAGGACGTCAAGACGATGTTAAAAGACAACGCAGACGTCAATAAATGGGTGTGCACCAGCGCGGAAACCGTTCTGGTGGAAAATGTCGGCGATGTGGTGCTGTTCATTATGAGCGACCAGGAGGCCGCCTATGCGGTCAGCGCATCCTTCCAGGCGCTCGCAGAATGAATATAATTTTTCTGCCGTCTGTCCGGCAGGAGCCTGTATCTTTTCCGACACAGGCTAGTAGGATTTGACTTCCTTCCAGAGTTCGTTATAGAGCGCGTCTCCCTCTTCGCCGAGATAGGTATAGGTCTCCAGATTATCATACCGGGACAGATCCGGGAAGGCGATGGGGGAATTCTTTATTTCTTCATCCTCGATTAAGGCCTTTGCGGCCTCGTTGGGGGTGGAGTAGGTTATGTATTCAAAGTTTTTCAGGGCGACATCGCCGCGGCACATAAAGTCGATGAACTTTTCCGCGTTTTCCTGATGGGGGGCATCTTTCAGAATGACCCAGGAATCGATCCATACGTTCGTGCCCTCTTCGGGGATCACATATTCCAAATCGTCATTTTCATACTGTGTGTAGATGGCTTCGCCGGAGTATATGACGCCGATAGCCGCTTCATTGCCGATCATCTTATCCCGGACCTGATCGATGACATAGGCCTGTACGAGCGGCTTCTGTTCGATCAGGGAGTCCCTGACGGCCAGAAGTTCCGCGGAATCGAGAGTGTTCATGGAATAGCCGTATAATTTTTCAGCCACCATAAAAGCGTCGCGGACGGAATCCTGCATCAGGATTTCATCCCGGTATTTTTCGTCCCAGAGCTGTTTCCAGCTCGTAATCGGTTCGTCTACCATCGTTTTATTATAGAGGATGCCGACAGTCCCCCAGCAGTAGGGAACGGCATATTTGTTGCCGGGGTCGAAGCCCTCGGCCTGCTGCCAGTACTGCGCGCCGATATTGTTCCGGGCGTTGGGAAGGCGGTCGAAGTCGAGCTCCATCAGCAGATCGTTTTGAATCATTTTATCGATCATATAGTCGGAGGGGCAGACAACATCATATTCGGCGGCGCCGGCCTCCACTTTGGGAAACATCGTTTCGTTCGTTTCAAATTCGTCATAAATAACATGAATGCCCGTTTCGGCCTCGAACAGTTCGAGCATATCCGGGTCAATATATTCTCCCCAGTTGTAAACGATGACGACATTTTCATCGTCCTGTCCCGAACCGCATCCGGCGATTAAAAACATAACTATTGTTATGAAAAAGACTGCCTTTCTTTTTTTCATTTCTTATGACCCTCCTGAGCCTTTTCCGGCGCGATGTTGACAAGGAACAGGAGCACGAGCACCGTCACGAAAATAATCGTGGACAGCGCATACATTTCAGGTTTAATGCCTTTGCGCACTTCCGTATAGATTTTGGTGGACAGCGTGTTGATGCCGGAGCCCTTGGTAAAATGGGTAATGATAAAATCATCTAACGACATCGTAAAAGCCATCAGAAAACCGGATAAGATTCCCGGCATCAGATCCGGCAGCGTCACTTTGAAAAAGGCGGTAACAGGAGAGGCCCCCAAATCCAGCGCCGCTTCATAGACGCTTGGATTCAGCTGCTTCATCCGCGGCAGGACTGATAAAATAACATACGGTATATTAAAGGTGATATGAGAGAGCAGAATAGTCCCAAAACCGAAGCGCAGGCCGAGGCTGATAAAGAGAAGCATCAGGGAAATGCCGGTCACGATATCAGCGTTCAGCATAGGAATGTTGGTGATTCCCATAAGGATCGTTCTGCTGCGTTTTTTCATGCCGGACATGGCAATACAGGCTATCGTGCCGATGACGGAGGCAGTAAAGGCGGAGAGGAAGGCGACCGACAGCGTCGTGCCAAGCGCATCCAGAATGGTTTCGTCCTGCAGGAGCGAGACATACCAGTTCAGGGTGAAGCCGCCCCATTTTGCCCGCGTCTTGCTGGCGTTGAAAGACAGTACGATCAACGTTGCGATCGGCGCATACAGAAAGATAAAGATCAGCGCAACATATATTTTCTTTATAAGACTCATCGATTTTTTCATTTTGATAATCATGCTCCTTTTTATCCTGTGAATCCGCGGTTGAAAAGCTCTAATGTTCGTCCTTTTCAAACAGGGCGGTAACGATCATATTGATCAGGATGAAAATCATCAACACCATCGAAAGGCCGCTGCCGAGATGCCAGTTGCTCGCCTGGGTAAATTCCTGCTCGATGACATTTCCGATCAACAGGACCTTGCTCCCGCCGAGCAGCGTGCTGATCACAAAGGTTGTAAGCGCCGGAACGAATACCATCGTGACGCCGCTGATGATACCGGGAACGGACAGCGGCAGTATTACATGGAAAAAGGTCTGGATCCGGTTTGCGCCCAGGTCTTTTGCCGCGTTGACGATGTTTTCGTCTATTTTGCACAGCGCGTTATACAGCGGCAGTACCATAAAGGGCAGAAAGTTATAGACCATGCCGAGCACGATCGCATAAGAGGTGTTGATGATGCGCAGGGGCGGAAGTCCGAAAAAAGAAAGAATCCCATTAATAACACCTGTTTTCTCCAAAAGAGTCTGCCATGCCAGCGTGCGGAGCAGAAAATTCATCCACATCGGAAGGATGAAGAGGAGGATGATCAAGCCGCCGCGTTTTCCCTTTTTGCCGGCCAGTATCATCGCGAGCGGATAGGCGAGCAGAAAACACAGGATCGTGCTGATGACGGACAGCAGGACGGAACGCCAGAGCGCTCTCGCATGGCCGACGGATGCGATTGCGGCAATATTTTCCAGCGTGAAAGCGCCGGTCTTATCCGTCAGGCCGTAGTACAGGATCATGCACAGCGGGATGACGATAAAAACGGCGGACCACAGGATATAAGGGGTAGCGAGAATACGTTTTCTAGAGTTCAAGTGCAACTGCCTCCTCATCTTCGGATTCCGGTTTGTTCATAATCTGGATATTGAAGGGGTCTACCCGGATGCCTACCTGTCTGCCGACCGGAGAGAGGGCGGTAGAGTGGACGAGCCATTCAAAACCGTTCGCCATGACTTCCATTTCATAGTGTACGCCTTTGAAGATCAAATGGGTAACAACACCTGTTATGATTCCGTTTTCCGGTTCCACCAGCTCGACATCTTCCGGCCGGATGACGACGTCTACCGGTCTGCGTTTTCCGAATCCGGTATCGACGCAGGCAAAGCGGGTTCCCAGTATTTCGACGCATTTATCCTCGATCATCGTTGCGGCGATGATATTGCTGTCGCCGATGAAGTCCGCGACGAAAGCGTTCTCCGGCTCGTTATAGATGGCCTCAGGAGAGCCGATCTGCTGGATATAGCCCTGGTTCATGACGACGATCGTATCGGACATCGTGAGCGCTTCTTCCTGGTCGTGGGTAACGTAGACGAAAGTGATGCCCAGTTCATTTTTCATGCGGATCAGTTCGTACTGCATTTCCTGGCGGAGCTTTAAGTCGAGGGCACCGAGAGGTTCGTCCAGCAGCAGCACTTTCGGCTCGTTGACGATGGCCCGCGCGATGGCGATGCGCTGCTGCTGGCCGCCGCTTAAAGAATCCGGCATACGGTTCCCGTAGCCTTCCAGATTGACCAGTTTCAGGGCATAACGGATTTTATCGTCGATATAGCTTTTCGGTTTTTTCCTGATCTTCAGGCCGAAAGCGATATTTTCTGCGATCGTCATATGGGTGAACAGGGCGTATTTCTGAAAGACGGTATTTAACTGCCGTTTGTTCGGGGGCATGCGGGTGATGTCCTGCTGGTCGAAG
Source organism: Bacteroides fragilis (assembly GCA_023664485.1). GTDB lineage: Bacteria > Bacillota > Clostridia > Lachnospirales > Lachnospiraceae > UBA3282. Next base: position 314,213 of record JAMPFK010000002.1, on the reverse strand, counting down.
ATGACCCGGCCTGTATCGGGCTGAACGAAACCGCCGAGAATCCGCAGCGTCGTCGTTTTGCCGCAGCCGCTCGGACCCAGCAGGGTAACAAATTCGTTCTCATGGATATTCAGCTCCAGATCGTCAAGGACCATTTGGCCGTCGAAGGATTTGAAAATATGTTCCAGTCTGATCAGTTCTTTTTGCAAGAAGGCGTCCTCCGTTCTTAAAATTCAGGCGGGGTGCTGACCCAGAGAAAGACCGCGCCTGTTTTTTCACCTGCTTTGATATAATGATTGGAATCCGGTCTGAAATAGAAGGATTCTCCTTTTTTGGCTTTTAAGGTCCTGCTGCCGAGAACGATATAAATGGTTCCGGAAAGGACATAGCCGAATTCTTCTCCCTCATGGGGAAGATCCGGGTAAGTGGAACCGCCCGCTTCCAGCGTGACCCGGATCGGTTCCATCATATTTTTCTGGGCGTTTGGAATGATCCATTCGATTGTGTTATGCAGTTCTTCGTCGTGCTTTTCGAAATAATCGGCGTCTCCGAAGACGACCTGCTCCTCCGTTCTGTCCGTAAAAAAATCTTTTAAGTCCGTGCCGAGACACTGCAGAATGTCAACGAGCGTCGCGATAGAAGGGGAAGTCAAGTCATTTTCAAGCTGGCTGATGAACCCCTTGGAAAGTTCGCAGCGGTCGGCGAGCTCTTCCTGCGTTAGTCCCTTTTTATTCCGTAAATCCCTGATCTTGTTACCAATTTCCATATGTATCAGCGAAGTCCGAAACGGATTCCTTTCTGTCTTATTTCTGTTCCATATGCGATTCAGCAATAATAAACTTAAAGTTTACTAACACTAAACATCAATGCTCATTATACAGATATCGCGGGAAATGTCAATATGGAAATGACAATCCTTAAAAAAGTATTTAACAAACGGTCCTGTTTATGATAAAATCAACCTGACAGAGACTGCGGCCAGAGAGCAGGAAGAGAAAGGCATGGTTATTTTATGGGACAGGGCAAATATGTGGCATATGTTTCCAGTTATACATCCGGGAACAAGGATAATTACGGTATCAGGATTTACGATGTGGATATGGAAAAGGGACGCATGATGGGGAAAAAGAAAGTGGAAATTACGAACTCTTCTTATATCAGCATTTCCCATAATCAGAAATTCTTATATTCCATTACGGATTTCGGCGTGGAAGCCTACCGGATTCTGCAGACGGGGGATTTGGAGAAGGTGAACGACGGGAGCATCAACGGCATGAGGGGATGCTACCTTTCCACCGATTATGAGGATAAATTCCTGTTCGTAGGCGGTTATCATGATGGAAAAGTTACGGTTCTGCGTCTGCGGGAAGACGGCGGTATCGGTGAGATAACGGAAGAAATTTATCATAAAGGACTCGGCAGCATCGCGGAGCGCAATTTCAGGCCGCATATTAACTGCGTCAAGATGACGAGGGACAATAAATATCTGTGCGCGGCGGATCTGGGCATGGATCATGTTAATGTCTACCGTCTGGATCATATGAACGGGAAGCTGCGTCCGATCGATATGATCCGGAGCGAACAGGAATCCGCGCCGAGGCATCTGAAATTTTCCCGGGACGGCAGGTTTTTATATATCGTGCATGAGCTGAAAAATTATATCGATGTCTATACTTACAAAGAAGAACACGGGAACCCGGAGTTCGAGAAGATTCAGACGATTTCCACGCTGAACGATTATCATGCGGGCGGTTCCGCGGCGAGCGCGCTGAATATTTCCGTGGATTTCAAATATCTGGTGAGCTCCAACGCGGGGGACAACAGCGCGGTCGTCTTTAAGATCGACGGGAAAACGGGAATGCTGTCGAAGGTGCTCTGTCTGCCCGTCAGCGGGGATTATCCGAAAGATGTCAATCTTTTTCCGGATAACAGGCATCTCGTATCGCTGAACCATGAGACCAATACGATGACTTTCTTTACGGTAGATCTGGAGAGAGGGCTTCTTGTCATGAACGGAAAAGAGCTGGAAGTGCCGCAGCCGAACTGCATTATTTTCCACCGGCTGACAGAATAATGCCAAACTTCAAATCGCAGAGTCATAAAGCCGGCCCCCTTCACATACATTGTAATTAAGTATGGAAGGGGTTGTTTTATGGATATTAATAGCAGAAACGAATATGCGGTATATAAGGACATACAGGATAGGACCGGCGGGGAGATCTACATAGGCGTTGTCGGCCCTGTGAGGACCGGAAAATCTACTTTTATCAAAAGATTTATGGATCTGCTGGTACTGCCTTATATGGAAAATGAACATGAGAAAGAACGGGCAAAGGATGAACTGCCGCAGAGTGCCGGCGGTAAGACGATCACGACGACAGAACCCAAATTCATTCCCAAGGAGGCGGCGCAGATTCAGCTTGGAACGGATATCGATGTCAAAGTCCGGCTGATAGACTGCGTCGGCTATATGGTAGACGGGGCCTCCGGGCATATGGAGGAGGATGCGGAAAGAATGGTCAAGACGCCCTGGTCGGCGGAAGAAATTCCTTTTACCAGAGCGGCGGAAATCGGGACCCGCAAGGTCATCAAAGACCATTCAACGATCGGTGTCGTCGTTACCTGCGACGGAAGTTTCGGGGAACTGCCAAGGAACAGCTTTTCAGAGCCGGAGGAGCGCACGATCAGAGAGCTTCAGGAAATCCATAAACCGTTCCTCGTACTGCTCAATTCGGCAAAGCCCTACGCGGAGGAAACGAGGCAGATTGCGGATGAGATACATGAAAAATACAATGTAACGGTAATGCCTGTCAACTGCGAGCAGTTAAAGCAGGAGGATATCAACCGCATCATGGAGAACATTTTATATGAGTTCCCGCTGACCATGATAGAATTTTATATGCCAAAATGGGTCGAGATGCTTTCATATGACCATAAAATGAAACAGGATATCATCTGCCAGATCAAAAAGCTGATGGGCGGTCTGAGCAATGTCAGGGATATTACGAAGGCTGATTTCGGGCTGGAAAGCGAGTACATTAAAAAATGCAAGCTGGACGGCATCGATATGTCGGAGGGCAGCGTCAAGATCATACTGGATTTGGACGATACTTATTATTACGAGATGATAAGCGACCTCGTCGGAGAATCCATCACGAGCGAATATCAGATGTTATCTGCTCTCAGGGAAATGGCGAGGATGAAAAAGGAATACACGAAAGTGCTGCATGCGATGGAATCCGTGCGCTATAAGGGTTATGGCGTCGTCATGCCGGATAAGGAGGAAATCGTTTTAGAGAAGCCGGAGGTCATCAAACAGGGCAATAAGTTCGGAGTGAAGATCAAGGCGGAGAGCCCCAGCATCCATATGATAAAAGCGAGCATCGAAACGGAAATCTCGCCTATTGTCGGCACGGAAGAGCAGGCAAAGGATCTGATCCAGTATATTTCGGATACCGGAACGAGCGACGATGGTATCTGGGAAACGAATATTTTCGGCAAAACGATAGAGCAGCTCGTAAATGACGGCATTTCCGGCAAAATCGCCATGATCAATGAAGAGAGCCAGATAAAACTGCAGGAAACCATGCAGAAGATCGTGAATGACAGCAACGGCGGAATGGTCTGCATCATCATATGAACATCTGTCTGACAGGCATGTGGAAAAGAAGGGATATCGAAAAAAGATATCTCTTTTTTCTGTTCCGTATTCCATAAATTTTCAGGAAATGCTATACTGAATTTATACGAGCGAATACATTTAAAAATACAGGAGGTCATCGTATGGGTGAAGTATATGAAAAGTTATTGAAATGTTACGAATGCTATAAGAGCAGGATAGATTTTAAGCCGGATGTGGCGATCGTGCTCGGTTCCGGGCTCGGCAATTTTGTCGGAACGGTGGATGTGAAAGCAGAACTGCCTTATTCGGAGATCGAAGGTTTTCCTGTTTCCACGGTGCCCGGCCATGCGGGGAAATTTATTTTCGGTTATATCGGCGAGGCGGCCGTCGTCCTGATGCAGGGCAGGGTGCATTATTATGAAGGCTATCCGATTACGGATGTCGTGCTTCCGGCGCGGCTGATGAAAATGATGGGCGCGAAGGTCTTATTCCTGACCAACGCGTCCGGCGGCATCAATCCGGCTTTTCACGCGGGCAGCCTGATGCTGATCAAAGACCATATTTCCTGTTTTGCGCCCAATCCGTTAATCGGTCCCAATGTGGACGAACTGGGCACGAGATTCCCGGATATGACGCATGTTTATGATGAAGATCTGCAGGAAATCATCAAAGATACGGCGAAAGAAAACGATATCGAGCTGTTCGGGGGCGTATATGCGCAGCTCACCGGGCCTTCCTTTGAATCGCCGGCGGAGATTAAAATGCTGCAGACCCTCGGCGCGGACGCGGTCGGCATGAGCACGGTCGTAGAGGCGATCGCCGCGAATCATATGGGCATGAAGATCTGCGGCGTATCCTGCGTCAGCAATCTCGCGGCGGGCATGAACAGCGCGCCGCTGACCCATGAAGAGGTGCAGGAAGCGGCGAATGCGGTAGCGCCTAAATTTGAGAAGCTTCTGACGGAATCCGTGAAGAAGTTCGGAGCGCTCTTAAAACAGGAGGAGCAGAGGCTATGACAGAGGATCTGATCGAGCGGGCGATGCGCGCAAGGGAGCTTTCCTATTCCCCCTATTCCCATTATGGGGTGGGAGCCGCGCTTTTGACGGCGGAGGGGGCTGTCTATACGGGCTGTAATATCGAGAACGCTGCCTATACGCCGACGAATTGTGCGGAACGGACGGCTTTTTTCAAGGCGGTCAGCGAAGGGAAAAGGTCGTTTCGCGCGATCGCCATTGCAGGCGGCCCGGCAGGGGAGCCCGTCACGCGGTATGTCTGTCCCTGCGGCGTCTGCAGGCAGGTCATGATGGAGTTCTGCGAGCCGGAAACTTTCGATGTTATCATGGCGAAGTCACGGAGCGAATATCAGGTGAAAAAATTACAGGAGTTATTGCCGGATGGATTTGGGCCCGCGGATTTGAGAGAAAGGCAGGGTTAATGTTATGAATATCAGATTTTATAACGCCCGGATACTGACGATGGAGAGCCGTGAGATAACGGAAGGGGAAGTGTGGGTCCGGGACGGGAGGATCCTTTATGTGGGCAGCGGCACGGATACGGAGTCTGTTTATCGGAAGCTGGAGCTTCAGAGTATTATCTGGGACAGGGAAATCGACTGTGAGAAAAATCTGCTGATGCCGGGATTTAAGGACGCTCATACCCATTCCGGCATGACGCTTCTGCGTTCTTATGCGGACGATATGCCGCTGCAGCCCTGGCTGAACGAACAGATCTTCCCGGTAGAAGCGAAGCTGAATGGAGAAATGATATACCATCTGACGAAGCTGGCCGTCCTGGAATATCTGACCAGCGGCATTACGGCAATTTTCGATATGTATCTGACGCCGGAGACGATTGCGGACGCCTGTGTGGAAATGGGGATGCGCTGCGTTCAGGTCGGCGCGGTGAACAATTTCAGCCAGTCCCCGGAGCTGGTGGAAGAGCTGTTCCGGAAGCTGAATAAAAAGCATCCGTTATCCAGTTATCTGCTCGGCTTTCATGCGGAGTATACCTGTTCCAGGGAATTGCTTGAGAAGATCGCCGGATTATCCCATCGATATAAGGCGCCGGTTTACGCGCATCTTTCCGAGACGGCATCCGAGGTGGAGGAGTGCCGTGAACGCTGCGGCATGACGCCGCCGGTCTTTTTAGATTCTCTCGGCATGTTCGATTACGGCGGAGGCGGTTATCATTGTGTGCATATGACGGAAGAGGATCTGGCGCTTTTTCAGGAAAAGGGGCTGTATGCCGTTACCAATCCGGCCTCGAATATGAAGCTGGCGAGCGGTATCGCGCCGATAGCGGAATACCTGAAAAGGGGGATAACGGTCGCGATTGGAACGGACGGGCCGGCAAGCAATAACTGCCTCGATATGTTCCGGGAAATGTTCCTTGTGACGGGGCTTGCCAAACTGCGGGAAAAGGACGCTTCTGCGGTGGATGCCTGGGAGGTATTGAAGATGGCGACCGTAAACGGCTCCCACGCGATGTATCTGCCCGATACGGATATTCTGGCCGAAGGGAAGCTGGCGGATATGATCTTAATCGATCTGCACCAGCCCAATATGCGGCCCGTTCATAATATCGCGAAGAATCTCGTTTACAGCGGAAGCAAACAGAATGTCAAAATGACAATGATAAACGGCAGGATCTTATATGAAAACGGAAGATTCGCCGGAAATATCGACGTGGACGGCATTTATGCGAAGGCGGAAGAGATAAAAGAAAAACTGGGACTCATAAGGTAAAATAACATGGAATATTTCATTTTTGCGGGCGCGATGCTCCTTCTTATCGTTATCATTATGCTAAAGGGATATTGGGACGGCAGGCAGGAACAGAAAAAGTTCGTTACAAAGCTGCATGAGCGGTATGGCGCGGCAGTCGAGCGGGAATATGGGCCGGAAGAGCTGGAACGGCATATTGCGATGTATTATAGAAAACATAAGGAAGCGCATCAGATAGACGATATCACCTGGCATGATCTGCATCTGAACGAGGTCTACCGGAAGATCAATTATTCCCACAGCGCGGCGGGAGACGAATATTTGTATTACAGGCTCAGGACGCCGGTTCAGGACAGGGAAGCGCTGGAGCGCGGGGAAAAGCATATCCTGTATTTTATGGAGCATGAGAAAGAGCGGATCGCCCTGCAGCAGCAGTTCGCGAGGCTCGGCAGAATGCGGAAATATTCCCTGTATGAATATCTGGATTATCTGGATACGCTCGGAAACCGTAACAGCATCCGCTATTATCTGGCGGTCGTGCTGGCGCTCATCGGGATCAGCATGATGTTCTATTCCGTTCCGGTGGGCCTTTGCGCGCTTTTGCTGATCTTATGCCGGAATATGATTTTCTATTATAAGGAACAGAAGGAAATCGAACCTTATATTACGAGTTTTCACTATATTTCCCGGCTGATGGAAAGCGCGGAGCTGATCGCGAAGGAAGCGATAGACGAGATTGCGCCGGAGCGGGAACAGCTTCGTTCCTGTTGTAAGGCGATGGAAGGCTTCCGCAGGAATTCTTTCATTATCCTGTCGGGAGGCAGAAGCGGTATGGGATCCGCGGGCTCGAATCCGTTGGAGCTCCTTTTCGATTATGTGCGGATGATCTTTTATCTGGATCTGATAAAATTCAATCAGATGCTTCATATGGTGCAGGAGCATCTTTCGGATATCGACAGGATGGTCACAGTCATCGGAGAACTGGAAACGGCGGTCGTTATCGGGGAGTACCGCGCCAGCCTGAAAGGGGATTACTGTGTTCCGGTATTCCTTTCAGAGAAGGATCATGGCGTTTCCCTGAAACTGGAACAGCTGTATCATCCGTTGTTGAATGACCCGGTAAAAAATGATATCGAGGTGAAAAAAGGCATTCTGCTGACCGGTTCCAACGCCTCCGGCAAATCGACCTTTCTGCGGGCGGTTGCCCTGAACGCGGTTCTGGCGCAGACCATACATACCTGTATGGCGAAGTCGCACAGGGGCGGCATGTTCTATATCTATTCCTCCATGTCCCTGCAGGATGATCTGGAGAGCGGGGACAGCTATTATATGGTGGAGGTCAAATCCATCCGGCGGATTCTGGAAAAGGTGAAGGAGGCCGAAAAAGATAAAAAACAAGTGTTATGCTTTGTGGATGAAGTGCTGCGAGGCACCAATACGGTCGAGCGCATCGCGGCATCGACACAGATCTTAAAAGCGTTAGCCGGCAAAAATGCCCTGTGTTTTGCCGCAACTCATGACCTGGAACTGACAAAGCTGTTGAACGGCATATACGATAACTATCATTTTGAAGAAGAAATCGCGGATGAAGATATTTTCTTTCCCTATCGTTTACAGAAGGGCCCTGCGGTCTCCCGCAATGCGATCGCTTTGTTAAAAGTGCTCGGCTATGATGAGACGCTTGTAGAGGATGCGGAAGCGATGGCGGAGGATTTTCTGAACACCGGCGAATGGAAAGAGTGAGACGGGAAAAGAAAGGAAAATGACAGATATTATGAAGGTAACGATCTATACGGACGGCGCGGCGCGGGGAAATCCGGAGGGACCGGGCGGCTATGGAACGATTTTGCAGTATATCGATTCCAAAGGCACGCTGCATGAGCGGGAATATTCTGCGGGCTATAAGAAAACGACGAATAACCGTATGGAGCTGATGGCTGTTATCGCGGGGCTGGAGGCGCTGACGAAACCATGCGACGTTCTGCTCGTTTCCGACTCCAAATATGTGACGGATGCGTTCAACCGGCACTGGATCGACGGGTGGCTGAGGAAGGGCTGGAAAACGGCGGGCAATAAGCCGGTAAAGAACATCGATCTGTGGAAACGGCTCCTGGACGCGAAAAAGCCCCACCAGGTGACGTTTCAATGGGTAAAAGGACACGATGGGCATCCCGAAAATGAGCGGTGCGATCTGCTTGCGACGGCGGCGGCGGATGCGGATGGCAGTATGCTACTTGACGACACGGCCGGATTGGTGATACAATAAAAGACAGTAAAAGAAGGAATACGAAGGAGCCGCACTACAATACGGCTTACCGGAAAGGATGAAACGAATGACCAATTTAATCTTATTTTTGAATTCTTTTTTTTCATATCTGCTGTTATTTATCATCATTGTGGCGCTTGTGATCGCGGCCTGTATAATCGGCGCGAAATGGCGTAAGAGCAAAGACCGGAAACTGGCCTTATCGGGCGGCGGCGAGACGGAGACAGCGGCTTCCGGCGGCGAAAAAGCATAAAGGTTTTTGAGTAAAAAGGCAGGGTGTTCATGAAAATGGACACCTTTTTCGCATAGAGGAGGCGGATCATGAAAAAATATACGACGATCCTGTGGGATCTGGATCAGACGATACTGGATTTCGCGAGATCGCAGGACTATGCGCTGCGTTATACGTTCCGCCAGTTCGGCAGGGAGATCGGGAAAGAGGAAGTTTCGATCTATGCGGCCATTAACGATGAGCACTGGAAGCGCATGGAGCGCGGAGAGATTACGAAGCAGGAAGTGCTTCTCGGACGCTTTCTTGTTCTTTTTGAAAAGCTCGGCATTGCGGAAATAGCGCCGGAAGCCTTCGGAGAGATCTATCAGGAGGCGCTGGGCGACGTATTCTTTTTTCTGGATGAGGCGGACAGGCTCATTATACGGTTGAGGGAAAAAGGCTATAAACAGTATATCGTAACGAACGGCGTCAACCGGACGCAGGCCAAAAAAGTCCGCCTTTCCGGCCTGGATAAGATGGTGGACGGCGTTTTTGTTTCGGAGCTGATGGGATTTCCCAAGCCGCGGAAAGAATATTTCGATGCCTGTTTTGCGCGTCTTGCGGGCGTTTCCAGAGAGGAATGCCTTCTGGTAGGAGATTCCATAACAAGCGATATGCAGGGCGGCATCAACGCGGGGATCGATGTCTGCTGGTATAACCCGGAGCGGCAGAACAATCCCTCCGGGCTTGCGATCAATTATGAAATACGGCATCTGCAGGAACTTCTGCAGATACTGTCGGAGGAAGAGAAAGATGCCTAAATCGACGAATCAGAAACTGAAACTCCTGTATATTTTGAAGATTCTTTCGGAGCAGACGGATGAGGAGCACTACATAAGCACTGGCGACCTGATTGAGGAACTGGCGAAATACGATATTAAGGCCGAGCGGAAGAGCATCTACGACGATATGAACCAGCTGATGGATTTTGGCTATGATATTATTCTGGTAAAATCCAGAGTCAACGGCGGCTACTGTCTGGCGGGCCGGGATTTCGAGCTGGCGGAGCTGAAGCTGCTCGTGGAGGTCGTGCAGTCTTCCAAGTTCCTGACGCAGAAAAAATCGAAAGAATTAATTGGTAAAATCGAAAAGCTGGCATCCAAATGGGACGCAGGGCAGCTCCAGAGGCAGGTCTATGTGGCGAACCGTATCAAGACGGCCAATGAGAGCATTTATTATATTGTAGACGATATCCATAAGGCGATCCAGAATAATGAACAGATTTCTTTTCAATATCTGGAATGGAATCTGGAAAGGAAGCTGGTGCCGCGGAAAGGAGGAAAACGCTATCGGGTGAGCCCCTGGGCGCTGACCTGTAAAGATGAAAATTATTATCTGATAGCGCATGATGCAAAAGAGGATAAGATCAAGCATTTCCGTGTGGACAAAATGGGAGATATCCAGGTCCTGTCTGAGGTAAAGCGGGAGGGAAGCGCGCTTTTTGAGAGGTTCGATATCGCGGATTACGCCAATAAGACGTTCAGTATGTTCGGCGGCAGGGAAGAAACGGTCACTTTGCTATTGGAAAATCATCTGATCGGCGTGGTCATGGACCGGTTCGGGAAGGAAGCCGCTATCCGGCCAAAGGACGATTCGCATTTTTCCGCCCGCGTGACGGTGGCCGTCAGCGGACAGTTCTTCGGCTGGCTCACCGGACTCGGCGCAGGAGCCTGCTTAACCGCGCCGGCCGATGTGGCGGAACAGTACAGACAGCATCTGAATGCGGTCATGGAGAATTATCGAACGGAATGATTTTCCTGGCATGTTAAGATTGACACCGTATTCAGTTTATCTTATACTATTTCTAAACCACAAAATATAGAAAAGTTATGTAAACAAACGCTATATTTTGTAGAAACGAGCAAATTCGTGTTGCGAAGAGAAAGCCGGTAAGAACGGCACTTTGCCGTTATTATCACAGACTGAGGGAGGTATTGTTGCAGGTATGGGCAGTCTTTTGGAGATGCAGGATACGGCGGATGAAAACTACGGCGCGGAGTATAAGCCGTCCAAAGATGTAAAGGTCATTAAGAAAGATGGCAGTCTGGAAAGTTTTAATGTCCAGAAAGTTATCGATGCGGTTGGAAAAAGCGCCTATCGTGCGCTGACGAAATTTACGGAGGAAGAGAAGAGGCATATTTGCCAGACGGTAGTGGACCGGGTAAATGGTCTGGAGGAAGAAAAGATTCCGATCCAGATCATGCACAATGTAGTGGAAAGCGCGCTGGAGGACGTAAAGCCGATCGTTGCCAAAAGCTATCGCGATTATCGTAATTATAAACAGGACTTTGTGCGCATGATGGACGATGTTTATAAGAAGAGCCAGTCGATCATGTATATCGGGGATAAGGAGAACGCTAATACGGACAGCGCCCTTGTTTCTACAAAAAGAAGCCTTATTTTTAATCAGTTCAATAAAGAGCTGTATCAGAAGTTTTTTATGACGACGGAGGAAATCCAGGCCTGCCGGGACGGGTATATCTATGTGCACGATATGTCGGCGAGAAGGGATACGATGAACTGCTGTCTGTTCAATGTGGCGGAAGTGCTGCAGGGCGGTTTTGAGATGGGAAATATCTGGTACAATGAGCCGAAAACGCTGGATGTTGCCTTCGACGTTATCGGCGATATCGTGCTGAGCGCGGCAAGCCAGCAGTACGGCGGCTTTACCGTGCCGGAAGTGGATAAGATTCTGGAACCCTATGCGGAAAAGACCTATCAGAAGAGTTTGAAAAAGTACGAGCGGCTGGGCGTCGATAAGGAAACGGCGGATGCGGAAGCGCTCGCCGATGTGAAAAGAGAATTTGAGCAGGGTTTTCAGGGCTGGGAATATAAATTTAATACGGTGGCGAGCAGCCGGGGGGACTATCCTTTTATCACCGTGACGGCGGGCATCGGGACCGGCAGGTTCGCGCGCCTTGCCACGATTACGATGCTGAATGTACGCAGGACGGGGCAGGGGAAAAAGGAATGTAAAAAACCCGTGCTTTTTCCGAAAATCGTCTTTTTGTATGACGAGAACCTTCATGGGCCGGGGAAAGAGATGGAAGAGGTCTTTGAAGCCGGCGTACAGTGCTCTGCCAGGACCATGTACCCGGACTGGCTGAGCCTGACGGGAAAAGGCTATATCGCGAGCATGTACAAGCAGTACGGTAAAGTCATTTCTCCGATGGGATGCAGAGCCTTTCTGTCGCCGTGGTATGAGCGGGGCGGTATGCACCCGGCGGACGATGAGGATACTCCGGTCTTTGTCGGAAGATTCAATATCGGCGTCGTTTCCCTGCATCTGCCGATGATTCTGGCGAAATCCCGCCAGGAGAGCAGGGATTTTTATGAGGTGCTGGATTATTATCTGAATCTGATCAGACAGCTTCATATCAGGACCTATGCATATCTTGGGGAGATGCGCGCCTCTACCAATCCGCTCGCCTATTGTGAAGGCGGGTTTCTCGGCGGAAAGCTGCAGCTTCACGATAAGATAAAGCCGATTTTAAAGACCGCTACGGCGAGCTTCGGCATCACGGCTTTCAACGAATTACAGGAGTTGTATAACGGCAAGTCGCTCGTTGAGGACGGACAGTTCGCGCTGGAAGTATTGGAATATATCAACAATAAGATCAACGAATATAAAGAGGCGGACGGTCATCTGTATGCGATTTACGGGACGCCGGCGGAAAATCTGTGCGGCCTGCAGGTAAAGCAGTTCCGGGCAAAATATGGCATTATCGAGGGCGTGTCCGACAGAGAATATGTTTCCAACAGTTTTCACTGTCATGTGACGGAGGATATCACGCCGATCGAGAAGCAGAATCTGGAATATCGTTTCTGGGAACTTGCGAACGGCGGCAAGATCCAATATGTAAAATATCCGATCGATTACAATATCGAAGCGATAAGGACGCTGATCAGGCGTGCAATGGATATGGGCTTTTACGAGGGCGTCAACCTTTCCCTCGCTTACTGCGATGACTGCGGGCATCAGGAGCTGGAGATGGATGTCTGCCCCGTCTGCGGAAGCCGCAATCTGACGAAAATCGACAGGATGAACGGTTATCTCGCTTATTCGCGCGTTCATGGCGATACGAGGCTGAGCGATGCCAAGATGGCGGAGATCGCGGAGCGGAAAAGTATGTAAAGTTCGAGAAGAACTTCTAAAGCCCGCAGCAGGGGCTGCTTTTCCAGGGAGTTCTGCGATTTGCCTTGCAAATCTTTCTCGAACGAAAGAATGTCTTTTTGAGACATTCTTCCAGGATTGTCTGTACCGCCTGTGGCATGATGGAGTAATATGATGGATAGAAAAGAGGAAACGGCATGAGATATCATAATATTACGAGGGATGATATGTTGAATGGGGACGGGCTTCGGGTGGTCCTGTGGGTTGCGGGATGTTCGCATTGCTGTAAGGAGTGCCATAATCCGATTACCTGGGATCCGGACGGGGGCATGCCTTTTGACGAGAGCGCCAGACGGGAGATTTTCGCGCAGCTGGAGCAGCCTTATATTGCCGGGATTACGTTTTCCGGCGGGGATCCTTTTCATGCCGCGAACAGGGCGGAGGTCAGGAGCCTTATGGCGGAAATCAAAGAAAAGTATCCCAATAAGACGATCTGGCTGTATACGGGTGATGTATGGGAAAATATCAGAAATGACGCAGGGATGCAGTATATAGACATTCTGGTGGACGGCGAATTTCTTGCAGAAGAAAAGGATACGTCGCTTCGCTGGAAGGGAAGCCGGAACCAGCGGGTCATCGATGTGCAGAAGAGCCTGAAGCAGACGGACGCGGCGGCGCCGGCGCTGTATTGTGCAGGGTAAATGGATAGAGTCCGCTGAAAAAATATATTTTGAAGGTATAAAAGCATGGAGACTAAAACGATCAAAATCAAATATTTGACGGATAAAATCGAAAAACTGGCTTATATCGACGGTAAATCGGACTGGATCGATCTGCGCGCCGCCGAGGATGTCGCAATGAAAAAAGGCGAGTTCAGGCTGATTCCGCTCGGCGTGGCGATGGAGCTTCCGAAGGGCTACGAGGCGCATGTCGTGCCGCGCAGTTCCACCTTTAAGAATTTCGGTATCATCCAGACCAACCATCAGGGCGTTATCGACTGTTCCTACTGCGGGGACAACGACCAGTGGTACATGGCGGCTTATGCGCTGCGCGATACGCAGATTCATGTGAATGACAGAATCTGCCAGTTCCGCATTATGGAAAACCAGCCGAAAATCTGTTTTGATGAAGTGGAGAGTCTTGGCAATGCGGACAGGGGCGGGATTGGAAGCACGGGAAAACAGTAAGGCAAAAGCCGATATAAAATAATTCGCTGATTTGGCGGATCGATAAGATAATGTCAATGCTATGGCAATGAGGAATAAAAAATTCCTTCCCGGAACATACTAAGAAAAATGTTTCGGAAGGAGTTTTTATCTGTGCAAAATACAAATCAGAATCAGGAAAACGCGGGGGCATCGAACCAGGAAAATACGAAAACGCCGAATCAGGGAATCATGACGCCTTCGTTAGAGGAGAGTATGCGTTATCTGGCGGAGCAATTAAAGCCGGACAAGAGTTTTGACGTCGTTTACCGGGTAATCAGTGTGGGCGGAAGGCAGGCCTGCATCTATTTTATAGATGGTTTCTGCAAAGACGAACTGATGATGAAGATTTTACAGTATTTCATCGATCTGAAACCGGAGGATATGCCGGAAAGCGCCTATGAGATGGCTAAACGTGCGACGCCTTATGTGGAGGTAGACTTAAAAGACAAATGGAGCGATATCTTTTATAATATCCTTTCCGGCGTCTTTGCGCTTTTTATCGACGGCTATGACCGATGCGTCCTGATCGATTCCAGGACCTATCCGGCCAGAAGCGTGTCGGAGCCGGAAAAGGATAAGACGCTGCGCGGCTCCAAAGACGGCTTTGTGGAAACGGTTGTTTTCAATACGGCGCTGATACGGCGGAGGATACGGAGCACCGAACTTCGCATGGAAATGATGAATGCGGGTAAAAGCTCCCAGACGGATATCGTGCTCTGTTATATGGATAACCGCGTGGATCACAGGTTTCTGGATAAAATAAAGAAAAGAATTTCGGAAATCAGGGTAGACGCTTTAACGATGAATCAGGAAAGCCTGGCGGAATGCCTGTACCAGAGAAACTGGTTCAATCCTTTTCCCAAATTCAAATTCACGGAGCGGCCGGACACGGCATCGGCGCAGATTTTAGAGGGCGACATCATCATTCTGGTCGATAATTCACCGTCGGCGATGATCGTCCCGACCTCGATTTTCGATATCGTGGAAGAAGCGGACGACTATTATTTTCCCCCGATTACAGGGACTTATCTGCGGCTTTCGCGGTTCCTGATCGGCCTGTTGACCTATTTGATCACGCCGACCTTTCTGCTCCTGATGCAGCGGCCGGAATGGATACCGGAATCGTTCCGGTTCATCATGGTAAAAGAGGCTTCCAATATACCGCTCGTCGTGCAGTTTCTGCTGCTGGAGCTTGCAATCGACGGATTAAAGCTCGCGGCCATCAATACGCCGAATATGCTGAGCACGCCGTTAAGCGTTATGGCGGCCCTTGTGCTCGGCGAGTTTTCTGTCAACAGCGGGTGGTTCAACTCCGAAGTCATGCTCTATATGGCCTTCGTTGCAATCGCCAACTATACGCAGTCCAGCTATGAGCTCGGCTATGCGTTAAAATTCATGCGGATCTTAAACCTGATTCTGACGGCAATCTTCGGAGTATACGGTTATGTGGCGGCGATTATTATCCTGATTTTGTCCATCGTCTGCAATAAGACCTTATCGGGACAAAGTTATATTTATCCGATTCTGCCTTTTAACCTGAAACAGCTGGCGAAGCGGTTTTTGCGTCTGCGCCTGCCGGAGTCGAAGGAATAAGGGCTTGCTATTTCAGGAAAGGCGGCGTACAATAGAATCATTAGATGACATCAGTTCTGGGAGGAGTACGGTAAAACGTATCGCCAGTGTCTCGGTTCACACATGGAATATCCCGGAGGAACACTTGGCGGCTGATGTCGTCTTTTTTGCCTTGCGAGACGAATTTTGTATCATTTCAGACGGGTTTCATGACATTTTCCCCACAAATCACAACAAATAAGGTATACTTATAGTTAACGACATTAGAAATTGCCTTTTCGGACTTGTAAAAGCTTACCTATATGGCTTTTGCAAGAGCCGGAAAGCGCAATTTGTTATGTCGTTTACTATAAAACAGTCGCGGAGGCAGATCGGCTGCTGCGGTGCAGATGGGAGACAGAAGCTTTGAAGATCGCGATATGTGATGATGAAAAAACACTTTGTGAACAGTTACGGAATTTGATACAGCAGCAGAAAACGGCCGGTAAAATTGACGCTGTCGATTTTTATGAGACGGGCGGCGGGCTTCTGGCGGCTTCAAAACACTATGATATGATTTTTCTGGATATACGGATGGAAGGGGTGGACGGAATCGAGACCGCGAGGACGCTCCGCGGACGGAAAGAGGACGCGGTCCTGATTTTCGTTACCGGACTCAAGGATTATGTTTTCGAGGCGTTCGACGTTGCCGCTTTTCATTATCTTTTAAAACCGCTCCGGGAAGAGAAGTTCGCGGAGGTCTTTGAAAGAGCGGTAGAAGAGGTTGAAAAAATCAAACGGAAAGAAGCCGGAAAAGAAGCGCAGGCAGAACAGCTGCTCATCCGCCGGAAGGGCCGCAGCATCAGGCTGGAAAAGGCGCAGGTTCTCTATGTGGAGAGCAGACAGAGAAAGGCGCTCCTTCATACCGCGCGGGAGACGATTGAAATTTATGCGACGATGAACGCGCTGGAAAAAGAGCTCGGAGAGCCGTTTTACCGCTGTCATAGAGGATATCTCGTCAATCTTTCCTGTATTGCGGGGTATACGGGCGATACGATTACGGTATACAATGGAGAAAATATCTATCTGGCCAGAGAAAAATATCAGGAGTTCGTAAAACGGTATATGCGGTATCTGCGGGATGGGGGGACAATCTGTGTATAAGGCGCTGGAAGAATCACTTTGTCTGCTTTTTTATATGGCGGAGGGGTACTGTCTCTTTCTTTTCTGCGACAGTTTTCTGAAAAGCCGGCTGAACAGCCGGAAATGGACGGGGGCGGCCGTCATTTTTTTCTATGCCGGAATACAGGAGGCGGAAAATCTGATAACGGCGCCTCATTACGAAAATGCGGATTACGAAAGCCTGCGGGTCATTTGTAGTACGGCATTGCTTCTTTTTTTTCTGATGCTTCTTGCGGCCGGCTTTTACAAAGGCGACTGCCGGACGTTCATTTTTGTGGCCATCACATTCCTGGCTGTTCATGAGACCGCCTATCTGTTCGCCTATACGGTCTGGCAGGAAGGCTATCATCTGCTGACCTCGTTTGCTCTGCGGTATATGGAGAGAGGAAGGCTTTCGGCGGATGGGCTGATCGGTATTCTATATGCGGGCGGATTTGGAATGCTTTTTCTGATATGCGCGACTTCTGCGTTATTGCTGTATGGCGTATTGAAAAATATCATAAAGAACTTTCACGATAAGGAATATATTCTGCATCGAAAAGAGCTTTTTTTTCTTCTGGCGCCGGGGATGGCAGGGCTGTTGTTCTGTGTGCTGTTGCGCATCATGATGTTTATCGTCGATAATGAAAAGACCACTCTACTGTACGACCGCTATCCGGTCCTTGTCGTCCTCGCGCCCCTGATTCTGTTCTTGTCGCTTTTGTCGATCCTTTACGGGGTAAAAGCGTTTCAGGATGTGATTTCACTAAGCAGAGAGCGGAGCGGCAGGGTCATACTGGAAAATCAGATAAGCAGTATGCAGAAGTATATAGAGGAGATAGAACATATCTATGCCGGAATCCGCAGTATGAAACACGATATGCAGAATACCGTTTCCTTGCTGCTGGCCGGGGAGTCCGCCGGTGCGGATGCGGGAAAGGCGGATGCCGGACTGCACGATTATCTGGCAGAGTTTCAGAAGGCTTTTGCCCGGTTGGAATTTCGGTATCGGACTGGAAACGCGGTAGTCGATACCTTACTGAACATGAAATATCACGAAATCTGCCATACGATGCCAGAGCTGAAACTGGATGCGGAAAAGCTGCTGTTTCCGGTGCAGTTCCACATCCAGAGCTATGATATGGGCGTGATTTTTGGAAATGCGCTGGACAATGCGCTGGAAGCATGCGGGCGGCTGCATGAACAGGAGAGGGAAACCGGACTTTTTATCCGCCTGTCGTCTTTCCGGAAAGGAAATATGTTTTTTCTTGAGGTGGAAAACAGTTTCGACGGAGAAGTGAGGCGGGAAGCGCAAACCGGGTTCCCGGTAACGGGCAAAACGAACAGGGAAGCGCACGGCATCGGAATGGTCAATATCAGGAATGCCGTTCAAAAATATCATGGCGCGGTGGACTGGTCGGTAAACGGCAGAGTCTTTACTCTGTCCGTTATGATGCAGAATACGGCGCAGAAAGAAAGAGAACAGATTGAAAAATAAGCTTGATAGCTTATTTCCAACCGGCAATTTGAGTCAGAGCCGGGGATATGCCATGAGCGCCGCCGGGAATCTGAAATTCCCGGCGCGGTGTCATCGCAGTAAACTGCCCTGACATAGAGGATTACTGTAAAAAATAATTTATCATATATGAACTCGTTTATATTGCGAATATTGTGCCTTGCGGCAGCAAATGCCGCGGGCTGAGAGAAAGGAATGGTTATTTATATGTACATTAATTCGCTTGGAATGGGCGGCGCTGCTTCCCATACGCAGAAAAACAGCGGGGCAGGGACGGCTGACGTAAAGACGTACCGTTACGATACGGCGATGCGGAAGGCACTGGAAAAACGGAATGCGGCAGTCGGTTCCGCATCGGTTCAGGAAGGCGATATGATCATTACGCAGCCTTCCTGTTATCAAAAAAGCGGAAAACAACAGTCGGTTTCCGCAAAAGAAAAAAGCGGGATGACGATGAGCGGATACAGACAGTGGTTTCGCGGCGAGGTGGCGGCGGTCCAGGCGGAAGCCTATGCTCGTTCTCCTTATCTTTCCGATACGCTGGTCATCAAAGAAGATGCCTTTGAGAGGATGAAGAGCGATCCGGCCTGGGAAAAAGAAGTCCTGAGTAAGATTAAAGAGCACTGCTATGGAAAAGAGATTGCGGGGACAAAGGCGATCGGCTGCCAGGTGATCGGCGTATCGCCGGAGGATTGTCATGAAGAGAGGATTCCGGTAAAAACGAGCGCATCGGGAATTTCCGCTTTGTATCCGTCTTTTTATGCGGGCTCCTCTTATGCGGCGAATCCTCTATTGACACAAAGCGGTTATTGGAATACGATATTGGCGGGACAGAATGGTTTATCGAACTATCTGACGCAGGGATTGTTAAGCGGTCAGAGCAGTCTTGGGACATTAGCCTCGGCGGCTTACGGCAATGTGATGAACGGAGGTCTGTCAAACAGTCTGCTGGGGAATTTTCTATTGTAAAGAAAGAATGAGGTATTATGGCTGCAGAAGGATGACCTCTCATTTTTGTGCAGGCATAGAGAGGAAATGTCCTGAAAAATCCCGTATACTGAAAGAGACAATAAACAAAAGGACAGGAGAGCTTAAATGGAATGGGTTGAAAGACTGAATCAGAGCAAGGATTATATCGAAGCGCATTTGACGGATGAAATCGATTATGGGCAGCTGGGCCGGATCGCCTGCTGTTCCGCTTATCATTTTCAGAGGATGTTCGCCTATATGGCGGGCGTTACGCTGGCCGAGTATATCCGAAGAAGAAAAATGTCGTTGGCCGCAGTCGATTTACAGGGCGGGGATGTCAAGGTAATCGATGTGGCGGAAAAATATGGCTATAACTCACCGACAGCGTTCAACAGGGCATTTCAGAGCGTGCATGGAGTCGCGCCTTCTGCGGTCAGAAAGGAAGGGGTATCCGTCAAAACCTTTCCTCCGGTTTCCTTTAAGATTTCCGTGAAGGGAGCAGTAGAAATGGATTATCGCATTGAGACAAAAGAAGCTTTTCGGATTATCGGAGTGTCGGCGCCGCTTTTTAAAGAAATCGGGAAAAATTTTACGATCGTTCCGGATATGTGGATGAAAGCAGCGGGAGACGGAACTCTTCAAAAGCTGGCAGGCATGATGGATGCGCCGCCGATGGGAATTTTGGGTGTCAGCGTGTGCAATGACAAAGAGGAATGGAAATATTTTATTGCGGCCGCGAGTACACAGAGGGATGATTCATTCGAGGAGTATATCGTACCTGCGTCAACCTGGGCAATTTTTCCGGGTTCCGGAACGAACCAGTCAGTTCAGGAGTTAGAGCAGCGGATCGTGACGGAATGGCTTCCGACCTCCGGCTATGAATATGCTGACGCGCCGGATATCGAGGTGTATCTGAATCCCGATCCGCAGAATGCAAAGTACGAAGTGTGGATACCGGTGGTCAAAAAATAATGCCATGCGGGAGGGCGGCCTGCATTTAGCTGTTCACACGGTGGCGGATTGCTCAGAGGAATCGAGTAGGAGGCTAGTCATTAGTTGACTAGCCTCCTACTCGATTTTTCGTTTACTTTGCAGATTTGAGGGCAGACCCTAATCTGATTTTTGGCCATTGCAGTCAAAACCGGGATTGAATGCGTAGAAGTTCTTTTCATTCAGTCTGTCCTGGACGATTCGGAGGGCTTCGCCGAATCTCTGGAAATGCACGATTTCCCTTGCGCGCAGGAATTTAATGGGTTCGCATACTTCCTGATCGTGGATGAGGCGTAAAATGTTATCATACGTTAAGCGTGCTTTTTGCTCCGCCGCCATATCCTCCATCAAATCCGTAATAATATCCCCCGTTGACTGGAACTGTGCCGCGCTGAAAGGGAAACCGCCAGCGGATTGCGGCCAGATGCCGATTGTGTGATCTACATAATAATTTGCAAATCCGGAATTCTCGATTTCTTCCATTGATAAGCCCTTCGTCAGCTGATGAATGATCGTCGCGACAATCTCCAAATGGGCGAGTTCTTCGGTGCCCAGAGAAGCATCGGTAATGTTCCACTTACCATATCCCCGGACGAGCATGATACGGTGGGCTTTTTGGTACATAGCTTTTCGACTTCTGAAAGAATCAGGAAGTACAATGAAAATGAGAATGCGGGGGATGTCAAAAAGCCTTATTCTATCGAGGATTACGACACTTCAAGGAGGATAAATCTCTATGTAACAGCCAAAAGAGATGTTTATCCCAGCTATGGAATTTGAGAAAATCAGCTTGTCTGTGGATATTGAGACGCGCTGATTTTTTATATTAAACTACACACGAATCGACTTTAAAGATGTTTGTTTTACTATTATTGATTTTGCCTGATGCATAGAATATAATATAGTAAAACACTCACATGATGATGGGATTTGAGGTTGATTAAGTAGAGGTGATAAAATGCTTCATGAGAATGATATAAAAAATGTAAGAAAGCTGTTCAATCGACATCACTATATAATGACCACTGCTGAACTGTTGGAAGCAAAGTTGTACTATGCGGACATTAAACAGCTCCTGGATGAGGGTCTGATTGAGAGGATTAGAAGAGGATGCTATCACTGGACTCAGGATTACGGAGAAAGTGAAGTTGTAATGATTAACCATTTGTTTCCCGATGCGGTGCTTTGTATGGAAACAGCAGTATTCTATTATGGATATAGTGATAGAAACCCTGCTGAATGGAATTTTGCAATTGACAGAAATGTTTCCAGGCAAAGGACTAAAATTGATTATCCATTTATAAAAGCATACCGTGTCGAGCCAGAACTGGTTACATTGGGCGAAACTGAGGGACAAATTGATTTTTGGAAGGTTCGTATCTATGACCGAGACCGCACGATATGTGATGTACTGCGGAATATGAATAAGATGGATAAAGAAATTTTTAATAAAGCAATACAGGGTTATGTGAAAGATACGAAGAAAAACATACCGAATCTTATGGAATATGCAAAAAGACTGCGTGTGCAAAAGCGGGCCAAAGATCTGATTGGAGTGTGGTTGTGATGGCTGATATTGCAGCATCTGTTTTAGCGAAACTTAAGAATAAAGCAAAAGCGGCTGGCATCAGCTATCAGCAGTGCCTACAGCTTTTTATGCAGGAGGAATTTTTGCGGAAACTCTCAAAGTCTGGATATGAAGATACTCTTATTCTCAAAGGCGGACTGTTTATCTATACGCTTACCAATTTTGAAAGCCGGACAACGATTGATGTGGATTTTCTGCTTCGCGGCGTTTCCCATTCATTGGATGAGGTAAAATCCCTCATTACAGAAATTCTTGATACACCTACGGGCAATGATTATATTGAGATGACGGCCAAAGGATTTGAGGAAATTTCACCACAGAGGAAATATCACGGCATCAGTACTCAGATTATTGGAAAGATAAAAAATGTCCGTGTTCCGTTCAATGTGGACATAGGAGTCGGGGATGTGATTGTTCCACATGCTGAAGAACGGACAATTCGCACACAGCTTCCCGGTTTTGAAGAGCCTGTTATTATGACATATTCTCTTGAAAGTACAATTGCTGAAAAGTTTGACGCTATTTTACAGCGGTTTGAACTAACAGGCAGGATGAAAGATTTTTATGATATTTATTATCTGGCAAGGACGTTTGATTTTGATGGGGTGAGGTTGCAGACGGCGATTGCCCGGACATTGGAACGGCGTGGGACGCCTCATAACAGAGACAGCTTCATCCGTATTCTTTCACTCGCCGAGGATGCAGATATGCAGAAACGTTGGAAATACTTTCTGAGGAATATTAAGAAGGATACGCTTGAGTTTTCGGTAGTCATTGAGGAAATACAAAAATTCCTTGAGCCTGTCTTTGATGCGATTGTGAACGAGGATGAGTGGCAAAAAGAATGGAGTTTTATTGCAAAATGGCATAATAAAGAAAGGATCCCTGGATGCTTAAGTTGATTTCATTGCATGAAACTATAATATGGGCAGAATATTGCTACTGTTGATTCGAGGAGGTGTCGCTATGAATATTCCCCATCGGCAGCAATCCGACAGAATTACAATGAGATTGCCGAGCAGTGCAGAAAGACCGCAGAGCCAGTTTTCCTTACCAAGAACGGCGAGGGGGATTTAGTGGTGATGGATATTGGGACTTATAACCGCAGGGAAAAGATGTTAAAGCTCCGTTATAGCACCTAAGTGGCGGTTTTTTATGCCCCAAAGGAGGTGTTTAAGATTTGAAAGTAAAGATAAATAAGGAAATTGGCAATCGGCATCGGACTTAGCATAAAAAAGGATTAGCTCTCTCGTTATATGGTACAATCATTAGTTCATATAGTGGAATGAGGGAGGTGCTGCCTGTTGAAACATAGAGAATTTGTTTATGTCGGCGAGCCAGTTCCAGAATTGAACGAACAGGAACACGCTGCATTTCTTATGAATTTTCAAAAGTCAATCCTTTTATCATTAGAAAAACGGAACCTATTGACTGCATCGCAGCGGGAACGCTGCTTACCTGAGCTTGAAAAACAATACAGTTTAAAGCAGAAAAAGAAGCGTCAGGCTTAATCGCCTGGCGTTTTTACATACCCTGGTATGCAGAAAAGCTGCCGGTGGAAGGTTTTCTGTATATTCAAAGATATTTGCACATTCGACACGTTATTTTTTATCATTTATACTTAAAATACGGCAAAGAATTGTCGGGAAAGGAGATGTTTCTTAATGTCAATAGATAAATATGAAACTCTAAATCAGGAGAGATTAGTACAGCACACGAAGAGAAAAGTTGCTGCCTATTGCCGTGTTTCTACGGACAATGAAGACCAGGCAAATTCCTTTGAAAGTCAACAGCGGTATTTCAGACAATATATAGAGCGGAATCTCAATTGGGAGCTTTACGAAGTATTTGCTGACGAAGGAATCTCCGGCACGAATACCAAAAAAAGGAAAGAATTTAACCGCATGATTGCGTGTGCAAAAAACGGTGATTTTGATTTGATTGTAACAAAGGAAATCTCCCGATTTGCGAGAAATACTCTTGACAGCATTTACTATACCCGTGACCTCAAAAAGCACGGTGTGGGCGTTATCTTTATGAATGATAACATCAACACGATGGACGGCGATGCGGAACTTCGGCTTGCGATTATGTCCTCGATTGCACAGGAAGAAAGCCGTAAGACTTCCGAACGTGTGAAATGGGGACAGAAACGCCAGATGGAGCAGGGTGTGGTGTTCGGGCGTAGTATGTTAGGCTACGATGTGAAAGATGGCAAAATGTATATCAATGAGGAAGGAGCAGAAATTGTCCGTCTTATCTTTCACAAGTTTGTCAATGAGAAGAAAGGAACTCATGTGATTGCCCGTGAGCTTCGAGAAGCAGGAATACAACCTGTGCGCCGTGTGAAAGAATGGCAGAATACGGTGATTCTCCGCATCATCCGTAATGAAAAATATTGCGGTGATTTGGTGCAGAAAAAGACATATACACCCGACTTTTTATCACATGAAAAGAAATATAACCGCGGACAGGAGGAATTTATTATTATCAAAGACCACCACGAGCCGATAATCTCCCGTGAAATGTTTGAAGAAGCAAACCGTATTTTAGATGAGCGTTCTTTATCCCAGACAGGCAAGGCAAAGCACAGCAGCCGCTATCCTTTTTCCGGGAAAATCAAATGCGGGTATTGCGGTTCAAGTTATGTGGCAAGATATAAAACCCGAAAAAACGGAAGCCGTTATAAGGTTTGGCGGTGTCTTGAAGCCGCAAGGCATGGAAGCCCCCATGTTGATAAAGCGGGAAATCAAGTCGGATGCAGAGGTTTAAGCATACGAAACGAAGATGCAATCCACATCATGTATCTTGTGACGAAAAGCCTGCAATATAATAAGAAGAAAATTATGGACAATTTGATTTCCATTATTGAATCTGTTATTGCGATGGATACCACTGATACGGATTCCGGGAAGCTGAAGGCACAGATTAAGACCATTGAGGGAAGACGCAGCAATCTGATAGAGCTTTATATGTCGGGCGATGTTACCAGAGATGAATATGCAGCGGCAAGGGCAAAATGTGATAATGAGATTGCCGGGCTGCAATCCGTCATAGACAGTACTGATAAACAGCGGGAAATCATTCAGCAACAGCAAGAGGTTATTTCGGAGATTACGGCTGCGATTAACGAATTGATAAACGGCGTGGATTACGAAGATCATTTCTATAAAGAAATCTTAGACAGGATGGTGGTTATTGACAAGGATAGCATTGATGTTTATTTGAATCTGCTTCCTCTGAAATGGAGCTATACGGTGGCAAAAAGCGTAAACCGTCCGCAGGGTGATGCCTGAAGAAAGCGTCAGCCCCTGAGATGAAACATTTCAGGGGCTTCTCTATCTATATCGGCATCGAAATGGCACATCTTAAAGTTATGTAAGGCACCTAACGTTTGACAAAATGATAATTCATGATATAATCAAATTAATTACTTTTAAATGCTTTTATATATAGATAAGGGGGTATCAAAGAATGCGTATAAAAAATTATGCATTTAAACCTTTTGTTATGTAGATAGCTGTAAAATACGCAAACCATGATTTTCCAGGGAGATAGTAAGGCTATCTCTATATGTTGTGCAATTTTACAGCTATTTTTATGCCTGAAATTCATAACATGGAGGAAAATATAATATGTATAAAGGAATCGTATTTTTTATAAAAAACGGCTGGAAATATGATAAAAGATATATTCTCTGGAGAGTTCTTTACCAATTTATCAACTCGCTGATACCGATTGTTGCCACGATAATGCCCAAATTAATAATTGATGAATTAATGGGAAACCAAAAAGCAGGTAAGCTGCTTGCATACGTTTCCATTTTGGTTGTCTATACTGCAGCAGCGACCATATTCTCTGAATTTTTTAGTTGGGATGGATTTAGCAGACGATGCAGAGTCAACTCAGAGTTTGACAGCGACCTGCATAAACATCTGGCAGAGGCTGATTTTGAGAGATTAGAAGATCCGAATTTCTTAGATATGCAGAAAAAGGCTAATAAATTCTTATACTGTGACTGGCATGGATTTGGGTATTTGCTCGACTGTTCACTGAATGCACTTGGCCAGATTTTTACATTAACCGGAATAGCTGCTATTATAGCGGCTATTGACTTAAGAATATTGGTCCTGTTTATTTTACTGATTATTTTGGGCGCATTAATTGAGAAAAGAGCTAAGAAAAATGCGTTCAGATTGTCGGAAGAAATCATCAAAGACCAAAGAGGCTGGACGTATTATGCAAGTCTGTTTGAGGACTATAGTCTGGCAAAGGAGATCCGATTAAATTCTCTTGGGAAGTGGCTGCTTGACAGGGAGAGGAACTATTTTACAAAAGTAAACGAGAACCGGAAGAAGCAGAATGACGGATTTATTGTCTCAGGTTTTTTTGGCGCGGTTTTTACGTTTGTTCAGCAGGGCATAGCATATGCTTATTTAATATACTGCGTGGTCAGCGGTACTGTTTCAATTGGATCGTTTACCATGTATACAGGTGCAGTTACAACGTTTTCCATTGCATTCCGCAAGGTGCTTGACAGCTTAATAGAAATTCAGGCGTATGACACTTACTATGACAAACTTGATGAATACCTGAATCTGCCCAGGACACTGCGCGAGGGCGATAAACTGATTGATGTGAACGGAAATCATTTTATTGAATTCATAAATGTCAGTTTCAAATATTCCGGCAGCAATGTATATGCTCTGAAAAATATCAATATCACAATTCCCTTTGGCCAGAAACTCTCCATTGTTGGGGAAAACGGTGCCGGAAAGACAACATTTGTCAAATTGATGACCAGAATGTATGATCCAACGGAAGGTGAAATTCTTTTGGATGGAGTGAATATCAAAAAAATAGATTATGATCAATATATGAGCTTTTTTTCATCAGTATTTCAGGATTACAGGCTGTTTTCATTTTCCATCAAAGATAATGTTGCACTTGCACAGCCTATGGACGAAGACAGGGTAAGAGATATTCTTGAATATGTAGGGTTTGGCGAAAAACTGCGTAAGCTGCAAAATGGCATTGACACTTCTGTTTTTAAGAACTTTGACGAAGAGGGATTTGAACCATCGGGAGGAGAAGGGCAGAAACTTGCTTTGGCTCGTGCCTTATATAAAGATGCTCCTATCGTACTATTAGACGAACCGACTGCAGCTATGGATCCGAAAGCGGAATATGAGCTTTATCAGAAATTTAATGAAATGGTTCAGGGGAAAACCGCAGTATATATTTCGCATAGACTGTCAAGCGCTAAATTTTGTGATGTAATAGCGGTGTTTAGTAATGGGCAGATAATTGAGTATGGGCCGCATGACGAATTGTACAGTAAAGGTGGATTATATACGGAGTTATTTTCAATGCAATCTCAGTTTTATTGTCAGTGATTTGGGCAGTGAGTTGTAATAAATTAAATTTCCGTTTATTGCGTTATGCAAAAGCAAAAGGGTATGCTGTTGTCAGGAACCGTCAAAAATTATTTTTTGACATTTCCTTATTAAAGCAGTATATCCTTTTTGTCTGGAATCATTCCGCACTTTTCAATATCTGCAAACATAGATTCTTCAATAATTTTTGCACTTCCTCTGCCTGTCGGGACATGACGTTCATTATTTCGGTAAGCTGGGGAAGTGTCTGTATCAGAGGGCTTGCATGAGCTGCGAATGTTTAAGAAACCGGCTGAAAAATTCCTGTCACAGCATGGTTTATTGGATTATTTCAGAAAAGCATTCATACATTCTAATAATCGGGCTTTATAAGAGGTATGACTTGCCAAAAACGGAATCAGAATATCTCGAAAACAAGGAGAATAAGGATATGGATTTACGCCTTACAGATGCGCAGAAACTTGATATAAAAAAGGTTCTTAAACGAGGCATTTATCATGAATTGTATGATAGAGATTATCTTTCTGATGCGCAGCTAAATGAATTGATTGAAAGAAATACATAATATTTTATTTGCGCATCACCACCTGTCGGATGATACTGTAAACGGTGATGTGTCCTTTCAGGGAGGAGGACACTGTATGAAAAACGAAGCTTCACATCATTATACTAAACTTAGAGTCGCTGCATATTGCAGGGTTTCAACAGACAAAGATGACCAGACAAATTCCTTAATCAGTCAACGCCGCTATTTTGCGGATTATATTAACCAACATGAAGACTGGGTATTAAATGATGTGTATTATGACGAGGGTATCAGTGGGACGCAGACAAAAAAGCGTGCCGGATTTAACGCAATGATTGAGGAAGCAATGCAGGGCGGCATAGATCTGATTTTGACGAAAGAGGTGTGCCGTTTTGCAAGGAATACCGTTGATACGCTTTCCTACACCAGAAAACTCAAAGATAAAGGAATCGGCGTTGTATTTACCATTGACAACATTGATACCAGAGATGCGGACGGTGAACTCCGTTTGACGATTATGGCAAGTATTGCACAGGAAGAAAGCCGTAAAACTTCCGAACGTGTGAAGTGGGGGCAAAAGCGCCGCATGGAACAGGGCGTGGTTTTTGGGCGTGATATGCTGGGTTACACCGTCCAAAACGGGGGATTATCTGTCAACGAAGAGGAAATTCCCATTGTCTGCGCTATCTTCCATAAATTCACGAATGAAGGCAAGGGCACTCATGTAATCGCAAGGGAGCTGATGGAAGAGGGTATGCGCCCTGTGCGGGTTAAATTATGGTCGAACACAATTATTCTGAGAGTCTTGAGAAATGAAAAATATGTTGGTGACCTGTGTCAAAAAAAGACCTATACACCGAATTACTTGACACATGCAAAAAAATACAATCGAGGTAATGAAGAAATGATTTATCTGAAAGACCATCACGAGCCGATCATTAGCAGAGAACTATGGAATCGGACGCAGGCAGAGCTTCTGAGACGCTCCCCGTCAGAAGATATCAGGTCAAAGCATAGCAACCGCTACTGGTGCAGCGGAAAGCTTTGCTGCGGTTTATGCGGACAGCGTTATGTGAGCAGAACGAAAAAGCTGAAAAACGGTACGATTTATAAGGCGTGGAGATGCTATGCCGCTGCTGGCCACGGGACAAAAAAGATGACTTCTTTTGGAGATGAAATCGGTTGCGACAACGGTTCCGTCAACGAAAAAACATTGCTTACCTGTATGTATTATTGTATCTGTCAGCTTCAGACGAACCAAAAAGAACTGAAACGGGAAATCACGCAGGAAATCAGGGAAATCAAAGGCATAACCGGGAAAAAGCCGGACACGAAACGTATTCAGGCGAAAATGGATGCGCTTGCAGCCAGGAAAAGGAAAGCGATTGACCTGATGGTGGATGGTCTGATTACCAGGTCTGACTTGCAGGAGCAGACAAAATGGTATGATGAACAGCTTGCTGCACTCTCGGAATCATTGAATGCTGCGGGGAGGCAGGATAAGATAAATGCAGCGGAATCGCACGAATATGAAAGCTATCTAAGCGCACTGGACGAGATTATATCCTTTGATGAGAGTAACGAAAGTCTGTATCGGGAAATCCTCGATAAAATGATTATCTATCATGATAAGACCGTAGAGGTATGGCTGAAAAACGTTCCTTTTGGTATGAAACTCGCTATCTGTTCTCATGGTAAAAATGACGATTACCACACTGATATTCTCTCTATGGAGATTATTGAAAAATCATAAAACTCCGGAATCTTCGCCTTTCCGGAATACACTTTAAACCTCTGATGCGCAATTTTGCTACCGATACACCAATATCCGTCAGCACGCTGGCCACCTCCCTGTAAGGCGCGGAATAACGCTGTGACAGATAACGCATGGATGCCCCCATTTCGCCGTCGGGGCCGCCGTACTGGCTGATGATGGCCTGCGCCAGCATCGCGTTCGGGCTCGTGATATTTACCGGAAATTCCAATCTCTTTTCATAATTCCACATTAGTTACAGCCTCCTTCCCACGGCATCGGCGTTGTTGCCCAGGTCCACTCCTTACAGGAAGACGCGTCTGCGGTTGCCATAGTGAGCGGACTGTATTTGGATGCGTACTCGCGCATCGCCTGATTTTTCATGCGCACATAATGTCTTAAATAATCGATGGCTTCCGTATCGTCCGGATGAGTGTCCAGATATTCGTTCATTTCCACGATGACGAAGCCCATCAGCCGGATGTTGTGAAGCAGCTTTTCCTGTTCGTTTTTCAAATTTCTGGCCATTAGCAGCATCTCCTTCCCATAAAAGGTTTGTTCAGTTCCGGAAAGATCGTTCCATTCTCCAGCGCCTCGTTCAGATCTTCATAAATATTGGTCAGACGCTGCCAGGGCACATAGGCCATAGCTACGGGGAATCTGTCAAAATCTTTATTGAAGTTGTAATCTCTCATCTCCATAGAGTTCCTTTCTCTTTGCGAAAATTTTTCCAGAAAATTTTCATAAAAGATTCATAATGATTTTAATAATATAATATGTTATAATTGGTCTCACGTTCTTAGCGTGAGAGAAAGAAGGCGTTTTTTTGATAAAAGTAGACAACCTGGTAAAAAAATATGGACATCATGCTGCGGTGGACCATTTGTCTTTTGAAGTGCCAAAGGGGCAGATTTACGGTTTCCTGGGAGCGAATGGGGCCGGAAAAACGACAACGATGAATATGATAACGGGATATCTGGCGGCTACGGAAGGAACGATAGAAATCTGCGGGGCCGATATGCTTATGGAACCGGAAAAGGCGAAGCGCCATATCGGATATCTGCCGGAGGTTCCCCCCTTATACCCGGATATGACGGTGTTCGAATATCTGCATTTCGTGGCGGAATTGAAGAAAGTGCCTAAGAGCGGACGAAGGGAGCAGGTTCAGGAAATTATGCGTCTGACCGGGCTGACGGATGTGGAAAGCCGTCTGATTAAAAATCTTTCCAGGGGCTACAGGCAGCGGACCGGACTCGCACAGGCCATGATAGGATATCCGGAGGTCATGATATTGGACGAACCGATGGCCGGACTCGATCCGCGGGAAATTCTTGAGATCAGAACGCTGCTTCAAAAGCTTGCGGGGGAGCACACGATTCTTTTGAGCTCTCACATTTTATCCGAGGTGGATACGATATGCGACCATATTATCATTCTTGCAGAGGGCCGTTTGATAGCGGGCGATTCACCGGAAGGGCTCAGGAAACGGATTAAAAAATCAGTGGAAATTGAAATGACCGCGCAGGGAAGCCGGGAGAAGGCGGAAGAGCTGCTTGCAGGAATAGCGCATATCCGGTCCTGTGTTTTTGAAAAAGCGCCGGAAGATGGCTGTATTCAGATGCGGATTCTTACAGAAGGCGGCACGGATATCCGAAGCGCGCTGTCCGTTGCTTTTACGAGCCATGATATGCCTGTTTTGTCCATGAGCAGGGTCGAGAAGTCTCTGGAGGATATTTTCTTACAACTGACACAGATGCCGGAAAAGGAGGAGGCAGAAGATGGCGGCAATTTATAAGCGGGAAGTCAAAGCTTTTTTTCACTCTTTTATCGGCTGGCTCTATCTTGCGGCGATGTTTCTGATGATGGGGATTTATTTTACTTATTTTGTCATGCTTTATGGCGAACCGAGCATTGTTTATGTGCTGCAGGGAAATATTCTTCCGCTCCAGTTTGCGATTCCGATTCTGTCGATGCGGAGCCTTGCAGAGGAACGGAAGCAGAAAACCGACCAGTTGATTCTGACCGCGCCGGTTTCTGTTATCAAAATCATTCTCGGAAAATATCTGGCGCTGCTGACAGTTTATGCGATTCCGGCCGCCGTCGTCGGGATAACGCCGCTTATCCTGTCTTTTTTCGGGGAATTCCGGATGGGCGTCTCTTATACGGCCCTGCTTGGATTTTTTCTGTACGGAGCGTTTGCGCTGGCGGCCGGGCTATTTTTCTCTTCTTTAACGGAGAGTCCCGTGATTGCGGCGGTTCTTACCTTTGCCGTACTGTTCCTCGGTTATCTGATGTCAGGAATCTGCAGTATGATTTCTCAGACGGGCAATTTTTTAACCCGGATTTTAAGCTTTTTCGATATGGCGGGACGGTTCGATGCGATGACGGGGGGCAGTCTGTATATACCGTCGGCCGTATACTATGTCTCCATGGCGTTGTTTTTCTTATTCTGTGCGGCGGAATCCGTTCAGAAAAGAAGATACAGCGCATCGGGCGGAGGCTTAAAGACCGGCGCTTTCAATGCCGGATTGATATTGGCAACGGCGGTGTTGACCGTTATGGTCAATATTTTGGCGGATAAAATGCCGGAAAATATGCGTTCGTTGGATGTTACTTCTAATAAAATGTATACGCTGACGGAGGAAACGAAAGCGTTCGTATCGGGATTGACAGAAGATATCCGCATCTATGTGATGGCGGGCGGGGAATATAAGGATGAAAATCTGGATAAGACGCTTCGGAAGCTGGAAGCGTTATCGGAGCATCTTACGGTGACTTATGTGGACCCGCTCGTCAATCCGCAGTTTTATTCCAATTATGCGGAAACGGAGCCGGATGCCAACAGTCTGATCGTCGTTGGGCCGGCCCGCAGCAGGGTTGTTGATTATTACAATATGTATGGATACAGTTATAATTCTTATTATGAATATCAGATTACCGGTTATGACGGAGAGGGACAGATCGTTTCCGCTTTGGAATATGTCACAACGGATACGATGCCGAAAGTATATGCTGTCGGCGGACATAACGAACTGGAGCTGGAAGGGCAGTTCCAGCAGGCTGTTCAGAAAAAGAATATCGAATGCGAGCCGCTTTTGCTGTTATCGGTGGAAGAAGTGCCGGAGGATGCACAGGCCGTCATTTTGAACGCGCCGCTAAACGATTATTCGGAAGACGATGTGGATAAGATCACTGCCTATCTGGAAAGAGGCGGGAACGCCATTATCATTCCGGCGTGGACGGATACGGAGCTTCCGAATTTTGAACGGATTCTGGATTATTACGGCATATCCGTTACGGAGGGCATTGTTCTGGAGGAAAATGCGGATGCCTATTACGGACAGATTCCCTATCTGATATTTCCGCGCATCCTAGACGATGAAATGACGCAGAGCGTTGCCGGCGCCGTCGTTTTTACCCCTTATGCACAGGGGCTTCTCTATGATGATACTGCAGAGGATATTGTCTATGTGCCCCTGCTTGAGACAAGCGGGACATCATATAGTAAGGCGTATCAGCAGGAAGAGCTGGAAATCGTGACGGAATTCGGCAGAACGGAAAACGATACGGAAGGTCCCTTCGTCATCGCGCTGCGGGCGGAAAAAACGGTGGGAAATAACGAAATATCGAACGGCGTCATCGTGGCCGTGGAATTTTTCTTTACGGAAGATGCCGACAGTATTGTGCCCGGCAGCAATGTCAGGGTTTTCGGCGATATCATGGGCGCGCTCGTGGAAGAGGAAGGAACGATTCTCATTCCGATGAAGCTCTATTCCCCTGTGCTGACATTCTCGACAAGAACGGCCGCCATCACCGGTCTGCTGTCAGTCGCCGTTCTGCCCATATGCCTGCTCGCCGCGGGATTTATCATCTGGTTCCGGCGGAGAAAAGCATAATTACCGGGTTGTTGACTTCCGCATCGGTTTGTGCAAAAATAGAGATACAAGTGAGGTCATGCGTATGAGAGGAATTGATACCCAGGTTCGTAGGAACAGACGCCGGATTTTTAAGGAAGTGGCCAATCTGGCGTATACTTCTGAAAATTTAAAAGACGATATGGAAGCTCTGCCTTATAAAATTGTGGATTATGATGAGTCGGAGTATGAAAGCATATACAGGGAGCGCGCGATTACGCGCGAAAGGCTCCGGTTGGCGATGGGACTGTCCCTCAGGCCGGAGAATCAGCCTGTTCATTTAACACAGGGGCTGGAAGAGAGCAATATTTCCGAGAAATATTATGAACCGCCGCTCATGCAGGTCATTCCGTCGGCGTGCAATGCCTGCCCGGAGAACCGTTATCAGGTAACGGATAAGTGTATGGGCTGCGTGGCGCATCCGTGCCGGGAGGTCTGCCCGCGGAATGCGATTTCCATGAAAAACGGGAAATCCGTTATCGATCAGGAAAAATGTATCAAATGCGGAAAATGTAAGGCAATCTGCCCTTACGACGCGATATCCCATCAGGTAAGGCCCTGTGCCGGAGCCTGCGGCGTCAATGCAATTAAGAACGATGAAAAGGGAAGGGCCGTCATCAATAATGAATTGTGCGTTTCCTGCGGCCAGTGCATGGTGAACTGCCCTTTCGGAGCGATTGCAGACAAATCGCAGATTTTTCAGCTGATCCGTGCCATTCAATCCGGCCAGAAGATCATCGCGCAGGTGGCGCCCGCTTTTGTGGGACAGTTTGGTCCGGATGTGACGCCGGATATGCTGAAGACCGCATTAAAAGAGCTGGGCTTTTTCGACGTTTATGAAACGGCCATCGGCGCGGATATGGGCGCTCTTGCAGAAGCGGAGCATTATGCAAAAGAGGTCGCGACGGGGAACCTTCCGTTCAGCTTAACATCCTGCTGTCCGTCGTGGTCGGTGTTGGCCAGGAAATTTTTCCCGGAAACGATCGATAAAATATCGAACGCCCTGACGCCGATGGTGGCAACGGCACGCGTTATCAGGAAAGAGCATCCCGACGCGAAGGTCGTTTTTATCGGCCCCTGCGCTTCCAAGAAGCTGGAGGCTTCCCGGCGGACGATACGGTCCGATGTGGATTTCGTCATTACCTTTGAAGAGCTTGCCGGTATGTTCGAGGCCAAAGGCATTTTGTTAAAAGAGATTCAGGCGCTCGACGAATTAAAAGGGGCGACAGGAGCGGGCCGTGGGTACGGTGTTGCCGGCGGTGTTGCCAGCGCCATTGAGGAATGTGTCCGGGAGTATTATCCCGACGTGGAAGTTAATATCGAACATGCGGAAAGCCTTTCCGAATGCAGGAAAATACTGATGCTTGCCAAAGCCGGAAAGAAGAACGGCTGTTTAATCGAAGGAATGGCCTGTCCGGGCGGCTGTATTGCTGGTGCCGGCACGAATATTGCGATTCCGCAGGCGGCAAAAGCGGTAGGCAGTTTCAAAGCGGCGGCAGCACAGAAAATTCCCGGGACCGGGACGAATAAGTCCGTCTGACAGAATCACCGAACGCGGTTTTGTTTGAAAAACGAGTGAAAAGGAGCAACCAGGATCATGCAGAAAATAAGAACGAGATATGCGCCGAGCCCTACGGGACGGATGCACGTCGGCAATTTGAGAACGGCGCTTTACGCCTATTTGATCGCAAAGCATGAAGGCGGCGATTTCATTTTGAGAATTGAGGATACCGATCAGGAGCGTTATGTGGAAGGCGCCGTAGAGATTATTTACCGCACGTTGGAAAAAACAGGGCTTATCCATGACGAGGGCCCCGATAAGGACGGAGGCTCCGGCCCCTATGTGCAGAGCGAACGGCAGGCGCAGGGATTATATTTGAAATACGCCAGAGAGCTGATTGACAAAGGCGAAGCGTATTACTGCTTTTGTGATAAGGACAGGCTTGCCACGCTGACAAGAGAAGTGGCCGGAAAAGAAATCAATGTATATGACAAGCACTGTCTGCACCTTTCCAGAGAAGAGATCGAAGCGAATCTGAAAGCCGGAAAGCCCTATGTCATCCGGCAGAACAACCCGACGGAGGGGAAAACGGTCTTCCACGATGATATTTACGGGGATATTTCCGTGGATAATGCGGAACTGGACGATATGATCCTGATCAAGTCGGACGGTTTTCCGACCTATAATTTTGCCAATGTGGTGGACGACCATTTGATGGGTATCACGCATGTTGTACGGGGGAACGAATATCTTTCCTCCTCTCCGAAATATAACCGCCTCTATGAAGCGTTCGGCTGGGAAGTGCCGAAATATGTACATTGTCCGTTGATTACGGATGAAGAGCATCAGAAATTATCGAAACGCTGCGGCCATTCTTCCTATGAGGATCTGATCGAACAGGGGTTTTTGTCGGAAGCAGTCGTTAATTTTGTCGCTCTTCTCGGCTGGAGCCCGGAAGGAACGGAGGAGATTTTCACGCTGGAAGAGCTGGTGGAAAAATTCAACTACCTCCATATTTCCAAATCGCCTGCGGTCTTCGATTATACCAAGTTGAAATGGATGAACGGGGAGTACATGAAGGCGATGGATTTCGAGCGGTTCTATGAAATGGCGGAGCCCTGTTTGAAGGAAGTCCTGACAAAAGACCTTGATTTGCGCAAGATTGCGGCGATGGTCAAGACGAGGATTGAAATTTTTCCGGATATCAGGGAAATGGTAGATTTTTTCGAAAAGCTTCCGGAATACGATACGCAGATGTATGCCCATAAAAAAATGAAAACGAGCGAGGCGTCTTCTCTGGAGGTGCTGCAGGAACTGCTTCCACTTCTGGAGGCACAGGAAGATTACGGCAACGACGCCCTGTATCAGACGCTGACCGATTATGTCGCGAAGAAGGAATGCAAGAACGGCTATGTCATGTGGCCGGTCAGGACCGCGGTGTCGGGAAAACAGATGACGCCCGCGGGCGCAACGGAAATCATGGAGATTCTTGGAAAAGAAGAGTCTCTCCGAAGAATCAGAAAGGGAATCGAAAAGTTACAGAATGCCTGAATTTACGATAAGTTCCAGACAACAAAAAGTTACAGCCGGCTCCAGACAGCAAAAAGCGAAAGGATTTACGACCAGTCCCAGCCAGCAGAGAGCGGTCACCTACACTGCCGGGCCCATGCAGGTGCTTGCCGGGCCCGGCAGCGGTAAGACGTTTACAATTACGCAGCGCATCCGCTATTTGATCCAGGAATGCGGCGTAGAGCCTTCCCGTATTCTGGTGATCACCTTTACGAAAGCGGCGGCGGACGAAATGCAGCGGCGGTTCCATAAGCTTGTAAAGGGAAAAAATTCCTTCGTCGCCTTTGGCACATTTCACGCAGTCTTTTATTCTATCCTGAAGCAGACCAGACAATATCGTCAGTTCACCCTGATTACGGAAACACAGAAAAGAGGCCTTCTGGCCCAGATCTTACAGCTGCCTATGACGCCGCTGCTTGCTGAAAATGAGAAGATAAACGGCGCGCTCCGCCTGATCGGACAGGTAAAAAATAACGGCGGGCGGTTCGACGGCCTGCCGGAAGGATTATTTGCAAAGGAAGAGCTGAAAGAGATTTATGAAGATTATAACGGGTATCTGGTGGAATTCCATAAAATGGATTTCGATGATATGGGGCTTTTATGCCTGAAATTGTTCCGGGAAAACCCGAATGTCCTGAAAGAATGGCAGGGGCGGTATTCTCATATTCTGGTCGATGAATTTCAGGATATCAATCCGCTGCAATACCAGGTCGTCCGAATGCTGGCCCAGCCGGAAAACAATCTCTTTATCGTGGGAGACGACGATCAGTCCATTTACGGCTTCCGGGGCGCGAGACCGGATATCATGCGGCAGTTTTTAGCGGATTATCCGGCGGCCGAACAGGTATTGTTAGATGTCAATTACCGCTGTCATGCGCAGATCGTCGAGAAATCCCTGCAGGTCATTGCCGCCAACGGAAACCGTTTTCCCAAAAGCATCCGGGCAGAGCATGAGAAGGGAGAGGGCGTCGTTATGCGCTCTTTTCCAGGCCAGGAGAAAGAATATGAAGAACTGCTTCGTATGCTGCAGGAAACGGTCCGGACGAGGCCGGATGCCCTGTCCGAAACGGCGGTCATTTACCGCACGAACTATGAATGCGGCATTCTCGCGGAAAAGCTGTTATTACAGGAGATTCCTTTCGTGATGAAAGAAACGCTGAAAAGCCGCTACGACCATTTCGTCGTCAAAGACCTGCTCGCCTATCTGGAATTTGCGAACGGAAACCGGAAGCGGGAGATTTTTCATCTGTTCATGAACAGGCCGCTTCGCTATCTGCGAAAAGACTGCGCGAGGGGCGGCGAGATTTTTCTGAAGGAGCTGCTCGCCTATTATCAGAACGATATCCGGATGCAGCAGGTCGCCCGCGAACTGTTCCATGACCTGGAACAGCTTGGCAGGATGCGGCCTTACCTCGCCGTCCGTTATATCAGGCAGGTCATCGGTTACGATGATTATCTGAAAGAGACCTATTCTGTCGAAGAGAGCCGGAAGCTGCTGCAGATTGCGGATGATTTCCAGAAAGAGATAAAGCGGTTCGCCGGTTTTACAGAAATGGATGACTATATCAGTCAATGCCGGGCGCTGGCCCAGGAAAAGCAGGAAGAAATTGAAAACAGCGTCTATGACAGACCGCGGCCGGGCATCCGGCTGATGACGATGCACGCTGCAAAGGGACTCGAATTTTCGACAGTTTATCTCCCGGATGTCAACGAAGGGAAACTTCCGTCAAGACAGGCCGTTGCTCCGGACGAGATAGAAGAGGAGCGCCGCATGTTCTATGTGGCAATGACAAGGGCCAAAAAGACGCTCTATCTTTTTTACTGCGAACAGGAGAACGGAAAGGACAGGCCATCGCGGTTTCTCGATCCGATCCTGCCGGTAAAATAGAAAAAGAACCGTTACTGCGGTTCTTTTTCCGTATCATCGACCATTTCGTCAAATTCCACCGAATCCAGATATTCGTCGAACGCCTCCCCGACGGCTTCATACTCATCATCGTCCTCGATATATTTTAACACCGGCTCTTCGTTCGGATTCTCCTCGTTTTCAAAGTAGCGGTAGAACCAGACCTCGCCGTCCTCATTCTGCCCCTTTTCGTCCAGGGGAAGCAAAACGATATAGTCCTGATCCGTTACCGTAAGAATCGTAACGACAGAACAGGTAACGTGTCTGCCGTCATCCAGATCGAGTTCCACAGTCATTTCCTCCTCCGCCGCATCCAATGATTCTGTTTTCGGCGCATTCAAATCTTCTTTTTTCATCATGATCTCCCGTTTCTTTCTGTTTTACAGCTTCTATTTTACAGAACATGGACAGAAAGTGCAATGAAAATTTTAGTCCTATACAAAATGTCAAAAATGTGATATCTTTGTAAAGAATGCAATTATTTTGTAATATATAAGAAAAAGGATACAGGAGAGAAAAAATGCGGAAAATTGAGAAAATCTGTAAGAGAACGGCGGCATTCCTGCTTGCCGGGCTGATGTTTCTGGCCCCGGCGGAATCGGTGCATGCGGCGAATGCCGGCAGCGCGATCGCCAGGGGGATCGATGTTTCCAAACATAATGGCGCGATCAACTGGAACAATGTGGCATCTTCGGGCATTTCCTTCGCGTTCATTAAGGCGGGCAGTACCAATTCGGGAATGGACCCTTATTTTGACGCCAATATGCGCGGCGCGCAGGCGGCCGGCATCAAAACGGGCGTATACATATATTCTTACGCGATGACGGAGGAACAGGCAAAGAACGAAGCGGATATGGTGATCGGATGGCTGGAAAATTATACGGTCAATTATCCTGTCGTTTACGATGTGGAGGATTCCTGCCACAGATCGATGTCCCAGGCGCAGCTTCAGGCGCTGATCAATACATTCTGCCAGACCGTTTCCGCGGCCGGCTATTATCCGGTTGTATATTCCAGCAAGAACTGGTTCAATCAGAGGATCGGCAATGTCGCGTATGACAAATGGGTGGCGCAGTATGCGGATAATCTGGAATATAACGGCGCGGCTTTCTGGCAGAGCACATCGCATGGCAATGTGGCGGGAGTCAGCACGAGGGTGGATATCAATTATCAGTTCAAGGATTATTCGTCCTTGATCATTCCCGACGGATTTCTTGACAGGAATGGGCAGACCCTGTTTTTTGCGGGCTATAAAATGCAGCGCGGCTGGGTAAATTATAACGAAACGCGGTATTATCTGAACGAGAACGGATTTTTACAGAGAAACTGCTGGTTCAGCGATGAGAGCGGCACCTATTATCTGACGGCGGACGGAAGCGTCGCGAGAGGACAGGCCGAAGTGGAAGGACAGAACTTTTATTTTGACGGTAACGGCGTAAGGCAGACAGGCTGGGTGAATCTGGAAAACGGCAGATTCTATTATGCGCCGGACACGGGAATCATGCAGCATGGCTGGTTCGGCGACGAGAGCGGGACTTATTATCTGACGGCGAACGGCGATGTTGCGAGAGGACAGGTCGAGGTGGAAGGACAGAACTTTTATTTTGACGGTAACGGCGTAAGGCAGACAGGCTGGGTGAATCTGGAAAACGGCAGATTTTATTATGCGCCGGACACAGGCGCCATGCTGCATGGCTGGTTTGAGGATGAAAGCGGCAGATATTATTTTTCCACGCAGGATGGCCACATGCTGACAAACGATGTTACAATCGAAGGAAAGAATTATTATTTTGGCGAAAACGGTGTGATGCAGGTAGGTATCGTGGCAAAACCGGATGGGAAACAATATTTTTATGATGAAACAGGCGCGCAGGTCATCGAACGGGAATTTACGATAGAGGGCGTACCGTACCGTGCGGATGCGCAGGGCGTTATCGCGCCTGTGCCTGCAGAACCGGAGCCGGAACAGGCCGCGTCACCGGCAGGCGCGGAATCGTCTGAACCGGTTCCCGCACCGGCTCAATAATGATGATCGTTCAGCCGCCCGGCCCGACGGCTGAACGATTATCAATAATTTTATACTTTCCGTGTAAAGTATGGTAAAAGAATAAAAACTATGATACAATAGAAAGAAGTTCAGAAATGTTACAATACATGCGGCAGATAAATCCCGGAGGCTTTCATGCAGAAAATTTTTAACGTAACGGCATCATCCATTTATCCTCCAGGCGTACGTTTTGTGCCGGAGGGGTTACATGTATCGACAATCTGTGAGAAAAAAACTGAATGCGGTATTCTATTGTATGACAGAAAACATAAGAACGGTATCAGAATTCCTTTTCCGGAAGAATGCAGAAAAGGAAATGTCTATGCTATGCTGCTCTGCGGCTATCAGGACAGAGACTGTTCTTATCTTTTTTATCAGGGAAACGAGCTTTATCAGGACCCCTATGCACAGGCGCTTGTGAACGAACGGAAATACGGGGAAACGAAAGACCTTCCATCCCGCTGTAAAGTGCCGGAAGAAGGCTATGACTGGGAAAATGACCGTACGCTGGCTGTTCCCTTTGAGGAGAGCTTATTTTATCTTCTTCATGTGAGAGGTTTTACAAAACACAGGACGTCCGGCGTACATGCGAAAGGCACCTATGCCGGCATTACAGAGAAGATTCCCTATTTGAGGGAGCTTGGCGTTACGGCGGTCCTTTTGATGCCTTCCTATGAATTTCATGAAATATTACAGCCGGATGTAAAGCCCCTTACGATGGAACAGGCCGTTGCCGCGGCTTTCATGGAATCTTCGGAAGGAAAAGAGCCTTCCTCCGGGCGCATTAATTACTGGGGATATCAGGAGGGCTTGTATTTTCTGCCCAAATATGCCTATTCTTACAGCAAGGATGCGGTGACGGAATTTAAAGATATGGTTAAAGCGCTGCATCGGAACGGCATTGAGGTTATGATGCAGTTCTATTTTCCGCCGCATATCGGATTTACGAAAATACTGGATATCCTGAAACATTGGGTATTGGAATATCATATAGACGGTTTCCAGCTGATGGGGATGAACCTTCCCCTGCAGATGCTCTGTGAAGAGCCCCTGTTCGCGGAAACAAAATTTTTAAGCGACCGGGAGATTTCTTTTCCGGCCAAAAGAGAATCCGGCCAGGACACGGATGTCAGGAAATACCGCAATTTCGGGTTCATGAACGAAGCTTTCCTGTATGATATGCGGAAATTGTTAAAAGGCGATGCGGATATGATCGGCAGGCTGATTTATCTGTGCAGGAGAAACGAGCCGGATAAAGGAATCGTGAACTATATAGCCAGACAGGACGGCTTCCGTCTGGCCGATCTCGTTTCTTATGAGCGGAAGCATAACGAGGCGAACGGGGAATCCAATCAGGATGGCAGCGATTATAACTACAGCTGGAACTGCGGCGTAGAAGGAAAAACGAAAAAAAAGAATATTCTTTCGCTGCGCATGCGGCAGATGAAAAATGCGCTGGCTTTTGTCCTTCTCTCGCAGGGAACGCCTATGATCTACAGCGGAGATGAGTTCGGAAATTCTCAGGGCGGCAATAACAATCCTTATTGTCAGGATAACCCGGTCAACTGGATCAAATGGAATCTGTCGAATTCCGGGCAGGAGCTTCTTCATGATACGAAAGAGCTGATCCGGCTGCGGAAAGAACATTCGATCCTTCATACGGCTTTACCGCTTCGCGGAACAGATTATATTTCCTGCGGTTATCCGGATATTTCTTTTCACGGGAGAGATGCCTGGAGACCGGAGACAGGGCCCGACAGCAGAAGCCTTGGCATTTTGTATTGCGGCCGTTATGGCGAAGGCATGGAAAAGGAGGAGGATACGTTCCTTTATCTTGGCATTAATATGCATTGGGAGCCTTATACTTTCGGCCTTCCGCAGATGCCCAGGGGCAGGGAATGGGTGCGGCTGTATACGACCGGCCGCCCTGAAGATGAAATAAAGAACGGGGACGAACAGGAGCATCCGTATAATATTCTCGTACCGCCGCGTACGATCGTCGTCTATGGCACGCGCAGCGCAGGGGCGGAAAATAAAAAAGGAAAAGGAACGGAGCAGTCATGAACAGGGCATGGGCGCATTTTAAGACGATCACATATCACAGATATCTGGTAATGCAGGGATGTTTTAAAGTCGGTCTGTATAAGCAGGGATTGCTGCATGATCTGTCCAAATATTCTCCGACAGAATTTCTTGTCGGAGCCCGTTATTATCAGGGAAACAGGAGTCCGAACAATGCGGAGCGCGAAGATATCGGTTATTCTTCGTCATGGCTGCATCATAAGGGCCGCAACAGGCATCATTATGAATACTGGATCGATTACAGCACCAGGGGGATTCCGGGCGGCATGGCGCCGGCGCCGATGCCCAACCGGTATATTATCGAAATGCTCATGGACAGGATTGCCGCATGCAAGGTCTATCACGGAGAAGATTATACCCCGGAAGCGCCGCTGCGTTATTATGAATCCGGCAGGGAACTGGCGCCGATTCATCCGGCGACGAGGAAAAAGCTGGAATTTTTGCTGCATATGCTGGCGGAAAAGGGCGAGGACTATACATGCCGGTATATCCGGGAACGCGTTTTAAAGAAATAGCCGTTTTGTAGCAGATACTTCCTTTCTGCATAAAATAATTTATGAGAAAAGGGAGAGGAAGCTATGCCATATGAACACATGGGTTCTTTTATTATTACTGCTTTGCTGTTCCGGCGGCGGGAACGCTTCGCAGAATGATTCCGTTGGGAACACAGGAAACTGCGGGCGGGATGGAGAACGCCGCGGACGGGACAGGGACTGCGGCTGCGATCGTAATAACGATTACGGCAATGGCTGTGACGGGAACGAATCCCGGTTTGAGCCGAGATTTGAGGCGAGACCGTTCGGCAGCGGAGAGACCTGCGGCTGCGAGGAGAAGAACGACTGATTTATCGGAAAGACGAAAAAGAGCACTCCAGGGCATTCTCAGGAAAGGGAATGCCCTTACGCTTTGCTTGACGAAAGCGGGAGCCGGTGATACACTTAGGTTCAGTAAAAAATACGAAATCGGAGGCAGTAACGATGATAAACGGACAGAAAGTTTTGTTCAGCGGAATGCAGGCGACAGGATCATTGACACTTGGAAATTATCTCGGAGCCCTCAGGAACTGGCTGACGCTATGCGACGAATACCAGTGTTTTTATTCGGTCGTCGATTTACATTCCATCACGATCAGGCAGGACCCGGCGGAGCTGCGCAGACGCGCCAGGAATCTGCTCACCTTATATATTGCGGC
The DNA here is from genome assembly GCA_023664485.1 of Bacteroides fragilis. Lineage (GTDB taxonomy): Bacteria > Bacillota > Clostridia > Lachnospirales > Lachnospiraceae > UBA3282. The sequence goes on along the minus strand of JAMPFK010000002.1, from coordinate 270,369 downwards.
GGGACTCGATCCGGAGAAGAACTGTATTTACTATCAGTCCCATGTTTCGGGCCATGCCGAACTTTCCTGGATATTGAACTGTTTTACTTATATGGGTGAATTGAACCGTATGACGCAGTATAAAGACAAAGCGGCCAGACATGCGGACAATATCAACGCCGGGCTTTTTACCTATCCGGTCCTGATGGCGGCCGATATCCTGCTTTATCAGGCGGATGTGGTCCCGGTCGGCAAAGACCAGCTGCAGCATCTGGAGATTACGAGGGATATCGCACAGCGCTTCAACGCCATTTACGGAGATGTGTTCACGATACCGGAACCGTATCTGGGCAAGACAGGAGCGAACATCAAATCTTTGCAGAATCCGGAAAAGAAGATGTCAAAATCCGACGAAAATCCGAATGCGAGCATTTATCTGATGGACGATGCGGATACGGTCATCCGCAAATTCAGGCGCGCCGTGACTGATTCGGAAGCCTGCGTCCGTTACAGCGAGGAACAGCCGGGCATTCGTAATCTCATCGACATTTACTGCGCATGTACGGGAAAGACGCCGCAGGAGACGGAGCGCGAATTTGAAGGCAGGGGTTATGGAGAATTTAAGACGGCGGTAGGCGAATCCGTCGTGGATATTTTACGGCCGCTGCAGGCCCGCTATGAAGAACTTGGCAAAGATAAAGCATATATAGACGGCATAATTAAGGCAAACGCGGAGAAAGCCGGTTATTATGCGGACAAAACGCTGCGCAGGGTGCAGAAAAAAGTGGGTTTTCCCGAAAAGATAAGATAAGCTCAGTCGGAAAACGTATCTGTAAAATAGCCGGAGGCGGAAACTTTTTCGCCTCCATCGCGCAGATGGCCCGTATCACCGATGACCTGCACCCGGAACGAGGCTTTGCCCGGCATGCGTTCCTCGCTTGCCAGCACCGTAATCGATGTGGGCGCGATATAGAAAGAATGAAGCAGTACCGCCGGAGAGATGCCGAGCAGATGGCTCAACATCACAAGGATGATGCCGAGATGGCAGAAGCAGACGATTGCGGCGTCCTGTCCCTTTGGGAGTTCCGTATGATCCGTCTGATAGTACTGGCGGTATCTTCGATAGCCGTAACCGGCGAGCAGTTCGTCGAGCTTTTCACATACTTCGTCATAGGCGGGTATCAGCGCCGGATTGGAACGATAGATTTCCGTCTTTTTCCAGCCGTCTTTCTCATACATTTCCGGGATTTCCGTCCAGTATCCGGGCATAAAATCCCAGGGAACGCCATGCCGTCCGGTAACAGGATCTTCGATGGCATAGTCAAATTCATGCAGCCACGGCAGAACGACTGCTTCTTTATTCATGCGTTTCAGGCAGTAAGATGCCGTTTCCCTTGCGCGTCCATAGGGAGAACAGTAAACCGCGGAAACGGCGTTCCACCGGGAAGCCCTTTCCGCCAGCAGCTGCGCTTCCCGGATTCCTTTCTCTGTCAAAGCGTCTTTTCCATAATTGGGATCTCCGTGTCTGATTAAAATGATTCTCATATGCGTCTCCATTCTCAGGAAATTCATTTCTTCAATGTTATCTTAACATATTCCGCTCTTTTATTGAAGAGCTGATTTTTATGAACTTTTATGAAATTTACCAATTTTTAATTAGTGTTCCGGTCTGATTTGGTATATAATAGCATAGAAGATTGGAGGAAGAATGTTATGTTTAATAGTGGACAAATGAAACCAGAGGGTACGAAGCAGGGCGCGTTCCGCATGAAAAAAGCGTCCGTTGCCGGAAAAGCGTTCCTCGTCATCGCAGTCCTGCTGATACTGGCGGTCAATTCCTATTATACGATTCAGGAAGAGGAGCAGGCGGTCGTCTGTACGCTCGGCTCTCCGAAAGCGGTAACGATGCCGGGACTGCATTTTAAGATTCCGTTCATTCAGACGGTAACGAAAGTCAATACCACGATCAAAGGCTTTACTATCGGCTATTCGCTGGAGGAAGAGAACATGACAGCGGCAGACGACGCCATGATGATCACTTCCGATTATAATTTTATCAATGTGGATTTCTATGCAACCTATCGCATCGCGGATCCGGTAAAGGCGCTGTACGCTTCGGAGGATCCGGTGGAAATCCTGAAAAATATCGCGCAGAACTGTATCAGGACGACGATCGGCTCCTATACGGTAGACAGCGTATTAACGACCGGCAAAAATGAGATTCAGGCCAATATCACGCAGATGATTCTGGAAAAGCTGGAGGCCTACGATATCGGTATTCAGCTTATCAATATTACCATTCAGGATGCGGAGCCGCCGACAGAGGAAGTAAGCAACGCATTCAAGGAGGTTGAGACGGCGAAGCAGGGAAAGGAAACGGCTCTGAATAATGCTAATAAATACCGGAACGAACAGATTCCGAAGGCGGAGGCGAATTCCGATGAAATTCTGCAGAACGCGGAAGCCGCGAAGCAGGAGCGTATCAACGAAGCCAACGGCCAGGCCGCAAGATTTAATTCCATGTACCAGGAATATGTGAAATATCCGGAAGTGACCAGGAAGAGAATGTTTTATGAGGCGATGGAAGATATCCTGCCGGACATCAAGGTCGTTATCGAAAGTTCGGACGGTTCGACGAGCACCATCCTGCCGCTCGACAGCTTCGTATCGGATAACGCCTCTTCCAATGACGGACAGACGGAAGAGAACAGAACCGGAAACCGTGCGGACACAGCGCAGACAGGGGAGGAATAATCATGGAATTTACGCAGAATCAATCCAATGTGGAATACGAACATTTTAATGCGGACGGCACGAAAAAAAAGAAGGGAAAAGAGAAGAAAAAGGGGAAAGGCGTTCTGGTCTTTCTGTTCCTCATCGCGCTCGTCGTTATCGGCGCGAACAGTGCCGTTATCACGAAGGAGAACCAGTATAAGCTCATCCGCCGGTTCGGGCGGGTGGAGCGGGTCATCGCGGTTTCCGGCCTCAGCTTTAAGATACCCTTTATTGAATCCGTGGACATCATTCCGAACCAGCTTCTGCTGTATGACCTGCCGGCTTCGGACGTCATCACCTCCGACAAGAAAACGATGATCGTTGACAGCTATGTCCTATGGCAGGTAGACGACCCGTTAAAGTTCGCGCAGACGCTGAGCGGTTCCGTTTCCAATGCTGAGCGGCGTATCGATACGATCGTTTATAATGCGACCAAGAACACGATTTCCAATATGAAGCAGGACGAGGTCATCGTGAGCCGTGACGGCAAAATGACGGTCACGATAGACCAGACAGACGCCGATGTGACCGGCAATGATTTAAAGCTTCCTGCAGAGACACAGGAGGTCATCGAAATCAAATCCCTGACCGAAGAAATCATGGATCAGATAGGCCATGTGGAAGAACAGTACGGCATCGAAATCGTGACCGTGGAAGTCAAAAAGCTGGATCTGCCGGATGATAACAAACAGGCGGTCTATACCCGTATGATCTCCGAGCGCGAGAATATCGCCGCGCAGTATACCGCGGAAGGCGCTTCCCAGGCAAAAATGATAGAGAATACGACGGATAAGGAAGTGGCGATCATGATTTCCGACGCGCAGGCAAAGGCGGAAGCGATCATCGCGGAGGGAGAAGCGGAATATATGAGAATCCTTTCCGAAGCCTATTCTGACCCGGAAAAAACTGATTTTTATTCCTTCGTCCGGGCGCTGGATGCCTTAAAGGCGAGCATGACAGGCGATAATAAGACGGTCATTCTTTCGGACGATTCTCCGATCGCGCAGATTTTCAACGGAAGCTATTGATAAAGGGGATTGGAAAATGGATGTCAACGCTTTTTTAGCGCGCCTGGATACGCTGTTTGCGGAAAATCAGATAGAAAAAGCAGATCCTTTTCTGTGCGCCTCCTTAGAACAGGCGAAGGAAGAAAAGGACTATGGGGCCTATATTACGATCTGCAACGAGATGATAGGCTTTTATCGGAGCGTTTCGGAATTTCAGAAAGCCTTTGATGCGGCGGAGGACGTGCTGCTTTTGATGGAAGAGCTGCAGCTGGAGCGTTCGGAGCATTTCGCGACGACGCTTTTAAATGCGGCGACGGCTTACCGGGCCGCCGGCAATTACAAACAGGCTTATGTATATTACGAGCAGGCATTACAGATATACGAAGGGCTGATACCTCCCGGCGACTACCGGTATGCCGGCCTTTACAATAATATGAGCATCCTGTTGGAGAAAATGGAAGAAAACGGGAAAGCGATCCAATGCGCGGAGAAGGCGCTCGCCATCATCGAAACGATGGAAGGCGGCGAGATGGAGACGGCGACGACCTTAACGAATCTCGCGCTGCTCTGCTTCAAGGTCTCCGATTATCCGAAGGCGCAGGCGCTTTTGGAACGGGCGCTCATGCTGTTCGAGCGATGCGGGGATAAGACGGACGCCCATTACAGCGGCGCGCTGGCGGGCATCGGCGAGGCTTATTATCATATGAAAGACTACGATAAGGCGCTGGCCGCGTACGAGAAAGCCCTGCTGGAGGTGGAGAAGCATTTCGGGAGGAATATGAGCTACGCGGTGCTGTGCGAAAACTGCGCGGCTGTCTGCGGTCTGCTCTGCGAGGAAGAAAAACAACAGGCCTATCTGCAGGCCGCGTCGGATATCAGAAAGGACAGAAATGAAGGGACTTGAGCTATCGAGACGTTATTACGAAGCGTATGGAAAAGCGATGCTTTCGCAGTTTCCGCAGCTTGAGAAGGAATACGCGGCCGGACTGGTCGGCAGGGGCTCGGAATGTTTTGGATTCGACGATGAGATCTCCGCGGACCACGATTACGGCCCTTCTTTTTGTGTCTGGCTGCAGCGGGAGGTCTATGAGCAGTACGGCGCAAAGGTGCAGGAGGCTTATGACAGGATACCCGCGGACTTTCTGGAAGTGCCCGGCCGGATCATGGAGGAGACCGGAAAAGGCAGGGTCGGCGTCTTATGCCTGGAAGACTTTTATTACGGACTGCTTGGTATCGAACGCGTGCCGGAGACGAATTTTGAATGGCTGCGCCTGCAGGATGAAAACCTGGCGACCGCTGTGAATGGAGCGGTCTTCGAGGATAAGGCCGGGGCCTTCAGCAGGATACGGGAGGGACTTCTTTCCTATTATCCAGAGGACGTCAGACTGAAAAAAATCGTGGCCCGGATGGCTCGGATGGCCAGAGCCGGACAGTATAATTATGAAAGGGCGATGCGGCGGGGCGAGCGGGTCGCCGCAGAACTGTTTCTGGCCGAATTCATCCGGGAGAGCATGCGGCTCGTTTATTTGCTGAACCGCCGCTATGCGCCCTTCGACAAATGGATCCACAGGGGGATGAAGGAGCTTCCCGTCTGTTCGGAGATCGGCGATATGATCGCGCTTTTTTATCAGGTGGAAAAAAACGGGGAACGGGTATTGATTATCGAGGCCATTTGTAATATTATCGTACAGGAGTTAAATGCGCAGGGCCTTTCGGCATTAGAAGATAACTTTTTGCAGGCTCATCTGCGGACGGTGACGGAAAAGATAAAAGATGAATCAGTCAGACAACTGCAGTTTTTAGAAGGATAGTATTGAAACATATGTTCGATTGTGCTAAAATAAAATCGGGAAAAAGACCGTTCATGACAAAGGCCGATATCGTTCTGCTTGCCGTTATCTTAACGGCGGCCCTTGCGCTGTTGTTCCTTTTTCAGAACGGACGCGATCCGGGAAGTCATGCGGTGCTTTCTTTTGACGGCAAAGCCCTTATGCGGATTCCGCTTTCGCGGACGGAGCCGCGGCACTGCCTCGTGCTGTGGGACGCTTCTCTGTCGGAAGAGCCTGTCATAAAGACGCTCTCACAGAAGGAATGGGAAGAGGAAATGGAAGCGCTGTCTGCGGAATACGGAACATGGGAATATAATCTTTTTTCCTGTGGGAATGGCGAGATACGGATGCTGCAAAGCAGCTGCCCGGATCTGATCTGCGTACGCCACAAAGCCATTTCGGGAGCGGGAGAGAATATTATCTGCCTGCCGCATGCGCTGGTCATCGAAATTGCGGGCGCGCGGGAGAGCGGGCTGGATGGAGTGGTATATTGATGAGGAGAAAGACCGCTGTTTTTGGCTTTTTGCTGGCATTATCCCTGATTTTATCGTATGTGGAATCTCTTTTGCCGCTTGCCGCCGGCATTCCGGGCATCAAGCTCGGCCTGCCCAATCTCGTTGTCGTCATTTTGCTGTATCTGTACAGCGGCAGGGAAGCGCTTGCGGTCAATTTACTGCGCGTCGTGCTCTCCGGGTTTCTGTTCGGGAACCTGTCCGCCATTTTCTATGCGCTGGCGGGAGCGGTATGCAGCTTTACCGCCATGCTTCTGTTACAGAGGACGAAGCGGTTTTCGATGATGGGCGTCAGCATTGCCGGAGGCGTCTGTCATAATATCGGACAGATACTCATGGCGGTTCTTGTCGTGGAAAGCTTTGCACCGGCATTTTATCTGCCCTTTCTGCTGATCGCGGGAGCGGCCACGGGAGCGCTCATCGGCCTTATCGGCGGCCGCGTGCTGTCTTTGCTCGACCGTCTGCCAAAGAATGGAGGAACCCTGTAAATGTACGCTTATTTAAAAGGTACGATAGAGGAGATTACGGAAGATAATCTCGTATTGGAAGTGAATCAGATCGGTTACAATGTCCGGATATCCGCAAGGACCGCGAATGCGCTCGGAAACATTGGAAGCTTTGCCAAAGTCTATACCTATACGCTCGTGCGGGAGGACGCCTTTTATTTATACGGCTTTTTGACAAGGGATGATCTGGAAATTTTTAAGAAGCTGATTACGGTAAACGGCATCGGTCCGAAAGGCGGGCTGGCGATCCTTTCCGTCATGAGCGCGGACGAGCTGCGCTTTGCGATCGCCGCGGGAGACGCCAGGGCCATTGCCAAAGCGCCGGGCGTGGGGGCAAGGACGGCGGAACGCGTCATTCTGGACCTGCGGGATAAAATTTCTCCGGAAGATACGCTCGTTCCGAAAAAAGAAAGCGGCGCCGCTTTCTTAGATGGAGGAATCGGAAACGAAAAGAGCGAGGCGGTAGAAGCGCTGACCGCGCTCGGTTATTCCGCTTCGGACGCGCTGCGGGCGGTCAAACAGGCGGATACCGCCGAAAATGCCGGCGTGGAGGATATCCTGAAGGCGGCGTTAAAATATCTGTATTAAGTAAGGAACTGCGGGCGCAGGCTGAGAGGTGCATATGGCGAACAGGGTAATCGAAACAAATCTGATGGAAGAGGACATAAAAATAGAAGGCTCGCTGCGTCCGCAGACACTGAATGACTATATTGGCCAATCCAAGATCAAAGATAATCTGCGGATCTACATCGAGGCGGCGAAGAGACGGAACGATGCGCTGGACCATGTGCTGTTCTACGGCCCGCCGGGACTCGGTAAGACCTCGTTAGCCGGCATCATCGCGAATGAAATGGGCGTCCATATGAAGGTCACGAGCGGGCCGGCCATCGAGAAGCCGGGTGAAATGGCGGCTATTCTCAATAATTTACAGGAAGGGGATATCCTTTTTGTCGATGAAATCCACAGGCTGAACCGGCAGGTGGAAGAGGTGCTGTATCCTGCGATGGAGGATTACGCCATCGATATTATGATCGGAAAAGGCGCTTCCGCCCGTTCGATCCGTCTGGAACTGCCGCATTTTACATTAGTCGGCGCAACGACGAGAGCGGGGCTTTTAAGCGCACCCCTGCGCGACCGTTTCGGCGTCGTCCATCATCTGGAATTTTATTCTGTCGAGGAGCTTCGGCTGATCATTCTGCATTCCGCGCAGATCCTGAACGTGGCGATCGAGGACAGGGGCGCTTTGGAACTTGCGAGAAGGAGCAGGGGAACGCCCCGGCTGGCGAACCGTATCCTGAAACGGGTCCGGGATTTTGCGCAGGTCAAATATGACGGCGTCATTACGGAGAAAGTGGCGGCTACGGCTTTAGACCTTCTGGAGGTGGATAAGATGGGGCTTGACCATATCGACAGGAATATCCTGCTTACGATGATCGACAAATTCAAAGGAGGCCCGGTCGGACTCGATACGCTGGCCGCGGCGATCGGCGAGGACGCCGGGACGCTGGAAGATGTGTATGAGCCCTATCTTTTAAAAAGCGGCCTGCTGAACCGGACGCCCAGAGGAAGGGTCGTAACGGATACCGCATATCATCATTTAGGACTTGAAATTCCCTCATAAGCTATATATAATAGATATTGTATAAGAATTTTATGAAATCGGCATATGTTGTATAAGCTGCCGTTTGAGAGGGGCAGTTTGAGGAATGCGGGGGTATTCTCCCCTGAAATGATTTACGCGGTCACAGCGCCCGGCGGGCAGATGGGAGAAATCATGTCATCGAAAACGGATACGGAAGTTATTATCGGAGGAAAAGTCTTTACGTTAAGCGGTTACGAAAGCGAAGAATATTTGCAGAAGGTGGCCTCCTATATTAATAATAAACTGAACGAATACGGGAAAACCGATACTTTCAGGAGGCTTCCTCTCGACACGCAGAACGTGCTGCTGCAGTTGAACATTGCGGATGATTATTTTAAGGCCAAACAGCAGATTTCCCTGTTGGAAGAAGAGCTGAAAAATAAAGAGAAAGAAACCTATGATTTGAAGCACGAGCTGATCACATCTCAGATCAAGCTGGAGAATACGGAGAAGAACGTGAAAAATCTCCAGCTGGATGCGAATGAGAATGCGAAAAAAATAGTTCGGTTGGAAACGGAATTGGCAGAATTGAAAAAATAAAAGAGCTGTCTTTTTTAAGACAGCTTTTTCTGTATGGACAGGAAGGGCCGGATGAAAAAACGAGTAGAATTACTGGCGCCCGCCGGCAGCTACAGGGCGTTTGCCGGAGCGCTGAACGCGGGCGCAGACGCGGTCTATCTGGGCGGCGATAAATTTGGAGCAAGGGCCTATGCGGATAATTTCTCTGCGGAGGAGATCTGCCGCGCCCTGCGGTATGCCCATATTTTAGGGAAAAAACTGTATCTGACGGTCAATACGCTGGTGAAAGAACAGGAATTCGCTTCTCTTTACGAGTACCTTGGCCCTTTCTATGAAGCGGGGCTCGACGGTGTTATCGTTCAGGATCTGGGCGTCTGGCAGTATATCCGGCAGACCTTTCCGGGGCTGGCGCTTCACGCCAGCACGCAGATGACGATTACGGGAAGCCGGGGCGCGCTGTTCTTGAAAGAAATCGGCGCTGCCAGGATCGTTCCGGCCAGAGAACTGTCTCTGCCGGAAATCAGGACGATGAAAGAAAGAACGGGATTGGAACTGGAATGCTTTATTCACGGCGCGATGTGCTACAGCTATTCCGGCCAGTGCCTGTTCAGCAGTATGTTGGGCGGCAGGAGCGGTAACCGGGGAAGATGCGCACAGCCATGCAGGCTTCCTTATCAGATAACCGGTCCCGACGGAAAGCCGGCGGGAGAGGCCGGCCATGTCCTCAGCCTGAAGGATATGTGTACACTGGCTTTTCTGCCTGAGTTAATAGAGGCCGGCATCGACTCCTTTAAGATAGAAGGCCGGATGAAAAAGCCGGAATATGCGGCGGGCGTTACGGCGGTCTACCGGAAATATATCGATGCCTGTTATGAAAACCCCGGCGTTTACCGGGTGGAGCAGGCCGATATGGACAGGCTGCTAAAGCTCTATATCAGGGACGAGGTGCAGACCGGCTACTATGAACGCATGAACGGCCGGGAAATGCTTGCGGTAAGAAGCCCCGGTTATCTGAAAACGGATGAAACCCTGTTAGCCGAAATTGCGGCGGCCTATCTTGAGAAAGAACAGAAATGTGCCGCAACGCTCAAAGCCTCTTTCCGGGCAGGAGAGAGGGCCATGCTGCGGCTGGAGGGCGGAGGCGTTCTACACAGCGTATATGGGCCGGTGGTGGAGCGGGCGCAGAAACAGCCGGTGACGCAGGCGGATTTTCAGAAACGGCTGTGCAAGACGGGAAATTCCTTTGTGCGCATTACCGATGCAGATGTCTTTGTTGATGGGAACGTTTTTATGCCGGTCGGGCAGATAAATGAGCTGCGCCGGAGCGCGATAGAAGCTTTTGAGGACAGATTGATAGAGAAAAACGGCTTTCTGCCCCGCCGGGAGCGGATGCAGGATACCTTGCAGAATGAGCCTGAAAGGCCCAAAAAACATGATGGAAGGGCGCAACTGCACGTTGCGGTGCGGAAACTGGAACAGTTGAAAACCGTTCTTCGTTATCCGTGCCGACGGATTTATATCGACAGCGACTGGTATTTGGAGGATTTCGACCAAATTGGTCAGTGCCTCAGCGGGATATCGGAAACTGCAATTTTTCTTGCGCTCCCTTATATCGTGCGGGAAAAGGACGATGCGTATTTTCGGGAATTATTTTCACGCCTTGCGGGAAATTTGAAAATAAGCGGATTCCTGGTCCGGAATCTGGAATCCCTTTTCTGGCTCCGATCTCTCAGCGGGGCTTATGAAGTCGTGACGGATGCCGGCCTGTACTGTTTTAATGCAAAAGCCGCGCGTTTTTTTCACCGGTACTGCGCGGAAAGCTATCTTCCCTGCGAGCTGAACGGCAGAGAGTGCAGGCGGCTCGTCGAAAAGATGGCGGCATGCGCCGGTACGGAAGCGGACGTATCGCCTCACAGAATGTCGATGATCGTATACGGCGCAATCCCGATGATGTTATCCGCTAACTGCGTCCGGAAAACGTCCTCTGCCTGTCCGGGAACGGACGGCCCGCAGAACGGACAGGAATTTTATTATCTGACGGACCGGTATCATGTGCGCTTTCCGGTCCTGTGTAACTGCAGGCATTGCTATAATGTGATATATAATTCTGTTCCCTGCTCCCTGCACCAGCAGAAGGAGACGCTTTCCCAAATGCCGCTTTTTGCGATGCGGCTTGACTTTATAAGGGAAACAGGAGAGCAGGCGGGAAAAATACTGGATTATTATTTTGGAAAAAAAGAGACGTTTCCGGCCGCCGAATATACGGCCGGCCGCTATAAACGCGGCGTAGAATGACAGAAAGGGTCTTATGGAGCTTTATATTACAGAGATTTCCAGGTATTTAATTACAATACTGCTCGCATTCTATACGATAGAATCTTTTATGGCCTTTCGTTTTCAGGAGGAAGAAAAAAGAGGCGGCATTTATATCAGACAGAATCTGCTGATGTTCGGCGTGCATTTTTCCTGTTTCATGGTCATCTGCTTTGAGACGGGCGAGATAGAATATCTTTTCTTTTATATTTTTCAGCAGATTCTGCTTTTTGCCACGATCATGCTGTTCCGTATGATCTATCCGAAAGGGAACCGGCTGCTGATCAACAATATGTGCATGCTGCTCAGCATCGGGTTCGTGATCCTCACAAGGATCTCTTATGAAAAGGCGATCAGGCAGTTCTTTATCATCACGGTATCCATTGCCGTCGGCATGCTGCTTCCGTATCTGACAGGCCGGATCAGATTTTTAAAGAACCTCACATGGGTGTATGCGGCGACAGGGATCTGCGCGCTCGGCATCGTATTAACGCTCGGCTCCGTAACGCATGGCTCCAGGATTTCCTATTCCATCGGCGGCATTACCTTCCAGCCGTCCGAGTTCGTGAAGATCCTGTTCGTATTTTTTCTGGCAGGCGCTCTGTACGAGAACAGCGGTCTTCTGCGGGTGGCTCTGACGGCGGTGCTCGCGGGTATCCATGTGCTTGTCCTCGTCGCCTCAAAAGATCTGGGGAGCGCCCTGATCTTCTTTATCGTTTATGTGTTTATGGTATATATCGCGACCAGACAATGGATCTATCTGCTTATCGGCGCTGCCGGCGGCTGCGGGGCCGCGGTGCTCGCCTATCGGTTCTTCAGCCATGTGCAGGTGCGTGTGCAGGCATGGCGGGACCCCTGGACCTGTATCGACGACGCAGGCTATCAGATCACACAGTCTCTGTTCGCTATCAGCAGCGGCGGATGGTTCGGCCTCGGCCTTTTCCGGGGAAATCCGACGGCGATTCCCTTTGTGGAAACAGATTTCGTTTTTTCGGCGGTGGCGGAGGAGCTTGGCATCGCTTTTGCCATGTGCCTGATCCTGATCGGTATCAGCAGCTTTATCATGATGATGCTGATCGCTGTGAAGCTGAAAGACAGGTTTTATCAGCTGATTGCGTTCGGCCTCGGCGTTACCTATATTTTTCAGGTCTTTTTGACTATCGGAGGCGGCACGAAATTTATTCCGATGACGGGAATTACCCTGCCGTTCATCAGTTATGGAGGCAGCTCCATCTTAACGACATTAGTGATGTTTTTTATCATAGAAGGGCTTTATATCATCAGACAGAATGAGGGCGGTAAAATTGTCAGAAAGAAGAAGAGGAACGCCGGCCGGAAGGACGGACTGGCCGGAAGAAAGAATTCGGAAGAATACGCAGACAAAGAAACTGAGGAAGAAGACGACTAAACAGATCTATCTCGTTACCGGTCTTTTTACGGCGGCTTTCGTCTGTATGATGACCTATACCTGCTATTACGCGATGGCGCACAGGCAGGAGATGATCGACAACAGCTATAACAGCAGACAGGAAATGCTTATCAGCCAGAATATGAGAGGGACCATTTATTCAAACGACAGGCAGGTGCTGGCGCAGACGGTCGTGGATGAGGACGGCAATGAAAAAAGGGAATATCCCTTCGGCCGCCAGTTCTCCCATGTGGTCGGCTATGCGGCGAACGGCAGATTCGGCGTAGAGGCGCAGTCCAATTATTACCTGATTCAGTCCAATGCCAAATTGTCGGACAAGGTCGCGAGCGAGATGTCGGGAGAAAAATATCCGGGGGACAGCGTAGTTACCACGCTGGATGTCGGACTGCAGGAAATCGCCTATCAGTCGCTTGGCGCCTATAAAGGCGCGATCATCGTAACGGAACCCTCCACGGGAAGGATCCTTGCGATGGTGTCCAAGCCGGACTTTGACCCGAACGAAATCGAGGCCATCTGGGATGATCTGTTAAAGGACAAGGACAGCAGCGTCCTTTTGAACAGAGCGACGCAGGGGTTATATCCGCCCGGTTCCACTTTTAAGATCGTCACCGCGCTCGAATATATCCGGGAAAACCCGGATACTTATGAAAACTATACTTATCAGTGCAACGGCAGATTTACGCATGGGGAAGACGTCATCAGCTGTTTCCATGGGGCGGCGCACGGCGGCGAGGACTTTACGAAATCCTTCGCTAAATCCTGCAATGCCTCCTTTGCCAATATCAGCGTTTCATTGGATAAAAGCAGCTACGAGGACACGCTGTCCGATCTGCTTTTCAACGGCGGGCTGCCCGTTTCCTTTGCTTATAACCGGAGCCGGGTGACCGTCAACGAGAGCGTTTCGGATTCGGATGTCATGCAGGCTTCCATCGGACAGGGAACGGATTCGATCACGCCGCTCCATATGAATATGATCACCTGCGCCATCGCGAATGACGGCGTTTTAATGAAGCCCTATCTGATTGACCATGTGGAAAATGAGAACGGAAGCATTATCAAACAATTTTCCGACAGCGCCTATGGCAGGCTGATGACGGAAAAAGAGGCGGAAAGCTTAACAAAGCTCATGACAGAGGTGGTAGAAAGCGGTACGGCTACGAAATTAAAGGGTTCCGGCTATACGGCTGCCGGAAAGACCGGCTCTGCGGAATACAACAGCGTGAAAACGGATTCCCATGCCTGGTTCACCGGTTTTGCGCCGGTGGAGGACCCGCAGATCTGCGTGACAATCATTATCGAGGGCGCGGGTTCCGGCGGCGATTTCGCCGTACCGATAGCCAAAAGGATTTTCAACGCCTTTCTGGGAACTGGAGGAAACTACGATGATTGAGGCGGTAAGCTGCGGCGGCGTTGTGATTTTCCGCGGCAAAATACTTCTTTTATATAAAAATTTCCATAACAAATATGAAGGCTGGGTACTGCCCAAAGGGACTGTGGAGGCAGGAGAAGAGCACCGGGATACCGCCGTGCGGGAAGTGTTCGAAGAATCGGGGGCCAGGGCGGTCATCATCAAATATGTGGGGACAAGCGGCTATACGTTCACCGTTCCCGAAGATACGGTAGAGAAGGAAGTCCACTGGTTCCTGATGATGGCGGACAGCTATTACAGCAAACCGCAGAAGGAAGAATTTTTCATGGATGCCGGTTACTATAAATACCACGAGGCGTATCATCTGCTGAAATTTGCCAATGAAAGGCATATTCTGGAAAAAGCCTACAGCGAATACAAAGATATGAAAAGAAATAATCTGTGGGGCAGCCGGAAATATTAGTTTCTTTTTTGGCAATAACGGGTTATAATACGAATATATGTCAAAAATAAATAAGGAGGTATTCTATGAGAGCTTCTTCGATGGATACGCATATGGGAAATATTTCAATCGATCACGAAGTCATCGCGCAGTATGCCGGTACGGTAGCCATGGAATGTTTCGGCATCGTCGGCATGGCGGGAATGAGCGTAAAAGACGGACTTGTGAAACTGCTGAAAAAGGAAAGCATGACCCGCGGGATACAGGTGACGCTGAAAAACAACAAACTGACGCTGGACTTCCATGTCATCGTTTCTTACGGCGTCAGCATCCTTGCCGTATCGGATAACCTGATCGACAGCGTGAAATACAAGGTGGGCGAATTTACCGGAATAGAAATTGAAAAGATCAACATCTTCGTTGAAGGTGTGAAAGTGATTGACTGAGGGAGGATTTGAAGTGGCTTCAAATATAATCGATGCTAAGATGTTTGCGAAAATGTTTCTGGCAGGCGCAAAAAATCTTGAAAGCAGGAAAGAATGGATCAACGAGTTAAATGTATTTCCGGTCCCGGACGGCGATACCGGAACGAATATGACATTGACGATAATGTCGGCGGCAAAAGAGGTCGCGGCGCTGCGTGATGCGGGAACTATCGATATGCCTTCTTTATGCAAGGCCGTTTCTTCCGGTTCCCTGCGGGGCGCAAGAGGAAATTCCGGCGTTATTTTGTCACAGCTTTTCAGAGGTTTTACCAAGCGCGTCAAGACCTGTGAGGAAATCGATGTCCCTGTGCTTGCCGAAGCGTTGGAAAAGGCTGTCGAAACCGCTTATAAAGCCGTTATGAAGCCGAAAGAGGGAACGATTTTAACCGTTGCCAGAGGCAGCGCCGAGAAAGCGAGGGAACTTGCGGATGCGGGCGTGGAGGATCTTGCCGATTTCCTGGATCAGGTCATCCGGCATGCGGACGAGGTGCTTGCCCGGACACCGGAACTCCTTCCGGTCTTAAAGCAGGCAGGCGTTGTTGACTCCGGCGGTCAAGGACTTATGCAGGTATTAAAAGGCGCCTATGACGCTTATCTCGGAAAAGAAATCGACTTTACGATTTCTGCAGACCAGATGACGGCTTCCCCGAAAAAGTCTTCCGGGAATCTGGAGGCGCAGGCGAATGCGGAAATCAGATTTGGTTACTGTACGGAATTTATCATTATGCTGAACAGGGTATTCAATATCAAAATGGAGATGGATTTTAAGGAATATCTGGAATCCATCGGTGATTCGATCGTAGTCGTTGCGGATGATGACGTGGTAAAGGTGCATGTACATACCAATGACCCCGGACTTGCCATCCAGAAGGCATTGAAGTATGGAGCGCTTTCCAATCTGAAGATCGATAATATGAGGCTGGAACATCAGGAAAAGCTCTTTAAGATGTCCCGGAAAGAAGAGGCTGTTCCTCCGGAGGCACAAGAGCAGGAGACCGCGCCGGCCGCGGAGGAGCCGCGCAAGGAAGTCGGCTTTATCGTCGTTTCCGTCGGGGACGGCATCAATGAAATTTTAAAGGCCCTCGGCGTAGACTATATTATCGAAGGCGGCCAGACGATGAATCCGAGCACGGAGGATATGCTCAATGCCATCGAAAAGGTGAATGCGGATAATATCTTTATCCTGCCGAACAATAAAAATATTATTCTCGCCGCCAATCAGGCGAAAACGCTGGTAGAGGACAAGAATATTATCGTGATTCCGACGAATACCGTGCCGCAGGGCATTACCGCGGTCATCAATTATGTGCCCGATCTTTCCATTGAAGAGAATACGGAAACGATGATAGAGGAGATCAAAAACGTCCATACCGGCCAGGTCACCTATGCGGTAAGGGATACGACCATCGGCGATAAGGAAATCAAACAGGGCGACTTTATGGGGATTGGCGACAGGGGCATCCTTTCTGTCGGCAATAAGATGCAGGATGTGGCGCTTCATATGATCGACGAGATGATGTCCGATGAGATGGAGCTCATCAGTATCTATTACGGCGCGGAGATCGCCGAAGAGGATGCGGAGGCGCTCAGGGCGGAGGTCGAAAAGAAATACGGCGGCTGTGATATCGAACTGCAGTATGGCGGACAGCCCATCTATTATTATACGGTGTCCGTCGAATAAGGAGGACATGGATATTGTATGGAGATTACGGCATTAAAGGGCGTTGGGGTAAAAACGGCGAAGCTGTTTTCAAAACTCGGCATTACGGCGACGGAAGATCTGCTCCGCTATTATCCGCGGGATTATGAACAGTTCCGGGAGCCTTTGCTCATAACGGAGGCGGAGGCCGGGGAAAAGGCGGCCATCCGCGGCGTTATCACCGGAAATATGACGGCAAAACGTGTGCGCAATCTGCATATTCTGAATTTTACGGTACAGGATGCGGCTGGAACGGTACAGATGACTTTTTTTAATATGCCCTATTTAATAAGCACCCTGAAAAAAGGCATATTCTATATCTTCCGGGGCGTGCTCCGGAAACAGGGGAACAGGCTTGTTATGGAGCAGCCCGGCATTTATAAGCCGGAAGAGTACGAAAAGATCGCCGGACGCCTGCTCCCGAAATATGTTCTGACCAAAGGGCTTGGCAATCAGGCAGTGACCAGGGCGGTCAAACAGGCTTTCGCGCTCCATGGCCCTTCGGAAGAATTTCTGCCGGAATCTGTCGTGGAACGGTATCAGTTCATGCCGCATTTCGACGCCATGTATGAGATGCATTTTCCAACGGACAGAGAAAAGCTGATACAGGCGAGAAAAAGGCTTGTATTTGAAGAATTTTTCCTTTTTATTCTGATGTTGCGCCGAATGAAGGCGGACAACCACGGATTACCCAATACTTACAAAATGATAGAAGCCGCGGATATCGGCCGGCTGATCGCATCGCTTCCCTATCGGCTGACGAACGCACAACAGAAGGTCTGGGCGGAGATAAAAGGCGATTTATCCGGCGATACGGTCATGAGCCGGCTGATTCAGGGGGATGTCGGTTCGGGAAAGACGATTCTGGCCTTTCTCGCCCTTTTCATGTGCTCGTGCAACGGCTTTCAGGGCGCGATGATGGCGCCGACGGAAGTGCTTGCAAGACAGCATTTTGAGACGCTTTTAAAGCTGAAAGAACAATACGCGCTGCGCATCAATCCGGTACTGCTCACCGGCTCGACAACGGCCAGAGAGCGAAAGGCCATTTATGCGCAGATAGAGGACGGCGAAGCGGACATCATCATCGGGACCCATGCGCTGATACAGGAAAAGGTATCTTATCGCGGACTGGCCCTTGTCATCACCGACGAACAGCATCGTTTCGGCGTCAGACAGCGGGAAATTCTGGCGGAAAAAGGAAATGCCGTCCATGTGCTCGTCATGAGCGCGACGCCGATACCGCGGACGCTCGCGATCATTTTGTACGGCGACCTCAATATCTCGGTTCTGGACGAGCTGCCGGCGGACCGGCTTCCCATTAAGAACTGTGTCGTAGGCGTCTCTTACCGGAATACCGCATACCGTTTCCTCGAAAAAGAAGTAAATGCCGGACGGCAGGCCTATGTTATCTGTCCGATGGTGGAAGCCGGGGAAATGGAAGAAATGGAAGACGTGCTCTCCTATACGGAGAAATTGAAAAACGCCCTGCCGTCCGGCATCCGGATCGCCGCGCTGCATGGGAAGATGCGGCCTGCGGAGAAGAACCGTATCATGGAAGAGTTCGCAGCGCATCAGATCGACGTGCTGGTCTCCACAACGGTTATTGAAGTCGGCATCAACGTGCCGAACGCCACCGTCATGATGGTGGAAAATGCGGAACGGTTCGGTCTTGCCCAGCTTCACCAGCTGCGCGGACGGGTAGGGCGCGGAGAATACCAGTCCTATTGCATTTTTGTCAGCACATCGGAAAGCAGGGCTACGATGGCGCGGCTGAAAATTCTGAACGAATCGAACGACGGTTTTTATATTTCCGGCCAGGACTTAAAACTGCGCGGGCCGGGCGAATTATTCGGCGTTAAGCAAAGCGGCGTCATGAGCTTTGAACTGGGGGATGTCTTTGCCGACGCCGCCGTTTTACAGCAGGCGGGCGAAGAGGCGGACAGGCTGCTTTTGGACGATCCGGATTTTCTGAAGGCCGAAAATAACGCGCTTTTCCGGGCATTGGAACAATATGGCGCAGATGCGGCTGACTTTAGAAGTATATGAGCAGACTGAATAAATAACAGGGAGGGACATTATGTCAAAAATTGCAATCGTTACGGACAGTAACAGTGGAATTACACAGGCGCAGGCAAAGGAGATGGGTATTTCGGTGCTGCCGATGCCTTTTATGATCGATGAAGAGACTTTTTATGAAGATATTACCCTGTCGCAGCCGGAGTTTTACGAAAAGCTGGCTTCCGGCGCCGCTGTCGTCACGAGCCAGCCTGCGCCGGAATCGGTCATGAATTTGTGGGATGAGCTGTTGAAGGAATATGACGAAATCGTGCATATTCCCATGTCCAGCGGTTTAAGCGGCTCCTGCCAGAGCGCGGTCATGCTTGCCGGGGACTATGACGGAAAGGTGCAGGTCGTTAATAACCAGCGGATTTCCATTACCCAGAGGCAGTCCGTACTGGATGCGCTCGATTTAATCGGGCGCGGCATGGATGCGGCGCAGATCAAAGATTTTCTGGAAAAGGACAAGTTCAATTCGAGTATTTATATTATGCTCGATACGCTCTATTATCTGAAAAAAGGCGGACGCATTACGCCGGCCGCCGCGGCGCTCGGCACGATTTTAAAGCTCAAGCCCGTTTTACAGATCCAGGGAGAAAAACTGGATGCTTTCGCCAAAGCGCGCACCGTTTCCCAGGGGAAGAGCATTATGATCAACGCCATCCGGAATGATATGAACAACCGTTTCGGCGGCGCAGCGCCGGAGAATATCCATCTGTGCATGGCCTATACCTATGATATAAAGGCGGCGGAACAGTTCAGGGAAGAAGTGCAGGCGGCTTTTCCCGGATTTGAGATTCATATGGATCCGCTGTCGCTGAGCGTATCCTGCCATATCGGGCCGGGAGCGCTGGCCGTTGCGTGCTGTAAGAAAATACAGGGAATGGTCCCCGTTTTTCATCATATGACAGAAGAGTAATACGGATAGAAATAAATTTGCAGGATATCGAAAGGCATTTTTAATATTGTGTTATATGTATAAAGGGAAAGGCCGAAAAATGGAGAAAATGGAAATATTGGCGAATGAAAAAATATTCTGTTGACTTTTGTTGTACATATTGCTATAATTACAAATGAAAACAGTTGATTTTTTTGACGGTCATAGTAAAGGAGCAGTAAAGGCCGGATTTTATAAATTAGTCATTGAAACGGTTTATAAAATCCGGTCTTTTTTGCATACAATTTTAGGGGGAGATTCATCAATCAGAAGAAAGGAGGAGCACAAATGAAGCTTTTTCAGAATCTCAGGGGTAAAGATAATGGCATTGCAGTGGAATCGCCTGTAGCTGGACGTCTTGTCAGCATAAAAGAAGTAAATGACCCGACCTTTAGCGAAGAAATCCTGGGAAAAGGGGCGGCGGTCATCCCTTCCGATAACCGGATCTGCGCGCCGTTGGACGGTACGGTCACGACCATGTTCCCGACCGGCCATGCGGCGGCAGTCACAGGCGATAACGGCGTATCGGTCTTAATTCATGTCGGACTCGATACGGTGCAGCTGAAGGGGGAATATTTCACGATTCATGCTTCCGACGGCCAGAAGGTCAAAAAAGGCGATCTTTTGATGGAAGCGGATATCGGGAAGATCAAAGAAGCGGGCTATGATGTGATCACACCGGTCATTGTCTGCAACCCGGATGATTTCTCTGAAATTTGTATGGAAGAATCCGGAGACGTTGCCCAGGGCGACGTGATTTTAAGACTGAAAAAGTAGAACGGCAGACAGAATTGGGAAAGGAGGGGGGAAGATGGAGAAGTATATCGGAAAAAGTGTACTGAAGGGAATTGCCATAGGCAGGATCTGCTGGTATCAGAAACCGGATTATCAGGTCATCCGGACAAAGATTACCGATTGCGAGGCTGAAGCGAGCCGGCTCATGAACGCCGTGGAGACCGCAAAAGACCAGCTTGGGAAGCTGTATGATGAAACGCTTGCCGGCGTTGGCGAAGAACAGGCCATGATTTTTGATATACATAGAATGCTTTTAGAGGATGAAGATTATCTGGATATTGCAAGGAACGCGGTTGCCGAAGGCTGGAATGCGGAGTATGGCATCCGGACGGCAGGGGATCAGATTTCAGCGCTGTTCGCCTCTATGGAGGACGAATATATGAAAGCGAGGGCCGCCGACATCGTCGATATTTCCCACAGGGTACTCCGCATTCTTTCCGGGATACCGGAAGACGGCATCCAGTCGGAAGAACCGGTAATTCTTATGGCGGAGGATCTGTCTCCGAGCGAAACGGTGAAAATGGATAAGAAAAAAGTGCTGGCCTTTGTGACAGTGCACGGCTCTGCCAGTTCCCATACGGCAATTCTCGCAAGAAGCATGAATCTTCCGGCGCTCGTGAACACAGAGAACGCCGGCGCGGAATTGGACGGCAGGCTCGCCATCGTCGATGGTTTTCACGGCGAACTGATCGTCGAGCCGGATCCGGAGCTGCTTCAGGAGATGACGCTTCGAAAAGATGCCTGGATTGCCGAAACGGAAGCGTTACAGCAGTTAAAGGGCAAGGATAATGTGACCGGTGACGGCAGACGGATCGATATCTTCGCCAATATCGGCAAAGCGGAAGATGCGGATGCTGTTCTGGAGGCGGACGCAGGCGGAATCGGGCTGTTCCGGAGCGAATTTCTCTATCTCGGAAGAAATACCTTCCCGACGGAGGAAGAGCAGTTTCGAAGTTATAAAACGGTGCTTGAAAAGATGGGGGATAAGAAGGTCGTTATCCGGACGCTGGATATCGGCGCGGATAAGAAGGTTGATTATTTTAACCTCGCTAAAGAGGAGAACCCGGCCCTTGGATATCGGGCGATCCGTATCTGTCTGGACAGACCGGAGATTTTTATTACACAGCTGCGCGCGCTCTACCGGGCTTCCGCGTACGGAAGGGCCGCAATTATGTTTCCGATGATCGTATCTGTAAGCGAAGTTAAGCGGATCAAAGAAATCGTGGAACAGGTCAAAGAACAGCTGTCCGCCGAAGGGTATCCCATGAAGGAAGTGGAACTCGGCATTATGATAGAGACCCCTGCGGCGGCTCTGATCTCCGATGAACTGGCGAAAGAAGTGGATTTTTTCAGCATCGGGACCAATGACTTAACGCAGTATACCTTAGCGGTAGACAGGCAGAACCAGAAGCTGGAGGGTACCTGTGACACGCATCATCCGGCAATTCTGAAGCTGATTGAAATGACCGTAAAAAACGCGCATCAGGAAGGGATCTGGGCCGGCATCTGCGGGGAACTGGCCGCGGACACGGAGCTTATGGAAACCTTCCTGGATATGGGAGTGGATGAGCTCAGCGTATCCGCTTCTTCGGTATTAAAGGTGCGCAAAGCGGTGAGGGATCTGTAAAAGCCCCGCCGTTACAGAAAGGAGTTGGGTTACAAAATGAAAGAATTCCAATATGTAATTCAGGATCCGGTAGGATTACATGCAAGACCGGCAGGCCTTTTGGTAAAACAGGCGGCGGGTTTTCAAAGTAAGATTACAATAAGCGGCAACGGTAAAAGCTGCGACGCCAAAAAGCTGATCATGCTCATGAGCCTCGGGCTCACGCAGGGAACGGAGATTTCCTGCAGGATAGAAGGGGAAGATGAGGAGGCTGCTTTTGAGGCGATCCGGAAATTTTTTACCGATAACCTGTAAAAATCGTCGGGAGGAATCGACGATTTGAAACGATTTACGTTATCGTAATATCCAGAAAAGGAGGTAGTTATTTATGATGAAATATTTACAGAAGCTGGGGAAATCCCTGATGCTCCCGGTAGCATGTCTCCCGATATGCGGTATCCTGATGGGAATCGGTTATGCGTTATGTCCGGCGACCATGCAGGGCGGCGATATCGTCGGTTTCCTGCCGAAACTCGGCTTTTTCCTGGTAAAAGCGGGCGGTGCGCTGATCGATAACATGGCGATCCTGTTCGTTATCGGCGTTGGCGTCGGCATGTCCGATGACCACGACGGCACCTCGGCGCTGGCGGCTCTGGCATCCTGGCTGATGATCACGAACCTGCTTTCCGTTGGTTCCGTTACGACGCTGATGCCCTCTGTCGCAGAAGATGCGAAGAAAACGCTGGCATTTTCCGCGATTGCGAATCCGTTCATCGGTATCCTGTCCGGCATCATCGGCGCAGGCTGCTACAATAAGTTCAAGAGCACAAAGCTTCCCGACTGGCTGTCGTTCTTCAGCGGCAAACGCTGTGTTGCGATCGTGTCCGGCGTTGTTGCGATCATCGCTTCCGCGATTCTGCTGTTCGTGTGGCCGGTTATCTACGGTCTGCTTCTTGCGCTCGGCAACGGCATCGTAAGCCTTGGACCGGTAGGTGCGGGTATTTATGCATTCCTGAACAGACTTCTGATTCCGACAGGATTACATCACGCATTGAACAATGTATTCTGGTTCGATACGGTAGGTCTCGGCGACCTGTCCCACTTCTGGGCAGGACATACGAGTGCTGACGTAACATGGAGCCTCGGTATGTATATGTCAGGTTTCTTCCCCTGTATGATGTTCGGTATCCCCGGTGCGGCACTGGCAATGGTACATACGGCAAAAACCGGAAAACAGAAAGCGGCAATCGGTCTGGTAGCATCCGCGGCTGTCTGCGCATTTGTCTGCGGCGTTACGGAGCCTTTTGAATTCGGTTTCATGTTCTTAGCTCCCGGCCTGTATCTTGTATACGCGCTGTTATACGGTATTTTTACGGTCCTTACAACATTGCTTGGATTCCGCGCAGGCTTTAGTTTCTCGGCAGGCGCGACAGACCTTGTATTCTCGGCATCACTGCCGGCGGCACAGAAAACATGGCTGATCCTTCCGCTTGGTATCGCGGCATTTGCAGTATTCTATCTGGTATTCCGTTTTGTTATCGTAAAATTTGACTTAAAGACGCCCGGCAGGGAAGACGATGACGTAGAGGCGGAGAAAAAGGCCGTTCTTTCCAACAGCGATTTCGCAAACGTAGCGGCGATCGTTCTGGAAGGCCTCGGCGGCAAAGGAAACGTTGTTTCTCTGGATAACTGTATTACAAGACTTCGTCTGGAAATCAAAGATTACACGAAAGTCGATGAAAAGAAAATCAAATCCGCGGGCGTTGCGGGCGTTATGAGACCCAGCAAGAATGCGGTTCAGGTTATCATAGGCACGAAGGTACAGTTCGTAGCGGATGAAATGAAGAAAATGTTATAAAAGGGTAAAAAGAGGTTCAGAACATGGTTCAAAGGAATCCTTTTTACCCGGAAGAATGGCTCGTAAGAGCCATTCTTCTTATATTCGATATGAAATCAATCAAAAGGAGAAACGGATATGAGACTTATCAGAACGAAGGACTACGACGATATGAGCCGGAAGGCGGCGGGAATTATCGCGGCGCAGGTCATCATGAAACCGGACTGCGTGCTCGGACTCGCTACGGGTTCCACCCCGATCGGTACTTATGCAAGACTGGTCAAACAGTATCAGGAAGGCGATCTGGACTTTTCACAGGTAACG
This sequence comes from Bacteroides fragilis, assembly GCA_023664485.1. Taxonomy (GTDB): domain Bacteria; phylum Bacillota; class Clostridia; order Lachnospirales; family Lachnospiraceae; genus UBA3282. The sequence goes on along the minus strand of JAMPFK010000002.1, from coordinate 246,306 downwards.
AGCGTAAACCTGGACGAATATAAGGGTCTGACGAAGGAGAATGACCAGAGTTATTATTATTTTATGAACGATCATTTGTTCAGCAAGGTCAATATCGATACGAAACGCACTTTTCTTCCGGATGGGACGGAAGCGGACAGCGCGAAAGCGTGCCATGAATATAACCAGATCATCGCGGATGTGGGCGGCGTCGATTTACAGCTTCTCGGACTCGGCCACAACGGTCATATCGGCTTTAACGAGCCGGGCCAGGTATTCGAGGCGCAGACACACTGTGTCGATCTGACGGAATCGACCATTCAGGCGAACAGGAGATTTTTCGCTTCCATAGACGATGTTCCCCGTCAGGCTTATACGATGGGCGTCGGAACGATTATGCTGGCGAAGAAGATCCTCGTCGTTGTCAGCGGTGCGGACAAGGCCGCCATCGTGAAAAAAGCCTTCTTTGGCGCAATTACGCCGGAAGTGCCGGCATCCGTATTGCAGCTGCACCGCGACGTCATCGTGATAGCGGACGAAGCGGCGTTATCGGAAGTTGAATAAGTGGAAAACGGACAAAAGGAGCATATGCCTTATGATTATTAAGAACGCCAGTGTCTATACGGAAAACGGCATTTTTCTGACAAAAGACATCTATATGGACGGGGACCGGTTCGTCGAAGAGGAAGCGCAGGTGCAGGATACACAAGTGTTCGACGCCTCCGGCTGCTATGCGGTACCGGGCCTGACAGATATTCATTTTCACGGCTGTATGAGCTATGATTTCTGCGACGGAACGAGAGAAGCCATCGATGCGATGGCAGCATATGAAGCGTCCATAGGGGTAACGAATATCGTGCCCGCGACGATGACGCTTTCGGAAGAAATGCTGCTCGGTATCTGTCAGACGGCCAGGGCATACAAAGAAGAAGGGCCGCAGGAGAAAAAAGCCCGCTTCCATGGCATCAATATGGAAGGCCCTTTCGTGTCACAGGCCAAAAAGGGCGCACAGAACGGGGCCTATATCCGGAAACCCGATCTGGCAATGTTTGACCGGCTGAACGCCGCTTCCGGGAACTGTGTAAAACTTCTCGCCATAGCGCCGGAAGAAGAAGGGGCTATGGAGCTGATTGAGGCGCGGCATGGACAGACGGTCATTTCGCTGGCCCATACCTGCGCGGATTATGATACCTCGATGAGGGCCTTTGAAAAAGGAGCGTCCCATGTTACGCATCTCTATAACGCGATGAACCCTTATACGCACAGGGCCCCCGGCCTGATCGGTGCGGCGGCGGATACGGCCGGAGCAGAGGTGGAGCTCATCTGCGACGGCGTGCACAGCCACCCGGCGGCGGTCAGAACGACCTTTAAGATCTTCGGCGACGAAAGGATTATTCTCATCAGCGACAGTATGAGGGCCGCAGGGCTTGCGGACGGGGAATATACGCTCGGCGGACAGGACGTAAAGGTCACAGGATCTCTTGCGGCGCTGTCGGACGGAACGATCGCCGGTTCTGTGACAAATCTTCTGGACTGTATGCGGACCGCGGTACTTTCCATGGGGATCCCGTTGGAATCCGCCGTAAAATGCGCAGCGGTCAATCCGGCTAAGAGCGTCGGCATCTATGCGGAACATGGCAGTATTTCCGCCGGGAAGAAAGCGGATGTCGTTCTTTTACAAAAAGACGGGCTTGTATTGCGGCAGGTGATCATGAACGGACAGCTTCTTTAAAAGAAGCAGTTTTAAGAAACTTTAAGAAGCGGCCCAATGCCTTGAATTTGGTATTGATTTTTCCCCTTCTTTTTCGTATAATAATTTATATCATTAAGCGTTCTCGCCGACCGGTGGTGCGAGTTATAAAGGATTCGATCAGGATATTTTATCCCCACCATTTCTGGTGGGGATTTTTATAGCAAGCTCGCAGAAAGGCGGTCATCATGAAGAAAAAAGACGAAAGCGTTACCTATGGAAAGAACAGTCAATCGGCAAAATTAAGACAGCTGATACGGCAGGCTTTTATCGCGGTCGGCGTCGGAGCCGTCCTGCTGGTTGGATTTATCGTGTTCAATGTCTGGATGTCCAGAGTCGCGGCGGCCCAGCTCAATACGACGGTCGCCCTGAACCAGTACCGGACCGGATCGAAAACGCTGACCTATAACGTGCAGTCCTATGCCGTTACCGGAAAGGCAGAATATGCCGACGCTTACAGGAAAGAACTGAATCAGGATCAGAACCGGGAGAAGGCCGTCGAAACGTTACAGAACTGCGACCTCACGGAGGACGAATGGGCGGAGCTGAATGAAATCGCTTCTATGTCGCAGAATCTCGTACCGTTAGAGGAAGCGGCGATCGACAGTGCGCAAAAAGGGGATCTTGACGCCGCACAGGCAAGCGTATTCAGTACGGAATATGAGAATACTGTCATGAAGATCAACCAGCAGACGGACGAAACGATCCTTGCGATATTGGAACGGAAGGATAAACGGCAGGATGCCCTGAAAGTCATGCAGATCATTTTTGAACTTCTGTTCGCCAGCTCCTTTCTTTATGTTGTCATGCAGTTAGTGAAAATGACAAAATTTGCGGACAGGGAACTCCTTCAGCCGATCAAAAAGGTATCCGGGCAGATGGAAATACTGGCGGGAGGCGATTTCCACACCGGTCTGGATATGATAGAAGACGACAGCGAAGTCGGGAAAATGGTATCCGCTATCGCCTTTATGAAACGGAACCTGCTCTCTATGATACAGGAAATAACCACTACGCTTGAGCAGATGGGGAACGGCAACTACAATATCGTTATCGAGCAGGAATATGTCGGCGAGTTTGTAACGATTAAAGAATCTTTACAGCGGATCGGTGAGAAAATGCGGGAGACCCTGATCACGATACGCAACGTTTCCGGCCAGATCGACACGGGTTCCGACCAGCTTGCCTGCGCCGCGGAGGATCTGGCGGAAAGCTGTACGGCACAGGCCATGCAGGTAAGCGAATTTGTGCGCGTACTGGACGAACTGACAAAGAGTATGGAGCAGAACAGCAAAGAAGCGGAGGAATCCGCCAAGCTCGCGTCCACAGCCGGCATGACGCTGGCAAAAGGAAATCAGAAAATGGAAGATCTGAAGAAATCCATTCAGGAAATCAGTCAATGCTCGAAGGAAATCAGTACCATCATCGGCACCATCGAAAGTATCGCTTCCCAGACGAACCTGCTGTCCTTAAATGCGGCGATCGAGGCGGCAAGGGCAGGAGAGGCCGGCAGGGGCTTTGCGGTTGTGGCCGACCAGGTGAAGAATCTCGCGGACGAATCCGCAAAGGCGGCGAGACAGACGACGGAGCTGATCGAGACGACCGTCACCGTCATGGACAGGAGCATCGCCATTGCGGATGAAACGGCGGAAAATATGCAGGAAGTTATGGAAGGCGCCCAAATTTCCACCGAAAAGATCCGCCAGATTACGGAAATGCTCGAACAGGATGTGGCGCATATGCACGGTTTAAATACCAATATTTCCGAAATTTCGGCCGCGGTCAATAACAATTCCGCGACGTCGGAAGAGACGGCCGCCGTCAGCGAAGAGCAGAAAGCGCAGGTAGAGACGCTGGTAGGCATTATGGACCTTTTTAAAATATAGGGATATAAACGATGAAGGAAAAGAACGGCGTGAAGAAGGACGAGGCGGCTGAGGCGCGGCTTCAATACGATTACATAGCGAAGGCGAAGGAATATGTAAAAGAGGAGAGCAGGTGTGTCGGCCATCCGTTGACTGCGACGGTCATTACTTTTGGGTGCCAGATGAACGCCAGAGATTCCGAGAAACTGGCCGGCATTTTGGCAGAGGCCGGATACCGGCTGAGCGATTCGGAGGAAGAGGCGGATTTTGTCATTTATAATACCTGTACGGTCAGGGATAATGCCAATCAGCGCGTTTACGGAAGGCTCGGCTATCTGAACAGCATGAAAAAGAAGAAGCCGCATCTGAAAATCGCCCTGTGCGGCTGTATGATGCAGGAAGAGGCGGTTATTGAGAAGATCAGAAAGAGTTACCGGTTCGTGGATTTGATTTTTGGGACCCACAATCTTTTTAAGTTCGCACAACTCCTCGTAACAATGTTCGAGAACGCTTCCGCAGGGGATGGACTCGATGCCGGCAGATCCGGAAAAGGCACGATGATCATCGACATCTGGAAAGAAACGGACCGCATTGTGGAAGATCTGCCGGTCAGCCGGAAATTTTCCTATAAATCCGGTATCAATATTATGTTCGGATGCAATAATTTTTGCAGCTATTGCATCGTACCTTATGTCAGAGGCCGGGAGCGGAGCCGGGAACCGAAAGAAATCCTGCGGGAGATCGAGTGTCTTGCGGCGGACGGCGTTGTGGAGATCATGCTGCTCGGACAGAACGTCAATTCGTATGGTAAAAATCTGGAACGGCCGATGACCTTCGCCCAGCTTCTGCGGGAAGTGGAACGGGTAGAGGGAATCCGGCGGATCCGTTTCATGACTTCCCATCCGAAAGATTTATCGGATGAACTGATCCAGGTCATGAAAGAATCCGATAAGATCTGCCATCATCTGCATCTGCCTCTGCAGTCCGGATCCGACCGCATTTTACGGCGGATGAACAGACGTTATACGAAAGAACAATATCTGGCGCTCGTCCGCAGGCTGCGGGAGGCGATACCGGACATCGCGATCACGACGGATATCATCGTCGGTTTTCCGGGCGAAACGATGGAGGACGTTGAGGAGACGATCGACGTGGTCAGAAAGGCGGCCTACGACAATGCCTTTACTTTTATTTATTCCAGGAGGACCGGGACCCCGGCAGCGGCGATGGAAGATCAGGTACCGGAGGAAATCGTTCGTCCGGCTTTCGATAAATTGCTGAAAGCAGTTCAGGATACGGCGAAGGAGCGTGCGCTCCTGCTGCAGGGAAAAACAATGGAAGCGCTGGTCGAAGAGATAAACGAACAGGATGCTTCCCTTGTGACGGGGCGGCTTTCCAATAATATGCTGGTTCATTTTCCAGGAGATGCCTCCGATATCGGAAAGCTGATGATGGTCTTTCTGGAGGAATGCCATGGTTTTTATTATATTGGGCACAGGATAGAGCACGGCCGGCCGGAGGAGTGACAAGACCGGAAGAAGTTTACATAATATATTACAAAATACGGGAAAGATGGTACGGAACATGGCTGAAATGACCCCCATGATGCAGAAATATATGGAGACGAAAAAAGAATACCCCGATTGTATTCTTTTTTACAGGTTAGGCGATTTTTATGAGATGTTCTTCGAGGACGCCGAGACGGCTTCGAGGGAACTTGAAATCACGCTTACCGGAAAAAGCTGTGGACTGGAAGAGAGGGCGCCGATGTGCGGCGTCCCTTATCACGCGGTGGACGGGTATCTGGCGAGGCTCGTATCGAAGGGCTATAAGGTCGCGCTCTGCGAACAGGTGGAGGATCCCAGGGAAGCGAAAGGGCTCGTTAAGCGGGAAGTGACAAGAATCGTGACGCCGGGCACGAATACGAGTCTGCCGATGGACGATTCCCGAAACAATTATCTTTTATGCATCTCTTATTTTCCGGGGAAGATCGGCATTTCTGCCGCCGACGTCACCACTGGAGATTATTATTTAACGGAAGCGGAGGATATCCGGAAATTACAGGATGAAATCAATCAATACGCGCCTTCCGAAATCATCTGCAACGAAGCTTTTCTGGTCAGCGGGTTTCCGATCGAGGAAATGAAGAACCGCCTGAATGTCATGGTCTATCCGCTCGCCAGCCATTATTTCGATGAGGAAGTCTGCCGGAAATGCCTGTTGAAGCATTTTCATGTAAGCTCCCTGCTGGGACTCGGCATAGAGGATTTTCCGAGCGGGCTGATCGCCGCCGGCTCGCTTTTGCAGTATCTTTACGAAACGCAGATGACTTCTCTTGAGCATTTTACGCATTTGTATCCCTATTTGAGCAATAAATATATGCTGTTGGACGGCGCGACGAGAAGGAATCTGGAGCTTGTCGAAACGCTGCGCGAAAAGCAGAAGAAAGGCTCCCTGCTCGGCGTGCTGGACAAAACGAGGACGGCGATGGGCGGGCGGCTGCTTCGAAAATATATCGAACAGCCTTTGATCGAGAAAGCGGAAATCGAGAAAAGGCTCGACGGGGTGGAGGAGCTATGCGAAAAAAGCATGCTGCGGGACGAACTGCGGGAATACCTGAATCCGGTATACGATCTGGAAAGGCTTCTTAGCCGGGTCAGCTACCGGACCGCCAATCCAAGGGATCTGATCGCTTTTCGCAGCTCTCTCGAAATGCTTCCTTCCATCAAGACTGTATTGCAGGATACTTCCGCCGCTTTTCTGACGGATATTCAGGAGGAGATGGACGATCTGTCCGATCTTTTCCACCTCATCGACAATGCGATCATCGACGATCCGCCGATCGCGGTAAAAGAGGGCGGCCTGATCAAAGAGGGTTTCCATGAGGCGATCGACGAGCTGCGCAGGGCCAAGACGGAAGGGAAGAACTGGCTGGCCGCGCTGGAAAACGAGGATAAGGAGCGTACAGGCATCAAGAACCTGCGCATTAAATATAACAAGGTATTCGGCTATTATTTCGAGGTGACTAATTCTTATAAGGATCTGGTACCGGCGGATTATATCAGAAAACAGACGCTTGCCAACGCGGAGCGTTATACGACGCCGCGCTTAAAGGAACTTGAGGATACGATCCTGAATGCGGAGGACAAGCTGTATTCGCTGGAATACGATGTTTTCTGCGAGATCCGGGAGACCATTGCCGGACAGATCGAGCGGATCCAGCGGACCGCGCGGGCGATCGCGAGGCTGGATGTCTGCGCCTCCTTTTCCTATGTGGCGGAGCGGAATCATTATGTGCGCCCGTCGCTGAACGAAAAGGGCGTTATCGATATCAAAGAGGGCCGGCATCCTGTCGTAGAACAGATGATCCAGAACGATATGTTCATCTCGAACGACACTTATCTGGACAGGAAAAAGCACTGCATCGCCGTTATTACGGGGCCGAATATGGCCGGAAAATCCACCTATATGCGGCAGACGGCACTGATCGTCCTGTTAGCGCAGATCGGTTCTTTTGTACCGGCCAAAAAAGCGGACATCGGCATTGTGGACCGCATTTTTACGAGGGTCGGCGCGTCGGACGATCTGGCCAGCGGCCAGTCCACTTTTATGGTGGAAATGAACGAGGTCGCCAATATTCTGCGGAACGCCACGGCGGACAGCCTGCTCGTCCTCGACGAAATCGGACGGGGGACCTCTACCTTTGACGGCCTGAGCATCGCCTGGGCGGTCATCGAACATATCAGCAACCGGAAGCTCCTCGGCGCCAAGACGCTGTTCGCCACCCATTACCACGAGCTGACGGAGCTGGAAGGCAAAATAGACAACGTCAATAATTACTGTATCGCCGTGAAGGAAAAAGGAGACGATATCGTTTTCCTGCGTAAGATTATCAGGGGCGGCGCGGACAAGAGCTATGGCATTCAGGTAGCAAGGCTCGCCGGCGTGCCTGACATGGTCATCGACCGGGCCAGGGAAATCGTAGAACAGCTGAGCGATAACGACATCACGGAGAAAGTGCAGAACATCGAAATCAACATCAAAAACGACAAAAAGAAGCCAGTGAAATACGATGAGGTGGATTTGGAGCAGATTTCCCTGTTCGATACGGTCAGGGACGAAGATGTCCTCAAAGAACTGGAAGAGACCGATATTACTGCCCTGACGCCGGTGGACGCGCTGAATGTGCTGTATCGGCTGCAGAATAAACTGAGGAATCGTTGGAAGTAGAGGATGGAAGATGAAAATCAACATACTGGATCACCAGACAATCGATAAGATCGCGGCGGGCGAAGTGGTGGAGAGGCCGGCCAGCGTGGTAAAAGAGCTGGTAGAAAATGCCATCGACTCCGGGGCGGATGCCGTTACCGTAGAAATCCGGGACGGCGGCATTTCCCTGATCCGCGTGACGGATAACGGCGGCGGCATTGAAAAGTCGCAGATACGGAACGCTTTTTTACGCCATGCTACGAGCAAGATATCTTCGGCCGATGATTTGACCGACTTGGTCAGCCTTGGATTCCGCGGAGAGGCGCTGGCAAGCATCGCGGCGGTTTCGATGGTGGAGGCCGTATCTAAAGTGGAAGAGGAGCTGACGGGCGTTCGTTATGTGATAGAAGGCGGCACAGAGAAGGAACTGGAAGAAGTCGGCGCGCCGGACGGAACGACGATTCTTGTCAGGAATCTTTTCTACAATACCCTGCCGCGTAAGAAATTCTTAAAGCAGCCGCAGACAGAGGGTTCTTATGTGGCGGACCTGATGGAGCATCTCGCCCTGTCCCATCCGCAGATCTCCTTCCGCTTCGTCGTCAATGGCCAGAACCGTTTCCATACGTCCGGCAACGGCGATTTGAAGGAGATTATTTACCGTATTTACGGGAAAGATATTGCAAAGGAACTGCAGGAAATCCATGCGGAGGCCGACGGTTTTTCCATCGACGGCTTCCTAGGCAGGCCGATCATCAACCGCTCCAACCGGAATTATGAGCTTTTTTATATTAACGGCCGCTTTATCAAAAGCAATCTGATCGGAAAAGCCGTTGAGGACGGCTATAAGGAATACCTGATGCAGCATAAATTTCCGTTCTGCGTGCTGCATTTTACGATCGATACGAAACGCATCGACGTCAATGTCCATCCCGCTAAAATGGAAGTCAGAATCGCCGGCGGGCAGGAATTTTACGAGCAGGTGCAGGGGCTTATATACGAACGGCTCCATAGGCTGGAGATGATACCGGAAGTAACGCTGGAAAAGCCGGAAAAACCGGAAAGACCGCCCGTTATTCCGGCCCCGCCCAGGGTAAGGCCGTCCCGTTTGCCCGCCTCGCCGGAACCCTTCGAGAAGAGACGCATTGCCAGGGAAAAAGCGGAAGTGCAGCGGTCGCTTCTGCGGGAGCCGCCCGCCTATGCCGCCGGGAAGGACGCGCTAAAGCAGATGGAGCTGTTCGAAGATAAGCTGCTCTCTGAAAGCGCGAAAGAGCAGTTCCGGATCATCGGCCAGCTTTTCGATACTTACTGGCTCATTTCCTGTCGGGATAAGCTTTTGATCATCGACCAGCATGCGGCTCATGAAAAGGTGAAATACGAGCGTTTTATCAAACAGTTCCAGGCGCACGGCATCGTCTCCCAGAATCTGAACCCGCCCGTCGTCGTTACGCTGAACGGCCGGGAAAAAGCCTGCCTTTTGCAGAATAAGGAGCATTTCGAGGCGCTCGGATTCGTGCTGGAAGAGTTCGGCGGAAGCGATTATGCGCTGAGCGGCGTGCCGCTCGATCTGTACGGCTATCAGGAGGCGGGACTGTTCTATGAACTGCTCGACGAAATGGCCGGAGAGACTTTTTCGGGAACGCCGGACAGCATCCGCATCAGGATCGCTTCGATGGCCTGTAAGGCCGCGGTCAAGGGAAATTCCCGCATGAGCGAGGCGGAGGCGGAGGCTCTTATCGACGAACTGCTTTCGTTAGAAAATCCGTATCATTGTCCGCACGGCAGGCCGACGATGATTACGATGAGCAAATATGAACTCGAAAAAAAGTTTAAAAGGATCGTCACATAATGAAGCAGAACAAAAAGCCATTGATCATATTGACGGGGCCGACCGCCGCCGGGAAATCGGCGTTAGCCGTTTCTCTCGCTCAGGAAATCGGCGGGGAGATCATTTCGGCGGATTCCATGCAGGTATACAGGCATATGAATATCGGATCCGCCAAGATTACACGGGAAGAAATGGCGGGCATCCCCCATTATTTAATCGATATTCTCGAACCGGATGAAGAGTTCCATGTCGTTAAGTTCCAATCGCTTGCGAAAGAGGCGATAAAGACGGTCTATGAGAGGGGAAAAATCCCGATTCTGGCGGGGGGCACCGGTTTCTATATCCAGTCGGTGCTCTATGATATCGATTTTACGGAAACCGAAGAGGATACGGCCCTCCGGCGGGAGTTGGTGCGGTTTGCAAAAGAGCGGGGAAACGATGAGCTTTTTAAAAGACTGCGCCGCATCGACCCCAAATCCTGTGAAATTCTTCATGCCAACAACGTGAAACGGGTCGTCCGGGCCATTGAATTTTATGAAAAGACGGGAAAACGCATCTCGGAACATAACGAGGAACAGCACGAAAAGGAATCCCCTTACCGGTTCCTTTATTTTGTTCTGACGGATGAACGGAGCAGATTATATGAAAAAATCGATAAGAGGGTTGACGACATGCTGGAAGCCGGGCTCGTTTCCGAGGTGGAGGGCCTGAAAGCGATGGGATGCACCAAAGACCTCGTATCCATGCAGGGGCTCGGCTATAAAGAAATACTGGAATATCTCGACGGGGAATGTACGCTGGAAGACGCCGTTTACCGGATCAAGAGGGATACACGGCATTTTGCGAAAAGACAGCTTACATGGTTCCGCCGGGAAAAAGACGTCATATGGATTTCGAGAGAGGATTACAGGCGGGCGGCGGGCTCCGTACAGACGTCCGGGGAAAAAGGAAAAGAAGAGGAAGCGGTTCTGCAGGAAATGCTTCGAATTTTAAAGGAAAAGGATATGAATTAGATCATGAAGGATTTTTTGGAAAAACAATATGCCGGGCTGGGAATTTCCAAAGCCGTGCTGGATTTCGGAAGCGTAGTTCTCGCATCCCTGAAAGAACGTTTTGAACAAATCGATGAAATTTCGGAATATAACCAGTTAAAAGTCATCCGCGCCATGCAGAAATGCCGGGTGAGCGAAGCCTGTCTTTCGGGTACGACCGGATACGGCTATAACGATTTGGGCAGGGACACGCTGGAACAGGTCTATGCGGAAATATTTCATGCGGAGGATGCGCTCGTGCGGCCGCAGATCACATGCGGCACGCACGCGCTGGCATTGGCGCTCATGAGCAATTTAAGGCCTGGAGACGAACTGCTTTCCCCCGTCGGCAAGCCCTATGATACGCTGGAAGAGGTCATCGGCATCCGGGCGTCCAAAGGCTCCCTGAAAGAATACGGCATTTCATACAGGCAGGTGGATCTGCTTCCGGACGGCGGTTTCGATTACGAAGGCATTCGGGCGGCGGTCCGCGAAAAAACAAAGCTGGTGACGATTCAGCGTTCCAAAGGATACCAGACGAGGCCTACCCTGTCGGTAGCGCGGATCGGGGAACTGATTCATTTTATCAAAGAAATCAAACCGGACGTCGTCTGCATGGTAGATAACTGTTACGGCGAATTTGTGGAAACGATCGAACCGGGCGATGTGGGCGCGGATATGACGGCCGGCTCCCTGATCAAGAATCCGGGAGGCGGCCTTGCGCCGATCGGCGGCTATATTGCGGGAAAAAAGGAATGCGTGGAAAATGCCGCGTATCGGCTGACGTCGCCGGGGCTCGGTAAGGAGGTCGGCGCGTCCCTCGGCGTGATGTCCTCTTTTTATCAGGGGCTGTTCCTTGCGCCGACGGTAACGGCGAGCGCCTTAAAAGGTGCGGTATTTGCGGCAAATCTCTTTGAAAGGCTCGGTTTTCCTGTCATTCCGAACGGTACGGAGAGCCGGCACGACATCATTCAGGCCGTGACCTTCGGAAAACCGGAAGGCGTCATCGCTTTCTGTCAGGGCATTCAGGCCGCCGCTTCCGTGGACAGCTTCGTAACGCCCGAACCATGGGATATGCCCGGTTATGACTCCCAGGTCGTCATGGCCGCCGGCGCGTTCGTTTCCGGTTCTTCTATCGAGCTGAGCGCGGACGGGCCGATCGTGCCTCCCTATGCGGTCTATTTTCAGGGAGGGCTCACCTGGCCGCACGCAAAACTTGGCATTTTAAAGGCCTTACAGCGCCTGACGGAATGCGGGATCCTTTCGGAAGAACTGCTGAAAATTTAAAAAATAGGCAAATTTTGTATACAGAAAAAAAGGATTGTGATAAAATGTTCAGGATGGGGAGTTTGTGCACAGGAGAGAAAAGCCGTCGGGAAAGAGGCTGAATGAAATTAGTAAAGTATGAGAACAATGATAGTAGCGGTATGCAGAATCTTCCATATGAGAAATTTATTTCCTATGGAGCGGAGACTTTAACGGATTCCGAACTGCTCGCGATTATCATACGGACCGGAACGCGGGAGATGAGCGCGAGAGCCCTTGGAGACGAGGTGTTAAAAGCGGCCGGCGAATACGGCAACGGGCTTTTGGGGCTTTATCATATCCCGCTCCAGGAGCTGATGCGGGTAAAAGGTATCGGAAAGGTCAAGGCCGTGAAGTTAAAGGCGCTCGCGGAATTGTGCACGAGAATGGCGCAGACAAAGGCGGGCGGAGAATTATCCTTCTCAAGGCCCTCCTCCGTCGCCGGCTATTATATGGAGAGATTCCGGCACGAAAGGGTGGAGCATAATCTGCTTTTGCTGTTCGATTCGGGTATGCATCTGTTAAAAGAACAGCTTCTATCGACCGGGACGGTCAATGCCTCCCTTTTATCACCGAGAGAAGTATATATCAGTGCATTCCGTTATCAGGCGGCGAATCTGATGCTCCTGCACAATCATCCGGGCGGAAATCCTGCGCCCAGCAATAACGACATCCGGGTCACGAAGCGGATCGGGGAAATCGGAAGGACCATCGATGTTTTTATGCTGGATCATATCATCATCGGTGATAACAGCTATTTCAGTTTCAGGGAGAGCGGACTGTTAAAGGAATGCCTTGCTTCAGAAGAATAGCCGCGGATCATCAATTATTTTGAAAGGAGTCTTTTACCTTGGCGAATAACGCATTTGGAATTGATTTGGGGACAAGCAACATTAAAATATACAATCGTACGGACGACAATGTTTTTGTGGAAAAGAACATGATTGCGATCGAGAATAAGAGGACCCTGTTCGCATATGGAAATTCGGCTTTCGATATGTATGAAAAAACGCCGGGCAATATTCATATTACTTATCCGTTGAGCAATGGCGTCATTGCTGACATACAGAACATGGAGACCCTCATAAAATATTTTATGGTCGATCTGATGAAAGGCGGTCTGAGGCCTGCGGATTATTATATCGCGGTTCCATGGGATGTGACGGAGGTGGAGAAGCGCGCTTTCAAAGACCTGGTAAAGGAATCCAACGTCAAGGCCAAAAAAGTCATGGTTGTGGATAAGGCGGTCGCGGACGGCCTCGGGCTCGGCATCGACGTCAAAAATTCGCAGGGCGTTCTCGTCGTGAACGTCGGTTTCGATACGACGGAAATCTCAATTCTTTCTCTCGGCGGCATTGTTCTAAGCAAGCTCATCAAGGTGGGCGGGCGAAAGTTCGACGAAGCGATCAAAGCGGCGGTGCGGCGGGAATACAGCCTGATCATCGGCGGCAAAACGGCAGAAAACGTAAAAATCGCCCTGTCTGATCTGGAAGCGCAGAAATGCGGCGCCGTCGTATATGGGCGCGACATCGTTACCGGCCTTCCGGTCGAACGCGAAATACCGACTTCCCTGGTCAATGAGTGCCTGACGGAGCATTTTAATACGATTATCGACAATATCAAAGTCATTTTAGAGCGGACGCCTCCGGAGCTGGCGGCGGATATTTACAGACATGGCGTCTATCTGACGGGAGGCGCCTCCCAGGTCAACAGGCTGGCACAGCTGATAAGCAAGGGGACCGGCCTGAAAGTCAATCTCTCCGAGCATCCGATCGAAAGCGTTGCGCTCGGCCTTGCCAAAATAATAAATGAAGAAAATTATAAATCGGTGGCATATGCAATAGAAGGAATGAGCAAATGAGTCCAATTATAAAAAGGAAAGGGGAGAAATTTACCCTGCCGGGGAAATACCTCCTTTTCATTTTAACAATTCTGTGTACCGGTATGGTGCTGCTTACCTTTAATACGACGATTTTCAGCGGGCCGCTGGGTTCCATTGCCGGCTATGTCATCGTTCCGTTCCAGGAGGGCGTTGGCGCGGCGGGCAGTTTTCTGCGCAGCCGTTCGGAGGAACTTGGACAGATCCGGGATCTGATTGCGGAAAATGAGACTTTAAGATCGCAGATAGACGAATTGACGATCGAGAACACGAGACTACAGCAGGATCGTTACGAACTCACCAACCTGCGGGAATTGTACGAACTGGATTCCCAATATGACGAATACGAGAAGGTGGGCGCACGGATCATCGCGAGGGATTCAGGCAACTGGTTCTATTCTTTTGTCATCAATAAAGGCTCGGAAGACGGCCTTATGGTGGATATGAATGTCATGGCCGGCAGCGGCCTGGTGGGCCGTATTGTGGATACGGGGCCGAACTGGTCCAAGGTAAAAGCCATCATCGCCGATGACTCCAACGTAAGCGCGATGGTATTGTCCAGCTCCGACAACATGATCGTCAACGGCGATCTGCGCCTGTATGCTTCCGGCGTCATTTCTTTTGAACAGTTAAAGGACGGCGGCAACGTCGTCGTAGAAGGAGATAAGATCGTTACCTCCAATATAAGCGATAAGTACCTTCCGGGAATTCTGATCGGCTATATCAGCACTATCAATACTGATTCCAACAACCTGACCAAATCGGGATACATCACGCCGGCGGTTGATTTCGAACATTTAGAAGAAGTCCTTGTCATATTGGAATTGAAGCAGACAGTCGGGGATTAAAGGGGTAATGTGGATTCATGAAACGCGTTATTGTGACCGCTTTTTTCATTTTTATATGTTTTCTGATGCAGTGCACCGTTTTCCGCGCACTCGCTTTCGGCGGCATCGTTCCGAATCTGCTGATCGTGCTGACAGCCTCGTTAGGATTCATGCGGGGTGAAAAGACCGGCCTGCTCATCGGCTTTTTCAGCGGTCTGCTAATTGACATTTTTTTCGGCTCCGTTATCGGATTTTATGCCCTGGTCTATATGTATATCGGATATGCCAACGGAAAATTCAGCGTTATTTTTTATCCTGAGGATATTAAACTGCCGATTACGCTGATTCTCTGCAGCGACTTTTTTTATGGAATCATCTGCTATATCATTCTGTTCCTGCTGCGCGGGAAATTCGATTTCAGCTACTACCTTATCCATATTATTTTACCGGAAATGGTCTATACGGTAGTCGTAACGCTGTTTTTGTATCCTGTCATCCTGCGTGTAAACCACAGCCTGGAGCAGCAGGAGAAAAGAGGCGAAAAGAAATTTGTTTGAAAATATATGGGAACATTTGAAAGAAAATATCTTTAATATGGTGACTTCCAGACTGATCGTGCTGGTTTTGGTCCTGCTCGGCATGGGCGGCTATCTTATTTATACGATATTTCAACTGCAGATTGTCAATGGAGAGGAATATTCTGATAATTTTCAGCTGAGGATCACGAAAACGCGGACCATCGAGGCGACGAGAGGCAATATCTACGCCCGGAACGGAGAACTCCTCGCTTATAATGAGCTGGCTTATTCCGTTACTATCGAAGATGTTTATGAATCGGGCCGGGATAAAAATGTGAATCTGAATAACACGATTTACCGGCTGATTCAGATGATCGAACGAAACGGTGACCATATTATCAACGATTTCAATATTGTTCTGGATGGAAGCGGCAATTATCAGTTCAATCTGGAAGGTACCCAGCAGCTTCGTTTTCTCGCTGATATTTACGGACATGCCCTGATCGACGACCTGCAGGAGAAAGAACGGACGGCCACGCCGGACGAGGTGATGGCCTATCTGTGCGGCACTTCCCGTTATGGAATCGGCGGTTATACGGACGAAGATGACACAGACAGCTTTCAGGAAGGGTATGGTTATACGAAGGAAGAGGTATTGAAGATCCTTACCATCCGTTATGCCATGAGCGCCAACAGCTATCAGAAATATATCGCTACGACGGTAGCAAATAACGTTTCCGAAAAGACCGTAGCCGTCGTAATGGAAAACGCGGATGTTCTCGACGGCGTTTCGATCGCGGAAGGAACCATCCGCAAATACAACGACAGCGTTTATTTCGCACAGATCCTCGGTTATACGGGAAAAATATCCAATGACGAGCTGGAGATCCTGCAGGAGGAAGATCCGAACTACGATTTGAACGACACGGTCGGAAAGCTGGGAATCGAAGCGTCTATGGAAACGCAGCTCCAGGGAACGAAAGGCTCCGAGATCGTCTATGTGAACAATGTCGGGAAGGTCATTGAAACAAGCGACAGGGTGGAGCCGGTCGCCGGAAACGACGTCTGGCTGACCATCGACCCTGATCTGCAAAAAGCCGTTTATCATATTCTTGAAGAGAAGATTGCCAGTATTTTACTTGCCAAAATACAGAACATCAAAGAATATGTGCCGGCTGAAAATGCGGGGAGCAGCAATATCATTATCCCGATCTACGATGTTTACTATGCATGCATCGAAAACAATATTATTGATACAAGCCATTTTTTTTCTGCGTTTGCCGGGGAGACGGAAAGCGCCGTCGCACAGGCTTATCTGGATAAAAAAGCCCGGATCTTTGAACAGCTGCGCGCCGAGCTTACGGAAGGCAATACGCCTTACAACGAATTATCCAGGGAATATCAGGTCTATGAGAGCTTTATCGTCTCCATGCTCTATGAGAATAATATTATTATGGAGAGCGAATTGGACAAGAATGACGAGACCTATATCGCATGGACGATAGACGAGGTCATCAGCCTGAGCGAATATCTGAATTATGTGATCGCGAAGAACTGGGTGGATGTGTCCAGGCTGAATATCGTGTCGCAGTATTCGGATTCGCAGGAAATTTATGCAAAGATCGTCAGTTATATTTTTGAAAAGCTGGATGTCAGCGCGAATTTTGAGAAAAGAATCTACCGTTATATGATCAATAACGACGAACTGAGCGGACGGCAGGTCTGCTCGCTCCTGTTAGAGCAGAATATCGTGAAAGTAGAAGAGGAGGAGCTTGCGCAGTTCGAAAGAGGTTCCCTGACGCCCTATGCCTTTATGAGAAAACGTATCGAACATCTGGATATTACGCCGGCTCAGCTGGCGCTGGAGCCTTATTCCGGCTCGACCGTCATCACAGATGTCAATACCGGGGATGTGCTTGCGCTCGTATCCTATCCGAGCTATGATAATAACAAGATGGCGAACGGCGTCGATGCGGATTATTTTGCCAGCTTACAGAGCGACTTATCGCGTCCGATGAACAATTACGCGACACAGCAGAGAACGGCGCCCGGTTCCACTTTTAAGATGGTATCCGCGACGGCGGGTTTGATGGAAAATGTCATTACGCTGAAAGAAACGATAACCTGTACCGGCACATTCGATAAGATTACGCAGCCGCCGAGATGCTGGATCGCCGCAAACGGCGGCGCGCACGGCTCATTGAATGTGACCGGCGGCATCCAGCATTCCTGTAACTGGTTCTTTTACGAGGTCGGCTACAGGCTCGGTATTGTCGATAATACTTATAATAGCGAAGTCGGCCTGAACATGCTTGCAAAATATGCGGATATGTACGGCCTTTCAGAGCCTTCCGGCGTGGAAATCGAGGAATATGACCCGAAAGTCTCCGATCTGGATTCCGTCCGTTCTGCGATCGGACAGGGCCGGAATAACTATACGACCGTCGGTCTGGCGCGATACGTTACAACTGTCGCGAACAGCGGAACATGTTATAATTTAACATTAATAGATAAAATTACGGACCGCAGCGGCGAAAACGAGGAAGAGAACCATGCCGGGGTGCGCAACCGGATCGATATGGACGCTTCCTACTGGGATGCGATTCATCTCGGCATGCGCAGAGTCGTGGAAGGAAAGAGCTATTATTCGGACCTCGGCGTCAATGTTGCCGGTAAAACAGGTACGGCGCAGGAGAGCACTTCTCATCCCAACCACGCGCTTTTTGTCAGCTATGCACCTTATGAGGATCCGGAGATCTGCGTTGTCGTGCGTGTCGCCAACGGTTATAATTCCGACTATGCTGCGCAGATTGCAAGAGAGATTTATAAATACTATTATGGACTCGCAGAGGAAAGCGAGATCATTACCGGTACTGCAGGAACATTGGAAGGCGGCCTGATCAACGGAGATTAAAGGAGATGATATGCATATGAAAAATCCGGTCATTATTAAAAGCTTCCCAAACGGTCTGTCACTTTATCTGGACGATGAAATGCCTTTTGACAGGCTGCTTGAGGAAATCGCTGTAAAATTTAAAGAATCCGCCCAGTTTTTCCGGGATGCCCATATGGGAATCTCTTTCGAGGGCAGAAAACTGACGGAGGGGGAAGAGCGGGAAGTGCTGGAGGTGATTTCCGGCAATTCTTCCCTGAATATCATCTGTATCATCGGCAAGGACGACGAAACGAATCAAAATTATGTACGCGCCCTGCAGCAGCTTGAATTCCGCCGGCATGAAATGGAAAACGCAGGGCAGTTTTATAAGGGAACGTTAAAAGACGGCCAGCTGCTGGAAACGGAAAACAGTATCATCGTGATGGGGGACGTCTATCCCGGCGCATGTATCGTTTCCAAAAAAGATATTATTGTGCTTGGCGGATTATACGGACAGGCCTATGCGGGCGGAAGCGGCCTGGACAATCATTTTGTTGTTGCGCTTGAAATGTCACCGGAGAAACTTAAAATAGGTGAATTCAAATACAAAACATCCGAGAAACAGAGCAAATGGCCGATAAAGCCAAAGGTTCAGCCCAAAATTGCTTATGTAAAAGACGGTCGAGTCATGATGGAAGCCATTACCAAAGAATTACTGAACGCGCTGCCCGTTTAGGCAGATGCTTCGGGGGACGATAACGATTCATTTTGGAGGTTTGAGTATGAGTGAAGTAATTGTCGTCACATCAGGGAAAGGCGGGGTAGGAAAGACCACTACTTCAGCAAACGTCGGCACAGGCCTGGCCGCTATGGGCAAAAAGGTCATTTTGATCGATACGGATATCGGACTGCGCAATCTCGACGTAGTCATGGGACTGGAGAGCCGTATCGTTTACAATCTGGTGGATGTTGTAGAGGGCAGCTGCCGGATCAAGCAGGCGCTCGTGAGAGACAAACGTTATCCTACGTTATTTCTCCTGCCATCTGCCCAGACAAGGGATAAAAGCGCGGTAAATCCCGCACAGATGGTAAAGATGATAAGCCATTTGAGGGATCAGTTCGATTATATTATCCTGGACTGTCCGGCCGGCATCGAGCAGGGATTCCAGAATGCTATCGCCGGAGCGGACAGGGCTTTGGTCGTTACGACGCCGGAGGTTTCTTCTATCCGGGATGCCGACCGCATCATCGGGCTGTTAGAAGCAAATGAAATACAGAAAATCGACCTGATCATCAACCGGATCCGTTACGATATGATCAAAAGAGGCGATATGATGTCCTCCGACGACGTGGTGGATATTTTGTCTATCCCGCTGATCGGACTGGTGCCGGACGATGAAAACGTCGTTATCGCTACGAATCAGGGTGAGCCTCTGGTCGGAAGCAATACTCTTGCCGGACAGGCCTATCAGAATATCTGTTACAGGGTGAACGGAAAAGAAGTTCCTTTTCTGGATTTTGAACGGGGCATTTCTTTCTGGACAAAAATAACGGGTATTTTCCATCGAAGTTAGGGGGGTAAGAGGATTGTTCAAGAATATTTTAAAACGAAAAAGCTCCAGAGAAATCGCCAGAGACAGGCTGAAAATACTGCTGATTTCCGACCGGGTCAACTGTTCCCCGGAAATGATGGAAATGATCAAAAATGATATTGCCAAGGTCATATCGAAATACATGAAGATCGATACGGAAACGATGGAGATCCAGATTACGAAGACGAGCACCAAGGGAAGGACCAAAAATCCGACTCTGTATGCGAATATTCCGATATTGGATTTAAAACAATAGGATGAGAAGAACTTCTGACCGCCCGCAGCAGGGGCTGCTTCGCGAAGACGGAAGAAAGGAGGCGGACATATGATAAAGCATTACCGTATCAGGGATTATGATTTTAAGCTGATCCTTCTGGTGATCGCGCTGACCGTGATCGGTATCCTGGCCATCGGAAGCGCGAAAGAGTCTCTGCAGACGCGCCAGATCGCCGGTTTTGTATTCGGACTTTTCCTGATGGTCGTCATTTCGCTTTTTGATTATTCCGTGATCCTCCGTTTTTACTGGCTGCTATACGGAGTCAATATCGTTCTGCTGGTCCTCGTCTCCGAAATGGGCGAAACGAGGAACAACGCTCAGCGGTGGCTCAATATTTTCGGCATCCAGTTCCAGCCCTCGGAGACCGCTAAAATTTTGCTGATTCTGTTTTTTGCGCAGCTGATCATGCGGCATCAGGAAAAGATGGGAAATCTCAGATTCATTATCGTCTGCTGCGCCCTGTTCGCCGTACCGCTCTATCTGATTTATGATCAGCCGGATCTTTCCACAAGCATCATGGTCGTTCTTTTGTTCTGCGTGATGATGTTCGTGGGCGGTCTGCACTGGAAATATATCCTGACGGTGCTTGCGATCGCCATTCCGGCCTTTATCATCTTTTTAAGCATCGTGCTGCAGCCGGATCAGGAATTGATACAGCCTTATCAGCAGCGAAGGATCCTGGCATGGTTGAACCCTGAAGAATATGCCAACGAAGAAGCCTATCAGCAGCTCAATTCCGAGATGGCCATCGGCTCCGGACAGCTTTACGGCAAAGGCTATAAGACGAATGAAATCAGTTCCGTAAAAAACGGCAATTTCATTGCCGAGCCGCAGACAGACTTCATTTATGCGGTCATCGGAGAAGAATTTGGCTTTGTCGGCGGATGTAGTGTAATTGTCTTATTGATTTTCATTTCAATAGAATGTATTATGGTAGCTAGGAGGACAAAAGATCTGGCGGGAACGATTATCGCCGCGGGGGTCGGTACGTTAATCGGTTTTCAGGGAATTATCAATATCGCCGTTGCCACACGGGTCATGCCCAATACCGGTATTCCGCTTCCTTTTGTCAGCTACGGCCTTACTTCTTTGGTAAGTTCCTATGTTGGGATAGGGTTTGTATTGAATGTACGACTGCAAGGCAAAAAATGAACAGAGGGGTATTGACATGAACATTGCACTGATTGCACATGATGCAAAGAAAAAACTGATGCAAAATTTCTGTATCGCTTATCGGGGGATTTTAAGCAAAAATGAATTGTATGCGACAGGTACGACGGGAAGGCTGATCGAGGAAGTGACGAATCTGACGATTCACAAGCATCTTGCCGGACATTTGGGAGGGGAACAGCAGCTCGGAGCGCAGATCGAGCATAATCAGATCGATTTGTGTATTTTTTTAAGGGACCCTCAGAATCCAAAGCCGCATGAGCCGGATGTCAACAATGTTATGCGTCTTTGCGACGTACATAATATTCCACTGGCAACGAATCTTGCATCCGCAGAGCTTTTGATCAAATCGCTGGACAGAGGAGATTTAGAGTGGCGTGAAATGTACAAATAACAGGAAAAAAAAGGTTCTCGCGGCCTTTCTTGGCGCCGTTTTTGTCCTGACCGGCTGCGGCGCCGGCAAATATGAGATGCCTTATAACAGCAATTATCAGGTCAGCAGCTTTAAGCTTGTACAGACGGCCGATGCCAATGCGCAGGTCGCGGAGACGTTTGCCGCCGATCTGTGTGTCGTAGATAAAAATATTTCCAATTCGGAAGCATCCCTTTCGGATGTGGCGGCGGCTGCCCTGTTCGATGTGAACGGGCTTAATACGCTCTATGCCAGAAACGCGAACGAACAGCTTCCGCCAGCCAGCCTTACCAAGGTCATGACGGCGTTGGTCGCATTGAAACACGGTTCCCCGGAGCAGCTGCTTACGGCGGGTGAAAATGTGTTGATCACGGAACCCGGCGCGCAGTTATGCGGCATAAAGCCCGGCGATACCATGACATTACAGCAGGCGCTGTATGTACTGCTCCTGTATTCTGCCAATGACGTCGCGGTCATGATCGCCGAAGGCGTCAGCGGTTCCGTGGCGGCCTTTGTGGAACAGATGAACGAGGAGGCGCAGGAACTTGGCGCAACGAACTGTCATTTTACGAACCCGAACGGGCTGACAGAAGAGGGGCATTATATGACCGCCTATGACCTGTATCTGATCTTTTCGGAAGCGCTGCAGTATGACCTGTTCAATGAGATCATTCAGACCGTGTCTTACAGCACGACTTACCATGGGAGCGATGGAAGCGAACGCACAATGGAAATAAACAATACCAATCAGTACTTGGCGGGCAATTATACCGTACCGGAGCATATCACGGTCATTGGCGGCAAAACGGGAACGACGAAAGCGGCGGGACACTGTCTGCTTCTTCTCGCCAGAGATAACAGCGGAAAGCCTTATATTTCCGTAATTTTAAATTCCGAATCGACCGAAAGCCTGTATGCGGATATGACGGAACTGCTCGGTATCATTGAATAAAGCCGGAACCTGAAGCGAATCGGGATAAAAGTGATATTTATAGTTGTCTTTTTATAGGTTTTCCCTTATAATATTGTTATGCAGGTCATGAATATTTTACTTTAGGAGGGTTTACAATGATTCAATTAATCGCAGGCAGGAAAGGGAAGGGCAAGACAAAACACTTATTGGATAAAGTAAATACAGAAGTAAAGGATATCGCAGGCAACGTCGTTTATCTGGACAAGAGTACGAAACATATGTTTGAGCTGAACAACAAGATCCGGCTTATCAATGTATCTGACTATATGATTACCAGCAGCGATGAATTTGTCGGTTTTATCTGCGGTATCGTTTCTCAGGATCATGATTTACAGCAGATGTATTTCGACAGCTTTTTAAAGATCGCCTGTATGGAAAACGAAACGGCGGACAGCGAAAAGTTCAATGCCGTAATCGGCAAGCTGGAAAAGGTCAGCAACAAATTCAATGTTGATTTTGTTTTAAGTATTTCGCTTGACGCTCATGAGTTATCGGAAGATTTAAAGTCTAAAGTTATCGTATCATTGTAGAACTGGTTTACATAATTGGCAGGAGTTTTAAACAAGAACTTACGATGTAGATTCTTGGAGCGCAGGCTGCAGAGCTTGCGCTTTCTTATAGTTAACGACATTAGAAATTGCCTTTTCGGACTTGTAAAAGCTTACCTATATGGCTTTTGCAAGAGCCGGAAAGAGCAATTTGTTATGTCGTTTACTATATATCATAGAAATTCCCCGTACAGCGGAGGAATGCGGCAGAGGCAAAGGAGCGTGCAAAATGGCCGGAACAGGAAATAACGTGACCAAATACAGACGTCCGATCAATCTGAATATCGGCATGATTATTTTTGCCGCTATTTTTGTTTATATCGTAATCTGTGTATTCATGTATTTTTCAACGGAGCATGTTGTCGGTTACGAAGTAAAGGAAGGTTCCTTATCCTATAACAATGTCTATAAGGGAATCGCCCTGCGGACGGAACAGATCGTCAACAGCACCAACGCCGGATATACCAACTATTATGCGAGGGAGGGGGAGCGTATCGCCGTAGGAAATCTCGTTTATACCGTTGACGAGACCGGCAAGCTTTCCGATTATATTAAAACGAGCGAGACCGGAGAAAATTCGCTTTCCGAACACGATCTGATGGAACTGAAAAGCGAGATAGAGTCCTTTTCCAATGGGTTTGACAGGACCAGTTTTTCCGATATCTACAATTTCAAATACAGTGTGCAGGGAACGGTCTTAAAACTTGCAAATTATAATGTGCTGGAAAGCGCGGAGGCGTTGAACGACACCGCCAACACGGCATTGATCGACTATTTTTATGCCAACAACAGCGGCATCGTCGTTTATTCCGTGGACGGGATGGAAAATCTGACCCTGCAGGATATGAAAATGGAGTATTTTGACCAGAAAAATTATGAAAAAGAATATCTTTTGAACAGCGATCTGGTCGAGCCCGGCGACCCGGTCTATAAGCTTTCGACAAACGAGGACTGGTCGATCGTCATCCCCGTCGAAGACGAAGAATTTGCAAGACAGCTCGTAGAAGAAGAATATGTGAAAGTCCGGTTCATGAAGAATCAGAATACGTCCTGGGGAAAGGTAGATTCCTTTACCAACGAAGAGGGGGATACTTTTGTATCGCTGACTTTTACCAATTCCATGATCAGCTTCTGTACGGAGCGCTTTATCGATATCGAGCTGCTTTTAGAGGATGAGACGGGATTAAAAATTCCCAATTCCGCGATCGTGGAAAAGGAGTTCTTCATCGTTCCCAGGGAATATGTGACAAAGGGCGGTAACAGCGGCGCTTACGGGGTCCTGCTGGAGACCTATAACGACGATGGCAACGCAGTGACGGAATTTGTGGAAACGACCATTTACGAGGAAACGGAAACGGAGTATTATCTGGATGACACCGTACTGCACAGCGGCAGTTATCTTGTCAAGCCGGATTCCATGGAAAAATATGCGGTCAGCCGGATCGGCTCGCTGACCGGCGTTTATAATATCAATAAAGGATATGCCGATTTTAAGCAGATCATCGTCTTATATAACAACGACGAATATTCCATCGTGAAATCCAATACCACCTACGGCCTGAGCGTTTACGATTTTATCGTGCTGGACGCGGCAACGGTGGAGGATAACGATTTTATATACGAATAAAGGGAAGGAAGATGCGGGAATTATGATTCGGGAAAATATGGAACAGGTAAAAGAGAATATCCGGAAGGCCTGTGAGCGGAGCGGGCGGAAAACGGAAGATGTGACCCTGATCGCGGTGAGTAAGACCAAGCCGCTTCCGATGTTACAGGAGGCCTACGAATGCGGCTGCCGGGATTTCGGGGAGAACAGGGTGCAGGAGCTCGTGGAGAAATGGGAGCAGATGCCGAAAGACATCCGCTGGCATATGATAGGCCATTTGCAGCGTAACAAGGTAAAATATATTGTGGATAAAGTTTATCTGATTCACAGCGTGGATTCCCTGCGGCTTGCGGAAGAAATCAGCAGGGAGGCCGGAAAAAAGGGCGTTACCGTATCCATTTTGATAGAAATTAATGTGGCGCAGGAAGAATCCAAGTTCGGAGCCGCCTGCGAAGAGGCCTGCCAGCTCGTGGAAGAAATTGCCGGACTGCCTCATCTTGTTATAAAGGGACTTATGACCATAGCACCATATGTAGAAAATGCGGAGGAAAACAGACAATATTTTGAAAAATTGCGTCAAATATATGTTGACATAAATCGTAAAAACATTGATAATGTTTATATGACCGAACTTTCTATGGGAATGACCGGGGATTATGAGACCGCCGTTACGGAAGGCGCCACTTATGTAAGAGTTGGTACCGGTATTTTTGGCGAGCGTTTCTATACCGGCTAGAAGGAGGAATTATCATGGGCGTTATGGATAAATTTATAAACGCGATGAAATTGAACGATGATGAAGACGATTATTACGATGACGATTACTATGATGAGCCGGAACCGGCCCGGAAACCGTTGCCCGTAAAAGAAGATACAGCAGCCGAAGAAGAGAAAACCGTTAAAAAAACCGCTCCTAAGGTCACCTCGATCCGGCAGATGAAAAAAATGTCCGACGCCGGCATGGAAGTATGCGTGATCAAACCGACGACCGTAGAGGATGCGCGGGAGATTACGGAAACCCTTTTAGCGAACCGGACCGTCGTATTGAATCTGGAAGGTCTGGACGTGGAAATCGCACAGCGGATCATCGATTTCACATCCGGCTCCTGTTTCGCGATGAGCGGCAATTTACAGAAGATTTCCCATTACATATTCATTATTACACCCGCAAGCGTCGATATTTCCGGCGATTTTCAGGATATTCTATCCGGTTCTTTCGACGTCCCGATCAATAAGGGAATGTAACTGTCAGACAGACTTCCTGTCAGCGATGCCAGGAAGTTTCTTTATGTTATAGTTAATGACATTAGAAATTGCCTTTTTGGCCTTGTAAAAGCTGGCGTATATGGCTTTTACAGGAGTCGGAAAGCGCAATTTGTTATATCGTTTACTATATCTGCATTTTGAGAAGCTTCCTGCCGGCGGCGCCAGGAAATATATGGATAAAGGATGATAGGATTATGGCAAACAGATTAACGATCAATTATGAAAAGAAACCCTGTTATGATATTGTTTTCGCGACCGATTTCGGCGGACTGTCCGAAGAATTGGAGAATCTTCATATAAGAGAGAGAAGAGCGGCTGTCATTGCGGACAGCAACACCGCTTCCCTTTATGGAGAGGAAGTGAAGGGCCTTCTGGAAGGAAACTGTAAGAAGGTCATTCTTCACAGCTTTCCCGCGGGCGAAGAGCATAAAACGCTGGATACGGTCAAAGAGATCTATAAGACGTTGATAGAAGAGAAATATGACAGAAAAGATCTGCTGATCGCCTTAGGCGGCGGCGTGGTTGGGGACATTACCGGCTATACGGCGGCGACCTATCTGCGGGGCGTTGATTTTATTCAGATTCCGACGACCCTGCTTGCACAGTCCGACAGCAGTATCGGCGGTAAGACCGGCGTGGATTTCGACGGCTACAAAAATATGGTCGGCGCCTTCTATATGCCAAAGCTCGTCTATATGAACGTCGGCACGCTGAAAACGCTGGACGACAGACAATTTTATTCGGGTTTTGCGGAAGTCATGAAACATGGACTGATCAAAGACGCGATGTTCTACGAGTGGCTGTTGGATAATATGTACGAAATACAGGACAGGGATCCGGAGACTTTGGAAGAAATGGTCTTGCAAAGCTGTATGGTCAAGAAACTCGTCGTCGAGAAAGATCCGAAAGAACAGGGCGACAGGGCTTTACTGAATTTTGGCCATACGATCGGCCATGCCATCGAAAAAGCGAAAAATTTCCGGATGCTTCACGGAGAATGCGTTGCCCTCGGCGCCGTCGCGGCTGCTTTTATTTCCTGGAAACACAACTGGCTTTCGATGGAAGAGTATTATGAAATCCGCGATATGTTCGTACCGTTCAACCTGCCTATCAGCATTGACGATATCAACCCGGAGGAGATTCTCGAACTGACGAAATCCGATAAGAAAATGGCTGCGGGACAGATTCGTTTCGTATTGCTGAAAAAGGTCGGCAAGGCGCTGATCGACACGACGGTCAGCGATGAAGATATATTAAACGCGCTGAAGGAAATTCATTTCAGCGAAGAAGATGAAAGGGCCTGATAACGATGAAAACGATCAGTCATTCGGCGAAACAGAAAAGAAAACACCTGATTGCGGATTTCGTACTTATTATCATATTGATTATATTTGACCAGCTTACCAAATATCTTGCGGTGCTCCGGTTAAAGGATAAACCGGCTTATAAGCTCATAGACGGCGTACTGGAGCTCAATTATCTTGAAAACAAGGGGGCTGCTTTTGGCATGCTGCAAAATCAGGGCGTTTTTTTCGTCTTTGTGGCGGTTATCGTATTGAGCGTCATCGCATATATTCTCTATAAGACGCCGAATGCCAGAAAATATAACCTGATGCACATACTGCTTTCCCTGATCGCGGCGGGCGCTATCGGCAATATGATCGATCGTATCCGGCTGGATTATGTCGTCGATTTTATTTATATCATTCTGATCAATTTCCCGATTTTTAACGTGGCCGATATGTATGTTTCTTTTTCTACCGTCATACTGGTTCTTGCGCTTTTGTTCTATTATAAAGAAAGCGATTTGAGTTTTATCAGCTTTAACCAGAAAAAATACCGGGAATTGTAATAAACTGCCTGCGGCAGAATCTACAGGACTGAAAGATTATCCATGAAAGAATTTACCTATATCATAGAACCGGAAGAGGAAGAAGAGAGAATCGATAAGTGGATAAGCGGTACTCTGCCTTCCTTATCCCGTTCTTATATCCAGAAACTCATCAGGGAAAACAGCGTTTGGGTCAACGGCAGGGCGCAGAAGGCCAGCTATCGCGTCAAAGCGGAGGATATCATCTGTTTCCGGATCCCAGACGCATCACAGCCATCCATTCCGGCCGAAAATATCCCTCTGTCCATCCTGTACGAAGACGAAGATATTCTGATTGTAGATAAGCCGAAGGGCATGGTCGTGCACCCGGCGCCGGGACATTACAGCGGTACGCTCGTCAATGCGGTATTGTTTCACTGTAAAGACAATCTTTCCGGCATTAACGGCATTCTGCGGCCCGGCATCGTACACAGGATCGACAAGGACACGACGGGCTCCCTGATCGTCTGCAAAAATGATACGGCCCATCAGTTCGTCGCATCCCAGCTAAAAGAGCATTCCATTACCCGGAAATACCGCGCGATCATACACGGGCGGCCTGACATTATGCCGGGCAGGCTGGAAGCGGAAGAGGGCTGCATCGACGCGCCTATCGGCCGGGATGAAAAGGACCGCAAAAAGATGGCGGTTAATGAAAAAAACGGAAAGCGGGCCGTTACGCACTATAAAATTCTGAAAACGTTTCGGGAATACAGTTATATCGAATGCCGTCTGGAAACGGGGCGTACCCACCAGATCCGCGTGCACATGGCGTCGATCGGGCATCCGCTTCTTGGCGATACGGTATACGGCGGAAACCGGAAAACGAATTATCATCTGGAGGGGCAGACACTCCATGCGATGACGATCGGCTTAAAGCTTCCGTCTACCGGAGCGTATCTGGAGGTGTCCGCGCCCCTGCCGGCGTATTTTGAACATTTGCTGGAAATCCTCGAATAGCGTCATTCTTTTTTAATTCTAAAGTTTGCATTAAATTTTTATAAATTGATGATTGTATTTTCGATACGGATGTGATAGAATCTATATCAAGTTTTGTTAGCGTACATAATTATACAATAATACAAAGGGGTATTACATGAATACGGCTGATTATCTGGATAAGTTGTTAGAAAAATACTCAAGTGCGTTCGATATTTATCAGCCATATGTCATTCATGGAAAAGAGTATCCTGCGTATGGATACTTTTTTTCGCATACAGAAAAGTATGTTCTCGTCAGAGAAGCGAATATGTGGTCCTCCGACTGCTACGAGCATATCCTTTTTATGGAGACGGACGCGGTGACGGACGCGCTTTTAAAAGAAGCCTACGAAATCGTGAAAGATTATATGGAGCCGGTGCTCGTCAGGAAAGGCGGCGATATGCCGGATCCGAATCATATGTACAGCTATCTGACGATCGCCATCCTGTCGCAGAAAGCCGTTTCCGCGCCGATGCGCAGGGCGGTCCGCAGGTTCCGCTTTGAAAAGGGCTACAAATTCAATATGCGCGGTTTTTCACAGGCGCATATCGTCTGCGCCTCGATGGAAGATAAGGCGGTCATTACCAATTTTACGGGCCGCGGCTCCAAAAAGACATTCCGGCGCGTTTTCGACGAAGAGCTTATATAATAGAGCAATCTATTTTATATAAGGGATTTTTAAATCCAAATTAAATTTTTAGGAGGGAATCAGTGTGAACTCAGTAGTATTAATCTTATTAGCTATCGTTATCTTTGTCGTAGCTTATCTTACATACGGCAGATATCTGGCTAAGACCTGGGGTATCGATCCCAGCCGTAAAACACCGGCCCATGAATTAGAAGACGGTGTTGATTACTGTCCTGCCAAGACTCCGGTTCTGATGGGACATCATTTTTCATCCATTGCCGGCGCAGGCCCGATCAACGGCCCTATCCAGGCGGCATTTTTTGGATGGCTCCCCTGTTTCTTATGGATTGTGATCGGCGGTATCTTCTTTGGCGCCGTACAGGATTTCGGTTCCATCTTCGTATCCATCCGCCACGAGGGCAAATCTCTCGGCGAAGTTATCGAAGAAAACATCGGCCATAAGAGCAGAGTTCTCTTTACCGTATTCGCATGGCTCGTATTGCTGCTCGTTATCGCTGCCTTTGCAGATATCGTGGCGAATTCCTTTACGGGAAGCGCGGCGAACGGTTCCGTTGCTACGGCATCTCTGCTGTTCATCGTGCTCGCGATCGGCTTCGGTTTCGCCGTATACAGAAAGAACGCGCCGATGATCGTTGCGTCCGTTGTCGGCGTTATCCTGCTTGCGGTATGCGTTGCAATCGGTCTTGCTTTCCCGATCGAGCTGCCTAAGACGTTCTGGATCGTCTGCGTATTCATTTACATTATGATCGCATCCGTAACGCCTGTATGGATTCTTTTACAGCCGAGAGATTATTTGAGCTCTTTCCTGCTTTACTTCATGATCATTGCAGCTGTTGTCGGTATTTTCGGTGCGCATCCGGCGGTTCAGATTCCGGCTTATATCGGATTCCATGTTGGAAACAGTTATCTGTTCCCGACGCTGTTTATTACCATTGCCTGCGGTGCGATTTCCGGTTTCCATTCGCTGATCGGTTCCGGTACGACGTCCAAACAGCTCGACAATGAAAAAGACGCGCTTTTGGTAGGTTACGGTTCCATGCTGATTGAGTGCGTGCTCGCGGTCATTTCCTTAATCGCAGTAGCGACGCTGACGGCGGACGGACAGTTCGCGGCGGCGGGCTACGCATCTCCGACCGTTGTATTCGCGACAGCGATTTCCGGATTCTTCGCAACGCTCGGCTTCTCAGAAGGAGCGGTTTCCGCGACCTATACGATTATTGCGCTGGCAGTATCCTGCTTCTGTCTGACATCTCTGGATACCGCTACGAGACTTGGCCGTTTCATGTTCCAGGAATTGTTCGCGGGAACCAGTGCCGGCAAGAAGCTGAAACTGGAGAATATGTATGTGGCTACCGTTATTACGGCATTATGCGGTTTTGCACTCTGTCTTGCAGGGTATGCAAAGGTATGGCCGCTGTTCGGCGCATGTAACCAGCTGGTAGCGGTGCCGGCATTCCTTGCAATCGGTACTTACCTGAAGAAACAGGGCAGAAACAACAAGATGCTGCACATTCCGATTATCTTTATGTCATGTGCGACCATCGTATCCCTGATCTTCTCCTTTAAGAACAATATGGCCGCTTTAATCGGCGGCGGGCTCGACGGCACGGCGACCTTTACGAATATCCTTCAGAATGTCATCATCGTTCCGATCGTCGTTCTTGCAGTCATCCTTCTGATCGATGGCGGCAAGGTGCTTTGGGGTAAGGAAAAATAGTCTCTGACAGGACATTCTTCTTATAGTCAGCTATAATGAAAGGCAGGCGTATATTGCGCCTGTCTTTTTTTCTGTATATTTTGTATAATGACACCGGAAAATAATTGCTTTTTATGGAAAAAATGTATATAATAAAGTATAGCTTGATAGAAGAGGAGGTATAGCATATGAATACTATAATTACGATCGGCAGACAATTTGGTTCCGGCGGGCGCGAGATCGGAGAGAAGCTTGCACAGCATTTCGGCATCAAATATTATGATAAGGAACTTTTGACAAGGACCGCAAAGGAAAGCGGTTTCTGCGAAGAGATGATGCAGAATCACGACGAGCGGCCGACCAACTCATTTCTCTATAACCTCGTAATGGATACCTATTCCTTTGGATATAATTCTTCTGCTTTCGTAGATATGCCAATCAGCCATAAAGTTTTTCTGGCACAATTCGATACGATTAAGAAAATCGCGGATGAAGGCCCCTGCGTCATCGTCGGAAGATGCGCGGACTACGCTTTGAGCGAATATAAGAACTGCCTGCATATTTTTATCCATGCCGACGAAAAAAGCAAAATCAGGCACATTATGAACAAATATGACGATGTTACGACAGAGCAGAAGGCAAGGGATATGATGATCAAGAAGGATAAGCAGCGGCAGAGCTATTATAACTATTATTCTTCCAAAAAATGGGGCCGCTCCGACAGCTATGATCTGTCGATCAACAGCAGCATCCTCGGCGAGGACGGCACTGTAAAGCTGCTGATCCAGTATATCGAAGATTTTGAAGCGAGAGGGCAGAAATAGAAGAGGGCAGAATTTGCAAGGTAATTTTAATTCCCCATAAAATACCTGTATTCCGGGCATTTTTATGGGGAAACTTTATGACGTCTGCCCGCGTCCTGGTTTTTCGCGGAGCCGCACTTTATCAGCGGCTGAACGTCTCCGTTCATCCTCCAGCGCAGCATAGTGCTTTTTGGTCGTGTTCACGTCTTTGTGGCCGAGAACATCCGCTACCAGATAGATATCTCCGGTCTCCCGATAAAGGGAAGTGCCGTAGGTGCTGCGCAGCTTATGCGGCGTGATCTTTTTCAGGCTCGTAACGGTGGAAGCATATTTTTTCACCATGTTCTCTACCGCGCGTACCGACATCCTGCGCTGCTGCATGGAAAGAAAGAGCGCGTGCTCATGGCCTGTCTGCGGAATGATATGATGCCTTTCCTCCAGATAATCCGTTAAGGCGTCCTCGACCTCCCCGCCAAAATAGATGACGGCTTCATAGCCGCCCTTACGGCGTATTTTGATGCCGTTATTCTTAAAATCCACATCCTCCAAATCCAGGCCGACGCATTCCGATACACGGATGCCTGTGCCGAGAAGCAGCGTTAAAAGCGCGATATCTCTCGTCCTGGTCACATGATGGAAGCGCTGCTGGGCTTTTGTTAAATTCGTCCCATCCTCGACCTGATCCAGTAAAATGGCCACCTCGTCGGCATCCAGACGGACGATTTCCTTTTCATGCAGTTTGGGAAGCGGAACGAGCACCGCAGGGTTCTTCTGAATCAGCTCCGCTTCAAAGAAATAGGAATAGAAACTTCTTAAAGCCGCCAGTTTCCGTTTCTTACCCCTTTCGTCGTTCGTATAGATCTTATCCTCCTTTTCATAATAGGAGAGGTATTCCAGGTATTCCTCAATATCTTCCCGTGTGATCTGTTCCAATATGGAAAGCGGGAATTCGGTAATATCCATTTTCGCGCAATAAGAATTTTTATCGTGCAGATATTCAAAAAAGATCCTGATATCATAGGCATAGGCGAGTCTTGTCCGGGCGGAAGTATATTCCGTTATACCGCGGAAAAACTGCCTGCAGAAGGGCGGAAGCGTATCCAGCACCGCCCGCATTTTCTGAATATTGTTGATATTCTGCTGATCGTGGTAATTATTGTTGTTCTTGCTGTCCATCTGATCATACCCCTCTTTGTACACTTACTATAAGCATTCCTTTTCCCAGTAATCCAGGCCGTCCCGAATGGCTGTGAACATTCGCTCTTTGACGCCGGGCGCATCCAGATTGATTCCCCGGAGAATCTCTTTTATATATTCCCGCTTCGTATGCCCGTCTGCGGGACATGGGCTCTTGACCACCGGAAGCTCATATTTGTTGATAAAGCCGATGACGTCCGCTTCCCGCATATAAATAAGCGGCCTGATGACGGTTAAGTCCATGCGGTCCAAATAGGTCACAGGGCGGAAGGTGTGAAACCTGCCTTCGTAAATTAAGGACATCAGCATTGTTTCAACGACGTCGTCTTTATGGTGCGCATAAGCTACTTTATTGCACCCGGCCTTTTTGATGGCGTCATTGAGCGCGCCTTTGCGCATTCTGGCGCAAAGAGAACAGGGATTGCTTTCTTTTCTATCGTCAAAAATAATCTTCCCAATATCCGTTTTTACGATATGATAGGGAATTTCCAATTCAGCGCACATTTTTATAATGGCATCCAGATTCAGGTTCTGAAAGCCCAAATCGACCGTTATTGCCTGCAGGGTAAAATGCGCCGGGTAGAACTGTCTGAGCCCGTGCAGGGCATGAAGCAGCGTCAGGCTGTCTTTTCCGCCGGAAATTCCTACCGCGATATTGTCTCCGGCCTGAATCATATGATAATCATCTACCGCTTTGCGCGTAACGCTGAGAACCTGCTGCAATTTCATTGTGATCTGCCAACCTTTTGTTCTTGAATTTCAAATCGAGATCTTAAATCTGTGCAGAGAAATGCCGTATTCAGGCATTCTCCAGTGTGAGAAAGATTCGCGAAGCGAATCGTAGAACTTCTTAGCGAAATGCCCATTGGCATGAGCTTTGGACCGTCCCGTTCTGCGAAATCTCAAATCTATGCGGAGAATGCCGTATCAGGCATTCTCCAGTGTGAGAAAGATTCGCGAAGCGAATCGTAGAACTTCTTAGCGAAATGCCCATTGGCATGAGCTTTAGAAGTTCTTCTCACACTATTATACAGGGAATCGTCTCATTTTTATATGATTTTTTTCTAAAAAATTTCAAAAAAATGACAGAAAAGTAATACAGATCGTAAAAAAAATGGTATACTGAACATAGTCGGTCGGCGGATGTTCCTGACCAGGAGATTTTGAAGGGGGCACTGTTCAGTCAATGAAATTCAAATTTAACAAAAAATATCTATATTGGGGAATGGCCGGAGCCTTTTCCATTATCGCAGGAATTCTTTTTTACTACATCCTTTTTCACAGCGAAAGCCTTTCTGAGGCCGTAAGCTCTTTTATCAAAATTTCCATGCCGATCATAGACGGCCTGATTCTGGCTTATCTGATCACGCCGGTTCTAAACACTATCGAGCGCAGGGTTGTAAAGCCGCTTTATGAAAAAAGCAAGGTTCCTGTAACAAAGAAAAGCAATAAGCGGATCCGCGGATTTTCTATTCTGATCACGCTTGCCGTTATTTTTGTCGTTGCCTATGAATTTTTTTCTTTAATCATACCGGAACTGATCCGAAGCATCCAAAGCATTATTTTCCAGTTCCCTGTGTATGTCAGCAATCTGGCATCCTGGGCGACCGGCCTTCTGGAGAATAATCCGGAGCTGGAAGGCATTGCCAACGACCTTTTCAATAAATCTTCCACAATGCTTACGAATTTCCTGAATTCATCGGTACTGCCCAGGGTCAATGCGCTGCTGATTTCATTATCTACCGGCGTTATCGGCTTTTTTAAAGCGATGTGGAATTTCATTATCGGTTTTATCATTTCTATTTATATACTTGGCAGTAAAGAGACTCTTGCCGGACAGGCCAAAAAGATAGTCTATGCCTTTTTTGACGCGCCGGCGGCGAACCAGATCGTATCGAATGTACGCTTCATTCATGCGACTTTTGGGGGCTTTATCATCGGAAAGATCATCGATTCGCTCATCATCGGCGTCATCTGTTTTATCTGCACGAGCATTATCGGGACGCCGTATGCGATTCTGGTCAGCGTCATTATCGGCTTGACCAATATCATTCCGTTCTTTGGTCCCTGGCTCGGCGCGATTCCGAGCGCATTGCTGATTTTGATGGTCAATCCACTGCAATGCCTGTATTTTATCATCCTGATTCTGGTGATCCAGCAGTTCGACGGCAATATATTAGGGCCTAAGATTCTCGGCAACTCCACGGGACTGTCCAGTTTTTGGGTCATCTTTTCCATTACGATTTTCGGCGGATTGTTCGGTATTCCCGGTATGGTCGTCGGCGTGCCGATTTTTGCGGTATTTTATGCGGGTTTTAAAGCGCTCGTCAACAGACGGCTCGCCCAAAAAGAGCTTCCGACGGAGACACAGCCTTATCTGATGGTCGGTTCCATTACGGAAGAAAATTCTTTCGTGGAATATGTTCCGGTCAAAAAAGAAAAAAAGTCTCAGGACAGTGGCGAAAAAGGCATTCTGGAAACTCTGAAAGAGAAAACACCCAAAAAAAAATAGGAGTAAAACGACAGCTATGAAATTTTTAATACAACGGGTCATGGAAGCGGATGTCAGAGTCGGCTCCGAAACCATCGGACAGATTCAGAACGGTTTTCTGGTTTTTATCGGCGTCAGCCAGAACGACACGCAGGAAACCGCGGATAAGATGGTTCACAAACTGCTGAACCTTCGTATTTTTGAAGATGAAGCCGGAAAGACGAATTTAAATCTGGCTGCCGTAAATGGCAGTCTGTTGCTGATATCCCAGTTTACGCTTTATGCCGACTGCCGGCATGGCAACCGGCCTTCTTTTACCAATGCCGGAAAACCGGATATTGCCAATTCTCTATATGAATATATCGTCGCCAGATGTAAAGAAACCGTTCCCAACGTACAGCAGGGGGCTTTTGGTGCGGATATGAAAATTTCTCTGGTCAATGACGGGCCTTTTACTGTCATGCTCGATTCTGAAGAACTCTGACATCATAAAAATGGAGGTTCCCCGCTATGAAGATTTTTATTCTGCTTGGCCTGTTCATCATCGTTATGTATGTATACACATTTGTAAAACTGAAAAAAAACCGGGAAAAGACCAGAAATATAAACTCTGTTCAGGATTTTCATGATTCCTACCAGCATTTGAGCAGCGGACGGCGGACGCCGGAGAATACAGGAATACAGCAGAACAGACAGGAATCCTATCGGAGATATGTGACAAAATATAACAGTTCTGAGGATTACCGGGAAAAATAGGAGAAAGCAATTTATGAAGATCGTGTTCGTTTTACCGGATATGCCGGGCGGCGGTTCCGAACGCGTCGTAGCGATGCTGGCCAATGAGTATATAAAAAGGGGCTATGAAGCGGCTGTTTTGTTATTTGCCGGAAACCGGACAGCCTATCCTCTGGACGATAAAATAGAAGTATTTATTGCGGGAGAGCCATCCGATGGCAATCCGTGGATCCAGCTCAAAAGACTGTTTCAAATGAGACGCTATTACAGAAAGAACAAGGGCTGTTATATCTTTTCTTTCTGCGTGAGAGGCAGTATTTTTTCGGTCCTGGCGGCTGCGGGAATTCCACACAGACTCCTGATTTCGGAAAGAAACGATCCGACGCGCATTTCCGGGCAGCGGCTCCGCGACTGGTCTTACCGGAGGGCGGAAAAACTGATTTTACAAACAGAAGATATGAAACGATGTTTTTCGGCCGATATTCAAAGGAAATCGGCTGTGATTCCGAATCCGGTATCAGACGATATGCCGGAGCCTTTCATGGGCGAAAGAAAAAAACAAATTGTCGCAGTGGGCCGTTTACAGCCGCAGAAAAATCATAAATTATTGTTGGAAGCTTTCGCTGATTTTCAAAAAAAATATATGGATTATGAGCTTCATATATTTGGAATCGGAGAACTGGAAAACGAGTTAAAACAGCAGGCGAAGGCTCTTCATATCGCAGATAAGGTCGTTTTTCGAGGCTTTTCTTCCACGGTGCAGAAGGAAATATGGGACAGCGCTATGTTCGTACTTTCGTCGGATTATGAAGGTATTTCCAATTCCATGATCGAAGCCCTTGCAATGGGGGTTCCCGTCATTTCTACCGATTGTCCGGTGGGCGGCGCGCGGACCTATATCGAAAACAATAAAAACGGTATTCTGGTTCCGGTCGGCGACAGGGACGCCTTATCGGAAGCCATGATGAAAATTGTGGAAAATCCCCGGTTTGCCCAAATGCTTTCCATGAATGGCGCAAAAATTAAAGAACAATATGGATTGGAGAAAATTGCGGACAGGTTTCTGGAGGAAGCGGGAATCGGAAAGACGGCGGGGAGAAATTGCTTTAACGAATAATTGTTAATTATTGATTGTCTGTATGAATAACATGTGATATAGGATTGTGTTACACAATATTCAAGGAAAAACGAAAATAGCCGTCAACTACCACAAATAGTTGGCGGCAAGCTCTTTAATAAAAAGAGCCAATGCTGACAATTTATTAAGAAAAGTTTATCCCGTTGTAGCCGCCCTGTGACTTTTCGTAGGTTGCCACAAGGAAGCTATTTTTTTAACTGGAAGTTATCGCTCGATCTTATTTTTGAAAAATCCAATCAAAATAAGAGCAATGCCGAGAATGGCTATTGGAATATAAACCATATTCGGAATACGATAAACAAATCTTTCTATTCCAGACATGACGATATATATAACAATTCCCACACATATTAAAATATTGAATCAGTTGGCTGAAAGCCGCTGTTTACAGGCTTTAGACCTCAACGCGGAGGCTCCTGGAAAACCCAGCCAACTATTCGTTAAACTTGTGTTTTGCGCATAGTTATATGCCGAATACCCGTACTTCTTTTTCAGGTGTCTTATTCCATATACACATCCCTGTAATAAGGTACAACTAAATGTTCGCCATATGTGATAACGTCACACCGCAGATGATTCACTGATTTAACTTCCTGAATATAATCGTTTATCGAATGATAATGTTCCGGATCCATATATGTTTCCGCAATTGACCAAAGCGTATCCTTATGGGAAACGGTGATGCTTGTATAATATTTATAAGAAACCTGATCGTCGTTATCCTTTGCGTTGGATAAAAATCCATTGATGCCGACGGAAAAGATCATAATGAGGCATGCTGTCATAGCCGCTATGAGGCATTTCCGGCGCAGCTCTATTTTTCTTCTGATTCTGTTATTTCTGATTCTTTTCCCGCTTCTGTTATTCATTATCCTGCGTTCATTCATATCCACATATACCTTCCTTTCCCTATATTCTTATTTATAGTAAACAACATTAGAAATTGCCTTTTCGGACTTATAAAAGCTTACATATATGGCTTTTGCAAGAGCCGGAAAGAGCAATTTGTTATGTCGTTTACTATACATATCGAATGCAATTTTCTGTTTTCCGTATTCCTTTCAACAGGAACATTAATACGAACGTATGTTGCGAACATTCGTTCTTATTTTATTATATCGAACAAATTTTCGGTTGTCAATCATTTTATCGAACAAATATTCTGAATATACGTTTGCTTTTTTCTTCCGGGTGTGTTAAAATAAAATTGAAATTTTAACAGATAATCTGATGCTGTTTGAGAAAGAATAGAAAAGGGAGGTTTTTATGGGTTACGGTAAGATTACAAAGAAGCAACAGGAAATTCTCGACTATATTAAAGAAGAAATTTTGAAGAAGGGATATCCGCCGGCTGTCCGGGAAATTTGTGAGGCTGTGCAGTTAAAATCCACTTCTTCTGTCCACTCTCATCTCGAAACACTGGAAAAAAATGGATATATCAGACGTGACCCGACCAAACCGAGGGCAATCGAAATCTGTGACGATAATTTTCAGATGGTCCGCACGGAAATGGTCTCTCTTCCTGTTATTGGACGTGTTGCGGCTGGAACGCCGATTCTTGCGGAGGAAAATATCGAGAGCTATTTCCCTGTGCCTGCGGATGTGGTGCCGAACGGAGAATCTTTCGTTTTGAAAGTAAAAGGCGATTCCATGGTCAATGCCGGTATTTACAGCGGCGACCAGATTTTTGTGCATTCCTGTAACACGGCGCATAACGGCGATACGGTCGTCGCTTTGATCGATGATTCTGCCACTGTCAAAACCTTTTATAAGGAAAACGGTCATATCCGTTTACAGCCGGAGAACGATTATATGGATCCTATTATCGTAGATGACTGCCAGATTTTGGGAAAAGTATTCGGCGTTTTTCGTTTATACCGTTAAACTGTTTTTGTATCGTCAGGCTGTTATCACCGTCAATTTTGTTTATTCCTTTAAAATATTCGTATCGTTAAGCTTATTGCAGTACTAAAATATTTCCAGTATACACACCCTTTTGCAAGGAATACTAATAGATGATGGAAACTGATTTTACAGGATTTACAGAAGCGTTTTTAAGGAGATTTATGAAATTGGTTTCTTTCGATTCTTATGGAAAGGGGAATGATTATGAATAATAAAGGATTAGATTATCTCGCTTTGACGGTTGCCATTATTGGCGCTATTAACTGGGGATTGATCGGTTTCTTCAGCTTTGACCTGGTAGCCTTTATTTTTGGTAATATGTCATGGCTTTCCAGAATTATCTATGCAGTAGTCGGTATTGCCGGTCTGTATATTATCACATTTTATATGTATGCAGGCGGTAACGCAAAAGAGTCGCAATAACGGCCCACACCAGAAAATAAAATGGACTCCGGCATCGATGTTGGAGTCCATTGTTTTCTCTTATAAAACACTGTTTGTCAAGCAGCGCTCATTCGTCATAAACTCTCCTTATCGATGAAGATGCCGTCCCGCCATATGCGTTCCAAATCATAGAATAAAAGGTTTTCTTTATCGAAAATATGCACGATAATATCCCGGAAATCCATCAGAATCCAGTTCGCGTTCTGATAACCCTCGATATGTTTTTCCGGCTGTCCTGCCCTTCCGAGCTTTTCCGCAACGTTATCGGTCATTGACTGTATCTGGCTCTTATTCGTACCGCTTGCGATGATAAAATAATCCGCAATCGTGGAGATATGGCTGATGTCGATGATTTTGATATCTTCAGCCTTTTTATCTTCCAGCGCTTCGACCGCAAGCTTTGCCATTGCTTTTGAATCCATAGTAATCCTCCATTCCTGCTCAGCCTGTGAAAATTTATTTTTCACAGTATTATCCTTTCTTTAGCATGAAGAACTATTCACACTTTTTTTGTAATATTCATAGGTTTCCTTCGTCATCGGATCAAGAGGCCCCGTCTTCTGCGCGGCAGCGTCCATATGTCCGGCCATGGACTGTAAATAAGACAGGGTATCTTCCAGTATCTTAAAAAGCGTCTTATCCAGGTTCTGGAACGCCATTTTTCGTATCTGTCCGAGGTTGGCCGCGTGTTTTCTGCCCGGCTCGATATAATCCGCGATATACAGTATTTTTTCCAGCCTGCTCATACCGGGGCGTCCGGTCGTATGATAACGGATCGCATTTAAAATATCTTCGTCGCGGATACCGTATTTATTTTCCGCGAGGAAACTGCCGGCCTTTGCATGCAAAAGCGCGGCGGGATTCTGCATCTCCACTTCCGATACCGGCAGGCCGTTTTTGGTACAGATAGAAATCAGTTTTTTATTGGAAAGGCATTTTGCACAGTCATGCAGCATTCCGGCAACGGCGGCGCTTTCCGTATCCGCACCATGCACCATGGCAAGGGATGCCGCCGTATAAGCGACGGCCAGCGTATGTTCATACCGTTTAGAGTTCAGCTCTTTTTCCATTTCTTTTCTTAGTTTCTTCAAATCAGTTTTTTTCATGCCTCAAGCTCCCCATATAACCCGTTTTTCATAATATAGTCATATACCGCTTCCGGCACAAGGTAGCGGATCGATTTTCCTTCCCTGCGCAGTCTGCGGATCATGGACGACGAAATCCCGATATTCTCTGTCCCAAGCAGGGAAATGCCGGCATCGAACTTTTTGTTGAGATAAGCGGCCTGCTTTTCCATATCCTCCGGTGCTCTGCCGTCCCGTACCGCCGCAAGGATATGACAGGCGGCAAAAATCCGTTCCGGGTTTTTCCAGTTCTCCATCATCCAAAGGCTGTCCGCGCCCAGAATAAAATAATATTCCGTACCGGGATTCTGTTCCCTGAGGGTTTCCATCGTCTCATAGGTATAGGTACGCCCCTCTCTTTCGACCTCGATCCCTGAAATCGCAAAAAAAGGATTTTCCTGAATCGCAAGAGCGGTCATCTCCATTCTGATCTTTCCAGGAAGCACCTCCTTGGAATCCTTCATATAAGGTATGCCGCTCGGCAGAAAAAGGACTTCATCGAGTAAGAACTGCTCTCTCGCTTTCTCCGCAAGAATGAGATGTCCTATATGGATCGGATTAAAGGTTCCTCCCATAATACCTGTTTTCTTCAACTGTCTCATACCCTTTCCAGTATGATTTTGGGATTTTTCTTATCCGGTTTATAAAGAACAATTTTTTTCCCAATTACCTGAACGACCTGCGAATGCGTTCTTTCCGCTACGATGGCGGCGATTTCCTTCGGGTCGTCCGCACAATTTTTCAAAACCGCGATTTTCAGCAGTTCTCTCGTATTGAAAGCTTCGTTTACCGCTTCCGTGACTTCCGATGTCAAGCTGGATTTTCCGACCTGAAAAACGGGATCCAGGCCGTTCGCAAGACTTTTTAAATATGCTCTCTGTTTGCTTGTCATTTCTGCTCCTGTCTATAGTAAACGAATTGGGAATTGCCTTTTCGGACTTGTATAAGCTGCCTATATGGCTTTTGCAAGAGCCGGAAAGAGCAATTTGTTATGTCGTTTACTATATATCCTATTTAAAATAATCAAATGAAAGTCCATACATTCTGACCGTACTGCCTTCTTCAATGCCGAGTGATTCCAGCTCCTTCAGGATGCCGTTCTCCTTTAAAAAGTTCTGAAAGAAACGGAAGCCC
The DNA here is from genome assembly GCA_023664485.1 of Bacteroides fragilis. GTDB lineage: Bacteria > Bacillota > Clostridia > Lachnospirales > Lachnospiraceae > UBA3282. The sequence goes on along the minus strand of JAMPFK010000002.1, from coordinate 204,232 downwards.
TTTTCGGATTCCAGATTCGTATAAGAAAGCATTTTTTCGATACGGGGACCTTCCACTACATATTCGTCGTTTTCCGCGTCATATCCGACCGTGAACGGCTCATTCTGCGCGCCCTGATATTCTTCCGGCACATATTCCTGCGCAAAGACGACGGGCTCGCTGCTCATGCCGTCCAGCTGGTTCTGCACGGCATAAAGGAGCTCTCTTATGCCGCTGCTGCTGACGGCCGATATCGGATAGACCGGAATGCCTTTTGGTTCAAATTCCGCCCGGATACGCGCGACGGGATCCTCTCCCTCATAAATCATATCGATCTTGTTAGCGGCAATGATCTGCGGCCTTTGGGCAATTTCCGGATTATAGGCCTCCAGTTCGCGGTTAATTGCATAGATATCTTCTACTGGATCCCGGCCTTCCGTTGAAGCCGCATCCACGATATGAATGATCACTTTCGTCCGCTCAATATGACGGAGAAACTCGTGTCCGAGGCCGACGCCTTCCGAAGCGCCTTCTATCAGACCCGGAATATCCGCGATAACAAAGCCCCTGGCATCCTCCAGATCAACGACGCCCAGATTGGGATTCAAGGTCGTAAAATGATAATTGGCGATTTTTGGCCTCGCGTTAGTGACCTTTGACAAAAAAGTGGATTTTCCCACATTGGGAAAGCCGACCAGCCCCACGTCCGCAATAACCTTTAATTCCAGCAGCAGGTCGAGTTCCATTGCCGGCTGGCCGGGCTGCGCATATTTCGGCGCCTGCATCTTACTGGTCGCATAGTGCTGATTGCCGCTGCCGCCCCGTCCGCCTTTTAACAGTAAGACTCTCCGGTTATCGCCGGACATATCCGCAATGACTTTGCCGCTCTCCGCTTCCCGGATAACGGTTCCTGCGGGCACCCTGATGAAGATATCTTCGCCGTTTTTGCCAGCGCAGTTGCGTTTTCCACCCTCTGCACCATTTCCTGCGCAATATTTCCGAATATGACGGAAATCCGTCAGGGTATTTAAGCCCTCGTCCACGACAAAATAGACGTTTCCTCCGTTTCCGCCGTCTCCGCCGTCCGGGCCTCCGTTCGGCACATATTTCTCACGCCGGAAGGAAACGTGCCCGTCTCCGCCTTTTCCGCTTCTTATATAAATTTTTGCGCGATCTGCAAACATATTGGATCATGCCTTTCTTCTCACAAATGCCCTGAACGGGCCATGAACAGCATTGAAAAAAAGGCTCCAAACATGACGCGATGTTTGAAGCCCGATTCATTAATTCTTCTCTACAGGATATACGGAAGCCTGTTTCTTATCTCTTCCCTTTCTCTCAAATCGAAGAACACCGTCAACCAGTGCGAACAGGGTATCATCCCCGCCGATGCCAACGTTCGTGCCCGGATGAATCCTGGTCCCGCGCTGTCTGTATAAAATATTTCCAGCTTTTACGAATTGTCCGTCAGCTCTTTTTGCACCTAATCTCTTCGCCTCGGAATCTCTGCCGTTCTTGGTAGAACCAACGCCCTTCTTATGCGCAAAAAATTGAAGGTTCATATTTAACATGGCATTACACCTCCTTAAATTTCAGTCTACAGTATTTTTCCCCGTATTGCGCCGCAATCCGGGAAAGTCCAAGCACAAGAGAATCCACCAGTACTTTGGAAGTTTCCTGCAAGGGCCTTTCGAATTTACAGGCGATCACACCGTGCTCTTCATCGGTATCCACCGTAATCTTCTCATGTACGATCTCTTCCAGTGAATTGACCGTATTAATCACAAGAGCGGAAATCGCCGCGCATACGATGTCATTTCCATAACTGCCGAATCCGGCATGTCCCCTGCATAGAAAACTCTGATATTCTCCCGCTTTTGTTTTATGAAATGTTATACTCGTCATTCCACACCTTTAAGCATTCATCAGCAGAACAACTTATGCGTTGATCTTGTCAATTTTTACCTGAGTGTATGCTTGTCTGTGACCATTTTTCTTATGATAGCCTGATTTTCTCTTATACTTGTAAACGATGACTTTACGGGCACGTCCCTGTTCCATAACCGTTCCGGATACGGTTGCGCCTGCAACATCGCCTGCAACTTTCAGCTCGTTATCGCTGATCGCTACCACCTGGTCAAATGTAACGGCGGTTCCGACTTCCGCATCGAGCTTTTCCACTCTGATGACGTCGCCTTCGGAAACCTTATACTGTTTTCCGCCTGTTGCAATAATTGCGTACATATGGCACCTCCTATTCATGAACAACCGTTCATTTTACTCGCCAGCTTCGGTGACACCCAAATACCGGAACCGGTATCGAAAGGCATACTTATACCTCGTTGTGCGGCATACTCAAATATTTTATCCTCTCCGGACAGATTTGTCAATATCTGGCGGAAAACTTTTTATATTATTCCACAATATAGACCGCACTGTGCTCCGTATCGAAAAGCCAGCGTATCCCGCTCTTCGGAAAGAGGCTGTCGATTTCCTGCACGATCGGATCCCTGTCCTCATATAATAAGTCTACATAGAACAGGCATCTGGTAATCTCCCCTTCATCCAGCCTGGCAAGCGCTTCCGGGATGCTCCGGAGCTCATTGCCGTACAACGGATAAGTGCATTTTGCCAGGGCGAAATAGACGCTGTCCCCGCAGGCGCGGTAACTGGTTCCATAAGTGATATAAAAGGCCGGAAGATCCGAATACATGCCCGCCGTTTCCAGTTTTTTCTCCGTTCCCGGATACAGATAATTGACGCCCGGCAAAAGGTAGCTGGCCAGCGTACAGGCGATCAGGGCGGCGGCCGCTGTTTTGGCGATATCCTCTGGCATGCCGGATACCAGCTTCCGGAGAAGGGCCGCAACGAGCAGGACGATCATCGGGAAAACGCAGGATATATATCTGTCCTCCAGATAGGGCGCTATCTTTGCCAGACAGACAAGATAGACCATGACCGCGATAAAAATCTGTACCAGGATAACGTCCTGCAGTACGAGCCGGAACTCCAGCTTTTTTTGCGGGTTCCTTCTTTGGAACCGGATATGAATGCTTCCGTCTTCGGCGATATCTTTTTCAGGGCGCCACCAGATCGAAAGAACGCGGCAGAACAGAAGGGCCGCCGCAAAAGCGAGAAGCAGATAAATGCCTTTTCCAAAAAGCTCTCCGTTCATAATGTTCCAAAGCTCCGAGAAGTTTTCCAATATGCCCCTGGTCTCGTCCTTCAGATTGACAAGGGCTTCCTCGCCTCTCAGGCCCGAAAGGATATCTTCCAGAATATCCGGCCAGATAAGATAGCTTCCAACGAGGCTTGCCGCCATAGAGCAGGCGTATTTTACGACAAAGGAATACTTCTGTTTCAGCAAAGCATATCCCCATATCACAATGCAGATCATAAAGGCATAGATCAGAAAATAATATTGCGTTAAGGCTCCTGCCATGGAAGCTATGGCCAGGATCGGATAGAGCCATCGATTTTCCTTTTCACCGTTCTTCCATAACGCTTTCCAGAACAGGGTATTCAGCCAGGTAAAAAGGACCGCAAAACAGGTAAACTGTACATACATTCTGATAAAAACGACCATGCTTACCGCACCCGCGCTGAATCCGTACAGGGCGCAGACCAGAGCGGACCAGAAATCGGAACCGGTCAGTTCTCTGGCAAGCTTCCATAAAAAGAACATCGTGAGCAGAAAAAATACCATATTGACCAGGATACCGCTCCATTTCGTGAAAATGCCCGGAAATATTGTTGCAAATACGGAAGAGGACATTTCCAGGAACAGATAATACAGCGGGGGATGCACATCTGTTCCGGCCACCCGCCATACGCCCGGCAGATCGAACCGCTCTTCTTCGGTCAGCGTCAGATAATCCTGAAAAAATTCCGAAGGATGCCAGTCCCTCATCCAGGTCTTTTCGCCGTATTCTTCTATGATATAAGGATATTTCACCTGATTCGTAAAGTGATACGAATAGAGTTCATCACAGAAGAAGCCTTCCTTCTGGCTTCCCCAGTAAAAAAGGTTCATAAAGAGCAGAATGAGCAGGACCGCTCCTGCGATGAAGCGATAATGTTTTCCACACAGCTTTTTCATAATTCTGTTTCCTCCATTTTAAACGCATAAAGTGCTGTAAAAAAGAAAAACGGCACCGTGAACACGACCGACAGTCCATATCGGAAATATGCGTTGACCGGCGAAGCCACGCATACGAGAAAGACCAGAACAGCCGGTATATATAAGATGAGCAGTTTCGTCTTTTTACATTTTATCAGAAAGAACAGGAACAGGAAGCAGCACCAGAAATAGAGTCCGATGGAGGTCGTATAACCGATCAGCGGAATCTTCCGGAACGCCGTCATAAACCGGTCCATCGCTTCCACGCATGCCGGAAATCTGGATTCCAGATCGAAACCTTCCTCCACCGGCAGCGGAATAGCGGCTCCTACGGCATAATAAGCCTTCGTCTTTCCCGGATCATCCGGATAAAAATAACCATAGCATTTGTTCAGCACCGCGTCCAGACAGGTGACGGGATGCTCCCTGAACTGCTTCCAGTAGACTTCCAGGTATGCTTCCCAATCCTCTTTCGACGCATTTTCATTGTACTTCTCTTTTACCCTGTCGGAAAATTCGGGCAGATACCTTTCCGGAAGCGTATCGAATTCCAGGATCCTGTCGATCGCCGCCTTTTCCTCCTCCGGCATTTCTTCTCCATAATAAGCGACGCACCGCGCCGTCTGTAAGAACGGAACAGACAGGCTCTCCGCAATGCTGCCCTGCGCAACGCCCGCCATGGGCAGAATCCCCCTGAACCAAAACGCGACAAACAGCGCAACGCCCGCAAAGATGCCTGTGAATACTTTCCAATGCTTTTTCGCAGCTGTCAGGAAACAGGGAAAGAACCCGGCCGCAATGGCAGGCCCTTCGTTCCGAAACAGGCATACGAGAACCAGCAGGATCGGAAGAAGAGCCATTTTCGGACGGCTGCGGACAAATTCGTCGGGAAACAGCGCCGCTTCAAACAGAAAGACCGTCAGCAGCAGAATCACAATGGAAAAATTGATATTTTTTCCGACGGAAACCGCATAGACCGGAAAAACAGGCAGGAACGCATACAGGCAGATGAGCGCCCGGAGGATTTTCGTATGGAAACCGATTCTTCGCAGCATATCTGCCATATAGGACAATACCATAATAAAAGCGGCCATCTGTAACAGGACATAGCAGAACATACCGAACGATGCCGAGCCAAGCGCCCGGCCCGCTTCTATAAAAACGGCGAGGAAGATTATCTGAAAATAGGGGTGGTGGTTCGTCAGCGCTTCATATCCATAATACTGCCGCAGCATTGTTCCGGCATCATAGAGCGCCGTCCCCGGATAAAAAGCGATCAGATAAGGAAGCCAGCAGATAAACAGAAAAAGACTCGTTTTCCATCTGTAACCGTTAATCGCCCCCCCCTGTTTCAAAATCCAGCGTGACGAGAAATCTTTCATGAAATGATACAGCCAGCGGACAAAAAAATAAAACAGTGTTCCGTATCCGATAAGAACGACTGCCGTTTTGGCAGTCTGCACCGCATTCTGCACACAGAGCACGATGCCCGTCGCATTCCGGTAGCACAGGCCGATAACGATCAGCACCGATAAGAACAGGGCAAAGAAGGCGGTATCTTTCTGGAAATCCGGGAATCTGTCCCACATGGCATGATACAGCACGGCAAGGCAGATCGTAAAAACGGCCTGTCCCATGCCCCAGCCCTGAAAAGAGGACAGAACCGCTGTCAGGCCGCTTCCCGTTTCCATGCCGCTTTCAAAATCGATGCCAAATGCCGCGACGGAGCAGACGGCAAGCAGAATACAAAGAACGCTTCGTATAGATTTCTTTTCTTTTCCGTGAATTTGGTTCAAAAACATTTTTTTACTCCCTCGCAAAAAAATAAGCCGCCAGCTGTGCCCTGGAACTGAATTCTTCCGTTTCCAGAAGCTCCCGGACCTCTTCTTTCGTATAGAATTCCGCCTCTATCATTTCATTATCGGAAGTGTGGTCTTCAAATACGCCTTCCGCTTCCACGAACGCGATCTGTGTCTTGACGTCCGAAAAGGCGACCGCCGCATAAGAGGGTTTCAAAATCTGCAGGATCTTTTTCACCTGCAGCCCCGTTTCCTCATACAGTTCGCGCCGGATACATTCCTCAATGGACTCGCCCTCTTCTACCATACCGGCGCAGAGATTATAGACATCGTGATTAACGCCCATCCGGAATTCCCGCAGAAGAAGCATCCGTTCCCCGCAGTAAGCCACGATGGAAACGCCGCTGACGCGGTTTCCGAGAGCCGACGCATCCGGGATATCGTTCCTGCTGACGATTTCATATACCTTTTCTTTTCCTTTTTTATTCAGGTAGGTCAATTCGTAATTTTTCAGATACTTTCCTTCTTTTACCTTTTGTAACCGCAGTAATTTCATGATTTCGCCATGCCTTTCCTGTCAATTTCCCGCCGGCTTTTTATTCCGCCATCTGCTCCGCGAAAGATCGGTTCTTTTTCTTCCGCGTGATCTCCATCAGGCCAAGCCCTGTAATATCCACCACATAAGCGGGGACGGAATCTTTTGCAAGAAAAGCCTTCATCGCTTCCATCAGACGCTCGTTATGCTCCTTTTTCTGCATGTTTATGAAATCTACCAGAATCATGCCTGAAAGATTTCTTGCACGCAGTTCGGCGGCGATTGCTTCCGCGGCTTCCAGATTGATTTTCAAACAGGTCTCCTCTTTCTTCTTTCCCGCCTCATATTTCCCCGTATTGACATCGACAGCGACCAGCGCTTCCGTCTGCTCGATGATAAGATAAGCGCCGGATCTCAGCCAGACCCTGCGTGAAAGCAGTTCCTGCACTTTTGTTTCGACAGAATACAGTTTGTGCAGGGGCAGCATCGTATCTTCATAATACCGCACACAACCGGAATTTATCCGTTCCTGTGCAAGAAGCGTTTCATAAATTTCCTTCCGGTCCGTAACGATTTCGCCATACTCGGACTGATAACAGTTCCGGATAAAAGAAAGATATTCCGGTTCGCTCCGATGCAGACAGCTGAAGCATACCCGCTTATCACCGATTTCCAGGATATGCGCCATTTCGGCCGCCAGCGTCCGCGCTTCCGCCGCGACGGCGGATACGTCCGGCAGGCCGTCCGCATTGGTACGGATCACTAAGGAGAACCGTTCCGCGATTTCCTGAAGCGGCGCCAGATCCTTGTATATGCGGCGGTATTTCCTGCTCATTTTGGAGGACACTCTGACCCCCTCTTCTCTATGGCCGACGGAGAGCCCTTTCTGATATTCGATGACCGCATAGGAACCGGCTAACGATAATGCGGTCGAAACGCCCGCCTGTTTTGTCTTTAACGGCTCTCTGACAAGCTGCACGAGAAGCTCGTCCCCGGCTTTGAAAGATCCGCCGGGCTTTCGGTTCGTCAATACGGCATTTTCCGCTTCGGAAAGCGGCAGAAAGGCCACGACGCCCTTCTGGATCTCGACAAAGGCCGCCCCGATACTGGCTGAAATATTCCGTATCCGCCCGACATAGATATTTCCGATCCGGCAGGCTTTCTCCTCCGCGCTGTTTTCCGCCCGGATCTCTACGATCCGGCCGCCGCGTATGAACAGGGAAAGCAGCTTATTTCGGAACTCCAAAATTAAGATTTTACCCTTTTCCTTTTCTGTCATAACAAAATTCTATGTCCTTTTTCTATTCTCCTAACGGTACGAACACCGGCTCTTCCCCCTCCGCCGCCAGGTTCATCAGCGTATCGATTCTCGTGATCTGATAAGAATACGGCGGAAGGGCCGCGTTACAGTCCCTGCAGAAAGCATCAAACACCATCGCCGGCTTAATGTTGCCGCTGCTGCTTGCGTCCACCAGCATCGAGATGACCTGATACCGTCTCCCGTCCTTTTGAAAAGGATGCGGAGCCTCTTCTATCTTCAATTCAAAGATGCCCGGTCTCAGATCCAGCTCCCGTTCCCCCTTTTTGGTCTTTTTGACCACCGGAATTCGTTCCTTTGCGTAAAAAACGGCAAGCTTCTCTTCCATCGCATCGATCGGAAAACGGCACAGGGACGTATCTGCCTGACCGTTCTTGACAGCCTCCCCGCGGTACGCGATCTGATACCGGGCCGCCGCCACGCTTGCCATCGCGTTTTGTGCCGTATCGGGCAGCGCCTTTACGGACAATACGGAAATCCCGTCTGTCATCGCCCGGTTCAGCGCATTCTTCATTTCTTCCGCCGATGTCATGGACCGCACCTCGATATCCAGATATTCTCCCATGCTTTCCATGCCGACGCCGAGGGGCGCCGCAAAGGACATAATTGGATGAGGGCTGAACCCTTCCGAATACCGGATATCGATATCCGCCCTGCGGATCGCCTTCTGGAAAAACCGCATCACATCCAGATGTCCGATGAATTTCATCGCGCCGTATTTTGCAAATTTTATTCTGATTTTCATCGCAATATCCGCCTTTACTGATTGCAGCCCGCCGCTTCTTTTTCAAAACATACGCCGCCGCCGAACCTGTTCGCGCCGCACCCCTGGCACTGCTTCCGGCAGTTCGGGGAAACGGTCTGCGCCATCGCCTTTTTCCACTCCCGCAGCAGAAATTCTTTCGTTACGCCGCAGTCCAGAAAATCCCATGGGAAGATTTCATCCTCCGCCCGCGCTCTCGTCGTATAGAAACCGGGATCGACATTACACTGCGCAAAGCATTCCATCCAGATATCGTTCTGAAAGCACTCGCTCCAGGAGTCGAACATACAGCCCTTTTCATAAGCTTTGGCAATGACCTTCGCAAGCTTCCTGTCGCCTCTCGCAAAAATCCCTTCCAGCACACTGACATCGGCTTCATGCCAGTTATATTTAATGCTCTTCCGGTTCAGCTGCGCCATAATTCCCTTTTTCGTCTGATAAGCCTTTTCAATAAATTCTTCCTTCGTACACATCCGCGCCCACTGAAACGGCGTGAAGGGTTTTGGAATAAAGAAGGAAGTGCTCGTGACGATCTGCACCCTGCCGTTCGTACGCTTCTCTTTCGGTACCGTATCGAAGAACACCGCCGCGATATCGTTGGAGAGTTCTCCGATTCCCAGGATGTCTTCTTCCGTTTCCGTGGGAAGGCCGAGCATAAAATACAGCTTTACCCTTGTCCAGCCACCCTCGAAAGCGAGAGCCGCGCCGCTTAGGATATCCTCTTTTGTCAATCCCTTGTTAATAACGTCGCGCAGCCGCTGGCTTCCCGCTTCCGGCGCAAACGTAAGGCTGCTCTTCTTCACATCCTGCACCTTGCTCATCACGTCCAGTGAAAAAGCGTCGATGCGCAGAGACGGCAGGGAAATATTGATATGTTTTTTCCTGCATTCCCCGATCAGAAATTCCAGAAGCCCGTTCAATTCCGAATAATCGCTGGAGCTTAAAGAACTCAGGGAAATTTCGTCATACCCGGTGTTCTTTAACATTTCTGCCGCATATTCTTTCAGAACGGCGGGATCCCGCTCCCGGACGGGCCGGTACAGCTGGCCTGCCTGACAAAAACGGCAGCCCCTGATACAGCCTCTCTGGATTTCCAGCACGACCCTGTCCTGCGTGATCTGGATAAAAGGAACGACCGGCTTCACAGGATAACAGGTATCCGAGATCTCCATTACGATTTCTTTTAAAATCCGGTCCGGCGCGCCCTCATATAGTTTTTTCCGGCTTTTTATCGTTCCGTCATCCCGGTATTCTTCCTCATAAAAAGCGGGCACATAGATGCCCGGAAGCGCGCAGGCCGCTTTCAGGAAATCCAGACGGCTTCCGCCGGCGGCCCGGTTCTCCCGATAGAGATCGAGCAGTCTGCGGTACTGCGTTTCTCCTTCCCCGATATAAAACAGATCAAAAAACGCGGCGATCGGTTCCGGGTTATAGCTGCACGGCCCGCCGCCGATAACGATGGGATCCTCTTCGCGCCTGTCCTCTGCCCAAAGCGGGATCTGCGCCAGATCCAGGATCTGCAGAACATTGGTATAGCACATTTCATACTGAAGCGTAATGCCGAGAAAATCCATCTCCTTTACAGGTTCCTGGGATTCCAGCGCAAACAGGGGGATCCCTTTTTCCCGCATGACCTTATCCAAATCCATCCAGGGAGAATATACCCGTTCACACCATACATCCTCCCAGGAATTGAACATACTATATAAAATCTGAATGCCGAGATGCGACATCCCGATTTCATAAATATCCGGGAAACACATGCAGAAACGGATCTTTACTTCGTCCCTGTCCTTCATAACGGCATTGATCTCGTTGCCGATATAGCGTGCGGGCTTTTCCACCTGCATCAGAATTTCATCCGGTAACGCCAGTTTTCTCACCATAGTTTTTCTTCTAACCTTTCCGCGTCATAGAGCTGAAAATAATCCTCGGAAATCATCCCGCAAATGTCGTTCATCGAATAGCCGAACAGCCGGTACTGCCCGGCGTCGCACAGCAGAAAGCCGATAAATAATAAAATAGCCGCCGCCATACGGAGCCGGAAGGTACCGGAAGCGGTTCCGGGTTCTCCCGTTCCCTCTCCATTTCCCATATATTCCGTCATTCGAAGCGGCTCGCCTTTATTCCACAAAGGCGGCATATTTTCCGTACCGTACAGGATTTTCTCCCGCTGTCTGATCTTCATGCGGTTATCCATATTTTCCGCCCGTATGTACTGCGCCAGTCTCATTTTCTTTTCGACCGGCGCCTGTCTTTTTTCCTGTCTGTTCAACATAACGCTGCCCTTCATGCCTGCTTTCATCTTATTTTATGAAAAGGCGGCACAAAAAAGAACGTCCTATCTTCTTGCCAGTTCCGAAGTGATTTCTTCCCATGTGATGCCTTTTTCCGCCATGAGCACCATCATGTGATAGAGGAAATCGGAAATTTCGTATTTGATTTCATTGGGATTCGGATTTTTGGCGGCAATAACGATTTCCGTCGCCTCCTCACCGAGTTTTTTCAGGATCTTGTCGATTCCCTTATCGAAAAGATAGTTGGTATAGGATCCCTCTTTCGGATGTTCTTTTCTGTCCTGAATCACGGCGGACACTTTCTCGAACACCCTGAGCGGATTGTTCTCCTCATATTCCTTCTGCATGATTTCATTGAAAAAACAGGAATGCGCGCCCGTATGACAGGCTGCGCCCACCTGGGACACTTTGGCGAGGATCGTATCCTTATCGCAGTCTGCCGTCAGCGATTTTACATACTGATAGTGGCCGCTCGTCTCGCCTTTTACCCACAATTCGTTCCTGCTCCGGCTGTAATAAGTCATGATTCCCGTTTCCAGCGTCCTGTTATATGCCTCTTCGTCCATATAAGCGACCATCAGGACTTCGTCGGTCTTATAATCCTGCACAACGACGGTAATATGTCCGTCGGAATTCAGTTTAAATTCATCCCAGGTAATCTTCGCCGCATAGGTATTGACCGGAATGCCGTTCGTCTGGCACAGCTTTTTGATGGCCAGCAGTTCTTTTGCGTTCTCATTGATGGCATAGCCGGAAATACCGCATATATTCCTTCTGGAAAGCAGTTCCAGAATCTTATCTAACGATACCTCCGGTACGGATACGACCATCGGGACCGCGGAAACGGCAGCCGCTTCCTTGATACAGCGTTCCTTAACGAGAATCAGCTCTTCCACATAAGTCTCCAAAAGCTCTTCGTTGTCCGTGATCTCCCGTACATCCGAAATACAGGCGGCAATTTTATCCTTGCCGAATCTCAGGGATACTTCTTCCGTAATCCCGACGTTTCCCTCTTTGGAATAGTTCAGCGCCGCTTTTTTACAGCCCGCATAAAGCAGTTTCTTAATATCTTCCATCCGGCGGACGTTCCCGGCGCCGATGACCGGAATTTCCGTTTCGGCGCAAAGGCGTTTGATAATATCCAGCGCTTCTTCGTGCTCCGCATCCCCTTCGGACAGGTCGTATACAATTAATTCGTCCGCGTTGTTATCTCCATAAAATCTGCCCAGCGACACCGGATCCGTATCCAAAATGGTGCTGTCCAAAAATCCCTTGACAGCATTTCCCTTATACAGATAAATACATGGTATCAGCTTCTTGTACATCTTCGTCCCCCATTCTTTCTCTGCCTGTAAGTCCGGGCATTCTCAGCCGAGACTGCCCTTTGTGCTCAAAACGCCGGTAATCCGTTCGTCCATGCCGGACGCCATATCGAGCGCCTTCCCAAAAGCCTTGAACATCGCTTCTATCATATGATGTGTATTTTCCCCGGAAAGCATCCTGATATGAAGATTCATTCCCGCGTTATATGCGGCCGATTGAAAGAACTCCCTTACGAGCTCCGTCTCGAACGTCCCGACGCGCTCCGCCTGAAATTCGCAGGCGAACTCAAAATAGGGCCTGCCGCACAGATCGACGGCGCATAAACACAGCGCGTCGTCCATCGGCAGGATAAAATAACCATAACGCCGGATACCGGCTTTGCCGCCGATCGCCTCTTTGACCGCCTGTCCGAGCACGATGCCCGTATCCTCGACCGTATGATGGCCGTCAACCTCCAAATCTCCATTGACTGATAAAGTCAAATCAAAAAAACCGTGTTTTGCGAAACCCTCCAGCATGTGATCGAAAAAACCGATGCCGGTACTGATCTCGCTCTTTCCCGTCCCATCTATCGTAAGAGAAAGCGCGATATCCGTTTCCTTCGTTCTGCGCTTTATTTGTGCCCTTCTGTCCATTCTGTCCCTGTCCTCTCTCAATATGTTATTCAAAACGCACCCGCACGGAGTTGGCATGAGCCGTCAGCCCTTCTTTTTCCGCAAACAGCTCGATATCCCTGTGCGCACGTTCAAGCGCCTCTCCGGAATAAGAAATGACGCTCATTTTCTTCATAAAATCGTCTACATTTAACGGGGAGAAGAACCGCGCCGTACCATTGGTCGGCAGCGTATGGTTCGGCCCCGCGTAATAGTCGCCGAGAGGCTCCGAGGAATATTCTCCGAGAAAGACCGCTCCGGCATTCTCGATGCGGGTCATCACGGCCCAGGGATCCTTCGTCAGGATTTCAAGATGCTCCGAAGCGACGGCATTTGCCGCCGATACCGCATCCTCCATGGAATCCGCGATCAGAATACAGCCATATTGTTCCAATGATTTTCGGATGATTTCCGCTCTGGAAAGCTCTTTCAGGAAACCTTCCATCTGTTCGGACACCTCTTTCGCCAGTTCTTCGCTCGTGGTGATTAAAATCGCGCTGGCCAGCTCGTCGTGTTCCGCCTGGGAAAGCAGATCGGCCGCTACATAACGCGGATTTGCGGTCTCATCCGCAATGACGAGAATTTCGCTCGGCCCGGCGATCGAGTCGATGCTGACATAGCCGAAGCATGCTCTTTTCGCCAGCGCTACGAAGATATTGCCCGGTCCCGTGATCTTATCGACCCTGGGAATGCTTTCCGTACCGAATGCCATTGCGGCGATGGCCTGTGCGCCGCCGACTTTGTAAATTTCTTCCACGCCGGCGATCCTGGCCGCAACAAGCGTCCCCGGATTTACCCTGCCGTCCGCGCCGGCGGGCGTAGTCATGATGATCCTCCCTACCCCGGCCACTTTTGCAGGAATCACATTCATTAAGACGCTGCTCGGATAAGCGGCTTTTCCGCCGGGCACATAGACGCCGGAAACCGCTATCGGCAGTATCCGCTGTCCCAGGATGGAACCGTCGGGTTTCGTATCGATCCAGCTGTTGCGGAGCTGCTTTTTGTGGAAATCGGCAATATTTGCCGCAGACCGCTTCATCACCCCGACAAAAGCTTCCTCCGCTTCCTCAAAGGCTTCTTCGATTTCTTCTTCTGTCACCCGGATGTTGTCCGCCTGAATCTCCCATTTATCGAATTTTTTTGTATACGCGAAAACGGCCTCGTCGCCCCTTTCCCTGACATCGGCAACGATTTCTGCCACCGCCGATTCATACTGCCCGTAATTGTTCGGGCTTCTTTTTAAAAGACTGTTCAACAGGTCTTTCTTTGTCTGTTCCGTTAATTTTATCGTTCTCAATGCCGCTTCCCGCCTTTTCTTATAAATGATTTCTCAAATCTGTGATCAGCCTCCTGATGCGCTCCGGCTCCATCTGCATGCTCACCTGATTGACGATCATGCGCGCCGAGAGCGGACAGATTTCTTCCAGTACCCGCAGGCCGTTCTCTTTCAGGGTAGAACCCGTCTCCACAATATCCACGATGACATCCGAGAGCTTTACGATCGGTCCGAGCTCCACGGAGCCGTTCAGCTTAATGATATCCACCGTCTGGTGTTTCTTATTATAAAAATAATCTTTGGCGATATTGGGATATTTGCTCGCAACGCGTATCATCTCATGATGTTTTAAAAGCTCTTTCGCGCTTTCCGGGCCGCAGATGCACATCCGGCACTTTCCGTAGCCAAGATCCAGCACTTCGTAGACATGCCGGTCCTCTTCCATGATCGTATCCTTGCCGGCAACGCCGATGTCCGCCGCGCCATATTCCACATAGGTCGGCACATCCGGCCCCTTGGCGAGGAAAAATTTCAGTTTTTTCTCTTCGTTGACAAAAATCAGCTTCCTGGAATTTTTATCCTTCATTTCCTCACAGGTAATGCCGATTTCCTCTAATAATTCCATTGTTTTATTCGCAAGCCTGCCCTTTGCCAGCGCAAAGGTCAGGTATCTTTCTTCACTCATGCGCAGCCTCCATTTCATGGGGAATCGCGCGGCGATTCTCCGGTAACAGTTCTACGGCCTTGCCCTCCGCGCGCAGCATCCGGGCTTCCCGCAGCTTTTCCCCGAAGTTCTGATCGTCATAATGGAGCTGTATTCGTTTTGCCGTATGGGCGGACAGTACATGCTGACGCTCCATAGCCAGGAGCAGATCGTCCACCGCTATCATGAAGCCGATCGCCGGCGCATCCTTTCCGAAGCGGCCGAGCAGCGTATCGTACCTGCCGCCCTTCACGATCGTATCGCCTACGCCGTAGGTATATCCTTTAAAGATAATGCCCGTATAGTAATTATACTTGCTCAGCATGGTAAGGTCAAAAGAAACATATTTTTCCACGCCGTAATCGCAAAGTACCTGATAGACCCGTTCCAGCCGTTCGATCGCTTTCAGGGAACGCCTGTTGTTGACCGCTTTCCCCGCCTCCTCCAAAGCCTCTGTCGAGCCGAACAGGTCGCTCGTTTTTAATAATGCCGCTTTGTCTTTTTCCTTTACCTTCTTATCGGAAAGCAGCTCCTCCGCGCCGAAATAGTTTTTCCCCGATATGAGTTCCCGGAGCGTGAGCTCCGTCTTTTCGTCCAGTCCGGCTTCCGCGCAGATACCCTTAAAATATTCCAGATTTCCGATACTTACCTGAAAATCCGTGAGTCCCGCATGATAAAGGGACTCTATCACCATCGCGATCATCTCCGCGTCCGCATAGACGGAAGCGTCTCCGATCAGCTCCACGCCCATCTGCGTGACCTCTTTCAGCTTTCCCCGCAGACTGGACGTATTGGTGAAGGTGTTCCCCTGGTAGCAGAGGCGGATCGGGACCTCCTCGTCCATGAAATATTTCGCCGCGCATCTGGCGATGGACGGCGTAAAATCAGGCCGGAGAACGAGCGTATTGCCTTCCTTGTCAAAAAATTTATACAATTCCTTCGAAGGTGTCGTTCCTACCTCTTTGGAAAAAACGTCGAAGAATTCAAATGTCGGCGTCTGGATATCCCGGCATCCATAGGCATGGATCTTTTCCGATAAAAGCCTCTCCACTCTCAGTTTTTTCTCTTCTTCATCGCCGTAAATGTCTCTGACACCTTCCGGCGTATGTACCAGTTTCCTGTTCATCCTGATGTTCCTGTCCTTTCTGTTCCGCCGCTTTAACGCTTTAAAGCGTTAATTCGCTAATCAGCCGGCCTGACGAACATATGTAGTATATCGAAAAAACAAATGTTTGTCAATTCTATCCCTGGAACGCTAATCGGCCCGGTCATCCAGATCTTTCTGCAGCATATCCAGGTACGGCACCAGAATCCCGTGCTTCTTTGGCAGCACATACGCCGGGTTCAATTCCTCATAGCGGAAGCTCTTCCGTCCTCCGTCCTTAGCCCTGTCCCAGAAGAAACGCAGCATTTCATAGGGCAGATAATAAAAAATGTCCCGGTGCGTATAATAAATCAGAAAGAAAGCGATTCCTTTCTGGCGTTCGAACCGTTCCATAAAGGCCACCTGATGGTCGTGGATATTCTGGAGCGCGAACGTGTCCGAGGCGCATTCCTTCGCATCGAAACAGACCGGAATCCCCTGTACGGCGCCGATATAATCGACGGTGCTTTTCTGCCCGAAATAAGCGAGCGTAATGTGTCTGCTCTGTTTATCAATGTTGATCGGCGTAATCGGCGTCGGTATCTTCTGGATAAGCGCCAGACCGTTTTCCAGATATTTTTCATTGGTGCGGTTGATCAGATCTTCCAGGGTAGAACCGCGAAGCCCTCTGGAATTCCAAGTTGCCATATGACCTCCATGCAGCTGCAGATTTATCGATAACGCCGCTCATCTGATTTTTTCAAAAATCTCCGGGAACGGCGCATAAAAGCTCCTTTCGCTGACATCTCCAAAAGGCTCTTCCAGACGCGGAAAGACGACCTTATACGCATGAAGGATCTGATGTTTCACAGAATACTGCCTGCGGTATTCGTCGTTCCAGGCCCTGTCGCCGTATTTATAATCGCCAAGAAGCGGATGCCCGATGTCTGCAAGATGCGCCCGTATCTGATGGGGTTTCCCGGTGATCAGTTCCACGTCCAGCAGCGTCTTATCCTTTTCCTGCCGGACCGGTATATATCTTGTCCGAATAAAGGAATCCTTTTCGCCGCCCTCTTCCGTATGGGAAATCTTCACTTTATTGCTTTTTTTATCTTTCAGAAGAAAGCCTTCAATCGTCTGCTCTTTCGTCAGACTTCCTTTGACATAGAGCCTGTAATATTTATGCAGGCTTCGCGTTCTCAGAACCCCGGAAAGCATCTGGGCTCCTGCCACGGATTTGGCACAGAGCACGATGCCGCTCGTATTCCTGTCCAGCCTGTTGCAGGCGGAAGGACGGAAAGTCTGCAGATCTTCCTGCGTTATCTCTCTTTTGGCGAGCAGATAATCTATGAGCCATTCGTTCAAAGAAACATCCTTCCCGGCCGCCTTCTGCGTCAGGACGCCCGCAGGTTTATCCGCCAGCAGAAGATGTTCGTTCTCATACAGGACGGCGATATCTGCGATTCCGCTCTGCGGGGGCAGGACGGGCTGCTCTCCCATGAATTTTTGCAGCGTCTCCTGCGCAAAATAGACGGCGACTACGTCGCCGCAGAGAAGCTTTTCGCTTCCGTCGGCCTTCTTCTGATTCAATACGATATTTTTTTTCCGCAGCATTTTATACAAAAAGCCGCTTCCCGCCTCCGGGAACAGCTTGCGCAGATATTTATCGAACCGCTGTCCCGCTTCCCGCTCCGTAATCGTTCTCTGATACATCATTTTTCCCTGCCCTGTCCGCCTGCGGCTAAAGGTCCCGCCTACAATGAGATGGAATAGAACATCCGGATCATTCCCTCACGGTTCCTGTTCTCTTCCGCCTCCAGCCTTGACAATTGACCGAGTCGGTCTATATATTTATCGAGATTATCGAAAATTTTGACCGTCATATGCTTGTAGCCGTCCTGTACCAGCATCTGTTCCAGGTGCTGTTCGCCGGCCCTGCAGTCGCATTTCCCGCTTTCCGTATAGCCGCATATGACATTTCCTTTCAATACCATATGGCTGAGCGGAAAATTCTTTTTATAGGAAGTGAAATACATGTCATAAAAGCCGGTAAGTTCCGTATCATAAGCGGTTGCTTTGGAAATTTTCTCAAAGGCCGCCTGACTGCACCCCTCGGCCCGGAAGAACATGACCGCATTGACCGCGCTCTTGCAGGACGGCAGACAGCCGAGCACCGCAACGACAGTCAGCAGATTCTGATTGCTGCCGGTGGAATAGATGCCGATACCGTATACCGCGAGCGACAGGGCGAAAAAAAGGACGGTCCGCGCGGCGGATATCTTTTTCTGACAGGAGATATAGCCATAACTGCCCTTTTGCACTCTCTTTTTCATCGAATCAACCCTCTTGTCAGCCCATACAGCAGCTTCATCGGTATACCGTAGACCGATACTGTTTTCCCGCATTTACAGTCCCTTAAAGCTTTTTGCGCCACTTTTTCCGGCTTCGCCGTCGTCAGCTTTTTCAGGAAACTCATCTCTCCGTATCTTCCGTAAGCATGATTCAGGAACGGCGTCGCGACAGGGCCCGGACAGACAACGGTTACAAAAATGCCCTTTTCCTTTAATTCTTTGCCAAGCGCCCTGCCGAAGGAGTAAACATAAGCTTTAGACGCCGCATAAACCGCAAAATCAGCCTGCGGCAGAAAGGCGGAGCCGGAAGCGACCTGTATGATCTTACTGCCGCTTTTCATATAAGGCAGGCAGAATTTTGTCATCTGTGTTAAAGCGAGTACGTTCAGCCGTACCGTTTCTGTCACCTCGTCCCGGCTCTGTTTCTCGAATTCGCCGTAAATTCCCGTTCCGGCACAGTTTACGAGCACGGAAATACCGGCGTTTCGTATCATCAGTACTTCCGCGAACCGCGAAAGCTTTTTCTCATCCGTGATATCGATGGCGATCGTTCTGACTTTGATCGTTTTCTCATGGTGCGGCTCGTCTGCTTCCGCCATTTCCTTGACTTCTTTGGTCAATTCCAGCGCAAGCCGCTCAAGCGGCCCCCTTCTCCTCGCGAGCAGCCAGATCTCATCCGTTTTCGTCAGGCTTCCCGCAAGCTGTCTGGCAAATTCCTTCCCCATTCCGGAAGATGCCCCCGTAATAATCGCGATATTCATGCAAATCCTCTCCCTTCCTGCAAACCCTTTTCATACTGTTTCATGAACCGTTCTTACGCTTATGTACATTCCGAATCGTTTTCCCCTTCGTTCTTCTCCTGTGATTCAGAACCTTTTCCTCTCCTGCCCGTTCTCCTTCCCGTGATTCCCGTGCCTGTCCCTTCGCCGGCTTTATCAGGCATTTATCGGAAAAACCGATCAGATCTTCTCTTCCGGCTCTGACGAGCGCTTCCCGCACAAGCTCATAATTGGAGGGATTGCGGTACTGAATGAGCGCCCGCTGCAACAGTTTTTCGTGCGGATTCCGGCAGACACAGACCTGACGGCCGTTCCTCGGATCGATACCCGTATAATACATGACTGTGGATATCGTCGAAGGCGTCGGATAGAAATCCTGCACCTGCTCCGGCATATATCCCAGATCCCGCAGATACTCTGCCAGCTCCACCGCTTCCTTCAGCGTCGAACCCGGATGGGAGGACATCAGATAGGGAACGAGGAACTGTTTTTTCCCAAGCCGTTCATTTATTTTATCATACTTTCGTACAAATTGCTCATAAATCGCTCTTTTGGGCTTTCCCATTTCGAAAAGCACCGCGTCGGAAATATGCTCCGGCGCCACCTTCAACTGCCCGCTCACATGATGCTCCACCAGCTCTCTGAAAAACGTATCATCCTTATCCGCCAGAAGATAGTCGAAACGGATGCCGGAACGGATAAAGACCTTTTTGACGCCGGGCAGCGCCCGCAGCTTCCGAAGCAGCGAAAGATAATCCGAATGGTCAGCCCGCAGATTCGGGCAGGGTTTCGGAAAGAGGCACTGTCTGTCCCGGCAGACGCCCCGCGTCAGCTGTTTCTCACAGGAAGGATGCCTGAAATTCGCCGTCGGGCCGCCCACATCATGGATATAGCCTTTAAAATCCGGCTCCTTTATAAGCATCTCCGCTTCTTTCAGGATGGACGCATGGCTTCTCGCCTGTATGATCCGCCCCTGATGAAAGGTCAGGGCGCAAAAGCTGCATCCGCCGAAGCATCCCCGGCTGCTGACCAGCGAAAAACGTATCTCCGCAACCGCCGGGACGCCGCCTTTTTCCTCATAAGACGGATGGTAAGTACGCATATAGGGCAGCTCGTAGACCGCGTCCATTTCCGCCGTCGTCAGCGGCTCCTGCGGCGGATTCTGTACCACATAGACCCGATGCGGATATTCTTCCGTCAGCGTCCTGCCGGTAAAGGGGTCGGTATTTCGATACTGGATCGCAAAACTATCCGCATACCGCTCCGGCGCCGCCTGCATTTCCTCATAGGAAGGCAGCGTAATGGCGTCATATATGCCGGAGAGCTCTCTCGTCTTATAGACAGTCCCTTTTACAAAGGTGATATCCTTTACCGCGATTCCGGCGTCCAGCGCATCCGCGATCTCAACGATGGACTTCTCGCCCATCCCATAAGACAGGATGTCCGCCTGGGAATCCAATAAGACCGAGCGCTTCAATTTACCGGACCAGTAATCGTAATGCGCCATCCGGCGCAGGCTCGCTTCGATGCCGCCAAGGATGATGGGAACATCTTTATAGCTTCTGCGGATCAGATTGCCATAGACGACCGCCGCATAATCGGGCCGTTTAAAAGCCTTCCCGCCCGGCGTATAGGCATCGCCTGGCCTGTGCTTTCCGGAAACATAATAGTGATTGACCATGGAATCCATATTGCCCGCCGAAACCAGGAAACCGAGTCTCGGCTTTCCGAGCACGGAAATGCTGGCATCGTCCTTCCAGTCCGGCTGGGAAACGATGCCGACGCGGTAGCCGTGCGCCTCCAGAAGCCTGCTGATAATAGCATGTCCGAAAGAAGGATGATCCACATAGGCATCCCCTGTGACATAGACAAAATCGAGCTGTTCAATTCCCTCCCGCTGCATATCCGCTTTCGATATCGGTAAAAATCCCATCCTCCTGTATCAGCTCCTTAAAATCGTGAATATAGTAATCCGCCAGCTTTCTTTTTTCTTCCTCCTGCGCTGCGGCGGCCTCATCGTAAACGGCGCATACCTTCATGCCCGCCGCTTTTCCCGCCAGAATGCCGTGCACGATATCCTCGAACACGAGACAGCGCGCCGGTTCCACACCGAGCGCCTCCGCCGCCGCCAGATAAATATCCGGCGCCGGCTTTCCCTTCGTAATCTCGCGGCTCGTCATAATGCAGCCGAAATGATCCTGTAACCCGTGCGCGGCGATGACATTTTCCACGAGCTCTCTGGAATTGCTGGTGGCGATACCGAGTTTGATTCCCCTTTGAACACAAAACTCTATCAATTCCCCGGCGCCTTCCTTTAACGGGACCTCCCTGCTGTATTTATCCCAGGCCATCCGGTTCCAGTCGGCTTTGATCTGCTCCGGGTCATCGGGAAGCCGGAACAATTCTTTCATATAAACGGCTGTTTCATGAAAGCTGCGCCCTCCGATGAGGCGATTCAGATCGGCCGGCGGTTCGATGCCGAACCGGCCAAGATATTCGATATCGACTTCTTTCCACACCCACATGGAATCGACGAGCGATCCGTCCAGGTCGAAAATGACCGCATCCACGCTTTCCAATGACAGAGCGGGATCTCCCGGCTCTTTTTTCTTACATTCTTCCTGTATTTCCCGCGTTTTCAGTATGTTCACTTCTTCTTCTGTCAGTTCCCGGTATTCTCCCGGCCCAAGCCCCGTATCGAGGGACAGCGCTCCCATGCGGACTCTTTTCAGATACAACACCTCGTTGCCGGCCGCCTTTACCATCCGCTTTACCTGATGGAACTTTCCTTCCGTAATCGTCAGCGCAATTTTCTTTTCTTCCAGCATATCGGCTTTCGCCGGCAGCGTCCGCCTCTTTTCCCCGATGTCCACGCCCTGTTCCAGCGCCTGTTTCTGTTCCTTCGTAAAGGCTTTCGCAAGCGTGCATTCATAGACCTTCTCCACATGCCTGCCGGGCGAGAGCAGCGCATGGGCAAGCGGGCCGTCGTTCGTGATGAGCAGCAGCCCTTCCGCATCCTTATCCAGCCGGCCTACCGGAAACAGGCCGCCGCGCCCCGTATCTTTTAACAGAGAAAGGACAGTGCGCTCCTTTTTATCTTCTGTGGCGGAAACAGTTCCCGCCGGTTTATACATCATATAATAGACATATTTCCGGTAAGCGCAGGGGACACCGCGGTAACATATCCCGTCCTGTCCTTCCTTCACCTGATAATCATTCTGACGGATGACCGCGCCGTTAACGGAAACAAGACCGCTCCTGATATCTTTCCTGATATTGCTCCTCGTGCCGTACTGTAAATCGCATAAAAATTTATCCAGACGCATATCCCTTCTTCCTTCCCTCATATAATGAAAAAGAACTCTGAAAAAGGCGGATGGATCATGCTGCGAAAGTTAAAAGATACTTTTGTACAAATACTTTTTACGCTGCTTTCCCTCTACCTGACTTTTCTGCTCCTGCGCTATCCTGCCCGGTCGCTCGACTATGCCGGCACCGGTCTGCTTCTTTGGTTCCGCAAGATGATCCCGACCCTGTTTCCGTTCATGATTCTCTCCGGCGTCATGGTGCGGATGAATCTGACGGAAAACTTTGCCCGTTTCTTCCATCCCCTTTTTCATAAAATATGGGGAACTTCCCTGAATGGCTCCTATGTCATTTTAATGGGGATGCTCTGCGGCTTCCCGATGGGCGCAAGGGTCGTCGGCGAGCTGTGCCGGGCCGGGAAATTATCGGAAGAAGAAGGCGCCTATCTGCTTGCTTTCTGTAACAATATCGGCCCGATTTATTTTCTCAGCTTTGTGACGGGCGCCCTGTCCTTATCCGGCTGTCTGCCTTTTCTCATTATGTACGGCGTGCCGCTCTGCTACGGCGTATTCCTCCATCTTCTCGGCTGTCCGCGCATAAGGACGCGCTGTCCGGTTCCGGCGTTTCATACGGGTTCCCTTTCTACGAAAGCTTCCCGCTCCGCCGTCTTTCTTGCCGCCTCCCTGGCAAAGCCGGCCCGGCCATCCCTCTTAGCAGCCATAGACGATTCCATCGTTTCCGGCCTGATCGGCATCGGCAAGCTGGGCGGCTATATGGTCTTCTTTAATCTGTTAAATATCCTGTTCCTGCCTTTTGCCTCCCCGGCAGGCGGACTGGCGGGAAATCCTCTGTCCGGCAGTTTTCCGGCCCTGTGCAACTGCCTGCTGGAAATCACGAGCGGCATCAGCCGCGTCGGAAAGGAAGGCGGCTATATGGTGCTGATCCTGCTTCCCTTCGGCGGGCTTTCCTGCATGGCACAGACGTACAGTATGATAAAAGGCACGAATCTGTCCATTTCACGATATTTCCTGCACAAAAGCATCCAGACAGCCGCGACTGCGCTTATCTATGCCTTCTGCGCCGCTTTCTCTTATACCCTCTGAGAATCAGTATCATGGAAAATGCCATGGCAAAAACGAGCGCCGCGCAGAACAGGCATATCTGCAGGAAATACCGCATCGTCATCGGCTCCGGTTCTTCCAAAACGGCCTTTTCTCCGGCCCCGGCTGCTTCCTTCCGGCCGCTTTTCCCGGAGAGCACGCTGTCTGAGGCGCTTTCCACCGCCGCGGCAGCATCCTCAGCCATTTCTGTCTCTTCCGGCTCCCCCGCCGGCTCTGTTTCATAATTCATCGACGGAAGGATCAGCAGATCGCTCGTCTTATACAGATCGTAGCCGTTATAAACGTTTATGAGGATCTGCGGGACCATGCCGGATGGCACAGTCAGCGTAAATTCAAAGGTATCTATGGATTTATCCGGCCATCTCTGTAATTCCGAGAAGGTCATGCCGCCGTTATAGCTGTAGGTATAATAGAGCATCCCGCTGTCATAGTCCGCCGCTGAGACGCTGACGGTCACTTCGCCGTTCTCCATATTCTGGTTCACCAGCTCGACCATACAGATATCCGGCTCCGTGGAGTCCGGTTTCACTGTCCGGGACGGTACGGGCACCGAAAGATTCTGATAATCGCTGAAATCTTTTCCAAGGCTTTCCGATTTCAGGCCGTAATATCTGGCAACCGCTTCCGCGTCCAGACGCCCGAAAGCCTCCAGCTTGTCCTGATGGTCATAAAAAGGCTGGTCGTTCTCCTGGTCGAGATGACAGTGCTCGATCAGCACACAGGGCATATTCCGCTCCCTGGAATGGCGGATGATCCCATAATAATCTTCGCCCCTGTCATTCAGCCTTGTCTTGATGCCGCGGGAATAAAGCCCCATTTCCTGAAGCAGCCCGATCTCAATATCCGCAAAGGCATAACCTCTGCTGTACTGTTCGCCGAAAGCCGAAATCCATGTTTCCGCCCCGAACAACGTATGATGCTCGGACATATTGAAATGCAGGCAGAAAAGAAAATCCGCATTGACGCCCGCCGCATATTCGCATCTTTCTTCCAGCGACAGATCCTCATCTCCCGTCCTCGTTAAATAAACGGTAATGCCCTCGTACTGCTCCAGCTCTTCCTTCATCGCTCTGGCAACGATAAGCGTCATTTCTTTTTCCGTATAATCTTCATATTCCGCGCCCAGATTTTCACCGCCGTGTCCGGGATCGATCACGACGACAACCGAACCTTCGTCCGCGTCCGGCGCTGCGGCCTCCGTTTCACTCGCATGGGAAACAGAAGCCGCGTTTCCGGCACAACACCAGATGCAGGCGGCAGTCAGCAGGAGCGCGAGCCCCCTTACGAAAAAGAATAAGCCGGCTTCCCTGTGAAACCAGCTTATTGTGAACTTTTGAATCCTGTCAGTGGCCATGCGTTTTTTCATACGCTCCTTATAATAAATCCAAATTAATAGATTCTTCCGCTTTATCATCATAATCCGCTTCTTTCAGCAGTTTTTCCACGCTCTGCGGCATCAGTTCCGCGCGGTTCGCTTTAACGACTTCATTGTAACCGTTGATGGTATTGAAAAAACCTTCATAATGCGCAGTCGTAGCGTTCAGTGTCGTTGTCATCAGATTTTCAAGGCTCGCCAGCATATCGTCCAGATACTGCACCGCCGCCGCTCTGACGCCGTTTGCTTCGATTGTGGCATTATCCAGAATTTCCTGCGCCTGATGGGTCGCCATCGTAACGACCTCGTTCGCCTGCGCATAAGCCTGCTGCATGATCTCGTGCTCATTGATCAGCTCGGTGGTATGTACGGTCGCGTCGTTGATCAAAGCCTCCGCTTTGGAACGCGCATCGTTTAAAATAGCCTCTTTATTGGAGATAATCTTCTGATAACGCTTGATTTCATCCGGCGTTTTCATACGAAGCTCGCGCAAAAGCTCGTCGATCTCCTCTTTATTGACAATGATATTCGTCTTGGAAAGAGGCTGATATTTACATCCGTCAATATAATCTTCGATTTCATCGATTAACTGTTCGATTCTGCTGCTCATCTTTGCTCCTATCTGTTATAGCCATATTTTTCGTAAACCAGTTTCCCGACAAATTCCGGAACGCATTGAGAGATATCTCCGTTAAAGCTGGCAATCTCTTTGATGCTGGAAGAACTTAAATAAGCGTATTCCAGACTCGTTGTCAAAAACATCGTGTCCAGCTCTCCGTTGGAAAGTTTCCGGTTCGTCTGGGCTATCTGCAGTTCATATTCAAAATCTGTAATCGCACGCAGCCCCCGGATCGCCACATGTACGCCCTTGCTCTTTGCATAATCAATTAAAAGGCCGCTGAAAGAATCCACCTTTACGTTGGGGATTTTTTTTGTCGCCTCTTTCAATATATTAACACGTTCTTCCACAGAAAACAATGGAGTCTTTACTTTATTATTCAACACGCTCACCGTTAATTCATCAAAAATTTCGGCTGCCCTTTTAATAACGTCAAGATGTCCGAATGTGACCGGGTCGAAGCTTCCCGGATAAATTGCTGCCCTCATCGCATGCCCCTTTTTCAAAAGCATTGGAACCAAGATATTTCAGCTCCGTTTTCTATATGAATCTATCATAAATCACTTTACCGGAAATGTCTTTAAAAAAATGAAAATTTTTCATTTTTCTTTCAATTCCCTGTCCGCATCAGGAATACATGTTTATTCGTTTTATAGAGCTTTTCCTTCGTCACCGTAAACCCGAACTCTTCCGTATAGGAAAAGTCCGTTTCCCGCTGTGCTTCCACGACAATCAGCGTATCCGCCGTCACATAGGGCTGACGGCTTAAAATTTCCAGCACCTGCCGCTCATATCCATGCCCGTAAGGCGGGTCCATGAAAATGACGTCCGCTTCCTTTTCATGGATGCCGGAAAGCGCGCTTAACACATCCTGCTTTAAGACCGTCGCGTCCTCAGCAAGCCTCGTAAATTTCAGGTTGTCCTGAATACAGGCGAGCGCGTTCTTCTGATTTTCCACGAAATAAGCGTGCTTTGCGCCGCGGCTTAGAGCCTCGATGCCGATACCGCCGCTTCCGCTGAACAAATCGATGAAAATCCCGCCCGGCAGGCAGGGCTGCAGCATATTGAACAGCGTTTCTTTGATCCTGTCCGTGGTCGGCCTCGTTTCCGGACCTTCCGGCGTCTTTAATTTCAAACTTCTTGCTTTTCCCGCGATGACCCGCATATATCAGTCTCCTTTTTCAAAAAACCAGGCGCGCCGGCAGCCGCTTTTTCAGACGCGTACTTTAACGCCCCTGCTGTCCCGGCTTCCCTGCTTCAGCTTATTCAACTCGATTTCTTTTCCTTTATATTCGATAGTCCGGTTATCCGTATGCCGGGTATAATGAACCGCTTCCAGACTGTCTCCCTCGCCGAGCTTCATGCCGCGGACGCCGACAGCGCCTTTCTTTTTCTCCGGAATCTCGTCAACCGTAAAGCGCAGGAAATAACCGTTCTTCGACTGTAAGATAATATGATGCTGCTCCTTTAATGTCACGACGCTGATTACCTCGTCGCCCTCCTGCAGCCTGGTCGCGGCAACGGTACGCTTCGTTACGTCGAACTCTCCGCCGTCAACAACCTTCAACATTGCAAGTTTTGTTGCAAAAATTACCCGGTACAGATTCAGATCCGTCTGACTCGCCGCATAAATGATTTCTTCTCTTGCAGATTCATAATTGCTGACGTTGTCCACCGGCACTCCTTTATCCCGGAACTTTCCGAAAGGAAGATCCGCAGCCTTGATCGTATGGAGCTGTCCGGTATTGGTGAACAGGCATATCTTTCCCGTATTTTTGCACTGGAATACATATTTATTCTCTGCATGAACGGATTCTTTATTTCGTTCATAAGTCTGTAAATCAATCGTTCTCGCATAGCCGAAACGGTCCATCAGGAAGATGATATCCATTTCTTCCGTTTTTTTCTCCACATAAACGGCTTCTTCGGCATTGGTGATCTCCGTCCTTCTGCGTCTCCCATAGGCAGATTTGATTTCATCCAGTTCATTGATGATGACCTGTGCCATCGAATCCCGCCGCGCCAGAATATCTTCATAGCGGTAGATATTTGCCATCGTTTCCTCATGGTCGTTGATCAACGCTTCGATTTCCAGGCCAATCAGCTTATACAGGCGCATTTCCAGAATGGCATTCGCCTGTTTCTCGGAAAACATGAGCTGCGCCGCCATGATTTTGGACTCTCTCGAACGGAATCTGATGCCTTCCACCCTGCCCTCTACCAGACAGGCTTTCGCCATCGCCCGGTCTTTGGAACCGCGAAGGATCTCGATGATCAGATCGATGACATTGCACGCTTTGATAAGACCTTCCTGAACTTCTTTCTTTTCCAGCTCTTTTTCCAGCAGATTCTTATATTTCCGCGTGGCGACCTCGTACTGGAAATCTACGCTCGCCTTGATGACCTGTTTCAGGCCCATCGTTTCCGGCTTGCCGTCCGCGATGGCGAGCATATTCACGCCGAACGTATCTTCCAGCTTTGTCTTTTTATAGAGCAGATTCTTGAAATTTTCCACATCGGTATCTTTCCGCAGCTCGATGACGATGCGGATGCCCTCTTTGGAAGACTGATTGGTAATATCAACGATATCCTGTGTTTTTTTCGTCTCCGCGAGCGCCGCTACGTCCATCAGGAACTTGCCGATATAAGAACCGATCATCGTATAGGGGATCTCCGTAATGACGAGGTTGATCCGTCCTCCTTTTGCCTTCTCTACCTCGACCTTGCCGCGGATCCGGATCTTTCCGGTCCCGGTCTCATAAATATTCAGAAGTTCATCCTGATTGATAACGATGCCGCCCGTCGGAAAGTCGGGGCCCTTGACGTAGCGCATCAGCTCTCTCGTCGTAATATTTTCATCCAGCATATAAGCCTTCGTCGCATTGATAACTTCCGCCAGATTATGCGGCGGAATGCTGGTCGCCATGCCGACCGCAATCCCTTCCGAGCCGTTGATCAGCAGATTCGGTATTTTCACGGGCAGAACGCCCGGCTCTTTCTCCGTTTCATCGAAATTAGGCAGAAAATCGACCACGTCTTTATCCAGATCGGCCAGAAAGGCTTCCTGTGTGATCTTTTCCAGACGGGCTTCCGTATAACGCATCGCCGCTGCGCCGTCGCCCTCGATATTGCCAAAATTGCCGTGCCCGTCGATCAGGGGCAGTCCCTTTTTGAAATCCTGCGTCATCACGACAAGCGCTTCGTAAATGGAGCTGTCGCCGTGCGGATGATATTTACCCATCGTATCCCCGACGATACGCGCCGATTTACGGTACGGCCTGTCATAACGGATGCCGAGCTCATACATATCATAGAGGGTTCTTCTCTGTACTGGCTTCAGCCCGTCCCGCACATCGGGAAGCGCTCTGGCGATGATAACGCTCATCGCATAGTCGATAAAGGATTTCTGCATGACCTCGGAATATTCGGTTTTGATGATTCTGTTATCGTCCATTTTTATGACCTTTCTGACATTCCGCCTTTCACAGAGCCTGCCGGCTCATCAGGCTAAATATCCAGCTCCGCCTCTTTCGCGTGGCGGTAAATGAACTCCTTCCGGGGAGGCACCTCCGTACCCATTAACATTTCCGTCACCTCAGACGCCATCCTCGCGTCTTCGATCTCCACCAGTTTCAAAAGCCTCGTTTCCGGGTCGAGCGTCGTTTCCCACAACTGTTCCGCATCCATTTCCCCAAGACCCTTATAACGCTGTAAGGTAAAAGGCCCCTTGTGCTTTTTCCGGTATTTCTCAAGCGCCTTGTCGTCGTACAGGTACTCTTCCTTCCCTTTCGACGGCATCGCCTTATAGAGCGGCGGCATCGCGATATAAACATGGCCCTCGAAGATCAGCTCCGGCATAAAACGGTAGAACAATGTCAAAAGCAGATTGGAAATATGCGCGCCGTCCACATCCGCATCCGCCATAATAATGATCTTATCATAACGCAGTCTGGAAATATCGAAATCGTTTCCATAACCTTCCGAAAAACCGCAGCCGAACGCATTGATCATCGTCTTGATTTCCGCGTTGGCAAGAATCTTGTCGATGCTCGCCTTCTCCACATTCAAAATTTTGCCGCGGATCGGCAGGATCGCCTGAAACATACGGTTTCTCGCGGTCTTTGCGCTGCCGCCCGCAGAATCTCCCTCCACGATGAAAATCTCGCATTTGGATGGGTCTTTGGACTCGCAGTTGGCCAGCTTTCCGTTGGAATCAAAGGAAAACTTCTGCTTCGTCAGCATATTGGTGCGGGCTTTTTCTTCCGCTTTCCGTATCTTCGCCGCTTTTTCCGCACAGCCGATGATGCTTTTTAAGGTTTCCAGATTCCTGTCGAAATATCTGACGATCTCGTCTCCCGTCACCTTGCTGACGACCTTCGCGGCATCCTGATTATCCAGCTTGGTCTTTGTCTGTCCCTCGAAACGGGGATCCGGGTGCTTGATGGAAATCACGGCCGTCATACCGTTTCTCACGTCTGCCCCCGTAAAATTAATATCTTTTTCCTTTAAAATATTCAGGCCCCTGGCATAGGTATTGATGACATTGGTGAACATCGTCTTAAAGCCTGTCAGATGGGTTCCGCCTTCTGCATTATAAATATTGTTGCAGAAACCGAGCACATTCTCATGAAACTCATTCACATACTGAAAGGCGCCCTCCACGTTGATGCCCTCCGATTCTCCCTGAAAATAGATGACATCATGGACGGCCTCCTTCGATTTGTTCATATCCTTGATAAAACCGACGATGCCTTCCGGCTCATGATATTCGATATGTTCCGGTTCTTCTTTTCTTTTATCCTCAAAAACGATGGTCAGCTTCGGATTCAGATAGGCGGTCTCATGCAGACGGCTTTTCACGTCGTCCTCCTTGAACCTCGTTTTGTCAAAAATCGTATCGTCCGGCAGGAACGTAATTTTCGTCCCTGTTTCCTTCGTCTTTCCAATAACGGGTAAAAGGCCGTTCTTCAATTCCAGGACCGGTACGCCGCGCTCATATTTATCTTCGTAAATAAACCCCTCCGTTTTGACCTGTACATGTAACCAGGCCGAGAGCGCGTTGACAACCGAAGAGCCGACGCCGTGCAAGCCGCCGCTCGTCTTGTAGGCTTCGTTATCGAACTTGCCGCCGGCGTGCAGGGTCGTAAAGACGAGCCTTTCCGCGCTGACGCCTTTTTCATGCATCCCTACCGGAATGCCGCGTCCATCATCTTCTATTGCAGCGGAACCGTCCGCCTCCAGCGTTACATAAATCGTATTGCAGTAGCCGGCAAGATGCTCATCCACCGCATTATCGACGATTTCATAGATCAAATGGTTCAGGCCCTTCGTCGATACGCTTCCGATATACATACCCGGTCTGACCCTGACGGCTTCCAGCCCTTCCAGCACGGTGATACTGGACGCATCATATTTAGGTTCTTTTGCCATAATAACCATGCCTTTCTTTCAACCCGCAAACTTTGATTCTTCTCGCTAACGCTCATTTTATCATGAATCTGCGATTCATGATCGCCATTCGCCGCTCGCCGAATGAGCAGGCTCATTCTTCTCGCTAACGCTCATTTTATCATGAATTTACAAAATATGTAAAGAAATTTTCTATTGCGAAATGACTTCATATAAATATTCCCGCCCGCGCCTACCAGGCCGTGCAACGAGCTCCATGCTGTGCAGTATGTGAAGCGTTATCTGCGCGAGTTCGCGCCGGATATGCGCCGCCTTCGCAAATTCTTTTACGGTAAAAGGCTCTTCCAGTTCATACGGAATGACCTGTATAAAATCTTCCGGCCTTTCCAGCAGGATTTCATCATACAGGGCGATCGGCATTCTGTCGTAACGGCTGCTCTTTTGCCGCCTCCCCTTCCCCCGGCCCTGCAAAAGACGGTACTCGTCCATATCGATCAGGGGAAACGCAAAGGACAGATTCGGATGCGTCAGAAAATTCCTGATTTTATATAATTCGGGAAACGCGCTGTAAATACTGCCCGTAACCGGGGACTTCCGTCTGCCGGAAAGTTCTCCGCTCTCCCCGTCCAGGTAAACGACCCATTTAGAATGGGGAATCGGGAAAACGACCATGACCGGGTACAGCGGCAGAAAGACGCTCAGTTTATCGCGCAGGCGGTTAAAATTCCCGTTCTGAATCTCGATAATACGGTTTCCTGTATAAATATCGGCAATATATCCTTCTATCGGCACCTCGTGATAATCGATATCGGGTTCATAATATAATTTCATAACCGCATGAACGGTCTTTTCCTGTAAAGTACCGAATCCATGCGGGTCATGCTGCTTGAGCAGCACCTTTATTTTGGCTTGTTCAAAAGCTTCCTGATTCATGGTTCTTTCATGGACCTCCACACGATATTCCCTGTCTTATTATAGTGGACGCATCTGCGAAAAACAAGCGTTAATCGTCCGCCGCGGGCAGACGGATAACTGCCATATTCTGCACAGCCATATTTCCACGATAATTCCGTTTTTATAATTTACTTTGCTGAAATTTTGGTATATACTTGTAATATGATATGGAGCTTTCAGTATTTTTCTTTTTTTAACAGCTTCGCAGGATCAGAATATACCAGGGATCGGGAATTCTTTCATATGATAACGAAATTTCATTTTTTTAGTACTCTGCTGGAACACAGTCTCCAGATCGATAAATTTAAATACAAACTGATCATATACACTATCACGGCCGTACATATTTTTCTTGTAGGCCTTTTTGGCTTTCTCCGCATTTATCCTCTTATTATTTTTAATATTGGCAGCGTCATTACCTATATCAGCTGCGTCAATATCATCAAATACGGTTATGAAAAGGATCTGATCCGCACCTTCTATATTACCTATGTGGAAATTATCGTCCATTCTTTTGTCGCGACGATCTGCGTTGGCTGGCGTTTCGGTTTCCCGCAGTATACGATCGGCCTGATCCCCTTCGGCTATTATATGTGCGTTACCCTGATCGAGGACCCGAAAAAGAAATATTTCGTTCCCACCGTACTCGGACTGATGGCTTTTCTTTCCTTCGTCGGCTGCCGCACGATATCCATGTTCACAGGCCCTGTCTTTCAGTTAGATGTTACGCCGGCTATGGAGCTCATCATTTATATCTTCAATACCAGCTGTAATTTCGGCTTTTTATTCCTGGTCACGCTTGTCTTCGTTATCGATATGCAGACGGCGGCGAACCTGCTGCGCAGTCAGAACCTTGTTCTGGGCAATATGGCCAGCATAGATCCGCTGACAGGGCTTTACAACCGCCGGAGCATGCAGGACTTTTTCGAGGCCGTTGTAAAGGCTGAAGAAAATTTCTGCCTGATCATGTGCGATATCGATAATTTCAAAAAAGTCAACGACACCTACGGGCATGATTTTGGGGATGTCGTTTTAAAGGAAATCTCCCAGATCATCCGGAATCAGGTAAGCGACCATGGCCATGTATGCCGCTGGGGAGGCGAAGAAATCCTGATCATGGCGAAAGTCCCGTTAGACCAGACCTGTCAGATTGCGGAAAACATCCGTTCCAATGTAGAGGAGCATCTTTTCGTCTGGCGTGAGACCGCCATCCATTGTTCCTTAACGCTTGGCGTCGCCGCGCACAAAATCGGAGATGCCGTGGAAAATACCATTACCCACGCGGACAAACGGTTATATTATGGCAAGAAAAATGGCAGGAACAGGGTCGTCTCGTCCTTTGACGCGCCGTGACCTTTCCTGTACCCGCCGTTTCTCATTTTTACCGTTTTCCATTATCTTCCCGCGCAGGATTACAGCTTCCTCGCATTCCTGTCCCCATATAAAATTCTCTGGCTGTCCGATGCGCTGGGCTCTACCATCCTGCCGTTCCTGTCATAATAGGTCAGAAGCGTCGAATTTCTGGCCGCCGCCTTTTTCCCATTATCCGTTAAAAGATTAATGACCTGATTCAAATCTCCTTTACGAAGATATGGCTGAATTTCCTGATCCAAACGCGCCTTGTTCCGGTAAAAAGCTTCCGCTGTTTCGACCGGCGCATTCTCCTGCATCTCCTGTTCTCCGCCATCCGGCAGTTCCAGAAGATCCTGCGCATCCCCGCGCGTCTGCTCCATGGCATCTGCAGGCGCCGTTTCCTCCGCCTTCGGTTCATTCCAGATCTTATCAAAAAAATCTTTGAGCGCGGCTATCGCAGTCCGGAAGATTTCCTGAACGGATGCCCACAGGGTCTGGCCCTGCTCCGCGTTCCGCTTCTTAGCGGCATCTTCCGGCTGTCCTTTTGGCACGCCGGCCGTCTTACCATAGCCGGAAAGCTCCACTTTGACGCCGGATTTCTCCAAAGCCTGCTGTCGCTCCCGTTCGACCGCTTCTTTATCCTTCTTCTCTTTCTCGCCTGTCAGCTCATCCTGCTTATAATCAAGACTGAATTTCTCTCCGGCATCCGATACGTTGACGTTTTTCAGCTTCGTATATTCATAATAACGGTTTCCATCGACCCGATTGACCATATATTCATCCATTCCCTGAACATTTTTGATTTTCATCTATTATACCAGACTATTTTGCGAAAAGCTATCTGTTTTTGTCCGTATCGTCCGCTATCGTTACATCGTCCGGCAATAACAGATACAGAGCCCCTTCTTGACGAGAAGCAGAAAAAGGCCGCATAAGACCAGCGTGATAAATACGGTAGGATTGAAATATCCCGCTGCAAGGGCCGCCCCGATAATCCATACTTTGCTAATTTTGTCAAGTAAGCTTTGCATTTAAAGAATAACAGCTTAGCCATAGAGCAAAAAAGGCTGCCTCTTCTGCGCGTTTTATCCATGTACCTGTAATACATAGCGAAACGCACAGGAAAAGGCAGCCCTCTATCTTTCTTACTATTACATTATTACATCATTCCGCTCCAAACAGATCGCGATACCATTGCAGGGATGCTTTATAGGCGTCATAGACCGGATCCATATCTATCTTCCGAAGCACCATCTGTCTGGAAACTTCCTGCCAGGAAGCGTTTTCATATTGGAGAATAAAATCAAGCACCTGCGCAAAATCTCCTTTATGCCCGATCAGCGCGTCCTCAATATTCCTGGAGACCTTTACCATATCAAGAGCTTCTTTCATCGGTTTATCCAGGATCAGATCCAATACGGAAAATAATCCCATCAGGAACAACTCGGAAGAATGAAGCGCCATTTCAAACAACGGCGCAAGGTTCTCGGCAAATTTAGCGCGCAGCAGAGAAAGTCTCGTAATCTCACTCGGCCTGTCTGCACAAAGCTCATTCGTGACCGCCGTATTGATCCATTTCTTCAATTCCTTCTGTCCGAGCATAGCCGCCGCATGCCGGATAGAAGTGATTTCCGAATTAACGCTCATTCTGTTCACCATCTTCAGAAGGGAAATAACGAGCGCCGTATCTTTTCCGATAACATCCGCCGCTTTTGATAAATCGAAATCGATATCGTTCACGATATTCAAAAGCTCTATATAATTCACCTTCAAAGGCGCGACTTCCGTCTGTTTGCTGGCCGTGACCGGAAGACGGAAGAACTTTCCTTCATACAGGTCAAACCCGCCCATCCTGCTCAATTTATCATAATCTTCCTGCGAATCGACATTGACTGCGCACATCTTTATATTGGGATAATATTTATTGAAGAAGATCTTCGCGTTGCCGATATTGAGCTTTTTATAATCCAGCAGAATGTAATCCATCAGCCTGAGCACTTCCTGATATGCTTCAAATTTTTCAATCGGAAGCTTTCTGATTGCCAGATAAAAGCCCATTTCTTTTAATTCTTTAAAACGCCTGATATACATCTCCTCCGGCGTAATCGTATGATCGACCAGCAGGATCATCCTTCCATGCGGCGCCTGGCATTGTTCGTCGATGTTCGAGAAAATGGAAACATTGTTCACTTCCACAAAAATTTCCTTATCCGCAGATAACGTTTCGATTCCCATACTTTCAATCAGGTCAAAACCGGCAACACGCACCCCTTCGCTGATTCCCGGTCCCAGATAGCTTGGATTCAGCAAACGGTTCTCCTTCTGCGCAAATAAGGAGTACGCTTTTACAGTCATCGTTTCATCAAATAATGGTATTAATGTAGCAAGCATAATTTCTTTCCCCTATCAAAAAGTATTTAGAACTTGTTCCTACTATCCATAATACTATATTTTTTTCATTTTTTATATACTTTTTTAGCATAATGATGAAAAAAATTATTTTTTTCCTGCAGTACAATTATTTCTGCAGGGCGGACGCCCGATATATTTTATCAGAATAAGAAGCTGCCGCTTCACGACTCCTTCATCGTCAAAGCGGCAGCTCCCTGCTTTATTTCCGGATTCCTTTATATAAATCTGTTCTATTCCCCGGCCGGAACCTCGATGAATGCCAGGACGCCAAGAGATGTCATATCCACTACAACATGATCTTCCCTGATTTCCGCAACGGCAACGCCTGTCCACTGGCCGCTCGCGTAATTGTACTGATATACCTGAATGTTCTGTCCTGCCTTAACGCCCGGCATATAAAAGTTTACTGTTGCCGTATCAAAATATACGGACGCATCGATTCTTGCAACGTTGAGCACTGTGCCGCCGATCGATGCCGCCTGTGCCTTTGCGGAGTCCGTATGGCCGGAAAGGACTTTCAGAACGGAAAAAGTCTGGTTGCTCGGTTCGCCGTTGATGATAACGCTGCCGCCCTGCGATACGGGAACTGCGCTGTCAA
Source organism: Bacteroides fragilis (assembly GCA_023664485.1). GTDB lineage: Bacteria > Bacillota > Clostridia > Lachnospirales > Lachnospiraceae > UBA3282. The sequence goes on along the minus strand of JAMPFK010000002.1, from coordinate 168,105 downwards.
GGCCCGGCGCCGCTGTAACCGCATTGTTCATGTATTCGCCGACGGACTTGTTCTCTTCGGATGCCGCGATGGATGTTGCCATCGGAATGCCGGAAGCTTCCGCCGCAAGGGCCGCCGCTTCGGAGCCGCGGTCGTAATGTTCTTCACCGCCGCCGGAGCTGACTGAACTGCCGGAAGCGGCCGAACTGCTGGAACTGCCGCTGGTTGAACTGCCTGAGTTACCGCCGCCAAACTTTGCAAAGTAGGCATCTAATACTTCCGCTTTAAAACCCCAGCTGAGCAGTTCATCATAACTAATCGATCCGTTCGCATATCCCATTTCTTTCAGCTTTTGAAGATCCTCATCGGATGTGGTTAACGCTCCAAAGTCCGGGCTCGTAGACGGTTCATCTTCTGTATCCTCAACTATGCATCCGCCTGTACCAGGATCCCCGGATGGCGTTACTTCTGGTTGCGTTACTTCTGATGTTGATCCCGGTGTTGTTTCTGTTGATGTCTGGTTTCCTTCCGTTTCCGCCGCAAACGCCATCACGCTGATCGATACCGCCATAACTCCCGCTAAAATCAATGCCAAAAATCTCTTCATGTTAAAAACCTCCTGTCAATAAATAGTATGTTTACTGCACTATGTACAAGTGCGTTTGAGTGTTACCAGGTACTTTCCGATAAAACCAGTCGAAAACAGGGATTACTGGATCAATATCCATTGGGGCATTCATCCATCCCTGTCAGCCGTTTTCAGTTCATCGTAAAGTTTCTTCTCCGCTTTACCGGCGGCGGGAATTACCCCCTCCCGTATCGGCAGTTACGCCGGATGCTAAATTTTTTTTCATCTTCTTTCCTCCTGTCAATAAATAGTATGTTTTACCTCCACCATTTTTCGAGTGTGTTTCTCATTTTACCATAAAATGCCGTTGAAAACAACGGAAAAATCACATTTTTTTCAAAAAAATTTAAGATTTCTTTCATTTTTGTAATCATCTTGTAACTTTTTCTTCATTTTTCAGATGCCGTTCAATATGTGAGTCCCGTGTCATATGCGGGCGCCGGACGCTCTTTATTCGAGCGTTTTGGAATACCGCCCGTCAAGCCTCCCTTTTCCGGCGCTCGCTGTCTAATTCGTGTTTCAACAGCAGACGTTCATATTTTTCTTCCAGATAATAAGCCAGATGAATATTCATTCCGCTGCCGATCCATAGCCGCCTTAAAGATTCGCCATCCTGGAAATTCATAACCGCCCGCAGCATATCCGATTCGATCTTCTGTATGACCGGCTTCATCTCTTCCCATTCATATTCTCCGTTCAGCTTCCAGATATTTTCGCTCTTCCAGTCAAAAAGATGCTCTATCACCGAATTGGCAAACCGATATCCCGCGTCCGGATTTTCTGCCGCCATCTTTTCCAATGGCGCGAGTATTTTTCTGTCCGTCATTTTATCACAGATGATCGCCTTGATTTTATCTCTCAGCTTTTCGTCCGCTATCAGATGTTCCATCGCGCTTAACGCATCCTGCGGCTTCTTTAAATAAAAATCAAACAGACAGTCCATAAAATCATTTACGGTACGCTGTTCTTCTTTTTCCTCCGGTTCCTCCGCCGCTTTCGCATATTGTTCCAGAAAATGTTCCAGTTTCCCATTCAGTCCCGGGCCCGCTTTTGCCTGAAAAAGATTCCAGTACTCATCGAGCTTTGTTTCGCGTGCCCTCCCCTCGACAGAAATCAGCCCCTCTTCCACATACCGCTTCCCGATATCCGTCAGGCGATAATATTTGTATTTATTTCTTTTTTCAAATGCCAGCGGGCTTTCTTCCGGCCCGCATCCTTCACACACCCTGTCCACAACGGCATTTAAGCCGCTCGCCGAGATCCGCAGCCTTTCGGCCAGTTCTGCATGGGTAATATCGGTATGCTCATATATGGTAAGAAGAAGCTCATTTTTATGTTTCTGCTTTACCCTGCCCAGTTGATTTCCGGGAGGCCGTCCTGGCATGGAGGAAGGTATCTCTTCTCTCATTTTGACATTGGTATATTCCACAATATTTCCTCACTTCATTTTTTGTTTTCCTATTGCTATTATATTTCATTTTATGAAGTATTTCAATTCATTTTATGAATTATATTCCTTTATTTATGAACTATTATGATTCATTTATGAATTATATATTACATTTCAATGAATTGAATGAATAAAACCGGATAAACCGAAAAGACCTGCGCCGCGCAAGCGGTACAGGCCCCTTATTTCGGATTCGATATTCAATTTGACAGCCGGGCTTCCTTCCCCTTTAAGAGTCAAAGCCCTTTCCTATTTCGTCAATAAACGCGCTGTCTCCTTTACGCACAAAACCGGAAAATTCTACCGGATTCTTTGCCCCAAAATCATAGAAGCAGCTACGCTCCTGCCGGAAATCATCCGCTAAGAGAGGCTTCTTCTCCGCGAATGGATAGCGGCTGCCCAGGCCCACTTTCCTTTCCACAACTGTTTTCATAGTAATTCCTCCTTATTTTCAGCATATGGACTGCTACCATATGCTCTGCAAGTACCAGACATCTGCAAGTATCAGACGTCCTGCAAGTATCAGATATTAAACAGGCGTAACGTCGCTTCTGCTTTTCCGCTCCGTATTCTATTTTCTTATACTCCCGATAGGAACTGTCATATCGGGTTTTGGAGTAATTTATATATAAAAAGCCCCGCCGGCCTCTGATACCTGAACGAATGTATATATTTCCCTGAAACAGGATCTGTCAGGAAAAATCTATATGCAACTTATAAGGAGAACTGTTTTATACCAAAACTATAATCAAAACCGCAGTCAATCCACGAGCCTGAAAATCTCATTAAAATCTCCAAGCATAATATTCTTCCACAATTCCTTTGTATCGTAATTACGAATCTGCTTCATATATTCACGAAAAAGCTGTATATCGCCATTGGAATTTATTCTGTCGCTAAACGCTTTCGCACAGCCCTGCGCATACCCGCTCAATGCATTTGTCATCTGTGGAGTTATACTTAACATAACACATTTCTGTGAGAAAGTCGAGTTATTTTCGAAAAAAAGCCTTTCTTCTTCCGAAAATTCACTCCATAATTCCTCCCCGTACTCTTTCCAGGAGCTGCCAATATCGGCAGGCATATAATTCCTGACGGAGATTGCCACGATGTAATTCCTGACGATCCGCGTACTGTCGTAGTACGCTCCGTCAGTGCGAAACTGTTTCGATTTTTCAAATGCGTTCTTATAGTCTTCAGGATTCAGCTGAAGCGTTAAAATGCATGCGATATCCGCATAAATCTCCCTGAAAATAAACAGAAATTGTCCCGCCAGAGACGATACTTTATTTTCATACATTGCATCGAACAGATTTTCCTGAATTTTCTCGATGATCCGGTTCTCCTTTTCGTAATTTGATTGAAACGCCGAAAAATTCGTGTCCGGAGATTTCTCGGATATCGCCTCTCTGATCCATGTTTCCAGCGATGTATTAATTTTTCTCAGACGTTTGCTGAAATATTCTATCCCCCACTTTTTGATTTCGCCGCTATAGAAATCCCTGTTTTCGTCCGGTTTTTTCTCCCACATATCCAGTTCTTTCTGGCAGTCGGAAAAGAAACGCTCAAGAAGCTCATTCTTAATCTGTTCGTCTTCTTCTTCCTCTTTATAAAAAACAACGCCGTCGAATAATACCTGCTTCATTCCCGCAAGCATCAGCCGTACGAAGGACTGCATACGTTTCTTGCGCATCCTCTCTTTTTTCGTCAGGACATGAAACGATTCATGTAAAATAGTAATCGAAATAACGTCAAACATTTCGATGATGCTTTCTGAAATATAGATGATAACGACTTTGCCGGACTCCCTCAGCTGCTCGAACATTACCTTCGCTTCCGTAATGTTCTTTAAAGTCGGATGGAGCATGAACGCATATTTAGCGTCTTTCTCCTGAAAAGTTTTTACTAATTTATTCAGGATCTGCGAATAAAATGCGCAGATCTTCGGAGACAATTCATAGATACTCGTATCGATGGAAAGGCTGGACAACATCTGACGGTCCGAATTCGCCGTACTGTCTATGACATTCTTGTATACGCCGGACACCCTGTCTACGGCATTTTCTATATCATCGACCAGTTCCCGCTTCCTTTCCGTATTCATTTCATTTCTTGCCACATCTATCTGGGTAATAAAATGTTCCGTAAAAATTTCAAAGGAATCCCGCAGCATCAGCTTTTCATAAAAATGAAACTGGGAATATTCCATCTGCGCAAGACCGTTCAGCATTCTGATCATACAGCCGATATACCTGGATAAAGCAATTTCCTCCGCCCCGCATTCGCTATGCAGTCGTTTCAGTTCTGTCATCTTCTCCGTTATCCATTGATTTTCCATGCTCTATATGCGCTCCTTTTATCAGAATCTCCGTCTCGATATTATAAACAGCTTCTCCAAATTGCCCGTTCGTATGCGTCAGAAGATTCCCCATGCCATAACAGGATAATAATTTATACATCTCTACCTGTTCTATCCCTATTATCATATCGCTGCTTCCCAGAGTATAGAACTTTTCAAAATTTTCTTTTCCGGGAATTTTCTTTTCCCGGATCTCATCTCTGAACAAAATCTCCCAGAGTTCCTGTAAAAAGGAGTCTGTTTTTCCGTCGTTTTTGATCATAATGCGCAGCCGGACGCTGACCGTTTCCTCTTTCACTTCGCCTGGAAGCTTTGCTTTGTCTTTTAAAACCGCTTCCCTTACGGAAAAAATGCTGTACATGTTAAGCGCGTTCAGTTTCTGGCGCAGGGACAGTACAAAATTCATTCCGGCCGCATAGCTGTCTTCGAGTTTCGCGATGACTAATTCGCTGTGATTGTAAGAATAATAGGCTATCTCCGTATCGTTTTTTCTCATCACGTCCATCATCTGGCGCATGACATCCTTTGTCCCTTCGGCATGCCGTTTCATTCTTATCAAAGAGATAAACAGATAGGGATAATTTTGAGCGCACTCCCAGAATTTCCGGTCTTTTTCTTCCTCTTCGGCAATACAGATCAGATTGCGCCTGCTGCATGTCCCGTCCAGCGTCCTTACCGCTGCCTCGTCTATTTTTTTCCAGATCAGATTGTCCTCCGCCTTGTCAAAGGAACTGCCGTCATATACCTGTAAAGCGTCGAAATAACCGAAAGTGCAATAGGATCCCAGCGCTTTTTCCCTGTCTTCGTCCACACCGTTCTCATCTTTATAAAAGTTATTGATCAGCTGAATAATTCTTATTTTCATAGGTACTGTTCTCCATTTGCCTGATTGACAGCATAATATAACCGACCGGACAGGAACTGTAATTTTCCCTCCTTAACGCCGCCATGGCAGCTCTGAAATAATCTCTTCTGCTTTTTTCCGAAATGGTTGTCCAATCCATCCAGATCTGCCAGAAATCATAATATATTTCCTCATCCCCGGAAAGCATGGCCCACTTTCCGACGCCCCTGATTCCGTCTATGTTATTCATGAGCATTCCGCAGGCATCGTCCCCTCCGCCCGTATAAGTCCGGTATAAATATTCCTGAAATAAAAAGTAGAGTCCCGTTTGTATCCGCCGTACCGCTTCATTCGCGATGCATTCATTGAGAACATAATTGCAGAACCCTTCCGCATCCGGCGTCCTGCTGTCCAATATGGCGTTCAGGATACCGGCGGTCGTCATCAGATAGTTCTGCGCCGTTTTCGAGCTGCCGACGTTTTTCGAGGGATCTCCGGCTTTTCCATACAGCTCCTGCAGACTGCCCAGAAATTCATACAGGACCAGATAGACCTTATTGCGTTCCGAATTGTTTTCCTCTTTGCCAAGACACTCCATGACGGCGGATAGATTTCCATAATAAAATTCATAGATCCGCTTTAAATTGTTCTCTTTCAGACAATTTACCGCCATATCCTCCATACGGCCGTTTCTTCTCCGCCGTCTCTCCCCGTAGCTCATCTCTTTTTCGTAGTACGGCGTTTTTATCAGTTCTCTTACGATTGTCATTTTATCGGCCACCAGTTCGTCGCTCATGACCACCTGCTCCAAATGGTGCATTAAGTATGTCCAGATGAACTGCGGATCGTTTTTCCAGCCGCTGCCCTTCTCCTCCCCGATACCGCACAGAGCCCGGTACTGCCGGATTTCCGCATTACATATGACATGCAGCCCATACGAATGGGAAGTGGATATGAGGATCAGAACAATATTGGCCATCTGCAGTATATAGGAAAATACAGTGCAGACAATGAAGGTGATCCGCATTCCCAGATGCAGCGCCCAGAAGCCCGCCGGTAACAGAAACGTGGCTACGAGAAAATATACCGGGATCGTAAGCGAACCGGACGAATAGGCCAAAATGGCCCTGTGCGGGATTCCTTCCCTCCTGTTGTCCTGAACGTTGTAATAAAAGATGACCGCCGCCGCTAAAATGGTGTTGATCGTAATCTGCATTTCATAGAATTCTTCCATATTTTCGGATATTGCATGTTTTATATGACGCGCCGCCTCATAGAGGGGATTCCCCAGACAGCGCAATATTCCGGCGGCTCCGCCGTACAGAAATCTCTTTAAAGGTATGATGCTGTCAAGCAGCACAGCCGCCGCCAGAGAAGTGATGCACACTGCCAGCAGACAGACAAAAAAGCTGCTCATCCGCCTGCGGATATATTTATATATTTCCTGTCCGTTCGTAATCTCTTTTTTCTTCATATCAGACAAATTATAACATATGAAAAATTACAGCGGTCAAAAAAAGCAAAAATAACGCAAAATCTGTCAAAATTTGCAGCGTTTAGAAACCGTCTGGAAATAACTCTTTAAGAGTCATTTCTGGTTTCGGTAAATTGCGAAGCAATTTTCAGGAAATGTCAAAAATTATTTTTTGACATTTCCTTATTTCCCGTTAATATAATTCACGAGCCCTTCGGCCGCGATGATCTTCTGCATAAATTCAGGAAAAGCCTGCCCTTTATAAGAAGTCCCTTTCGTGACATCCGTGATGACGCCCGTGTCGAAATTTACTTCTACGATATCTCCGGCCCCGATATCCTTTGCCGCCTCCGGGCATTCGATGATCGGAAGCCCGATGTTGATCGCGTTCCGGTAAAAGATTCTCGCAAAGGTCTCCGCGATGACACAGCTCACGCCCGCCGCTTTGATGGCGATCGGCGCATGTTCTCTGGAAGAGCCGCAGCCGAAATTTTTGGTCGCCACCATAATGTCGCCTTTCCGCACCTTCTGAATGAACTCTTTATCGATATCCTCCATGCAGTGCGCCGCCAGTTCCGCCGGGTCGGAAGAATTCAGGTAGCGGGCCGGGATGATGACATCCGTATCCACATTATCGCCATATTTAAAAACAGTTCCTTTTGCTGCTTTCATTTCTATACCTCCGTCTTTCCAATATTATGAGAGCCGGCAGGGACAGGAAATCTTTCCCGCTGCCGCGCTCGCCGCCGCTACTGCGGGGCTTGCCAGATAAATTTCGGAATCGACATGCCCCATTCTGCCTACAAAGTTACGATTCGTCGTCGATACGCAGCGCTCTCCCGCCGCGAGAATACCCATATATCCTCCAAGGCATGGGCCGCAGGTCGGTGTGCTGACGATCGCTCCCGCTTCGATAAAAGTCTTTAACAGGCCCTCTTCCATCGCCTGCATATAGATCGTCTGGGTCGCCGGAATCACGATGCAGCGCATACCTTTTGCCACATGGCGGCCCTTCAGCACTTCAGCCGCAGTCCTCAGATCGTCCAGCCGGCCGTTCGTACAGGATCCGATAACGACCTGATCGATCTTAATATCCTCTTCGATTTCATCGATCGTTTTCGTGTTCTCCGGCAGATGCGGGAACGCGACCGTCGGGCGGAGCGCGCTCAGATCGATCGTATATTCTTCATCGTAAACGGCGTCCTCATCCGCTTCATAAACCTGATAAGGCCTGCCGGAATGCTCTTTCATATAATTTTCAGCCAGCTCGTCCACCGGGAAAATGCCGTTCTTGCCGCCCGCCTCGATCGCCATATTGGCAATCGTGAAGCGGTCGTCCATCGTTAAGTTCCGAATACCTTCTCCCACAAATTCCATGGACTTATACAGCGCGCCGTCTACGCCGATCATGCCGATGATATGCAGGATGACGTCTTTTCCGCTGACCCACTTATCCGGCTTTCCGATGATGTTGAATTTTATTGCGGCAGGAACCTTGAACCATGCCTTTCCGGTAGCCATGCCGGCCGCCATATCGGTACTGCCGACGCCTGTGGAAAAAGCGCCAAGCGCGCCGTAAGTACAGGTATGGGAATCCGCGCCGATGATCACGTCTCCCGCTACGGTCAGCCCTTTTTCGGGAAGCAGCGCATGCTCGATGCCCATTTCTCCCACCTCAAAATAATTGGTAATCTCATTGCGGTATGCGAATTCCCTGACGCATTTGCAATGCTCCGCCGATTTAATGTCCTTGTTCGGCACGAAATGATCCGGTACGAGCGCGATCTTATTCCTGTCAAAAACGCCGTCCACCTTCATTTTCTCCATTTCTCTGATGGCGACCGGGCTCGTAATGTCGTTGCCGAGCACCAGATCCAAATCGGCTTCGATCAGCTGTCCCGCTTCCACCTTTTCAAGCCCTGCATGGGCCGCCAGTATTTTCTGGGTCATTGTCATTCCCATCGCGATATCCTCCTTTATATGATTTCGTTCCCTACAGGATTTCCAAAAGAAAAACAGGGTTCGCCTGGAAAAAAGGCGGCCCCGCACTTTCTGCTATCCTGAAAATGGCGATAACGGTCAGGGCGGATCGCCCCGCCCTGTCTGTTATCTCTTTCCTCGTTTTTTTACCGGCAGATCAGTTATTGATCAGTTTATCTTCTCCGTTCCAGCTGTAAAGCTTTCTGACTTCTTCTCCGATTATCTCGGCAGGATGCTCGGAAGCAAGCTTTCTCATAGCCTTGAAATGTACCTGTCCGCCTGCGGAAGACATATCAAGCAGGAAGTCTTTTGCAAAAGTGCCGTCCTGGATATCGGACAGGATCTTTTTCATCGTTTTCTTTGTCTCTTCCGTGATGATCTTAGGCCCCGTGATATAATCGCCGTACTCCGCCGTATTGGAAATCGAATATCTCATGCCCGCAAAACCGGACTGGTAAATCAGGTCAACGATCAGTTTCATCTCATGGATGCATTCAAAGTATGCGTTTCTCGGATCATACCCCGCCTCTACCAGCGTTTCAAAGCCAGCCTGCATCAATGCGCAGACACCGCCGCACAATACGGCCTGCTCGCCGAAAAGGTCTGTCTCCGTTTCCGTTCTGAACGTCGTTTCCAGCACGCCCGCTCTCGCGCCTCCGATCGCCAGCGCATATGCCAGCGCAATATCCTGTGCCTTGCCTGTCGCGTCCTGATGAACGGCTACCAGACAGGGAACGCCCTTGCCGGCCTGATATTCGCTTCTTACCGTATGGCCCGGTCCCTTAGGCGCGATCATCGTTACGTCTACATTCTCAGGCGGTACGATACAGCCGAAGTGAATGTTAAAGCCGTGTGCGAACATCAGCATGTTGCCCTCTTCCAGATTGGGTTCAATATCCTTTTTATACATGGAAGCCTGTAATTCATCGTTGATCAGGATCATAATGATATCGGCTTTCCTGGCCGCTTCCGCAGCCGTATATACTTCAAAGCCCTGTGCCTCCGCTTTCGCCCATGATTTAGAGCCTTCGTACAGACCGATAATAACGTGACAGCCGGACTCCTTCGCATTCAAAGCGTGCGCATGTCCCTGGCTGCCGTAGCCGATTACCGCTATCGTCTTGCCTTCCAGCAGGGACAGATTACAATCTTCCTGGTAAAAAATATTCGCCATTTTTTCATCCTCCATTTTTTGTTTTATCTTATTCTAAATAAGTAACGTTTTCAATGCCTCTGCCGAGTCCGGCGATACCCGTTCTGGCAAGCTCCAAAATCTCATAGCCGTCGAGCAGGTCGATAAAAGCCTCTATCTTCTCCTGATTTCCGGTCAGCTCGATAATCAGGCTATCCTTGGCAACATCGACGATCTTGGCACGGAAAATATCCACGACCGAAATGACGCCCTGCCGCCTTTCCGCGGAAACCTTGACCTTGATGAGCGCCAGCTCGCGATAAACGCTTTCGCCCGGTTTCAGTTCCTTAATATCGCGGACATCGACGAGCTTTGCGACCTGCTTTTCAATCTGGTCGAGGATTTCATCGTCCCCGGAGGTGACGATCGTAATACGGGTATACCGGGGATCCGCAGTCACACCTGCCGTAATACTTTCGATATTATAGCCGCGTCTTGAAAACAGTCCTGAAATACGGCTTAAAACGCCGGATGTATTGTCTACAAGAAGCTGAAATACCTTTCTGTGCATAAACTATCCCGCCTTTCTTTATTCTAACCCCTGCTATGTGTACCTTTATGCCGCTTTAAACGGCCCAAATCATCAATCATTGTAGCAACTATAATCTGAAAAGTCAACGCCTGTCTATTGCTTTTCCGCGTCGTATGCGCTCATGATCTTCTTTAAGGTGCTGTTTTTTCCAAGAAGCACAAAGATATCGTTCTTCTGCGTCGGATCGTCCGCAGGAGGATTAATGAGCAGTACGCCTCCCCGTTTGACCGCGATGACGTTCACGCCGTATTTTTTCCGCAGATTCAGTTCCTTTAAGTCTTTGCCGACCCAATTCCGGAAAGTCGGCACATCCGTGATGGAATATTCCGCAGTCAGCTCAATGGCGTCAAACAGGTTATTGAAAGCCAGATTGTTCGCCACATGGACGCCGATTTCCTTTTCCGGATAAACGATTTCATCGACGCCGAGCTTCGTCAATATCTTTCCCTGCATCTTATCGTAGGCTTTCGCAACGATCTGTCTGATGCCCTGTTCCTTGGCCCAGATCGCGGCCAGCACCGATGCGTCCAGGCTGTGGCCGATGGAAATAACGGCGCCGTCAAAATTCCTGCCGCCCAGTTCCCCCAGGGCTTCCTCGTTAGCGACATCGACACACATCGCGAGCGTTACATAATCTGCAATCTGGTTCACCCGCTTTTCCAGCCGGTCGATGGCGAGCACCCTGCATCCGTTCGCTTCCAGCTGCTTCGCCACGCTGCTTCCGAATCTTCCAAGCCCGATAACGATATATTCTTTCTGTGTATTTTTTTTCATATGAAGCCCCTATCCAATAATTACTTTACTCTCCGCGCAGGCAATATCTTCCGCCGGCCTCCGGCTGTTAAAAGCGAGCGCCAGCGTGATCGGGCCGATCCGCCCAAGATACATCGTGAGAATAACGATCAGTTTTCCCACCGGGCCGAGCGTTCCCGTCAGGCCTCTCGATAAACCTACCGTTGCAATGGCGGAAGTCATTTCGTATAACGTATCGAGAAAATCCCCCTGTGAAACGGCTAACAGCGCCATGGTCAGCAAAAACAGCGTCGAAAGGCTGAATACGGCGATGGCAACACATCTTCTGATCGTATCGTCCGATATTTTCCTGTGCAGGACGACAACATCTCTTTTCCCGCCGATATTGGCGGACATGGAGGCGAAAAGCAGGACCAGCGTTACCGTCTTAATGCCGCCCGCCGTCCCGGCAGGCGATCCGCCTGTGAACATCAAAATCAGATAGGCCATACAGGAGGCCGGTCTGAAATATTCCTGCGAGATCGTCGCGAATCCGGCGGTACGCAGCGTAACGGACTGGAACAGCGACGCCATAAGTTTCTGCGGCGCCGTCATCCGGCCCAACGTATCCGGGTTGTCGTGTTCAAACAAAAGCGTCAGGAGCATGCCCGCCAGAATAAGCGCCGCCGTGGCGAAAAGGACGATCTTCGTATGAAGATTCATCTTGCGGACGGCCGCATTTCTGTTCTTTCCAAAACGCGCGGAAGCGACTCTTGCGATTTCCCAATATACCGGAAAACCGAGCCCGCTGACAATGATCAGAAAAATCGTCGTAAAATTGATGACCGCATTATCCGCATAGCCGCAGAAACTGTTTTCGCCGAGCAGATCGATCCCGGCATTGCAGAAAGCCGAAACGGCATGAAAAATACTGTACCAGATTCCTTTCGCGCCAAATTGCGGAACGAATACAAAAGCATAGCCGGCCGCGCCAAGCCCTTCCAGACAGAGCGTTATTTTCAAAATCCGCATCGTCAGCCGGACAAGCCCCGAAAGGGTATCCAGATTATAGGCACTCTGAATCAGCATCCTGTCGGACAGCGTAATCCTGCGGCGGAACAGACACAGTACGATCGTCGTAAAGGTCACGATGCCAAGGCCGCCGAACTGGATCAGGAAAAGCAGCACAACCTGTCCAAAGGCGGAAAAAGTCTGGCCGATATTGACCGTTGACAGACCGGTAACGCAGACGCTTGACACAGCGACGAACAGCGCGTCGAAAAAGCCTATCGTCCGTCCCGGCTTCACGCTGATCGGAAGCATCAGGCACAGCGCTCCGGCGAGCGCCCCTGTCAGAAAGCCCAGCATGATAATTCTGGTCGTGGTAAATCCGTGTTTTTTCATCATCGATGCGCCCGCGTCATTCCGTATCCATACATTTTGGCAGCGCCAGCGTTCCGGTCCGCGCGACTTCCACAACGCTGACCGACTGCAGCATCCTGATCAGAAGGCTGGTCTTTTCCGGTACGTCACAGATCTGGATGATCATCAGGTTTTTGGACATATCGACGATATCGGCTTTCATGATCTCGCAGGTCTCCATAATATCCCGCCGGTTGCCTTTATTATATTTCACTTTGATGAGCATCAGCTCCCTGCTGATGCTGGCCGTCTCATCAAAGGTCTTTACTTTGATGACATCCAGTTTTTTGTTGAGCTGCTTTTCAATCTGTTCGATCGTCCGTTCATCGCCGCTGCTTACGATCGTCATACAGGAGACTGCCGGATCGTCGGTCTCTCCGACTGCCAGGGAATCGATATTGTAGCTTCTTCTGGAAAACAGACCGGCTACCTTGCAAAGCACGCCCGAACGATTTTCCACTAATACCGAATATATTTTTTTCATAGCCAACCTCCATTCCTATACCAGATCCATCGGGTCGATGACGCATTCCATCAGCACGGATTCATCCTGTGCCAGAAATTCTTCGACGGCCGCTTCCGCATTTTCCATGGTGAACAGCCGCATGAACTTCATATCGTACGCCATCGCAATCTTTTCCAGGTCCGGGCTTCCCGACAGATCGACGACAGAATAATGGTCCTTGTAGTTATAATGCTGAAATTCCCTCACCATACCGAGATAATTGTTCTTCAAAACGATGATCTTCACCGGCACATGGAACTGCCGCATGGTGGCGAGCTCCATCATGGACATCTGGAAAGAGCCGTCTCCGCATACCGCGACGACCTGTCTGTCCGGGCAGGCCAGTTTCGCGCCCATGGCAGCCGGAATGGAATAGCCCATCGTTCCCATGCCGCCGGTGGTTAAGAATCTTCCTTTTTTCACAATATGACAGGAACATGACCAGATCTGGTTCTGCCCGACATCCGCCACATAAACGGCATCTTCCTCCATTTTTTCAGACAACATGCGGATGAACTCCGCCGGATCCACATAATCGGGATTGGGATTTCTCTTCCTGCCCATCGTATCCCGGTACGCATTCAGCGTCGCAATCCATTCCTCGTGTTCACAGGTAAACTCCTCTTTCACGATTTCTTCAAAAATATGTTTTGCATCGCCTACGAGCGGAATCGAAGCGCCTACGTTCTTGCCGATTTCCGCCGGGTCAACATCGATATGAACCAGAATCTTATTCTCAGTGATCAGATCCGGCTGGCTGACCGCCCGGTCCGCGACTCTCGCGCCGACCATGAGGAGCAGATCCGATTCGTTCATCGCCCGGTTGGCATAGGGTTTTCCGTTATTGCCGACCATGCCGTAATACATGGGATGCTCCGTCGGCATGACGCCGATTCCCATCATGGTAGATACCACCGGAATCCTGTGCTTTTCAGCGAAGGCGCGCAGTTTTTCCTGCGCACCGCTGAGCAGCACGCCGCCGCCCGTACAGATAATCGGACGTTTTGCCTTCGCCAGCTCCCCGATGACCTTTTTGATCTGGACAGAATGTCCCCTGACGGTCGGTTTGTAGGTGCGCAGATTCACCGTATCGGGATAAGAGAATTTCTTCAGTGCGGCGCGCTGGATATCGATCGGCACATCGATCAGGACAGGCCCTCTCCGTCCGGAATTCGCGATATAAAAGGCTTCCTTAAAAATGCGCGGAATATCGTCTGCATCCTTGATCAGATAGCTGTATTTGACAAAGGACTCCACCGCGCCCGTAATGTCCGCCTCCTGGAATACATCGGAACCGATCAGTTCACTGTTGACCTGTCCGGTAATGCAGACGAGCGGAATACTGTCCGCAAAAGCGGTCGCGATACCGGTGATCACATTGGTCGCGCCGGGACCGGACGTGACCGCACAGACGCCGACCTTCCCGCTCACCCGCGCAAGCCCGCTGGCCGCATGGGCCGCGTTCTGCTCCGTACGGATCAGAATGGTCCTGATATCCGACTCTAAAATACTGTTATAAAACGGGCAAATTGCAACGCCCGGATATCCAAATACATATTCTACGCCTTCCTCTTCCAGACATTTTACGATTGCATCTGCACCTATCATATAGAATCCTCCATCTCCTTTTTATTTTGATTCTCAGCGAAACAGCCTCTGCTGTGAGCTTTGGAAGTTTTCTCACACCAGGCTCTGCGTCAGCTTCACCGCGTCCGCCGCGTCCCTGGAATAGCCGTCCGCTCCGATCTCATCCGCATATTCCTGCGTGATGACGGCCCCGCCGACAATAATTTTCGCATTCACTTCTTTTTCCTTCGCATACCGGATCACATGCTTCATCTGCTGCATGGTCGTCGTCATCAGAGCCGAAAGCGCAATGACCTGCGCATTGTATTTGACCGCGGCTTCGATAATCTTTTCTTTCGGGACATCCTTGCCAAGGTCTATGACGTGAAAACCGTAGTTCTTTAACATCAGCGCGACGAGATTCTTGCCGATATCGTGAATATCGCCTTCTACGGTGGCAATAACGACCGTCGGCATCTCCTTCCCGGAATGGTCTTCCGTCAGAAGGGGTTCCAGATATTCGATCGAGGCTTTCATCGCCTCCGCACTCGCGATGAGCTGGGGCAGAAAATACCTGCCTTTGTCAAACAGTTCCCCCACCTCGTTGATGGCCGGAAGCAGTACGCCGTCCAGCAGTTTCCGCGGCTCGTTCCCCTCGTCCACTGCCCGTTTCGTATCCGCGGCGATTCCATTTAAATTACCCTTTAAAACATCGGCATACAGCTTTTCTGAAATCGAACCGCCGGCCTGTTCCTCCTTTTTCTTCAAAGCAGCCGGAATGCCCGCCGGCCTGGCAGCGGTTTCTCCCATCGCTTCTCTTTTCTCTTTCAACGCCGCCATCAGGTCGATGTATCGGATGTCCGCTCCCTCTTTATTTAAAAGCAGGTCAGATGCGAAAGCAAGGTTTACGAGTAATTCCTGTGACGGATTCGCAATCGCCATCGTAAGACCCGCCTGAATCGCCATCGTAAGAAAAGCCGTATTCACATAGCTGCGTTCCGGCAGCCCGAACGAGATATTGGAAAGCCCGCAGATCGTCGCAAGGCCGTTCTCCTTGCAATAGCGGATCGTCTCCAGCGTTTCGACGGCGGCTTTTTTATTGGCGCCCACCGTAGCCACCAGCCCGTCCACGATAATATCTTCTTTGCGCATCCCCAGTTCCAGGGCGCGCTTCTTAATTTTCTCAATAATCTCAATTTTTTCCTGTAAATTTTCGGGCAGGCCCGCGTCCGATAACGGCAGCAGAATGAACATCGCGCCGTATTTCTTCGCGAGCGGCAAAAGAGATTCAAATTTTATTTTTTCACAGGAAATCGAATTGATCAATGCCCGTCCGGGATACCGTCTGAGCGCCGCCTCGATGACATCCACATGGCTGGAATCGATGGAAAGGGGCAGGCTCGTAAGGCCAGTCACCGTCTCGATGGCCTGAAGCATCATCGCCTTCTCGTCGATGCCGCTCATGCCCATATTAATGTCGAGAACGCTCGCACCGCAGGCTTCCTGTTCCTCCGCAAAGGCCGATACCATTTCCATGGAGCCTTCCCGAAGCTGTGCCTGCAGCGATTTCTTGCCGGTCGGATTGATGCGCTCGCCGACGATCATAAAAGGATCATTCAGCCCGAACGCGGCCGTTTTCCGCTCGCTCGTCAGATACCGGAGCGTCCCCCGTTCCCTGCGCCGGATCCGTATCTGTCCGACGGCTTCTCTGGCTGCGTGAATATAAGAAGGCGAAGTACCGCAGCATCCGCCGACGATCGAAGCGCCCGCCCCTACGAGCAGCTTCATGCCTTCCGCAAATTCCGGTTCTTTCATATCATAGACCGTCTGGCCGTCTTCATCCAGACAGGGCAGTCCGGCATTGGGCTTCGCAATAATCGGAACCGTCGTCACATCCGCCATCGCCCGGATGATTCCTTCCATCTTATCCGGCCCTGTGGAACAGTTGGCGCCGACTGCCGCCGCACCCAGGCTTTCCAAAACGACCGCCGCCGTCACCGCATCGGTTCCGTACAGCGTCCGCCCGTCCGTCTCAAAGGTCATCGTCGCCATGACCGGAAGGTCGCAGATTTCCTTCGCCGCAATCAGCGCCGCCCTCGTCTCCTGCAGGCTCATCATCGTTTCGACGATGAGTAAATCGACGCCCGCTTCCACGAGAAAACCGATCTGTTCTTTATAGATGGAAATCAGCTCCTCAAAATCCATTTTCCCCATCGGCGAAAGCTGCTCCCCGGTCATCGTGATATCGCCGGCGACGAGCGCTTTTCCGGCAGCGGCCTCTTTCGAGACCGCTGCCAGCTGATGATTCATTTCCCGAATCTGCCCTTCCAGACCGTATTCTTTTAGTTTGATCCGATTCGCGGAAAACGTCGGGGCATAGAGGATATTGCTGCCTGCCTCGATAAATTCTCTCTGCAGCCCGATCAGAACTTCCGGGTGCTCCAATATCCATTTTTCCGGACAAACGCCCGCCGGCATTCCTCTTTTCAGAAGGTTGGAACCGGTCGCGCCGTCCAGAAAGACCGGTGTTTCCTTTATCAAATCCCTGAAAGCCTGTTTTGTCATAATCCAGCATACTCTCCTTTACGTCTATTCCTGTGTGCCGTCTCCTCCGCCGCTTTCCGCATTTTCTTCCGCTTCTTTATTCAGATAACCGACACCGAAAATGCTGTTTTCTTCCTCCGTATAGGTAATGCCCTCCCCCTCCGGTATTTCTCCGTGGAGCAGCATGATAATATACTGGATTCTGATATTGGCCCTTTTATAATACTCTCTTGCCGCCTCTTCATAGTTGTGGTTAAATTCTTCCGCTTCATACGCCATATGGAAGTAGGAAACGGCCTGTCCCATATTTTCGCTCGCTTCATCGGCCAGACTGTCCACCGCGGAAAACTGTTTCGGCACCTCAAGCCCGGCCATCCACGCCACTTCCGCATCCAGCGCATCCAGATATTCCAGCAGCTGCGCCACATAATCCTCCTGGCCTACATCGATGGCATTCATATTTTCATCAAATTCCGCGACATGTTCAAAAAACGTTTCCATATCCGCCTGATAGGCATCCAGCGCTTCATCTTCTCCGCATCCCGTCAAGAGCAATGCACATAACAGACTCAAAACGGATTTTTTCAACTTCTTCAATCCAAATCCCTCATCTTTATTCAACTATCTCTGATTTTTCAACCTATGTAAGAATTTACCACAAACCGGACGGCAAAGCAAGGTTTTCATACTTTATGTTACATATCTGAAGAGGTATGCAACAGCATATGCGCTTTGCGGGACAGGGGCGCTTCAAAATATTCCCTGTACATCTGCTGAATATCCTGATTTTCGTGAGAAAAACGAACCGCCGCGTTCTCGTCCAGACGGTAAAGCCGGCCGCCCCGTTCAAACGCCAGCTCCCCGCCGTCATGAATGGGCTGGCCGCCGCCGCCGACACAGCCGCCCGGACAGGCCATTACTTCTACAAAATCATAGTGCGCCTCGCCGCGCTCGATCTTCTCGATCAGTTTCCGCGTATTGCCGAGTCCGCTGACAACGGCGGTCTTTATGGTGATATCGTCGATGACGAAATCGGCCTCCTCCACACCTTCATTCGCCTGAAAAGCGGGACTTCTTACTGCCCGGAACGCATCCGCCGGAGGGTTTTCCTTTTTCAGCAGATAGTAAGCCGTGCGGAGCGCGGCTTCCATAACGCCGCCGGTCACGCCGAAAATGACGCCCGCACCGGATCCCTGCCGCATGGGCCTGTCGCTCTCGATATCCACTAATGTCTCCGGGCTGATATGAGCCGAACGGATCATTTTTACGAGTTCTCTCGTCGTGATGACAACATCGATATCGTGTCCGGCATATTCCTCATAGAACAGCTCCATCTCCCGTTCTCCCTTTTTGGCAACACAGGGCATCACGGATACGGTAAAGATTTTTTCCGGCGAAACGCCAAGCTTTGCGGCAAAATAGGTCTTCATCACGGCGCCGAACATCTGCTGCGGAGATTTGGCCGTGGAAAGCTGCCCTGCCATATGCGGGAACCGGGATTTGATGAAACGCACCCAGCCCGGACAGCAGGACGTAAACATCGGCCGTTCCTTTAATTCGCCCGCCGTAAAACGCTGTAAGAACTCGTTCCCTTCTTCCATAATCGTCAAGTCCGCGGAAAAGGCCGTATCGAATACATAATCCGCGCCCATTCTTTTCAGGGCGTCCAGGATCCTGCCGACGCCCGCCTCTTCCTCTTTCAGTCCGAGTTCTTCTCCCCAGGCCGTGCGCACCGCCGGCGCTACCTGTACGACGACGACTTTTTCTTTATCGGCAATCGCATCCCATACTTTCTCCGTATCGTCGCGCTCCCTGAGCGCGCCTGTCGGGCAATGGGTAATGCACTGGCCGCACAGGGCGCAGTCCGCCTCGCCGATGCCCTTATGGCCCGCCACATTCACGGTCGTCCATGCGCCCGTTCCTTCCACATCCCAGACGCCGAGCCCCTGCACCTTCTCACATACCTGTACGCAGCGCATACATTTGATACATTTGGAAGAATCGCGTATTAATGGGAACTGTCTGTCCCACGCCTGTTTCCCGATTTCCATTCTAAACGGGATATCGATGATATTCAAATCGTTCGCCACTTTTTGGAGGCTGCAGTTTCCGCTTCTTCCACAGCTTACGCAGCGGGAATCGTGCTGCGATAAAATCAGTTCCACCGTCGTCCGCCTGTTCCGGCGTACCTTCGGGCTGTTCGTATAGATGACCATGCCTTCTTCCGCGACGTTATTGCAGGAGGTAATCAGTCTGTCCTTCCCTTCCAGCTCCACGACGCATACGCGGCAGGCCGCGATTTCGTTAATTCCCTTCAAATAGCAGAGCTTCGGAATCGGAATCCCGTTCTGTGCGGCAGCCTCCATAATGGTCGTATTCTCTTCTACCGTTATCTGTTTCCCATCTATCGTAAGATTTACCATAATGTCTCTCTGCCTCCTTTAAATATGCCATAGCCGAAATGATCGCAGCGCAGACAGCGGTTCGCTTCCTGTTTCGCTTCTTTTTCGGTCATACAGTTCTCTACGCCTTCAAAATCACGGATTCTTTCGCACGCTTCCCGCTCCGTCAGGTTGACCCTTCCGCAGGGGCTGTTATCGTTCAGGTGCGGCTCCGGGATTTTGACATCGCAGGATATTTCATGATGATATCCGAGGTATTCGTCGATATTGGCCGCTACGACCTTCGCCGCCGCAATCGCGCTGATGACGGATGCCGGTCCGCTCGCGCAGTCGCCGCCCGCAAAGACGCCCGGCAGATTGGCGAACGTACCGGAGCTCTTCGTCACGATCCTGCCGCGCGCTACCGGAATGCCGGCCTCTTCAAAATGTCTCGTTTCTATGTTCTGGCCGATGGCCTTAATTAACACATCACATGGAATATAGAGATCTTCTTCCCCGGTGGGCCTGATGCCCGCCCGCCCGTCGCGGATCGCGCTCACCATCTGCGGCGTCACATAGATCCCTTTTACATGATTGTTCTCATCGACTTCGATAGATGCCGGCGCTTTCAGTGTCCAAAGCTCGATCCCTTCCGCGATGGCCCCGTCGATTTCTCCCCGCAGAGCCGTCATATCGGACATTCTTCTGCGGTAGACGATGCTCACCTTCTTCGCGCCGAGACGCTTTGCGGTCCGCACCGCATCCATTGAAACATTGCCGCCGCCGATGACTGCGACTTCTTTCCCGGTCAGATCCATAATCTCATGTCTGCCTACGTTCCTGAGGAATTGAACCGCAGACAGAACGCCGTCCGCATCCTCCCCTTCCAGGCCGAGCTTCTTATCGGTGCTCGCGCCGATGGTGATCAAAACGGCGTCATACTGCTCCCGCAGCTCCTGTATGGTAATATCCTGTCCAATCTTCAGGCCATGCTTTACCTCGACGCCCGTTTTCAGGATACTTCTGATATCTTCATCCAGCCGGTTCTTGGGCAGCCGGTAATTGGGAATGCCGTAACGCAGCATACCGCCCAGTTCCGGAAGCATTTCATAGACCGTTACCTGATGTCCCATCAGCTGTAAATAATAGGCCGCGCTCAGCCCGCCGGGGCCGCCGCCGAGAACGGCCACACGTTTCCCTGTGCGGGGCGCGCACATCGGCGGATCCACCTCTCCCGCGAAATCGGCGGCTACCCGTTTCAGGCCGCGGATATTGACGGAATCGTCCACCATATTTCTGCGGCACCTCGCCTCGCATGGATGCTCGCAGATAAAGCCGCAGGTCGTCGGGAACGGATTATCTTTTCGAATCAGCCGGATGGCATCCTGATACCGCCCCTCTCCGACGAGCGCGATATATCCCGGAATGTCCACATGGGCCGGGCAAAGCGATACGCAGGATACCGGCTGGTTATAAGTGCAGGTACAACGGTTGTTCTGAATATGACCTATGTAATCGTCGCGATAGCCGATCAGGCCTTTGTATACCATATTGGCGGCCTCATATCCGATGGCGCAGTCCGCCGATTCCATAATGGAAAGCGCGGTCTGCTCCATAATATCCAGCGTTTCCATCGTCGCCCTGCCGTTTAAAACGTCCTCGATAAAATGGCTCAGCTGTCCGAGCCCGATGCGGCATGGCACGCACTTTCCGCAGGTCTGCGCATGGCACAGCTCCAAAAAGGCCCTCGACATATCTACCGGGCAAAGCCCCGGCGGGCTGGATTCAATTCTGCGCTCCAAATCCTTATATAGGCCCTCCATAACGATTTTGGCGCGGTTCGGGGATGCAATTTCCAGTCTGCTCATGAAATACCTCCATTCTTGCTTAGCCTGCGAATTTGGGCGCAAGCACAAATTTGCCTGTGAAAAATTTATTTTTCACAGTATACCTCCATTCCTGCTCGACCCGTGAATTGGGGCGTGAGCATTATATTCGCAAAACGAACAATTTCTAATATTATACCTTTCCTTCTTTCGTTTTGCCATAAGAAACTTCGTTTACTTTTTAACGAAAAAGAGCGGCGCCCAACGATTCCGGCTCCGCTCTTCCCATGCTATGTTTTCGTACCGTCCATAAAATTTCTCATAATATTGATTCCAGCCGCCATCTTTTTCAGCTGCGGCAGCTCCCGGCTCATGTATTCTTCCAACTGTATGACCTCTTCCCTGTCAAAACCGCCGTTTACGGTAATTCTGCACTCCGGAATCCTGCCTTCCGCGCTCCGTTCTCCATCCGTGAAGGAAACAAAGGCATATTTTCTGCCATCCTTCGTGCAAATGGGGGATACGGACATTCTCAATTCATCGCTCATGATAGAACTCCCCCGTTTAATACCGGTCTGCGCCGTCAGATCTTAAAGAAAGAAACATCTTCTTCAAGCTTCTGCGCAATTTCTTTCAGATCCTTCGCAGCCTCGGAAAGCAGGCTGATCGTCGCGTTCAGTTCCTGCATCGCCGCGTTGGTCTCTTCTGTCGAAGCGGCATTCTGCTGTGCGACGGCGGAAAGATTCTGAATAACATCCGTTACCTGGGCTCTTGCCGCATCGCATTCCTTCGTCTGGCCGTAAATCTTCTCCGTTTCCACCATCGAAGTTTCGATGCCTCTGCTGACATCCCTGAACTTGTTCTTCGTTTCCTCCAGCTTCCGCTGCTGTTCGTTGATAATTTCCCCTACCTCGGCCATGATCTGGACGGACGCCGCCGAATCGTCGGAAAGCTTGGTAATGATATCTTCGATCGTCTTTGCCGAACTATTGGAATCCTCGGACAATTTGGAGATCTGGGAAGCGACTACCGCAAATCCCCTGCCGGCTTCGCCCGCTCTCGCGGCCTCGATGCTCGCATTTAACGCGAGCAGGCTCGTTTCGCTGGCAATCGCCGTAATCAGATTGACCGCCTCCTGTATCCTCCCGACCGATTCATTCGTCGTATGTACGGAAGCATCGATTTTCTGAATCGCGCCGATGGTCTTATCGTTGGAAGCGCTCAGCTCGCTGATGATCTGTCCGGATTCGTCATCCGCTTTCTTCATTCCGAGGGATATTTCATCGAGCTCCTTAACGCCGCTTACGATCTGCCCGATCATTTCCCCGATATTCGTGACCTGCATTGTCGCCGATTCGATATCCTCAGCCTGCGTTATCGCTCCTTTGGAAATATCCTCGACAGCATGGCTGATCTCATCAGCCGTCGTACTCGTCTGCATAGCCAGAGAGTCCAAAGACACGCCCGACTGCGTCAGATTTTCCGTCGTTCTCTTAATATTGGCCACCATGTTTTGCAGCTTTTCCACCAGTTCGTACATGGAAGAAACCATCTTTCCGATCTCATCCGTTCTGTTCCTGGCCGCTTCGCTGATTTTTTCCGCGCCGCTGCTCAGCTGTATTTTCAGCTGGCCGTTGGCAATATTGCCCAGCATATTTTCCGCATGAAGCACGACGCGAACGATTCCTTTGACCATAAGCGTGCATATCGCGATGGAAATCAGCAGAATAACAAGCGCAATTCCCGCAATGCTGGCAGTCTGTCTGATAATGACCGCATCCACCTTTGCGCTCGGCCGTCCGGCAAATACCATACCGACGATCTGTCCACCGTCATCTTTCACCGGCCTGTAATAAGCATAATAATTCTCGCCGTTGATTTCGATCCTGTTCGTGGAATAATCTTTGCCGCCCTGGAGTACGGTGCTGATGACCGTATCGGACGCTTTCGTTCCGACGATCCGGTTTCCCGTCGCTTTGTCGATAAGCGATGTGGCCCTTCTCGTATCCCCGTAGAACAGAGTGACCGAAACATCCGAACCCCCGGTAAAGCTGTCGATAACTTCCAGATTTTCCGTTACACAATATTCACCTTTATAAAGAACTTCCCCTTCCAAATGGTAAGCGCCGGCATCAACCGCCTCATAAGCCGCCGAAACGGACTGACACACATTGCTCAAACCATTCAGCGCTTCCGACTGCATCCCCTCCTGCAGCGCGTTAATGGAATACACCGTAATAACAACTTCCAGAATTACCATTGGCAAAGAACACATCAATACCATTTTGGGCAGAATGCCCAACCCCTTTTTCTTCCGGTGATTCTCTTTTTTGTCCTTCATAAGCATCTCTCCCATTTTTTCAGTGAATATTATAAATTATATCATAGGGTCGTGCAGAAAAAAACAGAAAGTTTGCGAAAATTTTTACATATTTCACAAAAAACAGAAAAATATGTCCTTTTTACGGTCTTGTCTGGCCATTCCCAATAATTGTATATTTATAAGTAGTCAATTCACGCAGCCCCATAGGCCCTCTCGCATGAAGCTTCTGCGTGCTGATACCGATTTCCGCGCCGAAACCGAACTCGAAACCGTCGGTAAATCTGGTAGAGGCATTGACATAGACGCAGGCCGAATCGACGCTCTGCAGAAACCGCCGGGCATGCTCCTCATTTTCCGTCAGAATAGCATCGGAATGTCTTGTCGTATAACGGTTGATATGGGCGATCGCTTCTTCCAGAGAGGAAACGGTTTTTATGGAAATCATATAATCCAGATATTCGGTCCCGTAATCTTCTTCCGTCGCGGGAAGACAGCCGGGAATCAGCTCTATCGCCCGTCCGTCGCCGCGCATTTCCACATGATTCTCCCGCAGGGCCTTTCCGAGCGCCGGTAAAAGCTTATCCGCAATCTTCTCATGGATCACGAGCGATTCGCAGGCATTGCAGACGCCGATGCGCTGGGTCTTGGCATTGAGAACGATCGGCACCGCCTTTCCGATATCCGCCTCCTCGTCGATGTAAATATGGCAGTTCCCCGTGCCGGTCTCGATGACCGGAATCGTACTGTTCTCCACGACGGCGCGGATCAATCCTGCGCCGCCCCGCGGGATCAGAACATCCACATACCGGTTCAATTTCATGAACGCGTTCGTTACCTGTCTGTCCGTATCCGTAATGAACAGCAGGGCATCTTCCGTAATGCCTTCCGCCGCCAGCGTTTCCCGAATGATATCTGAGATCGCAATATTGGAATGAAGGGCCTCCTTTCCGCCCTTTAAAATGACCGCATTGCCGGTCTTAAAGCAAAGCCCGAAAGCGTCCGCCGTAACGTTTGGTCTCGCTTCATAGATAATGCCGATAACGCCGAAGGGAACGCGCAGCTTCGTGATATGCAGCCCGTTCGGCCGATCGAATCGTTCCAGCACCTCGCCGACCGGGTCTGGAAGCTTTGCGATCTCCAGCAGGCCGTCCGCCATCGCATGGATCCGTTCTTCCGTCAGCCTGAGCCTGTCGAGCATCGCCGGGCGCATCCCGCCCTCTTCCCCGGCCCTCCTGTCTCTTTCATTAGCGGCAAGCACTTCCTGTTCTCTTTCCAGAAACGCTTCCGCAACTGCCTGCAGCGCCGCATTCTTCCGTTCAGCTGAAAGCGTCTGTAACTGATACTTCGCCGCTTCCGCCCTTTTTCCCAGTTCTTCCAGATTATCCATCGCCATATCCTGTTCCTTTCCTGACATTCGGATCCGTTCCTCCGTCAAAATCATCTGCGGCCTGATATCATGCTCTTCTACCGGTATTTCCGGCAGGATCTGGCATTCATAACACAGGGCCAGCGTATGGACCGCTGCGCCCTTTTCCCGCAGACGATTTAAATATTTATCATAAAACCCTTTTCCGTAGCCGATCCGATGGCATTTCTCATCGAAAACGGCCCCCGGCATCAGCATAAGCGCCGGGCCCGCATCCGTTACCGCATTGAATCTCCTCCTGGAGACCGGCTCCCGGATTCCCCGATAGCCTTCCTTCAGGTCCTTCATTTCCGTTATCTGATAAAATTCCATCGTTTCCCCGGATACTCTGGGCGCGAAGACCCGTTTATGATCCGACAGAGCATTATTGACCAGGTCGGTCGTATTGACTTCACTCAGATAGTTTACATAAGTCAATACTGCTTCTGCCTCCCGGTAAAGCGGCAGCGCCAGCAGCGTTTCCGTTATCCGGGAACTCTTCTCTTCCCGCTCTTCTTCCGGCATCGCATCCCGCAGCGCCAGGATCTGCTTTCTAAGCTCTTTCTTTTTTTCCACAAGCGCTCCCCTCTGCTTCGGCCGCCCGATGATGCTTCTCTCCCAGATTCGTTACCGTTCCGTCCTTCTCTACAATGGAAATATTGTCGAGCTGGCTTTTCAGATTATTTCTGACATTCGCCGCATAAGCGCTCCGCAGTTTCGCCTGTTCGGCCTTCTCTTCCGCCGTCAGCCCCTCCGCCTGCGACTTATGATATAACTCGTTGATCCGCCGGATCATTGTATCGATTCCATTTCCGTCCATTTCATTCCTCCGTTCTTACAGGCCCTGATGCGCCATCTGCTGCACATACAATGGCAGATCAAAGCTTTCATCCCGCTCCGCTACAAAAAGCGTCCCTGTTTTCCGGCCTGATAACAGTCTGTGGATTACCCTGATGTCCTTACTGTTGGCAATGATCATATCGACGCCCATACTGCCCGCGATTTTCGCCGCCTGCAGCTTCGTATTCATGCCGCCGGTGCCGCAGCCGCTTCCGGTGGAGGCTTTTCCCATCTCCAGGAGTTCATCCGTCAGCTTCTCCACCACCTCTATATACTGCGCGTCCGGATTTTTCCGCGGGTCGTCCGTATACAGTCCGTCGATATCCGATAAAAGGATCAACAGATCCGCTTTGACGAGGGAGGCCACGATTGCGGACAAGGTATCATTGTCCCCGATTTCAATTTCATAGGTAGCGACCGTATCGTTCTCGTTTACGATGGGAATCACGCCGATCCTGAACAGCTCCTCAAAGGTATTCTGCGCGTTGAAACGGTTCAGATTATCCACGATCGTATTTTTCGTCATTAAGATCTGCGCCGCCACCTGATTGTATTCCGCAAAAATTTTCTGATAAGTCATCATGAGCCTCGCCTGGCCGACCGCCGCATAAGCCTGTTTGACCGCGATCGGATTATCCTCTTCCTCATTTTTAATGGATACCGCCTTTCTGCCGACGGCGATCGCCCCCGACGTCACAAGAACCACGTCCTTTCCCTGATTCCGCAGGTCGCACAGCTCCCGGACGAGCACGTCCAGCTTCGTATAATCCAGATCCCCCGTCTCCGCATGCTGTAACGAAGAAGAACCGATCTTAATTACGATCCTCTTTTTATCCTTCATCCTTTCCCTGAAATCCGCCATCATAAACACTCCTTTCCGTTCTGCACTGCGATTCTTTCCGCAATGTAAATACCGTCCATCGCCGCCGATGTAATGCCGCCCGCATATCCGGCGCCCTCG
Source organism: Bacteroides fragilis (assembly GCA_023664485.1). GTDB lineage: Bacteria > Bacillota > Clostridia > Lachnospirales > Lachnospiraceae > UBA3282. The sequence goes on along the minus strand of JAMPFK010000002.1, from coordinate 141,162 downwards.
CCGCACGGATAGAGCCCTTTAAGCGCAGACTGGCCGCTCTCGTCCCGTGGAATCCGCACCGGGGAAGAGGTTCTGCTTTCCACGCCCGAAACATAAACGCCGCTGTCCTGAAAACCGGGCAGCTTCCGATCAAACTGCTCCATCCCTTCTACGAAAGCGAGGTTCAGGGCATGAGGCAGGATCCCGGATACCGGCGAGAACTCCGTTTCCCCATGCGGGCCCCCGGAATAAAAGCCGCCTTTTTGTTCCGGCATAAAATCCGGGTATTCCCGTAAGATCTCAGAGGGCTCCGGCTCCTTCCCCGTCACCGCTTTCCGAAAATCACCGTAGCGTTCCACCGGTATGCGGCCCCGGCCGATCCGATACGCTTTTTCCTCCAGACTCCGCTGGAATTCGATACCCGCAAGAGGATGTCCGCTTCCGAAATCCTCCGGCGTTACAGTGACGATGACGGCGCTGTTGCTGTTCCTGCCGTCTCTCCCGCTGTAGCTCATGCCGTTTACCGCAAGCCGCCCTTCCTCCGACGACGCGTTGACCACATAGCCGCCCGGACACATGCAGAAGGAATAAACGCCCCTTCCGCTCTTTGTTTTCGCCGTCAGCTTATAGTCCGCAGCCTGTAAAAAACGGCTCTCTTCCGCGCCGTACTGAAGCCTGTTGATCATCCGCCTGGGATGCTCTATCCGAAGCCCCACCGCGAACGGTTTCGCCTCCATCGGAACGGCCCGCTCACAAAGCATCTCAAAGGTATCGCGCGCGCTGTGCCCGACAGCCAGCACGACCGTATCCGCTTCCAGCCACTCCGTATCGTTTATGATAACGCCCCGTATGACGCCGCTGTCCGTTACAATATCTGTCACTCTGCTTTCAAACCGTACTTCTCCGCCCCACGCGAGAATCTTCTCCCGCATGTTCCGTACGATATGCAGCAGCAGATCGGTCCCGATATGAGGCTTCGCCTCATAAAGGATTTCTTCCGGCGCGCCTGCCTGTACAAAAATACGGAGCACTTCCTTATTTCTGCTGTTCTTATCCTTCACGAGCGTATTGAGCTTTCCGTCCGAAAAAGCGCCCGCGCCGCCCTCGCCGAACTGCACATTGGAATCCGGTTTCAAAACGCCTGTTTTCCAGAACAGTTCCACATCCTTTTTCCTGTCTTCTACTGCCTTTCCCCGTTCCAGCAGGATCGGGCGGTAACCGTTCTGCGCCAGCAGATATCCGCAGAACAGGCCGGCGGGGCCGGTCCCGACGATAACCGGGCGCGCGGCATCCGCGGACGCCGCCGTTTTCGGAAAACGATACGCCGTTTCCTCCGTTTTCTGAACCTGCACGCCGTGTTTTCCCCATCCCGTACGGGCATTTCGTTCGAGCCGCCGCAGGAATTTCTCTTCCGCCCGGATTTCCACATCGAGCGTATAGATAAAATAAATATCCGGTTTCTTTCTGGCGTCTGTCGATTTCTTAACAATCCGCCAGGAAAGGATGTCTCCCTTTTCGATATGCAGCAGTTCCGCCGCCTTTTCGGGAAGCGCTTCTTCCCTGTGGGAGACCGGCATTTTCATCTGACTGATTCTGATCATCGCGGTACGACCTTCCTTTCACAAACTTTTCCGGACGTATCCGGCTGCTGCCCTGCCCGCGGCGGCGCCGCTCGTCCAGGCCCATTGCAGATTATATCCGCCGCAGATACCGTCCATATCGATGATCTCTCCCGCAAAAAAAAGCCCCGGCGTATAGACCGATTCCAGACAGTCCGTCAGTTCCCGCGCCGGAATGCCGCCGGCGCATACCTGCGCCTGTTCAAAGCCGTTCGTTCCGCAGACCGTGACCGTAAAATGCCGGTACAGCTCCGCAATTTTCTTTCTTTTTTCCCCGGAAAGCCCTCCGGCGGTATCCGAAAGCTTACAGCCCGCCTGCCGGATGATAAGCTGGTTGATCTTTTTATTGGAGATCCCTGTCAAAAACCGCTCCAGCGGCTGCTCCTTCCCGCGCTCGAAACGCAGCTCCCACAGCCTCCGATATGCCTTCTCTTCATAATCCGGCAGAAAATCGATCTCCACGGATACCTGTTTCCGATGAGAAAGGGCATATGCCGCTTCACGGCTGAACTGAAAGACCGGGATGCCGGAAATGCCATAATCTGCAAGCTGCAGCTCTCCCCTGACGGCATTTTTCTTCCGTCCGCCGATAGAAAGCGTCAGCTCCGCCTCCGTGCGGACGCCCGCTATGCTCTTCCAGAAATCCCCCTGGCATTTCAGCTGCACCAGCGCCGGCGCAAGCTCCGTCACATGGTGCCCGAAAGCCTTCGCCAGCGCATAGCCGCTTCCGTCGGAGCCGGTCTTAGGCGCCGCCATGCCGCCGCAGGCGAGGATAACGGCCCGGTAAGCGCCGGATGATTCCCCGTCGGAAACGACCTGAAAGCCGCCCGTTTTCCGGTCCCGCCGCAGGGTCTTTACTTTCCTGCCCGTATGTAAGACGATCTTTTCTTCTTCCAGCGCAAACCGGAGAATATCGAGCACGGTCGTTGCCTGTTCCGACAAAGGATACAGATAACCGTCCCGGTCTTTGATGAGCATACCGTGTTGACTAAAAAAGTCAATCGTCTCCGGAACGCCGAATGCCGGATATAATTTTTCATAAAAAGAAACAGCGCTGCCGTAATAAGCATCTCTGTTCATATTCCTGTTGGAAAAGTTGCATCTGCCATTTCCCGTGGCGAGCAGCTTTTTACCCACTCTGTCATTTCTTTCATAAAGTTCCGCGCAGACGCCGGCTTCCGCCGCCTGAACGGCCGCCATCATGCCGGCCGCGCCGCCTCCGATTATCGCAATTTTTCCGTCCATTTTATTATGATAACACTAACTGGAATAAGACTCAAGAAAATTATAAAGTTCCTGCTCGTTCTCGATATATTTTCCCCCGATGATCTCCGTCTGCAGTTCCCCGCTCAGGCTTTCCAGCAGAATATCCGTATTCATATGAATCGTCTTTTTATCCTCTTCATAAACGATGACAAAATGGTCCGCCACCATCAGATAGAAGCCCTTCTCCTCCGGTTCCGGTCTGTAATATTTGCAGATGACGACCCTGTCCCTCGAAAAACTGGACAATTCAATGTTCTGAAACCCCAGCTTCAGATCGGAAAGCGCCGGGTTCCTGTCATATGCTTCCAGCTCTTCTATCAGAGACAGCCTGTCCAGCCCGATATATTTTACGGGAATCTGCTCTTCCTTCTCCCGGATCGTCCCGTCGGACAGATTCACCTCTTCGATGAGATACAGGGTATCCGCCGTAATCACGGGAACCTTCTCCACAGCGGTCTCGATGACCTGTTCCCGCGTTTTTTCCTCTTCCTGATAGAAAGCGCCGGCGCCGCTCCCGTTCGCCGACGCATTTTTTTCATTCCTGTCGTATCTGTTCGGATAAAAGAATTGTTCCGCCCGCAGCGTCGCATAGCTGCCGGCGCTGAACATGAGCCCTGCCATCGCCAAAAAAAGACTGATACGTTTTATAACCTTCATTCCCGGTAAGCCGTCCCTTCCTAAAAGTCATCTATCATCAGTATCAGTCAAATTTTCAAATTTATTCAGTTTTTCCAAAGAATATCAGAATGCGCCGAACAGCCGCCCGAACAGGCTCCAAATGCCGCCGAAAGGCATTTCTGAAAGCTCTTCCGCGTTCATCACATGCAGCAGGACGATCAGCGCCATATAAAGGGCCGTCCCGGCAAGGACGCAGACCAAAAGCGCCGGCACCGCTCCCGCGAGAGGAAAAAGCAGCCTGTTCAGCAGCATAACGGCAAGGCCGGAAACCGCCGCCGATGCGGCCGGAAACGCAAAGGAACCAATCCATTCCTGTTTATAGCCGACCCGTCTGCTCACAAGGATGAACCCCAGCACCGCCAGGACGCCGGTAAAAAGGATGACTGCATAAACGATTCCGTCCGCTCCGAGCAGCCCTTTCTGCACGAACAGAATAATCGCCAGAAGATGGACCGCAAAGGAAACGGCCAGACAGAAAAGAAGCTCCTTCACCATGCGCATTTTCAGCATCAACTGACAGAACACATAGGCCATTCCATAAAAAAAGATAACGACGGCTCCCTGCCGGAGCGCCGAAACCGCCTGCCCGCTGTCCCCCGTATACAGCCCGGTCACAAGGTTCTCTGAAAGCACCGCCAGCATGACCGCCGCCGGAAAAGCCGTAACGCATGCTTTTTTGACCGCCGTACCGATGCGCTCGCGCATCATCCGGTATTCTTCTCTTTCATAGGAAGGGGCCGTTTTAGAGATGGAGCCCTGCGCCGCCAGACAGACGAATGCCGCGCCGATTCCCGTCAGCACCGCATATTTCCCATAATAAGACCCCCACATGGCCGTTCTGGCTTCCCCCATTTCCCTTCGATTCATGCAATAATTAAAAAAACGCTGGTCTATCATCATAAAGCTGTTGGTGAACAGGACAACGAGCGTCATCGGAAGCCCGTTTCCAAGCAGCATTCCCGTAATTTCCCCGCCGCTCTCCGTCCTTCTGCCGCTATCCTGCATCTGCTGTCTTTTCCAGGAACCGGAGGACAGTGCGTAAGCGGCTGACAGATAGAGCAGTGTAATCAGCTCCGCTATCAGGATCCCCATGATCACGCCGAGCGCGCCGTCCGCATACGCCGGCATGTCATTTTTCAAAAGCGCCGCCACCTTCCGGCCATATCCATAATACAGCCTTCCGCCGGCAATTCCGGCAATCAGCATCGCCGTTTTCTCGATATATTGCGAATAAGCGACCAGCGGCCCGTAACCGCTCCCATTGAAAAATCCTCTGAAAACGCCGATCAGCGCGGTCAGTATCACCGTCGGAGCCGCCGCAAGGATCGCCCGGCCGCTCATCGCTTCCAGAAATACCGTCTCAGAAAGAAAGCCGGAAAGCGCCGCCATCGCGAGCGCAAGGGCCAGCCCCAGAAGCAGGGAGAGCCGGAGCGCCGTATGGAATACCTTTCCGGCATTTCGGAACTGCCCTCTTTTGACACGATATCGGATCAGCCCCGTCATCGTTCTGGAAATTCCATAACCGAATGACAGCGCGGCAAGCATATAAAGCTCAAAGGCCGGCGCTAACAGAGCGAGCCCGGCATCGCCGATCATCCTCGAAAGCGGGATCCTCATGCCGAGCAGGATCATATAAGCGATGATTCCCGCATTCGCCGCATAGCCGCTTCTGTTATTCTTCCGGATGCTTCTGCCGCTGTAAGACGCCTCTCTCTTTCGTATGTTCATTGTCTCTGCCTTCCTTAATCGTTTCGCTCCCGCTCAGCCTTCTCTTACAATTCCAAGTTTCTGCAGGATTTCCTCCTGCTTCCGCTCCATAACGGCCGCTTCCTCTTCCGTCATATGGTCATAACCACATAAGTGGAACATGCTGTGCGCCGTCAGAAATGCGAACTCCCTGAGCCTGCTGTGCCCATATTCCGCCGCCTGCTCCTCCAGCCTGTCCGCCGAAATCATAATATCGCCCAGTAACAGCTCCCCGCTGTCCGGGTCAAAGCAATCCGCTTCCTCATCGACCGAAAAAACGCCGGCCTGTTCATATTCCAGATTGGGAAACGAGAGCACGTCCGTCTCCTTATCGATGCCCCGGTATTCCTTATTACAGGAGCGGATTTCCTCATTACCCGTCAGAAGCAGATTGACGCATACTTCATAAGGGCAGGCCTCCATCTCCAGAACGGCCTCCGCCACCTTTTCAAAAACCTCTTCCATGGAAAAGGGAAATTCTTTTTCCGTATTATTTTCAACGTAAAAAGTCATAATATAACTGCTCCGCCTTAAAAATCTTTCTCATTTCCCGCATCTGGGCTATGGAGATATCGCTCTCAGACAGAGCGCCCGTCTCCAGTTTTTTGTTAAAGACATTATCGATGATCTGTTTATAATTCAATTCCGCGTTCGGATTTTTCTTAAATTCATCTAAGATAGTCGTAACGATACAGTCGGCGAACATCAGCACCGTCGTCTCCTTGGCGGCCACTTTTCCCCCTGCAGTCAGATATTCTTTTAAGATCTTCCGCGTATCCTCCGGAATATTGTACTCCTCACAGATCTCCTTCACATTTTCCCAGGTATTCTCTCCCTTCAGGATGCCGATGCGGTGATAGTAGCCGCAGGCTTTGACGACCACATCGTTGATACCGATACGTTTCGCGATCCTGTCTCCCAGATAGGCCGTATGAATCGCCCGGTAATATTCCGCCTTGTCGTATTCCTTTAACTGAACGAGCAGCGGAAATTCCGGATCGTTCAGATCCATATACCGGTCCCTGTACTGATGGATCACGCTTCCATTGAAAAACTTCAATGCGATCAGTAACGGAATAAGGTTCACCATCAGATTGATCGCCACAAAGGTAAACTGGGAAGCGGAAAGTCTTTCCTGTTCAAATAAGACAATATTCGCGGACAGGCAGACTGCCAGACAGACGAGCGAGATAAAGATGGGCAGTCCCACCTTAAAGTCCTCGTTCAGTCTGCTGAATACGAGGATACCGACCAGCCCGCTGAAGAAATACAACATAAATTCCCGGCTGCTTCCGACGCTTCCCAGCATGATGGGCAGCATCAGGCAGACGCTCCCGGCGGTCAGGCCGGCGATGCTGTTGCTGAACAGGCCAAACACGACGAATACCACCAGAAAAGGCCAGCCGGAGACCGGCAGTAGCGGGAAGATCAGAGTCAGCGCCAGCGCCGCTATATAAAAAAGAACGAATTTCCCGTATTTTCCCTCATTCGCATAATAATACAGGCCGTTCACCTCGCTGAAAAGGAGCGTAAAGATTACCATGCCTGTTCCAAGCAGGATCATCACTATATTAGAAATAATTTCTTCCTCACTGTGTCCATACAGCAGGGATCCTGCGCCGGCTATGATGCCCGACGAAAGAAACATCAGAAAAAGACACGGCCCTTTTGGCATGCCCCGCTTTTTACCTTTCTCTTCATCGTCCTTCTTTACTTCCGCTTTCGCCTTCTTTTTCATTTTTTTCGTACTGCCTGCGGCACGCTTTGCCGTTTTCCTGCCGCTTACGGCCTGCCCTGCCGTTTCCATATTGCTTATGATCTGCTTTGTTGTTTCCTTATTTTCTTCCATGCTCTACATTCCTGCCCCGACGTTTCTTATCGTAGTTCTTATAATAATTGTTCTCTCCTGCCTCATAATTTTCATAGGCTTTGACGATTTTCTGGACGAGAGGATGCCTGACAACGTCCCTGGCCGTCAGATTGCAAAAGGCGATATCTTCTATTTTGGAAAGTACCTTCGCCGCCACATCCAGACCCGATTTCGCATCCGGCGATAAATCCTTCTGGGACGCGTCGCCCGTGATCACGACCTTGGAACCGAAACCGATTCTCGTTAAGAACATCTTCATCTGCGCCGGCGTCGTGTTCTGCGCCTCATCGAGAATAATATAAGCGTTATCTAACGTTCGTCCCCGCATATAGGCGAGCGGCGCGACCTCGATAAGCCCCTTTTCCATATTTTTTGCAAAACTGTCCGCACCCATAATCTGATAAAGCGCATCGTACAGCGGCCGCAGATACGGATCCACTTTGCTTTGCAGATCGCCCGGCAGAAACCCCAGCTTCTCGCCCGCCTCAATGGCCGGCCTCGTTAAGATGATACGTCCTACCTCGTTATTCTTAAAAGCGGTGATCGCCATCGCCATCGCGAGATAAGTCTTTCCGGTACCCGCCGGGCCGAGCCCGAATACGATCATATGGTCCCTGATCGCGTCCACATACTGCTTCTGTCCAAGGGTCCTGGGCTTCACGGGTTTTCCGCTCATCGTATGGCAGATACAGTCTTTATCGATGGCAAGCAGCATTCCCTCTTTGTTCTCTTTGCCGAGCGCTATCGCATAATCGATATTCTGCTCCTGCAGGACGGTCCCCCTCTCCGATAAAAGGACGAGTTCTTTCACCGTACTTGCCGCTTTCTCCACATCTTCCCGCCGGCCGCTTATCTTCACCGCGCCGTCCCGGTTGATGATCGCGACATGAAAATCTTTTTCCAGCTTCCTGATATAAGTATCATATTCCCCGAAAAGATTCCGCATATGTTCCATCGGAACATCCATTATCGTCGTAAATTCATCCATAGGCTTATTCTGTCGATACCTCTTCTCCACTTTCCGTAACAGGGACCTGCTCCGTCGTATTCGGCGCCGTCCGTATCGCTTCTTCCATCAGCTGCATACGGGCATCCAGAACCCAAAATTCCCTATTCTTATTTATTGTAACATTTTTTTCTATAATTTGTACCCCTTTTTCTTCTAAAGTCTGTAATATTTTATTCCATTCCTCCTCCATGATCTGCTGCATTTCCTCTTCCGTATGGATTTTGGGGACAAAACGGTACTCCCTCGCATATTTCACACCGTAAAAAACCGGAAGAAATAAATGGTCGAGGAGCTGCACCTGTTTCTTTTCCCCGGAAATATCGTAAGTCTCATAGCCCACTTTCCCGGCAGAAAGATTCCATTCCTTATCCCGGAAACCGAGCAGCAGGATTTTCTTTTCCCGTCCGGAATACTCCTTATCCTGCCATGCGGTCTTACGCTGCACGGAAATGGATTTCTCATAAGTGATCATAATATCCGCATCCGCTTCATAATACTGGTATTTCCGTACGGTCGCGTCCTCGTTATAGACGGGGACGGCGCCGCTCACGAGAACCTGGCCCTTTTCCACCGTATCGCCCACCGCCGCCTGCGGGACGCCGTTGCGCGTGATCATATAGACGATGACGCCGTCCTTTGCCGCGACGATATCTTTTCCGCTCCCCGCGTCATTTCCCGGCTCCGCCTCCGTTTCCGATTGACCCGAATAGTCATTGTTTGTAAGCTCATTCTCTCGGATCTGAATGACAAGCGTTGTGCCGTCCACACGCAGAGATGCCCAGGTAATTATATCATATTCTTCCCTGAGCCGCATTTCCAATTCTTCTATCTGTAAATCTTTCTTTTTCATCGCCGTATGGACGCCCTGGCTTTCCAGATAGTCCATCAGCATATCTTCTGTCAGCGAATAATTCCCCTCGATTTTGATGTCCCATATATAAAATCCCGTAGCGATCCAGAAAAGCAGGCAGACGAGCAGGCCGGTGACGAAAATCTTTCTTTTTTTCATTTCAGGCACAAAAAAAGGCAGTCCATATCTTTGTATGACGGATGCCCTCGTCCCTGTCTTTCTAAGAAGGCTTTTCAACGCAAAAAAGGCTTTTACGCTGACCTTCATCGTATAATAATCGCCGTGGTTTTCAATGTCCCATACCAGAATATCGTGATTTCCGCATAAATTTAAAAATCTTTCCGTGGAATAGCCCCATACCCTGATGGAAACATATCCTTTTATGTATTGTATCCAATGAAGCATCGGCATCCTCCATTCCCGTCAGGCCTGTTCGGGCACGCATAGAGCCTCCTAAAAGTAACGGACGCACTCTATGCTGCCTCCTATTTTCATATCTTCATTGGTATAGTAATCGATCGACAGCTTTTTTCCCTGAAAACTGATCCTGCAGTTTTTTCCCTGTAAAACGATGGACTCCTTCGTGTATTCCAGAATCCCCTTATAATTTTCGATGAACGCCTCGCGGTTCCCGGTCACCGTTACGATGGAATCTCCTAACAGGGAATCTCTGGGAAGTTTCAGGGATTCTACGATGATTTCCTTTTGTCTGGATAAAGAGGGTCTTATCTGCTTTCTCATAGTAAACTATATGAACGGAACCTCAATTTTATGCGCTCAGCGGACAATTCCCCGGATAAAGCTGCTCCGCGCCGGCTCTTTTTTTCCGAAAGAGCAGGCTTTCAGGAAACGCTCCTTTGCAGATGCAAGTTTTCCTGCATCATTTGCGTGAACCGCGGCAAGCGGTTCCCCCTTTTTCACATAGTCCCCGACCTTTTTATGCAGTACAAGGCCGACCGACAGATCGATCGCACTGTCCTTCGTCTCCCTGCCTCCGCCGAGCATCAGGACACAGACGCCGATTTCGTCACAGGCCATCCGCGTCAGATACCCTTCTTCCACGGACAGGATTTCTTCCACGATGGGCGCCTGCGGCAATAAAGAGGTATCGTAAACGGCCGCCGCGCTGCCTCCCTGGGCTTCTACAAACCGGGCCAGTTTTCTGAGCGCAGAACCGTCCTCAACAGCGCCGCAGAGCATTTCTTCCGCCTGCGCTTCGCTTTCCGCCTTTCCGCCTGCCAGCAGCATCTGGGCTCCTAACGTCATGCACAGCCGCATGAAATCCTGCGGCCCCTTTCCCTTCAGGGTCTCGACTGCCTCTTTTACTTCCAGCGCATTCCCGACCGCCAGTCCGAGGGGCTGGTCCATATCCGTCACGACGGCGATCGTTTTTCTGCCCGCATGCTTTCCGAGCATGACCATTTCTTCCGCCAGCGCGAAAGCGTCCTCTTCTTTTTTCATGAAAGCGCCGCTTCCCGTTTTCACATCGAGCACGATCGCATCCGCGCCGGAAGCCAGCTTCTTGCTCATAATCGAACTGGCGATCAGGGACAGGTTGTCTACGGTCGCGGTCACATCCCGGAGCGCATAGAGCTTCTTATCCGCGGGCGCAAGATCCAATGTCTGGCCCATGATCGAAATCCCGATATCGTTCACCTGCTTCCTGAACTGCGCCGCGGAGATTTCCGTCGTAAAACCCGGAAAGCTTTCCAGCTTATCGATGGTCCCTCCCGTATGGCCAAGCCCCCTGCCGCTCATCTTGGCAATCCTGATTCCGCAGGCCGCCGCCATCGGCGCGAGCGCGATCGACGTCTTATCCCCTACGCCGCCGGTAGAATGTTTATCCACTTTAATGCCGTCGATCCCAGACAGATCCAGCATATCTCCGCTGTGCGCCATCGCCATTGTCAGGGCCGCCGTTTCCGCCTCTGTCATCCCCTGAAAATAAACGGCCATCATCATTGCCGACATCTGGTAATCGGGAATGCTGCCAGCCGTATATTCCCTGACCATATCGTCGATTTCTTCCGTCGTAAGCGCAAAGCCGTTCCGTTTCTTCATAATCAGGTCATACATTCTCATCTCGTCCGCATCCTTTCTCTGTCCTGTTCTTATATGGTCATTTATGATACGGTTCGCCGTGCATGATCCGGAAACTCCGGTAAATCTGCTCCAGCAAAATGACCCGCATCAGCTGATGGGGAAACGTCATTCTGGAAAAGCTGACCGCCATATCGGCCCGGCCGCATACGTTCTCATGCAGGCCCAGCGAACCGCCGATAATGAACTGCAGATGACTGACGCCCCGTATGCCAAGCTTTTCGATTTTTTCCGCAAATTCCATAGAATCATACATCCGGCCTGCGATTTCCAGCATAATGACGAAGGCGTCCTCTTTGATATATTTTAAAAGGCGCCCCGCTTCTTTCTCCCGAATCCGTTCCTCTTCCGCTGACGACGCCTTATCCGGCGTTTTCTCGTCCTCGACCTCGACAATTTCCAGCTTACAGTAACGACTGAGCCGTCTGCCGTATTCCAACAGCGCGTCGCGGTAATGCTTTTCCTTTATTTTTCCGACTGCAATAACGGTTATTTTCATCCTCAAAATATTTCCTGATAATACGCATCGATAAAATGATCCAGGAAAGCCTCCTCAAGATTCATAAATTTGTCCTCTATCGCCTGTTTCATTTTATCCGTACGCATAAAATACTTCTGTTCTTCGGACAATTCCCCGTCCCCGAACAGGCCCTCGTCGATCTGCTTTGCGCCGAGGTTTTCCTCGCACCATTTCCGTATCTGCTCCACAAGCGCTTTCTCCGACGCGGCATCGGCGGATAATTTCCTGAAATTCTTCATCGATATCATGCCGAGGATCAGAAAAATCACGAACAGGGCGCCCATGACGCCGCAGACGAAATATCTGGCCGCGCCCGCATTCTGATACAGCGGAATGACGCCTGACAGTACGAGCGCAACGGCGATAAGGCCCGCCGCCCCAATGACAAGTAAAATATACGCCGAAGATTTATTATCTTCCGCTTTCTGCGCGCTGTCCTGATACTGTCTGCGCCAGGCGTTCCGTTCTTTTGCCGCCGCTGCCGCTTCCGCAAGCTCTTCCTGCGTCAGTTCTTCAAGTTCCTCCCATTCTTCCGGGATTTCCGTATATTCCTCAGAAATCTCCCGCGGCCCTTTCGCCGGAAGCTCCTCCAGGCTTTCCACAAGTTCCGCGCCGCAGTCCGCGCAGACCGTAATCCCCTCTACATATTCATTCCTGCAATTCGGACACCATGCCATCTCATCGTTCTCCTTTGCCATTCGCTAATCTCCGGAAGAATTGCGCCGGCAATTCTTCCGATTGAAAAGGGTTTCTTTATTGACCTTTCCAAACTTATTATATAGGATACGGCTCCCCGTTTCAAGAATACGTTTGACAATATCCCGACAATCCGATATGATGGATAAGAATCCGCAGACAGGAGCCTTTTCATGAAAACAGACAACAAACGACTGATCATCCTGAATACTGTCGAAAGCTTTTTTACAGCATGGGCTTTTATGAAAGCAGGCAGAATGGAGCCGGGAAATATTCTGACGGGCGCTTTCTTCCTCCTTTCCTTTTTCCTTTACCGGCATATCAGCGTCCGCCTTTCTGTCAGACCCTTCGTTTATACGAAACAGGTAAGATGGAGCGCTGTCCTGCTGTCTTTTCTGTTTACCGTATTTTACATGGCGATCGACTATCCCCACTATATCGAGCTGCTGACGAACAGGCTCTTTCAGGCCGTTATCCTGTTTTCCGTTTTTCTCGGCTTTTTTATCTGCTTTTACAAACTGCTCCTGCTCTTATTTTCCTACAGTGCCGACAAGGAAACGCTGTTAAGGCTTCTGTATAAAAAAGAAGAAGGCGGTATCAGGCATCTTCCCTTTTATTGCTCTGTCGGCTGCCTGCTCTGCTGGCTGCCTTACTTCCTGTACGAATATCCGGGCATCATGACGCCGGACAGCATCAACCAGTTTGAGCAGGTCCTTCATGTGATTCCATACAGCAACCACCATCCTTTTGTGCATACGATGATCTTCAAACTGTTTTACCAGATCGGATTCTTCTTCACCTCCGATATGGTAATCTCCGTTTCTTTTTATACATTCTTTCAGATGTGTTTTCTTGCTTTCAGCATTTTCTATTTCCTGAGGACACTGGAAAGTTTCCGCATCCGGCAGGGAATCCTGATCCTGCTCGCTCTTTTTTATGCGATCGTCCCCTATCATGCCGTCTTTTCCGTCACGCTGTGGAAAGACATTCCCTTTGCCGCCGTCGTCCTTCTGTTCAGCTGTACCCTGATGCGCATGCTCAGGGAAAAGACCCTGCCTGTTCTGGCGATGTTCGTATTTTCCGGCGCTATGATATGCCTGCTCCGTTCCAACGGCTGGTACGGCTTTCTGTTCTGCCTGCCTTTTCTGCTGTTCTATTACCGGAAAAGCGCCAAAAAAGTTTTTCCGGCGCTCGCGGCGATCCTGCTTACCGCAGTCATCGTAAAATATCCCGTTATGAACGCGCTCCATGTGACGCAGCCGGATTTCGTGGAATCCATTTCGATACCTGTCCAGCAGATCGCTGCCGTTCTTTCGCATGACAGGGAGCTTTCTGCGGATCAGCGCGCGCTCATCGAGCAGGTAATCGATACCGCTTATGTCAAAGAGCTGTACAATCCTGCCTTTGCCGACAATATGAAGGAGCTGGTGCGGGCCGGGAATCCGGACTATTTGTCCGCGCACAGGAAGGAATTTTTCAGATTATGGGTAGAGCTTGGCCTCGCCTGTCCGGCCGATTATCTGAAAGCCTATATCGACCAGACCTACGGTTACTGGTATCCCGATTCCTTCTATCCGGTCGCCGACGGCGAAGGCATCAGCGCAACCGATTTAGGCGTGTCCCACACGCCCCTGATCGGCGGCCCCCTCGTCATAAAAGGAAAAGAAATCGCCTTGAAGCTCGGCAGTATGCTTCCGATCTACAGCCTGCTCTGGAGCATGGGCGTCGTTTTCTGGTTCTTCTTATTCTGCGCCGGAAACGCCTTTGTAAGAACAGAAAAGACAAAGCTTATCTGTTACCTTCCAGGCTTTGCCCTCTATCTGACCGTTATGATCGCAACACCCGTTGCGACCGATTTCCGGTATGTTTATTTTATGGTATTTTCGCTTCCCTTCTATCTCATGTGCGCGCTTATTTCGCTGCCGGAACACTGACGAATAACTCCCGTATACCCTGATTTTTATTCTCCGACTTATCGATATCCAGACACAGCTCGTAATCCGTCTTGTTCCTCCAGACAGAGCATTCGCCGATACGGCTCATATCCCGCCACAGGTCGAAAACGCCCTGATGCGCGACCGCGTCCCACTCATCCACATTGCCGAGATAGTCTATCGTATTGGCATACATTTCTCCATCATACAGGCCATTCGTAAAGTTTCCGACCACATTCTGTATTACCCGGCCTTCCGACCTGATATAACTGGAATCGATATCGTAATGCTCCGCGCCTTCTCCATTCGGCAGATCATTGCTCCACATGCCGGAATAGCTGTGCGACTGATAATTTTTCTTCGTCGGCTTCGCGCCGATCTCATCGATATAGAAGCGGATCCAGCGGCCATTCCCGCTCCGCAGGCCATGCGACCAGGAACCGAAATAATAGGTGTTATTCTCGTAAATTGCGAGTCCGACGCCGTCCGGCTTTCCGCTGCCGTCTACACCGCCCTGATAATAATAGGTACCCGTATCTTTCAGATCCGCGGAAAGCTTTACATAACGCTTCAAATGCGCCAGATCCCATATCGCATCGAGATTGTTGTCCTCAAAATAGGGATACATTTCATTCATGATAAATTCTTTCGTATAAGAGATATCATTTTCATCCTCTATATCGATGACGATCGCCGTCTTGTCAATCGTTTCGGACTCCAATACGGCAGTTTCCTCCTCCGGCCCGGAAACTTCCGGCGTCTCTTCGATGGGGCTCTCTTCCGCCTCTTCCGGCATCTCCGGGGATTCCACTACGATGATGCCCTGCGAGGGGGATGCCGTCACTTTGTCGTTCTGTTTCTGTTCGCTGGCATAATCCAGCATATCCTGCTGCAGCGCTTCCTGACTGTCCTTTGCAGCGCCGCCTTTTCTATCCGGTGAAAAGAAGAGCAGTGCAAGAATACAGATGAGCAGCACAACGATAATGGCCATCAAAATAAGAACGACCGGTATTTTGGGCTCATGCCATTCCTTTTCCCCGTCGTCTCCGGAATCTTTTCCGGCGGCCCGTTCCTGCATCCCGTTTCCGTCCTGTTCCTGTTCTTCCCATCCTTCCTGCTCTTTTTCTTCCTGTTCCGTATGATTTCTTTCCAGTAAATTCATCTTAATCCCCCATTCTTACTCAATCCCCCCTGCCCGTCCGGGGCCTGCATTCGATTATAATAAAATATCCTTAAAGAATTAGAAGGAAAATTATTAATATTTTCTTATTTTCCGTGCAAATTTTCATCTTAAAAGGCGCAGGCCCCGCGGCCTGCGCCCTGCTTGATTCTCAGTGAGACAGGTATTCGTCGATTCCCTGCGCCGCGGCCTTGCCGGCTCCCATCGCAAGGATGACCGTAGCCGCTCCCGTCACCGCATCGCCGCCGGCATAGACGCCTTCTTTCGTCGTCTTACCATGCGCTTCATCCGCAACGATACATTTCCATTTATTGACCTCAAGTCCTTCCGTCGTCGAAGAAATGAGCGGATTCGGAGATGTGCCGAGCGACATAATGACCGTATCCACATCCATCACAAATTCGGAACCCGGAATCTCCACCGGACGCCTTCTGCCTGAAGCGTCCGGCTCGCCCAGCTCCATCCGGATACATTTGATACCGCATACCCAGCCGTTTTCGTCCGCAAGGATTTCGACCGGATTGGTCAACAGGTCGAAGACGATACCCTCTTCTTTCGCGTGATGTACCTCTTCCACACGGGCCGGCAGTTCCTCTTCGCTTCTCCGGTAAACGATATGCACCTCAGCACCAAGCCGGAGGGCCGTCCGCGCCGCATCCATCGCCACGTTCCCGCCGCCGACGACCGCGACTTCTTTTCCTCTCATGATCGGCGTATTGGAATCTTCCTTAAAGGCTTTCATCAGATTGCTTCTCGTCAAATATTCATTCGCCGAGAAAACGCCGTTGGACTGTTCTCCGGGAATCCCCATAAATTTGGGAAGTCCTGCGCCGGATCCGATAAAGACGGCGTCGAAACCCTCTTCGTCCATCAACTCGTCGATTGTAATAGATTTACCGATAACAACGTTCGTTTCTATTTTTACGCCGAGGGACTTGACATTCTCGATTTCTTTACATACGACGTCCTCTTTGGGCAGACGGAACTCCGGGATACCGTAAACGAGAACGCCGCCGGCCTCGTGAAGGGCTTCAAAGATCGTCACCTCGTAGCCCATCTTCGCGAGCTCGCCCGCGCAGGTGAGACCGGCCGGACCGGAACCGATGACTGCTACTTTCTTATCTTTCTTATCTTTGGCCCCCTCCGGCTTTATCCCGTTCTCTCTCGCCCAGTCGGCGGTAAAGCGTTCCAGCTTGCCGATGGAAATCGGCTCGCCCTTAATGCCGCGGATACATTTTCCTTCGCATTGGCTCTCCTGCGGACATACGCGGCCGCATACGGCCGGCAGGGAGGACGATTCGCTGATGATCTGATAGGCCGCTTCGATATTTCCTTCTTTTACCTGTTTGATAAAACCGGGAATATCGATCGCGACCGGACAGCCTTTAACGCACTGCGCGTTCTTACAGTTAATGCAGCGCCGTGCCTCTTCCATCGCCTCTTCTTTATTATAGCCAAGGCATACTTCTTCAAAATTTGCCGCTCTTACTTTCGCATCCTGCTCACGGACAGGTATTTTCTTTAATACATCCATCAATCATTACCTCCGCAGTTTCCGCATCCGCCGTGATGGGTATCCCCCTCTTTGGCCTTTAAGAATGCTCTTCCTTCTTCCGTCTTATAGATCTGCTGGCGTTTCATCGCCTGGTCAAAGTCCACCTTATGACCGTCGAACTCAGGGCCGTCCACGCAGGCGAATTTTACCTGCCCGTCCACGGTAACGCGGCATGCGCCGCACATCCCCGTGCCGTCCACCATGATCGGATTCAGGCTGACGATCGTTGGAATATGCAGCTCTTCCGTCATTTTACAGACGAATTTCATCATGATCATCGGCCCGATTGCAACACAGACGTCATAATGCCGTCCTTCTTCCACAAGATCTTTGATCGTCTGCGTCACCATGCCGCTTCTTCCATAAGAGCCGTCATCCGTCGTTATGAACAGATTTCCCGCAACGGCTGCCATCTCTTTCTCCAGAATCAGCAGATCTCTCGTCTTGGCGCCGACGATGACATCGGCATCGATACCATTCTCGTGAAGCCATTTCACCTGCGGATACACCGGAGCCGTTCCGACGCCGCCCGCCACAAAGAGCATTTTCTTTTTCCTGAGTTCTTCCGGATCTTCTTTTACAAATTCCGAGGGGCATCCCAACGGCCCGACGAAATCATGAAAACTGTCTCCTGTCTTTAATGCCGACATTTTCTGCGTTGCCGCTCCGACGATCTGGAATACGATCGTAACGGTTCCCTTTTCCCGGTCATAATCGCAGATGGTAAGCGGGATCCGTTCGCTGTCCTCATCCGTCCTGACAATAATAAACTGTCCGGGCTGACAGGATTTCGCAATGCGCTTCGCCTCGACAACCATGAGGTAAATATTCGCTGTCAGCTCTTCTGCCTGTAAAATTTTATACATCGTTATCCTCCAACTATAAATCTTTTTTGCGCTTTCTCTATCATAAGGGAAGTATCTTTATTTTGCAATCTTTTTTTAAATCGGGACAGCGGCGAATTCTCCATTTTCATCATAACCGAGCCTTGCTGCGGCCCCGGTGTACGCCTGGATGAGAAATACTTTATCCGTCCTGCTCATCAGGCCGGTGCCATCGTCGTAATATTCGTTAATCGTAAAATAAACGTCTTCCCCGATCTGAAGCACGGAGCTGAACTGGTAGCTGAGCGTCCCGCTCTGCAATTCGGTCTTTCCGCCCGCGTTCAGCAGATAATGCGTTTCCACGAGCCGGTCGATCAGCCGCGCAACCGCTTCGTCCGTCGTCAGGGTATTCCACAGCCTGAGCGTATAGGTACGCATCGTCACATCGCTGTATACGCCGTCCCCGCTGACATTGACGAACTTGAAATTCGTCGTGCCGAGCGGCATCGGGATCGGTCCCGAATAAGGAACGGAATCTTTCGTCGGCTGGGAATCGTCGGTCGTATAAAAGGTCGAACATCCTTCCTGCCCGTTCACGGAAATCATCATGGGCTGCGTATAGATGCCGCTGTACAGCTCTACCTCAGGCGCATCCGGAACCTCCAGATTGATATGATAGGACTTGCTCACGACCTCGCTCCGGATGCCGTAATCGTTGACGAAAAGCGCGCTGATCGTATGGTCGCCGTTTTCCAGAAAAAGCGGCGCCGTATAGACCTGGCTGTTCTCATCCGGCGTGGAGCCGTCCGTCGTGTAATAAATCGTCCCTGAAGTATTGGAGCTCAATTTCAACGGAATCACCTCCGCATAATCGCCCTCTATATAGCTGAATTCCGGTTCCATCGCCATATAGCTCTGAAACATACTGACAATGGAATCCTCTTTGCAGGAGAGCAGGAGCTCGTTGATCTCCTCATAGCGCTCTTCCTGCGTATAGATCGCAATGATCTTATCATAAGCCTCTTCTACATCTTCATAGGAATAAATTCCCCTGTCGATAACCTGCCAAAGCGCCTGCAGCGCCGATTCATTGTCTGCCATCAGATAGAAATAATCCGCTTTCAGAAACAGGATCTGCGCCTGTGTATCATCCTTCTCATAAGCGTTATCGAGATAGCGGACCGCCTCCCTGTAGTCTCCCCGCGCCGCACATTCTCTGGCCTTATCGACCTGATAAGAGACCGTCTGTATACGATAGGAATAGAACGTCCAGAAGGACAGCGCGATAAGAAGAATAATGCCGGCGGCGATCAGTACCCCCGCCCGGCGGCTTCTTTCATAGATCCGTTTCTTCTCCTTTGCATCGTATATCTTTTCCTTACCGGCATCTTCTTTGATTTCCGTATCTTCCTGTTTCCCGTCGGGTTCCCGTACCGCTTCCGCTTTTTTACCCGCCGCTTCTTCCTCCTGTAATGCGGCCAATGTAGAGAGCGTCTCCGTTATGCTGTTTTCAATTTCCGGCTCAAAGTCCGGCACAATCCGAATCTCGTTTCCGCAGACTTCACAGATCAGATGACCCTCTTCCATTTCATTCCCGCAATTCGGACATTTCATAGGCAGCTTCCTTTCTAACGTTTTAAAGCAGCCGACTCCATACAGTTATTCATCAGCATCGCGATCGTCATCGGTCCGACTCCTCCCGGAACCGGCGTAATCGCACTGCAGACAGGAGCGACATCATCGTAGTCCACATCCCCGCATAATTTATGATTCTCATTTCTGTGGATTCCTACATCAATAACAACAGCCCCCTCTTTTACATACTCCCTCGTTATCATTTTCGGCTTTCCGACAGCCACAATCAGAATATCCGCTCTTTTTGCCACCTCTTTCAGATTCTTTGTTCTGGAATGCGTTACGGTAACGGTCCCGTTCTCCCGAAGAAGCAAAAGCGCCATCGGCTTGCCGACAATATTGCTCCTTCCGATAATAACGCATTCTTTTCCCTCTATTTCAATACCGGAGCGTTTCAACAGCTGTATGATGCCTGCAGGCGTACAGGATACGAAGCCCTTCTGTCCGGTACAGAGCGCTCCCACACTCTGCGGATGAAAGCCGTCCACATCCTTTTCCGGCGCGATTGCCCGGATCACCGCATCCTCGTCAATATGCGCCGGGACGGGAAGCTGTACGAGAATGCCGTCCACATCCTTTCGTCCGTTCAGTTCCTCAATCAGCGCAAGCAGTTCTTCCTGCGTCGTCTCCTCCGGCAGTTCATAGGAAAGCGAATCGATGCCGATATACGCACAGGCTTTCTTTTTATTGCCGACATATACGCTGGAAGCCGGGTCTTCCCCTACCTGAATGACTGCAAGGCAGACCTGGATTCCCTCCTTTTTCATGGCGGCGGCTTTTTCTTTTAATTCTTCTTTTATCTGCGCCGCAATTTCTTTTCCGTTTATGATCTGTGGCATCTGCACCAGGCTCCTTCCTTTAAAATAATCCCGTTATCACGCCGTCGTCGTTGACATCGATTCCATATGCCGCCGGTTTTTTCGGCAGGCCGGGCATGGTCATGACCATTCCCGTCAGCACGACGATAAATCCGGCGCCGGCCGCGGCATAGACTTCTCTTACCGTGATTTCAAAACCGGCAGGCCTTCCAAGCTTCGCCGGATCATCCGACAGCGAATACTGCGTCTTTGCCATACAGACGGGCAGGTTTCCAAATCCCAGATTTTCCAGTTTCCGCAGCTGCGTTTCCGCCGCCGGCATATAAGAAACGCCGGCCGCTCCGTATATTTCCCTCGCGACCGCTCCGATCTTTTCTTTCAGGGAGAGGGAATCTTCATAGAGCATATGAAAATCCGAGGGCTTTGTTTCTATTGTATGCAGCACCTTTTCCGCCAGTGAAACGCCGCCTTCCCCGCCCTTTCCCCAGACGTCGGAAACGGCAAATTCACAATCCCTTTCTTCGCAGAAATTCTTTATATACTCTATTTCCGCCGGCGTATCGGTCAGATAGGAGTTGAGAGCGACGATGATCGGCACGCCGTATTTCTGGAGATTTTCAATATGTTTCTCCAGATTGACGATGCCCCGTTCCAGCGCTTCCGGATTTTCCGCCGCCAGCTCTTCTTTCGGGATGCCTCCATTATACTTCAACGCTTTGACCGTCGCCACTAAAACTACCGCATCCGGCCTGAAACCCCCGATACGGCACTTGATATCAAAAAACTTCTCCGCGCCGAGATCCGCGCCGAAGCCTGCCTCCGTAACCACATAGTCAGCCATCTTTAACGCGGCCTTCGTCGCCCGGACAGAATTGCATCCATGCGCGATATTGGCAAAAGGACCGCCATGAATTAACGCCGGCGTATGCTCCAGTGTCTGGATCAGGTTCGGCTTCACCGCATCCTTTAACAGGGCCGCCATCGCGCCCACTGCATGAAGATCCGCCGCCGTCACAGGCTTTCCCTGATAATCATAAGCGGCGATGATCCTGCCAAGCCTTTCTTTCAGATCCTTCATATCCGATGCAAGACAGAGGATCGCCATAATTTCGGACGCTACCGTAATGACGAAATGATCCTCCCGCACGACGCCGTCCAGCTTATTCCCAAGCCCGACCACAATATTCCTGAGCACCCTGTCGTTCATATCCAGACATCTTTTCCATACGATCTGTCTCGTATCGATGCCCAGCTCATTTCCCTGCTGGATATGATTGTCGAGCAGGGCCGCGAGCAGATTGTTGGCGGAAGTGACCGCATGGAAGTCCCCCGTAAAATGCAGATTCAGATCTTCCATCGGAACGACCTGCGAATATCCGCCGCCGGCCGCGCCGCCCTTGATGCCAAAACACGGGCCGAGAGACGGCTCGCGCAGGGCCAGGACCGCCTTTTTCCCCATTCTGCCAAGCGCCTGCGAAAGGCCGATGCTGATCGTCGTTTTGCCTTCTCCCGCCGGCGTCGGATTGATCGCCGTCACGAGAATCAGCTTCCCGTCCGGCTTATCTTTGATACTGTTCAGATATTCTTCCGAAATCTTCGCCTTATATTTTCCATACAGCTCCAGATCGTCCGCCTTTATTCCGATGCGTTCCGCCACGGACACGACCGGCTCTAAAACGGTTTCCTGTGCAATTTCAATATCGGTCTTCATTTTCATAACCATACCTTTCTCCCGGCCTGCGGTATTGCGCTGCAGGCTCAAATCTCCTCTGTGAGCTGTTCAAATTCTTCCATAGACATCAGCACCTTGCGCGGTTTCGTCCCTTCCTCTTCTCCGACGACGCCGGCCTCGCACAGCTGGTCCATGATTCTCGCCGCCCTGTTAAACCCGATTTTAAAGACTCTTTGCAGCATACCGATAGAAGCTTTGTCCTTATCGATGATAAAACGGCCCGCCTCCGCAAAATACTGGTCGTATTCCGAGCCGGAACCGCCCGCGCCGCCCTCTGCGGACGCGCTTCCCATATTCCTGATCTTTTCCTCCACGTCATCGCTGTATACGCTGCCGATCGCCTGGTTTTTCAGGAAATCGACGACATCCGAAACTTCCTTATCGGAAACGAACGCGCCCTGCACTCTGGCGGGCTTGGGATATCCCTGCGGGTAAAAGAGCATATCCCCTTTGCCGAGAAGTTTCTCCGCGCCGACCATATCCAGGATCGTCCGGGAATCCACGCCGCTGGATACCGCAAACGCGATCCGGCTCGGCATATTGGCTTTGATCAGACCGGTAATGACATCGACCGAAGGCCTCTGCGTCGCGATGATCAGGTGAATGCCGCAGGCTCTTGCGAGCTGTGCCAGGCGGCAGACAGACTCTTCGACCTCTCCCGGCGCCACCATCATCAGATCCGCAAGTTCGTCCACGACGATCAGAATCTGCGGAAGCCTGTCCGGCGCATCAGCATCGCCCTTTGCCCGCATTTCTTCTACTTTTTTGTTATAACCTTTTAAATCGCGTACATTGTAGTCCGCGAATTTTTTATAGCGGTCTGTCATCTCCGCAACGCCCCAGTGTAATGCCGCGGCCGCCTTTTTCGGATCGGTCACGACCGGAATGAGCAGATGCGGAATACCGTTATAAACGCTCAATTCCACGACCTTAGGGTCTATCATGATCAGCTTCACATCGTCCGGGTGCGCCTTATATAAAATGCCCATGATGATCGTATTGATGCAGACGGATTTACCGGAGCCGGTCGCGCCCGCGATCAGCATATGAGGCATCCTGGCGATATCCGCCGTCACGATCTTTCCAGCAATATCCTTTCCTACCGCAAAAGCCAGATTGGACGGGAATTCTTTAAATTCCTTCGATTCCAGCAGTTCGCGCAGAGCGACCGCGGAATTTTCCCTGTTCGGCACCTCGATGCCGACCGCCGCCTTGCCTGGAATCGGCGCTTCGATACGGATATCCGTCGCCGCCAGATTCAATTTGATATCGTCCGCCAGCCCTACGATCCTGCTCACCTTCACACCCTGCTCCGGCTGCATCTCATACCGCGTTACGGACGGCCCCTGGCTGATATCCGTAATCGTCACGCGGACGCCGAAGGTCGCCAGCGTCTGCTGTAACCTGGCCGCCGTTTCATTCAGCTCTCTGCTGGAATTTTCGTTGTTCTTCCCTTTTCCCTTCGCCAGCAGACTGACAGGCGGGAAACGGTACTGTTTCGGCGCCTTCGCCGCCTGCGTCTGTATTCCGCTTTCCGGCGCCGGTATTTTCTCCGCACCGCTTACGGCGGATTTCTCCGCAGCCTTCGCGGCGGGCCTTTCTCTCGTTATTGTCCCTTCGGAAGGCATACTGTTCCCCATCTGAAGGGTATAGGAATCCTGGGGCTTTAACGGCTCCGGAAACTCTTCTTCGATTTCCGTCTCCTCTTCCTCTTCTTCCTCCGCCGGGAACCTGATCTCGTCCAGCTCGTCCGACTCGTTCTCTATCACATGATATGTATTTTCTTCCCGGATGACAGGCAGTTCCTCCTCTTCCCCTTCATCGCTCAGCATAATTTCATGGATATCGTCCCGGCTATGGACCGTTTCTTCCCGGATGCGCCCGTCGCGGCCTGTCCCCAGTGCAGTGTCCAGCATAACGCCGGAAACCTTTTTGTCCATGCGGAGGATTTTTTCGTTTTCCCGTTCTTCTTCCATCTGCTTCCTCCGCTCTTCCTCCCGGATGCGCCGCTGCTCCAGTTCTTCTCTTCGCTCTCTCGAACGTTCGCGCCTGTAAGCGGCATCTTCCCTGGAACGCTCATAGACTTTCCTGCTCTGGCTGGCTACGCCGTTTAAGAAAGATTTATCCGTCACGATAACGGCACAGATGATTCCGATTACGATCATGGCGAGCACGGTTCCCACCATGCCGAGCATTTTATAGAACGCGAACGCGGCGGAACCGGCCAGCACGCCGCCGCCGTTCCGGTTCTCGCTGCATCTTTCATAGATTTCTTTCAACTGATAAGTATCCGTTTCCGTATATCCCGCGCTCGTCAGCTCAAAGATCATGCTCACAAGCAGAATCAGAATCATTCCGGCGACCAGCTTCCTGGTCGCGATATTATTGCCGACATTGGACATCCCGAAAGCAATCGCCAGAAAAATAATGACCGGCGCAACATAGGCCGTCAGGCCGAATACGCCGAACATGAACGTACTGACCGCGTCTCCGATTTTCCCGACGATCCCGAAATTGCATAAAAACAGGAACACCGAGACCGCCAGAAACGCGATCAGAATGATCTCATTCCGAATCGCGGTATCCATCGGCTCCCCGCGCCCTGCTCCGCCCGAACGGCCTGATCTGCCGTTATTTCTGCTATTCGCCGCTTTTCTCCTGTTGGAACTGGAATTTCTACTGGAAGCTCCGGAACTCTTCTTTCTCGTCCCCCGACTCGCCGCCATACCAATCTCTCCATTCGTATCTGATTATCTCACACTAGTATAGCATTTTCAATTTTACTTGTCATCTTTTATTTTGTATCCGCCTTCCGCCTTTCCACCATATCGTGAAGGTGCGCGATCGCGTCGCTGATTCCGCCGACCTCATTGATAATGCCTTCTTCCACAGCCTCTTTTCCGACGAGAACGGTCCCAACGTCCTTTGTCAGCATTCCGGTCTCCATCATCAGTTCTTCCAGCCGCGGTTTGGAAATTTTGCAATGCCCGCAGACGAAGCCCGTAATCCGGTTCTGAATCTGCTTGAAGTAGTCGAAGGTCTGCTGTACGCCGATGACCATGCCGTTCAGCCGCACCGGATGAATGACCATCGTTCCCGTCGGTACGATATAGGAATAATCCGTGCTGACCGCGATCGGCACGCCGATCGAATGGCTTCCGCCGAGCACGAGGGATACCGTCGGTTTGCTCAGGGAAGAAATCATTTCCGCGATCGCCAGCCCGGCTTCCACATCTCCGCCCATCGTATTTAGGAGAATCAGAACGCCGTCGATTTTCTTACTGTCTTCGATCGCCGCCAGCTGCGGCAGAATATGCTCGTATTTCGTCGTCTTGGAAGAACCGCCGAGATTATCGTGCCCTTCGATTTCCCCGATGATCGTGATCAAATGGATGTTATGCTGAGATTCGTTTTCATCCAGCGTCAGCTGGCCCGTCGATTCGATCCTCTCATCCCTGTGCTTCTCCGCCCCGGCTTTGGACGCTTTTCTCTCCTCTTCCTTTCCTTCCTTTTCGTTCTTCTCTTTTCTGTTATTCTGCCTGCTGTCCTGTCTGTTCTCCTGTTTACCGCCGTTTTGCTTATTGTTCTGTTTACTGTTTTCCTGTTTATTTCCCATTGCTGTTATGTCCGCCTTTCTTTTCGCCTTTACCGCTTAGGCTGCCGCAATCCTCTTCCCGTCAAAAAAGAGAATCACGAACTGCGATTCCCTTTTAGTCTTTGTTATATTTTATTTTTTATTCATCCCGGAAGGTCATACGGCCTGCTTTTGCTTCCATATTATCATTCGATATCAAAATCATCGTTATCTTTCACCTCAATATCGAACTTCATCTGCTCCTCCCTGACCTCATACTGGTAATCCATCGTCCGCTTCTCATGCCGTTTGGGCTGCGGCAGCGGATTTTCCAGAAAACGCGGCTTCTGATTCGGAGCCTGCATGGAAGCTGCGGCCGGAGCCGCTTCCGCAGACACCTCCGCCGCTGCGGCCGTTTCTGCGGGTTTCTCTTTCTTGGGCGCTTCCTCTTCCTTCTCACACCGCTCTTTTACAGGGGCCGCACTCTCCCATACGAAACTCTGCTGCAGGCCGATGCCGGCAAGAACACCCCACAGAAAAACCGAGTAGACCTGATAAGGCAGCACGCCCTGGGCGGTAAGCGGGGTCGGCGCGAGCAGAAGCATAAGGCATATCCACGGCGTGGCATTCTGTCTCTTCTTCCGGTTCCAAAAAGCAGGAATCAAAAAGAAAGCAAGAATCACGATGACCAGACATTCCACGACGGAGTATTCTGTCCGGCAGAGCACATAATCTATCCGGAAATGGGTCCGGTAGAAGGCCGCTAACATCTCCGTCATCGCTCCAATGCTCTCATGATAACTGTATGCGTTCAATGCGAGCATCCCGGCAAACGTAAGCCCTCCCGCCGCCGCAGCGGCCAGAAGGAGCAGTAGAGAAAAACCGGTGCCTCCGCTCTTTTGCGCGCATTTCGGGCGGATCCCCGTCACGAGACCGGCCATAAGAACGAATAATGTCAAGGAAACCGCATCCAGATAAGCGAGAAGCCCTATGATAATTCCCGAAAGCAAAGCGCCCATAACGGCCGACAGCTTCCCTCTGCGGTTTCCGCAGTCATTCTTTACATAATCCCCGACAATGAATATCCCCGTCAGATAGAGAAGAAAGAACAGGCTTTCCGGCGTCATCGTCAAAATCTGCCCCGCATATACGGACGAGACCGCCAGTACGAGCATCGCTATGCAGGCGGGAATTCTCCCTGCCAGCCCTCTTACGACAAAAAAAGCGAGCAGAAGCGTGACCATCTGAAAGAAAATCTGCAGGCAGACAGCCGCCGCGATCTTATTCCCCAAAAAGGACAATACGAAAGACAGGCACATGGTATACAAATAAGAAGCGCCATGTACCATTGGCCCGACCGTATTTCCCGCTTTCACCGCTGCGAACTGGTAATACGAATTTTCTGTGATAAAATCAATATTCTTAAGATACAGGAATACGCGGTACAACAGTCCTGCGAAAAGGATGCTGAGCACAGCAAATATTTCCCACAAAAGCTTCGTATGGCTGCTGATTTCATGATTTCCCCTGACAATCCTGCCGGATATCCTGCGGATCAGGAAATAAACGCCCGCCGCGGCGGCAAAAACAAGGAACACGAAAACAGCCGTGCCATAGCTTAGCGAAGCATCCATTTTTTTCTGCCAGAACAGGATTGCATAATTGGCAAGCATTACGCCCGTCAGGCAGGTATATACAGCCCACAGCAGATAACTCAGCCATGTTTTTTTATATGTCATCTTCTCTTTTATCCTTCGTCCTAATCTATCTGGCCGAGCGCCTGCTCCAAATCCGCAATAATGTCCTTTACGTTTTCAATGCCGACAGAGAGCCTGATCAGATCGGGCGCAACGCCCGCCTCCTTCAACTGCTCATCGTTCATCTGCCTGTGCGTATGGCTCGCAGGGTGAAGCACACAGGTTCTCGCATCCGCGACATGCGTAACAATCGCCGCCAGATGCAGCTTGTCCATCATCCGGGAGGCCGCTTCCCTTCCGCCCTTTAAGCCGAAAGCGATGACCCCGCAGGTCCCGTTCGGCATATATTTCTGCGCCAGCCCGTAATACCTGCTGCTCTTTAAGCCCGGATAATTGACCCAGGCCACTTTCTCGTGCGCTTCCAGAAATTCCGCTGTTTTCTGCGCGTTATAACAGTGCCTTTCCATGCGGAGGGGCAGCGTTTCAAGCCCTACGTTCAGAAGGAACGCGTTCTGCGGGGACTGAATCGATCCCAGATCCCGCATCAGCTGGCTTGTCGCCTTGGTAATATAAGCGGCCCTGCCGAATTTCTCCGTATAGGTGATTCCATGGTAGGATTCATCCGGCGTGCAGAGCCCCGGAAATTTCTCCGGATATGCGGTCCAGTCAAAATTGCCGGAATCAACGATACAGCCGCCTACCGTCATCGCATGACCGTCCATATATTTTGTCGTGGAATGGGTCACGATATCGGCGCCCCATGCAAAAGGACTGCAGTTCACCGGCGTTGCAAACGTATTGTCGATAATGAGCGGCACATGATGGCTGTGCGCCAGTCTGGCGAATTTCTCGATGTCCAGCACGACGAGCGCGGGATTCGCAATCGTTTCCGCCAGTACGCATTTTGTATTTTCCTGAAAAGCCCTGTTCAGCGCTTCTTCATCGTCATCCGGATCGACGACGGTACATTCGATTCCCATCTTTTTCATCGTACAGGTGAGCAGATTAAAGGTGCCGCCATATACCGTAGAGGATAATACCACATGGCCGCCCGCCTCGCAGATATTGAATATGGCATAATAATTCGCCGCCTGCCCGGAAGAGGTCAGCATTGCCGCCACGCCGCCTTCCAGCTCACAGATCTTGGAAGCCACATAGTCGTTAGTCGGGTTCTGCAGCCTCGTATAGAAATATCCTTCTTCCTCCAGATCGAACAACCGCCCCATCTGTTCGGAAGTTTCGTATTTAAAGGTAGTGCTCTGATAAATCGGCAGAATGCGGGGTTCCCCGTTCCCAGGCTGCCAGCCCGCCTGCACACAGATTGTTTCTTTTTCGTACTGTCCTTTCATTTTCTCCTTATCCCTTTCTTCCCATTCCCTTATTCGTCCCAGTTGTGATACACCGCCTGCACATCGTCGTCCTCTTCCAGCAGATCCAGCGTTCTCTGCAGGTTCTTAACGGCGGTCTCATCGGTCAGCTCCACCCAGTTCTGCGGAATCATCGTCACCTCGGAAGAAACCATCTCGATGCCCGCCTCCTTCAGCGCGCCTGATACGGCTTCCAGATCATCCGGGGCCGTGTAGATCTCATAGCTGTCCTCTTCCTCCGCAAAATCCTCGGCGCCCCCATCCAGAGCCTGCATCATCAGATCGTCGGCTTCCATATCGCACTCTTCTTTATCTACGATGATCAGCCCTTTTTTATCGAACATAAAGGAAACGCAGCCGGGCGTTCCGATACTGCCCTGTCCTTTGGTAAACGCGCTCCTGACATTGGCAGCCGTCCGGTTGGTATTATCCGTCAGCGCATCGACGATGATCGCAATGCCGTTCGGCCCGTAGCCTTCATAAGTAACGTATTTATAGGTAACGCCGCCGTTGTCGCCGGACGCTTTCTTAATGCCTCTTTCAATCGTATCGTTCGGCATGTTGTTTGCCTTTGCCTTCGCGATGACCTGCGCCAGCTTGAAATTATTGTTCGGATCCGGCCCGCCCTCTTTTACCGCGACGGCGATCTCCCTTCCGATGATCGTAAAAATCTTTCCTTTAGCCGCATCGTTCTTCTCTTTCTTATGTTTAATATTCGCGAATTTTGAATGTCCTGACATCTTTTTCCTCTCCTTTGTCTCTTATCCTGCTGTTATCAATAACTTATATACTATCATTTTTCTTCTGTTTCTTCAACCGTCCCGGATTTTTTTTCTTCGCCTTCCTCCGGCCCTGTGATCTTCATGGCGAGCACGCTCTGTATCATCCGGCCTTTTACTTCCAGAATCTTAAAAAGATAGCCCTGATGCCGGAACTCGAACTCTTCGCCCTCTTCCGGGATATGTTCCAGCCTCGAAATCACAAAACCGTTCACGGTATCGAAATTTTCTTCCTTCAGAGAAACGCCGAGCTGTTCCTCCAGCTCATCGAGCGGCATCATGCCGTCGATAATATATTCGTCCTGCCCGTTCTCCCTGATATAGCTTTCTTCCTCGTCATATTCGTCCTGAATCTTGCCGACGATTTCTTCCAGAATATCTTCCAGCGCAAGCAGGCCCGCGGTCTGCCCGTATTCATCGACCACGATCGCCATCTGGATTTTTTCATTCTGCATGGTCTTTAACAAACTGTCGATTTTTCTCGTCTCGGTAATGAACAGGGGCTCTCTGAGCAGTCCCCTGATTTTGCCGATCGGCTTATTCAGCATTTTCTCATTCATCTGCATCCGCATAACGTCTTTTAAATGCAGGATGCCGACGATATGGTCGAGCGTATCGTGATAGACCGGAAAACGGCTGTTGTGCTCTTCCAGAATAAAAGCCGCCGCCTCCTGCAGCGTCGCGTTGCAGTCGAGCGCGATCATGTTATTCCGGTTCACCATAACGTCTTTCGCTTCTTTCTCGCTGTATTCAAATATATTGGTGATCATCTCCGCCTCGCTCGCGAGCAGGACGCCCTGCTCATGACCGACATTGATCATGGAAATGATTTCTTCCTCAGTCACATCCGCGGCCGCATCCAGCCCCTTGATACCGAGCAGCTGCAGAATGCCTCTCGCCGATACCGAAACCAGGCCGGTAAAAGACGCTGTAACGCGCACATAATAGTAAATGGGCGTCATACAGAACCGAATCCACATATCCGGATAGCGGGAGGCCGCTTTTTTCGGAATCAGCACGCCGAACATAAGCACTATGTACAAAAGGCAGACCGTTACGATAACCGCGGTAAGAACCGCCAGGCACGTTATATGCCAGCCCGCCAGCCCGCTTATATGATCGACCGCCATCCGGCAGACGATATAACCGAAATAACTGTTCAGCCGGTAAAGGTACAACGCGCCGAACAACATATTGACCGTTACGACGCCGAGCTGTATCGCATTCGTGTACTTGGCCGGATTATCGATCAGATACTGCAGCCTTGCCATCTTTTTATCCGGCTTCTTCTGCGCCTTCTCCGGTTCCCGTTCATGCTCATGCCTGTTCTGAACCGCCGAGCTGAAACCGTAGACCATCATTTCCAGAAACAGCAGTATCAAAAATACCAGAACCGTACCCGGATTCAGCAAATCCTCTTCCATTGAAATAACCATTCCTTTCTCTCATCCCGCGATATTTGATGCCGCAAGGCACAATATTCGCAATATGAACAAGTTCATATGTGAAAAATTTATTTTCACAGTACTTTTCCTCTCTTTCGTCTTCCATAACCTGCGGTTGAAAAATCTCTGATTTTCCAACCTTTTCAACCTTATGTATTCAATTCAAGGCTGACCATTAATCCTGTATTGACTTCCTTCATAATTTCCTGATCCAGATGACAGACTCTGTCTTTCAGGCGTTTTTTATCAATGGTACGGAGCTGTTCGAGCAAAATCACGGAATCCTTCACCATATCATATTTATTGGCGTTCAGCTCGATATGGGTAGGCAGCTTCGCCTTATTCATCCTGGACGTGATCGCCGCACAGATAACGGTCGGGCTGTGTTTGTTCCCGACGTCGTTCTGTATGATCAGCACCGGTCTCACGCCGCCCTGTTCCGAACCGATGACGGGCCGCAGGTCGGCATAATAAATATCTCCTCTTTTCATATCCACACTTCCTTCAATCAATTCAGCAATTCTAACCGACAGCAATAGTATTGCCAATTTCTCTGAAGGTATACATACAAAGCTAGCGGAAATCTTTATAATAATCTTTCGTATCCGTTATCCGGCCGTTTTTGACATAGACCCGCGGGATCCGTTTGCCAAGATTGCAGGCGAGCTCATAGTTGAACCTGCCGGACAGCGCGCCGAGCTCTTCCATCGTAATCTGTTCATCGCCGTCCCTTCCGATAAGCGTGACCTCCGTTCCCTCTTCCGCCTCCGGGATATCCTCCACGCTGACCATGAACTGATCCATGCAGACTCTCCCCAGGATCGGCGCGCGCTTTCCGCAGACGAGCACATATCCCCTGTTCGACAGCCCCCTCGGATAGCCGTCTCCATAACCGACGGGGACGGTCGCTACCCGCATCTTTTTTTCCGCCGTATAGGTTCCGCCATAGCTAATCTGTGCGCCCTCATCCACCTCCTTGAGACAGACGATGCAGCTCTTTAAGGACAGGAGCGGTTTCAGCGAAATGCTGTCCCGGCTCACCTCTTCCGAAGGCCACAGGCCGTACAGGGTAATCCCGGCCCGCACCATATCCAGATTCGCTTCCCTAAGTTCCAGAATCCCGGCGCTGTTGGAGCAATGCCTGATGGGAATCCGAAATCCGGTCTCTTTTTCTATGCCGTTTAAAAATTGACTCATTAAGTCAAGCTGCCTGCGGGCCGCCGTTTTATCCGCTTCGTCCGCTTTGGCAAAATGGGTGAAGACGCCCTCCACTTCAACCGCTTCGCAGGAAAGCGCCTTTTTCACGAACTGCAGGCCGCTTTCATCCGGCCGGATACCGATCCTGCTCATGCCGGTATCCACTTTAATATGAATCTTCGCTTTTTTTCCAAGCTTTACCGCGCAGGCATTCAATTCTTCCAACATATCATACCGGAATACCGCCGGCCTGATTTCTTTCCCGATCAATTCCCCGTAAGCGTAAGGAAACGTATAGCCCAGAACGAGAATCGGCTTATGCAGTCCTGCCTCGCGCAAAATGAAAGCCTCTTCCGCCGTCGCGACGCCGTAACCGAATACACAGGACAGCGTTTCCAGCTCCCTGCCTGTCTGAACGGCTCCATGCCCGTATCCATCCGCTTTGATAATTCCCATGAACCGGGTACCCGGCGCAGTCTTCTGGCGCATCTGCTCCATATTATAATGCAGCGCGTCCAGATCCACTTCCGCATATACCCGTTTGTACTGTTCTATCATAATGATTCTGATACTCCTTCATTACCGGCGCCCGCGCTTTTTCCCTCGACGGCGCGCAATACCTCCGGAAACTGTTCGATCATATCCGATGCCGTCATGCTGCGCCCGCCGTACGCCAGAGCCGCCATATCCCCGGCCAGGCCGTGCAGATAAACGCCCGTGACTGCCGCATCCTCCGCTTCCATGCCCTGTGCCAGAAGCCCCGTGATCATGCCCGCCAGCACATCCCCGGAGCCGGCCGTCGCCATCCCCGCGTTGCCGGATGTGTTGAGATAGATCTGTTCCCGTTCCGGGCAGGCAACGACCGTTCTGGCGTCCTTACAGACGACGGTACAATGAAGCCTCCCGGCAAGCTCCGCCGGATAAGAAATCAGGTTTTTGGCCGCTTCCGGTATACTGCATCCAAAAAGCCTGGAAAATTCCCCAAGATGCGGCGTCAGGATCAGCTTCCGCCCCGGAACCGGCCCGATTTCTTCCATATCCTGCAAAGCATCAGCTTCCGCCAGCAGATTCAGCCCATCCGCATCGATCACCATCGGCAGCCCGCTTTCCCGCAGACAGCACTCCAGCAGCCACCGGGCCGCTTTATCCGTTCCAATGCCCGGCCCGATCAAAATACAGTCTGCCCACGCGAGCGCTTTCCGAAAGGCATCCTCAAAAGCATCATCCGCTCCCTTTTCCGGCCATAATGCCGCATCATAGATCGTAAACATCGCTTCCGGCATCGCCTGCTGTAAGATTTCCCGGTTCTGTCCGGCAGTTACGACGCGCACCATCCCGGCTCCCATCCGGAAAACGCTCTTACCCGCCAGCATGGCGGCGCCGCATATCGTACTGCTTCCGGCTATCACGAGCGCCTTTCCGAAGGTTCCCTTGTTCCCGTCGGGCCGCCGTGCCGGCAGGCTCGCATCTTCCGGCCCCATATAAGTATAAAAGCGGGGCCGTTTTCCATAAAAGCTGTGCTCGTCGATCCCAATCTGCCCGCATACGATCTTGCCGCAACAGCCAGCTCCCGGATAGAGGAACAGACCCGGCTTATAAAATCCAAAAGTAACCGTTAAGTCGGCCTTGACCGCGCATCCCAGGATCTGTCCGGAATCGGCGTGGACGCCGGAAGGAATATCGACCGCGCAGACATAGCTGTTCTTTGCGTTGACCGCATGGACAGCCTCCCGGTATATGCCCTCTATTTCACGGGAGAGCCCGACGCCGAAAAGCGCGTCGATTACTATATCATATTCATCAGCCGGGATTCTGTCATAAGGCTCATGCCCGTACTGCGCAAGAATTTCCAACTGCCGCGCCGTTTCTTTGCTGCACTTTCCACGGGATGAAAACAGCACGAAATCCACCCGGCAGCCCTGCAGCAGCAAAAGCCGGCCGATGGCCAGGCCGTCCCCGCCGTTATTGCCGCCTCCCGCCACAACGAGCACACGATACGGCGCGCTGCCCATCTCGCGCCGTATCTGTTCGACCGCCGCCAGGGCCGCGCGTTCCATCAGTACGAGCGCCGGCATTCTCAAACGCTCTATCGTATTTTTATCATACTGCCGCATCTCCGCCTGCGTTACAAGATATTCCATCCGATTCCCGCTCCTTTGATCAATACTGCCGCAATTTCCTGCGGAATGGAAAACGCCAAAATCTTCTGATTCCGGCGCGTCCTATCCCTTTTTCGATTTCTTCTCTTTTGCCCCGGTCTCTTCCGGATGGTAGGTCCTGTCAAAAATCTCTATGACATCCGCTCCGAAAATATCGTGCATATAAGCATAGGTCTTATGATTGATTTCTTCCATTTCCTGCTTTCTGACGGCCCTTTTTTTCAGTTCCCTGCGCATCTGGCCGATCCAGTTATCGAGGGAATCGATCTCTCTTGCGTTTTCCCTCAGCCTCCGGTAACATACCTCCATCGTCGCCATCATCAGTTTTCTGTTCACTTTATCAATTTCCGCAGGCAGTCCTGTTTTCTCTCCCTCGCAGAGAGCGATCTTTTCATTGCATTCCTTCAAAAGCCGCTCGTGCTCCTCCATATCCTTCAACAGTTTCTGATTATAAGGATCTTTGGATAGCGCGTCCGCGATAGCAAGCACTTCGCTCATAAGCTTCTTCTTGATCTTAACGATGTCTTTCCCGTCCGTCGTGACCTTCCCCTGCCTTTTGACGAGCTCGTTCAGTTTCTCTTCGAGCGCTTTCATCTGCGGGGTCCTGTCCGCCGGAGTTATGAGCTTATGCCATTTATTGTCCAGCGTTAAAATGGGGATATTTTTCCCCGCCAGAACCGTTTTCAAATCATCCTTTTTCATTGGCATCGTACATGACCCTCACTTTCTGCGGGAAGCAAGATTATAGGAAAGCTTCATCAGGCTGTCCAGCAAATGAACGTTTTCCACCTGGATTTCTTCCGGCACGTTCAGATCCACATGCGCAAAATTCCAAATCGCCCTGATGCCGCAGGATACCAGACGTTCCGCTATGGCGGCGGCGCTCTGTTTCGGTATGGTGAGCACCGCGATATCCACATCATTGCTCCTGATAAAGGATTCCATTTCTTCTACCGGGCGCACCTCGATATCCCGTATCCTCGTGCCGTAAATGGCGGGATTGTTATCGAAAATACCGCTGAAAATAAATCCTCTCCGCTCAAAATTCACATAATTTGCCAGAGCCTGTCCCAAATGCCCGGCGCCGATAATAATCAGTTTATGTTCCTTATCAAGGCCCAGAATCCTGCCGATCTCTTCATATAAATAACTGACATTATAGCCATATCCCTGTTGGCCGAATCCTCCGAAATGGTTCAAATCCTGGCGTATCTGGGATGCGGTGACCTTCATAATATCGCTTAATTCCTGCGAGGATACCCTTTCGGTCCCTTCATCCTTCAGCTGCCCAAGATATCTGAAATATCTCGGCAGACGGCCGATAACAGCCTGTGAAATCTCTTTTTCTTCCACCGATGCTGCCTCCTGTATCATTTTTCCATAGTCTTTATTATATTCTATCTGTTCCAAAAGCGCAAGTTCAGCCCATACGCTTTTTATTCTGCCCGAAAACCGTCCTCGATTTCTTCTCCTATCAGGGTACTCCGCTCCAGCATATGTTCATAACACGTCCCCGGATAAACATGATAACTGTTCACCTCGTCCTCCGTCGAGAAATAGATCCGGTTCCCATTGATTTCATAACTTTCCATATTCCCGGCGTCATAATCCTTCTGCAGAAGGTAATAAGGCTCCCGCAGCGTATGTTTGATAAAAACGCCCGCATCCGTAATATACTGATCCCAATACGGACTGACGGAAACGAGGATACAGAACAACAGGCTCCCTGTCACAATGCTGGCAAACCCTTCCCTCTTTATGCTGATACATTCCCCTGCCGCCAGCATGATGACCGCAAATAAAAAAGCAAGGCCATACCGGATAAAAGGCGCCAGAAAAAACCACACCGCAAGATTTCCCCAGACAGCGAGATGCAGCGCCACAAGCGGAAAACAGGGCGGACGTTTCCTTACCAGTCTTATAAGCAGAACGATCAGCTGCAGGAGAGCAGCAAGAACCACCGCGCCAAGAAACATCTGTTCATATCGGAACTGATGCTCCCACCAGACGGAAATCCACTCCGTTACCGGAAGATCAAGTTTATCGATGTCATACAGGCACCTGCCCCATGCCTTAATCTGTCCGGCATCCACCAGAAGATATTCCCTGGGGACCTTCCATTCCGGCCGGAAGATGTCGATACCGTCAAAAGGATACAGAAGCCATCCTGAAATCAGATAGTTCCGGATGAAAAAAGGAAGCAGGATGATACAGCCGCACAGAAGACAGCGCGCAATTTCCTTCCATTTTTTCTCTTTTATCAGCAGGGCCGCCGGATAAACGGCGAGAAGGACGAGCAGACAGGCCGAAAATTTCAACGTAGCGACAAAAACCGCCGCAACGGATAAGAGGGCGAATCCTTCCATACCCCCCGTTTTCTGCTCCATGTTATCGCACCACGCCGTCATAATGAAGAGCGCAAAGAACATGACCGCATAATCCGTGGCAGGCGACATACTGCGCGTTACATTGACCAGCGTGTAGAACAGAATCCCAATCCGCATCATATCCGCCATATGGCTCTCATGCCGTTTAAAATCCTTTAATCCGTGAAAAGCATACAGGCACATGATCGCTTCCAAAAACCCTGTCGTCGTATGCAGAGAACGTCCAAAAAGCCAGTTCAGGCTGAAAATGGATGCAAATGCAAGGTAAGCGCTGTTATAGGCATAATGGAGCTGCAGATTGCCGGCGCCTTTCAGGACGCCGTATTCTTCATATAAACGGATTGCCGCCGCATGGTAGATATTCGTATCCGTATGAAATTCGCCCCTCGATGAAAAAAAGGCGATCAGCAGAATAAAGCAGCCATAAAAAAAGCCTTCCCACGAGCACAGGATAACGCGGTATTTTTCCAGAAGCCGCCCAAGCTCTTTTCTTCTGAAATATCCGATGAGCAGCGCCGATACGAGCATGATTCCATGCGCCAGAGCACCGATTCTTCCAAAAATGCTGAAAAACTCCACATAAACCGTAATCGCAATGATACCCGCCACCACATAATGCGTCAGGGAAAATCTGCCATTTTTCACAAGGCTCAGCACGCCAATCCCAATTAATATACAGATGAACGCCGTATAAATCCAACTCAATAAAACTGCCAGCATATTCTTTTCTCCTCCGTCTTAACCAAGTATATAAAAATATATTTTTCCTGTCAAATTTTCCCGTCAGGAAATTGACAGTTCGCAGTTTCCTCTGTAAACTAATCTGAGAAAGAAAGAGAGGATATCAGATGATACTTTCCGTCAGCCATATAGAGAAATCATTTCAGGAGGTGCCCGTTCTGCAAGACGTCTCCTTTCATATCGAAGAATATGACAAAGCCGCCCTCGTCGGCATTAACGGCGCCGGCAAAACAACGCTGCTGCGTATTATCATGGGAGAGCTGTCCGCTGACGGGGGGACTGTCACGACCGCAAAAGATAAGACCATCGGCTACCTTTCCCAGCATCAGGCGGTCTCCAGCGAAAACACCATTTATGACGAGCTGCTCTCGGTGAGGCAGAACATCGTCGATATGGAACAGAGGATGCGCGGCCTGGAACTGCAGATGAAAGACGCTTCCGAAGAAACGCTTCCGAAACTGATGGAAGAATACACAGGCTTAACGCACGCCTTTGAATCTGCTAACGGCTATGCTTACCGAAGCGAACTGACGGGCGTATTAAAGGGCC
Source organism: Bacteroides fragilis (assembly GCA_023664485.1). Taxonomy (GTDB): domain Bacteria; phylum Bacillota; class Clostridia; order Lachnospirales; family Lachnospiraceae; genus UBA3282. The sequence continues at coordinate 103,256 of JAMPFK010000002.1, read as the reverse complement.
TCGGATTTTTGGAAGACGAATTTTCCAAATCCATCGAGACGCTTTCCGGCGGTCAGAAGACCCGCGTTGCGCTGGGAAAACTGCTTTTGCAGAAACCGGATCTGATTATTCTGGACGAGCCTACGAATCATCTCGATATGTCCTCCATCGCCTGGCTGGAAACCTATCTTCTGAATTATAAGGGCGCCGTTATCATCGTTTCCCATGACCGCTACTTTCTGGACCGCATTGCCGGAAAAGTCATCGAGCTGGACAACACGAAAGCCGCCGTATTCACCGGCAACTATTCCGCCTATGCCGCCAAAAAGGAAATGCTTCGCCTTATGCAGTACAATGCCTATATGAACCAGCAGCGCGAGATCAGGCATCAGGAAGCGGTCATCGAGAAGCTGAAATCCTTTAACCGGGAAAAATCCATCAGGCGCGCCGAGAGCCGTGAAAAAATGCTGAACAAAATCGACGTTCTGGAAAAGCCTGCGGAGGTTCGAAACGATATGAAGCTGCATCTGGAACCCCGGATTTTAAGCGGAAACGATGTTCTTCGCGTGGAAGATATTTCCAAATCGTTCGGCCCTTTAAAGCTTTTCGACGGACTCTCCTTCGAGCTGAAGCGCGGGGAGCACGCCGCCATCATCGGCGACAACGGAACCGGCAAAACGACGATCTTAAAGATCATCAACGAGTTGCTGCCGCCCGACGGCGGCCGCATCCGCCTCGGCGCAAACGTAGAAATCGGCTATTACGACCAGGAGCATCATGTCCTGCATCCGGAAAAGACGTTGTTTGAAGAAATTTCGGACGACTATCCGTATCTGAACAACACGGAGATCCGAAATACGCTCGCCGCGTTCCTTTTTACCGGAGAGGATGTATTCAAAAAGATTTCCGCCCTGAGCGGCGGCGAACGGGGACGGCTCTCCCTCGCCAAACTGATGCTCTCGGAATCCAATTTTCTGATCCTCGACGAGCCGACAAACCATCTGGATATTATGTCCAAAGAAATTCTGGAAAGCGCTTTGAACGGTTATACCGGAACGGTCCTCTACGTCTCCCATGACCGCTATTTCATCAACCGGACGGCAGGACGCATTCTGGAACTGAGCGGACGGGTGCTGACCGAATATCGGGGAAACTATGAATATTATCTCGAAAAGAAGGCCCAGAACGCTTCCGCCGCCTCTTCACCCGCTCAGGCCTCTGCAGGGACCGCTTTCCAGGCTTTCGCGCCGAACGCTTCCGCAATCCCTTCCGCGGAGAAAACGGCTTCCGAAAATAAGCTGGACTGGAAGCTCCGCAAGGAACAGCAGGCCGCAAAGCGCAAGAAAGAAAACGACCTGAAAAAATGCGAGGAAGCCATCGAAGCTCTGGAAACGCGGAATACGGAAATCGATCTGAAAATGGCGGAACCGGAAATCTGTACCGACGTCGCGAAATTACAGGAACTATCGAAAGAAAAAGAGCAGAATGAAACCGAACTGGAAGCTTTATATGAGAAATGGGAGCTTCTGTCGGAAGAATCATGAAAAGGCCGGATGTCTCCACCCGGCCTTCCGGCTTCCCTTTTACAGACTGTCAAAAGTCTCTCTGACCGCCTTAATAAAGTCCCCGCTGTTCAAAACGGTAACGTCTTTTAACGATGTAATGAGCGCCAGATCCTTTGTCATCTTCCCGGCCTCGATCGTCTGAATCGTCGCTTTTTCCAGCTTATCGGCAAAATCCATCAGCTCTTTTATGCCGTCCAGCTCCCCTCGTTTCCGGAGCGCGCCCGTCCATGCAAAGATCGTCGCGACGGAGTTCGTGGAAGTCTCCTCTCCTTTTAAATGCTTATAATAATGGCGCTGTACCGTTCCATGGGCCGCCTCGTATTCACAGACCCCGGAAGGGGATACGAGCACGGAAGTCATCATCGCGAGGGAACCGAAAGCGGACGATACCATATCGCTCATGACATCACCGTCATAATTCTTGCAGGCCCAGATAAAACCGCCTTTGGCCTTCATAACTCTCGCCACCGCATCGTCGATCAGCGTATAGAAATACTCGATGCCGGCCTGGGCGAATTTCTCCGCATACTCCGTCTCATAAATCTCCTGGAAAATGTCCTTGAAGTTATGATCGTATTTTTTGGAAATCGTATCCTTGGTAGCGAACCACAGATCCTGCTTCGTATCCAGTGCATAATTAAAGCAGGCTTTCGCGAAGCTGGCGATGGACTTGTCCGTATTATGGATGCCCTGTAAAATACCGGGACCGGTAAACTGATGTATCGTCTCCCGGATTTCGGCGCCGTCCTCTCCCGTAAAAACGAGCTCCGCCTTTCCGGCTCCCGGCACTTTGATTTCCGTATTCTTATAGACGTCCCCATATGCGTGGCGGGCCAGCGTAATCGGTTTTTCCCAGTTCCTTACGCAGGGCTCGATTCCCTTGACGATGATCGGCGCGCGGAATACGGTCCCGTCAAGCGCCGCACGAATCGTCCCGTTCGGGCTTTTCCACATCTCTTTCAGCTTATACTCCGTCATTCTGGCCGCATTGGGCGTAATTGTCGCGCACTTTACGGCAACACCGTATTTCTTCGTCGCCTCCGCGGAATCGAGCGTTACCTGATCGTCGGTCTCATTGCGGTATTCCAGACCCAGATCATAGTATTCCGTTTTCAGGTCGATATAAGGCAGCAACAGCTCGTCCCTGATCATCTTCCAGAGAATCCTCGTCATTTCGTCTCCGTCCATCTCGACTAACGGGGTCGTCATCTTAATTTTTTCCATCTCTCTTCCTCTCTTTCTTATCCGTTTCCTGTTCCTTTTCCTCTCCGTAAATCTCAAATAATCCGTTCTTCACCATATTGTCATAGGCATTGATCATATGCTGGTTGGCAAGCTGCTCCGCCTTCTTCGCATCCTTGGCCTTAATCGCCTCCATAATCTGCCTGTGCTCGTTATTGGAAGCCAGCCCCCGCGTATTCGTAGACAGCGTTTTCTGTCTGACGCGGAGAACATACTGGTGGAAATCCCGGAGCAGATGCTCCAGCATCTTGGAATCGCATGCCTCGTAAAGAATATCGTGGAAACGATTGTCCAGCTCCGCCATCTGATCCATATGCCCCTTTCCGGCATGAAATTCCGCCAGATAAATATTTTCCTCCATCTCCTCCAGCTGTTCTTCGCTCATCTTCTCCGTTGCCATTCTCGCGCAAAGCCCTTCTAACAGAGAACGGATCATATAAATGTCCTTGACGTCTTTGGCCGTAATTCCCGTTACATAGGCTCCCTTATTGGGAATGATCTGAAGCAGCCCCTCCAGTTCAAGCTGCCTGAACGCTTCCCTGACAGGGGTTCGGCTCACCCCCAGCTCTTCTCCGATCGCAACCTCTTTCAGTTCTTCGTGTTCCTTATACTTGCCGCTCAGAATATCTTCCCTGATTTTCTGAAACACTCTGCCGCGCAGGGAATATTTATCGTTTACCGTCTTACGAATGTCATAGTCGTTCACTTTCATAACCATGCCTTTCTTTCAGCCTGCAATAAAAAATGTCTCCACAGGGACATTTTTCCATTACGGTATCATTGTATACAATCATACCGATTGTGTCAAGCCTCTTGCTCCAGCAGGCTTTGAATATCTAACATCCCCCACCCCTGTTTATTCCAGGATTCGCCAAGATCCATTGCGCTGTAGACCAGTTTCCGCTTCACCTGCTCATTATTCATATAAGGATGTTTCTGTAAGAGCAGCGCCGCCGCCCCCGATACGATCGGCGTCGCCATGGATGTGCCGCTTTTTTTCACATAACTGCTCCCTTTGATACCGCAGGACATAATATCGGTTCCGGGCGCGACGATATCCGGTTTCCGGACAAAATCATCCGCATCTCCACGGCCCGAATAATTTTCGCACAATCCTTTCCGGTTGCCAAAATAACCGCCCTCATGACAGCCCACTGTAATCACTTTCCGGCTATTGCCAAGCGGCGATATCGTCCCGTTCCCAGGCCCCGCATTCCCGGCGGCGCACACGACGACGATTCCCTCCTTCCAGGCCGTTTCCAACAGGCCGATCACCTCTGCGACCTTCCTCTTTTCATCCGGTTCCCCGATTCCTACCGAAATATTTAACACACGGATATGATAATGCGGACGGTTCCGGATGATCCACCGAAGCCCCTGATACATGCTGTCAATGGCGCCCTCTCCTTTTTCATTCAATACCTTTCCGACGCAAAAAAGGCACTGAGGCGCAATTCCCCGGTATTTTCCGTTCGACATACGGCCGTTCCCGCCAATGCATCCCGCAACATGGGTCCCGTGCCCGCTATCGTCATACATCCCGCTCCGGCCGTTTACAAAATCCTGAAAGGCCACGATCCGGCCTGCCAGGTCGGGGTGTTCATAAATTCCTGTATCCAAAACTGCAACCGTGACCGGGGCGCCCTCGCATGAGGACTGTAAGCGTTCGGTGCAGCCTAATTGTTTTCTAACGCGGTACATAAAAAACTCCCGGCTTTTTCCTTATTTTATGCCGGGAGTTTTATTTCCGTTCCATATTCGGCGGGGGCATTCATTGCCGGAAGCTACTCCACTTTTATTGTGAATCCCGGATAAATGCCCGCAGGTACTTCTTCGCCGAAAGAATATTCTTCCATATTATCATTTTCAAAATTATATACCGTCACCGTTTTTTTATCCGGATCCACAACCCAGTATTCCCGAACCTCCGCCGCACGGTATTTTAACAGCTTCGTATAATAATCCATCTTACGGCTTCCCGAAGAAACAATTTCGATAATCCAGTCCGGCGCACCGCAGCATCCTTTCTCATTCATCTTATCTTTATCGCATATTACACTGATATCAGGCTCTACATAATTTCTATCATTCTTATTCAGGAATACGGCGAATGGCGCCATGAACACATGGCACGCTCCATGACTGCGCTCAATATAATCTCTTATCCGATAAGACAAATCCGAAACAAGCATCTGATGCCTGGTATTTGGCGGCGCCATATAATAGATTTTCCCATCAATTAACTCCGCGCGCTGCCCTTCCGGCAGCGCATAAATATCATCTATTGTGTGCATTTCCTCTTTTCTCAATGCGTCCATCATCTCACCCGCTTCCCAATAACAGCATCTTGACTAATATGATATATATCTTTTCCCGCGATAAAAGAATAATGCAAGCCCCATAAAGAAAAGACCGATTCCGAGAAACCATTTCGGATGGATGCTGTAATCGCCGGTATCGGGCGAAGCGTCCCTGATACCGGAGGCGCTTGTGAAAACTGCCTGCCCATTGCTGACGACCGCCGTATTCCCGGAAATATAATTATAAATGCCATAAGAGGAAAAATGTCCCGCCCGAAAAGCGATGCAGTCCACGCCGCCTATGGAAACGACCCTGCTGTCCGCTTCTTCCAGCTGCCCGTTCGCATCGAGACAGACCACATGCAGGTTTTCTCCTCCGATGCCCCTGGGAAAAGGTATCGTAATCTCCATCGTCTGCTTTCCAAGCCCGGTAATCGGTATGGAAGTCCCGGCTTCCTGCAGCGTTATCTCATAAGCCTGCAGATTCGACGGCGTCCGGCTGCCATAAACATTTTTATAAGCATTCTGAATCGCCTTTTTTGCATCACTGCTGTCCGCTATCCTGAGAAGATATCCGCCGTCCGCGCCGTCCAGGACCGCGCCCGCAGGCGCTCCGTTTTCGATGGAATTGCTGTCGATGAGGACGAGCACGCCGGATTCTGTCCCGGAACCGCTTCCGGCCCCGCCCTGATCTGCCGCACCAGCGCCCTGCGTTCTGGGAAGCTGCACCTTATCCAGCGTATAATCGACCGTACTGAGTCTATAGGTATCCGGATAAGAAATTAAGGAAACGCCGTCCGGATCCATCTGACAGATCTTCAACGCCTTCTCCTTATTTTCCGCATGACAGATAATGCCCCGGAAACCGGACAGTCCGCCATCGAGAACGGTTCCTTCAAAATCATTCACATTGGCCGGCACGACCGCAGCATTGATGCCCTCGAATGCCAGCCCTCTGTAGGTATCATTATATAATTTGCCGGAAGATTCCTCATAAGACAGTCCCGGCAAAGATGTCCCTTCAAAAACGACGATTCCGCTTCCCGCCGCTTTTATCGAATCCGCCGTATCATATGCTCTTAGCCCGATTTCTTCCACAGATGCCGGAATACGGATCGTCTGCATCGGGCATCCCTGAAAAGCCCTGTCCTTTATCCGGCGCACCGACCCGCCGCCTTCCATCTCCGTCAGGCTGCCGCATCCGGCAAAAGCCCCTTCCCCGATCGTCTCCACGCTGTCCGGGATAACGACCTTCGTAATGCCTGTTTCTGCCTCAAACGCGCCCGCGCCGATCGTTTTCACCCCGTCCGGAATGACAACAACGCTGTCATTTCCACGATAATCCAGCAAAATACCGTCGCCGACGATTAAAAAGCTCTCCCCGGCGCTCTGTTCCCAATTCCTGATCCAGGCGGTATTGGCAAAAGCCGCAGGCTCAATTTCCGTCACCGTACCCGGTATGACCACATTGGTCAATCCGTCGCAATGATAAAAAGCGGCATACCCGATCCGGGTAACGCCCTCCGGAATTACGGCATCTGTCAGCGCGGAACGCGCGAAGGCAAATTCGCCGATTTCCGTAATGGTATCCGGTATTTCGATAAATGTCCGCCCGTCGCCATAATAAGCCTGATCGGCGATAATCACATCGTTCACGATCGCATATTTCGGAAAAGCGGAACCCTTTTTCCCCGTATTGCCGGATATGCCCGCAATCGTCTCCCCCGTATCGCCCATAACGATCCCTTCATACTTCGTAAGGTCAGCGTTGCCGGTATTGACAGTCGCACCCGCATTGTCCATGAAAATGACAACCTGATTATCGAGGATTCTGGACTTTCCCTTTACGGAAGCATCCTCCTCCGATTCCAGCGGATTGATATGAGTCACCTCATGATAATAATCCGGCTCTTCCGCCATTTCGTCCTGTGTATCATCGGTTTCCGGCACCAGGCCGTCCACCGTATTAAACGGCGTATCTTCATATTCCGCCACTTCAATATCTTCCAATAAAAGCGTATCCGCAAAACTCTTTGCCACGCTTCCCTCTTCCGCCTGAATATTCAGCTTCGTACAGCCGTCAAAAGCGGTGCTGTGTATGGAGTTCACGGAAATCGGAATGGTAATATTGCGCAGGCGGACGCAGTCCTCAAACGCTTTCAGCGAAATCGTTCTCACCGAATAAGGAATATTCACGAGCTTCAGATTACAGCAGTTGGAAAAAGCGTAAGCCGAAATTTCGCTTACATTGCCGCTGATATCTACGCTCTGCAAATTCCTGTTTCCCCAGAAAGCATACGTCCTGATCGTGCTGACCGTAGACGGCATGGCGTAATAGCCGTTCTGCCTTCCCGCCAGCAGCGCATAGAGGACGCTTTCCCCGTCTTTGCTGTAAATCGCGCCGTCATCACAGATAAAACCGGGATTCCTGCTGCTGAAGCCTACATCCGCCAGACTGATATCTCCTGCAAAAGCGCCGTTGCCCAGCTCCTTTAACCCCCTGCCGATCTGAACGCTGCTCAAAGAGGGGCAATCCGCAAAAGCCGCCTGCTCTATCGTCTCTACTGAGTCCGCTACCGTCACCGCCTGCAGCTGGCTGCATCCCCTGAACGCGCCGGAACCGATGCTCTTTACGCCATCACCGATTACGACTGTCCGGATAGATTCATTTCCGGCAAACGCCTCCGCCTCTATCTTTTCCACATAACCAGAAACAGACACGTTTTCAGACGTGCCATTATATTTCACTAATGTAGTTCCATTTACCTGAAAATCAGATACGGAAGCCGGATTTTCCGCCGCGTTATCCGCAGCGGATCCTTCCGCCTCCACATCCGATACAGGCAGCTGTGTGACGGCGATCGCTATCGCCATCAACATAGCCCCTATTGCTCTTCTGATTTTTTTCCCCATAGGACGCACTCCCATGAATCATCTTTTATGCTGTCTTCTTGACCGCCGTTTTCCTGTCTTTCTTCATAAAGAGAATGACAGACAGGCACGCAAGGCCGATTGATAAGAACCATTTCGGATGAATCGGGTCGCCTGTCTTCGGCGTCGAATCCAGCAGGCCTTCCGACAGGTTCTGCGTATTGACATAAATCGTATACGGCGAGAAGTGCGTTGCCGTAAAGCTGATACATGGCACGCCGTTAATCGTGGTGAACCGTTCGGACAAATCTTCCATCTGGCCCGATACGACAGCGCCCATCATATTATTGCCGCCGTAAGTAATCAGCGCATCCGGGAGCGGTATCGTAATATCCACTGTCAGGCCCGTCGTATCCGTAATCCTCGTCGTTCCCGTGGAATCGTACAGGCTGATATCCATCGCGTAGTACAGCAGGTTGTCAAGACTGCCATACTTATTCGTCAGAGCGTTCATAACTGCCTGCGTTGCTTCCGGCGTCTCGGAAATCTTCACAACGAAGTTATCCGTAGAACCGTTGACATCCGCCGTCGCCAGATCCTTATTATTGATGCCCGGCTTCGTAATATCCACTCTCGTATTTCCATTATTGCCGCTGCTGCCGCCGTCCGTACTTCCCGTCGGTCTTGTGCTGACGGTTCCGGTTGTCGGCGCCGCCGCCTTATCGATGAACTCCGCCGTTATGATCACATTGCTCGACGGCATCACGAAGGTCGTCAGCGTTGTGCTGACATTGGCCAGCGTTACGCCCTGCGTATTGACCGTCCATTTGCTGAACTGCTTGCCGGCCGCCGGTTCGTTCGCCATGATCAGGACTGTCGAACCTGCCGGATAAGTTCCGCTTCCGCTTCCTCCGATAACCGTTACGGCATACAGTCCTGCCGCCTGCTCCGATGTGGACGTCGCCGATGTGGAAGTCTCCGACGTCGATGACGAACTCGTGGAGCTGCTGGTCGTGCCGCTGCTGGTCGAAGTCGTTCTGTTGCTCGTAATGGTCGTACCGCCGCTGGTGTTCGTTGTTCCGCCGCTCGTAGTGGTCGTGCCGCCGCTGGTATTCGTTGTTCCGCCACCGCCGGTAACGTTGAAGATCGAGTAAATCGTCTTGTTTCCCATGATATTCGTAAAGGTATCGTTCCAGCTTACGAAGGTATAGCCCGGATGCTCCGGAACTCTCGGTTCAACCGCCGTGCCGCCCGCTTCAATATACTGCGTGCTGAGCACCGCAAAATCTATCGTATCGAAGAATTCTACTTTATATTTCCCGTCTACCATCGTATCGGTAGAATAGCCCTGCGCTACGAATATCGTGTCCTCGGTGATCTTATCTTTAACGTCCACGCTGTTTGCCGCGCGCCATCCGGTATACTCCCATTTCTCCCTTTCAGGATATGCCGGCGGCTCCGCATAGGAACCGCTTTCAATGTAGTCCGATTTCAGCTCCGTACCATCATAATCCAGGAAAGTCACGAGACACTTCGCATCGAGCGTATCGTCAAGTCCCATCTTATAATAAGTCGCATACTCATATGCCGATGTTCCCGGATAGGTCCTGATCATGACCTTCTGGTCATTGTGGGTAAACGCATCCGTCGCAATAAAGACTTCTCTGCCCGGAATCGTCACTGTAATCGGAGAATCTTCCGCAAACGCCTCGCTCTGAATACTGTTCACGGAATCCGGCAGTTTGACCTCGATCAGTTCCTTACAGTTCTTAAAACAGCTCTCCGGTATCTTTAACAGCCCTGCAGTCTGGCGCAGATCGACACGCACAACGCTTCCGCAGTCTTCAAATGCGCCGTCTTTGATCGCGCTGACTTTCATGATATTCGGATCCACCGCCTCATCGATATAGGATGTGCCGACGAGATTTCCTCTCGCCGAGAGGCATTCCTCGATCGTATAGGAGCCGTCCGATCCCACGGAATAGACGATGCCGTTCTCCGTCTTGTAATAATCATTATCGCCGACAGCCTGTAAACGGGTACATCCCCTGAACGGAGCCTTACCGATATCCGCACAGTCGGGTCCGAGTATTACGCTGCCCAGACGCTCGCAGTTATCGAACGCATAATCCGGCAGGTATTTGACGCTGTTCATCGTTACGGATTCGATCAGGTCGTTGCCGCGGTCGCTTTTTTCATACTCGTTCGCAGACGTCCCCGGATAATCCTTGTAAGTTCCGCTGAAGAGTCCGGGAACGACGTTTTCGCCAGCCCTGGAAAGATACATGTTGGAAGTCGCCGCGTTCCAATCCTTATTCTGGAAATAGGTGCTGTAATTTCCGGTATTGCTGCCCAGCTGCGAATTCGCTTCTTCTCCTTCCGCATCCAGATTATAGCGGAAACCATATACGTCAATGGAATCAACGCCCCTGGGTATTACGATATTTTTGGTTGCGTTTACAAGCGCCAGCTCTTCGGTTGTCGCCGGTCTGTATGGATCTCCCGCGGTTACAACTTCTATGACGTCGTATTCGAAATGATCATAATATGGATCCGGATCCTCTTCCGCCGCATAAACGACAAGCGGCTCAAACAACAGATCCGTCAATGTATTGACCGCGCCGGGGTCTCCTCCGTTATTATCCGGATCGGAAGTGACCGGAGGCGTCTCCGACCCCGAAGCGCTCAGCCATGACCTCCACTGTCCCGCATTCTCCGTATTTACCCACGGGCCATAAAGCGCCTTATCGTTATAGACCGCTTCACGCGCCTCTTTGTCATTCCCGGCCTCTTCCCAGGCTCTGGCAAACGCCGACCTGTAACCGTCAAAATCCGAACCGGCATATTGGCCGTACAGCGTTCCTACTCTCCACGATACATAATCTTTATACGTTTTGTTCGGTCCGATATCCCCGCTCGTCGTATGGATATCGTTCAGAATATCATTCACCTGGCTGTACTTGGGATAATCGAGCAATGTGACATATCCCGTAATCGGATTGTACATTACCGTCAGGAAACTGGGGGAAAGGCTCTTATAGCATACCCGGATTCCCATCGTGGATTCGATGATATTGTCAGGCGCCGTCGCCCATTCAAAAGGCGCATACCCTTCTATAATATCCCCGTGGAAAGTCAACTCGGGGCTTTCCGTCTTAAACGCATCCGTCCCGATCGTAAATCCCGCATGATCGCCGTTCGCGGGGCTCCCGAACGTAACATCCACTAACTTTTTACATCCTTTGAACGCGTTATTTCCAACCTTGGTAACGGAATTGCCAATATATACTTTCTGCAGATTCTCCCAATTCTCAAAAACCGAATCGTTGATAACGGAAATAGAATTATCCCGGATGATCAGCGTTTTGATCTGCCTCTTGCCGTTATCGAAATTATTAAAGCAATCCGTCGCGATTCCCTCTACTTTCGTATTGCCCACCATATCGGGAATCTCCAGTTCGCCGCCCTCTATCGTACCGTTCTCATCCACCAACGTACAGGATATCAGCATCCCGTTGTCCTTATCGACACATAAAAGATATCCGCTCTGCGAGACCTCGTAGTAATCCCTGCCGTTCAGCCGATACTGATAAGGCACCGCCATCTTCTCAATCGCAGTTTTTGCCACCCAGGTATTCTGGCGCGGCACCGCAGGCTGTGCATTGCTGTTCTGATAAGGCCCCTTCACATAAAAATTCAGGTTAACGATATCCGCAAAAAGCTTCTCCGGGTTAAAGGTAACATAACCGCAGGAAGTCGGCGCGTCCGCCGGCGCCGGGAACTCCACATAGCTCAGCCCGGTACAGTCATGGAAGATATCGTCCGGTATGGTAGCGTTGTTGCTGCTCAACGGCCCCCATTGCGGGAAAATGACATACTCCAGGCCGGCACGTCCGGCAAACATATATCTGCCGATCGTATTCCCGTTGGACATCGAGCGCGGCATCGTGATCCCGAACTGCTGCGAGCCCGTCACTACCGAAAAGACGCCTTCTCCCATACTGGTGATCGCGGCATTCTCCATTTTAACTTCATTCAGCGCATAACAGTCATAAAACGCATAATCCCTGATTTCACAGGGCGTCCGGATGCCATCCATATCAACGGACGTCAGGCTCTTACAGTTTGCGAAAGCCCCATACCCGATCGTAGTGGTCGTAGAAGGCATCGTGATTTTTTCAAGCGCGGTATTGCTGAAACATTCCGCGCCGAGGACGCTGGTCCCCTGCTCAAGCTCTACCGTCCTCAACGCAACGCAGCCTTTAAAGGCTCTGTTGCCGATCTGCTTCGCATTTTTGATCTCGATGCTCTCCATCAGGACCGCATCCGCGAAAGCCTCGTCCCCTATGTATTCTATCATCGTCGGAATGGTCATATTCTTAACGTTTCTGACGTTCTTAAAAGTCTTATCGCCGATGGCGATCATCAGAACCTTACTTGTGCTGCTTACCAGATAACCCTGGTCATCATTCGTCTGATCTCCTCCCTTTGTGCCGCCATAGGCCAGATAAATATCTCCGGTCTTATTCGGCCTGTTATCGTGCACAAGCCGCAGGGTATACCCTTCTCCCGCTATGCCTGTATCATTATCGCAATAATACTGCTTCTTCTGTTCGTCGTTCAGGCGATCGACCGGCACAACACGGAGCACTTTGTCCGGCACCGCAGGTTTCTCCCCCGTCGCATTCTGGTATCTGTCGTAGTAAGCTTTAAATTCGGCCGTTGCCTGTGCATAGTCATCCGGAAAATATTTCTGGAAGAAAAGCATATCCGCCTGGGATGAGCTCGTGTCCCCGCTTCCTCCGGATACCTGCTGGCCGGCGTAATCGGCATAACTATAGGTTCTTTCCGTCGTTGCCAGCGCATTCGGCGCTTTCGTATATACCGGATTTCCGTCTGTATCGACCTCAGGATTGCCGCTGCTGTCCACTTTCCGCTTTCCGTACCAGAACTCGTCATATTTAGAAGTTTCTACCGTATAGTAGGCGGTGATCGGATTCATGCTGAGCGTTATCAGATTCGCCGAAAAGGCGCTGTTATATTTGCAGACAACGCCGCCGACACTGTTATTCACCGGATTGACCACATTATAATACATGAACTGCCAGTTCAGCGTCAGGATGTTGTCTACCTCTATAATCGCGAGGGAGGCATAGACCGGCCTGTCTGTATTCGTACCTTTATCCTCACTGTCATTCTCGTTTATTGTGATATTCTCTATCTCTGTATCCGCATACTTATTTAGAACAAAGTTGGTCCCGGTGATACCCTTCTCATCTTTCGATGTATCCAACACCGGTTTACCGTCCGCGTCATTTACATAATTGCCCGTCTGCGTATATACAAAATCCTTCATATCGTGCACATCCGCTTTCGCAGCCGTGTCCGCCAGCGCGGAGATTCCACCCTCCGGCGCCGCCACGTTCTCCGGTACCGGAATCGCCGCCACCGCGATCGCGGTTATCATTAAAACAGCCGCAAGACTCCGTCTCACGCTCCTTTTTAATCTTCTCTTTGATTTTCTGGCCGGTGTTTTCTTTGACATATCACTCTCTCCTTCTGTCAGTAACACTTTTTATCCGTCTGATATATGATATACACAATTCTTTTGACGATTACAGCAAAATATCCGTTTGCCCGGAATTCCCTTCTCCGGAAACGGCGTCAAAAGGCATGATTGGCAACAGGCGTCCGCGCCGCGGATTTTGTACGGCAAAACCACGGCACATAGTTATTACTATATTATATCGGCATTTTTGAACAGTTTGATTAGTCTTTTCCCTGAATAAAAACAGAATCGCTCAGAACATTGCTCAGAATATGCCCTTATATCGTACCCACCCCAATACCATATACAGGATAATCCCCTTTTTCCTATGTAATACACAACTTTATTTTACTATATCTGCGGATTTATGCAAGTTTTTTTTTAGAGAAACCAAAAAAAGCGTACTACCATATTTTGTGTTCAAAAGACAGTAATACGCCTTTTCTCCGCTATATCATGAGAACCGCTTCCCGGTATACGGGATTCCGTTCTTATACGCAGGCGCCGGAAGCCTGACCGTCATCTTTATGATAACCTTTTTTAACAATCTTACAAGCGCCGTTTCCTGACATTCGATTCCGCCATGTTCAAAAGCTCCATCTATTGAATTCTTCTGGCAACGACAACAAAACGCCCGTCCGTCTCAGAGTTATCGCAGGTAGAGAGGGTGAGCAGTTCGTCGCCGAAGTCTGCCGTAACGCCTGTATCATACAGCGACAGCGCCGCCATCTCCTGCATATTGGACGTAAATTCCTTTTCCGAAACCGCATCGAAAAACTGATAATATTTGAAAACGATTTCATCCTCGTTATAAATTTTGGAACGGAATACATACATGATCTGGTAAGTGCCTTTTTCATAAATGGTATCGAACTGGATCGTCGGATGCTCCTTGTAGTAGCTTTCGCTGCTGTATTTATTCAGATTTCCGAACATCTTACCGGAACGCATGTGATGCCCGTAAATAATCAGATTCGTATTCCGGTGCACAATATCGCATTCCGCATCCAGAAAAAGACTTCCGTTCCGGTCATATTCCTGATCAAAATTATGATCCAGATAGTATACGTTATCCGTCGTCTGTAATACAGGATAATCAATATTCGTATCCTCGATTTTGAGCCAGCCGACCAGACGCTTATTTTTATTATACAGCGTCTCATATTCTTCCAGCACGGTAAGATCTATGTCCTCTTCCTCGGTATAGTGAATCGTAACGCCCTGCGTGCCGGATGCGGAAATCAGAGATGCGCTGCCTTTCAATTCGGACAGATTGTTATATTCGGCCTGCGTTTTATCGGCATAATAGTAGTAAACGCCGTAATAACCGAAACAGCCAAGCGCAATGATACTGCAGAGAGCGACGATCAGTTTTCTCCTTTTTTCTCTTTTTTTCAGGACTTCTCTGATCTCCTTCTGCATCTTTGCATCGTAATCCTCCAGCGATACTTTCTTTGCGGCGCCCTTACCGCCCTTTTTCCCTGTTCCCGCCGTTTTCTTTTTCTGTTTCGATACTTTTACCTTACTGTCTTTGGTATAGCCCTGCTTCCTGTATTTTTCCGCCAGTTCCTGTACTTCGTCTTTAAAATCCCGGCCGACCAGCGTGGCCAGCCGGTATTTCCCCGCCTTCAGATCCGCAGATAAGCGAATGACTTCTCCCGGCTGCTCCATATTTATTTTGCTCTTAATTGCTTCTATCTGTGCCTGATCCCGCAGCGCTGCCTTATAATCAGCCTGGGTTCGGAACTGCCTCCCCGCAACGATAAAATCAGCCATAATCAGAACGACTCCTTTGTCCGGAACGGTTCCGCCCTTCCGGGCAGAACCGCACTTTTGTACCTCATTATATCATTTTAGGAACGCCTTATCAATAGAAGGAATTTCTATGGAATATACATGATCGTATAGTTCATAACAGGATGGGAATCCAGATATTTTTCGCCTCCGATCCCCAGCTTGAAAGAGACGATACCCGTATCCCTGTTATAGTTCCAGCTGGCATCCACGGCCCACATATCGACTTTCGGATATTCATAAACCTTGCACGGGGTCACCTGAATACCCGCACACACATAGGTCAGGCCGGCCGGGATCTGCACGCTGCCCCGCAGTTCGGTTGTCGAATCCGGGAAATCGCTGATCGCCCCCGTAAGGATAACCGGCTTAAAATCCGCTTTTCCCTGTGCATAGCCTGCCTGATAGCTGGCGGACGAAGGATTGACGTTCGCTTCCGCATCCTTTACCCCCGTTCCGTAGCCTGTCTGATAACCGGCCGCCTCTCCGGCGGAATAGCCTTTCTGATAGCAGGCATCGTTATCCGCCCCATTGCCGATGAGCAGTTTCCCATCGACCCATGCCGCAGTTCCCCTGCTCAGGTTTCCCGCGGCGGCCGCCCCGATCTGCTGTTCCGCAAGATGCGTTACCGACTGGGACTGCGAAATTCCATCGCTTATTTTAGAATAAGGCAGCTTTCCGGCCTCCATGCCGGAGTCCGCCGCCTCTTCCGGCTCATGCGTTATGGAACCGTCCGTCCTGAAAAAAGTTCCGATTCCGCCCAGCGCTTCCACGGCTTTCGCCGTGCTGTCCGCATAAGCCCTTTCCAGACCGTCCATCCAGTCCGCCAGGCGGCCGAAATCAGAAGCATCCATAACGACCGCTCCGTCCGCATACTGAATGACCCCCCTGGAAGAAAGCTGTTCTTTTCTCCCTGCGGCCGCTTCCGGCGTATCGGGCAGCTCCGTCAGTCCCTGTTCCTGCTGCAGTTTCTCCGCCCCGGCATACAGGTATTCAAGATCTGAGGCATGCAAAGATACTTCCCCTTCCCCGTAGACCAGATTTCCGCCGCTCTTTATGGGCGAATCCGCCAGTACCGGGAATACTGCCGATATAACGCCGGCGATTGTCATCGCTGCAGCCGCCGCGCCTTTCATCATTTTTTTCCTCATGCTCTACTCTCCTTTTTACATTGTTTTTGTGGAATCATCGCTCTTGAATCGTGGAAATCTGAAAATGTCATACAGATCAAAAAGAATTCTTCAAAGAATGGATAGATGATAAAGTAGTTATACCATAACAAAAAGCAGAAATGCAACTCCTTTCTGCTTCCGGCAATGTAGAAAAATAATAAACGATATTTCATAAATTGAAAAAAGGCAGCCAGATGTGGAAACTGCGATGCAAAAATTCCGGATCAAACACCAGATATGGTATTGTGCATTTTTTACAGGAAGCTCTTCCATTTTCTTTTTATAAATTTTACTATTTTTTCTTTTCAACGGAAACCTGGACCTGCCATGCACATAAGATAAACCATAAAACAAAATAAAAACATGGAGGCATAAAGACATGAGTGATTTATCAGCAACTCAATGCGGATGCAATAACACAAGAGAGGGATCGAACGGATGCTGTTCCCTGATCTGGCTTATCGTTTTACTTTCTATCTGCGGCAATAACAACGACGGCTGTGGATGCGGCGGAAACGGTCTCAGCCTTTTCAACAACAACTCCGACGGATGCGGCAGCTGGATCTGGCTGTTGATCCTCTTTAGCTGCTGCGGTAATTCCTTCTGCTAATTTTTCTTTCATTTCTTGTAGCACATCTGGAAAATAGGCTCCTTGTGTGAGCCTATTTTTCTCTTATCACGCATATACTTTGATAAGTTCATTCAGGCATCGAAAGGCACAGGGGACAATGAAAGAGGAATCGTCGAACGTTATGGCATTTGATGCCTTATACACCAACAATCAAATACAGAAATTCAAGGTTCTTCTTCCCTACATCGACCCTTCCATGCAGAAAAATATGGCAATCTACATCAAGTATATGGAACTGAAATACACAATGGATATTTGCAGGAAGCATCCCTTCCACGTCTGTTCGGCCCCGCAGGAAAGAAGCGCTCCTGATATGAAAAAACTCTGCAGCGAATTAAAGCCCTACTGCACGGAAGCGGAGGTAAAACAGTTAGAACAGATGGAATCCATGCTCCAGATGATGGAAATGTATCAGGAAATGAGTCAGACAATGAACTCCATGCAGGAAATGTTCCCGGATATGGGAAATGAGAACGCCGACGGCTCTTCTATGGAAAATATTCTGATGAGTATGCTCTCTCCTGAACAAAAAGCGATGTTCGATTCGTTCAGCAGCCAGACATAGCGCATTCTGAAATAATTACATGTTAGGAGGTTTTCCCATGGCATCATGGTTAGATGATCCCGATGTTGCACATATCGATAAAGCCAAGCTGAATTTTCTGCAGACGCTGGTTTTTGAAAGCAGCGGGCTTTCCAAAGAGCAGATGCTCCCCTTCCTGATGGCGGTCGCCAAACGCGGCCGGGAAAAAAATATCAGTTTTACGGAAGAGGAAATGGATACCATTATCAGCACCCTGCAAAAATACGCCGCGCCCGAAGAGATTGAAAAAATGAATAAAATGACCGCGGTGTACCGCAACAGAAAGAATTCTTAACGGAAGAGTCCCGGAAACTGCATGCCCTGCAGTCTCCGGGACTCCGGAAGCTTCTATTTACAGACAATATTCACAAGCCTTCCCGGAACATAAATTTCTTTTACGATGTTTCCGGTCAGCTTATCGGCTACGGCCTCTTTCGCCCTGGCGAGGACGTCGTCCTTCGGGTCATCCTTGCCGATCATCAGCGCCGCCCTCATCTTACCGTTGATCTGGACTGCGATTTCCACATCCATTTCCACGGTCCTGGCTTCCTCATATCCCGGCCAGCCGGTCTGGTATAATCTTCCCGCAAACCCGACGCTCTGCCACAGCTCTTCCGTAATATGCGGCGCGACCGGATTGAGCAGGACGAGCAGGGTCCTGTATTCCTCCCTCGTAACGCTGTTCTTCTTATAAAATTCGTTGATCAGCGCCATCATGGCCGCGATCGCCGTATTGTATTTCAGGTTTTCAAAATCATTGCCGACCTTTTTGATCGTCTGGTGCATCTTCGTCTCCAGATCTTTGGAATAACCGCTCTCATCGGTCATGATATCCTGTAATTTCCATACCCTTTCCAGGAAACGGCGGCATCCCTTTACGCCGTCCTCCGACCAGGAAGCCGACAGGTCGAAAGCGCCGATAAACATCTCATAGGTACGCAGCGTATCCGCGCCGTATTCCCTGACGATATCGTCCGGATTGACGATATTGCCGCGGGATTTGCTCATTTTCTCACCGTTGGCTCCAAGAATCATGCCGTGCGAAGTCCTCTTCGCATACGGTTCCGGGCAGGGCACGACCTTCTGGTCATATAAAAACTTATGCCAGAAACGGGAATACAGAAGATGCAGCGTCGTATGCTCCATGCCGCCGTTGTACCAGTCTACCGGCATCCAGTAATCCAGCGCTTCTTTACCGGCCAGCGCTTCTTTGTTCTCCGGATCCGTGTAACGCAGGAAATACCAGGAGGAACCCGCCCACTGCGGCATCGTATCTGTCTCCCGTTTTGCCGGGCCTCCACAGCATGGGCAGGCAGTATTGACCCAATCAGTCATTGCCGCCAGCGGCGATTCGCCGTTATCCGTCGGCATATAGCTTTCCACCTCCGGCAGCTGCAGCGGCAGCTCGCTTTCATCGAGCGGCACATAACCGCATTTCTCACAATACACGATCGGAATCGGTTCTCCCCAGTAGCGCTGTCTGGAAAATACCCAGTCCCTTAATTTAAAATTCGTCTTGGCGGCGCCAATTCCCTTTTCTTCCAGAAAAGCAATCATTTTTTCCTTCGCTTCCGCCACATGCAGGCCGTTCAGGAAATCGGAGTTGCAGAGGATGCCTGTCGCCACGTCCGTATAAACTTCTTCCTGTACGTTTCTGCCGCCCGCCACCACTTCGATGATCGGCAGGCCGAATTTCTTTGCAAAATCCCAGTCTCTTTCGTCGTGCGCCGGTACGGCCATAATCGCGCCCGTGCCGTAACCCATCAGGACATAATCGGAAATAAAAATCGGAATTTCTTTTTCATTGACAGGATTGATCGCGGACATCCCGTCAAGCTTAACGCCGGTCTTATCCTTTGCTAACTCCGCCCTCTCGAAATCGGACTTTCTCGCGGCCTGTTCCCTGTAAGCGCATATTTCATCCCAGTTCTTCAATTCATCCTTATATTTATCGAGCAACGGATGTTCCGGAGAAACGACCATGTAGGTCGCGCCAAAAAGCGTATCGCATCTGGTCGTATAAACGCGGAGCTTATCTTCTTTTCCCTTAATCGCAAAGTCCACTTCCGCGCCGGTCGATTTCCCGATCCAGTTTTTCTGGGAAACCTTGACCTTCTCGACATAATCCACCGTATCGAGCCCCTGGATGAGCTTATCCGCATATTCCGTGATCTTTAACATCCACTGGCTTTTTACCTTGCGGACCACTTCGGAACCGCATCTTTCGCAGACGCCGTTCACCACCTCTTCATTCGCAAGCCCGACTTTACAGGAAGTACACCAGTTGATCGGCATTTCCGATTTATAAGCCAGCCCAGCTTTAAATAATTTCAGAAAGATCCACTGTGTCCATTTATAATAATCCGGATCGGTCGTATTGATTTCCCTGTCCCAGTCAAAAGAATAGCCCAGCGCATGCAGCTGGCTCCTGAAATGCTTTATGTTATTCTCCGTCACGACCCGCGGGTGAATGTGATTCTGAATCGCATAATTTTCCGTTGGCAGACCGAAAGCATCCCAGCCCATCGGATAAAGAACGTTATAGCCCTGCATTCTCCTTTTTCTCGCAACGATATCGAGCGCCGTATAGGGCCTCGGATGCCCTACATGAAGCCCCTGCCCTGACGGATAAGGAAACTCAACAAGCGCATAATACTTAGGTTTGGAATAGTCCCCGGAGGTCCTGAACGCTTTCTCGTCGTCCCATATCTTCTGCCATTTCTGCTCCACTTCTCTGTGATTATAAATCTCTGCCATGTCTGCTCCTATCTGTCCGTTCTGCCGGACACCTGCTCCGCTATACTTCCGTATACTTTTTCAATCTGACCATTATTTTACTATACCCGGATAATTTGTCAACCTTTAATTCCGCACCGCCGGAAAGCGCACGCGCGGCAGTCCGGCCAAAATAAAAAACAGGATGCTGTATTCCCCAATACATCCGCATCCCGTTTTTTCTTCTCCAAAAAGGATATTTATCTGACAAAAAGGTCAGACCCTTTTACACACGAATTCATATGTGTCCGGTATTTCAGGCATTCTCCAGTGCGAGAAAGATTCGCGAAGCGAATCGTAGAACTTCTTAGCGAAATGCCCATTGGCATGAGCTTTAGAAGTTCTTCTCACACTATTCTTCTCCTGCCTCTACTTTATTCGCCCTTGCCGCAACTTCTTTCTCCTGTACATCGCCTGGCGCCTGCTCATATCTTGCGAACTGGTATTCATAGGTGCCTCTGCCGCCCGTCATGGAACGCAGATCGGTACAATAACCATACAAACAGGATACCGGAATATCCGCTTCGATGATCTGCCTGCCGTCTGTGGTCGGATTCATGCCGAGCACTCTTCCACGTCGTTTGTTCAGATCTCCCATAATATCGCCGGTATAAGCATCCGGCACCGTCACCTTCAAAGAAGCGATAGGTTCGAGAAGTATCGGCTTCGCTTCCATAAAGCCTTTCTTAAACGCCTGTATCGTCGCCATTTTGAATGCCATTTCGGAAGAGTCTACCGGATGATAAGAGCCATCGTATAAAATGGCCTTAACGCCGACTACCGGATAAGCGGCTAACGGTCCGCTCACAACGGAATCCTGAAGCCCTTTTTCCACAGCCGGGAAGAAATTCTTAGGTACGGCGCCGCCTACTACCATCTGCTCAAATACATAGGAATCTTCCAGAGAACCCGACGGTTCAAATTTCATCTTAACATGACCGTACTGGCCGTGTCCGCCGGACTGTTTCTTATATTTATATTCCACATCCGATTTTTTCTGGATCGTCTCTCTGTAAGCAACTTTCGGCTGGGAAAGCCTGATGCCCGCTTTATATTCGCTGAGCAGTCTGCTCGTAACGACTTCCAGATGCAGATCGCCCATACCATATAATAATGTCTGTTTGTTCTCCGCGTCGTTGACTACCTTTAACGTCTGATCCTCATGCGTCATCTTCTGCAAAGCCTGGGAAATCTTATCGATATCCGCTTTGTTCTGCGCCTGATACCGCATTGCCGTATACGGCGTGGAAATCTCGGTCTTACCAAAACGGATCGGATGCGCTTTCGTGGAAAGCGTATTGCCCGTCCTCGCCGCCGTCAGCTTCGCGATCGCTCCGATATCGCCTGCATGAAGCTCTTTCATCTCAATCGGCCTGCTTCCCTGAAGCACATACAATTTACTGATTTTTTCTTCGATATCCTTTTCTTCATTATAAATCAGATCGTCGTTCTTAAAGACGCCGGAACACACTTTGATCAGAGAGTATTTTCCGATAAAAGGATCCACGATCGTCTTGAAAATATACGCCGATTTCTGTTTTGAAAAATCAAAATCCGCCTTGAAAATTTCGTTCGTTTTCAGATTGATCCCGGCCATCTCTCTGTTTTCCGGACTAGGCATATATTTTACGATATCGTCGAGCAGCGTATAGATACCCTGGCAAAGCAGGCTGGAACCCATGGACATCGGCACGATGCTTCCATCCATGACATTACTTCTGAGAGCCGCTCTGATCTCCGCTTCAGAAAAAGCTTCCCCGTTGAAATAACGCTCCATGAATTCTTCGCTCGTCTCCGCTACCGCTTCCATAAGCGCGTCCCGGCAGAGCTGCAGATTCGCCTTGCTGTATTCAGGCATTTCACATTCTACGACTTCTTTATCTTTCCAACGGTACGCCTGCTCCGTAATCACGTTGATATAGCCGACAAATTTTTCATCTTCACGAATCGGAAGATGGAAAGGGGCCATTTTCTTTCCATATTTTTCAGTCATATCTTCTACGACCTGGCGGAAGGACGCGTTATCGATATCCATATCCGTTACGAATACGAAGCGGGGCAGCTTATATTTCTCGCAAAATTCCCAGGCCTTCTCCGCGCCGACTTCCATGCCGGCCTTGCCGGAAACCACGATAATCGCCGCGTCAGCCGCGCTGACCGCCTCTTCTACCTCTCCCACAAAATCAAAAAATCCGGGCGTATCTAACACATTGATCTTAACGCCTTCCCACTCGATCGGAACAACGGAAGTGGTGATGGATATCTGTCGTTTCTGCTCCTCCTTACCATAATCGCTTATCGTATTGCCATCCGCCACCTTACCCATACGCGAGGTAATACCCGCAAGGTATGCCATTGCTTCTACCAGGCTGGTCTTACCGCAGCCCCCGTGGCCAAGCAGCACTACGTTACGAATTTTGTCAGTTGTGTAAACATTCATATCTTATCCTCCAATTCCGTCAATTTTGTCTTATGGCAAATTGTCACAACGGCCATTTGCCCCTTAAATCGATACGATGTGTATATTTTACTAAATATTTTTACAGATTGCAATCTTTTTTGAATATTTTGCCCATTTTATATATTTGTACCGTTGATATACTATATTAGTGTTCAAAAATTTTGAAAGGAGCATCTTTTATGCCCGCTTTTACCTGTGGTTTTATTGGGCTCGGCCTGATCGGCGGCTCCATCGCCAAGGCTCTTCATGCCAGACTGCCCCAGACGCATATCATCGCTTACGATACCAATACCGCCTCTCTGGAACTCGCTTTGGACGAAGGCGTCATACAGGAAGCCTGTTTCCAGATTGGAGAGGCTTTCGGCTGCTGCGACTATCTATTTCTATGTGCGCCGGTATCCCATAATGACCAGAATCTTTTTACCCTGAAAAAATATCTTTCCCCCGAAACGGTGCTCACCGATGTTGGAAGCGTCAAGACGGGGATTCACGAACATATCGCATCGCTCGGACTGAACGGACAGTTCATCGGCGGCCACCCGATGACCGGCTCCGAACGGTTTGGTTATGCCAATTCCAGGGCATCTTTGTTCGAAAACGCATATTATATTCTGACGCCGGCCAGAGAAGTACCGACAGAAAAAATTTCCGCTTACCAGACGCTTGTGCAGACGATCGGCGCGATTCCGCTCATCTTAACCTGCGAACAGCACGACTATGTTACCGCGGCAGTTTCCCATCTGCCGCATGTAATCGCCGCATCCCTGGTCAATCTTGTCAAAAATGCGGATTCAAAGGAAGGCGTCATGAAGATGATCGCCGCCGGCGGTTTTAAGGACATCACGCGGATCGCCTCTTCCTCGCCGGCAATGTGGCAGCAGATCTGCTTAACCAATACCCGGAATATTTCTTCGCTGCTCGACCGGTATATACAGGACCTGACCGTTTTCAGGGAAAAGCTGGATGCCAAAGACGCCGATACGCTCTATCAGTTCTTCGACTGCGCGAGGGCTTATCGCGAGTCCTTTATCGGCGCATCCAGCGGACCGATCAAAACGGAGTATGTCATTACGGTCGATATCGCCGATAAGCCCGGCTCCATCGCCGCCATCGCTTCTCTTTTGGCCGAACACGATGTCAGCATCAAAAATATCGGCATCAACCATAACAGGGAACTGGCGGAAGGCGCCCTGCGGATCGAATTTTACGAGGATACCGCCGCCGATTGCGCCGTCCGGATTTTGACGGGGCACGGCTATCCCATTCATACGAAAAAGAACTGAATACAAATTTTTTCAGAAAATCAGAAAGAACGAGGAATCTCCGATGACAAATATCGCAAAGAACAGGGGACTGCATGGGGAAATCACCATTCCCGGCGACAAATCCATATCGCACAGAGCGGTCATGTTCGGCTCTCTTGCCGACGGCCTGACAGAAATTACCAATTTTCTGCAGGGTGCTGACTGTCTCTCCACCATCGACTGTTTTCGCCGCATGGGCATTGAAATCGAAAATACGCCCGATAAAATACGGGTGCATGGCAAAGGGCTGTACGGCCTGAAAGCGCCTGCATCTGTGCTCGATGCGGGCAACAGCGGCACAACGACACGCCTGATTTCCGGCATTCTGGCCGCTCAGCCTTTTGAAACGACGCTGACCGGCGATGCCTCCATCCAAAAACGCCCCATGCGCAGAATCATAGAACCGCTTACCATGATGGGTGCGGATATCGCCAGCGTAAACGGAAACGACTGCGCGCCACTGCATATAAAGGGCCGCTCCCTTCACGGCATCCACTATCGTTCCAAAGTCGCATCCGCCCAGGTCAAATCCGCAATTCTCCTCGCCGGGCTCTATGCCGAAGGAGAAACGAAGGTGACGGAACCCGTCATCAGCCGGAATCATTCCGAAATCATGCTGCGTTATTTTGGCGCCGACATCCGGACAGAAGGCGCCACGGCCTGCATCCGGCCCAGGCCAAAATTGACCGGCCAGTATGTGAATGTGCCCGGGGATATTTCCTCCGCCGCCTATTTCATCGCCGCCGGACTGTGTGTGCCAGATTCCGAACTGCTCATCAAAAATGCAGGTATCAATCCTACCAGAGACGGCATTTTAAAAACCGCGCTCGCAATGGGCGGCGACATTACGATACTGAATGAAAATCACGACGGGGAACCGACCGCGGACCTGCTCGTAAGATCCAGCCATCTGCACGGCGTCACGATCGAAGGAGATATCATCCCGACGCTCATCGACGAACTGCCCGTCATCAATATTATGGCTGCCGCCGCGGAAGGCACTACGATTATCAGGGACGCGGCGGAATTAAAGGTCAAGGAATCCAATCGAATCGATGTGATGGTAGAAAACCTGTCGGCAATGGGCGCACAGATCACCGGAACGGAGGACGGTATGATCATCGAGGGCGGCAGACCGTTACACGGAGCCGTAATCGACTCTCATTTGGACCACCGGATCGCGATGAGCTTTTCGGTCGCCGCTCTGCTCGCGGAAGGAGAAACAATCATAAAAGGAAGAGAGTCGGTAAATATCAGCTACCCTTCCTTCTATGACGATTTAGAGGCCCTGAGACGTTAAATGTCCGGGGCTTTTTTCAGAAAATTTTTCAGGAGGACATCTCTACCAGCAGACGGTTTAAAAAATAGGAGACGACCATGCAGGCGATACCGGCCGCACTTCCCAGCCAGTTTAATCCCACATCCGTCATTTGAAAATGCCTGCCTTCAATGAACTGTTTATAATACTCCGTATAATAGGCCAGCACATAACAGATACCGCCGGCCAGCATCACGCCGAAAATCCGGTAATATCTTCTGAAAATCACCATGCTGACAAAGGTTGTGACAAACCCGACGATAAAGAACAGGCCGAGATGGGCAACGTAACGCAGCATCAGGCTGACCGTTTTTATCTCATCTTCCGTCGGATTCGTATAGATACGCTGTGAAATTCCGGCCGCGATGCTCATCGTTTCGCTGGCGGAGCGGTCTCCATCCTGAAAAGAGAGAATCATCACCAGATAGATCAACAGCATCAGACCGATAATCGATAAAAAAATGACGAGCAGTTCCAGTCCTATATTTCGTTTTCTTTTTTTCCCGAAAGCCACTTTTTATTTCTCCATCTTTCCTATAGTATCAAAAACCCTCTATCGACATCTCCGTCCCGCAGGGACAAAATACATTCCGCATCTGAAAACACGATTTTCAGCGGTTCTTCTTTATGCTTTGTAATCGCCCAGGCTGCTGCCATCAGATACAATACAACCGTGCTATCCTTGCCCCATGACGTGGTTCCTTCCTCAATTCTATCACTTTAATCCCGTCTTTTACAGCGTTTTCTATAACCTTTTTATCTTCTTCGTCGTATTCTTTTCAAACTCCGCGTCCCGCACTTTCAGCTTGAAGATACGCTTATAGGGCGGCACGGTCCTGTTATAGACATCAAAGATTTCCTGTAACGCCGACGGAATATCTTTGATCTTCTTCTTCGCGGCGTATTCATGATCGGGAAAGATTTCCGCCTCGATGACGCCGCCGTTCTCCCGCACGAGCACTTCCCGTACCAGCCGCTCTCTGCCGAGCCTGTTCTCGATTTCCTCCGGGGATACGTTCTCGCCGTTCGGCGTGATAATCAGATTCTTTTTGCGTCCGGTCAGGAACAGGAAACCATCCTCGTCTATATAGCCGAGGTCGCCCGTTTTCAGCCAGCCGTTTTCCAGTGTCCCTGCCGTTTCCTCCGGCATTTTATAATAGCCCTGCATCACGCTGCTGCCTTTTACCCAGATTTCTTCCTCTACGATTTTCACCTCGCAGTTTGGCATACATCGTCCGACCGAGCCCGCCTTAAAAGCGCCGCTGCGGTTCGTGCTGATAACCGGCGAACATTCCGTCATGCCGTAACCCTGCAGAATCGTAATTCCATATTTTTTGAATAATTCAATATAGGCCGGATTTAAGTATGCGCCGCCGCTGCAAATCGTGTGGAACTGTTTCCCGAATACTTTCGCTTTCACGAGCGGCGCCGGAATCAGCGAAGCCTCTTCCAGTTTCTTCGCGAGCGTTTCCACCATAAGCGGCACCATCAGAATCATATTCGGCTCAAAAAGCCTGATATTCTTAGCGACCCGCAGGAGCGAATCGTTGATACAGATAATTGCGCCGATAGAGGTTCCTTTGAGGATATCCATGCTCAGACAGTACGCATGATGAATCGGAAGCACGCTCATAACGACCGTTCCAGGCGCATATCCCATATCGAGCGCGGTCGCGTTTTCCGCAAGATTCCGGTGCGTGAGCATAACGCCCTTGCTCTTTCCCGTAGTACCGGAAGTAAACATGATCGTCGCCAGATCCTCCGGTTTCGGTTCATATCCCGTACCGCCCGGCGCCTTTTCCACCAGCTCCCACATGGACAGGGCGCCTGGTATCCCGTCATTCTGCGCCTCCATCGCTATCATATGGGAGAGGCCGGGACATTTTTCCGCCGCCATAAGAGCCGTGCTTTCCTTCGCTTTATCATAAACAAGCGCCGTCACATCCGCCCTGTCGAGCAGTTCGCATAAATCCCCGTCCGGCAGACTGGCATCGAGCGGCACCGCCACGCTTCCGCCGTTCACAATGCCGTAGTATGCCGTAATCCACGAATAGGAAGCAGCCCCTATCAGGGCGATATGCTTTCCCTGTTCTCCCAGCTTCGCAAGCGCCGTCGAAAAACGTTCGCTGTCCTGCCGCAGCTGCGTGTATGTCCTTGCCTCCACCTTCGTTTCTTTTTTACCGCCCTCATCGGCGCTCTTTACCTTATATCGGACAACATCCTGCATCCCATAGGCCTCTTCCGCTTTCACAAGCAATTCATAAATTGTACTGCGTAATCCGTTCATATCCGCCCTCTCATAATTCCGATAAATAATCGACCGCTTCCTGCACTGTACGGATATCGGCTGCTTCCTGCTGTTCTATCTCCACGTCAAGCGTATCTTCAATTTCTCCGAGCATACTCATAAAATCAAAGGACGTGAATCCCAAATCCTCTATAAAACGTGATTCCGGCCTGATATCCTCTTTTTTCACTTCCACATAATTGGTAATAATCTCCGCTAACTGATCGAACATCGCTTTTGCCTCTCCTCTTATCCATATTTTCGCCCTAAACTAATTTTATAATATCCCCGATTTTCAGATTCGGATTTTCAGCTCCTTTGAACATGAGCCTGCATACATAGTAATAAAAATATTCGAGCTGTTTCCGGTTATACGCTTTAATCTGGTGCTCGAAACTGAAATCCAGACCGTTATCCTCCGGCCTGTGCATGACCGTAAGATACAGGCCGTCCGAGTAGTAGCCGTTGCAGTATCTTTTCGTCTTGTACCGGATACCGCCCAGATCCGTTAAACCTTTTTCCCGCAGGGTAGCCGGCTGATAAGTGAGCGAAACGGCCTCATAGCCCATGCCGTGCGGCGGTTGATAATACTGGCTCCGATAGGATAAATATTCCCCCGGATCGAAATTCACATAACGGAACACTTCATTCTGCTTATCGCGGATTTCCCGGATTCCCTCCAAAAAAGTCTTTTCCTCCGAAATCACGGTTCGGAAGGGAAAACAGTGGATGCGCGTACCGCCCGATTTTTTCTCCTGAAGCGTCGCACGGCGCGCATATGCGATCTGCATCGACACGTCGCCGCACTGATTGACTTTCTGCAGATAAGTGCGGATTCCCATGATAAGCAGGCATTGCAGAGAAATATGCTGCTGTTCGCAAAAGGTCATAAGCCGCTTCGTCGGTTCTTCCTCCAGATGAAAAATATCGATTGCCGCCGCGAAACTGTCCGAACCGGTGGGCGCCGCCCGAAGATTCGGATTTCCCGTCGCAGCCCTCGCCTCTTCCAGCTTTTTTCTTCCCTCGATGCCATTATAAACGGGCTCCGATTCCTCGATGAGCTTCCTGAAATATGCCCGGTCGCGTTCCTGCGCCTTACTGCCGTTCTCATAAGCCAGATCCTTTTCGATTTGCGCAGTATAGGAACGCATATCGGCAGGATAGGGGATGTTTTCAAAATTCGCGCTGCAATATAATTCTATGACATCCTTCAGGAACCCGATCAGAGACTGCGCATCGAGAAACCTGTGGTCGCCGACGATATACATCCCTTCAAAACCGTCAGGCGTTCTGATGATGACGACCCTGTTCATCGGAGCGTCTTCTTTGTCAAAAGGAACGCGTGTCCATGCCGTCATCTCGGCCTCCGCCTCTTCCATCGTCTTTCCCGTAAAATCCGCGACTTCTATTTCGCGTTCTTCTTTTTCGACGATATACTGATACCATTCTCCTTCTTTTTGGTCATAGGCCAGCCGTGCCCGCATAGATTCGCATCTCTCATAGGCTTTGTAGATGGCCTTCCGCAATTCCTCCAGATTCAATTTGAACTCTATCGTCAGGCTCGTGCCGACATTCAGTATTTCTTTCCCCGGTGAATACTGCGCATAATAATTATGAAATTTCTGCGCGACTGTTAACGGATATGTTTTACAACCTTTTCTTGTTTTCATTTTTCCCCTCTCAAATTTTATATGCGCCGCCTTAACAGGAAAATATACGTTCTGCGAACGCGTCCAGTTCCTTTTCATAGCGTTCCATATTTTTGTAATAGCTCTCCGCATGCGCCGCCCCTTCTATGATCAGCTTCCGCTTCGGAGAACGGCAGTTCTCATAGATTTCGCAGCACATGCTGCACGGCACAAACGTATCCGCCGAACCGTGGATGAAAAGGATCGGCACTTTCGCTTTCCGCACCTCGTATTTAGCGTTACATTCATCCATTCCATAGCCCGCCAGCCTTTTATTCAGCAGGTCTGCGCCCTGTATCGCCGGAAAAGCCGGCAGGTGGTACCTATGGTTCAATACATGTGTGAATACCTCTTTAGGCGAGGTAAAGCCGCAGTCGGACACGATGCCTTTGACATTGGCAGGCAGCTCCAGGCCGCTCGCCATCAATACCGTAGCGCCGCCCATGGATGTTCCGTGAAGCATGATCTGAATGTCTTTTCCTCCTTCCTGTATCAGCCAGTCGATCCAGACGAGCGCATCCTTTCTGTCCAGACAGCCGAATCCGATGTATTCTCCCTCGCTCCCGCCGTGTGCCCGCGCATCCGGCAGCAGTATAGAATAGCCGTGTTTCAGAAAATAACCGGCAATCGCCACATGATTGCTCAGCCCCTCTCCCGTATAGCCGTGAAAGCAGATTACCGCTTTGTCCCGTTTTTTATCGAGCGCCGGAAAATAGGTGGCATGAAGTTTCAGCCCGTCAAAAGAGGTCACATAAACGTCTCTGTGCTCCTTCGCCATCACAAATTCTTTCCGCTCCTCCATAAGCGGGAAATACTGCTCCCAATCCGTACCGGACATTTTGGCCGTCCGTTCCGTTTTCGCATTTCCCCGCTTCATGGTCCTGTTATAAAAATAGATCGTTTCGCCTGCGCCCGCCGCCGCCAAAAGCCCTGCCGCCGCGGCAATATTCCCTAATACGCCCATCGCCTTATCATCTTCTTTCTATCATTTCTTTTAACCGCAGCGCTTTATCGATATTCCCTTCGACCCTAAGCTTCCGCTCCATAAATGCCTTCACCGGATCCAGCTTTCCTTCGGCAATTTTCAAAAGCACATCGGGCGCGCAGGTAAACACCGCATCCCTGTCATAATACTCGTAGGGCTCCACATACAGCGCTCCGTCCTTCACCTCCACATAAAAAATTCCGCCGGCATTTTCATCCTCGATGTTGAACTGAAAAGCGAGATGTTCCCCAATACCGCTCACATCGGCCTCCATAAATTTTCCTTTCATTTCGTAAAATAAGTCTGCGTAAGTCATCATATCCTCCTGTCTTTGATCCTCCGCCGTATTCCATTTTCCATTCTCACGTTTTGATTTTCTGCTCTCTTTTATCATGCGCTTTTCTTTTCCGCATGATTCTTACATTTTCTTTCATTTTCGACCGTCGGTCTAATAATGATAAATATACATTAACATTGCTGCCGACCAGTGGTCAATTATATTTTCTGCCAATTCGTCCGGAAATTTTCTTCGTTTTTATGGCATGATTCATAATTGTTTCCCAAATCTGTTTATGATATCATTTTTTATAAAAGGGAATTTTTGAACGATTGCTCTGATGTGGAGGTCTATTATGCCGGATACCAGGAAATATGACAGAATTTTAGATGCGCTCCATCAGCTTTTGGAGAATGAAACGATACAAAATATTTCTGTGAGCGATATTGCGAAAGAGGCCGGAATCGGCAAAGGAAGCATCTACTATTACTTCCCCTCAAAAGAAGCGATTCTCGATGCCCTGATAGAAAGAAATTATGAAAAACCTCTGAAAACGGCGAAAACGCTCGCCATGCAGACGGAGATCTCTCCTTTTATGCGGATGGCCATGATCTTCCAGGCATGCCGCAGCTCATCGGAAGCATTCCTGAAGCAGAACAGCTCCGCCGGCACGGGGGCAAGCGCGCAGGATGCCGCTTTTCTGCACCAGAAATATATGAATCATCTGATTGCGGAACTGAAACCCAATCTGACGGAAATCATTAAACAGGGGATTGCCTCCGGAGATATCGATTTTGAATATCCTGCGGCGCTCGCCGAAATCGTGCTCATCGTACTCGCGGTCAAGCTGAATCATACGTTCCTGTCGGCTACTGCCGAAGATTCGGAAGAGACGATCCGCGGGCTCGTGGCGCTGCTTGAAAAGGGGACGGGAGTGCCGCAGGGAGCACTTAATTATTTGACGGCGCCGGTGGGGGATTCCCATTTTAAAAAGAAACCGTAAGCTGCATTTTAAACGCTTCCTCGCCATATACCGCGTGCGGGACATCTTTCGGCATAATCAGGGTATCTCCTTCGTGCAGAATGAATTTTTCACCGCCTACCGTAAACCGGCCCGTGCCTTCCAGCATAGTTACCATTGCATCCCCGCCTGACGCATGTGTGGAAATCTCCTCGCCCTTATCGAAAGAAAAAATTGTTATGCTGACCAGGTCATTCTGCACAAGCGTTTTGCTGACGACCTGCCCTTTCTGGTAATCAACTAAATCTTTCAGCTGCATGGGTACTTGTTTTGCAATATTTTTGTACATTTTCTTCCACCTCTTAGTTTTTCTTTTCTATTTTCTCTATTACGCAGCTGTGCGGTTTATCCGCCTTATCTTATTCCAGTTCTACTACGAGCGCAGGTCTGCCAATATACGGCAATGGCAGGAATACAATATCCACATAACCTTTTCCGGCAGACATTTCCCGTATGAATATATTATATATGATATCATTATTTTGCACAATTCAAATATCCATAAATTATGAGGATTTAAAATAACTTAATATTATAAACCAATAATTACATGCAAAGCTACCTGCATAAACATATATAAAAGGCCTCATGGATTAATATCATTTCGGAATTAATCCACGAGAATATATTTCTGTCATTTACTTAATGAACCAGTTAACAAATTTTGAGCTAAATCCTGAAATGGTCTTCTGTCACTTTCCACCCGAACATTCTTGAGATATTGATTCACTTTATTATATGCTTCAGCACAACATTCTCTATACATACCTATATATTGAACATTCAACATTTTCTTACTAACACTTCTTTTTGTATAAAAACCAAACACTTTAATTTGCTTTGCCGGATTATCTTTTATAGATACCGTAGGTTTCATTAACAACTGATGAGCATTGTAAAAATCTTTTTCAATATCTGCAGACAATCCCTTTTCAATTAAAATCAAATATAATGTCGCCTGTTGTGTATCGATCTGAAAGGGTATCATAGTCTCTGTATCTCTAAACAATGAACGCGCGCTATCCAAATATGCCTGTGCCAAATCATATCGCTCTACATTAATACATGCTATGGCATATTGCAGCCAATAGAAAGAATTTTCCTTATAATATTCTAATCCCTTCAATGCATCATAATAATTAATTAAAAATCTTTCCTTCTGACTGGAATTAGTCAAGAAAGTTCTTACATGTGAATACGAAATAATGTTTCTCAGTATATTTTCATAGCGTTCAATTTTGCGATAATTATCTGCATAATTTGCAGTTTTAACCAGTAACTCTATGATTTTATCATCACTGCTCAATTCTTTCAAAATCATATTAGCGGTAACCGCGGATCTTAGCTTATACGAGGTTTCTCCAGAAGAAAAATCTAATATTTCTTTTACACCGGGATTATTCACAAATTTTGCATCTAATGCGACATTTACCCCTAATATTCTACTCATATCATTTCCGCTAATATTTAAACTCATAGTTTTAATCAGCAAGGAGAAAAATAAAGCATCGTAATATATATCTGAAACATTTTTAATATTATCAACAATTTCTTCAATTTTCTCCTTCATTTTTGAAGAGTTTAGCACCCCTACCAGTATCGCCTGCAGCTGACTATTCCCGCCCTTTTTCTCTTTAAGAAATTTTCTTTTCGTTTTTGGTGATTCAGCACTATAACTACTCCAAAGACCATTATTTTCAAGTATACGATTCATATCATTTATTTCAGGCAAAGTTAATTTATTTAAATCTAATACCGGACTTTGTCCGGGATTAAGTCCAAATGCTTCATCTACTTCACCTAATCTTATATCATATAATACTGTTCTCGCTGTAAAAACAAACTGAATACTATTTAAATCATGCAATGCAAAATTTTTAATTACAGATAAATAATTAAAATAATTCTCTATAACCACCAGTTTCTTTCCGGTTTCTTCAATTATATTTTTTATTTCTTTTGACGTAATATTTTGATAATAATCTTTCAAAGTGAAAACTTTATAATTATATTTTTGTAACTGATGCTTTAATGATTCAACAAATAAAGTTTTTCCATTTCCCAGATTAGCATGTATATATAAAACTTTACATCCATTGTTTAAAAAATTGACGGCATCCCAAAGTTTTTTTCGATAAATAATATTCACATATCTTCCTTTTTCACGATACCATAAATCGTCCGTTACTTTGCCAGACATAAACAAATCATATACGCCTAAAGCACTCGTCTTTTTTAAACTTTTTTTATATTCATATACATCAAATGATTTATATGGATATAAGTTTGCATTTTGGACTGGAACAGTATAACATTCCCTGAAATCTTCCAATTCATGCACAAACTGTTTCATCCCTATAGCTTCTACGCTTCCTAATCTTTCTAACTTTCTCTTTTTATCTGGAGAAATATCCATACTCTCAATAAACATTGTTTTACCAACAACGTTTTGATTATATATAAATTTTTTAATCTCTAAATCATATTCCAAAGAAAGACCTACAATAATTATACAATCCGCGGTTTCAATGTCTTCCGTAAATACTGCTCCCCACTCGCTCTTTAACAATTCCTGAGCTGATAAATAACTACGTCCCGTAAGTTTAAATTCATTTTTTAAAGATTCTATTGTCAGTTTTCCAATATAACCATTAATATATATACATAAATTATTATTTAAATCTTCTTCCCTTCGTTTGGTATGTAAAGTTACCGGTATTAATGTATTAACATTCGTTCTGGTAGCTATCCGCGGTACCTCATCATAATTAGTTGTATACACTCGTTGCCAGTTATACGAATACAGTTTACGATGTTCGTCTTCAATATTTCCCACCATTAATTTCTTTTTAATTGTCTGAACCAGTCTATCTTCAGAAAACATTTCGGTATATGTATCGGTAGCATCTTGCAAATCCCATGGATTTTCAGGATTGCCAATCCCACATTCCTTATATATTTCTTCAGCCAAACTTACTCCCGAAGGAAATGGTTCATTATTCGGAGTCATTACTTCCAAATGAGCTCCTGAACCAGTAATAATAATTGCCTTTCCATTCAATATGTCTTTAAATGCTTGTTTCTTATCCATTATTTTCCTCCATATTTATCTTTCCAAACTATTACATATCGCTTATATATTTTCTCATATTAAACTGAATATCCATATAAGTTAGTTTCGTTACCCAAAAAATTTTATATCTTACGATATCCATCAAGTCAGAGTCATTCCTCTAAAACCGCTTTTTCCATTCTCAATTCCTTCCAGAATCTCTCCCAGCCGCCAGAAAGCCTCCTCCCTCGTCAAAGGCTCCCGTCCGCCGGAAAAGCCTGTCTTTCTATGGATATAATCCGTCAATATTTCATACTTCACAGCCTCTTTACTTTGAAGAAGAAGAAGATAAGCGAACTGAATATCTTCCATTCCCGCTCTCCCGCACGCCAGAACCTGCTTCGCAAAAGAATCCGTAATTTCTTTCGACAGCGTATTCCCTCCCACAGCAGACCACGCGGCATTCGCAAGGTTTACGGTATCATATTCCGTCTGCATATCAAAAAAGTCTTTGTAATCTGCCCGCAGCCTCGCGCCTCTCCTTAACCGGAATCTGCACAACTCCAGTTCATTCTGTTCCTGCTCCAGTTTTTTATCCAGCCTGAATTCCGTTCTATAGCTGATATAGCCCGGCATCGTTTCTTTTTCCAACAGACGGAATTTCAAACTGATAGCATAATCCGCCGAGAAATAAGGAATCTTTTCTTCCTCTGCGATCAGGAAAAGAACATTTCTGCATTTAATGACCCCCGGCCCTGTGTACAGAAAATGCTCATCTGTCCGAATGCGGCATCCCGACAGGATTCCGTCCGGATATCCGGCGTACTGTAGCTGCAGGGCCGTATAAGAATAGTCCCTCAGCGCCGTTAATACTTCCTTTTTCGCGATTCTTCCGCGTTTAAAGACGGGATAAATATGTTCCATCATATTCCTTTTCCCTCCTTCATTTCATCAAAGGGGCTCTTAACCGATTCTTTTTATCCTCTACAAAAAAATATTGGGAAAACGCATATCTTCGCCGTCCGTATGGTCCGTCGCGGCATGCCCATACCGTCTTCTCCTATGCGCTTTCCCAATGTCATAATATAGACTGTTTCTTCCTTTATCACCTTTCGCCGCCTCTGCTTCCGTTATCCCTGAAAACAGAAGCGGCCAGAGACTTATGAAAATGCTTTCCATACGCCCTGCATTCCCGGTCTGCGTTAAAGAAAGCCCTTATTCCTCGCGGTGTTCCATCATTTCAGACAGAATGATATCTTCTTCCGGCTCATATAAACTGCAACGTGAAATCACGCTTACTGTAGATTCACCTACATAATAGATAGCATTTAAAATCATTGTAAATAAACTATTCATGCCTTTTCCTCCCTGGTCTGCATAATAAAATAAGTAAAGCTACTGTATTGCCCGCGGTGAATATCTGCGCCGTTATGGCAGGCCGTATGAACAATGCGCCTAACGCCAG
Organism: Bacteroides fragilis; assembly: GCA_023664485.1. GTDB lineage: Bacteria > Bacillota > Clostridia > Lachnospirales > Lachnospiraceae > UBA3282. The sequence continues at coordinate 66,938 of JAMPFK010000002.1, read as the reverse complement.
GCAATACCATAAATTAATTGCTGTAAACGCTTTCCATCCTGCGGCCCTCATACTTTCCGCGCTGCACTTTTTCCTGTCGTTCTTCACAGGTGCAAAAAAATAAAAAACGACATTGGCAAAGAGCAGACTGCACAGGCTATACAGCGCAAATACTCCTCCGCTTACGCTCTGTCCAACATATGCGGCCGCGCCATCGGCGAAAAGATAACATACCGTAAAGAGCAAATAGCATCTCGTCCTCGTCGAGGCGTGATATCCCCCGCTGTACTGGCGGACAGACAGGAAGAACAGCATATAAATAAGCGCCTCCGGGAATCTGCCGCGCCAGATTCCAAGAAGCAGAACAAGAACGATCTGCCACGATGTGGAAAGAATCACATCCATTCCCACGACATAAACGAGCTTTTCTTCCTTCGTTATCCAGTTTCGCGCAATGAAAAAGTCAGCAATCAAATAGGATAGTTTCATACTCATGTCAAATACCCACCTGTATTCACTATATATTCTCCTGCTGACAATATAAATTTCTTTGTCATATTCTGCACTATTTTGTCAAATTTGGTAATATATGGCCGCCCTCGCATAGAACCACTCCCCTTCATAGCTGGTCTGGAACTCCCCCTGATATCTGCTGACGACTTCTTTCACGCTCTGTATTCCGAATCCGTGCTTCTGAATCTCCTTTTTCTTCGACAGCAGATTCCTGACATCGCTGTCCATGCCCGAAAAGGTATTACAGACCAAAATATACAGGCATTCATACTGTTCCTTCACCTCGATCCTGACTCTTTTAGCCTCGCTCTTACCAGCCGCCTCCATGGCGTTTTCGACCAGATTTCCGATTAAAATACACAAATCCACCAGATCGATCTTCTCTTCGCCGCCGACCGCAATCGTTTTCTCAAGGCTGATATGACTCGAAGCATACTTCTTCTCTTTATTTGTGATAACCGTATCGATAATATTCCCGGAAACTGTCATATTTTTCGCATTTCCGCACAGTCCGTCAATGGTCTCCCGAAAGACCTCCATCCCTTCCGAAATCCTGTTCTGCTCCAGTAAATACCGTATCGAATAAAATTTATGTTCCAGCTCATGCTTCTGCTTATACAGCGCCCTTTCTCCGGAAACATAATTTTCGAGAGACTGCTTCTGTATCTCTATCATATCGTTCAACCGCTGTACCTCGCGCTCCTTTTCCTGTCTCTTCGATGCGCTGACCGACAGGACGAGAATCAGCACGAACATAGCGCAGATGCATACTGCAATATAAATAATCTTTCTGGCCGTTTCCGGTTCTATGTAATACAGGTCTATCATCGTCCGGGTTAATACCATAAGAATCCCCAGTGCCGCCACCGGAATGATCACATAGCATATAAAAAGAATCTGATTGCCGTAATATCTGAATTTTTCTCTGTTATACAAAACAATCATTGTATAAAACAATAGTAAAATCTTGGAAAACACAAGACAAATCGTCCTGTATGGACTGTTTACAGAAGCAGAAGCCTCAGCCGCCTCCATACCGAATCGTGAAAAAATATCAAGCGTACTATAAACGCTAAAAGTAATGCCGAACCAATATAACGCAAATCCCATAAAGAACTGCGGAAAAGAACCCTTCAAGCACAATTTCCAGAAAAACATCGTAATCAAAAAGTCAAAGATTATTGTAAAAACGTTAAACGTGCTGAAATAATCCGAACAGACAATATTCAAAAACAGCAACCCCGCCGTTACGGACGCACAACAGAAAAACGCTCTTTTTCCCATCCTGGGTTTCAAAAAGAGCGCCAAAAAAATGACAAACAGTATCGATTCAAACAGATTTGATGCAATTTCCATCATGGCACAAATCCTCTACAGGCCTCATAAATCAAAAAGTATCGTTTGAATTCTCTTTTTATAGGAACGGCTTATCGGAATCTCCTGACCATTCAACAGAATCAGCTTATTCGGCTGCAATGCACGGATATACGCCCTGTTGACCAGATATCGCTCATGCACCCGCAGAAAATGGCATTCCTTTAGTTCCTTCTCCACTTCGGACAGCTTGATACGGTGTAATTCGCTGCCTTCATCCTGCCACTGAAAACGCACATAATGCTCTTCGCTCTGGCAATAGAGAAGTTCCGCAGGCTTTATCCGCAGATACCCGCCGCTGTCCATCTGAATCTTCACAATGGACTGTTCCTTCATCTCACGCTTCATAACCGATGACAGCGCCTTATGCAGATCGCCCCGCAGTTCTTTTTTCCTGATGAAACCGTCCGCCTTTACGCCAAATGCGTCAAAAACATAACTTTCATGAAAGCTGACAAAGAAAATCCCGCTATAGACGTTCCGCCTTCTTATCTCATCCGCCAGCTCGATGCCATTTATGCCTTCCATCTCAATATCCAGAAAATAAACGTCGTAGCCGGGATAATGCTTTAACACCCGCCCGGCGTCATAACAGGTATCGCATACCATCTCTATCTCCAGGCCGTCGCAAATCTCCAGCAGACATCCCAAAAAGAACTCGCAATATTGTACATCGTCATCTACAAGCAGGGCTTTCATACGCCAAATAACCTTTCCGCCACTTTATGATCCTACCCGTATCCCCCTCATCCAAGGGAACCAGAATATAACAAATTATACAATATTTTGCTCTTTTTTTTCAGATGTTTGCAAATTTTGCAGCTTTTCAGGCAAAATTTGCATCTTTCTATCCAAATAACGAGTGATTTTCCCTCCAGCCGTTATTCCTCCCACGGAATAATCGGATTTTCAATCTTTTTATCCCGCAGCATCAGGCTTCCGACCGCCTCCGCCGCAGACTTTCCGTTAAACAGCACTTCGTTCACCTGCTCGATAATGGGAAGCTGTACGTCATATTTTTCCGCGAGCCCCATCGCCGCTTTCGCCGAATAAACTCCTTCCACGACCATCTTGACTTCCGCCATCGCCTCTTCCATCGTATGGCCCTGCCCGATTAAAATACCCGCCCGCCGGTTGCGGGAATGCATAGAGGCACAGGTAACGATCAGATCGCCGATTCCGGTCAGGCCGCAGAAAGTTTCCCATTTTCCTCCCATAGCGGTTCCGAGCCTTGCAATCTCCGCAATCCCCCGCGTAATCAGCGCCGCTTTCGTATTGTCCCCATATCCGAGGCCGTCCGCGATGCCGGCCGCCAGCGCAACGACATTCTTTAACGCCGCGCCGAGCTCGATGCCGAGCACATCGGGGCTGATATAAACGCGGAAAACCTCGTTCATAAAAATATTCTGCAGATACTCCGCGGTATCTTTTTTTCTGGCTCCTACAACGATTGTGGTCGGGATGCCTCTGCCCACCTCTTCCGCATGGGAAGGACCGGAAAGAACCGCTGCTTTTGCCTGCGGGATCTCTTCTTCGATAATTTCAGACAGGGTAAACAGGGTCGTCTCCTCGATGCCTTTTGCCACATTGACAACAATCTGCCCTTCCTTCACATAAGCCGCCATATTACGGGAAGTGGAACGCGTATAGGGCGAGGGCACTGCCAGCACCAGCACGTCTTTTCCCGTGACGGCCGCTTCCAGATCGGTAGTAAAGACCATATCTTCCGGCAGTTTGACTCCCGGAAGCTTCTCTTTATGTTCATGCTCTTTCTCCAGCATTTCAATTTCCTGTTCCATAATCGACCAGACCGTCACCCGGTGTCCGTTTCGATAAAGCAGCAACGCTAATGCCGTTCCCCAGCTTCCCGCTCCGATAATACTGATATCCGCCATATCCTTTCCCGCCTTTCGCAATTTACCTTCCGCTTTCTGCTTTTACCGCTTACTTTTTCTCCGTCTCCTCCGCCTTTGCCCCGTCCTTCTTATGGGTCAGATAGGTTTTCCGCTCCTCGCCTTTTAAGAGCCGGACGATATTCTCTCTGTGCTTATAATACGCCATAACCGTCAAGAACGCCGCGATGGCATAGAGCTCGATCAGATGCGCCTGACTGAGCCCGAAGATCCCCCTCTGTCCGAGCACGACGATCTCGATCATAAAGCCCGCGTAAACGAGCAATGAGCCGAGCGATACATAATGTGTCAGGAAAAAGGCGCCGAAGAACAAAAGAACGCCCATCGGGATAAAACAGGGATGGTAGGAAAGAATCAGACCCGCCGTCGCCGCGATGCCTTTTCCGCCCTTGAAATGGAGATAAAAAGGAAAATCATGCCCTAAGATTGCGCCCGTCGCCGCATAGAGCTTTAACAGATAGATCGTATCCGGATGGCTCCTGCCGAATAAAAATCCTGTCAGCACAACGACGAGAATACATTTCATGATATCGCCAAACAGCACGATCAGGCCCGCTTTCGTACCGAGCACCCGCAGCGTATTCGTCGTTCCCGCGTTGCCGCTTCCATAATTTCTGATGTCGATTCCATGCAGCTTTCCATAGATATAGGCAGTCTGAAAAAGGCCGAATAGATAGCCGATAGCCAAACAAATTATCCGTTCCACTTTACTTATTTTCCTTCCTTTCCCTGATAATGAATTTAAGCGGCGTTCCCCGGAAGCCAAAGGCTTCCCGAATCTGATTCTCAATATATCTCGTATAGGAAAAGTGCATCAGTTCCTTATCGTTCACAAAGATCACGAAGGTCGGCGGCTTGACCGCCGCCTGGGTAATATAGTACAGCCGGAGCCTTTTCCCCTTATCCGAAGGCGGCTGCTGCATCGCCACCGCTTCCGCCATGATCTCATTCAAAACGCCCGTAGCGACGCGCATCGCATGATTCTCATGCACGATATCGATCGTCTGATAAAGCTTCGTCAGCCGCTGTCCTGTCTCCGCGGAAATGAAAAGAATCTCCGCGTAAGGCATAAAAGAAAGGATCTGCCTGATTTTCTGCGTGAACCGGTTGACAGTCTTATTATCTTTCTCGATCAGATCCCATTTATTGACCGCGATGATCGTCGCCTTGCCCCTGTCATGGGCGATCCCCGCAATTTTGGCATCCTGCTCCGTTACGCCCTCCACTGCGTCGATAACGAGCACGGCGATATCCGCCCGCTCTACCGCCGTAACAGTGCGGATGATCATATACCGTTCCAGCTCTTCTTTGATCTTATTTTTCCGCCGCAGACCGGCCGTATCGATGAAGACATATCCCTTTCCGTTGTAAACGATCTCCGTATCGACCGCATCCCGCGTCGTACCCGCGATATCGGATACGATCAGACGATTCTCCCCGATCAGTTTATTGATGATGGAAGATTTGCCCACGTTGGGCTTTCCAACAATGGCTACCCGCGTCCGGTCGTCCTCTTCCTCTTCTTCCTGCGCCGCATTTTGCTTAAAATGGGACGCGACCTCATCCAGCAGATCGCCGATTCCCTGTTTATTGGCGGAAGAAATGGCAAAAGGTTCTCCGATGCCAAGGTTATAGAACTCATATACATCCATCCTGTATTTCTGATAGCTGTCCACCTTATTGACGGCGAGCACGATGGGCTTCCCGGAACGGCGCAGCATATCCGCCACCTTGAAATCCGTATCCACAAGCCCCTGTTTGACGTCCACCATAAAAAGGATGACGTCCGCGGTATCGATGGCGATCTGCGCCTGCTCGCGCATCTGGCTCAAAATAATGTCCTTGCTCTCCGGCTCGATGCCTCCCGTATCGATTAACGTAAAAGCCATATCCAGCCAGGTGACATCGGCATAGATTCTGTCGCGCGTAATGCCCGGCGTATCTTTTACGATTGATATCTTCTCTCCCGCCAGTGCATTGAACAGCGTGGATTTTCCCACATTGGGCCTGCCCACCACCGCCACGACCGGCCTGGCTTTTTTCTTTCCCATAATTACTCCTCGTCTCGTTTTAAAATCCTGTTCACAAACTCATATCCGCTTGATTTTACAATATCTACCTTCACTTGTAAAGCTTTTTCCATCTCTTCCAGGGTGATATCGTCCAAAAAATAATCCTCTCCGCTGCGAAGCACGTTCTGCGGCAGAAGAATGCGCTCTCCGAGCTTTTTTCCCCGTAACTGCGCGATAATATCCTGTCCTGTCAAAAGCCCTGATACGGTAATCTGCTCGCCGAAAAAATGGTTCGCAATAGCATAAACATGAATCGACAGTCCATTAAAACGCCGCATCATACGATCCGCCATCCGTTGAATATAGGGAAAGGCCAGTTTGCCCGTCACGAGAGACAATTCTTCGCTTCCTCCCGGAAATCCCTCTGCGGACGGCAGTTTGCCCATGGCCTCCTCAAATTCGTTCAGCAGAAGCCGCAGCATACCGACGCCGTTCTCCAGCTGCAGATAGCCGTCATAGCGTTCCTCTTCCGGCAGCTCCTGTTCCGCCAGAATATACCATTCGTCGGAAGCGTGGACAAAATGCAGGCCGTACTTTGGAAAAAGCTCCCTCTGCCATCGATGAATGCAGTCGAGCACCTCCGCCGCGTCTTCTTTTTCAAAAGGCACGAGCGGATACAGGCCGTCCCGGAATCTGGTTAATCCGACGGGCACCACCGATACGCTCTCCAGATGCGGCAGATAGGCCGTCAGATCGGAAATGCTTCTTTCCAGCTCCCCGCCGTCATTGACGCCTTTACAAAGAACGATCTGCCCGTTCATGGCAATCCCCGCATCACAGAGCTTTTTTACCTGTTCGAGCGCTTTTCCGGCGAACCGGTTATTGAGCATCTTACAGCGGAGTTCCGGGTTCGTCGTCTGAAAGGAAATGTTGATCGGCGACAAATGATAGCGGACGATCCTTTCGATATCCCCGTCGGACATATTGGTCAGCGTCACATAATTTCCCTGCAGAAAGGAAAGCCGGGAGTCGTCGTCTTTAAAATACAGCGTTTCCCGCATTCCTTTCGGCATCTGGTCGATAAAGCAGAAGATACATTTATTATGGCAGGAACGGTAATCGTCCATCAGACCGTTCTCAAATTCCACGCCCAGATCTTCCTCATAATCCTTATCGATTTCCAGAAGCCACTCCTCGCCGTCCGGCTTGCGGATCAGCACTTCTACAGATTCATCCTGCATCAGATACTGGAAATCAAAAATATCCGCAACGCTCTGCCCGTTGACCGCAAGAAGCGCGTCTCCCGGCTCGATTCCCATCTCTCCAGCAATCGAATCTTTTAAAACCGCCCTGATAATATGTTCCGTCTGTTTCATCGCCGCTCTCCGTTTTTTCAATCTTCTCTTATAATCTTACTAGAAATTTCTTGACGTGTCACTAGCATAATGATATAAAGAAAGTGAGATATTTTTTTACGGATTGGAGAATATTATGCCGAATATAGAACAACTAAAGACAGCCATGCCTGTTGCTCCGATTATGATCCTTTCAACCGAGGCCGCTTTTCCACTGGCTCAGAAAATCAACGGCCATCTGGTCGAATTCCGGCAGAATCTGGATAACAGCTTCAAAAATGACCCCGCTTTCTACGGCTACATGGAGGACAACTATCTGATCAGAGTGGATTGTCCCCGTTTTGGCAGCGGCGAGGGAAAAGCGGTTCTTGATACTTCCGTCAGGGGGAAAGATATTTTCATTCTCACAGATGTCTGTAACCACAGCATCACCTATTCCATAAATGGATTTACGAACCATATGTCGCCCGACGACCACTATCAGGATTTAAAAAGAATCATTGCCGCGATCAACGGCAAGGCCCACCGCGTCAATGTCATCATGCCTTATCTCTATGAGGGCAGGCAGCATAAAAGGAGCGGCCGGGAATCGTTAGACTGCGCTTATGCGATCGAGGAACTGATGACTATGGGCGTTTCCAATTTTATTACCTTCGACGCCCATGACCCAAGAGTCCAGAACTCCGTTCCGATCAAAGGCTTCGATAACTATACGCCGCATTATCAGTTCATGAGCGCGCTGCTCCATACGACCGGCGATCTGCTCATCGACAAAGAGCATACGACAGTCATCAGCCCGGACGAGGGCGCTCTCGACAGGGCCGTGTATTTCGCGAACGTGCTCGGCGTCGATACGGGAATGTTTTATAAACGCCGCGACTACTCCACCATCGTAAACGGCAAGAACCCCATCGTCGCGCATGAATTCCTGGGGGACAACATCGACGGGAAGGACGTCATCATCATCGACGATATGATTTCTTCCGGCGGCAGTATGATCGATACCGCCAAACAACTGAAAAAAATGAATGCGAAACGCGTTTTCATCTGCTGCACCTTCGGTCTTTTTACGGATGGTCTGGACGCCTTCGACAAGGCTTACGAACAATGCTATTTTGACCGCATCATTACGACGAACCTCTGCTATCAGCCGCCCAAGCTGCGGAAAAAACCCTACTATCAGGAGGCGGATATGAGCAAATTCATCGCTTCTATCATCAACTTTATGAACCACGACGCTTCTATGTCGAATATTTATACGCCGACGGAGAAAATCCACACGATTCTGGCGAAATATAACAACCGGGAAGAGGATGCGCTGGACGGCTAATCCCCATCAGCCCGCAATACGGAGGTATCATCTTGAAAATACAGGAATCAGCCGAAAATTATCTGGAAACTATTTTAATGCTTGGACAGAAAAAAGGCAATGTCCGTTCCATCGACATCGCCCATGAGCTGGAATTTAAAAAACCGAGCGTCAGCGTCGCTATGAAGAACCTGCGCGAAAACGGTTATATCCGTGTGGATGACAACGGTTTTATCACGCTGACTGACGCCGGGAGGCAGATCGCAGAGACCATGTATGAACGCCATCTGCTCCTCTCCCACTGGCTGATAGAGCTTGGCGTCAACGAAAAGACCGCCGTAGAAGACGCCTGTAAAATGGAACACGTCATCAGCAAGGAAAGCTTTGAGGCGATCAAGAATCATCTGCGGAAGTAATGCGCTTCCTCCGCCAGCCGCCCTGAAAATATCTGGCGGCGGCGACAAACAGCGCGATCGTCCATCCCGCGCAGAAGGCCCACCAGATGATCTCCACACCGACGACCTGCGCAAAGCCGACCGTTAAGAACAGCCGGATAAAAAAACTGAGCAGCGTTGTCAGAATGAACCAGCTCATATCCCCGCTTCCTTTAAAAGTCGCTTTCACAAGCATAAAGGTAGAAAATACGACGAGGAACGCGCCTACAACTCTGATATAAGCGGCGCCCACCGCAATAACCTGATCCAGATCGCTTTCTGTTTCTTCTATAAAAAGCCGGATGATCTGATTCGGAAAAATCTCAAAAACAGACGTCAAAAAAAGCGAAAGCCCGCCGCAGCTCAAAATGGATGCCAAAAGCCCCGGCTGTATACGCTCTTCCCTGCATGCCCCGATATTCTGTCCTACATAATTCGCATAAGCGTTGCTGTAATTGATGGGAACCGCCGTCGCCAGATTAATGACTTTGGACGCCGCCGCGCTCCCCGCGATGACCGCCGGGCCAAAACTGTTAATCGCCGCCTGCACGATAACGGAGCCCACTGACACGATGGACTGCTGAAGCGCCGATGGCAGCGCAAAACGCAGCATCGTGAATAACAACGCTCTATCAAACAGGGAATCCGACCTGTCCCGCTCAAATTCTTTCAACAGTTTCGGCATCTCCACGATGGCGAGCGCCGCGGCCGAAAACTGTGAGATCGCCGTGGCAAGCGCCGCACCGCCGACACCCCCATGCAGCACGATGAGAAAGAGCAGATCCAGAAACACATTGAGAATTGAGGATACCACCAGAAATTTCAGCGGCGTCCTGGAATCCCCCAGCGCCACATAAACGCCGTTCAGCGCATTATAGACGAAAATCGGCACACAGCCCAGAAAGTAGAACCGCAGATAACTGACTCCCATCCCGGTAATTTCTTCCGGCGTATTGACAAGCCGCAGAAGCGGCCCCGCTCCGATCCAGATACCCACCGTTGATACGAACGCGACGCCTGCAGAAAAAAGAACGGAAGTGGACATGCTCTGCCAGATCTTTTCCGTTTTTCCGGCCCCGAAATACTGCGCGATAACGATGGAGCCGCCAAGCGCCAGTCCCGTCGCGAGCTGTACGAACACCGCCGTAATGCTGCTTGCGCTTCCGACCGCCGCCAGTGCCTCCGTTCCAAGCCTTTTGCCGACGATAATCGTATCGATGACATTATAGAGCTGCTGAAAAAGATTGGATAAGATCATCGGCACCGCAAAAAGGAGAATCGTGCGAAACGGATTCCCCTCTGTCATCTTGTGTGTTTTCGTCTTTGAACTCTTTTCGGCCATTTATAACTGCCTTTCTGCCTCCATACTGCCTTTCCCGGCCGGCTCTTAATTCTTAAAGCTGTGAATCGGCGCCGGAATCCTGCCGCCGCGGTTCACAAAAGCGTCGCAGGAGAACTGATTGACCGGCATGATCGGTGCATAGCCGAGCAGGCCGCCGAACTCCACCGTCTCTCCCACGCCTTTTCCGATGACCGGAATCAGGCGGACCGCCGTTGTTTTCTGATTGACCATGCCGATGGCCATTTCATCGGCAATGATACCGGAAATCGTCGTTTCCTTCGTATCCCCCGGAATCGCGATCATATCGAGCCCCACGGAACATACACAGGTCATCGCCTCCAGTTTTTCCAGCGTCAGCGCCCCCGCGCTCACGGCATCTATCATTCCCTGGTCTTCGCTGACGGGAATGAACGCGCCGCTCAGTCCCCCTACATAAGAGGATGCCATCACGCCGCCTTTTTTTACCTGGTCGTTCAGCAAAGCGAGCGCCGCCGTCGTTCCGGGCGCCCCCGCATGCTCCAGGCCGATCTCGCACAGAATATCCGCCACACTGTCCCCGATTGCCGGCGTCGGCGCAAGAGACAGGTCTACGATGCCAAACGGAACCTGCAGCCGCCTGGAAGCCTCTTTAGCAACGAGCTGTCCTACGCGGGTTACTTTAAAAGCCGTTTTCTTAATCGTTTCGCAAAGCGTTTCAAAATTCTCTCCACGAACCTTTTCAAGCGCCGTCTTTACAACGCCCGGCCCGCTGACGCCTATATTGATAATTTTATCAGCCTCCGTTACTCCATGAAAAGCGCCTGCCATGAACGGATTATCGTCCGGCGCATTGCAGAAAATAACGAGCCTGGCGCAGCCTGAGGAATCCGTCTCTTTCGTCGCTTCCGCCGTCCGTTTGATGATCTCGCCCGAAAGTTTTACGGCATCCATATTGATGCCTGTTTTCGTAGAACCGACATTGACGGAACTGCATACCCGCTCTGTAACGGAAAGCGCTTTCGGAATCGAACGGATCAGCAGTTCGTCCGCCCCCGTGATCCCTTTCGATACGAGCGCGGAATAACCGCCGATAAAATTCACGCCGGCTTCATGCGCCGCCTTATCGAGCGTACAGGCGAGCGTCACAAAATCCGCTTCCGTCCGGCAGGCAGCGCCGCCCACAAGGGCGATCGGCGTCACAGAAATCCGCTTATTGACGATAGGAATCCCGTATTCTCTGGAAATCTGCTCTCCCGTCGCCACAAGATTTTTCGATGCCTCATATATTTTATGATATATCTTTTCGTTTAATTTATGCAGATCTGAGTCGATGCAGTCGAGCAGGCTGATGCCAAGCGTAATTGTCCGCACATCCAGATTTTCCTTCTCGATCATCTCATTCGTTTCCGCCACTTCAAATATATTGATCAATGTACTTTCTTCCCTTCTGCCCACGTCCGAGGCCGCCCGCCGCATGACTATATTCTGTGCATCTGATTGAAAATTTCTTCTTTCTGGCACTTGATGATCACGCCGATGCTCTCTCCCAGTCTATCCAGCTCTTCCACGATAACGCCGAATTCCTTCGGCGTATGATTCGTATCCACGATCATCATCATATTGAAATAATCCTGCACGATAGTCTGCGAAATGTCCAGAATGTTGATCTGATTGTCCGCCAGATAAGTACATACCCTCGCTATAATACCCACCGTATCTTTTCCTACCACTGTGATAATTGTTTTTTTCATGTTTACAGGCTGTCCTTTCTTTTATAATTCGATCATCTCAGACACTTCGCTTCTTTTGGCGACATAAATCGGAAAATCGTCCGCCTGATACGCCGTATCCGACATCATGATTTCCACCCGGACGGTCTCATAGGCAAGCTCCGGCAGGTTATTTTCTTTGCTTAAATGCCCAAGCACGACCGCCTGCAGATGGTCGTTCAGCAGACGGCACAGCAGCCTTCCCGACGCCTCGTTGGACAAATGCCCTCTTTCGCTCAGAATACGCTGCTTCAGATAATAGGGATATGGACCGGTCTGAAGCATATTGACATCATGATTCGCTTCCAGATACAGGACATCCAGATCCTGCAGGCAGGCGACCGTATAGTCATTATAACAGCCGAGATCCGTAATAATGCCGATTTTCTTTTTATCGTGACTGAGGCGGTATGCCACGGGCTCCGCCGCATCGTGGGAAGTCCGCATCGGATATAACGCCATATCTTTAATCACAAATTTTTCGTCGGCATTGATGCAGTGAAAAAGCGCATCGTCTATTTTCCCAAGAGAAGCCGTCTGCCGGATGGCCTGAATTGTCCCTGGCGTCCCGTAAATGGGGATTCCGTATTTTCTCGCAAGAACGCCGAGCCCGCTTATATGGTCCGTGTGTTCATGGGTAATCAAAATGCCGTCTATTTCCGATAGTTTTAAACCGAGCGCAGCGGCGCCTTCTTCAATACGTCTGCCGCTGATACCCGCATCGATCAGAAGATGCGTCGCATCGGATCCGGCATAAATACAATTCCCGCTGCTGCCGCTCGCTATACTGCATAGTCTCATAAGTATTTCAGTCTTTCCAATAGATTTTTATCACATCGCCGCTGTGGATCGGCTCCATATACTGCGCGTTTCTGCCGTTTAATTCCGTGGCGATGCCGCTGCCCTGCGGAACGGACAAATCGAAATTTATGTAATCGAATACATCTACAAAAATATATCCCGTTTTCCCTTCCAGCCGGACCGGCGCACCATTTACCATGACCTGAATTGCCATCGGAATGCCGTCTGTTCCGCCGGGAGACGCCGCTTCGGGAGCGGCCTCCGGGCCAGATGAAACGGGCGTCCGGGAAGAGGACGCAGTCCCGGACGGAACGGCGGCCGCGGCGGGCGCCGTTCCGGATGATTCAGTAAATCCTGCCGAAGCTGCAGCCCCGGACGGCGCCTGCACCCCGGCGGAAATTGTTTCCGCAGGCAAATCCCCGGCCTCCGGCGCCAGGGCCGTTCCCGCCTCGCTTTCCTCCATCCCGGCCGCAGGCATTCTCTCCTGTGTTCCGGATGACGGATCCGCGAACGGGTTTTCGCTCTTCTTAGGCTCGCTCTTTACATAACTGCCGTCGTCTTCCGGCAGGTTCGCATAGGTATCCGGCGCACCGCTCCCATAAATATCCCGGTCGGACAACTGCAATTCTTCCATCGTCCAGATAATGGCAAAGTTTTCATATACCTTCGTATCCATATCCGCCAGCTTATTATTCACATAAATATTCATATCCTGATTGATAATAACATCCATGAACTCGGCAATCTGCCGAACCGTATAATAATTCCGGAATTCGATAGAATCGTTTTCCTGAATACCATAATATCCCGACTGAAGCGTTCCGTTCACCATCGCGAATTTTGGCAGCTCCACTTTCTGCTCATTTACTTCGACTGACATAACGGCGCCATATTCCGGCAGCTGGTTAATGTCCAGCGCGGCCGGTTCTCCCGCGGTCGATTCGATGACCCTTATCTGGTCGTTGGCATGAATCGGCGTATAAATATCGGCGTCCTGACCGTTTACCCGGATAATCGCGGCCTCGCCGGGCATTCCTCTCGTGATGCGCGGCTTGCCATTGACGAAATAATTCAATTCTTTTCCTCTTTTTGGAAAAAGTCCGTCATTTGTAAATTCCGCCTGCATGGCGGCGTCAACCACCGCCAGTTTATTATTATCATAAAGCTTGATCCTCTGGCCGTTGAAATAAACGAAAACAAAATTATTGCTCTGCTCATAAAAACTCAGACAAATGCCGATGGGCGTCACCATCAGGGAATCCTTTCTCGCATCTTCCTCATAGAAGACGATCTGCTGCATGACCTCTTCGCCGCGCACCGCCACTCTTTCCTTCTGTATGTCCAGCTCTTCTGCCAGACTTTCCGTATATCCCTGCAGCCTTCCTCCGCCGCCGACAACAAATACCGCGCTGACCGATTTATCGCCGTTCAGCTCCTTAATTTTATCAGCGACCCGTTTCGTCATATCCTGAATGACGGGCCGGGCGACCTCCGCAATCTTTTCGCGGGAAATGGTCTGGGTCAGGCCCATGATATCTTTATATTCGACGCTTTCCTTTTCTCCCGCCGCCCGTTTGATCTTCTCCGCGGTCTTAAAATCCACGAGGCAATGTTTTGCGATGACTTCCGTAAGCGCATCGCCGGCAATCGGAATCATGCCGTATGCAATGATACTGCCATCCTTCGTAATGGAGATATCCGAGGTGCCCGCTCCTACATCCACGAGCGCGATATTCAGCATCCGATACATCTCCGGAATCGCGACCTGAATCGCCGCGATCGGCTCCAGCGTCAGATTGACCACTTCGAGCCCCGCAAGGCCCACCGCCTTATACAGACCGTCCACAACATCGTCCGGCAGAAACGTCGCGATGATATCCGCGCCGATCGTGCCAGCCTTATGGCCTTCCAGATTGCTGATGGGATAACGGTTCATATAATAACGCACGACGGAATATCCGACACAGTAAAATTTTATTTCCATATCGTTCGTTTCCAGAAATTCTTCATACGCTTTTTCAACGCCTCTGGAATCCAGCGCATAGATGTCTTCTCCTTCGATTTCCTTATCGCCGGGAAACTCCTGCTCCACATGGGTTGTAATCGTCCGCAGTACGCGACCCGCCGCGGCGATACAGACATCCTTGAGCTTCCTGCCGGTTTTTTCCTCCAGACGGAGCTTCACTTCGTTAATCGCCGCGCCTACCTTATGAATATCGTGAATCTGTCCGTCCAGCATGGCGCGCGTGTCATGCTCTCTGATGCATTGAGACACTACATGAAACCGCTCTCCCGTTTTGTATCCTACCGTTCCCACAATACTTCTTGTCCCGATATCCAGTCCAAACACCAGCTGGCCCGGAAATTTCATCATTTCTGACACAGATATTCCTCCAATTTTTTATCAATCTGCCGGCAGGCCTCCGTAAGACTGCCGCTATTATCGATGACGGCCTGACAATGCCGCCTGAATTCCATTTCGGATAACTGTTCCCCTAAAATACGGTCTATTTTTTCGTCGGAATAGGCCCTGGCCGCCTTCAGACGGCCCCGCCTGATATCCGGCTGTGCATGGATATACCAGAGTTCATCCAGAATCTCCCCATAGCCGCCCTCAATCAAAAGAGCCGCCTCCACGAAAAGAAAATCCACGTCTTTTTCCTGTCTGCCCCGCGCGATTTCCCGCAGAATAAATTCTTTTACCGCCGGATGCACAATGCCGTTCACCTGTTCCAGGACGGCGCCGTCTGCAAATATCTTTTCCGCCATCCGGGTTCTGTCGATCGTCCCATCCGGGCTCAGAACGCCTTCTCCAAGCAGCTTCACCAGCTCCCTGTAACACGCCTGTCCCGGCTCCTCCAGCAAATGCGCCGCTTCGTCCGCTAAAATCACCCTGCACCGGTAGCGTTCCTTCACATAGGAAAGAAGCGCTGATTTTCCCGCTCCCACGCCTCCCGTAATCCCAATAACCCTCATTTATCCTCCTTCACGATCTTAGCGAAATGCCCGCCGGCATGAGCTTTGGAAGTCCCTCTCACGCTAACCTTTTGCCTCATACCACGTCATCCCCGTATGCAGGTCGATTTCCATCGCGACCGAGAGCTTTGCCGCCGCCTGCATCTCCTCCGTTAAGATGCGCCTTACCTGCGCCTCCTCCGGCGCCCAGACCTCGATCAGCAATTCGTCATGCACCTGTAAAATAAGCCGGGAATGAAGCTTTTCTCTGCGCAGCCTCGCCCACACATGAATCATGGCAAGCTTGATGATATCCGCCGCGGTTCCCTGAATCGGCGAATTCATCGCCACGCGCTCCCCGAAAGAACGCTGCATGAAATTGCCGGAGGCCAGCTCCGGTATCGGCCTTCTTCTGCCGAACATCGTCTTAACATAACCGCAGGCTTTCGCATCCTCCACCAGTTTATCCAGAAAAACCCTGATTCCCGGATAGGTCGCAAAATACTGTTCGATATATTCCGCGGCCTCTTTTCGGGAAATGCTCAGATCCTGACTCAATCCGAAGGAGCTGATGCCATATACGATGCCGAAATTGACCGCCTTGGCGTTTCTTCTCTGTAAATCCGTTACCTCCTCAAAAGGCGTATGGAACACCTTCGATGCCGTGATCCTGTGGATGTCCTGATCCATCTGATAAGCCTCTATCAGCTGCTTATCGTCGGACATATGCGCGAGCACACGCAGTTCGATCTGGGAATAATCCGCGTCCATGAACAGATATCCGTCCGCAGGCACGAACACCTTCCGGATCCGCCGGCCGAGCTCCATGCGGATCGGAATATTCTGCAGATTCGGTTCCGTGGAGCTGATTCTCCCGGTAGCCGTAATCGTCTGATTAAAAGTAGAATGAATCCGGCTTCCTTCATCGATATATACGGCGAGCCCGTCCGCATAAGTCGATTTCAATTTCGTCAGCCCCCGGTATTCCAGGATATCCGCAATGATCGGATGATCCGGCGCCAGCTTTTCCAAAATATCCGCCGCCGTCGAATATCCCGTTTTCGTCTTTTTCCCGCCGGGTATTCCCATCTTATCGAAAAGGACCTCTCCCAGCTGTTTTGGCGAATTAATGTTGAACTGTACGCCGGCCTGCTCACAAATCGACCGCTCCAGCTCCTCAATCCGCCCGATCAGCGCCTCTCCATAAGCCTTCAGCTCCTCCGGACGGACCATGATGCCCGATAATTCCATCTCATATAAGACCTTCGTTAAAGGCATTTCGATTTCATATAAAAGTCCGAGCATTCCCTGCTCTTCCAGTTTCTTTTCCAGCGCCTTTGCCGCCAGCAGACAGACATATGCCTGAAAACAGGCGAACTCTTTCAGCTCCTCCGGCTTTTCCTCCATCGTCTGCCGATAGGAAGCTTTGCCGCAGACCTGCTTCCTGTCAGGAATCATCAGGCCCAAATGCTCGCCAGCAATCGATTCCGTATCATAATCATTTTTGAGCGGATTTAACAAATATGCCGCCAGCAGGATATCAAAATATTTTTTCCTGCGGTAAGCGGCAAGTCCATCCGCTCCGACCGTTTCTTCCGCCTCATCCTGCTCTATCATATCATAAAGCGGCTTGATATTGCAAACGTCGAGTTTACATAAATCATTCTTATTCAATGCGCTCAGCTTTCCGGACAGGTATTGCTCCGTGATAAAGCCCTGGCAGGGAATAAAATAAATTTCCTTTTCCGAAAGCGCAAGAGCGATTCCCGCGCAGCTCCCGTCCCCTTTGCCATCCCGCAGAACGGAAAATCCAAATTCGCAGCCTGTCCCGACGCCTTCATCGCCGCCGCGCTCTTTGCCGGTACGATTTTTTTGCCCGCCGCACCGCTCCTGTGCCCGTGCGAACAACGCTTCTATTTCTGTCAGATCTGTCAGCTCTTGAAAATATTCCGTCTGGCTGTTCGTCAAAACGGCATCCTTTTCAAAACGGGATAACAGATTTTTAAATTCAAGTTGTTTACATAATACATATGCTTCCTCGGTATAAAAATTGCCGACTCCGGATTTTTCAAAAGAAAAATCGATTTCACTGTCCACTTTGATCGTCGCCAGAACCCTGCTCAGATCGGCAAGCTCTTTATTGTTCGCAAGCGACTCCCTGACCGACTTCTTCGTAATGCTCTCCAGATTATCATAAATGTTCTCCAGCGAACCGAACCGCAGCATCAACTCCGTTGCCGTCTTTTCTCCGACCTTAGGCACGCCTGGAATATTGTCCGCCGTATCGCCCATCAGAGCCTTCAGATCGATGAACTGCTTCGGCGTGACCTGATACCGCGCTTCTACGTCCCCGGCATAGTAATTTTCCACTTCCGTTCTGCCGCCCTTTGTCTTGGGGATACGGATTTTGATATGCTCCGAGGCGATCTGCAGAAGATCCCTGTCTCCTGATACGAGGGCAACCTCCATCCCTTCCTTTTCTGCCCGTACCGCCAGCGTACCCAAAATGTCGTCCGCCTCAAGCCCGGCCTGCTCCACAATGCAGATGCCCATGGCCTGAAGCATCTGCTTCATCACCGGGACCTGTTCCCGCAGTTCCTCCGGCATCGGCTTTCTTGTCCCTTTATATTCCTGATAAATTTCATGCCGGAAAGTGGGCGCATGCACATCGAACGCCACAGTCAGATAATCAGGCGTTTCTTCTTCCAGAATCTTGAACATAATATTCAAAAAACCATAAATGGCATTCGTGTGGAAACCCTGGCTGTTCGTCAGATCGGGGACTCCATAGAAAGCCCTGTTCAAAATACTGTGTCCATCGATTAAAACCAGTTTCCGGCTCATACAATAACCATGCCTTTCCTTTTTCAAAATTTGAATACGATGAGCAGCGCGATCAGAATCGCCGCCGCCACTGCCGCTTCCATACAGATAAGCGTCTGCTGTAAAATCTGACGCGCCTTTATCTGATTTCTGGCATCCAAAAGCCGCGCCGCCAGCGCTTTCTGCAGATTGAAATTATTGCCCGCCTCCAGCCTTTCCAGACCTTCCGCCACCAGAAACTGGATGGAAAGCTCCTCCGTACATTCCGGGCATCCGTCAAGATGTTCTATGAATTGTTTCAACGTTTTAATATCCAGCTCATCCTGTAAAAAGACCGGAATCATTTTTTCTTCTTCTTTGCAATCCATATTAACCACCGCCTGTCAGACAAAAGAGATTGATACTTAATCTTCAGCGTTCAAATCCTCCATCAACCCTTCAACGGAAGAAAAAGCCTTAAAACTCCAATTCATCGGACGTTTTAAGGCTTTTCATAACTGCTGGTGGTGGGACTTGAACCCACACGCGGTTGCCCGCAACAGATTTTGAGTCTGCCTCGTCTGCCATTCCGACACACCAGCGTTCCAACAACCGAATTCTATAATATCATAACTGCGGAAGGTTGGCAAGTATTCACCTGAAAATTTCTTTAAAAACCTCGAAGCAGTCGAGGGTCGCGAAATAATCTTCCGGCGTCTCCGCCCTTCTTATCAGCTGCACGCCGCCGTCTTCTTTCAAAAGCAGCTCGGCGGAACGCAGTTTACCGTTATAATTATAGCCCATCGCATGGCCGTGCGCGCCCGTATCATGGATAACGAGATAATCTCCTTTTTTGATTTCGGGCAGCATTCTGTCTATCGCGAATTTATCATTGTTCTCACACAGGGATCCCGTCACGTCATATTTATGATCACAGGGGCTGTCCTCCCTGCCAAGCACGGTAATATGGTGATATGCGCCGTACATAGCGGGACGCATCAGGTTGACCGCGCAGGCATCCACGCCGATATATTCTTTATAGGTATGTTTTTCATGAATCGCCTGTGTGACGAGCGCGCCGTAAGGCCCCATCATGAAACGGCCCATTTCCGTATAGATCGCCACATCTCCCATCCCCGCAGGGACAAGGATTTCCCCGTATACCTTCCGCACGCCTTCTCCGATAGCCCTGATATCGTTCGGCGTCTGTTCCGGGGTGTAGGGAATGCCGACGCCGCCCGAAAGGTTGATAAAGGAAACGCTGATGCCGGTCTCTTCTTTCAGCCTGACGGCCAATTCAAAAAGCTGTCCAGCAAGCTGCGGATAATATTCGTTCGTCACCGTATTGCTGGCGAGAAAGGCGTGGATGCCGAAACGCTTTACGCCCTTTTCTTTTAAAATACGGAACCCCTCGAACAGCTGCTCCGTCGTAAAACCGTATTTGGAGTCTCCCGGATTGTCCATAATGCCGTTGCTCATCTGAAAAATTCCGCCCGGATTATATCGACAGCTCATCGTCTCCGGCAGTTTTCCCAAAATACTTTCCAGAAAATCGATATGCGTGATATCGTCCAGATTGATGAGCGCACCGATTTTCGCCGCATATTTATAATCTTCCTCCGGCGTATCGTTAGAGGAAAACATCACGTCTTCCCCCCTGATACCGAGCGCATTGCTCAGCATCAGTTCGGTTAAGGAGGAACAGTCACAGCCGCATCCATATTCATGCAGAATCCCGATCAGAAAAGGATTCGGCGTCGCCTTGACCGCAAAATATTCCTTAAAGCCTTTATTCCATGCAAACGCCTCTTTTACGGCTTTCGCATTCTCCCGGATACCCTTTTCGTCATAGATATGAAAGGGGGTGGGGTATGTTTTCGTAATCTCTTCTATTTGCGCTTTTGTCACAAACGGTACTTTTTTCATTTGTATGACCGCTCCTTCCAAAAATTATTTTTTCATTTCGATCAGATATTCTCGATCTGCCAGTCGATTGGCGTGGCGCCGTTGGCCTTCAGGAACTCATTGGCCTGGCTGAAATGCTTACAGCCGAAAAAGCCGCGGTATGCGGACAAAGGGCTTGGATGCGGCGCCTTCAGGATCAAATGCCCGGGGTTGGTCAGCATGGGAATCTTGCTCTGCGCCGGACGCCCCCACAGCAGATACACGATCGGGCGCTCCTGCGCATTTACGGCATGGATCACCGCATCCGTGAACTCTTCCCAGCCCTTCCCCTGATGGGAATTGGCCTGATGGGCGCGGACGGTCAGCACCGTATTTAAAAGCAGTACGCCCTGGTCCGCCCATTTTTTTAGATACCCGTTATTCGGAATATAACAGCCCAGATCGTCATGCAGTTCCTGATAAATATTCTGCAGGGAGGGCGGTATCTCCTTCTGGTCAGACGGTACGGAAAAGCTCATGCCATGCGCCTGATGCTCGTTATGATAGGGATCCTGTCCCAGCAGCAGCACCTTGACTTTGCTAAGCGGCGTAAAATGGAACGCGTTAAAAATATCGTCCGCCGGCGGATAAACGACTACCCTGCCGTATTCTTCCCTGATGAACTGATAAAGCTGTCTGTAATAAGGCTTTCTGAATTCTCCGCCGAGCGCCTCCGCCCAGTCATTGCTCAACATCGCCATAACCAGATCTTCTCCCTTCTCCTGTGTAAGACCCGCGCCTTCCGGCGGGCTGATGAACGCACATAAGACCGGCCGACCGGCCGGTCCTGTCCCCCGTTATTGCAGCTGTCCTTCCAGCACCTTCGCCGCCTCTTCGATTGCCGCATCCATGCCGACCGGATTCTTACCGCCAGCCTGCGCCATATTGGGCCGGCCGCCGCCGCCTCCTCCGACAAGCCCGGCAATGCCTTTGATCAGATTGCCCGCATGGGCGCCCTTTGCCATCGCGCCGTCCGTCGCCATCGCGATCAAATTCACTTTTCCGTCTTTCTCCGATGCCAGAACGACAACGCCGTCACCCAGCTTCTCTTTCAACTGGTCGCCCAGATCGCGCAGACCGTTCATATCCACGCCGGATACGCCGGATGCCAGAAGCTTCGTTCCTTTGATCTCTTTTATCTTGTTCATGACATCGCCCAACGCATTTTGGGCCGCCCTGCTCTTTAAGGACTCGTTCTCGCTCTGCAGAGCTTTTAATTCTGCCATCAGATGGCCGCAGCGATCTACCAGATTGACGGGCGTAGTCTTTAAGATCTTAGAAGCCTCTTCCAGTCTTGCTTCCAGCTCCGTATAATATTTCTGCACGCCGTTTCCGGTCAGCGCCTCGATTCTTCTGACGCCCGCCGCAACGCCGCTTTCGGAAATAATCTTAAAAGAAGAAATCATGCCCGTGCTGCCGACATGCGTACCGCCGCAGAACTCTCTGGAAAAATCGCCCATCTCCACGACGCGCACTTTCTCGCCGTACTTTTCGCCAAAAAGCGCCATCGCGCCCGTTTTCTTCGCTTCTTCCAACGTCAGGACTTCCGTGACCACCGGAATATTTTCCGCAATCTTCTCGTTGACGATTTTTTCTACCCTGGCCAGTTCTTCCGCCGTCATCGCGGAAAAATGGGAAAAGTCGAAACGCAGCCTTTCGCCGTCATTGTAGGAGCCGGACTGCTCTACATGAGTGCCGAGCACGATGCGGAGCGCTTTCTGCAGCAAATGCGTTGCGCTGTGGTTCTTACAGGTCGCATTTCTTCTTTCCGCATCCACTGCCAGCGTCACCTTATCGCCGGTCTTGAACATGCCGGAAGTCATGCGGCCGATGTGTCCTGCCTTGCCGCCTAAAAGCTTCACGGTCTCGTTCACCTGGAATATACCGTTCTCACTGCGGATAACGCCGATATCTCCTGCCTGACCGCCCATCGTCGCATAAAAAGGAGTTTCCTCTACGATAATCGTTCCGGCCTCGCCGTCCGTCAGCGCTTCCACGAGCTCTGTTTCCGTCGTCAGAACGGAAATGACGGAATCGTGCGCAAGCCTGTCGTAGCCGACGAATACGGAAGTCACGCCCGGATCGATGGACTCATATACGGTCACGTCAGCGCCCATATAATTTGTAACTTTACGGGCTTTCCGCGCCTTGACCTTCTGTTCTTCCATCGCCGCACGAAAGCCTTCCTCATCCACACAAAACCCTTTTTCTTCCAGAATTTCTTTCGTCAGATCAATCGGGAAACCGTAAGTATCATATAGCCTGAACGTATCCTCGCCGGAAAGCTCCTTTTTTCCCTCCTTCGTTAAGGCCTCTTCCATTTCCATCAAAATGTTCAGCCCCTGATCGATGGTCTTATTGAACTTGTTCTCTTCCTGTGTCAGAACATTTAAAATGAACTCTCTCTTTTCTTCCAGTTCCGGATAGCCGTCCCTCGATCCCTCGATGACCGTACTGCCGAGCGTCGCGAGGAAGGTTCCCTGAATGCCGAGCTTCCGCCCCTGTCTGGCCGCCCTTCTGATGATGCGGCGGAGCACATAACCGCGCCCCTCATTAGAGGGCATAATGCCGTCCGAAATCATAAAAGTCGCGGAACGGATATGATCCGTGATAATACGGATGGAAACATCCGTTTCATAGTCTTTTTTATAGGAAACGCCCGCGATTTCGCACACCTTCGTACGGAGTTCCAGCACCGTATCCACGTCGAAAATAGAATCCACGTCCTGTACGACGGAAGCGAGCCGTTCAAGGCCCATGCCGGTATCGATGTTCTTCTGCGCCAGCTCCGTATAATTTCCCTTGCCGTCGTTGTCGAACTGGGTAAAGACATTGTTCCAGATCTCCATATAACGGTCGCAGTCACAGCCTACCGTACATCCCGGCTTTCCACAGCCGTATTTTTCGCCGCGGTCATAATATACTTCGGAGCAGGGGCCGCAGGGGCCGGAGCCATGCTCCCAGAAATTATCTTCTTTGCCGAACCGGAAGATTCTCTCCGGCGCGATGCCGATTTCCTTATTCCAGATTTCAAAGGCCTCTTCATCGTTTTCATAAACGGACGGATACAGCCTGTCCGCATCCAGCCCGACGACCTCCGTTAAGAACTCCCAGCACCAGGCGATCGCTTCATGCTTGAAATAATCTCCGAAGGAAAAGTTGCCGAGCATCTCAAAAAAAGTACCGTGTCTCGCCGTTTTTCCCACATTTTCCAGATCGCCCGTACGGATACATTTCTGACAGGTCGTCACCCTGCGCCTCGGCGGTATTTCCTGTCCCGTAAAATAAGGCTTTAAAGGCGCCATACCGGAATTGATCAGCAATAAGCTGTTATCATTGTGCGGCACCAGTGAAAAACTCTTCATCTTCAAGTGCTCCTTGCTTTCAAAAAATGCAAGGAACATCCTTCTCAACTCATTTACGCCATACTTCTTCATCGCTGCGATTTATCCTTTCCCAATCTTCATCACATAGTTTTTCAAAAATCAAATTTATCCGCAAAATACGCATCGAGCTCCGCAATCGCTATCCTTTCCTGCTCCATGGAATCCCGGAAGCGGACGGTCACGCACCGGTCGTTTTCGGAATCGAAATCGTATGTAACGCAGAAAGGCGTACCGATTTCATCCTGTCTTCTGTAACGCTTGCCGATGTTTCCCCTGTCGTCAAATTCGCAGTTATATTTTTTGGACAGCTGCGCAAAAACCTTCTCCGCGCCCTCGTTCAGCTTCCTGGAAAGCGGCAGCACGCCGATTTTGACGGGCGCAAGCGCCGGATGGAAATGCAGCACGGTGCGCTTATCTCCCCCGCCTATTTCCTCTTCATCGTAAGCCGCGCAGAGGAATGCCAGAACGACGCGGTCTGCGCCGAGCGACGGCTCTATGACATAAGGCACATATTTTTCGTTTTTCGTATCGTCGAAATAAGACATATCCTCGCCCGACGTATTCTGGTGCTGCGTCAGGTCATAATCTGTCCTGTCCGCGATGCCCCACAGCTCGCCCCAGCCGAACGGGAACAGGAACTCGATATCCGTCGTCCCTTTGGAATAGAAGCAGAGCTCTTCGGGCGAATGGTCGCGCAGCCGCATCTCCTCTTCCTTCATGCCGAGGGAAAGCAGCCAGTCGCGGCAGAAGCCCCGCCAGTACCGGAACCATTCCATATCGGTGCCCGGTTCACAGAAAAATTCCAGCTCCATCTGCTCGAACTCTCTCGTTCGGAAAGTAAAGTTGCCCGGCGTGATTTCGTTCCGGAAGGATTTTCCGATCTGGCCGATGCCGAAAGGAATCTTTTTACGGGAAGTCCGCTGTACGTTCTTGAAATTCACAAAAATACCCTGTGCCGTCTCCGGCCGCAGATATACCGTGTTCTTCGCATCCTCCGTGACGCCCTGGAAGGTTTTGAACATCAGATTGAACTGTCTGATATCCGTAAAATTATGCTTTCCACAGGTCGGACAGGGCACGTTATGGTCTTCGATAAAGTCTTTCATCTGCTGCTGCGTCCATCCGTCGATGGGGTTTCCCAGCTCGATATTATTTTTTTCCGCGTATTCCTCAATCAGCTGGTCGGCGCGAAAACGTTCATGGCACTCCTTACAGTCCATCAGTGGATCGGAAAAACCGCCCAGATGTCCCGATGCGACCCATGTCTGCGGATTCATCAGGATCGCACAGTCTACGCCCACATTATGCGGGTTTTCCATGATGAACTTCTGCCACCACGCTTTTTTCACATTATTCTTTAATTCCACTCCCAGATTTCCATAGTCCCAGGTGTTCGCAAGCCCGCCGTAAATCTCCGAACCCGGATACACAAAACCTCTCGCCTTCGCCAGCGCAACGATTTTCTCCATTGTTTTTTCCATAATATTTCCTTTATCCTCCATTCCTGCTCAGCATGCGATATTCGGGGCTGATGCTGAAAGCATCCTGCGCCAAATCCGTGGTTGAAAAATTTATTTTTCAGCCTATTGATATATTACATAAGAAACCACATCGTTTTCCCCGGCATCAATCAGCGCGTCCTTTTTGCCGGAAAGCGTGATATTTCCGCTGGTATACACGATCTTTCCATACACGTTCACATCAAGTACCTCTCCCGCTTTCGTCTGGATAATGACGATGCGGTTCTCGCCGGGAATATCCTCTCCGCTGACCGCCGTCCCGTCCTGGCTGACAAGACCCTGCAGGGCATATCCCTGCGCGGAGGCTTCGGAAACCGTACCGCAAAAAAGTTCTCTGTTGTTAAAATCCGTATAGTCGTTATCCGCCTGATAAGTCATCTCCACGATGATATTCTCCCCGTCAGCCTTCACGGATTCACAGGCAATCGTCCCTCCGCTGCCGGATCTGTCTATTTTCTCCTGCGCCAGCGCTTCCAGCTCTTCTATATTATAGTATTCCTGCTCGAACTGGTCTACGATTACCTGCCGGATCGTCCCGTCTTTCTGAATGGAGACCGTGTTCCTGTCGGGAGCCTCTTCGCTGCCGCATCCGGCCAGCATCCATACTGCCGTCATCATGATCAGAATTTTTGTCCAGTTTCGCATCGTCTTATCCCCCCGCTTCTATCCATCCTAACATACTGCATTACATTATATCCGACTTAATCAGGTTTTTCAACAGCCATCTTTCGTATTTTTACCGCCCGGCCTTTCAGAAAAGGGTATCCAGAACTTCCAGACTCTTAAAGGTTCTGTCCAGATACCGTTTTCTGTAATCATCGGCAATCTGAGCGAGCTGCGCAAGCACCGTATCCGTCACCGTAAAAGTGTACAGTTTTTCCACGGGAGACGTCATGATATAATGCACCGCATAATTCGTAGATCCTTCATAGGTTCCCTTCTTTGGCATTCCCGGAAATTCGCCGTTCAACGCCATCGCTTTCATTTCAAATATGTAACGTACCAGTCTGTTCGGGAGTTTTTCGTGCATGAGCGCCCGCAGGGACTGGTACAAAAGCTTCAGCATTTCTTTATCGTCGTTGTTCTCCCTCGTATAGTAATCCATCACTTCCAGAAAATACATTCCGTAACAGGCACTCTCAAAATCGCTCCTGAGCCCTTCAAAATAGTTACTGATATCGGCTTCCGTAAGCGTATAAGAGGACCTGCCCTCATAAATCCTGAACTTACCGAAAGAAAAAGGGGTCGTCGCCGCAAGGATCCTGCTGGTCGGCTTTCTCGCCCCCCTCGCAAATGCCGCAATCTTCCCTTTTTCTTTCGTTAAAATGACCACTCTTCTATCATATTCGCCAATCGGCTCCGCCTTTATGACCATTCCCGTAATCTCTGTAAACTCCTGCATGAGATTGTCCACCTG
Source organism: Bacteroides fragilis (assembly GCA_023664485.1). Classification (GTDB taxonomy): domain Bacteria; phylum Bacillota; class Clostridia; order Lachnospirales; family Lachnospiraceae; genus UBA3282. The sequence goes on along the minus strand of JAMPFK010000002.1, from coordinate 40,134 downwards.
ACCTGTCTTTTGCGACGAACTCTTCTTCTTTGTCCTTTTCCCTGTCCCGCACCGCATTCTTATAGGACAGGAAATCGCTGACGCTTCCGGTCATCAAAAACCGGTCCCAGTAATTTATCTCTTTCATCTTAAGCCCCCTGATTAACTCTATGCTATTAGGGTTCGCTTTTTTCCTTTTTTCTATTCGGACTCCCTGGGATTATATCCGAAATTTTTCAGCAGGAAATCACTGTCGCGCCAATCCTTTTTTACCTTGACCCAGAGCTTTAAATTCACCTGCCGGCCTGCCAGATCCTCGATTTCCGGCCGCGCCAGCGAACCGATCTTTTTCAGCATCCGGCCCTGTTTTCCGATGATGATTCCCTTGTGGGATTCCCGCTCGCAGATAATCGTCGCCTCGATATCCACGATACGCTTCCGGTACTTCATCTGTTCGATCGTTACGGCGATTCCGTGCGGAATCTCATCTTCCAGGCATTTCAACGCCTTTTCCCGGACCAGTTCCGCCACAATCTGACGGACCGGCTGGTCCGTCACGGTATCTTCGTCATAAAAAGGTTCTCCGTAAGGCAGATATTTCAGAATGCTGGAAAGCAGGTCATCCGTTCCGTCGCCTTTTAACGCCGAAACCGGAATGATCTCCGCGAAATCCATCTGCCTTCGGTATGTATCGATAAAAAGAAGGATTTCCTCCTTTTTTACCGTATCGATCTTATTGATGACCAATATGACAGGTGTGTCGGTCTTTCGCAGCTGTTCGATGATATGCTGCTCGCCGGCGCCGATATACGTCGTCGGCTCCACGAGCCACAGGACCACATCCACCTCCGACAGCGTACGCTCCGCTACCCCTACCATATAATTGCCGAGCCTGTTTTTCGCCTTGTGGATGCCCGGCGTATCCAGAAACACGATCTGTCCCTCTTTTGAAGTGTAAACGGTCCGGATCCGGTTTCTGGTCGTCTGCGGTTTGTTGGAAGTAATCGCTATCTTCTGTCCGATCAGACAATTCATCAAGGTGGATTTCCCGACATTCGGCCTGCCGATCAGTGTGGCAAAACCGGATTTATACTGCCTGTTATTCTGCTCCATTGCTATCGCTGCGCTCCTTTTTCTCTTCCTCTTTCAATATCTCTTCCTGCTTCTGCCGGGATTCCAGCCATCGCTGCTCATTCTGCTCCTTCTCCGCTTTTTTACGTTTTCTTTTCTTTAAAACCGCACGCACGATGACAAAGGCGATGCCGAACACAACGATCCAGATGAGCAGATACGGAATGTTGATAACGAACCGGATGAAGCCGTTTTCCATATCATCCCCGATGCGGTAGATTGACTTCACAAAGCCGTTCTTCATCTTATCCCATGCCGATTTTTCCTCAACGGGCGTCACTCTTTTCACTTCCTGAATACTGATATTGATGGTGCTGTAATCGATCTGATTGTTCAGGGTCCTGAGCTGGGACTCCATGTTTTCCAGCTCATAGCGGACCTCTGAAAGCCGCTGTTCGATCGTAATGATATCTTCTACGGATTCCGCCTTCTCCAATAGATCCAGCAGTCTTTCCTGCTCGATTGTGAGCGCTTTTTTATAACTTTCCAAATCTACATACCGTAAAGTAACATCCTCTACCCGCTCCTCCCTGTTGGTGATATTGCTCTGTTCGCCTACGCGCCGGATAAACTCATCCAGGCGTTCTGCGGGAATGCGCACCGACAGATTGGCGCTGCGCATTTCGTCATAATTGGAATAATAGCTTCCATTATACTGATACTGATATTCAATATAACCGCCAAATGCCGCAATCTGCGCCTCCAGATTGACGAGCAGCGCATCATAACTCTCCGTCTCGGCATACAGATCCACGGTCTTGATCAGCTTCCGTTCTTCTGTCTGCACGGCGTCTTCAGAAATTCCCGGCATTTCCTGCGGCGCTTCTCCCGTAACTGCCGCCGTCTCGTAATCGGCCTCCGCCATACTGTCATACAGCCCGTATTCTTCGGCCGCCGCAGTATCCGAGGCCGTGTTCTGCGCCGCCGTATAAGCGGCGCCTCCTGCATCATAGGCCATTTCCTCATACATACTGCCGCTGCTTCCGCAGCCTGTCAGCAGCGCTGCCATAAGCAGCAGACCGGACAGGCGCCGTCCTGCTCCCTTTTTCCATGTGTTCTTTTTCATACGCATTATCCTCCCTTTCCGGCTTGCGACCGCCATCTGCCATATATACGAAGGAGGCCGGCAGAATTTATGGGATTTTTTTATTTTTCAGAGGAATCCGTGGAACAGGTAATCCGTCTTCCCGAATAATGCCTCCTGCTGTTTAATTTTTTCTTCGTTCCCGACTACGCACAAACAATCATCCTCCATAAAGGCGCTGATATAATCCGCCAGCCCGCGGATCGTCTCCGGTACTGCCGCAAGCAGTTCATCCCGTTCCTTCTGCAGCTGCTCATACGGATAATGGCTCATATAGCCCGCCAGGGAATAAGCTCCCTTCACGGAGGGCGTCATCGGCATATCCAGCTCACTGACCGCGCCGATAATATACTGTGTCATCGTCCTTTCATCTGCATCAAAATTCCTGATATAGTCCGCCGCTTTCTCATAAACATCGACCGTCTTTTCCAGATTTGGATCCCTGTAGGAGACAAAATAACTCTCCCCGGATCTGCCAAAATTGCACATACAGCCGTAGGCGCCGCCCTTTACGCGCACCTGCGTCCACAGATAATCATAGCCCATCATCACCTTAAGCGCCCTCAGCGCGCCGGTATAAGGCAGTCCCTTCCGGCAGAAATTGCCGGCCCGGCATACATACTGTACCTGGGAAGAGGACATAAAGCCCTCGTTCTTTCGTTCCGGTTCCGGCTGATAGGACGCCGCCGCGACAGGCTCCGTGTGCAGACTGCCGCAAAATGCCGCTATCTGCGCCTCTATCCCCTGTAAACCTTCCTGCTGCGCCGTATAATCCACCATCAGATTTTCAGGCCGGAAAAGACATACCGCAAGTTCCTGCAGCCTTTCGGTCAGTTCTTCCCGATGCGCCTCAAAGTTTCCGTCCAGCTCTTCCAGCATCCGGTAATAGGGAAGCCCGCTCAGCTGGTCCGATACCGCCGCCGTTTTGGACAGATAGGACAGGGCGCGGATGGAAGCCAGGGCATGCCCCGCGGACATCATACTCGCCTGTTTCTGGGATTTTAACTCCGCAATCAGTTCTTTCAGCCGCTTTGCATCGTCAAAAAGCGAGTCCATCACGATTTCTTTTACCAGCCGGAATGCCTGGTCCAGGTTTTCATACAATACCTTTACCCTGATTTCCAGCGTCGCCGTATAGTTCTGCATATCCCTTGCGTCTATATAGGTATTGACGGCCGGACTGATACCGCCTGTCTGAATATTGATTTCGTTGAACAATTCTCCATAGGTATAGTTCTTCGTATTGACAAGCCCCAAAATGGATTTTAACAATCCGACATAGGAAAAAAGCCGCTCCGGCACCTGCCGCAGATCGAATAAGAACCGCAGATAACCGATGCCGTTCGTAAAGATATCGTGGTATAAAAACAGAGTGTCCCCGGCTTTTCGCTCTTCATTGACATAGTTCTCCGCTTCTTTTTTCATATCCGCCCTTGTTAAAAGCGGAATCTTTTCAAGATCCTCCTTCGTATCCGGCTCTTCCTGATATTGTTTCAACGCTTTCGTTTCCTCTACGATCTTTAAGATCTGCGCCTCGGATAATGCCGCCTTTTTCCGGGCAAGCTCCTTTGCAAGCGCTTTCTCCTTCCGGCCCGTCAGCCCCTTCACAGGCTCTACGACAACGATCGACTTATGCTGGTTATGGAGCAGATTCTCCCGCACCAGCTTCTCATAATAATCCGTATCGACGGCTTCCTTTAACTTCCGGTAAGTCTCATTGGCCTCAATATGCACAAAGGGCATATTATCGTCATAAAGCCAACTGTCGAATATCATCAGGCCGAACATGAGCCCTTTCGGATAGGAACCGAAATCTGCTTCCCGGAACCGGAATTCATAGAAATTGAGCCCCGCACGCAGCGCTTTTTTATCAAAGCCCTGTTCTGCGACCCGCTCCAGAATTTCCTGAATCGTCTCCCTGAACTCCGGAAGCTGCTCCTTATCCGCATTTTTCGCCACGATGGAAAAATAAGGCTGCATAATGCCGTTCTCATAACTGCTGTATACGTCCTTTCCGATGCCCTTATCGATCAGCGCCTGCTTTAACGGTGCGCCCGGCGCGGAACAAAGGACATAATCGATCACCTGAAAAGCGATATACTGCTCCTTGTCCAGATTGTCTCCAAAGGAAATATTACAGGACAGATAAGTGTTCTCTTTTTCAGACTCGCTCTCCGTAATCGGGTATTCTTTATAGATTTCAACGCAGCTTTCAAAAGCAGGTTCCGCCGCGATTGCGGAATCCACCGCAAGCGCCTCATATTTCGACAGATACGCTTCATCCAGAAACCGCAGTTTTTCCGCCATATCCATATCGCCATACAAATAGATATAGCTGTTGGACGGATGATAATACCTGCTGTGGAAAGCCAGAAAATCTTCATAGGTCAGCCTGGGGATGACATCCGGGTCTCCGCCCGATTCTACCGCATAAGAGGTATGGGGATACAGAGAATTCATGATTTCCCGTTCCAGCACATCGTCGGGCGAGGAAAAAGCGCCTTTCATTTCGTTATAGACAACGCCGTTGAGCGTCAGCTCGTCCTCCGCGCTTTCCAGCTCGTAATGCCAGCCTTCCTGTCTGAAAATTTTCTCTTCCCGGTAGATATTCGGATGGAAAACGGCATCCATATAGACGTCCATCAGATTCTGAAAGTCCTTCCCGTTACAGCTCGCCACCGGATAAATCGTCTTATCAGGAAAAGTCATCGCATTTAAAAAAGTATTGAGCGACCCCTTCGCCAGCTCGATGAACGGGTCTTTAACGGGAAATTTCTCCGAACCGCAGAGCACGCTGTGCTCGATGATATGCGCTACGCCTGTACTGTCCTCAGGCGGCGTCCTGAAGCCGACGCAGAACACCTTATTGTTATCGTCATTTTCCATCAGCACGATCTTAGCGCCCGTCTTGTTATGCTTCATTAAATAACCGGTGGAATTTAATTCCTTTATTTCTTTTTTCTCCAAAATTGTGTAAGCCTGTAACTGTTCCATGCTGTTCCTCCTGATTCTCGATTCGCTGTCCGGAAGATGTATCTTCCTCACCCTGTCGTCTCCTATAGTATATCATTTCCCCGGAAAATCATCCAAATTCCGCTTCCATCGCCGTCATGAAAATCCGGCTCTCCCGTGCCATCCTGTTATCATAGTTCCGCGTACTGACCTGACCTGAAATTCCGATATAACAATCCATCGCTGCTTCCTTCATCGAATTGGCACAGACCGGAAGTTCCGGATTCTCCAGAACATCATACAACGCAAGCAGGTTTTTTTCCATCTGCCATAACAGCTCCACAATATATAAATATATTTCCGGCGAGCCTTTTCCCTGTTTTTCAGGCATTGCCATCAATGCTTTCAATTCCTCAAACTGATGAAGCAGAGCGCCGGCTGACGGCATCATAGCGGCTTCCGAATTATTTTCCTGTGCGGCCAGATGAATCTCTTCATCGACCGTGACCGCATAAAGCGCGCATAAGCCAAAGGAACTTTTTTCCGCATGACTTAGAAAGTCAGACAATTCGGCCGGTATCTCTTTCCGGGTATACAGGAAAAGCTTTCCCCCGTTTCGTACTTTGGACGCCGCATCAAAAACAATCCGCAGCGATTCACACGCATCCAGGCAGACTACCGCCGCCTGACAGGATGAATTCAGCAGTGCCGAAAAAACGAACGGCTCCATCGGCAGCGCAATAAAAGAACTTCCTTTTTTCATAAAATCCATGAAACTCTGGAAGGCCGAGGATACGTTACTCTTCTCTTCCATTCCATAACATATGATATTTTTCATCTGGCTGCTCGACATCAGCATAAAATAAAGTTCCCGAAAAAGCAGGATATAATCGGCAAAATAACAGGAATCCATACAGACTGACTGCAGTTTTTCCACAAAATGACAGGCGCGCTCCCAAATCGTCTCTTCGTTCAGATGATAATTTACGACGAGCGGTCTTGCGGTGACATTTGCATAATCATCAATCTGCGGTTTTTCGATAATCGTCCGGGATGTATCCGTATCCTCATCATACAGCCATATCTTATTGCCCTCAATCTTAACGTTCACGTTTTTCTCCCTTTCCGGCATCCGCAAGCTCAAACAGTATATGCAGCCGCTCTGCGATCCGGTCATAATTAAAGTATTCTTCAATATATTCTTTCATATCGTAAAAGTTGCGTTCGAGATACTCCTGATCTGCGCATAATTCCAGTAAAGCCTTCGCATAGGCCGGAATGTCCTCAAAGCCAGCCACTACCTTTCCAAGCCTTCCGTTATCCGTCATATCCGGCGCAGCATCGATATCCGTCGTAATTACCGTACACCCGAAACCGGCCGCCTCTGCAAATACATTCGGGCCGCCCTCCATATAGGACGTCAGCGCGAATAGCTTCGCTTTTCGATAATATGCGCATAATTTTTCCCTGTTATCGATTTGCCCCGGCAGATGGATGTGCGCGGCTATTTCCGGAAATTCCGCGCGGAAATGGTTGTAAATATCCTGAAATTCCGGCATCACGGAACCAACCATGACCAGATCCCAGTTTTCCTTTAAACAGGGAAAAGCCATACCATAAGCATACAAAAGTACATGGGAATTTTTCTGATAACTGCCAATCCTTCCCACCGTAAGGATGATATTCTCTTTTTCTTCATACCGGTTCTTTCGCATGGCAGGATAAAATGGGTAATAGGCGCCGTTTGGAACGTATTCGATCATTCTCCGCCATTTTTTATAAACAAAATACTGCAGTCTGCGGGATTCGCAGCTCATAACATCCACATGACGCAGAAACGCGCAGTATTCTTCATCTCCCAGCGGAAGCGCATTCATCCATCCGGAATTTGCATCCAGCTTCAAATAAATAATACCGGCCGGATTCAGGGCTTTATATGCTTTCGCAAGCTCTATGTATTCCATCCGCGGCCCAAACAGAAAAAGAATATCGATATCCGCATAATTTTTTTCCACATATTGAACGGCTGCCTGTATATGCGGCAGTTCTTCCGAACAGGGCAGAAGATAAAGGGTAACGCCTTCAAAATAATCCAGATACGGATATTCGCCCTGTTTTTGCGTTACGATGGTCATACTGCTTCCAAAATGCCTGTAACATACATAGGGGACGATAATGCGGTCCTTCATAAGCTGCACATTTTCCAGCGGATAGGCGGGAATAACGCAAATATTACATCTCTCCATGATAAAATACTCCTGACGTTCTGTCTATGGGTTATATTCTATCACCATTCTATCATTTTTCCAATGATTTTTACCCTTTTATACCGGCCTGCTCCGAATATAATAAAAGAACAGGCAAAAACATACTGCCGTTTCTGCCCGTTCAGTGTAAAAGGGGAATTTTACCTGATTTTGTTAAGCAATGTCAGTTTAGCAGATAAATTTGTCAAAAGCAAGCAGATAATGCGTCGAATCAATGTAAGTCATCGCGTAATGAAATATTTTATCGCGCGCGATGCCGCAACACCCCTAAACGCTGAACGACATCAGCGCCAGTTTGGAAAGCAGGATTTCCTGAATCTTCACGCCGTGTTTTTTCTTCTGCGCCAGATTCATCCTGACAAATTCATCCAGGGAAAAGAGCTGATCCCGGTAGACCATCCGGGATTTTCCGAAAAGCGTTTTTTTCTCGACGAGCAGACTGACCTTGACCTTCGCCTTCAACTGCCCGTAAGTCTTACAGGAGAACATCTCCGGCGTCATATAGTAGAACTGGCTCTCTAACGTCGTATCCGGCCGGGTATCTTTCATGATATAGTGCTCGATGATGCTCTTGAATTTAAAGGGCACCATTTCGTGCGCAAGCAGCTCCGCATAGCTGTATCGCGCGCCGAAATAGAGACGCCCGGCATCCTGCATATAATATTTAAAATCATTGTTCTGACTGTCCATCCGGCTGCCTCTATCCCTTTCCGACTATCGCCTCGATTTTATTGCCGCTCATGCGCATAGCGTCCTCAATCGCCTTTCGGCTCATGCCGGTCTCGTTCATCAGCTCTTCTATCGTAATTTTGCGGTGAAGCTCTTCGGCAAGCTCGTTCGCCTTATCCGCCACCCTGTTAATGCGCTCCGCCATTTTCCGGCTTTTCTTTGCCTCCTCCGCATTTTCCGCGATAAAATCCTCCATCGCGTCCATGACCATCTTCCCAAGCATACCCTGCGCTTCCGAAGCATGTTCCAACGCGCCCAGCATCGTAACGCCTATCGCAACCGCCACATTCCCCTCTCCGATCAGATCTTCGAGAAAAACGCCCTGCCCCGCATAAAGCCTGGAAATCTCGACGACCTGCGGCAGAAAGATCTGAATCAGCCGGTTCTGAGCATCCGTATCGCCCGCCATCGCGGAAAGCGTAACTGCCTCTTTTTCCCCTTCCGACACGTCCGGAAGCTCTTCCAGCCGCTTCAGATAATCGTCCAAATAGTCTATTTCATCCTCGCTCAGATAATCCTCCGGCGCCGCAGGCTCACCGATACCGATATTCCGCTGTTTCAAATAGGCTTCTACCATCCCGAACTGCTCTTCGTTCAGCGAAAGCCCCCCGAACGCTTCCCGCAGCTGCTCTTTTGAAATGCAGTTTCCCTGCGCCTTCGCGGACTGTGTAAGGTGCGCGAGCGCCTGGGCAAATAAGGTTTCCTGATTCATTGAAACGACCATGCCTTTCTGTTTTATTTACTTTTAATATGGGTATGCGTATACAAATGTTCTTCGCAATACTCATAATTACCATCGCATTTCGAGCAGAAACGGAACTGCATCTCCGGGCTGTCCACCTCTGTCCGGCCGCAGATAGCGCATTTGTGCTTGGTGATTCTGTTCGTGTTCCTCCGGATATCCCGCTTGAACTCCTGCCGCCTGTGTATCTGTTTCGGATTCAGATGCATCATATTCCGGGAAGTAAAGAAAAATACGATGAAATTGAGCAGCGATGAAGCGATTGCAAATTTTGTGAAAAAGTCTCCCTGCAAAAAGGAAAAAAAGAGCATGACCGCGTAAACAACGCCGAGCCATTTCACTTTGATCGGGATGATGAACATCAAAAGCACCGATACGTCCGGGAACGTCGCCGCAAAAGCGAGGAAAATAGACATATTGATATAATAGGTGCTGAAGAACTGCGAACCGACAAGGAAAAGCCTTTCCGCGCCATAAAAAAGAATCTCCTCTTTCAAAAAAAGATAAGCGCATCCCATCATCAGGAAGCTTCCCAGAATCGTGAAAAGCATCCCGCCCAGAATATAAACATTATACCGATAGGCTCCCCAGGTCCTCTCAAGCGTCGTACCAATCGAGCAGTAAAAATATAACATCAGTAATGTAAAGAAAATATTGCTGCCCGGCGGCGGAATCAGAATCCAGGTCACGAGCCGCCACACCTGGCCGTGCAGGATTGCATAGGGATTCAACCGCAGATAGGGCTCAAGCCACGGCAGCAGCAGTTGAATAACATAGCCGATCGCATAGCAGCATATCAGCACGATGGACAAATTTCTGATCGCATATTTCCCGAACTTTTTCTCAAAACGGCTCATCGTAAAAACCACGCCTTTCTTTCATAATGACTATTCTTTCTTCTCAAAAAGCTGAATATATTTTAGCATTCCTTTTTTTAAAAGTAAACGGCGCATATACGAAATACGGAAAAGTCATAAAAATTTAATATTTCTCTTTTAAATTCTTCATAAATTCCAGAAAATAGCCAATTGCTTTTTCAAAACGACTGTCGTATAATGACTTAGCGTGTCGAAATACATTTAATAAGTATAAATAGAAATATCAGGAATATTCGGAAAGAATATTGAAGGAGTGATTACAAATTGAATCAGATGCAGTATACGCTCGGCATTGACATCGGCTCTACAACGGTCAAAATAGCGATTCTGGATGAAAAACATCAGATTCTTTTTTCTGATTACAAAAGACATTTTGCCAACATCAGGGAGACTTTATCCGGCTTATTACAAAGCGCTTTTACAAAACTCGGAAACATTTCCCTGCACCCGATGATCACGGGTTCCGGCGGCCTGACGCTGGCAAATCACTTACAGGTGCCCTTCGTACAGGAGGTCATCGCCGTATCCGCTTCCCTGCAGGAATTCGCGCCGGTCACAGATGTCGCGATCGAGCTGGGCGGGGAGGATGCGAAAATCATTTATTTTGAAGGCGGCAACGTGGAACAGCGGATGAACGGCATCTGCGCCGGCGGAACCGGCTCTTTTATCGACCAGATGGCATCCCTTCTGCAGACGGATGCGTCGGGCTTAAACGAATATGCAAAAAATTACCACTCTTTATATACGATTGCCGCAAGATGCGGCGTATTCGCCAAATCCGATATCCAGCCCTTAATCAACGAAGGCGCGACGAAAGAGGATTTATCCGCTTCCATTTTTCAGGCGGTCGTCAACCAGACCATCAGCGGGCTGGCCTGCGGCAAACCGATTCGCGGACATGTTGCCTTTTTAGGCGGCCCGCTCCACTTCCTTTCGGAACTCAGACAGTCCTTTATCCGCACACTGAAGCTGGACGACGGGCATATCATCGATACGGAGAACTCCCATCTTTTTGCAGCCATCGGATCTGCGCTGAACGCGAAAGAAAACATATGTTATTCCATGCAGGAGATGGTCGATAAGCTGTCCTCCGATATCAAAATGGAGTTTGAGGTAGAACGTATGGAGCCTCTTTTCGCCTCAAAGGCGGAATACGAGGCTTTTGGGAAACGGCATTCGGCCCATCATGTAAAGACTGCGGACCTTGCCTCCTGTCACGGAAAATGTTTTCTTGGCATCGACGCCGGCAGCACGACGACGAAAGTCGCTCTCGTCGGCGAGGACGGCTCGCTTCTTTATTCCTTTTACAGCAGCAACGACGGAAGCCCGCTGAAAACGGCGATCCGTTCCATACAGGAAATCTACGCGCTTCTGCCAGAAGATGTGGAAATTGTCCGCTCCTGCTCCACCGGTTATGGCGAAGCTTTGATGAAAGCCGCCTTTTTGCTGGATGACGGCGAAGTGGAGACGGTCGCGCATTACTATGCCGCCGCTTTTTTCAATCCGGAAGTGGACTGCATTCTGGACATCGGCGGGCAGGATATGAAGTGCATTAAAATCAAAAACCAGACCGTTGACAGCGTACAGCTCAACGAAGCCTGCTCTTCCGGCTGCGGCTCCTTCATCGAGACTTTTGCCAAATCCCTGAACTACAGCGTACAGGATTTTGCCAAAGCCGCGCTGTTCGCCGCGCACCCGATCGACCTGGGCACCCGCTGCACGGTATTCATGAATTCCAAAGTAAAACAGGCGCAGAAAGAAGGGGCGGAGGTTTCCGATATTTCCGCCGGACTGGCCTATTCCGTCATCAAAAACGCGCTGTTCAAGGTCATCAAGGTATCAGACGCTTCGGAGCTCGGCAGGAATATCGTCGTACAGGGCGGCACGTTCTATAACGATGCGGTACTGCGCAGCTTTGAAAAAATTGCGGGCTGCGAGGCCATCCGTCCGGATATCTCCGGTATTATGGGAGCCTTCGGCGCGGCGCTGATTGCCCGCGAGAACTACCGCGAAGGCTGCCGCACCACCATGCTGACGATCGAGAAAATCAACGCCCTCCAATTTGAAACGAGTATGGCAAAATGTAAGGGCTGTACGAACAACTGCCGCCTCACCATCAATAGATTTACCGGCGGCCGCCAGTATATTTCCGGCAACCGCTGTGAAAGAGGGCTCGGAAAAGCCAAAAACGAGAACGGCATCCCGAATTTATTCGATTACAAGTTAAAAAGGCTCTTTTCCTATGAGCCGCTTCCCCTGAACGAGGCATGGAGAGGAACGGTCGGCATCCCGCGCGTCCTGAATATGTATGAAAATTATCCGTTCTGGTTCACCTTTTTTACCAGGCTGGGATACCGCGTCATCCTTTCTCCGAGCTCTAACCGCAGGATCTACGAACTCGGAATCGAATCGATTCCCAGCGAATCGGAATGCTACCCCGCAAAGCTGGCGCACGGCCATGTGACATGGCTGATTCGTCAGGGTGTGGACTTTATCTTCTACCCTGCGCTTTTCTATGAACGGGATGAATTTCCGGAGGCAAACGACCACTATAACTGTCCGATCGTCACTTCCTATTCGGAGAACATCAGGAACAACGTAGAGGAAATAGGCCGCGGAGAAATTGTTTTCCGTAATCCATTTCTGTCCTTCCGGGACTTAAAGACCGTTACGGAGGCCCTCGCCAGAGAATTTAAGGAGCTTCCAATAACGGATGTTATGAACGCCTGTGAAGCCGCCTGGGAAGAACTGGAAACCGTCAGAGCGGATATGCGCGCCAGGGGCGAAGAAGTGCTCCGCTACATGGAAACCAATCACAAACGCGGCATTGTCCTCGCGGGCCGCCCTTATCATATCGACCCGGAAATCAACCACGGCATTCCGGAACTGATTAATTCCTACGATTTTGCCGTGCTGACGGAAGATTCCGTCTCCCACCTTGCCGCGCCGGAACGGCCGCTCATCGTTTCCGACCAGTGGATGTATCATTCCAGGTTATATGCCGCCGCAAGCTATGTCAAAACGAGGGACGATCTGGATCTGATCCAGTTAAACTCCTTCGGCTGCGGCCTGGATGCTGTCACGACGGATCAGGTCAATGATATTTTGTCCGGCTCCGATAAAATTTATACCTGTTTAAAGATCGATGAAGTAAATAATCTGGGCGCCGCGAGAATCCGCATCCGCTCCCTGATCTCCGCGATCAAAGTCCGCGAACAGAAGAAGAAACAACGCACGATTTCGTCAAGCGCCATTCAAAAAGCCGCCTTCACGGAAGAAATGCGCAGGAACTATACGATTCTCTGCCCGCAGATGTCGCCGATCCATTTTGACGTATTACAGGCGGCTTTATGCGCCTGCGGCTATAATTTGGAAGTGCTTGGCAACGACAACCGGCACGCCGTGGACGTTGGCCTGAAATATGTAAATAATGACGCATGTTATCCTTCTTTGATGGTCGTCGGGCAGATTATGGACGCGCTGCTCTCCGGCAGATACGATCTAAATAAAGTCGCAATTATCATGACCCAGACCGGCGGCGGCTGCCGTGCCACCAATTATGTCGGTTTCATCAGAAGAGCTCTTGCCAAAGCCGGTATGCAGCAGATTCCCGTAATCTCTTTAAATCTCACCGGCATCGAGAGCAATCCGGGCTTCCATCTGAACGCGGATCTTTTCATCCGCCTCGCTTACGGCGCCGTATTCGGAGATATTTTCATGCGCTGCGTCTACCGGATGCGTCCCTACGAAAAGGAACCCGGCTCCGTCGATGCCGTTCATCAAAAATGGATTGCAAAATGCCGTGAATTCGTCTCCGGAAAGCATATGAACTATTTTACCTTCTGCAGAATGTGCCGTGAAATAATAAAAGAATTTGATGAAATTCCAATTATTGATGTAAAAAAACCGCGCGTCGGCATCGTCGGGGAAATCCTCGTGAAATTTGCCCCGGCGGCCAACAATCATCTGGTGGAGTTATTGGAATCCGAGGGTGCGGAAGCAGTCGTCCCCGATTTGATCGACTTTATCCTCTACTGCTTCTATAACCAGATTTACAAGGCCGAATACCTCGGCACTTCCAAAAAAACAGCCGCCATTTCAAAACTCGGCATCTGGGCCATCGAAAAATTGCGTTCCAGCGCGGCAAAAGCTCTGAAAAAGAGCGCGCATTTTGAACCGCCTGCGAGTATCTACCGCCTCGTCGAATATGCGGAGCCGATCGTCAATATCGGCAACCAGACCGGCGAGGGCTGGTTCCTAACGGGCGAGATGGTCGAACTGATCCACAGCGGCGTCAGCAATATCATCTGCACTCAGCCCTTCGGCTGCCTGCCGAATCATGTTGTCGGGAAAGGCGTTATCAAGGAGCTCAGAAAGCGTTACCCGCTTTCCAATATCGTCGCTATCGATTACGATCCCGGCGCGAGCGAAGTCAACCAGCTCAACCGCATCAAACTGATGCTGTCCACCGCGCAGAAAAATCTTAAAAAGCAGATTTCCTGATGAAAAAACGCAATCCGCGGAGCCTGCGCCTGAACTCCGCTGCGATTACAGTAATTTTCCATACAATAAAAAGCAGATGTGCCGAATCTTTTCCGGTTCACATCTGCTTTCTTACGACTTTATACCCGTCATCCTGCCGGTAGAAAGAACATTTAAAATTTCCGCCGCTCAGAAAACGGCTCATAATGTCCTCTAATAAAAGTTGTTATTTAATTTACGGTTGATAAATTTGATTTTCTCTTTCTCTTCCTCTACAAGCGACTGGATTGCCTCTTCCGCCGTTTCTTTCTGCAGCTGGTTGACACAGAAAATGCAGGTCCCGAATTTGTCTCTGGAAAAGAATCCTGGCTTTTCCCACTTTACATAATAAGATACTCTGTTCTTCAGCAAAAGCTTTTCAATCCGTTCTTTCATACCCAAATCGGTTACCTGACACCACTCCAGCTCATTGTGTACTTTGACTTTTTGATATGCTGTCTCCATCTCTCAATACCTCATTCGTAAGTTTCTGTCTGAAATCATATATTTTTATTATATCCCTTTTTCCTTATTTATGCAAGGTTGCAGATTGGGCTAATTTATGGTATCTTTATTTTTAGCGATTATACAGAATGGAGAAAATCATCATGCCTATTAAAATTAAGGATTCTCTTCCGGCCAGAACGACTCTGGAAGGAGAAAATATTTTCGTCATGACCGAATACCGCGCACTGCATCAGGATATCCGTCCTCTGAATGTGCTGATTTTAAACCTGATGCCTACCAAAGTCATCACGGAAACCCAACTCCTGCGCAAGCTTTCCAATTCGCCTTTACAGGTAACGGTAGAATTTTTACAGACCGTAAGCTATACGCCGCAGCACACCGACTCGAATCATCTGGAATCTTTCTATACGACCTTTGACCAGGTAAAGGACCGTAAATTCGACGGTATGATCATCACCGGCGCACCGCTCGACTATGTGAAATTTGAAGATGTTACCTACTGGAGGGAACTCTGCACCATTATGGAATGGGGAAAGACTCATGTGCACTGTACGCTTCACCTCTGCTGGGGCGCCTACGCGGGCCTCTACTATTTCTATGGCCTGGAACGGACTGATTACCCTGAGAAACTTTCCGGCGTCTATGCCCATAAAGTATTAAAAAAGACCTCGCCGCTGTTCCGCGGTTTCGACGATATTTTCTACGCACCGCAGTCCCGCGCCATGGGAATCGAAGCTTCCAAAATCGCCACGGTGCCGGAATTAGAATTGATGGCCGTTTCCGACGAAGCAGGCGTTACGATCGTCAAGACCACCGACAGCCGCCACTTTTTCGTCAGCTGCCATCCGGAATACGATACGGATACGCTGGCCAAAGAATATTACCGGGATCTGGAAAAAGGGCTGAATCCCAAAATTCCGGTCAACTATTTCCCGAACGACGACCCTTCCCAGGCTCCCATCGTCAACTGGCGCTCCACCGGACAGCTCCTGTATTCCAACTGGCTGAACTATTATGTGTATCAGACGACGCCGTATGATATCAGGAGTATTGAATGAAAATCCGGTATTTATGCTGCTTTGCAGTAATTTTAGATTTTTATGAATCTTCACATAACTTCATGTATTTTCACGGCAAAATGGTGTAGTAATGGTGTAAAATGGCGTAGTAAATGGTGTAGTAAATATTAAGCCCAAATAACTTTGTACTACTTTTGCATCAACACCATTTTCAAAACATCTTGTGGCGAAAGTGTGACGGAACGTATGTCCGCTAAATATCTCAAACTGATTATCAAAAGACTTTGTGAGATTTATCTGCCGTACAATTGCTTTTACACCACTTTACAACCTTTCAACTAAAAATGCCGTATGAGACACTTTGGTGTATATTTATCATCGTTGCACCTGCCTCCCCGCCCACTTCTCATACAAGTCCGGCCGCAGCCGTTTCGTGCGCTCGACAGACTGCGCAAGCCGCCATTCGTCCACCTTCGCATGATTTCCTGAAAGCAGGATTTCCGGCACTCTTTTATCCCGCCAGACCTCTGGCCGGGAATACTGGGGATATTCCAGCAGATCATTATGAAAGGATTCCGTCATTGCCGATTCATCATTGTGCAATACGCCCGGAACCAGCCTTGCGATAGCGTCTATCATCACCATCGCCGGAAGCTCGCCCCCGGTCAGCACATAATCGCCGATAGAGACATAATCTGTTACGATTTCCTCCAGGACGCGCTCGTCAATACCCTCATAATGCCCGCAAAGAAATACCAGTTCTTCTTCCCCCGCCAGCTCCTTTGCCATTTCCTGCCGAAAGGTCTGCCCCTGAGGCGTCACATAGATTACCCTGGCCTTTTCTTTCATTTTTCCGGCTACCGACAGATAAGCGTCATAAACGGGCTGTGCCTGCATCAGCATCCCCGCGCCGCCCCCGTAAGTATAATCATCCACTTTACCATGCTTATCCGTCGTATAATCTCTGATATTGACGGCTTCTATCGAAATATGCTCTCTCTGGACGGCCCTGCCTAATATACTGGTATTCAGTCCCTGCATGACCATTTCCGGAAAAAGCGTCAACACATGAAAGTTCACCATCTTGTCTCCTATCCGCCGTCCGGTCTAGTCCAGCAGGCCATCCATAATATGCACCGTAATAACCTCTTTCTCCATATCGATCCGCAGGACGCATTCTTTAATCGCCGGAAGCAGCACTTCTTTCTTTTCCGGCGTTTCCACGACGTAAACATCGTTTGCGCCGGTCTCCAATACATTCTTTAATCTGCCAAAAAGAACGCCGTCCTCCGTAACAACCCGCATTCCGAGCAGATCCGCCACAAAATATTCATTCTTCTGCAGCTTTACTGCCTTTTCCCGCGGCACGAGCAGCCTGGCGCCTTTATACCTTTCCATATCGTTAATAGAATCATAATCTTTAAATTTCAAAATTGCATATTGCTTAAAAAATTTGACGCCTTCAACAGTCAGCGTCAGACGTTCTTTGTCCGTTTCCAAAATAACCTCTTTTAATTTCTTAAAACGGTTCACATCGTCCGTTGTCGGAAAAACCTTTACTTCTCCCCGGATTCCATGCGTCTGTGTGATCACACCGACCTGAAATTCTGATATCATAGCTGTCGTTATACCTTTCTTCGATCCGTCCGCAGATAAAACAGCCTCACGAAAACTCCGTGAGGCTGTCGGACTTTAAATAATTTCTACATCCACTCTTTTGTTCTCTTTAGATGATGCCGCTTTTACGACCGAACGGATCGCTTTGGCAATTCGTCCCTGCTTCCCTATGACCTTGCCCATATCGGACGCGGCAACATGAAGCTCTATGGTAATATTTTTTCCATCTTCCTTCTGTGTTACAACGACCTCATCCGGATTATCCACGAGTGACTTTGCAATGACTTCAACCAATTCCTTCATAATTTACCTCCAGAAGTACAATAAACAGGTTCCCTCTTTTACAATTAAATAATCCCTGCATTCCTGAAAATCTTATTAACAACTTCCGTAGGCTGTGCACCGTCTGCGATCCATTTTTTAGCCGCTTCCTCATCCAGCTTGTAGGTGCTCGGATCTGTGTTGGGATCATAAGTCCCGATTTCTGCGATACATCTTCCGTCTCTCGGAGATCTGGAATCCGCAACTACAATTCTGTAAAAAGGAGTTTTCTTCTTTCCCATTCTTCTTAATCTGATTTTAACTGCCATTTTTCTGCCTCCATTGTAAAAATTATATGATTATATTTGAAAATCCCTAAAAAGGGAGTTTTCCCATACCGCCAAACATTCCGCGTCCTCTTTTTCCGCCGGCCATTCCCGGCATCTGCTTCATCAGTTTCTGTGACTGCTCGAACTGCTTGATGAACCTGTTTACCACGCTGATATCCACGCCGGCTCCCCTGGCGATCCGATGTTTCCTGCTCGGATTTAAAAGCTTCGGGTTCTGCCGTTCCTGCGGTGTCATGCTGAGAACGATCGCTTCCATCCGGTTCATCTGCTTTTCATCTATCATACCCTCGATATCGCCCATCTGTTTTCCTAAGCCGAGCATTCCCAGAATACTGGAAATGCCGCCCATGTTCCGCATCTGCTTCATGCTTTCCAGATAGTCTTCAAAATCGAATCTGCCCTTTTTCATCCGGGCCGCCATCTGCTTTTCTTTTTCTTCGTCGATATCGATATTCTGCTGGGCCTTCTCGATCAGGGTGAGCACATCGCCCATACCCAGAATGCGGTTGGCCATACGATCCGGATAGAACTGCTCCAGATCGGAAAGCTTTTCGCCCATGCCGACATACAGAACGGGCCTGCCCGTCACAGCTTTAATCGATAAAGCGGCGCCGCCTCTGGAATCGCCGTCCATTTTAGACAGAATCACGCCGTCGATACCCACTTTGTCATCGAAATCCTTCGCAACATTGACCGCATCCTGACCAGTCATCGCATCCACGACGAGAAGCGTCTGGTGCACCTCCACATTGGCCTTGATTTCCTGCAGCTCCGCCATCATCTCTTCATCGATATGCAGACGGCCCGCAGTATCGAGAATCACTACATTATGGCCTTCCTTCTTCGCATGTTCCAATGCCGCTTTCGCGATATCCACCGGTTTATGATGCTCCCCCAGCGAAAAAACATCTGCCTGCTGCTTCTCTCCATTTATCTGCAGCTGTCTGATTGCCGCCGGCCTGTAGACATCACAGGCAACGAGCAGCGGTTTTTTCCCTTTTAACTTCAGCTTACCCGCTATCTTCGCCGTCGTCGTCGTCTTGCCGGCGCCCTGTAAACCGCACATCATGATGACGGTAATCGCCTTGCCGGGCTGCATCCGGATTTCCGTCGTATCGGATCCCATCAGGCTGATCATCTCTTCGTTCACAATTTTAATGACCATCTGGCCGGGATTCAGGCCGTTTAAAACATCCTGCCCGACAGCCCGCTCTTCTACGGATTTCACGAACTGCTTCACGACTTTGAAGTTGACATCCGCCTCCAGCAAAGCCATTTTGACTTCTTTTAATGCAATTTTGACATCTTCTTCTGTTAAACGGCCTTTACTCCTCAAATTTTTAAATACATTCTGCAGCTTATCCGTCAAACTTTCAAATGCCATACATGACTCCAATCTTTCTATAACGTTTCCAGAATTTCCGCCGATAACTGCCTCAGCTTCCGGCAGTATACCGCCTTATCGCCTGCCTCATTCTGCTCATAATGTCTGGACAAATCGTCTATTTGCTGAATCTGTTCTTTAATCTTCCTGAATCTGGCGACAAGCTTTAACTTCTTCTCATACTCCAATAACGCCTTATCACAGCGTTTTACGATATCATGCACGCCCTGCCGGCTGATTCCCTGCTCAATCGCAATTTCGCTCAGGGAAAGATTCTCATATACGATTCCTTCATAAATCTGTCTCTGGTGCTCTGTCAGCAATTCACCATAAAAATCATACAACAACCCCTGTTCTACGATTTTTTCCATGATTCTTCTCCTATCGGATTATTTTCTACTGCCTGACCCTTGCTATTTTACTATACAGGAGCGGGGGTGTCAAGTGTTTTTTCTTTACAGACACAGAAATCCTTTTTCAGCTGTTTTTATACCTTTTCAGTTTCCGACAAGCGTCAGATATTCTAACTTTTTCGTCCAAACGCATACTGTCATTCCGTATGAATCGCCGCCAGCGGACTCAATTTCATCGCCCGCAGCGCCGGGAAAAATCCGGCCACCATGCCGACCATAACGGCAAATACCAGCGAAAGCAGCGCCAGCCAGACCGGGATATAGGAAATGGAAACCGCTTCCGCTCCCATCATCATTCCTTCCGCCCCTGCCGCAAGCTTATTGATGACCGCAGAGAGCGTATAGCTCAAAACTAGTCCGATAACGCCGCCGATAAAACCGATAAACCCCGCCTCCAGCAGGAACAGGGAACGGATATTTCGAAGGTCGCAGCCGAGCACCTTCATAACGCCGATTTCCTTTGTCCGCTCATAAATGGACATCATCATCGTATTGGTAATGCCGATCGCCGCTACAAACAAAGACACCGCGCCGATGCCGCCGAGCACCGCCTGTACATAGCCCATGGTCTTTTGTTCGGACTCTATCCACTCCGCGTTGCTGCTCGCCTCATACCCCATCTCGGTAATCTGCGTCTGTATATCGGTAACGTTATCCATCTCGTCCACGCTGACCGTCAGCTGGTTATAAAAAATCTCTTTATACGGCTTTCCCGTCTTCGTTGACGGCTGGCCGGGAATCACTTTGTTCTTAAAGACCTTCTGCAGCTCCGGAATCAGTTTGTCGATATCGCAGAAGGTATACCAGCTGTACATTTCATACTCGTTTTCCGGCGGCGTTTTCTGAACCCCGCATGCCCCGATCAGGTATTTCTTAGGCGGCTTTACCGACTGTCCTTCTCCGCTCTGCGGCGACTGGGACTGCCAGTAAGCGCTCGTATCGAAAATAATAAAAATCGGATCGTTCATCATATCGATATCCGGCAGCTCGCCCGTCTGCCAATAGCCCGCGCCCGTCCTGGCATTGGTAAAATCCTGTATGACCTGATAGCCGTAAAAAAATTTCAGTTCGTCATCGCTTTTGGACGGAAGGTTCCCTTCGCCCACGGTAATGCCGAGATTTGCAATCGCCTCCGGCGGCATCGCCCGCAGCATCAGGTAATTTTCATAGCCGCCGTACCGCGCTATAGCGGACATCTGAAGAACCGGATAGACCGCGTCCACATGCTCCATACCCTCAATCGTTCTGATCAGTTCATCGTCCAGCCGTTTGACATCCTTGTCGTTTCCGTCATAAGAATAGGGCTCGTACACCGTAATCTCCGTCAGGCTTCCATAGGACTCGTACTGCTCCATCAGGGAGCGGCTAAGGCCGAGTCCGAGAGATATCATAACGACGATAGAGGCGACGCCGATGACAACGCCGAGCACCGTCAAAACTGTCCTGACCTTCCTTTTCCAGAGGTTACTGCTGCTCATACGCAGTAAATCAGGGAATTTCATATTAAAACCATGCCTTTCTCTCTGTCTGCGGCCGCCGGGCCGCAGATACAGCATTTAGTTCCTGTCCTTATTATCAGAGTTAAACGTTCTTATCATCATCTATCGACGCCAGATCGTCCGCCAGCAGAGCCGCCTCTTTTTTCTTTTTCCGCAGACGCACGGCCGCAAAAATTCCGATTCCCGCCGCTGCAAGCAGAACGACGACGATGATCGCAATGGTCCGTCCCTTATGGGACTCTTCTCCCATTTCTCCTTCTCCCATGTCCACCATCATATCATCCGGAATATATTCTTCAAAAAACTCTTCCGAAACATAGAGCGTGATCGTCTTTGTTTCCGTCGTCACATTACCCGCATTATCCTCATAGGAAATATCCACATCGATCGTACCGTCATCCATCGTCGCGCTCGCCCCCGTCACCATGACGTCCACGTTTCCGGTCGCGCCGGACGCAAGATTTCCTACGAATGCCGTCGTTTCCTCAACGGAATCCGCGTGAAGCTTCACCTGCACGTTATACAGTGTCGTCTTACCCGTATTATAAATGCTGAACATGACGTTCGACTGCGAACCGACCGTGATATCCTCCGGCACGACTTCCGGCGTACTGATGTCAAAACGGCTCTCCTGATTGATCGGAATGGATACGCTCGCCGTATCGGTCAGATCGAACATCGAACCCGCATCATATTTCATATTCACATCGAGCACATAAGGCTTCTGCGCCAGATCCGCCTTCGCCGTCATTTCGATCTCAATGACCGCATCCGTATCCGGTGAAATTTTATCCATATAAATCGAGCTGGAGCCGGAGGTCGGTAAAAAGGCCACATAGGTATTCGTTTTATCCTCGCCTTCCACAGCCGCCTGTAAATCGAACAGCAGATTGGTAACGGCCAGCTCTTTGGAAGTATTTTTTACATGAATATTCAGCATAAAGGTATCGCCCGCATAGACCTGGGACGGATCCGTTTCAAAACCCGTTACGATAATCCTCGGCTTTGCGCCGCTGTTTTCTTCGCCGCTGCCTCCTATCGTACCGCTCCCCGGACGGCCGACCGTCCGCACATAGACCGTCACTTCCGCAGGCTCCTCGCAGCGGATACCGGATTTGGTATACCATACATGGAATTTCAGCGGATAATAGCCGCTCATAACATCTTCTCTCGCCGTAAACCGGAAAGTAAACTCCCGGCGGTTCTGCATCGCCGCCTCATAGGTCTTATTTCCCGGTATATAGGGCTCTGTCTGCAGATAGCCCGTTTTATCCGGCACAAAAGGCCACTCCGTTACGACGGTCGAAGTCGCCGGCTCGATGATCAGATCGTTCAGTTCCTCCGTACCGAAATTAATGATCGGCAGCACAATAGAAACCGGCTGCCCATAGCTTACCGTAGGCGTTGACCAGTTATCGCCAACCTGAAGGAATTCGCTCGTCGTGACCGTCACATTCGCAACGGCCGCCGCTTCCAGACTGCCTTTCGTCGATGAGACATAAGCCGCCAGCTCGGATACGGTCATTTCCGTATTGGCAATATAATAAACCGCGCTGTCGAATACCTTATGCAGGTTTTCCATCATTTTTTCATCCAGACGATACCGCACTTCAAGGCTCTGCATATAATACAGCAGATCCGCATCCGCATCCCCTTTGTCGTCGTCGTTGATAATGCGGTTGGGGTCGTCTGTTTTGATATTGGATTCCGCAGTGTCCGAACTGCTGCTTGACGCATCATTCTTACTGCTGATATACGCATAGGCGACATTTTCCATCACAGATTTCGTTGTCGCCACATAATCGGCCAGCTCGGCTTCCGTCCTTACATTGCCGTCGATATCCGCAACTGCCGTCTGATACACGCTTTCCAACCTCAGCATGCCTGTTTCGTCCAGCGAATACAGCTTCTTTAAATCCTGCATGTGACCCTGGAGGCTCTGTTTTGCGGCATTCTTCTGGTCGCTGGCTGCTGCGGCCGGCTGTCCTGCCCCATCTTCCGGCAACGGCAAATCCTCTGCCCAAACCCGCATCCCCGCCGGCTCCGCCAGAAAACACATCCCCGCCAGCAAAAAACCGAGCATTCCTCTTTTCCACATTTGTCTCTTACCCATTCCCGTTCTCTTCCTTCCCTCGATTATCTTCTATCTGTACGATTTTTCCATCCCTGATATGCAGAATGATATCGGCGAAGCCCGCCAGATAATTATCATGCGTTACCATAACGAGCGTCTGGTTCTTCTCCCGGACGATTTTTTTCATCAGGTTCATGACCTCTACCGAAGTATTGGAGTCCAGATTTCCGGTAGGCTCGTCCGCAAAAATGATCTCCGGTTCCACCACCAGCGCCCGCGCTACGCCGACACGCTGCTGCTGGCCGCCGGACATCTGATTCGGCCTGTGTTTCTTATGCTTTGTCAATCCGACCAGGTCTAACATTCCTTCCGCCTTCTTATTCCGGGTCTTTTTATCCATTCCCTGAAAAGTAAGGGGTAAGGCCACATTCTCTATGGCATTCATTGTCCCGAGCAGATTAAAAGACTGAAAAATAAAACCGATATGCTCCCGCCTGAATGCGACGAGCTGGTTTTCCGTCTTATTTTCCATATGTTCTCCGGCAATGACGATTTCTCCCTTCGTCGGTTTCTCAAGCCCCGCCATCATATTGAGAAGCGTTGATTTCCCGGATCCGGACGTCCCCACGATCGAGCAGAAATCGCCCCTGTTTATCGTAAAATCCACCCCGTTCAGGGCTCTCACCTTCGTCTCGCCTACCCGGTATATCTTATATAAATTTTTCACAGTAATTACAGGTTCCGCCTGTTTCATCATAACCGCGCCGTCTCCCCTTTGGCCGATAACTGGAAGAACGCCGCCTCAGGGCATTCTTTCACACGTTATTTATTATATAACATATCGCCCTGAAGTGGTACTGTTTTTTCCAATTCATTTCTTAATATTTCTTTACGCTCCGTTTTCTCCGACAGTTCATAACCTGTTACTTTCCTGCTGAAAATATGCAGAAACAATCTCTGGAAAATGCAGGAAAAGCGGGGCAGTCTCCTTTTTTAAAAAGCAGACTGCCCCGCCCTGTATCACATCTGTTTCAGCCCTGATCTTCCGCGCCGAACGCGGTCTTTTCCACGACGAAATCCGGTACCCGGTCCTTCAAAAAGACATACTGGAAATAGCCTCTCTTATACGGATAATCCGTATCCGTCTTAAAAGTAATGACGACCTCATAATCACGATCGGTAATATCCGCTTCATTCCAGTACAGACTGGGCATCGACCCCGACGGATATACATTTTTCACAATTTCCGCGATCTCGTAAGGATCTGTAAATTCCTTCGTAACGGAGTGATTGGTATCAGCTGCCTCGGCCGCCACAGCGTATGCGGCGTCCGCATCGAAATACGCGTCCTGATCCTGTTCATGCCGGTTCGTGATCTCCACGCTCAGAATATCTTCCGCCCGCAGTTCGATCGGATAATAAGCCTGATATTCCCTGAGGACTGCCAGCGTATTCGTAAAGCTTTCATATACCGGCACACACAAATCGGTATAGCTGATCCGGAACTCCCATTTCAGCTGGCCGCACGGCCGTTCCTGATGCGCCAGCGTAAAATCGAACTGCTCCATATCCTTTAACCACATTTCCCTGAGCCGCTCAGACTCGGAAGCAGGCAGCTGTGTCTCTATCGTCCCGTTCGTATAAGTGATTTCCCATTCTCTCTCCATTTCCGCACAAGGAATTTCTACCGCTTCGTTCGCCAGCAGATAAAAGCCGTCCCGGTATTCCTGTGTTCCGATAATCCGGTTGATCAGCTCTTCGTTGGAAGCGTCGCCGAAATCGATCCAGAAGCACCGGCTCACTTCTTTGCCCGACCGCAGGCGGTACAGCACTCTGACCTCCCGGCAGTCCTCCATACTCCCGGCATCCGTTTCCCGGCTCTTATGCGCCAGCTCACAGAGCGCATCCGCATCCGTTAAGAACATATTCTCCGCATAATACTCGCTGTCGCTGCGATACCGGATAGATTTGCTTTCCCCATTCCATTCCCAGTAATTCTGGTAGGGCCCGATATCCAATACGAAACTCTCTATTTCCCCGGCTTCCGGCACATAGGAATCATAGCCGGGCAGGTCGAATTTATAAATACAGAATATGAGAACAATACAGGCCGTTGCGGCGCCTGTCGAAACAAGATGCCGGAATGCCCCGCGGATATCCGCCTCGTAGATGACTTCCATCACGATACAGCACAGCGCCGTCCCCCCTGTCATGCTGAGCGCCGCAAGCACGGCATTATAATAGGTCGCATCATACACGATCCAGCATACGATCAGCCCCGCGACAACGGAAACGGCAATTTTGACGACCGGCTTCAGCCAGTTGAACGCTACTGCCTTTCCCGCCGCCTCCGCCGGCCGTTTCCGGTAAGCCAGATAAGCCAGCGCCAGGAAAAACAGCGCAGACACGAACCATTTCCCGTAGACCGGAAGAATTTCCTGTATGACATCCGACAGCTGCGACGCCTGTTTCAGCCGGTAAATATGATGATCATAGTCTGTGATAACGGAGCCTGCAGCGGATGACCCGGTAAAAAAGCTGGTGGCCGTTTCAAAGAAAGCATTCCTGAGGACCTGCAGCATAAAAGATGCCACATAGACAATGCCGAGCAGGATTGCCGCCGCAAAACCGGTAATAATGACATTTCCGGTCAGCATCACCGCCAAAACCGCCGTATGGTATACTACCAGAAAATATAAAAGATTCAGCAGCAGCGCGAGGCCGCACTCCGCCATACACCTTCCGCTCATCGCCCCCTGTGCGGACGCTATAAGGATTCCGGTTAAAATACCAGACAGCGCCGGTATCACATAGATGAAAAGCCCATTCCCATAGATAACGGCAAAACGCCTCTTCGATGAGACCGGAACGCTGTAATACATATCCACTTTTTTTCTGTCATACAGATAAGAAAAGCCCTGTACCGCGATCAGGATGCCCAGCAGCGCAATGGGCAGCATACTAAAGGGCTGAAAGCCGAGCGCGTCCGCCGCCGCTTCCTGTAAAGCGTTCTCATAGAGTTCGGGCGTATCGTAGACGCCGTCCGCATTCCGGAAACTGATCCTGCTCAAATATATCGTCAAGATGCCCGGATAGAGCAGGAGCTGGCCCAGAATGCTGATGACCCACACCCAGATTCTTCTTTTATTATTTTCCTTACTGCTAACTAAGAATGAGTTTTTTGATGTCATATCCCACTACCTCCGTTTCGCTGATAAAGATCTCTTCCAAAGATAAGGGAAGTACCTCGAAGAATACCGTATCGACCGTCGCAAAGCGCGCCATGATCTCCTCCCTCGTACTCCGCACCGTAATGGTGCACAGGGAACCCCTCCGTTCTTTTTTCAAAATATCCAGCCCGTTCAGCGCCTTCTCCTCCTCGTCCGCAGAGGTAAAGACACACTGTACCTTCTGGATATTGCATTTCATATCTTCCAAATCCTTTGAAAGCAGGACGCCGCCTCTGTGTAACAGGCCGATATGATCGCAGATATCTTCGAGTTCCCGCAGATTATGGGATGCGATGACCGGCGTTAATCCCTTTTCTTCCATTTCTTTCGCCAGAATGCTCTTGATTCCCTGCCGCATTACCGGATCCAGCCCGTCAAACGTCTCGTCGCACAGAAGATATTTCGCATGGGAACAGATGCCGAGCAGCAGCGCGATCTGTTTTTTCATGCCCTTGGAAAAAGTGCTGATTTTCCTGCGCCTGTCCAGATTGAAGTTCTTTAAATACCCGTAATACTCTTCCCTGTTGAAATTCTCATAGATACTGCTGTAATAATGTTCCATCGTCTCCGCGTTCGCTCCCGTGAAAAAATAAGGTTCGTCCGCGATAAAGAACAGCTTTTTCTTCGTTTCCGCATTGTCATAGACCGGCATGCTGTCGATCGCGATCGTTCCTTCATCCGGCTTTAAAACGCCCGTTATCATACGGAGTACGGTACTTTTGCCCGCGCCATTCGTCCCGATCAGTCCAAAGACCGTATTTTCTCTGATGACGACACTGACGGCATCGACTGCCCTGATATTGTCGAACGTCTTGGTCGCGTTATAGATTTCTATCATATTTTTAATTGATGCTCCTTTCCCAATGTGCGGATTTCCATCTTCTTTTATATCCCCCGCTCCGTTCCCGCAAAGGCCGCCTTTCTGACAGCGGCGATAACTTCCTCTCCGGTCACGCCATATTCCATGACTTCTTTTACCAGTTTTAAAATTTCATCCAGACAGTTCTTCCGCTTCTCTTCCAGAAGCTTCTCCGTGCCCGCGATAAAATTGCCTCTCCCCTTCACCGTATAAATAAAGCCTTCCCGTTCCAACTGCGCATAGGCTTTCTGAATCGTATTCGGATTGATGGACAGCTCCATCGCCAGATTTCTGACCGACGGCATCTGCTCGTCGGCCCGCAGGGCGCCTTTTAAAATCAACACCTTGAATTTTTCGGCCACCTGCTCATAAATCGGCCTGGTATCCTTATAGTCTATAATAATCATGGTTCCTCCTTTCTTTCGAGTGTACTAGTATTATTAGTGTACTAGTAATGTTAATACACTTAGTATAAAACAGATCCATTCCTTTGTCAACAAAAGATTGGCGCATAGATCATTTTTCGTAACAGTTCAGCCGCCGGGCCGGGCCGGCGGCTGAACTGTTACCATTTTTCCATTTTTTGACAATCTCATAATCAGGTAGTACAATCATAACAAACTGATACGGGAGGAATCAATATGGAATCAATGAAAGAAATGACGATGGGAACCTGCTATTACCCGGAACACTGGAACGAGGAGCTGTGGGCTTCGGATCTGGAACGCATGAAGGAGGCCGGCATCACCGTTATCCGCATCGCGGAATTCGCATGGAACAAAATAGAACCGCGGGAAAAGGAATACGACTTTTCCTTCTTCGACCGCTTTCTGGATCTCTGTCTCGAAAAAAAGATGAATGTCATCTTTTCCACGCCGACGGCGACCCCTCCTGCCTGGCTCACGGAAGCCCACGAGGAAGCGCTGAATGCCCGCATGGACGGCACGCTTTACCGGCACGGCTGCCGAAAGCACTACAATTATAATTCCCCCGTCTATCAGGAATACTGCCGGGAAATCGTGACCCGGACCGCCATGCACTATGGCCCCCATCCGGCGGTCATCGGCTGGCAGATCGATAACGAACTCAACTGCGAAATCCGCGACTTCTATTCGGAGGCGGACGATGCCGCGTTCCGCATTTTTCTGCAGGAAAAATACGGAACGCTCGATGCGCTGAACGCGGCATGGGGCGCTGTATTCTGGAACCAGACCTATACGGACTGGAAACAAGTCCACCTTCCCCGCCCCGTACCGGCGGACGGCGTCAATCCCCATTTAAAACTGGATTACTGCCGTTTCGTCGCGGAAAGCACGTTCCGCTTCTGTAAAATGCAGGCCGATATCCTGCGAAAATACTGCAAACCGGGGGATTTCATCACCACCAACGGCATGTTTCCCCATATCGATAACCACCGGATGGCAAAAGAATGCCTCGACATCTATCTGTATGACTCCTATCCGAATTTCGCTTTCGGTCTCGGCATGAATCCCGGCGATGATCCGCTGAACGACCGCTGGAATTCCAAGAACCAGAACGAAGTGCGCTCCATCTGCCCCCATTACGGCATTATGGAGCAGCAGTCCGGGGCAGGCGGCTGGACAAACAGAATGGAAGGCCCCGCCCCAAGGCCCGGCCAGCTTACCCTGTGGGCTATGCAGAGCGTGGCGCACGGCGCGGACTTCATCTCCTTCTTCCGCTGGCGCACCTGTACCTTCGGCACGGAAATCTACTGGCACGGCATTCTGGATTACGACAACAGGGATAACCGGAAACTGCGGGAAGTAAAAGAATTCTACCGGAAATTCCGGACGCTTGATCCTGTCTGCGGCGCGGATTATGTAACATCCTTCGGCCTGCTGAAGGATTATGACAATCTCTGGGATATGGAAGCGGATATCTGGCACGGACGGATCGCTTCCTACAGCGACAATGAAATTTTCGCCGGAGCGGAACTTTCCAATCTGCCCTATGATATCATTTACCTGCAGAACGACAGCGTCCTCTCCGATTTGAGCAGATACCCGGTACTCCTCTACCCGCATCCGGTTATTATGACAAGAGAGCGTGCCGCACTGCTGACGGCCTATGTGGAACAGGGCGGAACGCTTCTCGTCGGCTGCCGCAGCGGCCTGAAAAATGCGAACGGCATCTGCGAAATGCTGCCCCAGCCGGGGCTTTTACAGGAACTGACCGGAACGGATATCCGGGATTTCACCTACACGAGCCCGGCGGAAGAAGCGGTTTATGCGGACTGGAACGGCGCACGTCTTCCGATGCCGGTTTTTAACGATATCTTAACGCCCCTTCCCGGCGCCGATGTGCTCGCCCGCTATAAGAACAGCTATTACGCAGGAGAAGCCGCTTTAACAGAACGCCGGAAAGGAAAAGGCCGGGCGCTCCATCTCGGCAGCGCCATATCCAGAGACGCCCTGCCGGCGCTTCTCGCATACATGGGCGCACGATCCCCTTTTGCCGGACTCATAGAAGCCGACGGAAAAGACGTGGAACTGACGCTGCGCAGGAAACAGGGCAGAGAATTCCTGTTCGTCCTCAATTTCCGGGCTGGCGAAGCGTCCTATACGCTCCTGAAACCGATGCGGGCCCTCTTTACAAACGAGGAAGCGTCCGGTATCCAGACGCTCCCTGCTTTTGGCACGGCCGTTTATGAAGTTTTATGACTTTGGGGGCGTCCTGGAGCGGTATCCGCCTCCAGACGGCTCCATACCGTATCCGCGGGCGGCCATTCTTCCCCCCTCGTCAGATAGAAACGGTCGAACCGCATCCCCGCAGCCGTGCTGTATACATCCAGCACATGTCCGCCTTTTGAAAGCGTTATCGCGGCTGCGGGCGCCCACTGATAGATCTGCTCTGACTCATACCGGAACAGGCTGCCCCCATTATACAGTGATTCCGCCCACAACTTTATGCCGTCGATACCGATATGATAGCGGGAGGTATCCGCATCCCGGAATTTGACAAGCATCCAAAGCGTATAGTGCCCGCCCTCGCAGATGAAACGATAGTGCAGGGAGGGCGCTTTTTTTTCTATCTCCGCCCCGATTCCTCCTCCGTCCACACTTCCGCCTTCTCCCTCACGGACATAAAGGCACAGGCCGCTCCTTCCAAAGGATTCCCCGGCGCAATGCCGCCACTCCCCGCACATCCAGGCAAAACGCCTCCCGGCAAATACTGCAGCCTCGCCGAAACTGCTTTCGGGAATGGCCGCCGCCGCATCGATCCGGACCGCTCCGTCCTGTTCTTCAAAGATCCGGCAGCCGCGCGCCAGATACCAGGACGGCTCTATCACCGCCGCCGTCCCGCTCTCCCGCACCTCTCCGCCGAGCTTCTCAAGCGTATCCTTCGCCGGGCGCGCCGGAATATACGCTACCGCCCGCGGGCCGTTCTCCATTTTTCCGTAAAATTCCGCGCACCACCGTTCTGCATCCCATTTTTCCGGCAGCCGCTGGCTGCCCGTTATGCCCGCCAGACCGTTCTCCTTCCGCGGCTCTGTATAGAGCAGCAGCCGCGAAAAAGCGAAATACGGATCGACCGCATAAAGGCGCAGGCTGTGTTTTCCGGCCTCCGCATGGGGCAGCGTAACAAAAAGGCGCTCCACATCATCGAGCACATTCCGTTTCCAGCTTCCCCGCCATTCATCATTGGCCGAAGCTTCCAGCGTCCGTACCGGCTCTTCGTCCAGCGAAACGCCGATGCGCAGCCGCCCCGTCGCATTCAGGGATGGAAAACGGCAGATCTCCAGCAGGAAACTGCCCGCGCTTCGCGAAACAAAGGAATACAGGAGCGGTTCTCCTCCGCCGGACACTGCCTCGATCAGATCCCCATAACATCTGCCGAGCCGCGGGATCCTGCAAAAAGCCGTATTGCTTTCCAAATTGAGCGCACAGTCTCCTTCCAGCACGATCAGGCCGTCCTCCTCCGATGCTGGCCGGGCCGTCCGGACCGGAATACGTTTTTCGGTTCCTTCCTTCAGACTCCGTACGATAAGAAAGCCCTTCTGCCTGGCGGCCCCGCCGTCCGGCATTTCTTTTATCACATCATCAACCGCACGCAGACAGACGCGCAGCTCCGTCGCGACTTCCGCACGCAGGCCATTCTCTGAAAATACGATGCTCTCCTCTTCCGCGCCGCTTCCCGCGTCCGCAGCCGTAATCCGCAGCCATTCCGGCGCCTCTATTGAAACCGGCGCCGTTCCGGTCCCGGCATTGCCGATCTCGATCCATTTTTCGGAGGCCGATGCAAATTCCAGCGCTTCTCCACCGTTCCAGAGATCCACGCGCATACGCGGGCCTTCCTTTATGATAAGCGGCGGCGTACAGAGCGGCATCATGGCCGCCCGCGGCGGCGGATATCCCTCCGGATCCACGATACCCTTCCATTTTCCGCCGGCCATAACGGTATTATAATAAAGGATCATGCTCCGTCTGGCGTCCTCGAACTGCCTCGCTCTTTTCGTATAAAGGGCCGCCGCCTGCATGCTGCCGCGTTCATACATCAGCGTGCTCCTGTCTCCGTAATAATAGGCCAGATTCGTAAAATAGCCCGCATGGATCCGCATCAGCACCATCTGGTAAAAGGCGTCCCGCTCTTTTTCGGGCAGCCCCGCATACAGCGCGTTTCCTCTTTCAAACAATGTTTCATAGCGATGGATCCGCACAGCCGCCTCATCGCCGTAGGCGGTCTGGGAAAAAACGCCCGCCTCCATATTTTCCAGCTTCCGCACATTGGTCAGCTGGGCAAAATCATGTAAAAGCGCCGCCGTCTCCCGTCCGATGCCTCCTGAAAAATTCCCATCGATCCACGCCGCGCTGAAGGCCTCCACGTCCTCCGTCAAAGCGCCTTCCCTGCCGATCTCCCAGGCCAGCCGCAGGAAAAACGAGATTTCCTGTTCCAGCGGCTTCATCGAACCGCTGTTTAACACCCACAGCTTACGGATCCCTTCGTCCCACGCCTTCTGCAGTTCGTTCCTCGTCTGCGCCAGCGGAATCGAACACAGGAAAACATAAGACATCCCCGAAGGCGCCCAATAAGAATTATGATAATAAATGCCGTGGCCGCCCTTTCGCTCTTTCTCCTGTGCGGACGGAAAACGGCGGATATGTCCGTAATTGTCATTGGCCCATACGAGTGTCACATCTTCCGGCACCCGCAGCCCGTCATCATACAATGCGAGCACTTCCTTATAGGGAATGAACGTCATCATCGGCCGTTTACCGAGCGTCTCCTGCAAGATGCCGCACTGGTCCTGAATGACCCGCTCCAACAGGGCCTTTTTCGCCCGGCGCCGTTCCTCCTCCGTACCGTTTCCCAGCATACTCGTCTCAAAACCGCTGTCATGAATGCCCCGCATCCCGATCGTATAGCATACTTCAAAATCCCGGTTCTGCTCCACGCTTTCCCGCCAGTACTCCTGTAAAATTTCACGGTTCCTGCCCTCGATGGAATAATCGTAAACGGCATCCGTATACCCTTTTTCCTCAAGCCAGGGCAGCCATTCCCGGTTGTTGGAACGCATCAGCATATCGCAGTGGGATGTCCCCACGACAATGCCCATCCGCTGCGCCAGCGCGCCGTTCTCCGGATTCCTGTTAAAAGAATTGACATGCATCGCGGGCCATATGTAATTCGCCTTCAGCCGGAGCAGAAGCTCAAAAATCTTTTCATAGGTCTTTACGCCGATCGTCGGCTCGTCCATATAATTTTTCGCCCACGCTTCCAGTTCTTCCTCATCGTTAATGAAAATCCCTCTGTATTCCACAGAAGGCCAGTCCGTCACACAGGTATCTTCCGGCAGAGAAAAACATTCCCGTTCACGGACCGGCACATCGGCCCAGAAATACCAGGGCGAAACGCCCAGCCGTTCACACAGGCTGTATATCCCGTAAACGGTCCCCCGCCTGTCCGTTCCCGCGATGACAAGAGCGCCCTCATGCACCCTGATCTGGCAGGCTTCCTTGCGGAACTTTCCCTTTTCATCCCGCAGCTTCTCCAAATCGACCCATTCGTCAAACTGTTCCGAAATCCCCAAAGTCCCTATATAAATCAAAAGAAAATCCGCCAAAACCTCCTCTTCCGGATTCTGACAGACTTTCCCTGCACCGGTATCCTGCGATACCCTTATCTCCTGAAATACTTTCTTTAAATCTGTTTCCAGGTTACCGGCGGCAATTTTTACCGCCGCCGGCTCCTTTTCTGATACTTTGATGAAAACATTTTTCTTTCCGTTAATTATCCATTCCATACTGCTTACCTGAAACTAATCTGTCACTATCCCAAAAGCCGTCTGTTTCTTACCTTAAATCTATTCCGGAGCCTGTCCTGCTTCCCCGCTTATTTGATAAGCAGGGATTTCCCGGTCATTTCCGCCGGCTGCTCCATACCCATCAATTCGATCAGCGTAGGTACGATATCCGCCAGGCAGCCGCCCTCGCGCAGCCGATAAGAAGGATCTGCGTTCACGAGAATGAACGGTACCGGGTTCGTCGTATGCGCGGTGAAAGGCGTCCCCGTCTCGTAGTCGATAAGCTGCTCTGCGTTGCCGTGATCCGCACAGATGAACATCACGCCGTCCACCTCTTTCAGGGCTTCCACCGCCCTTCCGACGCATTCATCCACCGCTTCCACCGCTTTGATTGCCGCCGCTTCCACGCCGGTATGCCCTACCATATCCGGGTTTGCGAAGTTGATAATGATCACGTCGTATTCGCCGGATTTAATCGCATTCACCAGATTATCGCATACTTCATAGGCGCTCATCTGCGGTTTCAGATCATAGGTCGCCACATCCTTGGGCGAATTGACCAGGATCCTGTGCTCGCCCTCGTTCGGCTTTTCCACGCCGCCGTTGAAGAAAAACGTAACATGCGCATATTTTTCCGTTTCCGCGATTCTCGCCTGTTTCATATGATTTGCGGCCAGCCATTCCCCGAACGTATTGGTGACGGAAATCTTATGGAAAGCCACTTCCTTATTCGGGATCGTCGGATCGTAATCGGAAAAGCATACATAAGTCACATCCAGCCTCTTTCCCCGGTCAAAACCCTTAAAATCATCGTCGCAGAAGCTCCTTGTAATCTCTCTCGCCCTGTCCGGCCGGAAATTGAAGAAGATAATGGAATCGCCGTCTTTGATCGTAGCAACGGGCGCACCGTTCTTCATTACAACGGTAGGCTTTACGAATTCATCCGTTTCCTCTCTGTCGTAGGAAGCCTGAATGCCTTCCGGCGCGCCCGGCGCTTCCAGACCCTCGCCCTTTGTCAGAGCGATATATGCCTTCTGCACTCTGTCGTAGTTGTTATCCCGATCCATCGCATAATAACGGCCCGTCACGGTAGCTACCTCGCCGACGCCGATTTTCTTCATTTCTGCCTCCAGGTCCTCTACGAAGCCCTTGCCGCTCGCCGGAGGCGTATCGCGCCCGTCCAGAAAAGCGTGCACATAAACTTTGGTCAGACCGTTCCTCTTAGCGAGCTCCAGCAGACCGTATAAATGCGTATTGTGGCTGTGCACGCCGCCGTCCGACAAAAGCCCGTACATATGAAGAGCGGAATCATTCTTTTTACAGTTGTTCACAGCGTCCAGCAGCGCGGGATTCTCGAAAAAGGTTCCGTCCTGAATTTCCTTCGTGATCCTTGTAAGCTCCTGATAAACGATACGGCCCGCACCCATGTTCAAATGGCCGACTTCGGAATTTCCCATCTGGCCGTCCGGCAGGCCTACCGCCATGCCGCTCGCATTTCCTTTTACAAAAGGACATTCCTTCATCAGTTTGTCCATAACGGGCGTCTTCGCCTGCGCTACCGCATTCCCCTCCGTCTTTTCATTCAGGCCGTAGCCGTCCAAAATCATTAATACTGCCGGTTTCTTTCCCATCTTTCTTCTCTCCTTTTCCTTTTATATAAACTCAAACGCTGCTCTCATGCGCCCTGGAAAATCTTCATCCCTCGCAGGGAAGAATGGCTCGCAAGAGACATTCTTCAGGGGATGACTTAGATTTTCTTTGGCGTCGTTTTCTGACGCTCTGGAAAATCTTCATCCCCACAGGGAAGAATGGCTCGTAAGAGACATTCTTCAAGGGATGACTTAGATTTTCTTTGGCGTCGTTTTCTGACGCCTTAGAAAATCTTCATCCCTCGCAGGGAAGAATGGCTCGCAAGAGACATTCTTCAAGGGATGACTTAGATTTTCTTTGGCGTCGTTTTCTGACGCCTTAGAAAATCTTCATCCCTTATGGTATCACAATTACCATTGATTTACAAATCATTTGTGATAAAATATACTTTAAAACAACTCTGCCGGGCCGGCTTTTGCCCCCTCTCAGAAAAGGAGTTACCATGCAGCGGACACTGACTGTTTCCCATAACGGAACCGAATACGAACTCCCCTTGACGGTCATAAAAAGCAAACGCAGGACGTTCGGCATTTCCATCGACGAGAACGGAGAGATTCTGTTCCGCGTGCCGCTCCGTACGGCTGAGCGGGAAATCATGCAGATGGCGGAAGAAAAAAGCCATTGGATCATCACGCACTATCTGGAAATCCGCGCAAAGAAAAACAGCAGACCCGTTTCCGGCTTGTCTGCTGTGCAAAGAACCGCTCTTGAAAACCGCTATAAAGAAGCTGCCCGCTCCTACATTCCGCAGCGGGTCGCCTACTATCACGATATGACCGGCGGCGTTTACCGCCGCGTCTCCATCCGCGACCAGAAGACACGGTGGGGAAGCTGCAGCAGCAAAGGAACCCTGTCCTTTAACTGGCGCCTGATGCTCGCGCCCCCGGCCGTACTGGACTATGTTGTTGTGCACGAGCTCTGCCACCTGACCCATATGGACCATTCGGCGGCCTTCTGGCAGGCCGTCGAAGCGGTCTGCCCGGATTACCGCGCCCTGCGGAAGTGGCTGAAAGAGCATGGCAGCGAATTGGCGCTTTAATGCTTGTCTATCTCATCCCTTTTGTTTCTGCTTTTTCGTCTTGATGCGCAGCGTGGCGTATCTGCTGTTCCTGTCGGGCCGCCTTCTGTCGGACCGGTTTCCATCGAATCTGCTCCCGCCGAATCTGTTCCGGTCGTCTCTTTCCCTTTCGGACCTGCCTCTGTCCGCTCCTCTGGCAGACCTTTCCCGGCCGCCTCTTTCGGAGCGGCCTTTTCTGCCAGACGTCATCCACTCCAGCGGAAAACGTTCCGGCTTAATATCCTCGATTTCATCCCCCAGCTTCATTTTCATAAAAGCGGCAGCATACTGCAAAGCGCTGTATGCGCCGAGCGCGCTCCGCTCCTCCACGAACTGCAGCGCCCTGTCGATATTCTGTTCCCGGATGACCTCTTCCGCCTCCCGCAGGATCTTATCGGCTTTTCTTTCCGTAATATCCGCGGCGGAGGGAATTTTTCTCTCCCGTATCTTCGTATGGCAGACCCGCTCGATTTCGCGCAGCTTCTGCATCTCGCGCCTTGTCACCAGCGTAAAGGAACGTCCGGTCTTGCCCGCCCGTCCCGTCCTGCCGATGCGGTGCACATAATACTCGATATCTTCCGGTACATCGTAATTAAAAACCGCCTCCACGTTATCGATATCGAGTCCTCTTGCGGCAACATCGGTCGCGATCAGAACAGCCGCCCTGCCGCCCTTAAAAAGATTCATGACCGTATCCCGCTGATTCTGAGAAAGGTCGCCATGCAGACCCTCTACCTCATATCCTCTCGCCTTCAAATGTTCCGTCAGCTCGTCCACCATCCGCTTTGTATTGCAGAAGATCAGGGCGCGGGCGGGATCATAATAATCCATCAGCCGACAGAGCACCTCTTCCTTATCCTGATGCCGCACCATATAATAAGCCTGTTTAATAAGCGGAATCGTCACTTCCTTAGGCGTCATTTTTAAGAACACCGCATCCTTCTGATATTCTTTCGTAATTTCCAGGATCGGCTTCGGCATCGTCGCTGAAAAAAGCCCCGTCTGCCGCTCTTCCGGCACTTCCTTCAAAATCGTTTCGATATCCTCGCGAAAGCCCATATTCAGCATCTCGTCCGCCTCATCCAGCACGACCGTATGCACCTCGTCCATTTTAATCGTATGCCTGCGCATATGATCCATAACGCGCCCCGGCGTGCCGACAATGATCTGCACCCCGCTCTTTAAATTTTTGATCTGCCGGACAATATCCTGCCCTCCATAAATCGGAAGCACCTTGATTCCATGCAGATATTTCGCGAACTTGCGCAGTTCGTCCGCCGCCTGCATGGCCAGCTCCCTCGTCGGACACAGCACGACCGCCTGTAAACTCCTGTTTTCCGGGTCGATCTTTTCCAAAAGAGGAATTCCGAAAGCCGCCGTCTTTCCTGTCCCGGTCTGCGCCTGCCCGATCACATCTTTTCCCGATAAAAAAACAGGGATTGCCTGTTCCTGAATCGGCGTCATATGTTCATAGCCCATCTCTTCCACCGCGCGGACAATTCTTTCATCAATGCCGGAGGCCCTGTAAGAAAGCCCCTCCGCATTCTTTTCGTTCTCCCCGGCGATTTCCGCTTCCACATTCTTCATCATTTCCTGATTTTCGTTCAAATTCCTTTACCTTATCCTTTCAAAATAAAATTTTCCCATGGATGCCGTTTAAAGCAGCAGCCAGCGGATCCCTTTTGCAATCCGCTCCGGCACCTCTTTAAAATGATTTCCCCGGTTCATTTCCAGAATAGTAGGAATGCCGTCTTTTCGGAACTTTTCCTCTATCTGTCTTGTGCGCAGCAAAACAGTCTGCATGATTCCTCGTGCAGATGACGCCTCCTTATCTCCTAATGAAAAATAGATTTTATCGGGATTACGTCTGACCGTATGCTCCTCCACATACGCAGAGAACCCGTTATACCATAACGAGCCCGATATAGAACCGATACCATCAAAAAGAGCGGTATGATAAACTGCATAGACTGCAAATAACGCGCCAAGCGAATATCCTGCCAGATAGCGTTTTTCCGGTTTCAGGAAAAAGGCCTGTTCCACGGCCGGAACCAGCCGCCCGGTAAGCGTCTCCAGATACACCTCCGCGCCGCCCGCAAAAGCCTCTCCCCCGGCAAAGACCTTTTCCTGCGGCCAGGGCGATAAATCTCTGTTCCAGTCGATTCCTTCAACGGAAACCAAAACGAAATCCTGTTCTGTCAGTTTCCAGACGGACTCCGCTTCTTTCGCCGCCGTATGTAAATAGACTGCCTTTTTTACTTCTCCGCTTTCCGGCAGATAACAATCCAGCCTGTATTGTCCTAATGTGATGCGCATATTCTTCTAAGCGTCGAGACTGCCCTGTCTTTAATCAGGCATTCCCCGTGTTCTTCCAGATAAAAAAGCTTCTCCGCCGATGGCGCGAGGAGCTTGGCAAACTCCACCGCCTGCGCGCTTATTTTATTAAAATTCTTCTTAGAAAGCCTCTGTTTCTCTATCACCAGATAATAAGTATCCTTCAGACTGTACAAATGACTCCTGACCGATAATTCCGAAGGTATCGCCGCGCAGTAGCGCATGGTGTGGTTCATGGATGCAAAGACGAATATCCGGCAGGTATCCTCCAGCTCCTTCTCCCCTTTTCCCTCTTTTTCCGTAATGGCCCTTGCCGCTTCCCTGATGCTCTCCGGGTCGAATCCCGACAGCACCTCTTTAATATGCTCCAGCATATTCTGAAAACCGGTAATCCCTTCATCTGAAAAAGTAATGACCAGCCCTTCATCCCGAATCGGCGTAATCTGCATCGCGATATTGTCTCCGTTCAGCCGATAACCGACTTCATCATGGGCCCGTTCCACAACATCCCGCAGAAAGCCCTCTCCTTTTTCATTCCGTTCAAAAATATCGGAAAGCGTCAGCCCATACTCCTCCATATCCTCTTCCGATATAATACATTGAACGGTCGCTTCATTGATTTTCTTATATTTCATTTATCCCCAACTACTTTCTATCTGTTGTTTTTGTTTTTTGTTTCCAGTCCGAATTTATCGTTATAGTAAACGACATTAGAAATTGCCTTTTCGGACTTGTAAAAGCTTACCTATATGGCTTTTGCAAGAGCCGGAAAGAGCAATTTGTTATGTCGTTTACTATAAAGCCTGCGCCGGCATATCGCTGCATACAGTATAACACAAAAATGAAAATTGTAAAAGGGGTTGTTGCGGGAATGTCAGGAATTGGCATCGCGCAGGTTACTATTCACGGCCTAACCGATTAGAATTTTCAAGTTTTCAACTATCATTATCGCATAACGACAAGCTGTTTGGAATCCACCCCCCTAAATTAAGCGCTTACGTTCGCAGGGGGCAGTGACCAGGGGAGCAGGTCTTCCAAAAAAGTACGGTCAGTATCATCCAGATGCTTCGGTATCCCGGTTCTCTCTTTGTCTCTTATGATATCCTCATTCTCAATTTCATCACCTGTTTTTACAGTTGATTTTTCAATTTTAATTTTCTGAAATATGTCGAACAAAATTTGCCGCTTATTTTCATCAGTCTCTTTGCCCTTTAGAAATACGGATATATCCTGGTCTGATATTTCCATCATTTCCTCTGAAAAAACCTTTCCACTTCTTTACATGACAATATTTCCTCAATAATTATCGTTCTTCCACAGTAGTTTCACTGCAAACGGGACATATCGTATCATTGGTTTCAATGTTGCAATTTC
>JAMPFK010000029.1 GCA_023664485.1 Bacteroides fragilis | reverse complement strand
ACTTGAAACTTGGAGGAAATGCAAAAACTTTTCCGGTTTATCCGGGTTAGGAAAAGGCCGGGATTGGGCCATTCGTTCAAGATGAGGAATATGCCGCTGAATGCCGATTCGTGCGTCCTTCCGTGCGCCGCTGAAAAATAAAGCTTGTCAGGAAATCCGATTTATCATAGAATAAAAATGTATGGGTAACTAAGGGAAAGTACAAAGGAAGGATAAGTGCGGAATATGAGTCTGGAAATCATTCTTTCGATGGCGGGCGGTCTTGGACTTTTTCTTTTTGGCATGCGGGTCATGAGCGAGAGTATCGAGAAAGTGGCGGGCGCCAAACTGAGGCAGATTCTGGAACAGCTGACGACCAACCGTTTCACGGGTATTCTGGTAGGAGCCGTTTTTACGGCGATTATCCAGTCGTCATCGGCCTGTACGGTTATGGTCGTGAGTTTCGTCAATTCGGGTCTGATGACGTTGTATCAGGCGGCGGGCGTTATCTTTGGAGCGAATATCGGTACGACAGTAACGTCTCTGTTAGTTTCTTTTAAATTAGAGAAAACAGCCCCTGTTATTTTGCTGGCGGGCGTTATTATCGTTATGTTCTGTAAGAAACAGAAAGTAACAAAGTTCGGCGAGATCATTATCGGTTTTGGTATTTTATTTATGGGATTGAGTACCATGTCAGGTGCCATGTCAGGCATGAAGGATTCTCCGGCAGTTATACATATGTTCGCATCTTTGCAGATGCCAGTGCTGGCGATTCTGCTGGGAGCGGTGCTTACGGCGGTCATACAGAGCTCTTCCGTAACGGTCAGCATTATGGTTCTGATGGCCAATCAGGGACTGCTCGGACTGGATATGTGCATGTTCATCATTCTTGGATGCAATATCGGCGCCTGTACTTCCGCGCTGTTAGCGTCTTTAACGGGTAAAAAGGATGCCAAAAGGGCGGCTTCGATTCATCTTATTTTCAATGTGATCGGAACGATCATCGTTTACTTTATTTTTAAGATCGGTGTTCATCAGATCACGGCGGTCCTGTCCGAAATCGCGCGTCACGATGCGGGCCGGGTGGTCGCTTATGCCCATATCATCATCAAATTGTTCCAGGTAGTTATCATGGCGCCGTTTATCGGGGCGATCGTGAAGCTGACTTATGTGCTCGTTCCGGGCAGCGATAAGAAGATTGGCTACCGCGACAGCCACCAGCTGAAATATATCGGCGAAAAGGTGGTGTTCAATCCGGCTACGGCGATCGTAGAAGTTATCAAGGAGCTGGATCGCATGGCGTCTCTTGCCAGCGAAAACCTGAACCGGGCTATGAATGCTCTGATTACGCTGGATGAGGAAGAAATTGAGGAAGTTTACAACGTGGAGGAGAATATTGATTTTCTCAGTCATGCCATTACGGATTATCTGGTTAAAATCAATCAGACGACGCTCCCGATCGAGGACTTGAAGAGCATCGGCGCCCTGTTCCATGTTGTCAACGATATTGAAAGGATCGGCGACCATGCGGAAAATATTGCGGATGCCGCCA
This sequence comes from Bacteroides fragilis, assembly GCA_023664485.1. Lineage (GTDB taxonomy): Bacteria > Bacillota > Clostridia > Lachnospirales > Lachnospiraceae > UBA3282. The sequence continues at coordinate 26,051 of JAMPFK010000029.1, read as the reverse complement.
GGCGCAGGAGCGAAACAGGAGTATCTTTCAGCAGCGATGCCCAGTCGGAGATGGGCGTCATGCTGGATATGGTCAATACGCTGCTCCGCTTTTCGCTGGAAATGTTTGTGAAAAGTTCCGAAGAGCACGAGGAAGATATCAATCATCTGGAAGAGGCGATCGATGAAAAAGAAAAAGAGCTCCAGCAGAAGCATCTTGAACGCCTGACCAATAACGAATGTACGCCGGAAGCGGGGGTACTCTTTTCCGATATTATTTCCGGTCTGGAAAGAGTTGCGGATCACGCGACCAATATTGCTTTTGCTATGGCGATGACGGAATAAAGAATATTTGCGGCAATCTGGCCCTTCGGCAGGAAGCGTATATGCCTGCAGGAGGGCTGAATTGCTGCATTTTTTTGCCGGCGGACGCCCGGAAATTAATTTCCGGGCGATAAGTTTCCGGGCGATAAACGCTATATATGTTGACAGATTGCAATGGAATTGTTATAATAATGTTGAAAATTTAATAATTATGTAATAAATAAGAAATAAACATGAGATAAACAAGCTGTCAGCGAGGTCGGTAAAAGTGAAACGTAAGGAGTTATGTTGTCTTTTCATTTGTATTATATTGTGTCATCCGCTTCAGGTCTTTGCGGCGGAAGGACAGGAAACGGTGCAGTCTGTTCTGGATGGGATGTCGGCGGGAGTCGATCTGCTCGGAACGGATATCGATATGGCGGATGCGAGCGGTTTTGGGCATACGGAAACGAAAGGGATTGGAAATGCGCCTGGACTGAATACAGAGGGACAGGAAGCGGATGGACAGAGTGCCGGAACGCAGGAGCCGGACGAACAGGATGCCGCCGGTTCAGAAAGCGGAGCAGGGCAGAGTACGGACGGGCAGGATACCGGGAGTATGGAGCCGGACGGGCAGGAGACTGTCGGACAGGAAGAAAAGAGCGCTGCGGGAACGAGCATCCGCGACGCGCTGGGGGATCCTGTCGGCGTTGCGTCTGTTGTGGAGGCCGGGAATACACGGGAGGAATATGCGCAGGCATATGAAGACGCCAGGAATGCGAACTGGGGATATACGAATCTGGGAATTGCCAATGTGGATAATAATCTGAATGTCCGCGCAATACCGGGAGAGGATGGCAGGCTGGTGGGCAAACTGCCGAAGGATGCAGCCTGCGAGGTTTTGGAATCCGATGGAGAGTGGGCGCATATTCAGTCTGGAAAGGTGGACGGTTACGTCAGCTGTGAATTTCTGCTGACGGGCATTTCGGCGAAGCACAGAGCGGAAGAGCTCGTTACGACGATTGCGACGGTAACGACGGATTCTTTAAAAGTGCGCGCGGAAGCGAGCACGGATTCGGAAGTCATTACGATGGTGCCGAACGGAGAACAGCTGGAGGTCGCGGCATCGGAGGGCGACTGGGTAAGAGTTTATCTGGATGATGAGGAGGTATTTGTATTTGCGGAATATGTGCAGGTGGATGCCAGACTCAACACGGCGGTTACGATGACCGAGCTTTTATATGGACAGGGCGTATCGGATGTCAGAGTCGATTTGTGCCAGTATGCTAAGGAATTTCTCGGAAACCCCTATGTATGGGGCGGAACCAGCTTAACGAACGGCGCCGATTGTTCCGGTTTCGTTCTGAGCGTTTATAAGAAATATGGCGTCAGCCTGCCGCATTCTTCCAGGGCGCAGGCGAACTGCGGAGCGCGGATTAAGCTGGCGGATGCGCAGCCGGGCGATCTGGTTTTCTATGGAAAAGGACAGACGATAAATCATGTGGCGATCTATATCGGCGGCGGGCAGGTCATTCATGCCAGCAGCCCGAAGACCGGCATTCGCATTTCCAATGCCACTTACAGGACGCCGCTCAGAGTGGTAAAGATATTACAGGTCTGAATCACGGAAATTGATTTCCGTGATTTCTCTGTTTTTGCATCTTGCAAAACAGGTATTTATATGGTAAAATAATCAGGTATGAATTTCAGCCGATACTCAGAACAGGGAAGCTCCAGCCCGTTCTTGGCATCAGGCGTTTGGCGGACGGCGGAACGGATGGAGAAGAAGCTGTCCCGGAAGAAAGGAGAAACTATGATTTCCAAAGAAAAGAAAACAGCGATCATCAAAGAGTATGCAAGAGCCGAGGGCGACACAGGTTCACCGGAGGTTCAGGTAGCGGTTCTGACAGCGAGAATTCAGGAGCTCACAGAGCATCTGAAAGCAAATCCCAAAGACCATCATTCCAGAAGAGGGCTTTTGAAAATGGTAGGTCAGAGAAGAGGGCTGCTTGCTTATCTGAAAGATAAGGATATCGAAAGATATCGTTCTTTAATTGAAAGATTAGGACTTAGAAAGTAAAGGAAATGGAAAAGGCGGGGATGAGGCTGGATGATGTGCCAGCTTTTCCGCCTTTCCTTTTTCTTATTGAAGGTTAAGGCGATACCAGGCGGAAGAATTTTCCGAGACCACAGATATGTGCACAGGTTGAAAAATCAGAGATTTTTCAACCGCGAATTTGCGCCAACGCTGTCAGCGTTTTGGCGGCAAATATCGCAGGCTGAGAGAACGGCAGGGTTATCAGGCTGAAAAATCAGAGATTTTTCAACCGCGAATTTGCGCCGACGCAGTCAACGTTTTGGCAGCAAATATCGCAGGCTGAGAGAACGGTAAGGTTATCAGGCTGAAAAATCAGAGATCTTTCGATTGTGATTGCGGACATATCTGTAGTTTCGGCATCTTCTGCCTGCGGTATAATATATTTTCAAAGGAGAGATGGCTATGTATAAGAGTTACACAATGGAACTTGCCGGCCGTACCCTTCGCGTCGATATTGGAAGAGTCGGCAAGCAGGCGAATGGCTGCGCTTTTATGCAGTACGGTGAAACGACCGTATTGTCAACCGCAACGGCTTCGGAGAAGCCGAGGGAGGGAATCGATTTTTTCCCCTGCAGCGTGGAGTATGAAGAAAAATTGTATGCGGTAGGTAAAATACCGGGCGGTTTTAATAAGAGGGAAGGCAAGGCGTCTGAGAATGCCGTTCTGACGAGCCGTGTTATCGACAGACCGATGCGTCCGCTGTTCCCGAAGGATTACAGGAACGACGTTACGTTGAATAACATGGTCATGAGCGTTGATCCGGCATGCCGTCCGGAACTCGTGGCGATGCTCGGTACGGCGATCGCAACGAGCATTTCGGATATTCCCTTCGACGGTCCCTGCGCGATGACGCAGATGGGTATGGTGGACGGCGAATTTATCGTCAACCCTTCCCAGGAACAGTGGGATAAGGGTGATTTGAAAATGACGGTAGCATCGACCGCGGAGAAGGTCATCATGATCGAGGCCGGAGCGAATGAGATTCCGGAAGCAAAAATGATCGAGGCGATTTATAAGGCGCACGAAGTCAACCAGACGGTCATTGCCTTTATCAATCAGATCGTTGCGGAAGCCGGCAAGCCGAAACATGCTTATGAGAGCTGTGCGATTCCGGAAGAAATGTTCGAGGAAATGAAGAAGATCGTGACGCCGGAAGAGATGGAGGCGGCTGTTTTCACGGATGAAAAGCAGGTTCGTGAAGAGAATATCAGAAATATTACCGGGAAGCTGGAAGAGGCTTTTGCGGAGAACGAAGATTATCTGGCGGTTCTGGGAGAGGCTGTTTACCAGTATCAGAAAAAGACCGTGCGGAAGATGATTTTAAAGGATCACAAGCGTCCGGACGGCCGCGAACTGACACAGATTCGTCCGTTATCCGCGGAAGTGGATATCATTCCGAGAGTGCATGGTTCCGCGATGTTCACCCGCGGACAGACGCAGATCTGCAACGTATGTACGCTGGCGCCTTTATCCGAGGTACAGCGGGTAGACGGACTGGATGAAAATATCACGGCTAAGCGATATATGCATCACTATAATTTCCCGTCTTATTCCGTAGGCGAGACGAAAGTGAGCCGCGGACCGGGGAGAAGAGAAATCGGGCATGGCGCTCTTGCAGAGCGTGCGCTTTTGCCGGTGCTTCCTTCTGAAGAAGAATTTCCATATGCGATCCGTACCGTATCCGAGACTTTTGAGTCGAACGGTTCTACATCGATGGCTTCTACCTGTGCATCCTGTATGTCCCTGATGGCTGCGGGCGTGCCGATCAAAAAGATGGTAGCGGGAATCTCCTGCGGCCTTGTAACAGGGGATACGGACGACGATTTCGTACTGCTCACCGATATCCAGGGGCTGGAAGACTTCTTCGGCGATATGGACTTCAAGGTAACGGGTACGCACGACGGCATCACCGCGATTCAGATGGACATCAAGATTCATGGCCTGACAAGACCTATCGTAGAAGGCGCGATCGCAAGATGCCGCGACGCACGCGAGTTCATTATGGAAAGCTGCATGGTACCTGCGATTGCGGAACCGAGAAAACAAGTCGGACCGTATGCGCCTAAGATCATTTCCATCCAGATCGACCCGGAGAAGATCGGCGATGTGGTAGGCCAGAGAGGCAAGACGATCAATGAAATCATCGCCCGCACAGGCGTTAAGATCGATATTACGGATGACGGCCAGGTATCCGTCTGCGGTACGGATAAAGAAATGATGGACAAGGCTGTCGAGATGGTTAAGATTATCGTGACAGACTTTGAAGAAGGCCAGATTTTCAAGGGAACCGTTGTCAGCATCAAGGAGTTCGGCGCATTTATCGAGTTCGCGCCGGGCAAGGAAGGTATGGTTCATATTTCCAAGATCGCGCGGGAAAGAATCAACCATGTGGAGGATGTCCTGACGCTCGGAGATAAGGTTACCGTTGTCTGCCTTGGAAAAGACAAGATGGGCCGCATCAGCTTCTCCATGAAGGATGTGGCGCAGGTATAGAAAAAAACAGGGGCTGCTGGCGCACGGAGGATTTTCCCGTGCGGCAGCAGCCCCTTTACATTGATTTTTCTCTTGCAGGCATTATTGAGCAGGATAAAAAGCAGCCGTTATTAAAAAACGGAAAAAGAACCGATTCCCCGGAACCGGCCCTTTTCTCAAGCTCATCTATACATAACTCTTTTACACATTCAGAACCTAGATGCTCTCGTGGAACGTACGGCTGATAACATCCGCCTGCTGTTCGGGCGTCAGTTTGATGAAATTGACCGCATAGCCGGAAACGCGGATTGTCAGCTGCGGATAATTTTCCGGGTGTTTCTGCGCGTCCAGAAGTGTATCGCGGTTCAGTACGTTTACGTTCAGGTGATGGCCGCCCTTCGTTGCATATCCATCCAATAAAGATACCAAATTGTCTACCTGTGCTGTGTTGCTCTGTGCCATATTATTTTCCCTCCTGCTTCATAAATGAAATTTTATAATGAAAATAGTAATCATTACTGTTTCTATTTATATAATACCAGATTTTCGGCCAATGTCCATAAAAACTTCAAAAAAAATTGTATTTTGTCGGGTACATTCTATTCTTTTTTATGAAAAAAATGTGAAAAATCTTAAATATGTATGGAAATGATTGACAAAGGGAAGCACTTTAGGGTATCGTGAAACAGACAAATGTTATAAAGCGGGGGAAGGGAATTGGAAGCGGAAAAAGAAGGAATTTCACAGGAAGAATATGACAGGCTGATCAAACCATATTCGGAGGCTCTGACGATCATCCAGATCCGATTGGACAGCCTGAATAAGGAATACAGGAGCCGGAGCCGGGAATATCCGATACATAATATTCAGCACAGGATCAAAAGCAAACCCAGTATTATGAAAAAGCTGGAGAAGAAAAATCTGCCGGTATCCGTCGAGGTGGCAAGGGACGAGCTGACCGATATCGCGGGCATCAGAGTCATCTGTTATTTCGAGGACGATATTTACAGCGTCGTGTCGGCGATCCGTAAGCAGGCGGGGATTCTGGTCATTCGGGAGCGGGATTTTGTGAAGAATCCGAAGGAGAACGGTTATAAGAGCTATCATATCGTCGTGGGCGTTCCTGTTTATACCCTGGAAGAAACGCAGTATTATCCGGTAGAGGTCCAGATTCGGACGATTTCGATGGATTTCTGGGCGAGCATGGAACACCGGATCTGTTATAAAAACGGAAGAAATCAGGAAGTATCCGATGAAAAGCGGGAAATCCTGAAAGGATTTGCGGAGGAACTGCGGAAGATCGAGGTCAGTATGTATGAGCAGACGTAAAGAGACGAAAAGATTTTCTCAGGCCGGGCATTCCGCCGCCTCAGAAAACCTTTTCGCCTGCCGGAACCGCCGCGTTTCCGGTCGGAAGCGGCAGTCCTTAGAAATGCCCGTTATATTTCTCTTCGCAGTATTTGCAGCGGTAGATTTCGTTTTCTTCATCGGTGAGGACGAATATGTGGGGAAGCTCCTGTTCGATGGAGGTGATGCATCTCGGATTCCTGCATTTGATGATGTTCCTGATTTCTCCTGGAAGGGTCAGTTCTTTTTTATCGACCAGTTTGCCGTCCTTGATAACATTGATGGTGATATTGTGGTCTATGAACGCGAGGACGTCCAGGTCCAGCGTATTGATATCGCATTCCACTTTCAGGATATCTTTTTTCCCCATTTTCTCGCTGCGGGCGTTCTTGATAATCGCGACCATACAATCCAGTTTATCCAATTGCAGATGATGGTAAATAGACAGGCTTTTTCCGGCTTCGATATGGTCGAGAACAAAGCCTTCTTCGATTTTTCCTACGTTTAACATATTCTTACCCCTTTCTATACGGTAATCTCCAAAAGCGTCAAAATAAGCGCCATTCTGACGTAAACTCCATATTGTACCTGCTTGAAGTAGACGGCCCGCGGATCGTCGTCCACCTCGACGGAAATTTCATTGACGCGGGGGAGCGGGTGAAGCACGAGCATATCGTCTTTGGCGAGCGCCATCTTGGCCTTATTCAGGATATAGAAATCTTTCAGACGCACATAATCCTCTTCGTTGAAAAAGCGCTCCCGCTGTACTCTCGTCATATAGAGTAAATCCAGATTCGGCATACATTCTTCCAGACGGATGACTTCTTCATAGGAAATTCCTTTTTCGGTCAGCATATCCGTAATATAATCGGGAACCTTCAATTCCGGCGGGGAGATGAAAACGAAGTGGATTTCCGGATAACGGACGAGGGCATTGATCAGGGAATGTACAGTCCTGCCGAATTTCAGGTCGCCGCACAGGCCGATGGTAAAGCAGCCGAGCCGCCCTTTCAGAGAGCGGATCGTCAGCAGGTCCGTCAGGGTCTGTGTGGGATGCTGGTGTCCGCCGTCACCGGCATTGATGACCGGAATCGAGGACTTGTCCGCCGCGACCATCGGAGCGCCTTCTTTGGGATGGCGCATGGCGCAGATGTCGGCGAAGCAGGAAATGACCCGGATCGTATCGGATACGCTTTCGCCTTTGGAGGCCGAAGAAGAACCGGCGTCCGAAAAGCCGAGGACCTGTCCGCCCAGGCTGAGCATAGCGGACTCGAAGCTGAGCCGCGTGCGGGTGCTCGGTTCATAAAAGCAGGTCGCAAGCTTTTTGCCATCGCAGGCATGGGCGTATCTGGCAGGATATTTTTCAATATCGTTTGCGAGGTCGAAGAGGGAATCGAGTTCTTCTACCGTAAAATCGAGTGGATTCATGAGATGTCTCATTAGTGTGGTAACTCCTTTCAAATAGAATCGCAATTACATGGCATAACAGCAAAAAAATAGAAGAGAGGTTCTCCCTTCTATTTTCCGTATTCATGAGATAAAAGATAACAAGTCCTCTACCGGTTTTCTCTTTGGTGCGGCAGGGGCTTCAACGGCATAGCCGACAGGAATTAAAGCAACGAGCTCCCGGTCTTCCGGCAGCTGGAGAAGGGACTCGATTTTAGCCTGGTCAAAAATGCCTAAAATAACGGAACCGACGCCTTTTTCAAAAGCGGCAAGACAGAAAGTCTGAGATGCGATGCCGGCATCGAACATCTGCCATGTATCTTTACGCGGGGTGGTAAAAGAACCGTCCCGTTCATAGCCGCATCTGTTCTTAACCACGGTGACAGCAATTAACATCGGCGCATTTTCAATGATCCTGCCGTTGTTCGGAAAAGGACTCGTGCCTTCTGCGGCGATCTTGTCTTTCAATTCGCCTTCTACTGCGATATAGCGGGTAATCTGCGTATTCTTCCAGCTCGGTGCGTAGGAAGCGGTTTCGATAATCTCGGATAGCAGCGCATGGTCAATTTTGTCCTCTTTGAATTGACGGATGCTTCTGCGTTCCCGGATACATTCTTTTGCTGTCATAAGATACCTCCATTACAATATTTTGTATATCATACCATAGAAAAGCGTGTGTTGCAATGTAAAAATGATTTAGTTGTGGAATGTGCCCTGATATGTTATATTAATACAGGGGAAAATACAGAAGGAAGAAATCGTGTAAGAAAGGCAGGGGCATTTATGGCATATGAGGAAAGAAAAAGATGGATATTTCTGGGATTACCGTTTACGTTTACCAGATATACGGTGGAAGAGGATATGATCACGATCAACAGCGGTCTGCTTCATACGCATGAAAACGACTGCTATATGTATAAGGTACAGGATGTGGAGCTGGAAATCAGTCTGGGAGAGAGAATTTTCAGGCTCGGAACGGTGGTCTGCTATACGGGCGATACTACGCATCCCAGGCTGCTTCTGGAGCATATCAGAAACGCGAAAGAAGTCAAGGATTACATATTAAAAGCGTCGGAAGAGGCGAGAAGAAAGCGCCGTACTTTAAATACGCTCGATATCGGCTCCGGCACGCTCGATGATATGGAGGATTAGCGCCGCTCTGAAAGCCGGTCGCTTTCCGTAAGAAGCCGTTCGAACAGCAGTCCTGCGAAGAACCAGCATGGGGCGTAGTCCAGACGGATGACTTTACCGACGTTCCAGCGGGAACGTTCATAATTCCAGGGACAGAGGCCCTTTCTGCGCAGGAGAATGCCGGACAGAAATTCTCCGAGGAAAATAATGCCGGTATAGGTAAAGCCGCGGAATATACAGTTTTTGCCTTTTAACAGACGGCTGACAGGGGCGAGGAACGCCGCCATTCCATAGATGGGGAACATCCAGACAGAGGTGATACCGGATAGTTTGAAGTCCCTTCTGCGGAAGGAATGAAAAGCGGTGAACAGGATTTCCAGGCACCAGCCGAGCAGTCCGCAATGGATAAAGTTGTGAAGAAAATTTTTCATAATAAGAGGATAGCCAGAATAGATGGCAATATACATAAATAACTATAGTTATTAAAAACAAAGAGAGTATTGTAATGAATTACAGGGAAGCGATCGAGTATGTGGAGGGCCTGCGGCGCTATGGCTGCGTTCCCGGACTTTCGAGTATCCGGCAGCTTTGTATGCGGCTTGGCAATCCACAGGATAAATTGAGGTTCGTGCATATTGCGGGGACAAATGGGAAGGGCTCCGTGCTTGCGTATGTTTCTGTCATTCTGCAGGAAGCGGGCTATAAGACCGGGCGGTATCTTTCACCTGCGCTTACGGACTATCGGGAGCGTTTTCAGATCAATGGCAAAATGATTCCCAAAACGCAGTTTTGCGGGTATCTGGAGCGGGTAAGAGAGGCGGCTTCGCAGATGGAGGCGGAAGGGATGCCCCATCCGACGCAGTTCGAGGTGGATACGGCGCTCGCTTTCCTCTATTTTCTGGATAAAAAATGTGATATCGTCGTGCTGGAAGCCGGAATGGGCGGACTGATGGATGCGACGAATCTGGTTGAAACGACGGTCTGCGCGGTCATTACGTCCGTCAGCATGGATCATATGGCAGCGCTCGGCAGTTCACTGGAAGAAATTGCGCGGCAGAAAGCTGGAATCATCAAGGAGCATTGCGCGGTCGTAACGTGCGGACAGAGGACGGAAGCGATGCGGGTCATAGAGCAGGAGTCGGTCCGTCATGGCTGTGAACTCCGTATTGCCGATGTGAACCGCGCCAAAGGCGTGAAGTATGGCTTGACGAAGCAGCGGTTCACTTATGGAGGCTATGGAAGTCTGGAGATCACGATGGCAGGACAGTATCAGATCGCCAATGCGGTTCTCGCGGTGGAAACCGTGGAAACGCTGAAAGCGGCGGGCTTTTCCATATCGGAAAAAGCGCTGCGGGAGGGGCTTTTGAAAACAAAATGGCCGGGGCGGTTCCAGATCATCGGGAAAAAGCCGACGTTCGTTTTGGACGGCGCGCATAACGAGGATGCGGCGCTCAAGCTGGCCCAGTCCGTAAAATTTTATTTTTCCGAAAAAAAAATAATTTATGTTATGGGAATTTTGGCGGATAAGGAGTATGATAAGATTATAACGATAATGGCTCCTTATGCGGAACAGATTATTACGGTAACGCCGCCGCATAATCCGAGAGCGCTCAGCGGATATGAGCTGGCACAGGCGGTACGGGAGCACCATCCGGGCGTGACAGTGGCGGACAGCCTGCAGGAAGCGGTGGAGATCGCCTGCCTGCTGGCGGAGGATGGGAAAGATACGGTAGTGCTCGCTTTTGGTTCTCTTTCCTTTTTGGGTGAATTGACGAATATGATAGAACACAGAGACACATTCAGGAGAGATTCTCATGGTAGATCAGAATAAAATAAAAGAAGCGGTGAAGTTGTTTTTGGAGGGTATCGGCGAAAATCCGGAAAGAGAAGGGCTTGTCGAATCGCCTGACAGGATCGCCCGCATGTGTACGGAGATTTTTGCCGGTATGGATGAGGATGCGTCGGAACATCTTTCAAAAACATTTGTTATAGAAAACGGTGAGATGGTAGTGGAGAAGGATATCGTATTTTATTCCGTCTGCGAGCATCATTTACTGCCCTTTTATGGAAAGACGCATATCGCCTATATACCGGATGGCAGGGTGGCGGGACTGAGCAAGCTGGCGCGTACGGTGGAGACATACGCCAGAAGGCCGCAGATCCAGGAACAGATGACAGGCCAGATCGCGGAGGCGGTTATGGAATATTTGAAGCCGCAGGGCGTCATGGTCATGGTGGAAGCGGAGCATATGTGCATGACGATGCGCGGCGTGAAGAAGCCGGGAAGCAAAACGGTGACGATTTCCAAACGGGGATGTTTTGCGGAAGATTCCCGCCTGCAGGATACTTTTTTTCAAATGCTGGGGGAACGATAAGACAGGTAAAACCTGATTTATAGTAAACGACATAACAAATTGCTCTTTCCGGCTCCTGCAAAAGCCATATAGGTAAACTTTTACAAGTCCGAAAAGGCAATTTCTAATGTCGTTAACTATAATAAATCTGACTATCGGAATGCTCAAACGATAAAGAAAGGAGATTGGTGAGGAATGAAAATTGGGGCAAGAGAATTTGATATTAAAGGAAAAACATATGTTATGGGAATCTTGAACGTAACGCCTGATTCTTTTTCGGACGGCGGCAGGTTCAATCAAATGGATGCGGCTCTTTTTCATGTAGAGGAAATGATAAAGGAGGGCATGGATGTTGTCGATATCGGCGGAGAATCCACAAGGCCGGGTTATACCCCGCTGTCTGAGGACGAAGAGGTCAGCCGGGTCGTTCCCGTGATCGAACAGGTCAAAGCCAGATTTGATATCCCGGTTTCGCTGGATACTTATAAAAGCAAAGTGGCCAGTGCGGGAATTGCCGCCGGTGCGGATATGATCAACGATGTATGGGGATTTAAATATGACGGAAATCTTGCAAAGGTAATAGCGGATGCAGGAGTACCCTGCAGCTTGATGCATAACCGGAAAGAGCCCGGTTATACGGATTATATACAGAATGTTCTGGAGGATTTGTCAGAGAGCGTACAGACGGCCCGTCTTTCGGGAATTGCAGACGAGAAGATCCTTTTGGATCCGGGTATCGGTTTCGGAAAGACCTATGAGAACAATCTGGAGATTCTGAATAAGCTGGAGATTCTGCACAGCTTCGGATACCCGCTTCTCGTTGGCGCAAGCCGGAAGTCGGTCATCGGAACGGCGCTTAATCTTCCTGTGGAGGAACGTCTGGAGGGGACGTTGGTAACAACTGTTATTGCTGTGATGAAGGGCGTCATGTTCGTACGCGTTCACGACGTAAAAGCAAATGTCAGGACGATCAGGATGACGGAAGCCATCATCAATAAATAAAGGTCTGCGTCCTGCGCAGGCAGATGCCGCAGGCCGCGAAAGGGAAAGGGGTATTGTAATGGATGAGATTATGATTGAGAATTTAAAGGTATATGCGCATCACGGCGTTTATCAGGAGGAAAATGAGAAAGGGCAGAACTTCTATGTGAATGCCGTGCTCTATACGGATACGCGGAAGGCAGGAAACGAGGATAAACGGGAGCTCATTACGAGTTATGGCGATGTGTGCCAGTTCATCCACCGATTCGTGAGCGAGAACGTCTATAAGCTGATCGAGACGGTGGCGGAAAAGACGGCGGAGGCGGTTTTGTCGGAATTTCCGCTGTTAGAGGGCATTACGCTGGAAATTCGGAAGCCCGAAGCTCCGATCGGTCTGGAATTTCAGTCCGTATCCGTTAAAATTACCCGCATGTGGCACACGGCCGCGCTGGCGACGGGGTCCAATGTGGGCAATCGGCCGAAATATATTAAGGATGCTGTTGAGATGATCGATGCCGATCCCAAATGCAGCGTCGTCAAGCGTTCGGAGCTCGTGCGTTCCCGCTCTTACGGAGATGTACAGCAGGGAGATTTTTTCAATGGAGCCGTATTGATCCGGACGCTCTATACGCCGGAAGAGCTTCTCGAAAAGCTTCACGAGATCGAGGATGCGTCGGGCAGGCAGAGGGTTAAGCATTGGGGGCCGAGAACGCTGGATCTGGATATCATTTTTTATGACGATCTGACGCTGTATACGGATATCCTCCAGATTCCCCATGCGGATATGCAGAACAGGGATTTTGTGCTGGAGCCGTTGTCGCAGATCATGCCTTATAAAATACATCCGGTATTCGGCAAGACGGTCATACAGCTCTATGAGGAAGTGCAGAAAACGGGAGAAAAGTATGTCATCGATTCTGAATATATACAGTAGGCCGATGCATCCTGCGGAGGCGGAGGCTGTTTACCGGGAGCGTGGAAGCCGTGATTTTCCCTCCAATGAACTGAAGCCTTTTTCGATGATTCAGGAATTGATCAATAGCGGCTGTTATGAATGCTGCGGTTTTTATAAAAGGGAAAAGGATGCGCTTTGCGCCTATGCTTTCATGATGGCCGATGCGGACGCCGACATGCTGTTATTGGATTATTTTGCGGTCTGTGAGGAAGTCCGGGGAAAGGGGTATGGAAGCGCTGCTCTCCGTTTGTTAAAAGCAAATTATACAAATTGGAACGGTATGATCTTTGAAGTGGAGGACGATGATGCCGCCGGTACGGAGGCGGAACGGCAGCTTCGCCAAAGACGAATTGCTTTTTATGAAAGAAACGGAGTCGTGATGACAAAACAGAAAAGCCGGGCATTTGGCGTGGATTTCAAGTTGATGGTCATGGGGCTTGGGGGTGCGGCAGCAGAAGATAACGTCGGTTATTTTCTGGAATCCATGTATCGGAAGATGCTGCCGGAGAAGATCTTTGAAAAACAGTTCCGGCTGCGGTGAACAGGTCTGGAAAATATTGTCAAAACAGGATTTGATTTTTTGCAAAAAGAAGATGCCATAAAATAGGTGCTCTGTTTTATGACATCTTTTGTTATTTTATTCCATGTTTGCAGCCGCCGCCGCTGCAGCCGCATCGAAGGTCGTAACGGCTACGCCGCCGAAGGTGCTCGTTTTATAGACCGGAACAGAAGCACCGTATTGGTTGAAATAGACATACTGCGATGTAATGCTGATATTTTCATAGACGCCGGAAGCGACGATCTCCGGATTGCTGCCGTCGGCATACATCCTTTTTAGGGCCGGTTCTGTTTTGGAGCTTTTCTGATAATAGATGTAACCATAATAGATGTTGAAGAAATCGACGCGGTCGTTCGTCAGCACCTCGACGACGCTTTCTGACATATTATAACGGCACAGGCGGTAGTTATTCTGCACATCCATATAATAAATATAGCCGTCGAGACAGACCGGATTCCAGATGTCGCCCGGCCAGACGGAAGCGATGGTATCGTTTGCCGTATTTAACGTATAGAGTTCGTGATCGTCTTTTGTGCCGTTAAAGTAAATCAGGCCGTTGACGCAGGAAGCCGGATTGATGACATAATCAGCGACCTCGGTTTTTTCAGACTTGTCAATTTTGACTTTGCTGAGCACGGTCCCTGTCTTGTTGTCGTAGTCCTGATAGTAGAGATAATTGCCGCATAACTGCATCGTGACGGCGAAAGTCCTGTCCAGACAGGCCGTATGTTTTCCGTCTTTTTCGCTGCGGTAGATACCGGCGGTGCGGCCCATAAAGCCGAGCCCTTTTCCGCGTCCTTTCGAGCCGCTTTCCATATAGTAGTAAAGATAATCTCCGCCCGCATTGATGGAGGCGACGGAATTGCTGTTCAGTTTTACGAGATCCGTTTCATCGGGATTCATAGAATAAAGGGCGTTACCGTCATAGGCGTTCGCGAAGTATACCCTGCCGTCCGATTCGCAGAAAAGCCCGCCGTTATTCAGGTTTCCCGCGGTATTGCCGACAGTGTATTCATCGTTCATGGTAATTCTGCCGGTAAACATTGTGAACGCGAATAAGGATATCAGCACGCATACGATAATGCTGACGATGATAATATTTTTCTGTGTGGTAGTCATAAAAAAGATTCCCCTTTGCCTGATGTGCCATATCTGTTCTGACTGGCTGAATTGTTATAGTAAACGACATTGGAAATTGCCTTTTCGGATTTGCAAAAGCTTACCTATATGGCTTTTGCAAGAGCCGGAAAGAGCAATTTGTTATGTCGTTTACTATAGTTTAAGTATAGTATAGTCTTAAACCTACTTGATAGCAAGCGGGTTTTGTTATAAGATTAGGAAGAACTACATGAAAGAGAGGTCAGAAAATACAATGGACTTACTGGAATTGCGGAAGCAGCTGGACGAGCTGGACGTGCAGATCGTGGCGCTGTATGAAAAGCGAATGGATATTTCTTCACAGGTGGCGGATTATAAGATAAAAACGGGAAAAAAGGTGTTTGACCGGGAACGGGAAGTCCGGAAACTGAATGCGGTGAAGAATCTGACGCATAATGAGTTCAATGGCCGCGGAATTCAGGAGCTGTTCGAGCAGATCATGTCGATGAGCCGGAAACTGCAGTACAGGAAGCTTTCGGAGAGCGGAAGCCTGGGCAGACTGCCTTTTATCGGCGTGGATTCGCTGGATGTGGAAAAAGCGAGGGTCGTTTTTCAGGGAGCGGACGGCTCCTATTCCCAGATGGCGATGCAGGCTTTTTTCGGGGAAAAGGTGAACTGCTTTCATGTGGAGACTTTTCGGGATGCCATGTGCGCGATCGAGGAAGGGAGCGCGGACTATGCGGTGCTTCCGATCGAAAATTCCACGGCGGGCATTGTCAATGAAATTTACGACCTCCTGGTCGAATTTGAAAATTATATCGTAGGGGAGCAGATTATCCGCATCGAGCATTGTCTGATGGGCGTGCCCGGCGCGACGTCTGAAGAAATCCGGACGGTCTGTTCTCATCCGCAGTCTTTAATGCAGAGCGCCCGTTACTTAAACGAACATGCTTCCTGGCAGCAAATCAGTATGCAGAATAATGCCTTTGCGGCGAGAAAGGTCATGGAGGATAAGGACAAGAGCCAGGCGGCCATTGCCAGCGAACAGGCGGCTAAAATATACGGGCTGGAGATTCTGGAGCGGGGCGTGAACCATTCCCATACGAATTCCACGCGGTTCATTATCGTAACGAATCAGAAGGTTTTTTTAAAAAAGGCGGAGAAGGTCAGCATCTGCTTTGAAGTGCCGAATGAAAGCGGCTCCCTGTATCATATGCTTTCCCATTTTATCTATAATAATCTGAATATGACGAAGATCGAGAGCCGCCCGATCGAGGACCGGAACTGGGAATACCGTTTCTTTATCGATTTCGACGGGAACCTTGCGGACAGCGCGGTGAAAAATGCGCTCAGGGGGCTCAGGGAGGAAGCGCGGAATATGCGGATCCTGGGGAATTATTAAGAGAAAGCTGCGGTTCGGAAACGGCCCGTCTCCCGGCGGGGCCGTTTCCGGACTGTTATACGACAAATGGGCAAAGGAGTGGACTACGGGAATGAGAATCGAAGAACTGATTATCTACAGGGAATCTGCACAGGGAGATCTCCTGCATCGTATGGTATATCTGATGGAGCATTATCGGGAGGAAAAAGACAGGGCCCTTTTGTATGACTGCATGCACGGGCTTTTAGAGCTTGCGGCGTCGCATGGGTTCTATGGCAATCTCTGGCACTGTTATCTGACGAATCTGCTCGTCAACAATGAGAACAGTTACAGCATGGCCTGCGAGATTCGGGGAAAGGTGGAGGGGACCATCAATGAGATGGCGCTCCATGACATTCGGATTTTCAAAGAGTTGTATGATTATGATTTCACGGATATGATGCGGGTTCTGCGGGTCCCCGAATTTGCGCTGGCGCTTTCCTATCAAAGCGGTTCGCAGAAGAGCAGGGTATATAATACCCGTATCCGGGACCGGATCTGCGATCTGGCGGGGCGGTTCAATGCGGATGATACGTCGGAGGAAATGAAGGATACGCTGACGGAATTTTACAAAGATTATGGTGTAGGCCGATTCGGTTTACATAAAGCATTCCGCATCAGGCATGGGGAGACGGGGGCGGTCATCGAGCCGATTCTGAATATTGCCCATGTGCATTTGGACGATCTGGTGGGATATGAGATTCCGAAAAAAAAGCTGATCGCGAATACGGAGGCTTTCGTGAATGGAAAAAAAGCCAATAACTGTCTGCTGTTCGGGGATGCCGGAACCGGAAAATCTTCCAGCGTCAAAGCGATTGCCAATCAATATTATGACAGGGGGCTGCGTATTATAGAAATATACAAGCATCAGTTCCAGGATCTGAACGATGTGATTTCCCAGATCAAGAACCGGAATTATAAATTCATCATTTATATGGACGATCTGAGTTTTGAAGATTTTGAGGTCGAATACAAATATCTGAAGGCGGTCATCGAGGGCGGTCTGGAGAAAAAGCCGGAAAATGTGCTGATCTATGCGACATCGAACAGAAGGCATCTGGTGCGCGAGAAGTTCAGCGATAAAGAAGAGCGGCGTGACGATCTGCATAAGAGCGATACGGTGCAGGAAAAGCTGTCGCTCGTTTCCCGGTTCGGCGTGACGATTTTCTTCTGTTCGCCGGATAAGAAACAATTTCAGAAAATCGTTGAGACATTGGCCGGGCGTTATGGTATTATGAAGGATAGAGAGGAACTGCTCCTTGAAGCCAATAAATGGGAACTCGCCCACGGCGGGCTTTCGGGAAGGACGGCGCAGCAGTTCATCGATTATCTGCTGGGCGGGATGGAGGATTAACGGGGGATCAGGTTGAAAAATAAGCCTGACAGCTTATTTTTCAACCGGCAATCTGAGGCTCTGATATGGAGGATTACTATGAAAACTTTTGCGGCAATCGATGTGGGTTCCTATGAATTGTCGATGAAAATATTTGAAGTCTCCAAACAGAATGGTCTGCGGGAGATAGATTGTATCAGGCATCGAATCGATTTGGGAACGGATACTTATGCGACCGGAAAGATAAGCTGCGGCAGGGTCAATGAGCTGTGCCGGGTGCTGCGGGAATATAAGGACATTATGGCGGGGTACCGCGTGGACGATTACAAGGCGTATGGAACGAGCGCCGTCCGTGAGATGGAAAATAAAATCATTATACTGGACCAGATCGAACAGCGGACGGGCATTAAAATAGAAGTGCTGAGCAATTCCGAGCAGCGTTTTCTGGATTATAAATCTGTCGCTTCCAAAGGAAAAGTCTTTAACAAGATCATCGAAAAAGAGACGGCCATTCTGGATATCGGCGGCGGCAGCATCCAGATTTCGCTTTTTGTAAAGGATTCTCTTGTGACGACGCAGAATATGCGGCTCGGTATCCTGCGGTTGCAGGATAATATGAGCCATATGAATCTGAAACCGAGCCAGTATGAAAATATCATCGACGAGTTCATCAGTTCCCAGCTCGCCGTTTTCAAAAAGCTGTATCTGAAAGATCGGGCGATTGAGAATATTATCGTCGTGGACGATTATATTTCGGCGGTCATGAAGCGTAAAATGGCGCATCTTGCGGACGACTGCATCGAAGCCTCCGCGATGGATACTTTTATGAAAAAGGTGCGGGAAAAATCCGTTACCGAGGCTGCGAAATTATTGGATATGCCGGAGGAGAACATTCCGCTTCTCTATATTTCCAGCGTGCTCCTGAACCGCGTCACGAAGGTGATGAACGCCAAAATGATCTGGGTGCCGGGCGTGGCGCTGTGCGACGGTATCGCCTACGAATATGGGGAAAAAAATAAAATTATTAAGGCGAACCATAATTTTGAGCAGGATATCATCGCCTGCGCGCAGAATATCAGCAAGCGTTATATGGGCAGCAGACGCAGGAGCGAAACGCTTGAAAAAATCGCGCTGACGATTTTTGACAGCATGCGCAAGGTGCACGGGCTCGGCAAAAGAGAACGGCTGTTATTGCAGCTTGCGACTATTCTGCACGATTGCGGAAAATATATCAGCCTGACGAATCTCGGCGAATGTTCCTATAATATTATTATGTCAACCGAAATGATCGGGCTTTCCCATATCGAGCGGGAAATTGTGGCAAATACGGTCAAGTATAACCATATGGATTTTGATTATTATGAGATGATAGGGCATAATGTCGATCTGGACAGGGAGGCCTATCTGAAAATCGCGAAACTGACGGCGATTTTGAAGATTGCGAACGGCCTCGACCGGAGCCATAAACAGAAATTCAAAGATGTGAAAACAGTGTTGAAAGATGAAGAGCTGGTTATTACGATCGATACGCCGGTAGACATTACGCTGGAAAAAGGGATGTTCTATCGGCGGGCGGAGTTTTTTGAAGAGGTATACAGCGTCCGGCCGGTCATCCGGCAGAAAGGCGGAAATTTCATTTAAGGGGAAAGGACAGGAGAAAGGGGTATGGCGGAAAAATCAGAATTTTCAAAGGCGGAGCATTACACGAACAGGGAACTGAGCTGGCTTCTTTTTGATAAAAGGGTCTTGAGCGAGGCGGAGGATAAAAAATTACCGTTATTTGAACGGCTGAAATTTTTGAGCATTTCAGCATCGAATCTGGACGAATTTTTTATGGTCCGGGCAGCATCGCTGAAAGATATGGTCAACGCCGGATATAACAAAAAGGATATCGCGGGCATGACGCCTAAGGAGCAGCTATCAAGCGTGAATCGGGAGACGCATGAGCTGGTGAAGCGGCAGTACGCTGTATATAACCACTCGCTGCTGCCGCAGCTTCTGGAAAACGGACTCCGGCTGATCGGGCATCACGAGGAACTGACGGAGGAAGAAGCGGATTATGTGGATTCTTATTTTGAGGACAATGTCTATCCGGTTCTGACGCCGATGGCGGTGGACTCTTCTAGGCCTTTTCCGCTGATCCGGAACAAGTCGCTGAATATCGGCGCGCTGGTAAGGAAAAAGAGCGGGGAAGGAGAGCTGGAATTCGCGACCGTGCAGGTGCCGAGCGTGCTGTCCAGAATTATTTC
Organism: Bacteroides fragilis; assembly: GCA_023664485.1. Classification (GTDB taxonomy): domain Bacteria; phylum Bacillota; class Clostridia; order Lachnospirales; family Lachnospiraceae; genus UBA3282. The sequence goes on along the minus strand of JAMPFK010000029.1, from coordinate 6,327 downwards.
CGTACCGGCAAAGGAAGAAAAGGCGGTCATCCTTCTCGAAGAGGTCATCGAGAGGAATATCCATAAGCTGTTCTTAAATTATGATATCGTCTGCGCTTATCCGTTCCGCATCATGCGGAACGCGGATTTACTGATCGAGGAAGAAGAGGCGGGCGACCTGCTGATCGAAATCGAGAAACAGCTGAAAAAAAGGCAATGGGGGCAGGCAATCCGGCTGGAAGTCGAGGAAGGCATGGACGGACGGCTGCTCAAGATCATTCGGGATGAGCTTCATATCGGAGGAGAGGACATCTATCCGATAAATGGCCCGCTGGATATCACTTTTTTAATGAAAATGTATGGCATGGAAGGCTTCGATCATCTTCGGGAGCACCGTTATAAGGGCGACTGGCCGGTGCCGGAACTTCCGGAGGATGCGGATATTTTTTCCTGCATCCGGAAAGACGATATTCTGATGTATCATCCTTATCAGACCTTTGAGCCGGTCGTCCGTTTTATCAGACAGGCGGCCAGGGATCCGGACGTGCTCGCCATCAAACAGACCCTGTACCGGGTAAGCGGCAACTCGCCGATCATCGCGGCGCTGGAACAGGCCGCCGATAACGGAAAACAGGTCTCCGTGCTGGTGGAGCTGAAAGCGCGGTTCGACGAGGAGAACAATATCGTCTGGGCGAGAAGGCTGGAAAAGGCGGGCTGTCATGTTATTTACGGACTGGTCGGCTTAAAGACCCACAGCAAGATCACGCTGGTCGTGCGGCGGGAGGAAAATGGCATCCGGCGTTATGTGCATCTTGGGACGGGGAACTATAACGATTCTACCGCCAGGCTGTATACGGATATCGGGCTTTTGACCTGTTCGGAAACGATCGGCGAGGATGCGACGGCAGTATTCAATATGCTTTCCGGCTATTCGGAGCCGCGCTCCTGGAATAAGCTGTCGTTAGCGCCTCTTTGGTTAAAAGACCGTTTCCTCTATCTGATAGGCCGGGAAAAAGAACATGCCATGCAGGGCATGCAGGCCAGGATCATCGCCAAGATGAATGCGCTCTGCGATAAAGATATTATCGAGGCGCTTTATGAAGCGAGCGCGGCGGGCGTAAAAATCGAACTCATCATCCGCGGAATCTGCTGTCTGAAAGCGGGCCGGCCCGGTATCAGCGAAAATATCAGCGTCCGTTCCATTGTCGGGAATTATCTGGAACATGCCAGAATCTTCTATTTTGAAAACAATGGCAGGCCGGAATATTATTGTGCCAGCGCGGACTGGATGCCGCGGAATCTGGACAGGCGCGTGGAAATCATGTTTCCGATTGAAAAGCCGGCGCTGCAGGAGAAGGTCATGCAGATTCTGGAGTACCAGCTTCGGGATACGATAAAGGCGCATATTCTGCTCCCGGACGATACCTATGCGAAAGTAGACCGGCGCGGGAAAGAAAAATTCAACTCCCAGCTCATTTTCTGTGGGGATGCGGAGGCTTATGCGAAAAAACAGGAAGAAGAGGCCGACAGACGGGTGTTTATCCCGGAAACGAGCCATAACGGAAAGGGTGCGGACTGAAAACGCTTATGAAGATCATACTGGCATCGGCTTCGCCGAGAAGAAAAGAACTGTTAAAGCAGATTGGGCTTTCTTTTAAGACAATGCCCAGTACGAAAGAGGAGGCCGCCAATAAAAAGGCGCCGGATGAGATCGTGGAGGAATTATCTTACCGGAAGGCGGTCGATGTCTGCGGCCGGCTGTCCGAAACGATGAAAGGGGATTTCGTCGTCATCGGCGCCGATACGGTGGTATCCTGCTGGAATAAAATTCTGGGGAAACCTGCGGATAAAGAAGAAGCCTTTGATATGTTACGGGAATTGCAGGGAAAGAGCCATCAGGTCTATACAGGCGTAACGCTTGCCTGGAAATATGCGGATATGCCGGCGATGTTCCATACATTCCATGAGTGCACGGACGTTACCGTGTTCCCCATGACGGAAGAGGAAATAGAGCGTTATATCGATTCCGGCGAGCCGATGGATAAAGCGGGCGCCTATGCGATTCAGGGGCGGTTCGCGGCCTATATTCAGGGCATCTGCGGCGATTATGCGAATGTCGTCGGACTGCCGGTAGGAAGGGTCTATCAGGAACTGAAGAAGAGGGATTTATTATAAGAGGAGGATATTGAGATGTTCGATGATGCGGTATTGCAATGTTTTCTGGAAAAACAGAGTCAGCTTTTTCCGGAGGATGTGGCGGAAACGCCGGAAGAGGCGGATCACTTCTTAGAGGAATGTATGGCGGTCGTCGTAGATTCCGTAAAAGAAGTGTGGGAGTATTTCGATGAACAGGGCGTGGATATGGAAGGCGCCGGGGAAGATGAAATACTGGAGGCCGACGAGGTGTTCGAGGTCGGGGATGGAAGATACCTGATCGTGGAATGCTAGAGAGCCGAACGCATAAATTCCGCAAGCCCGTCGTTGTCATTATCTTTTGGGGTGATGGCATCGGCGGCTTCCTTGACTTCGGGCGCGGCGTTTTTCATCGCGATTCCACAGCCGGCCGCCTTTATCATGGAAATATCGTTGTCGGCATCGCCCGCGGCATAAGAGTCCGCCAGCGGAATCTGAAAGTAATCGCAGATAAAGCGAACGGCATTTCCCTTTCCTGCGTCTTTGTGAAAAAGTTCCAGATAAAAATCGTTGGAAAAGATATACTGAATCCTGTCGGCGGCCCAGTCCGCGATGTGTTCGCAGAAAGCGGTCAGTCTGTTGTGGTCGTTCAGATGGATCGCCAGCATTTTCAAAGGCTCTTTTGGCAGGACGGAGGCATAGTCGTCCGCAAGGAGCAAAGGCAGGTGGATACGCCTGCGGTAAAAACGGATTTCCTCGTCCTCTGCTGCGGTGACGATAGCATCGTCCGTATAGGTCTGGATATGGAGCCGGAAAGCTTTTGCCTGTGCCTGTAAATAAGCGACCTGAGAGAGCGGGAGCCTTCTTTCCAGAATCGGGATCCTGCTGTCGCAGTCATAGATCTGCGTGCCGTTGCTCGCGGAAATCAGGATGCCCGGATAATCCAATCCGGCCAGTTCCTTGACCTCCAGAATGCTCATAAGGGGCCGCCCGGAGGAGAGGACCAGTTTATTTCCGTCGTGGATGAAGTCATCCAGAAAGGCTTTTGTATTCCCGGATACCATGCTTTGGTTATTTAATAATGTTCCGTCTAAGTCGGTGAATAATATTTTCATCAAAATCCCCCATTTCTGCTCCGCCTGCGAATCCGGGCGCAGGCAAAAATCTGCCTGTACAACTCTCTCTGATGCGGATCCTGCGGCGGATTATGGCCTCGCGGCTTTTCGCAGATTGTCCCGTATTTCTTCCGGCACGAACAGCTTGCCGTAGCCGACCGCCAGGTCTAAGCCCGGCTTATTTGCGCCGTGAAAGTCCGAACCGCCGCTCGGCAGCAGGTCGTATTTTTTTGCCAGCCGGAACATATCCCGTTCATCCTGCCGCTCATAAGTGCTGTAGATCGTTTCGATGCCTGCGAGTCCGGCCTGCTTTAAGGTACAGACGAGCGTATCCAGCCGGTCTTTTCCCATATGGTAAAGGGGCGGATGCGCAAGGACCGGCACGCCGCCGTTTTGCAGGATCAGCCCGACCGCCTGGGACGGCGTGATTTTCTCACGCGGTACAAAGTATTTACAATGGTCGCCGACATATTGTGCGAAAGCGTCGGCATAGCTTGTCACATATCCATGGTCTTTTAAATAGACTGCATAATGAGCTCTTGTGATGACGGCATCCGGATGCTCTTCGCAGAGCTTTTCATAGGTGATATCGATACCGGCCTCCTGCAGATTCCGGCACATTTTGAGATTGCGCCGTATGCGGGAATCCACGAAAGACTGTATTTTTTCCTGAAAAGAGCGCTCTTTATAATGAAGATAAAGGCCGACGATATGAATGTCTTTTCCCTCATATTCGGTAGAAAATTCGATACCTGGAATGACCTCGACGGGTTTTCCCGCCGCATAGGAAATCGCTTCGTCGAGACCGTCCGTCGTGTCATGGTCGGTTAAGGCAAAAGCGGTCAGTTCTTTTTCCAGCGCATAGTCTACTAACTGTGTGGGCGTAAAGGTGCCGTCCGATTTGGTGGAATGCACATGCAGGTCAACTCTGTTCATCAGTCTTCCTCTTCCGTTGCGGTGCTCGTATAAACGGTACGTTTTCTCGCCATCTCATCGCCTGCAAGATATTCGTCGTAGGTCGTGAGCTTATCGATGAGCGTGCCGTCCGGCAGGATCTCGATGATGCGGTTGGCGGTCGTCTGTACGACCTGATGGTCATGGCAGGAGAAAAGCTCTACGCCCCTGAATCTGATCATGCCTTCGTTGAGGGCGGTGATGGCTTCCATATCGAGATGGTTCGTCGGCTCGTCGAAGATCAGGCAGTTCGCGCCGCTGATCATCATCTTGGAGAGCATGCAGCGGACTTTTTCGCCGCCGGACAGGACTTTTACTTTTTTGACGCCGTCGTCCCCGGCAAAGAGCATACGGCCCAGGAATCCGCGGACATAAGTGATATCTTTGACGGGAGAGTAGCCCATCAGCCAGTCGCTGATCGTATAGTCGTTGTCGAATTCCGCCGTATTGTCTTTCGGAAAATAAGCCTGGGATGTCGTGACGCCCCATTTATAGTGCCCCTCGTCGGGCTCCATTTCCCCGGTCAGAATCCGGAACAGTGTCGTTTTGGCGAGTTCGTTTCCGCCGACGAAAGCGATCTTATCGTCATGGCCGACGATAAAGGAAATATTGTCAAGCACCTTTTCGCCGTTGATCGTTTTGCTGATGCCTTCGACCGTCAGCACCTCGTTGCCGATTTCGCGTTCCGGCCTGAAATCGATATAAGGGTACTTCCGGCTGGAAGGCCTGATATCGTCCAGCTCGATTTTTTCAAGCGCCCTTTTTCTTGATGTCGCCTGTTTGGATTTGGAAGCGTTAGCGGAGAAACGGGAGATAAATTCCTGTAATTCCCTGATCTGTTCTTCTTTTTTCTTATTGGCTTCCTTGCGCTGTTTGATGATCAGCTGGCTGGATTCATACCAGAAATCATAGTTGCCGGCGTATAACTGGATCTTGCCATAGTCGATGTCCGCCGTGTGCGTGCATACTTTATTTAAGAAATAGCGGTCATGGGAAACGACGATGACCGTATTCTCAAAGTTAATCAGAAATTCTTCGAGCCACGCGATGGCATCCAGGTCCAAATGGTTCGTCGGCTCGTCTAAAAGCAGGATGTCCGGGTTGCCGAACAGCGCCTTTGCCAGCAGAACCTTGACTTTTTCGTTGCCGTCCAAACCGCTCATCATGCTGTAATGTAAGCCGGTGTCAATGCCGAGGCCGTTCAACAGCATGGCGGCATTGGATTCCGCGTCCCAGCCGTCCATTTCCGCGAATTCCGCCTCCAGTTCGCTGGCGCGGATACCATCCTCGTCTGAGAAATCCTCTTTTGCGTAGATGGCGTCTTTTTCCTTCATGATCTGATAGAGGCGTTCGTTGCCCATAATAACGACATCCATGACCGGATAAGCGTCATATTTAAAATGGTCCTGTTCCAGAACGGAAAGACGCTGCCCCGGCGTGACGGAGATATCACCGTTCGTCGTGTCCAGCGCGCCGGACAGGATTTTCAGGAAAGTGGATTTGCCGGCGCCGTTCGCGCCGATCAGGCCGTAGCAGTTCCCTTCTGTAAATTTGATATTTACGTCCTCAAAGAGAGCTTTTTTGCCCACTCTATAAGTTACATTGTTTGCACTTATCATGTTAATCTCCGTTTCTGAGCGACTTGTCGCGAAGAGGCGACGAGAAACTCGCTTACTGCTTGCAGTATTGCGATTCTCTCGTCTGCAATCAAGGCTATTTGTTTTCGCTCAGAAACAAATAGCCGATTGACAAATAAGCAATCAGGCTTATTTGTTAATCTAAAACCTCATATTTTCCTGTATTTGCGCCCTGTGCGGCACACAATCTTTATTATACATGAACCGGAAAATATTTCAATAAAAATTAGCGGTTTACACCGCTTTTACACCACTTTTTTCAGATAATATTTATTGCGGAACTGTCAAAGGCCCGATTTCTACAAATCACATCGTCCCCTGAAACTTCTTCTTTGTAGTGCTATAATAAAGTTGTAGCGGGAGTGGCTAATAAGATATACTAAGATCAATTAGGCAAGAGGTACTTATTATGCCACAGAATTACACACCCGAATTTAAAAAGAAGATTGTCCGTCTCCATGCGGAAGAAGGACGCACCTATAAAAGCATCATTGCAGAGTATGGCGTAT
>JAMPFK010000028.1 GCA_023664485.1 Bacteroides fragilis | reverse complement strand
CCGTCACCGGGAATCCGCATTACAGAGAGGCGTTCGAGCCGATGATCGGCAATATCCGGTTTGCGGATTTAAATGATTTCGGCAGCGTGATGGCCAATGTAAATGAAAGAACATGTGCTGTTTTATTTGAGACGGTGCAGGGAGAGGGCGGACTTTATCCGGCGGAAGAAGATTTCCTGCGGAAAGTGAGGAAACTCTGCGATGAGCGGGATATCCTGCTGATTCTCGATGAGATTCAATGCGGCATGGGAAGGACCGGCTATCTGTATGCGTGGCAGAAGTTCGGCGTTAAGCCGGATATTATGACGACGGCGAAGGCGCTCGGCTGCGGCGTTCCGGCAGGCGCTTTCCTGATGACGGAGAAGGTCGGGCAGAACTCTTTAAAAGCGGGCGACCATGGAACGACCTACGGAGGCAATCCGCTTGCCTGCGCGGCCATCTGTAAGGTGCTTGATTTATATGAAAAGGAAAACATTCTTGCGCATGTACGCGAAGTGGGCGCTTATCTGGAGGAACAGCTCGACAGGATCGCAGAGGAGTACGATGTGGTGGAAACGAGGCGCGGCGTCGGTCTGATGCAGGGGCTTGTCTGCAGGGAACCGGTGGGCGGTATCATTAACAGGGCAATGGAAAAAGGACTGATTCTCATCAATGCGGGGAGCAATATCATCCGCTTTGTGCCTGCGCTTGTGATTACGAAGCAGCACATTGACGAGATGACCGGCATTTTAAGAGAATGCCTGTCCGGAAAACAGGAGAAGAAGTGTGATTTTTAAGAGAAGATTTTTGACCGTCTTTCTGGTCGCGTGTGCGGTCGGCGGGCTTTATGTTGTGAGCAGCCGGGGATTGACCGTGCAGCCGGAAGAAGAGGCGGAGGAGATAGAAGAACCTCTTTTTGGACACAGGGAAACGCTGTACCTGTGGTATACGGACGAGGCGCTGACGGATTATCTGAACAGCGCGGCGGTCGCTTATAATGATTTTCAGGAAGAAGCAAGGGTGATTCCGGTGCATACCTCCGGTGCGGAATATCTGGAAACGATTAATCAGGCTTCGCTGCATTCGGAAGAAGTGCCGGATCTGTATATCGTAGGGAACGATTCTCTGGAAAAAGCGTATCTGGCAGGGCTGGCATCGGAAATCCGGGTACCGGAGGGCATTTCGCCGATGCAGGACTTTTTTGCGGATACGGCGCTCCATGCGGCTGCCTATCATGATAAACAGATAGGCTATCCGTTCTATTTTGAAACCAGCTCTTTTTTGTATAATAAGACTTATCTGGAAGAATGGGCGCGCGCGCAGATAGAGGCGGAAAACGATCTGGCGGCGGCCGAAGCGGCCGCGGCGGAGCTTGCGCAGAATGGGCCGGAAGAAGAAGCGGATGGTGCGGAAAATACCGCACCGGGAGCGGGGAACCCGGAGAATGCCGAAGGAACCGCGGATGAAGATGGAATCGACGGGGCTCTGGTCGCAGAACGGGTGGAGCAGGCGCTTCCGGAGACGATCGACGATATTCTGGCTTTTGCGGACGTATACGATGCGCCGGAGCAGGTAGAGGCGATTTTTAAATGGGACGTATCCGATATTTTTTATAATTATTTCTTTGTCGGAAATTATATTGATGTGGGAGGACCCGCGGGAGACAGGGCGGATTCTGTTAATATTTATAATGAAGACGCGATCCGCTGTATGAGAGTCTATCAGGATCTGAACCAGTTCTTTTCCATCGATACGGAAGAGATCAGCTATGCGGATATCCTGCAGGACTTTATTGATGGAAAAATTGTTTATACGGTCGTGACGACGGACGCGCTGGCGAGAATAGAGGAGGCGAAAGAGAACGGGGAATTTCAGTATGAATATGGGACTTCACTGATTCCGGATGTGAACGAAGAGCTTGTTTCCCGTTCCCTTTCTGTCACACAGTGCATCGTCGTCAACGGATATTCCGTGCATAAGGATATGGCAAATGATTTTGCGGTCTATCTGTCCTGCTATAACGCGGACAATCTGTATGACCGTACGGGGAAAATACCTGCAAAAACAGATGTTATTTTTGAAAACGGGAATGTACAGGCGTTTATTGCGGAATATGAGAAATCCGCGCCCAACCCCAAGATGATCGGAACGAGCAATTACTGGGTGGAGATGGAGATCGCTTTTGCCAGAATATGGGCCGGAAACGATGCGAACGCGGAGCTGAAATCCCTTTCCGAGAAGATCATGACGCAGGTAAAAGGCGAGGAATATGAGGAGGAGTATATCGACGTTCCGGAGGAGGAACCGGAATTTGCTGAGGAAGGGGCGGAAGGCGGTGCCGGAGAGGCGGATGAGGACTAAAGCCTCCTGTGCCGCTGTCAGAGGCGCGGCCGGAATGAAGAAAAAGCCATGCATATTTTCCATAATACGGGGGCATGATAGTACAAGACGGTTTTGGCCGTCTTGTATTTTTTTCATATGTAAGAGTTATTTTGGCATGGCGGAGACATTATTTTAAAGGAAAAAGACAGGGAAAGGCAGGATATTATCATGGTCGGTTTTTTTATCGCGTTATTGTCCGGAGCTTTTATGAGCATTCAGGGCGTCTTTAATACACAGGTCACCAAATCGTCTACGATCTGGGTGGCGAATGCGTTCGTGCAGTTCACGGCGCTGCTCGTCTGCCTCGGAGCGTGGCTGGTCGCGGATCGCTCCTCTTTCGGAGCGCTTTTGAAGGTACAGCCTAAATACATGCTGCTCGGCGGGGCGATCGGGGCGTTCATCACCTATACCGTTATTAAGGCGATGGAAATGCTCGGCCCGGCCAGATCCGTTATGATCATCGTCATATCGCAGCTCATCGTGGCGTACTTAATAGAGCTGTTCGGCCTCTTCGGTGTGGAAAAACAGCCGTTGGAGATTCGGAAGCTGGCCGGGATGGGAATCGCGATTCTCGGAATTATTATTTTTAAGTGGACATAGGCTTAAATTTATTTTACAATAAAAACAAGTGCATAGCGGGGACTTCCTGAGCCTTTCCGGCAAAACCGGGGAGGCGGAAAGGAAACTATGCGTACATCTGTGATAAAACGATTAACAAGAGGAATTTTTCTTTTTTTTCTGATCCTTATGACGACCGCCTGTACCGGCAGAGAGGATATTGTGCTGGAGCCCGCGGGGAGCGGCTCCGGGGGAGCGCCGGTGACGGAAAACGGGACGGGAACAGAGGAAGAAAGCCTGTCCGGTACGGATGCGGGAAGCGCACCGGAAGAAGGCAGAACAGAAGCGGCACCGGAAAACGTTATGCCGCCGGATATCTGTGTACATATTTGCGGCGCGGTGGAAAATCCCGGCGTTTATCTGCTTCCGGCGGGCAGCAGGGTCTATGAGGGCGTCGCGGCTGCAGGAGGCTTTCGGGAAGACGCCTGCGAGGATTTTATCAATCAGGCCGGTATTTTACAGGACGGCCAGCGGCTTGCCATACCGACGGTGGAAGAGGCGGAAGCGGACAGTTCTTATCAGTCATTATGGAAGGAATCGGAAGAAGCGTACCCGGCGGAGAATACCAATAACGCCGGCAGCGTGGACGGACTCGTGAATATCAATACGGCATCGGAGAAGGATCTGAGCGCGATTCCGGGAATCGGCGCGGGCAAGGCGGCGGCGATCGTACAATACCGCCGGGAGAATGGAAACTTTGCTTCGATCGAGGATATCATGAAGGTAAGCGGCATTAAAGAAGGGACTTTCGAGAAAATAAAGGACAGGATCACTGTCAATTAAAATAAGCAAAGCTGCATGGAGCGCATAAGAATGAGGGGTTGCTATGAGTAAAAGAGTATTGGTCGTGGACGATGAGAAACTGATTGTAAAGGGGATCCGTTTCAGCCTGGAGCAGGACGGCATGGAAGTGGACTGCGCGTACGATGGGGAAGAGGCGCTTGAACTGGCGAAAAGCAACGCGTATGATATGATTCTGCTGGACGTCATGCTGCCTAAGATGACAGGCTTTGAGGTGTGCCAGCAGATTCGGGACTTTTCCAATACGCCTATCGTGATGCTGACCGCCAAAGGCGAGGATATGGACAAGATTCTGGGCCTTGAATACGGCGCGGACGATTATATTACGAAACCTTTTAATATTCTGGAGGTCAAGGCGCGGATTAAGGCCATCATGCGCAGGACCGGGAAAAAGAACGAAGAAAAGAATGCGGAGAAGATCATCGAGAACCGCGATATGCGGCTGGACTGCGACGGAAGAAGAGTCTATATCAGGAACCGGGAGGTCAATCTGACCGCGAAGGAATTTGAGGTCCTGGAGCTGCTGATGAAAAATCCCAATAAGGTTTACAGCAGGGAGAACCTTCTGAACATCATATGGGGCAGCGATTATCCGGGCGATGTGCGTACGGTAGACGTACATATCCGCCGTTTGAGAGAAAAAATCGAAACGACGCCGAGCGAGCCGGTGTATGTGCATACAAAGTGGGGAGTAGGTTATTACTTTGCATAAATGGAACTTTAAAAAAATAAAAATTCTGCGCAGCCTGAAGGTGCGCCTGTTCCTCATTTTATTCATTGTCGGATTGATACCCTGTATTTTCATGCGGTATGCGATCCTGGAAAACTACGAGCACCGGGCCGTGAGCGTCCGGACCTCCGATGTACAGGAACAGCTCAGGATCCTGGCAAATCATCTGATCGCCTATCGTTATTTACAGGACACCTCTTCCGAGGTGATCAACGCGGAGCTGAACCAGCTTTCCAACCTGTACGACGGGCGTGTTCTGATTATCAACAGCAATCTGAAAGTCGTAAAGGATACATACGGTATCAGCGAAGGCAAAACGATTGTTTCCGAAGAAGTCATCCGTTGTATGAAGGGCGAAAATACAAGTAAATACGATTCCGGGAACGGTTATATCGAAATGACGATACCGATTGCGGAAACGATGGACATGGAGATGGCCGGAGAGGAACCCCGGAAATTCGATATCGTCAGCGGGGTCATGCTGACCAGCGTATCGACGGATAACATCACCGTGACAATGGACATTTTGCGCAGGCAGGCGCTTGTGGTAGAGGTAATCGTTATCATCGCCATTTTTCTGGTATCGCTCGTTTTATCGCAGCTTCTGATACGTCCCTTTGAAAAAATAACGGACGCGCTGAGCCAGGTCAAGGAAGGATATAAGAGCGACCCTATTTCCGTGCCGGATTATCTGGAAACGGAACACATCGGCGACGCCTTTAATCAGGTGCTTAGCCGCATGAAGGTGCTGGATGATTCCAGACAGGAATTTGTTTCCAACGTTTCCCATGAACTGAAAACGCCGATCACGTCCATCAAGGTGCTGGCGGATTCCCTGCGGGGACAGGAGGATGTCCCGGTAGAGCTGTATCGGGAATTCATGGATGATATTGCGGCCGAAATAGACAGGGAGAATAAGATCATCAATGATCTGCTCGCTCTGATCAAAATGGACAGAGCGGCTTCTGCTCTGAATATTTCCCAGGTCGATATTAATCTGCTGGTGGAACTGATCATGAGAAGGCTCCGGCCGATCGCGATCAGGCGGGATATAGAGCTCGTTTATGAAAGCATCAGGCCCGTCACGGCCGCCGTGGACGAAGTAAAAATAACACAAGTTATTACAAATCTGGTAGAAAATGCCGTTAAATACAATAAGGAGCATGGATGGGTTAAGGTGACCGTGGATGCGGATCATCAGTTTTTTACCGTAGAGGTGGCGGATTCCGGCATCGGCATTCCGGAAGATTCCGTAGAACATATTTATGAGCGTTTTTACCGTGTGGATAAATCCCATTCCAGAGAAATTGAGGGAACGGGCCTCGGTCTGTCGATTACAAGAAGCGCCGTTCTGATGCACAGAGGTACGATTAAGGTAGTCAGCGAGGAAGGGGAGGGAACGACCTTTACGGTAAAAATTCCGCTGACTTATATTGCAGTTTCGTAAGAAAGGACAGGAAGTACTGTGAAAAATAAATTTTTTCACAGGCTGAGCAGGAATGGAGGATTTATATGAAATTGCTTTTCAAAAGCCTGAAAAAAGGATTGCTTCCGCTGCTGTTCCTCGTTTTGACAGCCTGTGTGACGGCGTGCGGAAGCGAACCGGAAGAAGAAACCGGGGAATCCTACGATATATATTATGTCAACAATGAAGAGACGCGTATTTTCACCAATCCTTACCGGACGGAGACGGAGGACAGCCGGCTTTTGCTGGATGAGCTGGTGGAGCAGCTTACGAAAAGGCCGGATAAAATGGAGTACAAGGCGCCTCTTGCCGAAGGCTTTGCGCTGCTTGGCTACTCCTGGGACGGCGAGAAGCTTACCGTTAATTTCGACGAACATTATAAGGATATGGACAGGATCAAAGAAGTGCTCGTGCGCGCCGCGATCGTCCGGACACTGTCGCAGATTCCCGGTGTGACTTATATCGCTTTTACGGTTCTGAACGAGCCGCTGGCGGATGGAAGCGGCGTTGCCATCGGCACGATGTCCGCGGATACGTTTATCGACAATGCGGGAGATGAAATCAATACTTATGAAAAAGTCAATCTCCGTCTGTATTTTGCCAATGAGAACGGCGACAGGCTGGTGGAAGAGAATCAGCGGAATGTCATCTATAACAGCAACGTTTCCATGGAGAAGCTTGTGGTAGAGAAGCTGATCGAGGGGCCGACGACCGGAAACAGTTATCCGACGATTAACCCCTCTGCGAAGCTGCTCGGCGTTACCGTTATCGACAGGATATGTTATGTAAACTTCAATGAGGATTTTTTGAGTCAGCCATATAGTGTGACTTCCGATGTCACAATCTATTCGATTACCAATTCTCTGATAGAACTGCCCAATATCAATAAGGTTCAGATTTCTGTCAATGGCGATACTTCCCTTTATTATAAAGAAAGCGTCAGCCTGGCGAATATGTTCGAGCGGAATCTGGACATCGTTACGAGCGCCGCGTCTGCGGCAGAATGAGAGGCGCCATGCGTAGACCGCTTTGTATGCTCGGTCTGGCATTTGTCACAGTTCTCTGGCTCTGTCTTCATTTTCATCCGCTGCCTGCGGCGGAGCTTGAAGATATCGACAGGAGCGACGTTATTCTGACAGGCCAGGTCGATAAGAAAGAATATCACATTTCTGACGATCAGAAAATCTTAGTTCTTTATCTTAAAGAAGTCCAGGTGGTTCAACCACAGACAATTCCTTCGGAAATAAAAAATATCATTTGTTATGTAAAAAATGATACGGAAAGCGGGCGGGAACCGAGGACCGGGAGTTATGTCCGGCTTCATGGAAAATTATATGCTTTTGAGGGGGCCGCGAATCCGGGCGAATTTGACGCCAGACGTTACTACCGGATTCTGGATATCCAGGCGAAGGTGCAGAATGCCGTTATCGTGGAAGAAAGCGCTTCTTATGATAAATTCCGCGAGGGACTTTATCAGATCAGGATTTATCTGTCCTTCCTGTTGGACAACAGCTTTGAAAAACAGGATGCGTCCATTATGAAGGCCATACTGCTTGGAGAAAAAAGCGGGCTGGACGAGGAGACGAAGCGGCTGTATCAGCTCAGCGGCATCATCCATATCCTGAGCATCAGCGGCCTCCATATTTCTCTTATCGGCATGAGCCTTCATAAGCTGCTCCGGAAAACCGGATGCCCTGAAATCATAAACGTTATTTTATCCGCCGCTTTGATGTACTGCTATGGCATCATGACAGGGATGAGCATATCGGCGTATCGGGCGCTCGTCATGTTTGGTTTCCATGTCGCGGCGGGATTGTTCGGACGCACTTACGATATGCTGACGGCGATGACCATCGCGGCGGTATCGGCGCTGGCCTGCCAGCCTCTTTATTTATATCACAGCGGTTTTCTCTTTTCCTTTGGAGCGATTCTTGCGATCGGCCTTTTTCTTCCGGCGGCGGCGGAAAATCCGCTTACGGGAACGAAAGCGGAAAAGATGATGTCGGCCAGTCTCGCCGTTTCTATCGTTACCATGCCGGTATATCTGTGTTTCTATTATGAATATCCGCTCTATTCCCTGCTCTTAAATGTGCTGATTGTTCCCGGTATGGGGCTTATCCTGTCAGATGGGATGCTGAGCCTTCTGGCGGCGATGGTTTATCTGCCTCTTGGAAGCTATGCTGCGCTGCCGGCGCGTGTCCTGCTCGCCTTATATGAATTCTGTTGTCATCTTACGCTTAGTCTGCCGGGGAGCAGGAATATCCCCGGCAGGCCGGAGAACTGGCAGATAGTTGTTTTTGCGCTGCTTTTATGCATTGCGGTCCGGTACAGCCGCAAATGGAGCAGACTGCTGTTCTGGCAATGGATCCTGCTGGCGCTCATGTGTATTACGATGCGGTACCGGAGCGGCCTGCAGATTACCTTTCTGGATGTTGGGCAGGGAGACTGTATCTATCTGGCAGATGAAAATAACAATCATTATTTAATTGACGGCGGCAGTTCCAGCAAAAGCGACGTAGGAACCTGGCAGATACTTCCTTTTTTAAAAGAAGAGGGGGCGGATACGCTGGATGCGGTGTTCGTGACGCATCTGGACAGCGATCACTACAACGGAATACGGACGCTGGTGGAAGAGACGGCGCAGAGCGGCATTGCGATAAAAAACCTGATTCTGCCCGATATCGGCGGGAACAGCCGGGGAGAGGAGTATAAGGAACTGGAGGCGCTGGCCGTCCGGCAGGGGATTACGGTGCTCTATATCCACAGAGGAGAAATGCTGCGCCGGGGGAGCCTGCGTTTTACCTGCCTGCACCCGGAAAAGGGGGCGGAGCTGGAGAGCAACGAGGCTTCTGTCGTGCTTTATCTGGAATATGGCGCTTTCTGCGCCCTCTTTACCGGAGATTTGGAGGGAAGCGGCGAAGAGGCGGTCAGGCGGCAGCTGGAAGATATTCTGCCGGAGGGGAAGGGCGTCGCTGTGTTGAAGGTGGCCCATCACGGCTCCAAAAACTCTACGAAGGAAGCTTTTCTGGAAACGGCTTCTCCGCGGATCGCGCTGATTTCCGCCGGAAAGAATAACCGTTACGGACATCCGCACGAAGAATTGATGGCCCGGCTGGAACGGGCGGGCTGTCATATTTATCAGACGAAGGAGGGAGGAGCGGTAACGGTACGCGTGGCGAAGGGAGGAAGGAGCATGCGTGTGGAGACGTTTCTGGGGGAGTGAGAGGAGAACGGATATTGTATCTTTATGATGTCATGGATATAAAAAAAGAAACGGGCAACCCTTTCGGACCATAAGATCTTACCTGGCAAAACCCCATTTCCTTTTATGAAAATAAGCTGATTTAACTTTTATAGAATTCCATAAACTGGTCTTATATTTCTACCATTGGTTGCGCCAATGCACAATAAGCTATATGGAATGTAACCGGAGTTTCTGGTATTGTTTGAGTATCAAAAACAAGGAGGATAAATATCATGAATTTTTCAGAAAAACTTCTAACGCTGCGAAAGGCTAAAGACCTTACGCAGGAACAGCTTGCGGAGAAACTTGATGTTTCAAGGCAATCTGTTTCAAAATGGGAAAGCGGGCAGGCAACCCCTGATTTGGAAAAGATAGTGGCAATAAGCGCAATTTTTGATGTCACGACTGATTATTTGTTAAAGTCATCAGAGATAGATGATTTATCAGTGAAAACTGAAATGTTGGAAAAACAACAGCAGATGATGTTTCTTCAGGAACAAAAAAAGCAAAGAACCTTTGAGTGTGTAATGTATTCGATTGCAGTATATCTTATTTTTTTGGCGGTCTATTTCATCGGACATTATTATTTTGAAATCTGGAATCCGTCAGTGATTTTTTCGGAATTTTTTATTGCTACTGCCATTGTAATCTTTATATGTGTTAAAAAACGCAGTAAAAAGTAGCAGGAAAATTCCAATCTGCCATCAACCATTACCACAACAGAAGAACGTGATACGGCCTCTGTCCGCAGTATGTGTAAAACATATCCCGCGGGCAGGGTGATATATCTATAGTGGGTATCAGGTGTCGGGGCGGTAAATGTTTCGCTGGTCAAAAAACAGAATACGGAGTATAATAGGCTGAAAGAACAAGTTATTTCAGCCGCGAATCCGGTCCGGCGCCGCCGGCGTCCTGCCCGGATGCCGCAGACAGAGCGAATGTGACGGAAAGCGCGGTGGAGGACCGGGATGCAGAAGCTGAATGAAGAAATCAAGTCCGGGCAGTTGAAACAGGTCTATCTGCTTTATGGGGAAGAGGATTATCTGCGCAGACAGTATCGGGATAAACTGAAAAATGTTTTAACGGACGGCGATTCCATAAACTGCCACTATTTTGAGGGAAAAGACATCCGGACGGGAGAAATCATCGATTTGGCGGAGACGATGCCTTTTCTGGCAAAGAGGCGCGTGATCATCATCGAGAACAGCGGCCTGTTCAAGCGCGGAGGCGAGCAGCTTGCGGAGTATTTAAAGGAACCTGCCGAAACGGCTTTTTTTGTCCTGGCGGAAAAGGAAATCGACAAGCGGAGCAGGCTGTTCAAGTCGGTGTCCGTCAAAGGGCGCGCCGTCGAGTTCAAAGCGCAGGATGAGAGTATCTTAAAGCGTTGGATTCTCGGCGTTCTGAAAAAAGAGAATAAGAAAATTACGGAGCGCGACCTGACCCTCTTTCTGGAAAAGACCGGAACGGGCATGGAAAATATCAGCAGGGAGCTGGAAAAGCTGATCTGCTATTGCATGGATCGTGACGTTATTACAGGGGAAGATATCGAGAATATCTGTACCAGACAGATAAATAACCAGATTTTTGATATGATGAATGCCATTGCCGAAAAAAGGCAGAAGGAAGCGATGAACCTGTATTATGACCTGCTGACTTTGAAGGAACCGCCGATGCGCATTCTTTTCCTGCTGGCGAGACAGTTCAATCTGCTGCTGCAGGTTAGGGAATTGAAGAAAAAAGGGTATCCCGTTAAGACGATTGGCGAAAATGTCGGGCTTCCGGGATTTGTCGCCGGAAAATATGTAAGCCAGGCGGCGAAATTTTCCACAAAGGCCCTGCGTCAGGCAGTTACCGACTGCGTAGAGGCGGAAGAGGCGGTAAAAACGGGAAAAATGAACGATGTGCTGAGCGTGGAGCTGTTATTGATCAAATACAGCGCGGCGGCGTAGACAGAATATTTAAAGGAAACGGAGGGGTCATTATGAAGTGCAGAAGAACGGCGATGGAGGCGGAGGTAGAGAAATACGAAGCCGGCAAAGGACTGGAGGACGGTTTTGAACTGATGGCGGATGTCATAACAAAGGGGTGGATCGTGACAGATTTTCTTGTACAGATCAAAAAAGAAAATGGCAGCATCGTATGCCCTTATATTGTGAATCGGCGGGGCCGTACTTTTATCGGGGAAGGGGATTATATCATTACGGACAAAGACGGAACCAGGCATGTATGCAGCGCGGAGAAGATCTTTAACAGGTATGAGATTATTGAAGAGGGCTAAAGGCGGGGCCCGGATACCGGAGAAAATTTAATAAACGAAAAGAGAGCAGTTCCGAAAACAGAGGTTTTTGGAGCTGTTTTTGATTATATAGGAAATTCTTCCGGCGTTATTTTTAATGCCGGGAACAATCGCTGTCATAAAGTACCGTTTATCGTACAGAACATTTGTTATCATGGAAATATCTTATACAGGAAAGCCGCGGAAATCAAAAATGGTATTGAAAAAATCGAACATTTGTTTTAATATTATATCAGAACATTTGTTCCATAGTTAACGACATTAAAAATTGCCATTTCAGCCTTGCAAAAGCTTGCGTATATGGCTTTTGTAAGAGATGGGATGTGCAATTTGTTATGTCGTTTACTATAGCACAAAGAGAGGGGAGGGTACGAATGAGGAGAAAAATCGGGAAAAGGCATAGAAACAGGAATCTTTCTTTTGGGATCATGGTTATCCTGTCCGTTCTTGTTGTGTCGTTCTGTATGACGGAGACTGTCATGAGCCAGAGCAGGGCGGACCGTGGACGGGAGAGGCAATACTATGCCGGGATGGAAAAAGAATACTATGCCGGCATGAGAGAGCTTCTTACGGAAAAAGGATACCGGAACAGCGGCATTACAATACGATGGGTATCCGAAGAAGAAGGCGGAAGAAGCTATACGGTAATGATTCATCACAGAAAGCTCACACAGCTTACCGATACGGGAAAAGAAGAGCTGCTGCGGGAGCTTGCGGAGACGGAATTTCAGGATGCAGGCTGTACTTTTTACTACGAATTTCTGATGTTTTAAGATTTTTCAGGAAATGAAATGAATGACATTTGCCGGGTTTGGGATTATAATAAAGAAGAAAATTCCGGGGACAGCCTTTTATGGAATAAGCGATTCAGCTGTCCATTGGAAACGAACGATTGAAATGATGTCTGCCAGAGCAGACGAGGAGAGTAAAGATGAGACATAATCCACAACCGCAGGAAGTGTACAGGTATTTTAAAGGCAATCTGTATCAGATCCGCTGTCTTGCGAAGGACAGCATAACAGGGGAAATGATGGTCGTTTATCAGGCAATGTACGGGGATTTCCAGATTTATGTAAGCGCGCTTTCTTCTTTTATGGAAGAAATAGACAGACAGAAATATCCCAATGCCGACGGCTATTACCGTTTTGAATTGTTAAGCGCGCAGGAGGTAAAACAGCCTGCGGCGCAGATGCCGGATACGGTGAGAGAACGGGAAGGGCAGGAAACGTTAAAGCCGGCGAAGGAAGAAAAAGAAGCGGCGGATATGGATGCCGGAATACAGGAAGAACTGAATATCGATCCTCTGGTACTGCAGTTTCTCGATGCGGATTCTTATGAGCGGCGGCTGGAAATTCTCAGTATGCTCCATTGTCGTATCGATAATGATATGATCAATACGATGGCGGTCGCTGTGGACGTCGAGATCAAAGAAGGGGAAATTGAAGACAGGTACGAAGAATTGAAGAACTGCCTTCTGACCTTTGAAAAGTTTGAATGCAACAGACTGCGATGACCGCCGCGGACAGGAAATGCTGTGAGACGGGTTGACCGGCGCGGTTTCTGGCAGAGAATTGATAATCGGGTGAACACATAGCGAAATGATGTGGAGCATTTGGCGGGCAGTTTTTTGTCAGGAGGGATATTATGTTTTATGATTTGGAAAACAGGCTTGTGGTCGGCGTTTCTTCGAGGGCGTTGTTTGACTTATCCTGTGAGAATGAAATTTTTGAAAGGGACGGCGTAGAGGCATACTGCCATTATCAGGTAGAGCATGAGGATGAAATCCTGAAACCAGGGCCGGGATTCCCATTAATCAGGGCATTGTTGAATCTGAACAATCTGCCCGGCAAAGAAGGCTGTGTTGAGGTCATCATTATGTCGCGCAACAGCCCGGATACATCGCTCAGGGTATTCAATGCCATTGCCTATTATGGGCTGAATATTACGAGGGCAGTGCTGGCGAGCGGCGCGTCTCTGGCCCCCTATCTGGAAGCTTTTCGGACCGATTTATTTTTATCGGCGTATGAAGATGATGTGCAGAGCGCGATAGATTCTAATATCGCGGCGGGTATCATATGCAGCGACGGGATTCATACATATGACTGCGAACACCGGATTAAGCAGATACGGATCGCGTTCGACGGGGATGCGGTGCTTTTTTCGGATGAATCGGAGCGGATTTCCAGAGAATATGGCCTGGAAGCTTTTGAAGAGAATGAACGGAAAAATGCCGATAATCCTTTGCAGGCGGGGCCATTCGCCAAATTTCTGCGGACCTTATCGGAATTGCAGAAAGACTTTACGACGGAGGAAGCGCCGATTCGGACCGCGCTTGTGACTTCACGGTGTGCGCCCGCGCACGAGAGGGTCATCCGCACATTGAGAGCATGGAATGTCAGAATCGACGAGGCATTTTTTCTCGGCGGCGTTCAGAAAACGGATGTGTTGAAGGCTTTTGGGGCGCATATTTTCTTCGATGACCAGGCGGTGCATACGAGGAATGCTTCCGAAGTAGTGCCGGCGGCCAGAGTACCTTATAAGAATAAGATACCCGAAGGCGGTTAGGCGTGCCGCTATGCGGCGTAGAATGAGAGGAAACATGAAGTATCATAATATATCGGAGGCAAAATTTTTATCCAGGCCGAACCGGTTCATCGCCTATGTGGAACTGAACGGAGCGCGCACGAAGGTCCATGTGAAGAATACCGGGCGGTGCGGGGAACTGCTGCGGGAGAATGCGACGGTGTATCTGGAAAAGAGCGGGAACCCGGAGCGTACGACAGAATACGATCTTGTAGCGGTGGAAAAAGCCGACAGGCTTGTCAATATAGATTCCAATGCGCCGAACAGGGTAGTGGAGGAATGGCTTTATAAGAAGCTGCTTTTTCCCGATTTAACGCTGATACGTCCCGAAACGGTCTATCGGAATTCCCGTTTTGACTTTTATCTGGAAACGGCGTCGGGCCGGAAAATCTTCATGGAGGTAAAGGGGGTCACGCTGGAAAGGGACAATCAGACTGCTTTCCCGGATGCGCCTTCGGAGCGGGCCGTCAAGCATGTGGAAGAACTGCTGCTCGCAAAGGAGGAAGGCTACGAAGCTTATATTTTATTTGTTATTCAGATGAAAGATGTGGAGTCTTTTTCGCCGAACCGGGATGCGCAGCCGGCCTTTGGAGACGCTTTGCGGAAAGCGGAGCGGGCGGGGGTAAAGGTGCTCGCCTACGATTGCGAAGTGGGAAGGGACAGTCTTGTGCTACGAAAGGAAGTGCCCGTCGTGCTCTTCCCCTTAGACAGGATAGCGCAGCCACTGCTCGCATGGTATGACAGGGGCAGACGGATACTGCCGTGGCGCGAGAGTCCGACGCCTTATCATGTATGGATTTCCGAAATCATGCTGCAGCAGACGAGGGTGGAAGCGGTAAGACCCTATTATGACAGATTTTTAGCGGCGATTCCGGATATCGGAAGCCTTGCCGGCGTCGAAGAAGAGAAGCTTTTGAAGCTATGGGAGGGGCTGGGGTATTATAACCGTGCCAGAAATTTGAAGAAAGCGGCGGAGAAAATCGTTATAGATTATGAAGGACGGATGCCGGAAGAATATGAGGAGCTTCTAAAACTTCCGGGAATCGGCAGTTATACGGCGGGAGCCATTTCTTCCATCGCGTTCCGGCATACGGTTCCGGCGGTGGATGGAAATGTCCTGCGGATCCTGTCGAGGCTGCGCATGGATGAAAGGGATATTCTCGATGCCAGGGTGAGAAAGGAAATAGAAGCGGAATTGTCGGAAGTGATGCCGGCGGAGCGGCCAGGGGATTTTAATCAGGCCCTGATGGAGCTTGGGGCGGTGGTCTGCGTGCCGAATGGCGCACCTAAATGCGGTAATTGTCCATGGGAAGCCTTTTGCGAGGCGAAAAGGGCGGGGCGTATCGCGGAGTTTCCGCACAAAGCGCCGAAGAAGCCGAGGAGGATCGAGAAGAAAACGATACTCGTTATCCGGGACAGAGGCAGGATCGCTTTGCATAAGCGTGCCGATAAAGGACTTCTGGCGGGAATGTATGAATTTCCTTCGATGGAAGGGGAACGGACGGAGGAGGAAGTCCTTGCATATTTGAAAACGTCCGGTCTGGCGCTTATCAGAATTGAAAAATTACCTTCCTCGAAGCATATTTTTACCCATAAAGAGTGGCATATGACAGGATATGCGGTACGGGTGGACGAGCTGGAAAGAATGCGGCCGAAGGGAGGGCTTCTTTTTGTAACTCCCGGCGAGATAGAAAAGGACTATCCGATCCCTTCCGCATTTGCCACATATATGGATGCGGTCCGAACGATGGAGAAAGGAGTATAACGACGGAAAATGAAGCTGCTGTCAGTTGTAATTCCGAGCTATAACTCGGAAACTTATCTGTGCAAATGTATCGAATCGCTGCTTCCGGGCGGTGAGGATGTGGAAATTTTAATCGTAGACGACGGTTCCAAAGACAGGACGGGAGAAATCGCGGACGAGTATGAAAACAGATATCCGGGAATCGTCAAAGCGCTCCATCAGGAAAACGGCGGGCATGGAGCCGCAGTTAATACGGGACTGGAGCATGCGGCCGGCTTATATTTTAAAGTGGTGGACAGCGACGATTGGGTAAAGGAGAGCGCATACCGGAAGATATTGCAGACGCTGCGGGAACTGGCGGGCGGAAGCACGGCGCTGGATATGCTGATCAGTAATTTTGTCTATGAAAAAGAAGGCGCAAAGAAAAATAAGGTGATGAAGTATCGTCATGCCCTTCCGCGGGATACGATTTTTACATGGGACGAGGTAAGACATTTTCATAAGGGCCAGTATATCCTGATGCATTCGGTCATTTTCCGGACAAAGCTTTTAAAGGAATGCGGGCTGAAACTTCCGGAGCATATGTTCTATGTGGACAATCTCTTTGTGTTCGAGCCGCTGCCTTATGTCAGGACGATGTATTATCTCGATGTGAATTTTTACCGCTATTATATCGGAAGGGAAGGCCAGTCGGTCAACGAACGGGTCATGATATCGCGAATCGACCAGCAGATACGGGTCAATAAGCTCATGCTCGATTATTTAATAGAGAAGAAAGCCGAAATAAGCAGGCAGCGCAGGATGCGCGCCTATATGACGGGTTATCTGGAAATTATCACGGTCATTTCCTCGGTGCTGCTGATTCGTTCCGGTACGGAGGAGAGCCTGGAAAAAAAGAAAGAGCTGTGGGAATATATCAAACAGAAGGATAAGCTGCTTTATATCAGGCTCAGATATGGCATCATGGGAAATTCCATGAATCTTCCGGGCAGGGGCGGCAGAAAAATATCCGTGGAAGCCTATAGGATCTGCCAGAGGTTTTTTAAATTTAACTGATAAAAAATCGTCGTAAGAAACCGGTGGCTACAAGAATTTACTGCGTAAATTCCTGATGGCGTCGGAGTAATTTCCTATAGAATAGAAAGGGGGTCAGAGAGTTTCCGGCCCCATTTTTCTTTTATTTTTACGGTTGAGATTGTGTTTCAGGTTCAGCAGTACATCGGAATGGTATACGATCAAATACATGATGGACGCCATGATCAGAGCGGTCGTCACATCGAATACCGAGTGCTGTTTGATGAATATGGTTGACATAATAATCGAAACGCAGAGTACCAGCGAACCGGCACGGATTCCCCTGTGCTGTATGAAATGCCTGCTTTTTACAATAGCGAAATGGCAGCCCAGAGAATTGTATACATGAATACTCGGCCATAGGTTCGTCGGCGTATCGGTGCGGTAAATGCCCGCCACCAGCTTTGTGAAAAAATTGTCTCTCGGCAGAATAAAAGGCCTTAAATTGTGCCCGTTCGGCCACAGGGTAGAGACAAGCAGGAAAATGGTCATTCCTGTAAAAAGGAAGGTGCAGCATTTATAATAATCATCCCTGTCTTTAAAAAAGAAATACATAACGGTGGCCGCGACATAGATAAACCACAGCAGATAAGGAATGATAAATACTTCACAGAACGGAATATAATCATCTAATGCAACATGAATCAGTTTATAATGCTTTACCGTACGCTCCAGATGAGCGAACCATATCAGATAGACAGGCATATAAATCATTAACGGAAGAATATGTTTATATTTACGACAAAAGTTTTTCATGCGGTACAGACACCCTTCCCCAACCCTTAAATTTACAGATAATCATAGCAGATTTTGTGGAAAAGTCAAAATCATTTTTGTATAAAAATCCTGTCTGTTTTACTGCAAAATTATACAAAATGCAGAAGGGTGCTTTATGCGTTCCGTTTATCACAGGACGGAGGGTCATGCGAGGAAACGGGCTTTTTGTTTTTCGCAGGATAAGCATATATGATCGGCTTTATAACGCACCTCCCCGTCGGTATGGACCCAGAGCGGCGCGGAGGTCCGAATCTCGATCCGGGATGCCCGGTAATGAAAAATCTGCGGGAAAAGATAGTGCTTTCCGAAAAATGCGGTGGGCAGCGCCAGAAGGATGACCGGCTTTGGAATATGGCCGACGAGACATATATCGAGCAGGCCGTCCCCGGCATCGGCATCCGGGCAGAATTTGAAACCGCCTCCCTCATACCTGTGTATCATGAAAGCGGAAAAAAGAAAACGGTTCAAATGAACAGGCGCCTTATCGTCCAGATATAGATCGCAGGATACATGTTTAGCGGCGATCAGCTGTTTTAAGGCGATACCGAGATAAGTCAGTTTGCCGAGCTTTATTTTGTTCAGCACATCTTTGAGACGGGAAGAAAGCGCTTCCTCACATACGGCGGCGTCAAAACCGATGCCGCTGCTGACAACGAAGAAGCGTTCGTCCGGCGCGTCCGCGCCGTCTTTTTTCATAACGGTTCCCGTGGAATTGTTTACGGTCAGTCTGCCCAAATCGACTTTACGGGAAATATCTTCTCTTAAAATCGATTCCAGAATCTTTAGAGGGTCTTTTCCGAGCCTCATATCCCTTGCAAGGTCGTTGCCGGAACCGGTGGGAATAAAGCCGATATTGACGTTGGAAAAATCCCGGATTCCCTGCAGGGCCTCGTTTACCGTGCCGTCGCCGCCGAGTATGATGAGGTTGACAGGCGTGCCGGCCGACGTGACCTCGGCAGCGAGCTCGGCAACGTGCCCGTTGTGCGTCGAAAGCATGAGCCGGTAAGGAATCTTTCTTTCCTGAAAAACGGGTTCCAGCTGTTTCCAGATGCGCGGCCCCTGGCCGGATTTGGAAGATGGGTTCATTATAATATAGTACATATTCTTTTATCCTTTGTTCATTTTCATTCTTCTCGCTAACGCTCATTATATCATATTTTTGTGGATGTTGGAAGAAATTCTACCTGACATATTGCATCTGAATCCAACCTTGTGATATACTTACACTGGTTTTTTATGAACAGCGTGAGAAAGAGTATAAAAAGAAAGGCAGGAACAGGAATGTATTCATTAGAGGAAGTAAAGAGAACGGATCCGGAAATCGCGCAGGCGATCGAGGCTGAGCAGCAGCGGCAGAATTCCCATATCGAGCTGATCGCATCGGAGAACTGGGTGAGCAAAGCCGTTATGGCGGCGATGGGAAGTCCGCTTACGAATAAATATGCAGAGGGTTATCCGGGAAAAAGATATTATGGCGGTTGTGAATGCGTCGATGTCGTGGAAAATCTGGCGAGAGACCGGGCGAAAGAGCTTTTTGGATGTGAATATGTGAACGTTCAGCCCCATTCCGGCGCGCAGGCCAATATGGCCGTATTTTTTGCCGTCATGGAACCGGGAGATACTTTTATGGGAATGAATCTCGACCATGGCGGACATCTTTCTCATGGTTCGCCGGTGAATATGTCCGGGAAGTATTTTAACTGTGTGCCTTACGGCGTAAATGACGAGGGATTCCTCGATTATGATAAAGTGCGGGAGACCGCGTTGGATTGCAGACCGAAAATGATCGTTGCGGGAGCCTCTGCTTATGCGAGAACGCTGGATTTCAGGAAATTCAGGGAAATTGCCGACGAAGTGGGAGCGGTTCTGATGGTAGATATCGCACATATTGCGGGCCTTGTGGCGGCCGGCCTTCATCCGAGCCCGATTCCTTATGCGCATGTGACGACGACGACGACCCATAAGACGCTGCGCGGGCCCCGCGGAGGCATGATCATGTCCTCTCAGGAGACCGCGGATAAATATAACTTTAACAAAGCGATTTTCCCCGGCATTCAGGGAGGACCGCTGATGCATGTTATCGCGGCGAAAGCGGTATGCTTCAGGGAAGCTTTATCTCCGGCATTCAGGGAGTACCAGCAGGGCGTTATTAATAATGCGCAGGCGCTTTGCAAAGGTCTGCTCGCAAGAGATGTGAAGATCGTATCGGGCGGCACGGATAATCATTTGATGCTGGTGGATCTGACGAATTATGATCTGACCGGAAAAGCGGTGGAGAAGCTTTTGGACGAAGCGCATATTACGGCGAATAAAAATACGATTCCGAACGATCCCAGGTCGCCTTTTGTGACGAGCGGCATCCGGCTTGGGACGCCCGCAGTGACTTCCAGGGGTCTGAATACGGACGATATGGATCAGGTTGCAGAAGCCATTTCCATTGTGATCAAAGAGGGCGAAGCGGGAATCGGGAAGGCCCGCGCGATCGTTTCCGGTTTAACGGATAAATATCCGCTCAACTAAGGAGAGAAAGGAGAAGGGGATAAAAATGATTCAGGTAGCGGTTTTAGGATATGGTACGGTAGGAAGCGGCGTTGTAGAGGTTATCGAGACCAATAAAGCGGATATCAATAAAAAGGCGGGAACGGAATTAAACATCAAATATATTCTGGATCTGCGGGATTTTCCCGGAGACCCGTATGAGGACAGGGTGGTCCACGATTTTAATATCATTCTGGAGGATCCGGACGTTGCCGTTATCTGTGAGACGATGGGCGGGATCGATCCGGCCTATACCTTTTCAAGGAAAGCGCTCCTTGCGGGTAAAAGCGTCTGTACCTCCAATAAAGAGCTTGTTGCCGATCATGGCTCGGAGCTGATTCAGCTCGCCAGGGAAAATCACTGTAATTATCTGTTCGAGGCGAGCGTTGGCGGCGGCATTCCGATTATCCGGCCTCTGAATTATTCTCTGACCGCGGAAAAGCTGGATGCGATTACCGGTATTCTGAATGGAACGACGAATTATATTTTGACCAAAATGGAAGAGAACGGCGCGGATTTTGCCGATGTCCTGAAAGAGGCACAGGAAAAAGGGTATGCGGAAAGGAAACCGGAGGCAGATGTCGAGGGATATGATGCCTGCCGGAAAATCGCGATTCTTTCTTCCCTGATGAAGGGCAGGACCGTGAAGTATGAGAAAATTTATACCGAGGGAATTACGAAGATTACGGCGGCCGATTTCGTTTATGCAAAAAAGATGAAGCGTTCTATCAAGCTCCTTGCGATGAGCAAAGGAACGGCGGATGGATTTTTTGCGATGGTCGCGCCCTTTATGATTCTGGAAGAACATCCGTTATTTAATGTAAAGGGCGTGTTTAATGCAGTTTATGTGCATGGAAATATGCTGGGCGATACGATGTATTACGGAAGAGGGGCGGGAAAACTGCCGACGGCAAGCGCTGTCGTTTCTGATATCGTGGACTGTGCGAGGCATCCGGGAAAGACCATCATGTGCTTCTGGGATGCGGAACAGGTCGAATTGATGGATATCGCCGATACGAAGCGCAGATTTTTCGTCCGCATGAAAGCGGAGCAGAAGGAAGAGGCGGCTGCGGTATTTTCTTCTGTCGAAGAGGTGGATGCGGGAATTGCCGGGGAGTTTGCTTTCGTAACAGATGTTATGGCAGAAAAAGAATTTGACGAAAAGCTTGCGTCTGCCGGCGGTGCGCTTAACAGAATCCGTTTGGAGGACTAGCGGAGAAGGGCGCTGTGCCGTTGCGGGCCAAAGTTTGCAGGTTGAGCAGGGATAGAGGATTTAGATGATGAAATATATAATCGTATTGGGCGATGGCATGGCAGATGAACCGATTGAAGGGCTGGGCGGCAGGACGCCGCTTGAGTATGCCATAACGCCCGCTATGGATTCTTTGAGCAAAAAGGCGGAAATCGGCATGGTGCATACCATACCGGAAGGAATGAAGCCGGGTTCCGATACGGCCAATCTGGCGGTGCTCGGATATGACCCGGAGAAATACTATTCCGGCCGTTCTCCGCTGGAAGCGCTGAGCATCGGCGTTCCGATGAAAGAGACGGATATTGCGATCCGATGCAATATCGTGACGATTTCGGAGGATGACGTGCCTTTTGAGGAACAGACGATCATCGACCACAGCGCCGATGAAATCAGTACCGAAGATTGTGCCGTATTACTCGATGCGGTCAGAAAAGAGCTGGAGAACGACAGTTATAAATTTTATGTCGGAACGAGTTACAGGCATTGCCTGATTTGGGATAAAGGGGAGGTCATAGAGCTGACGCCGCCCCATGATGTACTGACACAGGTTATCGGCCGGCATCTTCCCAAAGATGCCGTACTGCGGGAGATGATGAAGAAGAGCTATGATATTCTGGTAAATCATCCGATTAATATAGAACGGAAAAAAAAGGGCCTGCATCCGGCTAACTGCTGTTGGTTCTGGGGCGCGGGAACAAAGCCGGCCTTGTCCTCTTTTGAGGAAAAGACGGGAAAAAGGGGCATGATGGTGTCCGCCGTCGATCTGTTAAAGGGAATAGCCGTCGGCGCAGGCATGGGCGTTGCGGCGGTAGAAGGCGCGAACGGCGGCCTTCATACGAATTATGAAGGAAAAGCGCAGGCCGCGCTCACAGCGCTGTTAAAGGACGGCTATGATTTTGCCTATATTCATCTGGAAGCGCCGGATGAAATGGGGCATCAGGGCAGCGCAGAGCGGAAAATACAGGCGATCGAATATCTGGATACGAGGATCGTCGGGCCCATCAGGGCGGCAATGGATGCGTCCGGCGAAGCGTACCGTATGCTGATACTTCCGGATCATCCGACACCTGTAAGAGTCAGGACTCATACGGCGGACAGCGTGCCGTATCTGCTTTATGACAGCACGAATGAGCTTGACAGGACGTGGAATTACAATGAAAAGGAAGGCGCCGGAAGCGGCATTTGTTTTTCCAGGGGATATACATTGATAGACCATTTATTCGAGGTTGAAAATTAAAATTTCCAACCGGACTTGTTCGATTTTCGCGATTGTTTACGTCTGCAGCGCCCGACACAAACATCGCGGGCTGAGAGAGGAGCAGAGTTATAGAAATGAGAAAAGTTGTGAAATTTGGCGGGAGTTCTCTCGCCAGCGCGGAGCAGTTCGTAAAAGTCGGCAATATTATTCATGCGGATAAGGAGCGGAAATTCGTCGTGCCCTCTGCCCCCGGAAAACGGAATGCGGACGATACGAAGGTAACGGATATGCTGTATAGCTGTTACGATCTTGCGGAAGCGGGCGAAGATTTCAAACCACTGTTACAGGCAATCGGAGAACGGTATCAGGAAATCATCGACGGACTGAAATTGAAGATTTCTCTCGAAGAGGAGTTTAAAACGATTGAGAAGAATTTTCAGGAAAAAGCCGGAAGCGATTATGCTGCTTCCAGAGGAGAATATCTGAACGGCATTGTCATGGCGGCTTATCTTGGATTTGAATTTGTCGATGCGGCCGATGTCATCCGCTTTAAAGAAAACGGCGAGTTCGATGCGGAAGCGACCAATGCGTTGATGCGGGCGAGGCTTTCCTCTATGGAAGCGGCGGTCATTCCGGGTTTTTACGGTGCGAAAGCGGATGGAACGGTCAAAACTTTTTCGCGTGGCGGCTCCGATATCACGGGTTCTATCGTGGCAAGGGCGGTCAAAGCGGACGTATATGAGAACTGGACCGATGTTTCCGGTTTTCTGGTGGCTGATCCGAGAATCATTTATAAACCGGAGCCTATTTCGACAATTACTTATAAAGAGCTGCGCGAGTTAGCTTACATGGGCGCGAGCGTGCTTCACGAGGATGCTATTTTTCCGGTAAGAAGAGAGGGTATTCCGATTAATATCCGGAATACCAATGCGCCGGAGGACGAAGGTACCTGGATTGTAGAGAGCACCTGCCAGAAGTCAAAATACGTTATTACCGGTATCGCCGGGAAAAAAGGTTTCTGCTCGGTCAATATCGAGAAAGACTCCATGAACTCGGAAGTCGGCTTTGGCAGAAAAGTGCTGCAGGTCTTTGAGGACAACGGCATTTCCTTTGAACATGTGCCGTCGGGCATCGATACGTTTACTGTTTTTGTACATCAGGATGAGTTCATGCATAAGGAGCAGAAGGTCGTTTCCGGCATTCACAGGCTCGCGGATCCGGATACGATTGAAATCGAGGCGGATTTGGCTCTCATTGCGGTCGTTGGGAGGGGCATGAAATCCACGAGAGGAACCGCGGGAAGAATTTTTTCCGCGCTCGCGCACTCCAATGTCAATGTCAAAATGATTGACCAGGGTTCCAGCGAGCTGAATATTATCATCGGCGTTGCGAACGCGGATTTTGAAACGGCGATTAAGGCGATTTATGACATTTTTGTACTTTATCAGCTGTAGCCGTCCCTGTTTTCTGCGGTTTTAAAAATCATGGATTTTTAATCTGAATACATACCGGAATGGATTCTGTGCCCCGTGCCATACATCCGCCGCCGGCGCGGCGCTGTTTATGTTAAAGTCCATAAAGAATGCCCGTATTCCGGGCATTCTTTCGTGTAAGAAAAGTTCGGATCCGCGGACCGTAGAAAAATCAGTATCCCAGATCTTCGGCTACAAGATATACTTTGATCCGGCCCGTATGACCGCTTCTTCTCGTAATGACGATTTGATTGCAGAAACAATCCGGCGACAGACAGTCGTGGCAGCGCCCCGTTGCGGCACAGGGGATTTTTCTGTTCAGGCGGATGGCATTGGCCGGAGAAGCCATGTTTCGAACCCTTGCGATGCCGCTTTTCACGTCGGTGACGATTTTGTTCATTCCCACAACGATAATGACATGGGATGGTCCCTGAATCAGACAGGCAACGCGGTTGCCGTTACCATCGATGTTGATCAGTTCGCCTTCGATTGTCAATGCGTTGCTGCTCATCAGATAATAATCCGCGAGAACGGTTTTCGCATAAAGCTGTCTTGCTTCCTCCGGATTTTGGGCTGTGGTCCGGTCGATTAATTCACAGGGCCCATTATGTATGGCATCCATCAGCCCCATTTCTTTAATTGTCTCGCTTCCGCCCCAGCTGATAACGCTGTTCTGCGGGATAGAATCGAGAATCGCCTTTACACATGCCGGACTGTCCTCAAAATAATAGCCTTCCATATTTTTTTTTTTCAGATTCTCGATAATGGTCTTTGCCATAGCGGCAAAGGCTTCCGTTTTATGCGACATAAGAAACCCTCCTTTTTTTCTCATATTTTTATTATATAGGAAATTGTGATTGTGTAAATCATTTTGAGACACGAAAATCAATTTCTGTGATTTTAGGGAGAATGCTTTGTATTTTCCGGAAGTTTGCAATAGATATATTTTTACTCTTGTTGTTCGCTGCAGAGCGGCGGATTTTTTACTATCAGCAGCTTTATGATAATTGATATAACTGTAAAAAGAAGAAAAAAATGACAATAGAGAGATAATATGTAAAAAAAGGAAGAAAAATGAAAAAATTAAAAGAAATTTCGAAAAATGTGTTGACAAATTAAAATTGCATGATATAATAAAATCATAAACAAACAATTTATATAGATACTACAGAAGAAAGCGAGGTACGGACCACCGAAAACGTAAATTGAATCCATTTTAAAGTACAAATGAATAAGGAACAGAAGACAAGGCGGATAGAAGAGGTCGAAAGGCTGAATCTATAAGAATCGTAATCGAGTACAGAAGAGGAAGTAACGAAGCACAGAAGAAGAGAGAAAGAGCCGTTACAGTATATTTATACGAAAGAGAAATGGAAAGAGTACGAAAGAAGAAAAATGGAGGTATAGGCCCTTGGATAGTACAGTTTAGAGGCGGGTGTTAATCAAAAGGATTAATGCCCGCTTCCTCGTTGTGCAGATAGAACAGCATAAAATCCCCGGAATCGGACGTAAATAGAAAAATTATGTGGTAAAATGCAGGAATATAGGTTATGATATAATGAGCGTTAGCGAGGAAAGCATGCTTGCATGTTTGACGAGCGGCGAATGGCGATCATGAATCGCAGATTCATGATATAATGAGCGTTAGAGAGAAGAATGAGCTTGCTCATTCGGCGAACGGCAAATACTGATCATGAATTGCAGATTCATGATATACTATATATAGTATAGTCTGGAAGAAAGTTCAATATTGCGGTCTGACGGACGCGCATGGCGGAGTGATTGGAGGCTTTTATGGGAAAATTATTTAATCGAAAAAAACATCTTTTTCAGGAGGACGAATTGGAAGATGATGAGATAGATGACGATGATGAAATGGATGACGATGAGGAAGATGATGACGACGATGAAGAAATGGATGACGATGAGGAAGATGATGACGACGACGATGAAGAAATAGATGACGATGAGGAAGACGACGATGATGAAGAAATGGATGAGGAAGATGATGATGGGATAGACGATGACGAGGAAGAAGAGGACGAGGAGACAAGGGCGGCAAATAGGAGAAGCTATAGACGTAAGAGGCGTATTCGAAATCAGATTATCGCCTATGCGGTCGTTCTTCTTTTTTTGGCGGGCCTGGCAGCAGGCGGTATCGCAGCAGGACGGAAGATTTCCGTTTCTGTGAAGGAAAAGAAACAGGAAAAAGAATTGCAGGAGGCGCAGATAGAAACGGAAGAGCCGGAAATACCGCCGGAGGATATGATTATTGCGTCTCCGCCTGAAGTGGAGGTGCCGACGATGGAAGAACAGCTGGAAGAGATTGTTGTGAACAGTATTTCCACAATGCCGTTGGCAGATAAGGTGGCCGGGCTTTTTATCGTCACACCGGAGGCTTTAACAGGCGTACAGACTGTTACGAGGGCTGGCAGCGGGACACAGGAGGCTTTGAGCCAGTATGCGGTCGGCGGGCTGATTTATTTTGATAGAAATATTATAGATAAGGATCAGCTGACGGAGATGCTGTTAAATACAGTCTCGATGAGTAAATATCCCATTTTTCTTGCTGTGGATGAAGAAGGCGGAGCGGTCAGTCGTGTGGCGAACAGCAATATAGAGGTAATCCAGGTAGACGATATGGCAGCGGTCGGGGCCGGAGGCGATACATCAACGGCTTATGAGACAGGCGTTACGATTGGATCCTATTTGAGCGCACTTGGGTTCAATCTGAATTTTGCGCCTGTAGCCGATGTCGCTGTGGCAGAGGACGGCGGCGTGCTGGGAAGCAGAAGTTTTGGAATGGATGCAAATGTCTGTGCGGAGATGGCGTCCAATGTGGTGAGCGGTATGCAAAGTACGGGAGTCAGCGCTTGCCTGAAGCATTTTCCGGGTATCGGCTCATCAGAGGAAGATACGCACGATGGCCGGGTGGAGATTGCCAGGACGGAAGAAGAATTGCGTGCTTCCGATTTTATTCCATTCCAGAAGGGAATTGGAGCGGGGGTTGATTTCGTTATGGCAGGCCATATAACGGTTCCGGCATTGGATGCGGAGGTGCCCGCCTCTTTATCAAAGACAGTCGTTACGGGTGTTCTCCGTGGAGAGTTGGGTTTTGACGGCGTTGTCATAACGGATGCGTTGAATATGAGCGCGATTACGGAATACTATACGCCGGAAGAGGCAGCGATATTGGCAGTAGAAGCCGGTGCGGATATGATTTTGATGCCGGAGGATTTTGAAGCGGCTTATAGCGGGCTGTTGACAGCCGTACAGGAAGGCACGATTTCAGAAGAGAGAATTGACGAATCTCTGAAAAGGATCTATCGTATTAAATGCCGGGATAAGCTGCAATAGCTGGCAGATTTGGCCCTGGCGGCTGGATTGTTACGGAGAATTAAGTAAATTTGATAAGTTTTAGAATGAAATTCGACAAGAGATATTAAATCTCAAGCCGAATTTCATTTTT
>JAMPFK010000027.1 GCA_023664485.1 Bacteroides fragilis | reverse complement strand
ATATAATGAGCGTTAGCGAGAAGA
Source organism: Bacteroides fragilis (assembly GCA_023664485.1). GTDB lineage: Bacteria > Bacillota > Clostridia > Lachnospirales > Lachnospiraceae > UBA3282. The sequence goes on along the minus strand of JAMPFK010000027.1, from coordinate 29,658 downwards.
ATGAGCTTGTTCATTCGGCGAGCGGCGAATGCTGATCATGAATCGCCGATTCATGATAGAATCATCAAAAGGAAATAAATGTATAAACGCATCTTTACAGGCAGGCATATGTTTGCGAATCTGTATTTTGCGGGCATACATACGAAAGAATCTACACGGGGAGGATCATAATGGACAGTAACAATCTGTATCAGAACCAACAGCCGGGCACAGAGCCTGACAATAATCAGATGGAGGGCGCATACCAGCAGTCCGCGTATAATCAGGACAATAGCTATTATAACGGTAATTACAACAATGATAATTATAATGGCGGCAATGGCTATAACAACGGCAGTTATAATAACGGGAATTATAATAATGGAAATTACGGCGGCGGGAACTATGGCGGCAGCTACAACAGCTACGGGAACGGCGGTTATCAGCCGTATCAGCAGCCGCCACTGGATCTGGAAGAGCCTGTAAAAATGAGCGAGTGGCTGATCGCCCTGTTGTTGATGATGCTTCCATGCGTAAATATCGTTATGATGTTCGTATGGGCGTTCAGCAAAACGGAAAAAAAGAGTAAATCCAACTTTTTTAAAGCCTATTTGATCGTATTCGGCATCATGTTCGTACTGTATATGATCATTTTAATCATTGCGGTAGCCGCAGGGCTCCTGTATTAAAGGGCGGACCAGCGCCCGGAGGCCCCGCAGGGCAGTATCAGGCCGGTTGAACTGACAGGCAGGCCGATTTCATCCGCCTGTACCCTGCCGCCCAGGGCGGGAACGATAACGGTATGAAGCATATAGGACAGGACGGCGGGCTGAAGGCCTGTGGTATAGGAATTAATTAAGAAAAAGAGGGCATCTTTCGACAGGATTCTGGCAGCCAGTTCCAGAAAAGGGAAGATGCCTTCTTCCATTTTCCAGACTTCGCCTTTCGGCCCTCTTCCGTAAGAGGGCGGATCCATAATAATGGCATCGTAAGTATTGCCGCGTCGGATTTCCCGTTCCACGAATTTTACGCAGTCATCCACGAGCCAGCGTATCGGGGCATCGCCGAGCCCGGATGCGGCGGCGTTTTCCTTTGCCCATGTGACCATGCCTTTGGAAGCGTCTACATGGGTAACGGCGGCGCCTGCTTTGGCGGCGGCAAGCGTAGCGCCGCCGGTATAGGCGAACAGGTTTAAGACTTTTATGGGCCGTTCCGATTCCGCGGCCGCGTTCTTGATTATGGGAGAAAACCAGTCCCAGTTAGCGGCCTGTTCCGGGAACAGGCCGGTGTGTTTGAAGCTGAAGGGTTTCAGGTGAAAGGCCAGTTCTCCATAACAAATACTCCATTCATCGGGCAGATGGAAAAATTCCCATTCGCCGCCGCCTTTGGAGCTTCTGTGATAATGCCCGTTCTTTTTCCGCCAGCCGGGATGTTCCTTAGGCGTATTCCAGATGATCTGCGGGTCCGGTCTGACCAACAGGTAGTCCCCCCAGCGCTCCAGCTTTTCGCCTGCAGAAGTATCGATGACTTCATAGTCTTTCCATTGATCGGCTATCCACATATTTGTGCCCGTACCTTTCTTTTCGCTTATGCTCTTATAGATATAGTAAACGGCATAACAAATTGCACATCCCATTTCTTACAAAAGCCATATACGCAAGCTTTTGCAAGGCTGAAACGGCAATTTTTAATGTCGTTAACTATCATAAGAAAAATATTGGGAAAAAGCAAGAAAATAATCCGGTTTTCTATAAGAAAACCGGATTATTATTTTTTCGTAAAATAATAAACTTTATGAAAACGACCACAGGCATCTATTGAAGTATAAATCAGGGAAAAACGCTCTAAAAATGCCGTTTTTATTTTTGACTTCTGTATAATACCACAGTTCTGATGAGAATACAAGCAGTTTTTATTGGGGTTTTTAGCGGGAACTGCCCCCGTGGGAAAAGCGGAAACCGCATGAGATAATCTTATTGGCCGTCAAATAGTGGTCAGGAAAGGAGAATATTTTATGTCAAAAAGAGGAGAGAACATTTACAAAAGAAGAGACGGAAGATGGGAGGGGCGGATCAGGAACGCCGTTTATCTGAGGAGCGGGCAGAAATACCGGTCTGTTTACGGCAAGACCTATGGAGAGGTAAAGCGGAAGCTGGATGAGGCAAAACGCGGGCCCCTGGAAGAGAACCGGTGCACGGTGAGTATGCGGGAGGCCTTCCATATCTGGTGCGGGGACAAAAAAGGGCGTTGGAAAGAGAGCACCTATGCGGCCTACCGGCAAACGGCGGAAAAACATATCCTTCCGCATCTGGGGGAGATGTCCCTGTGCCGGATCAATGGGCCCGTTATGGGGGCGTTCCTTACACAGCTCCAGGCCCGGAACCCGGAGCTTTCGGATTCCTACCTGTCCTATATCTGCGGCATCGTGCAGCGGATCATGACCTATATGCAGAGAAAGACCGGCATGGAGCTGGCGGTTCCGCCCAATCCCGCCGGCGCGGAGAAAAGGGCAAGGGCCGTGCCGCCGGGAGACGCCGAGCTCTCTGTGCTGGAGGCCTATCTTCTGCGGAATGCCGGGGACGGCACCTGTATCGGTATCCTTGCCGCGCTCCATACGGGCCTGCGGATCGGCGAGCTGTGCGCGCTCGCCTGGGAAGATATCGATCTGGGCTCCGGCATCCTGCATGTCCGGAACAACATTCAGCGAGTCAAAAACTATGACGGCCAGAAAAATAAGACGGAGCTGCTCCTGTTACCGCCCAAAACGGTGAACTCCGTCAGGGACATCCCGATCCCGCCCGTGCTCTTTCGGGTTCTGCTGGCCTGCCGTAAGTCCGGCTCCGGTCCGCTCATGATCGGGCCGGGAGGGGGGTTCCTGGATCCGCGCACCCTGCAGTACCGGTTTGAGAAGATCCTGAAAGACTGCGGCATCACGCATTTCAAGTTCCATATGCTGCGGCACGCTTTCGCGACCAGATGCATCGAGAAAGGATTTGACAGCAAGAGTCTGAGCGAGATCCTGGGGCACAGCAGCATCCAGATCACGCTGAACCTGTATGTGCATTCCACATTACAGCAGAAGCGGCGGCTGATGGATCTGATGGATTCCTATTCGGATCCCGCGGCTTTATAGCCGTCAAAAAATGGTCAGCTTTCCGGCCCCGCGTCTATTTCCGGCGGAAAAGGCGCGGAGCCGGGCGTGCTCCCGGCAGCCTGCGCGGCATCTTTTCGTAAAATTTATTATTTTACGAAAGTAAAATTTTTTACGAAAGTAAAATTTTTTTTACGAAAAGGACAGAGAGTCCGCAGGCGATGGACGGTGATGAACGGTGAAAGGATTCATAGATATTCATTCCCATATCCTGCCCGGATTAGACGACGGCGCGAAAGATTTTGAAATGAGCCTCCGGATGCTGCGGCAGGCGGCAGACCATACCTCCGGGATAATACTGACGCCCCATTACAAGCCTATGCGCAGGAACCTCCCGCCGGAGAGGATACGGAAGGTATTCCGGGAGCTGGAGGAGAGGAAGGAGGCCGCCGGCATCCCCGTAAAGCTCTATATCGGGAGCGAGATTTATTACAGCTCGGAAGTAATTCCGGCGCTCAGGGAAGGGACGGCCCTGACGATGGCCGGCACTTCCTATGTCCTGACGGAATTCAGTCCAGCGGAGGATTATGCCTATATCCGGGATGCGGCCTACAGCCTGCTCTCGGAAGGGTACAGCCCGATCCTGGCGCATGTGGAGCGGTACCGGGAGCTGATGGCCAAAAAGGCGCGGGTCGGAGAATTATACGATATGGGCTGCTGCATCCAGATCAACGCCGCGAGCATTACGGGTGGCAGCGGCTGGGAAAGCAGGCAGGATGTGAAATGGCTGCTGAAGAAGGGGTATGTCCATTTCGTGGCGTCGGACAGCCACGATGACAGGAAAAGGACGCCGGCGCTCGGAGAGGCGGCGGCTTATACCGCCAGAAAGTACGGGGAGGCATACTGCGGGAAGCTCTTTGGAGGCAATGCGGCGGCGCTGCTTCGCGGCGGTTATCTGTGAGCAGGGCGCGGCAGAAGAGGGAAGCCGGCGGCTCTGGTTCCGATAAGGAAAGAAGAGAGAAAGAAGAGAAAGGTTTGGTTAGCGCATGGAAGAGAAAAGGGATGCGGACGCGATAGAGATAGACCTGCTGGAGCTTCTGGGCGTGCTGTTAGGGCAGGCCTGGCTGATCCTGGGGACAGGGCTGATGGCGGCGCTGCTTGCTTTTGCGGTCAGCCGGTTCGTGGTCACGCCGACCTATGAATCGACGACAAAGATCTATATCCTGAACAAGGATGAGAATACGACGGTGACCTATACGGATGTACAGCTGGGAAGCCAGCTCACCAAGGACTATGCGGAGCTGATCGGCAGCAGATATGTACTGGAGGAAGTGATCCAGTCGCTGGGGCTCGATATGGAGTATAAGGGCCTGCAGAAAAAAGTCTCCGTCAGTACGCCGGAAGGAACCCGTGTCATTTATATTACGGTAGAAGATAACGACCCGGTCATGGCGATGAACATCGCAAACAGCGTCCGGGAGGCGGCGAGCAGGCATATCGAGAACGTCATGGACATCGATGCGGTCAACGTGGTGGAGACGGCAAACATGCCGATGCAGAAGTCAGCGCCGAGCTGTATGCGCTGGACGTTCATCGGCGGGCTCCTGGGATGCTTCTTCGTGTGCGCCGTCGTTCTGGTGCGGTTCCTGATGGACGATACGGTCAAATCATCGGAGGATGTGGAAAAGTACCTGGGCCTGACGACCCTTGCCCTGATCCCGGTACAGGAGGACGGGACAGAGAAAGGAAAGCGTAAAAAGAAGAAACGGAACGGGCGCGAACGTATGGAAAGAAGGTCACACAGCTGATGAAAAAAGGGAACGGCAACAGCGCGGCTGCCATAGGGCAGAGGAAAAGAAGCGGGGATATGGAGAGCGGCGCAGAACAGAGAAAAAAAAGCGGGGACACAGGATCCGGCATGCAGGATATCACGCTGCGCTTCGGCGCGCAGCAACAGAATGATTACCGGACAAAGGAAGCGTACAAGACGCTCCGTACCAATATAGAGTTCAGCGGCCCGGACATCAAGGTGATCGCGGTCACCAGCTGCACGCCGAACGAGGGGAAGAGCTCCGTTGCGATGGAGCTGGCGAAGGCTTTCGCAGAAGCGGGGAAGAAGACGATCCTGATCGACGCGGACCTGCGCAAGTCCGTCCTCATGGGGCGGTATAAGACCGGAGCGGTCAGGCGGGGGCTCACGCATGCGCTGATCGGGCGGGAAAACCTGGAGGGGGTGATGTGCACGACGAACGTGCAGGACTTGTGCATCATCTTTTCGGGGCCGGTGCCGCCCAATCCGAGCGAACTGTTAGGAGGAGAACGGTTCCAGTCGGTACTGGAGGAGCTGCGCCGGAGGTTCGATTATATCATCGTGGACACGCCGCCGTTAGGGAGCGTCATCGACGCGGCCGTGGCGGCCAGAAAATGCGACGGGACGATCCTCGTTATCGAGAACAATGCGATCAGCTATCGGTTTGCCCAGCGGGTAAAAGATCAGCTGGATAAGACCGGGAGCCGGATCCTGGGGGTGGCGTTGAACAAGGTAGACATGAGCGCCAGGGGTTACTACGGCCATTACGGCAGGTATTATGGGAAATACTACGGGAAGTATTATGGAAAATATGGAGAGGATGCCGCAGCGTCCCAGTCTGATGCCGCCGTAAAAGAGAAGTGGGAAGAGGAGATGCCGAAGCCCGGACGGACGGAAGACGATTATGACTATGAATATGGAGATGAAAAAGAGGACGACAGCGGCCTGGAGTATCTGTAGGACAAAAGAAGGCCGTAAGAACAGCGCAGGGAGCGGGGAAAGGATATGAAGCAGAGCAGGATACTTGTGATATCGGTCATAGCGGTGGACTTGATACTGGCGGCGGTCTGCATGGCCGCATACCTGGGGGAGGACAGGGTCCGGCCGGAATTCCGGTTCCAGACAGATGAATATATCTATGCTTACGGGGACAGGGAGGAAAAGCTCCTCGGCAGCATCATGGCGTACGATGACCGGGACGGGGACATCACCGACCGCATCGTGATCGAGAAGATCACGGAGAACCATGAAAACTCCACCATCGTCGTCTATTATGCCGTCAGCGATTCCGCGGGGAACGTGGCCAAGATATCGCGGGTATTCGTGGCGGATTTCCGGGAACAGGAAGGATAACGGGATAGAAAATGAAGGATAAAAAGAAGAAAGACAGCCGGGCCGATGAGGAAAAGGAATTGCTGCTGGATCCGGAGTATCTGGAGAGGAAAAAGAAAAAAAGACGGATCAGGCGGCTGACAGCATGCGCCGGCATCCTGCTGGCGGTTTTCCTGTTTGCGGGGGCATCCCTCCTGCTTGTCGGGGCCATCGGGCATTCCCGGCTGAAACAGGTGTCCGCGGAACAGCCGGAGCTGGCGGAAGCGGCCGAGGCGGAAACGCCTACGGAGGAAGAAGCGGAGAGCTGGCAGGAGGGGTGGATCAAATACCAGGGCCGTACCTATGCCTATAATGAGGACATCCTGACGTTTCTCTTCATGGGGATCGATAAGAGGGAAGGGATTGTGCGGGAAGTGGCGGAAGGGACGGACGGCGGCCAGGCGGACGCACTGTTCCTGCTGGTGCTCGACCCGCACAGCCGGAAGGCGAGCGTGATCGGCATCAACCGGAATACCATGACGGAGATCGATATCTATAACGAAGAAGGGGCCTATGTGGACACGGTCACGGCCCAGATCGCCGTACAGCACGGCTTCGGGAACGGCGTGGAAAAGAGCTGTGAGTACCAGAGGGAAGCGGTCAGCAGGCTTTTCTACCATCTGCCCATCCACGGGTATGCGGCGGTCAATATGGGAGCCATCCCGGAGCTGAACGACCTGGTCGGGGGCGTGGACGTGACGGTATTAGAGGATATGACCTCGGAAGAGCCGGCATTTGTGGAAGGGACGGAGGTGCATCTGGAAGGGCAGGACGCCCTGCTCTATGTGCGGTACAGGGATGAAGATGCATTCGGCTCCTCGGACGAAAGGCTGGCGAGGCAGAAGCAGTACCTGACGGGATTCATCGGCGCGGCCAAGGCGGCGGCAGAAGCGGATATTTCCACTGTGGTGCGCCTGTACCGGGCGGCGGCGCCGATGATGACGACGGACATCACGCTGGACGAGGCGGTGTACCTGGCGTCTCAGGCGCTGGACTACAGCATCGGGAGCGGCGATTTTTATATGCTGGCGGGGGAGACGTCCATGGGGGAGCAGTTCGAAGAGTACCGCATCGATGAGACGGCCCTGTATGAACTGATCCTGGAGGTCTTTTATGAGCCCGTAGAGCCGTGACAGGAGAAAGGATAAAGGGGAAACAGGAATGGATGGGAACGGGATAAAAATAAGGAGAAAGCTCTGCTGTCTGGCCGCGCTTCTCACAGCCGCCGGCTGTATGGGATGCGGCGCATCCGGACAGACGGATGGCGCAGGCACTGCGGGGAAGGGAGCGGAAGCCGGCGCAGAAGAGGCCGCGGGGACGGAACTGCCTGCGGGAGGGGAGGAAGGGGATACCGGCCAGGAAGCGGGAGTATCCGGGGAGTCTGCCGCGGACGGCCATGTGGATTTCGACAGGCTCCGGGAAGAGAACCCGGATATCTTCGCATGGCTGTATGTACCGGGGACCGGCATCGACATACCGGTGTTGCAGAGCCCCGTATCGGATGAATATTACAGGACGCATGATGCGGCGGGCGGGGAGAGCGGCACGGGGGCGGCTTATACGGAAATGCCGAACCTGATGGATATGTGCGATTTCAACACCATCATCCACGGGAGCGATCTGGAGGAAGGGGCGCCCTTTAAAGGGATGCATCTTTTCGAGGATGCGGACTTCTTCCGGGAGCATGAGGAGTTCTATCTCTATCTGCCGGACAACGTGCTGACCTATGAAGTCTTTACGGCTTATTACGACGAGGGGAGCGATCTCCTGCGCCGGCACGACTATACCACCTATGCGGGATGCCGGGAGCATCTGGATGAAATTTACAGCGTACGGAGCATGAACCGGAACTTCCGGGAGGGCTGGGAGGGGCTCACACCCTATCATTTTCTCGTGACGCTCGACGGGAGCGTCCGGGAGGACGGGACGCAGTATGTCGTGATCGGCGCGCTGACCAAAGACGCGGCGGGGAAGATCGACCGGGCGGTATATGAATAAGATATCCTGCAGACGGCCGGAAAGACCGGCATTGACACTGGTATTGACATCTTTGGATGTTGATATAGACCACACTTAAATTTATGAAAGGAGGATGGTGCCCATGAAAAAATCAGTGGCTTTATTAGCGGTTTCCGCATTGTTAGCTTCCATGACGGTATCTGCTGCAGATTCGCCGTCAGCGGCGGTCGTGGCTTCCACAGCGCCTGCTGCGGTTTCCACAGCGCCGGCGGCAGCACCGGCTTATACCGATGAAGGATTCACCAGCGCGGTAGACGCACAGGCGGCGGAAGAGAGAGGGATGAGCGCAGATGAGTATTATAACAACGCGATCACCTCTACGCCCGGCGTACCCGATGCGGTGCCGATGGGCCAGGGTGGAAAGATCCTGATCAATGGTGTGCCGACCAATCTGACAGCATCCCTGTCAAAGGTAAGCAGTACGGTAGCAAGTAATGCGGTAGCACAGGCGGCAGCGCTCGGCGGGAAACTGCTGAACGTGGTAAATGTGAATTTCCCCGGCGCCAACTACAGCGTAGCGACCGTGAACTTCTATGTAAAGGGCCTTGCATCAGGCACGAAGGTAGCCGCGAGACAGTATGTCAACGGTGTCTGGATAGAAGTGGAAGTAGTAGAGGCAAGAGCGGATCATGTAGTCCTGAATCTGAAGGGCAACGGGCCGATAGCTTTCGTAGCGCTGCCTTAGTTCTGAACGTTTCTTAATATTTTTAAACTTGACAAGTGTGGTAAAGACCGGGCCGCCGCTTATGCGGCGGCTGCAGGCCGGAAAAGAAAGCGGGCCGGGGGAAAGCGACAGGACATGAAGACTCGGAAGAAGGACAGAAATAAGCGCGGAAAACGATGGATGGTCTTTACCGGCTGGTTATTGTGTGCGGCCGGATTCCTGGCCGGGGGAATCGTTATTTTCGGAATCTCCGGAAAATATAATTTAAAGACTCAGGCAATGAGCTATGCGGCCGGAATGGAAAATGCTGCGCAGGCGGATACGGCGCCGCCCGGTGAAAGGAAAGAGTGGCAGGAAGGCCAGATTCGGTATCAGGGGAAGACCTATCGTTATAACAGCGATATTTTGACATTTCTGTTCATGGGAATTGACAGGGAGGGAAGGAATCTTTCGGAGGAAAAAACAGGCGGCGGTCAGGCCGATGCCCTGTTTCTTCTGATACTCGATTCCCGTGAGGAGAAGATAAAAGTGCTTCCTGTTAATCGAAGCACAATGACAGAGATTGTCCTGTACGATGAAACCGGAACGGAAAGAACGACCGTAGAAGCGCAGATCTGTATACAGTACGCTTTCGGGAAGGACGGGAGGCAGAGCTGTGAATATCAGGTCGAGGCGGTGAAAAAGCTTTTGTATGGAATCCCGATTAACGGTTATTTCGCAGTGGATATGGATATTATCCCGGCCATCACGAATGCGGTGGGGGGAATTGATCTGACAGTTTTGGAAGACGTCCGGAATGGAAAAGGGGAAATGATTCTCCGGGAAGGAGAAGCGGCGCATTTAGATGGCGAGCTGGCTTACTGGTATGTCAGAGACAGGGACGCAGGCGAAGAATTATCAGCCGACGCCCGTCTGAAAAGACAGAAACAGTTCCTGACGGAGTTTATATATAAAATGAGATACATTACGGGACAGGATTTGACCGTTCCGGTAAAAATATTTCAGGAAACGGCTGACAGGGCGGCGACGGATATTACGGTGGACGAGGTCGTTTATCTGGCGGCGGCCAGCAGATATCATTTTGATGATGGACAGGTCTATACGATTCCGGGAGAGAGCATCAGCGGAGAAAGGAATGAAAACAGTGTATTCGATGAATTTCATGTGGATGAGGACGGGCTTTTTGAGCTGATGCTGGAGCTTTTTTACGAGCCGGTGGAATAAGGAGATGATTTTTTGGAGGAAAAGGACGGGCTGGTCACGAAATCGAAAAAAATCGTGAACATTTATATCGTATTTATGTTCGCTCTCGTATGGCTCTGCTACTATAACAGGTTCGTTTTCGGCATGAACCGGACAGCGGGCGGCGCGGTCAGCGTTTTTATCTATTTTATCATTTATAATTATTTTGCCAAATTATACCGCGCATATAAGATCGGAACTTATAAGATCACAGAAATTATTTTTTCCCAGATTCTGGCAATCGGGCTGGCGGATACCGTGCTGTATGTGGAATGCTGTCTGGTGCACCGGGGCTATGTCAGTATCCTGCCGGGACTTATGACGGCGGGCATCCAGCTGCTGGGGATGATCGTCTGGGCGGTCTATACAAAGCAGTATTTCATCCGGTACATAGAAGCGAACAAAACGCTGGTCATTTACGGAAGAACGGACGCAGGGGAGTTTGTGCGGAAGCTTAACCAAAAATATGAACACCTTTTTCAGATAAAAGAAACAGTCGGCATACTGGACTGCCCTGCGGAACAGATCCATAAGAAGATAGACGGCTATGATACAGTTATTCTGTATGAAGTGGAAAAAGGACGCAGGACGGGGACGATGGAGTATTGCATAGAGCATTGCAAGAACCTTTATATTACGCCGAGGGTTTCGGATATTATTTTGCAGGGCTTTGAAGAGCGGACGCTGATCGATACGCCGCTGCTGAAATATGAATATCATTATCTGGATGAGAGACAGTACAAAAGCAAGCGGCTGCTGGATCTTATCGTATCCGTAATCGCGCTGGCGCTGGCCGCCGTCCCCATGCTTTTTACAGCAGCCGCGATTAAGATAGAGGATCGGGGGCCGGTATTTTTCAGGCAGAAGAGGTGTACGGCGGGTGGAAAGGTTTTTGAGATCATCAAGTTCCGGAGCATGACGCCGGACGCGGAAAAAGGGGGAAGGGTCATTCCCTGTACGGAGCGTGATCCGAGGATCACGCGGGTCGGAAACGTTATCCGGAGGTTCCGGATCGATGAACTGCCGCAGCTGTTCAATATTATCAAAGGGGAAATGTCGGTAGTAGGCCCCCGGCCGGAGCGGGTGGAGCATGTGGAGAAATATTGCGTGGAAGTGCCGGAATTTGCTTATCGTATGCGGGTAAAAGGCGGACTGACCGGGTATGCGCAGATTTTTGGGAAATATAATACGAGCGCGTATGACAAGCTGAAGCTGGATCTTCTGTATATCGAGAATCAGAGCCTGCTGCTGGATTTAAAGCTGATTATGCTGACGGTGAAAACGCTGTTCATTGCGGAGAGCACAGAGGGGTTTGAGAAGGAAAAAAGTAAGCTGATCGGGAATTGGGATGCGGAAGGGTAGCGTTTACAGACGGGATCTGTTCGGAAAGAATTGAGGCGGTCTTTATTGAGAATAACCATTATTACGGTCTGCTTTAACAGTGAAAAGACGATAGAAAGGACGATTCAATCGGTCCTGGCCCAGACCTGTCAAAATGTCGAGTATCTTTTAATCGATGGTATGTCCACGGATGGAACCCTGGAAATCATTCAGAAATACGAAACGGCTTTTCGCGACAAGGGGTACGCGTATAAATGGATAAGTGAAAAAGACCGCGGAATATATGATGCGATGAATAAAGGCCTGAAATATGCCGCGGGAGATTTCATAGGGATTCTGAATTCCGACGACTGGTATGAAGAAGGCGCGTTAGAGAGCATAGAGCAGGCGGTGGAAAACAGCAGGAAAAAGGGAAAAGAGCCGGCTGATATCTATATGGGATCGATCAGAATACATAACGGAGGACAATTAATTATAAAACGCGGCAGGGACAGGAAATATAAGACGACAAGGAATTTCAACCATCCGGCAATGTTTGTAAAAAGGGAATGCTATAAAGCCGTTGGAGGTTACGGAATCCATAATATACATGACGATTACGGCTGGTATCTGAGAGCTGTAAAGATGGATATGACCGTTGAAATTATCGATAAGGTGCTTACCAATTATCCGACTGGCGGCGCAGGGTCCCCCAAATCGATCGGGAAGACAATAAAAAGAATAGGCGCCAAGTACCGGGTATACAGGGAGAACGGATATTCAAGGCTGTATTTTCTGGAGTGCGCCGGGCAGGAATTGATGAAATATGCGTTGTTAAGAAGGTAAAAGCCTTATGAAAGTATTGTTGATAAATGAAGTGCTCGGAACGACCAGCACAGGGAAAATATGCGCACAGCTGGCGGAGCAGTTTGAAAAGGATGGACATGAAGTGAAGGCGGCCTATGGCCGTTGGGGAAATGTGCCGGAAGAATATCAGAAATATGGCGTCAGGATTGGCACGGACTTTGATGTAAAAATGCACGCCGTCCGGACAAGGCTGTTTGATGCGCACGGATTTGGCTCTGAGAAAGCCACTGAAAAGTTCTTACGGTGGGCCGGCGATTATGAGCCGGATCTGGTCTGGCTCCATAACCTGCACGGATATTACATCAATATCGAGCTTTTATTTCAATGGCTAAAGGAGCGTCCCGGAATCGAAAAGAAATGGACGCTGCATGACTGCTGGGCGTTTACCGGACATTGTTCGCATTTTACTTATGTAAAATGCCATAAATGGAGGGAGCGGTGCCGTAATTGCCCGCAGAAAAAAGAATATCCCGCAAGCGTATTTCTGGACAGGAGCGGCGGGAATTTTAAGAGAAAACGAAAGGCGTTTACCGGCGTGGACAATTTATCTGTTATTGTGCCGTCCTGTTGGCTGGCCGGACTCGTCCGGGAAAGCTTCCTGAAAGAGTACCCTGTATCCGTCAGGCATAATGAAATCGACCCCGCCATTTTCCGGCCGACACACGGTACTTTCCGGGAGGATCATAACATTAAGGGCAAGATGGTACTTGGCGTGGCGAACGTATGGAATGAAAGAAAAGGATTCGGGGATTTTCTGAAACTGGCCGGCATGCTGGGGGACGAATATACAATCGTGCTGGCAGGATTGACCAAGAAGCAGATTCGGATGCTTCCTCAGGGCGTCATTGGAATAGAAAAGACGGATGGGCAGAAAGAATTGGCGTCTGTTTATACCGATGCGGATATTTTCGTGAATCTGACTTATGAAGATAATTATCCGACTGTGAATCTGGAAGCGCAGGCATGCGGTACGCCCTGCATTACCTACCGGACGGGGGGAAGCCCGGAAAGCGTGCCGGACAGCAATGTGGTCAGATGCGGAGATTTGCAGGGGATATGTTCCCTGATAAAGGAAGAAAGGTACAGATTATAAAATGAAAATCATATTCAGCTGGGATGACGGCGCGTTAGAGGATCAGAGATTATTTGAGATACATGAGAAATATGAGATACCGGGAATGTTTTTTGTACCTACAGGAAACGCCGAGGGAAGAAAGGTACTCACGCCGGAAATGATAAGAAACGCCGAATCAGAATATGTAGCGTTTGGCGGCCACACAGAGAACCATAAGTATTTGACGGATATTCCTCCTGCGGCCGTTGAAGGAGAAATTAGGAACAATAAGGAATATCTTGAAGAAATCCTTTCCCATGAAGTAAATTCTTTCTGCTTTCCCGGCGGAAGATACGACCCTGCAATATTGAAAACTGCAAAAAAATATTACCGGCGCCTGCGAACCGCCGATACAATGTGCTTCAGAGATCCTGCGGACGGTTTATTGAAACCGGCAATCCATTTTTATCCGCGGGGCATTCGCTCATTGATGGGAAACGCGGTAAAAAACGGGTCGTACAGGGAGCTGTTCTATGTGGCGGCACATCGGACGCTGCCTTATTTTGAGCTGATCCAAAGATTAATCGAATTTGAAAGAGACAGAGACGGCGTCGTTGCCGTCTGGGGGCACAGCTGGGAGATCGAAAAATACGGACTGTGGGAAACGCTGGAAGAATTGATAAAAAGTATCAAAAGCTTTGGAATTTGTCGATTTTCCGCTGTTTATGAAGGATGTGAAAGAGGTTGAAAATAGCGCATATCTGTCTGTGCGGCGCATACACCGATGGATTCCAGTATCAGGAGAATCTGCTGTCAAAGTATCATAAAAGGCTGGGAAATGAAGTGACCGTTATTGCCTCTCAATGGGGATGGAATTCGGAAGGTAAAGTGGAAAGAAAGCCGGATAGCTTATATCGCAATGAGGATGGAGTTAAGGTTATCAGGCTTCCCGTATATTGGGGAAATGTTCATAGCAGATTGAAGATATATAAAGGGTTATATCGGGCCGTAGAGTCGGAACAGGCGGATATTCTGTTCATTCATGACTGCCAGTTTCCGGATCTGACGACCATTGCCAGGTACCTGAAAAGGAATCCGGGCGTAACCGCGTATGTAGATAATCATGTGGACTTTTTGAATGGCGCGCACGGCTGGCTCTCCAAAAACATTCTGCATGGATGCCTTTGGAAGCATTGTATTCATAAAATAGAACCGTATGTTAAAAAGTTTTATGGCGTTGTCCCGGCCAGAGTCGATTTCCTGACGGATTTATATGGTATTCCGGAGAATCGCTGCGAGTTATTGTTAATGGGCGCCGATGACGATTTCGTAGAAAAGGCGGACTCCCCGGAATCAAAACGGCGCATACGCGAAAAGTTCGGCGTAAAAAGAGACGATTTCCTGATCGTGACCGGGGGAAAAATGAATTCCTGTCGGTATGAAACGCTGAATCTGCTGAAAGCGGTCAAGAAGATAAGGAATGAGAAAGTAAAATTACTGCTATTTGGAAGTATCGCTGAGGAAATACGGGAAGAATTTGACGGGCTTATCGATAACGAAAAAATTCAGTTCGCGGGATGGCAGGATGCTCCTGGAACCTATGAGATGATGGCGGCGGCGGACTTAGCCGTTTTTCCCGGTTTACATTCGGTTATGTGGGAACAGGCTGTGGCACTGGGCGTACCTTGCGTATGCAGGAATCTTTCAGGTTTTCATCATATAGATACGGGCGGCAATGTACGATATTTAGAAACGTCCGGCGAAGAAGAAATATACGGGGTGCTCAGTTTTCTGCTCACGCATCCGGAAAGCTGCAGAAAAATGTACAGGGCGGCGAGGTCCGAACGCCGGAAGGATTATCTGTATTCAAAGATAGCGAATAAAATATTCGAGGCTGAAATGACAAAGCATGTGGGGAATTCGATATGAAAAGCGGCGAAGTCATGGTTTCTGTAATTGTGCCGGTCTACAATGTCCGGAATGAGATCGGAAGATGTGTGGAATCTCTGGTGAATCAGACATGGAAACAGATGGAAATCCTGTTAATCGACGATGGCTCAACAGATGGTTCCGGGATCATCTGTGACGAATACGCGTCCGGATATCACAACGTCCGGGCCGTCCATCAGGAAAACCGCGGGCTTTCAGGAGCGAGGAACCGGGGGCTGACGGCGGCTGAAGGGGAATACATTCTATTTGTGGACAGCGACGACTATGTCGAGTTACATGCCTGCGAATATCTGATGGAAGAAGCTTTGAAGTATCGATGCGATATCGTGGCCGGGAAAGCGTATCTTTCTTCAAACGGCAGGCTGTACCGCCATAACAGGGAGAGAAGAGAGAAAAAATATCCCTGCGAAGGGATAGATTTCCTGACAGAAGGGATCCGCCGGAAAGCGATGTCCATGTGCGCGCCATTTGCGCTGTATAAAAGGGCGATGATTATGGAGAATCGACTTTTCTTTGAAGAGGGAATTTTTCATGAGGACGAATTATGGACGCCGCAGGTATACCTGCACGCACACAGCGTCTCTTATATAAATTACAGTTTTTACTATCACTGTATGAGAGAAGAGTCGATTGGTAACGACACGTCGTCACAGGACAAACATGCGGACGATATCTTATTTGTCAGCAGGCGGTTATATGATATTTTCAGCTCATACGGAGGAGCAGGGAAAAATATTGTCATGGACTATATATGCATGCTGTATTTAAACGCGTTATATATTGGGAAAAGAAAGGACGGCGATAAGAAGTTCGCATTAAGAACCGCCCATTCCCTGCGGAATCTATTGAAAAGCATTTTGTATGGAATCAGTCCGCATATATATCTGACAGTCAATGATTTCGTAAAACGTCATTTATGAGGTAGCTGTATCGTGCGTAATTTCGTCAGAAAACTGAAATGTATTTTGAAACCATGGGTTGGATATCTGCGTAAAAAAAACAGAGCGGAATATCTGGAATTACGGAGGCATTGCCAGAACACTGAAATTAAGGAAAATCATATTTGGAACCGCGCTTTTCAAAAATTATATTTTTCCAATCCGGAAAGCAGGGAATTCATAGAAGAGTTCTATCACTGTAAACTGCGCCGCTGCAGGTGGCGCGAGTTCCATAACAAAGAGGTGATTGCCGTCGTCGCCGTAAAAAACGAATTGTACAGGGTCAAAAAATTCCTGGAGCATTATCGAAAAATCGGCGTCACACAGTTCGCATTCATCGATAATGGTTCTTCAGACGGAACCTTCGAATTTCTATCAGAACAGGATGACGTTTCCTTATTTGAGGTCAAAGATGATTATACTTCTGTAAGAAGGGAGGCATGGATCAATCGTATCGTGGATGATTATGGACATGGACGATGGTATTTGATAGCGGATATCGACGAACTGTTGTCCTATGTTGGAATCGAACAAAATGGAATCCACGGATTGATAGAATATGCGGAAAAAAAGAAAATGAACCGGGTCAGAGCCATTCTCCTGGATATGTATGCGGATTCGCTCTCTTCCCTGAACGATTGCCCGGATCCTTATGAGGATATGCGTTATTTTGATACCGATACCTATACGGTTCACAGGACGACGGTCATGGAGGAGGTCAGAGGGGGATTCAGAAAACGCGTCTTTCATAGCGACGCGCTGCTGACCAAATATCCGTTGCTCTTTTTTTCGGACTATTGCATACAGTGCAATTCCCATTCGCCGTTTCCCTATCGGAATAATATTGGACAGGATTGTTTTATCGCGTTAATGCATTACAAATTTATGCCGGCGGATATCGCCAGGTATCGGGAAATTGCCGGTAAGGGAAATTACTATAAAGGAAGCGCGCAATATAAGCAGTATCTTAATGTGCTCGACGGGCAGAAAGGCGATTTTGAATTTAAATACGCAGGGTCGGAACGATATTCGGATTCAGGGGATTTGCTGCGGACAGGGCTTATTAAGGCGCCGGAGATAAGAGATGAGGAAAGAACCTTTAAAAATCGGAATTAATCAGCTGGGAGCCGTCTTTTGCATTATCTTTCTGGTGATGCAGCCGTTTTTATATGCAAAAATAAGTTATTTTGAATTATATGTTGTTTTAATAGCGGCGGTAACGGTTTTTAATATCGTATTGAATAAAAAAGTCTATTTAAATACCTATTTGATTGGATATACCGCTTTTGCTTTTTATTGCCTGTGTTCTTATATATGGTCGCCGAATGAAAGTTTATTTAATGTCCGCTTTATAAATGTAGCCGTATATCTGCTGATTATTTTAAATATAGGCCAGTATCTGTTATCCGATTCAGCCGGAGTCAGACAAAAATGTGAATATCTGATGGATGTATATCTGTTTTGCCTGATCGTCATGACGGTATTCTGCTATCTGGCGGCAGGAAACAGGCTGCGGGTATGGGCAAGGCTTGGAGCGGGCGTTTATTCCACCCAGATCCATTATTCCTGCTTTTTGCTGGTCGGCATGATATTTGCGGTCTACAAGTGTTTATTTACTGCCGGGCGGAAGCGGAAAGTTTATTTCGGCATTCTGTTTTTCTTATACCTGTCATCCGTACTGACGGCGATAAGAAAACTGCTAATCGTTCCTTTTATCTGTATATATCTCTTTTTTCTGCTGAAATACAGGAAAAGAATATTGAAGATAACCGGAATTACGATATGCGCCGCCTGTATCCTGCTCGTTTCCTTTTATATGATAATGAACTATTCCGTAAGTATGTCGCACAGGATCCAGACGATGATGCAGCAGTTTTTTTCCAATAAGGCGGCGGACGTATCCATTACGGATAGAAATTTTCTAAGGGCGCTGGCGATTCAGTGCTTTAAGGAAACGCCTTTATTTGGATATGGATTGGGACAGTTTACCTATTATTCAGTTATGAACGGCGGTCCGGGCGTGTACGCCCATGATAATTTTGCGGAACTGCTTGCGACGCTTGGTATAATTGGAACCCTGTTATATTATGTTCCGCCGGTTTATCATATTGCAAAAATACAGAAAAAACATGATATTTCAAATGATTATAAATACTTTATGATAGCGGTATTCATTACCATATATATCATCGATATATTTCAGGTCTCTTTTTACTACGAAAGTTATGCGGTTTTATACATAATCTTAAGCTGTTTATTATGATAGGCGGAGGAATCGGATGAAGAAACTGATAAAAGGTTTGATCGGTGAAGAACGGGCCCATGATTTAAGGGCGTCTTATGAATATTTAAAATCATTAAAATATAATTTCGGGAGCAGAAACATAGTCTGCGGCCATGAGCCCGATTATGAATTTTATCAATTGGAAATGAGCAGGAAACATGTATTCTGCGGATATTTCGATATAACGCCTGATAACCCTGATAATCCTGATGAAATACTGGTGAATGTACTGGAAAAAAATGCAAGGGCAGGAAGAGACCCGCTTGAGATCTGGATTGCAGATTATAAGAAGGGAACGTTTTATAAAGCGGCTGAAACAAGGGCCTGGTGCTGGCAGATGGGATGCCGGTCGAGATGGAGTCACGACGGACAAAGCGTCTATTACAATGAATATCGGAATGGCGGTTATATCCTGATAAAGAAAAAAATCTTAACGGAGGAAAAGAAAGATTATCCGATGGCCGTATATGATATCGCGCCGGATGAAAAGTGGGGGCTTTCTTTAAATTTTGACAGACTGCAGGCGCTGAGGCCCGGATATGGGTATTCCAATAATATGGATGGATATGTGATCGATTCGGCTGTACCGGCAAATGACGGGATCTATTTTGTTGATCTGGAGAAGGGCCGGGAAGAATTAATTGTAACATATAAGGAGTTGAACGCATTGATACCCGATATAGAAAAAGGGGCTGGGTATATTAATCATATTTCCATTGCCCCGGACAGCAGGCATGCTATGTTCTTTTATGTATGGCAGTCCGACAGGAGGCCGGGATTTAAAGCGACATTATGGGTGATGAATGTATTTTCGGGAGAACTGAAATGCCTTGAAAGAAAAGATATCGTTTCCCATTATGCGTGGATCGATGCCAGCCATATCTTAATTACAGGGGTCGATCAGGATTATATCGGATTTTACAGAATTTATAATATAGAGACGGGAAGCCATGAGACGATTGAGAGCCCTTATTTAAAGCAGGACGGACATCCGGGAATTGTACATAATGGGATATCCTTTTTCTCCGATACTTATCCGGATGATCAATATAAACAACATTTTTTTTATTATGAGAATGGAAAATACGAAAGAATAGTATCGTTATACCACAATCCGCTCATGTATGGAGAAAAGAGATGCGACCTGCATCCGCATATATTCCGCGACAGGAACAGGGCAGCGTTGGATACGACGTATCAATCTGGAAAAAGGAGTATTTTGGTAGTTGAACCGCATGATGAAAGAACGAAGTAAGTCGCTTATAAAAAATACAACAATTCTTAGTTTTGGAACGCTTTGCACGAAAGGGATCATGTTCATCATGACGCCGCTCTATACGAGATGGCTCTCTTCCGGCCAGTATGGATTATTTGATTTACTGGTCACATATGCGACGCTGCTGACTCCTGTTATTACTTTAGCTTCGGGAGAAGCTGTTTTCAGATTTACAGTAGATATAAAAGACACGGATAAAAAAGAAGAAATCATCAGCACAGCATTCTTTCTGGATTTGGCGGGAATCATGATTGCGGGTATAACGGGTATCCTGATCGGCGTCTTTCATCCGGATCATTATGAAATGATAGTTTGTTTTCTGATTTATCTGACATCGGAAGTCCTGAATAATTTTTTGCTGATGGGGATTCGCGGAGAAAAGAAATTAAATATATATACGATTGCGAATATTTTTTTTGTGATAGGGATGTCGGCATTCGTAACCATTTTTGTATATATTTTTCCTATGGGATTAAAGGGGATTTTGCTTGGCTATACCATGGGAAACATCGTTTCCATTCTGATCATGGCTTTCATGTCGGGGCTGTTAAAATATATCCATATGAAAAAAGCAACCGGCGCGGTATTGGCCGAAATCATCAGATATTCTTCCCCGATGATACCGAATGCCATCTCATGGTGGATCATCAATGTCTCTGACAGAACGTTTATTACACAGTTTTTAGGAGTAGAATATAACGCCGTTTATGCGATCGCAAATAAGGTTCCGGCATTATGCAGCTCTTTTTTCGGCGTTTTTCATTTGTCATGGCAGCAGAGTGCGACAGAAGTAATGTCGGACAGGGACAGAGACGTCTATTATAGCTCCGTTATGAATCATATGTTCGGAATCGTTGGGTCTGTCTGCATTTTATTATTAGGAGTCAACTATTGGTTTTTCTGTTTATTATTTCCCGCGGAATATCTTCCCGGAATATATCATGCGCCAGTTTTGGTCATAGCCCTGATCTTTTCCATGCTGGGCCAGTTTATCGGAGGTATTTATGTGGCGCAGATGAAGTCAAAGAAAAACGGATTTACGACTGCAATAGCGGCGGTTATTAACATTATTATCGATTTTGCCCTGATCGGGCACATAGGACTGTTTGCGGCGTCTGTTTCTACACTGGCCGCGTATCTGTCATTATTCGTCATAAGATTTCTGGATATCAGAAAAAGCATAAAAATGGCCTTTACGAAAAAATCGCTTGTTTTGGCACTTGTTTTAGCGTATTTTGCAGTATCTTCCTATATTTTAACAGAGGCTGTGCAGTGTTTTAACTGTATCTTTGGTTTGATAATGTTCATAGCGTTGAACCGCTCTTATTTTAAAAAAATAAAGGAAAAGGTATTGAAACAGCATGAATCTGTATAAAAAAATCATCAGAAAATTAAAACCGGACGACCCGGATTTATATGTTGATTATTTAAGAGAGAAGGGGGTGCGCCTTGGGAAGGGATGCAGGATTTTTGACCCGCGGCATACCCATATAGATTTGCAGAATCCGCACATGCTGGAGCTGGGGGATAATGTGCGGATAACGTCAGGCGTCCATATCCTTACCCATGATTACAGCTGGTCCGTATTGGCCGGGGTATACGGAGAAATTCTGGGGGGGGGGTGGAAGCGTAAAAATAGGGGATAACGTTTTTATCGGTATAAACTCGATTATCTTAAAAAACACGGAAATCGGATCTAACGTTATCATCGGCGCCGGAAGCGTCGTGTCGGGAAGATTGGAGGCCAATGCGGTTTATGCAGGAGTCCCCTGCAGAAAACTGATGACGCTGGATGATTTCTATAGAAAAAGAAAATCCAGACAGGCCGAGGAGTATATGTATATTAAAAACCTGACAGAAGAGCTGCATTACCCGGAAGAATTAAAAAAACAGGCATTGAGAGAGTATTTTATGTTTTTCGAGAAACCTGAGAACTGGGATGACCTGGATGAAATGTATAAGGGATTAATAGAAAGAACCGGATATGGCGATTTTATCATGAATTGCCGGAAGCTGAAAGATGTCTGATATCCTGGCAGGCAGAATTTGAAACGATAGAGGGGATGTGGCAATGCCATGAATAAATCTGGAAAGAAGATCGTTGGCATCTTTACTTACAGCGTGCTTTTCCTGATGTGTATGTCTGTTATTTACAGCGGCGCAGTCCAAATAGCCCGTGATATCGATGAGCATAAAGAAGCAGGCGAATGGAAAGCTTCGGAATATTATCCGTTAGAGAAAGCGGAATATTCCGTACGGCATAGTGTTCTGAATAAAATAGCAGCGATTGAAAATAAGATCGAAGAAGAGGCAACGTCTTCTTTTGATTTCAAAATGCCGTTTGTGCTGACGAAAAAAGCATGCGATAGGGTTCTTGGATTAGATATGACGACATCGCTTTGTTCCGGAGACAATGATTTAAATAAAGTCGATGATATCGTGCTTGCATATGAAGAGGATTATCTGGGTTTTGTGATGGATGACGTAGATATTGCAGGAAAAATAGAAAATCTGGTCTCCTTTGGCAGTCAGATGAAAGGTGAGGGACGAAATTTTCTCCTTTTTATGACGCCTGATAAATTTAAAGGAAATGAAATATATCAGAATTATTCGGAAGAGAAAAAGGAAGAAGTACGAAATTCCTTTTTGGAAAAAAATTTAGATATAGTCTGCATATCGGAAATGATGGATAAGAATAATATGATCTCGTTATTTTTTAAAACGGATCATCATTGGAAACCGTCTGCAGGCATATGGGCAGACAGGCTGTTATGTGAATTTCTGAATAAGAACTATGGTTATCATTTTGATACGTCTGTGTTCGATATGGGTAATTATGAAATAGAAATACGGGAGGAGTCTTTTTTAGGTTCGCAGGGAAAAAAGGTAACGGAAGTATATTCTTCAAAGGAAGACTTTCCGATTATTCTTCCTCAATATAATACAGATTTGGATGTGTTCATATCAGGAAAAGGAAAAATATGTTATGGAAGTATTGAGGATACTTTATTGGACTATTCAGTATTTGAAGAGAAAAGCAGTTATTTAAGAAAGAATTATTCTTTTTATGGCTATGGAGATCAGGCGTTGATTACTATTCATAATAATAACGTTCATGACGGCAGCAATATCTTAATGATTAAAACGTCTTTTGCGCATTGCATGTATCCCTATCTGGCGGCAGCAGTGGAGGATTTATCCATTGTAGATTTAAGATATTTTGATGGGAGCATTCAGTCCTATATTAAAGAAATAGAACCGGATACGATAATCGTGATCTATGGGATGGCGGCTTTTGAGGGTGGAAATGATCTTTTTGATTTTCGATAAATAAGGAGCAATCGTATGGTTTTTTCAAACGCGGTATTTTTATTCTTGTTTCTGCCAGTCACATTATTGATCTATTACAGCCCCTTTTGCAGGAGCATAACGGTAAAAAACAGCTGGCTGCTTCTGGTATCCCTTGTCTTTTACGCGTGGGGCGAGCCGGTATATATCCTGCTGATGCTTCTGTCCATCTGCATGAACTGGTATTTCGGCAGATGGGTGTCAGCCTTCCCCAGGACGGAAAAAGGGAAGAAAATCGTAGCGGCGGCCTGTATTTATAACCTGGGAATGCTTTTTATTTTCAAATATCTTGCCTGGCTGCTCCGGAGTTTTTACCTGATATCGGAGGAAAGCACGCTGTCATCGCTGGCACTGCCAATCGGTATCTCGTTCTATACCTTTCAGGCATTGTCCTATGTCATCGATATCTACCGGGGAAAAGAACAGGCGCAGAAAAGTCTCCTGAATGTCGGATTATACATATCCTTTTTTCCGCAGCTGATAGCAGGGCCTATCGTCCGTTACAGCACGATATCGGAGCAGATGAAGGAAAGAAAACACAGCTTCGAATTACTGGCAGAGGGGGCATGGCGCTTTGCAGCCGGCCTTTCTAAAAAAGTTTTGCTGGCCAATCATCTGGCAGTGGTGGCGGAAGCCGCCTTTGGAAGAGGGCCGGGAGAATTGTCTGTGATACTGGCATGGGCCGGAGCGCTGGCGTTCATGCTGCAGATTTATTTTGACTTTTCGGGATATTCGGATATGGCGATCGGGCTTGGGAAAATGTTCGGTTTTGCATTTCAGGAGAATTTCAATTATCCGTATATCTCCTGCTCGATAACGGAGTACTGGCGCAGGTGGCATATTTCCCTTGGGGAGTGGTTCCGGGATTATCTGTATTATCCGCTGGCGCTGGGGCCGGCGGTCAGACTGCGCAAAGCGGCCGCGCAAAAATTCGGCAGAAAAGCGGCCGCCAGAATTTCTTCGGCATTTCTTCTGGCTGCGGTATGGCTGGCAACGGGTATCTGGCATGGAGCGAACCGGACTTTTCTGGCCTGGGGGGGGTGCAATTCATTTTTATTTACTGGGAACAGTGCAGAAAACCGTTTAAGAATGTGCGGGTTGGAAGAATAGTCGGTTTTTCCTCTACTTTTCTGGTCGTGCTTTTTACAAAAGTTATTTTCAATGCGGATTCCATGACGCATGCCATACATTATTATGCTTCGATGTTCCATCTAAGCGGGAATTCATGGACAGATACTTATGGATTATACTGGATTGGCCAGTATAAGGTGTTTTTAGCCGCCGGGTTTACGCTGGCATTTCCTGTCCTGGAAACGATCGGACGTTTTTTCAGGACAGAGAGATCGATGAAAGTATGGGGAGTCATTCAGGCGGCAGGCATGTGCATGCTTCTGGTACTGGATATCTGCTATGCGGTTGGCGGAGGATATAATCCGTTTATCTATTTTAACTTTTAGAAAAGGGTCGTCGGAATTACCTCTGAATGGACATAAAATATTTGCTTTTGTGATGGAAGTTACGAGGCTGGCGGTGTAAGGAGAGAAATATACTGTGAGAAACAGATTTTTCACATATGGATTTGTTCATATTGCGTATATTGCGCCTTGCGGCAGCAGATGCCGCGGGTTGAAAGAAAGGAATAGTTATTTATATGGAAATATCAACCAAAACGATAAATGAAGCACAGGAGAGATGGTATAAAAACGGTGAATTATCGCTGGTAGATAAATACATCGGGATGTATTCAGAAATAATTGAAGAAATACGGGAAAGAGAAACCGTAACAATACTTGATATCGGAGGCGGTGCAGGATATTTTGTAAAAGAATTGTTAAGGCATGTGACGTCAAAAAACAGTAAAATGCGTAAAATAGATATTTATCTGGTAGACACACATCGGTATGACACATGGGATGATGATGACAGGCGCATTCATTTTCTTGAAGGAAACGCTTTAGATATTGATTTAATATGCGGCGGGGGGGGCAAGTTCGATTACATATTTTGTAATATGTTTTTCCACCATTTACTCGGAGACAGTTTTAAACAGAGCGCGATGTTCAGAGAAAATTGTATCAGTAAAATGAAAAAGGTTTTAAAGCCGGATGGGAAAATTGGGATAATTGACAACCTGAACGATGGTTTTCTGTGGGATCAGGCATCATGCAGGATACTTTATTTTTTCACGACAACAAAGAATCCTCTGGTGGTAAGAATCTGCAAAAGGATGGGCTCTAATTCAGCGGGCGTTGGAGTCTGCATGCTTTCGAGAAAAATGTGGCGTAAACTGGTAAATGGCGCGGGAATGAGGATTATAGATTCTGTTGATTCGGAACCGGATAAGCTGGGAATTTTGAAAAAAGTATGTTTGTGCAATAAATCTTACAGGGAATTTAATTTGATGATATTGCAGTAGCAATCAGGAATAGCGGAGGAGAAAAGAGCGATGGAAGAAAAGATTTTGGAGCTGTTGGCAGAAGAATATCCGGAGATCGATTTTACGGCATCCGATGCGCTGATCGACGACGGAATCGTTGATTCTTTAACAATTACGGGAATGATCGCGGCGCTTTCGATGGAATTCGGCATCACGATCCCTTATGAAGAGATCGTTGAGGAAAATTTTAACTCGGTAGCCGGTCTGGCGGAAATGGTAGAGCGTCTTCTGGCATGAAGGGAAGAAGACGGGAAGAAAAATGGGGAGGAATTTTATGACAGAGATATTGGTCAACAGGCTTATGGAGCTTGCAGAATCCCAGCCGGATAAAATGGCGGCAGCGTTTAAAAAGAAAACGCTGACATATCGGCAGCTGTTTCAGAAAATACAGGGAATTGCCCGAATATTACGGGAAAACGGCGTAACAGCCGGGGACAGGGTATGCTTTTCCGCGGTATCGGGGCCTGAAATGCCGGCCGTATATCTGGCGGTTCAGCTGTGCGGGGCGGTCGCCGTATTCTTAGATAAGAACAGTACGCCTGAAAATATGGCGGCTGTCTATGAAGAATCGGGCGGCAGGCTCATGCTTACGGACAGGCCCATGGGGGAATATGCTGAAAGATGCAGGCCCCTGTCATTGCGCCGGATCTATGCGGATGCGGACAGGGCAGCGGAAGGAGAGACAGTCAGGATACAGCGGGATGAGAACGACATAGCGGAACTGCTGTTTACAACGGGAACAACAGGGAAGCCGAAAGGGGTCATGCTGACCTACAGAGCTGTCTGTCATATTCTTGCCAATACCATTCAGGGGATCGGGATCAGGGAGGATGAAGTTGTGCTTCTTCCGCTGCCGCTGAATCATTCTTATGCTTTAAGGGTACTGCGTGCCGTTTTTTATCAGGGGGCAACGCTGGTCCTGCAGAATGGTTTTACCTTTGCGAAAGAGGTGGAAAGCAACGTAAACGCTTATCGCTGTACAGCCCTTGCGTGTGTGCCCGCTTCCTATGAAGTCATGCGCAGGCAGATGCAGGATACTTTTGCATCCGTATGCAGCCGGTTTCGGTATATAGAGTTTGGGGCCGGTTCTTTATCGGTAAAGCAGCGGAAGGAAATCACCTCTCTTCTGCCGGATACTTTGATTTACAATACATGGGGAAGTTCGGAATCGGGCGGGGCGATTTTCTGCAATGTTTCCGAAGCCGTAAAGGATCCCGTGAAGATCTCGTCCCTGGGGCGGCCGTTAGAAGGGAAAGTCCGTGTGAAATTTTTGAATGAGGAAGGCCAGACGGTCAAAACGGATGCGGGCCATCCGGGAAGAATGGCCTTAAAAGGCGGAATGCAGATGTCCGGATACTGGAATATGCCGGAGGCGACTGCGGAAACGCTGGTGGACGGGTGGCTCATAACGGGAGATATGGCATATGAAGACGAAGAAGGAAATATCTATATGCTGGGGCGGGCGGATGACATCATCAATGTAGGCGGCGAGAAGGTATCTCCGGTCGAGGTTGAAAATATAGCCGGCCAGTACGAAGGAATACGGGAATGTGCATGTATCGGGGTGGAAGATACGGACGGCATTATGGGGCAGATCCCAATCCTGTTCGTGACTGCGGGGCATGGCTATTCGGAAGAGGAGCTGCTGAAGTTTCTTGCCGGCCGGGTCGAGCGGTATAAACTGCCGCAGAAGATTATACAGGTCGAAAGCCTCCCCAGGAATTCCATGCAGAAACCGGATCGGAAGGAACTTGTGAGAATGTGGGAGAACAGGGGCAGCGCAGGCCTGATGAATCCGGTCATACACACGCTGCTTTCGAGAAGGAGCATCCGCAGATTCACAGAACAGAAGATACCGGGGGATGTGCTCGATATGATACTGCGGACCGGCTGTTATGCGCCGAGCGGCCATAATATGCAGTCATGGAGATTTACGGTATTGACCGGACAGGAGGATATCCGG
The DNA here is from genome assembly GCA_023664485.1 of Bacteroides fragilis. Taxonomy (GTDB): domain Bacteria; phylum Bacillota; class Clostridia; order Lachnospirales; family Lachnospiraceae; genus UBA3282. The sequence goes on along the minus strand of JAMPFK010000027.1, from coordinate 2,045 downwards.
AGGCTTAGACAACGGACAAAGGAAACGGCAGAATGCCATAAGGTCGATTTTTATGGATTTGAGAACCCGCAGGCGGTCGTTTTGATCTCGAATGACGAGCGGAACCCCCACAGCTGCCAGGATGCTTCCTGCGCGGCGGAAAATATCATGCTCGCGGCCCATTCCTACGGGATCGGTTCGGTATGGTTGAATCCGTTGAGGACTTTGAGAAATGAGGAGCCGGTGAAAACGGTCCTGGATGATTTTAAGATACCCGAAAATCATGTTATCTGGGCGGCTGTCGCTATGGGGTATCCTTATTGTGAAGGAGCCGTATTAAAGAAGCGGATGGACGTTATAAAATATATAAGACAGGTAAGATGACGTGAGGGAAATATGGGATTATCTATAGTAAACGACATAACAAATTGCGCTTGCCGGCTCTTGCAAAAGCCATATAGGTAAGCTTTTACAAGTCCGAAAAGGCAACAATTTCTAATGTCGTTTACTATAATACCCGATGAAACACAGCATAGAAAGACGAAAGGGGAAATGAATGAAGAAAGTGATATATAACGCCCTGTGCTTTAACGAGGAAAGTATAAAGGCGCCTAATGCACATGCTTTCAGGGGGGGGGTAGAAACATACCTGAAAAACAGTTTTGTTTCACTGATGAGCGCAAAATATCATAATTCTGATTGTGATGTCATATTAATTGCGAATAACGCCCTTCCGGATAAGTACGCTTCGTTGTTTTCCGCCAGAGGAATAAAAGTGCTCAGGGCGGCTTTTGATAATTATACCGTTCCACAGAATTTTATGTGGGAGTATGCTTTTTATAAATTAAAAGCGTTGGAATATATTGTAAATAATACGGACTATGAGTATATTTTGGGTTTGGACAGCGACACTTATGTAGCCGACGGTTTAGAAAAGCTGTGGACAGAATGCGAATGGGACAGGCCTGTGCTTTTGCCGGTTCTGGCAAGTACTTCCGGGGACGCAAGGAAACAGATCATCACAGATTATGAAAGAAACTGGGGACAGCATCTTCCGCTCGTGCATTATGGCGGGGAGTTTATCGCCGGAAAAAGGAACGTACTATCTGATTTTTCAAAAAGGATAAATGACATATACAGCAAAGTGAAGCAGAATGGTTTTCAAATCACGGATGAGATGGGAGACGAAGGTTTCTTATCCATGGCGGCGAATGATTTTGAAGTATTGTCGGCATATCCTTTTATCCGGAGATATTGGACGAGGCATGCCTGGTATGGAGCGGATACCTGTTGGGCGGACGTGCCAATCTGGCATCTGCCGGCAGAGAAAGATTATGGAATTTTAAAGATGTTCAGTATATTGGTAAAAAAAGAAAAAACGCCTTCAAAGAAAAAAGCTGCAAAGATATTCAATTTGCCGCGATGGAAAAAGTACAACGTGAATATGATAAAATATTGTATTTATATCCTTTTCCGGAAAATGAAGGAAAACGGATGCCTGTTTTTCTGATTTCGGAAGATTCGCAGCTTTTCAGATAATTAAGCATTCCGGGAATGCGGATAAATTCCATGCAGGCGTAACGTTTGGGCATGATTGGAAAGTTTCAGAGAAAAGTACCCCGGAATGGGTCTGATATCCGACCAGTCAATGTTTACAGGATCCCTGCGTTTAAAAGGAACCATAATCAGCAATGCCATTGCGATAAATCAGGAACCTTGACAATTACATACTTCACATTAGAATAAACGGTAAACCATTTGAAAATATCAAAGAATCCTATTGGTAACCGAACCCTGATTGCCTATAATCGATTTAAACCAAAGCGGTATAACGTGAAATTCAATGCCCTGTTCAGGGCATCAGGTCGGTCAGCTCCGATTTCGGCGTATCAGCCATATTTCACAGAAACAGGGAAAAACCGGCTGAATACTGCAAGAACAGCAGCGGTATATGATACAGCCGGAAAATCTGATACCGGTGGAAAGGGAATATCCTTCCTTAATATTAAAAGAAGGATTACAAGAGGGCGAACGGAAAGGAAAGATTTCGATTATCCGCCGGATGC
>JAMPFK010000026.1 GCA_023664485.1 Bacteroides fragilis | reverse complement strand
AACGGATGCAGGGCATTGATTTCAGAAAAATAATATGCCAGCCGGACAGCAAAGTCATCCTCATCCAGTCCACGCAAGTAATCCTCCGCTTTCAGCTTTCCAAAAATCTCCTCCGCCTGCCCGGAAAGGAACATGGCATTGCAGAACATATTCCCTTTTGCGATATCAACTTTCCGAAGCTCCCCCGCCCAATCATACACATCCTGGAATATATAGGCATGAATCGCCTGCAGGTGTTTCAAATCAAAAGCGCCCCTCACAGGCTTATCCAGCAGCTCCAGAATCCGCAGCATGGTCAGTTTCCGCTCCATCTCATGAAGCCGTTCCAAGTCCCGTATCCCCATTTTATTTTTCAGGACGTTGGAGCCTGGGTAGCAGTATAACTCATCCGGCATATGCTACTTTGCACCTCCCAAAATCTCCTGACGCAGATCATCCCCCGAAACGTCCCCGTTCTTATAAGCGTACAGCATCCGGATATCCTCTTCCGTCAAATCCATGTCCTCAAATGCCATCGTCGCCCTCACTTCGTTTACCGCTTCTTCCGCTGAATAAATGGGACGGCCCATCTTTACCTCAAACGGAATCCCTTCCGTGATAATAATCTGCTTGATAAGCATATTTACAACTGCCGACAGATTTGTTCCCAGCTTTTCCAGTATCGCAGATGCTTTCTCCTTATCCTCTGCAGAAGTCCGTACCTGCAGTAATGATGTATTTGCCATAATCATCCCTCCCACAGTCATTATACAACATTGTCATTACGTTGTAAAGTGAAAGCTGCCAAATTCCTATCGTTAAAATTTGCACCCAAAGTCATGCCTGGGTGCATTGTATCAAATTGCTGTACGCAAGCCACCGTGTGTACCGTTCGGTATACGGCGGTTCAATCAACTTAACAAATAACAAGCCTTTCGATGCAGTAGTCCGGCATTGGGATTACGCTTCCCATCTGTACCCAATTCCCCGCACCGTCTTTAAATGCGCGTAGGAAGGATTTCTTTCAGCTTTTCGCGCAGACGGCGGACACAGGCGGAAAGCGTATTATCACCCACAAAGTTTCCGGCGCCGCCGTATCAGCGTATCAGTTTCTTGACTGCCGCCTCGATATGCTTATCTGTCTCAAAAGAAGAAACGCCGTTCTTTTCGGCGAGCGCCTCGATATCCGCCGTGCTCAATGTAATAACATGCTCCCGCTCGTTTTCGTCTTTGGGAATCACATACTGATCCATTTCCTTTTCCAGTTCGTTCAGCCGGCGCATAATATCGGTGATCTGCAGCTTTCCTAAATCGATCGCCTCAAGCAGCTCGCCGTAATTGTCGGCGATCCGCCGGCAGTCGGGAATATCCGCATAGATTTTTTCCGGATCCTCCATGATTCCCGATTCGTTGCCGTTTCCATAGACATACCGATTGTCTTTGATATTCCTGTCTAAGAAATTCAACGTCTGTGTGATTTTTCCTCCCTCGACTGTAATAATCAGTTTTGCCATAGTCTTATCCCTCCATTTACACAAATCTTTGAAATATTTTACCATTACAGAACGGTAAAATCAATTTCGTTTGAAAAATTCATACGGCGGCTTTACCGGGGGATTACGATGTAAGCGTTTTCGTCTCTCCCGGCGCGATTTCATGAACTGCTCCATCGACGCTGATCCAGACCGGAATCGCGTTCGGATTATAGACCATATCGCCCGCCGCCGAGAATTTCAAATTTTCCGCGGCTTTCGTATAGTCCACGATTTCAATATTGGCAGCATACCAGATATCTTCTCTTCCGCCGATGTACGAGCAGAATTTTTCTATCTTCTCCCATTCCTTCTCGTCCTCGCCGAATTCATAGCTGTGGCCCCAGACATACATCATATAAAGGTACTGCGTCTTGTGCAGTCCGGCGAACCGCTCCGCATTTTCCATCAGGTTGTGGTTATGATGACAGGTCGCTTTCCATTCCAGATAATTTTCCGGGAATGTAAAGTCGTCCGTATTGCCGACGATACGGCTGTATTCGATGCCGCAGGCCGGAAGCATCCGCATGATTTCCTTGCTGTAAGATCCGTTGGGGTAGCTCATGCCCCGTACCGGATAACCGCAGGCCGCTTCCAGCGCCTTTCTGTCCTCGATGACCTGCTGTACCACCTGGGAAAGCGGGCAGCGCGCTATCGTCGGATGCGTGTATGTATGGCAGGACACCTCATGCCCTCTGTAGAGCTCCCTGATCTCATCAAAAGGGATCCGCGGCAGCGGGCCCATCTCGCCGAAAAGGCCGTTCCCGTTGATATGGAAGGTGCCCTTGATGCCGTATTTGTTAAAAAGCGCGACGAGCCGTCTGTCGTAAATCTTGCCGTCGTCGTAGCTCATCGTCAGTACCTTGTGCTTTCCGCCGGGGAAGCAGGTGTAGATGGTGGAAAAATTTTGTCTTGTAATCGTCATTGTTGTGTTGGCCCTCCGTTTCCGTCCGATGTTGTTTCGGTTGTCAGATTTATAGTAAACGGCATAACAAATTTCTCTTTCCGGCTCCTGCAAAAGCCATATAGGTAAGCTTTTTCAAGTCCGAAAAGGCAATCTCTAATGTCGTTAACTATAAGTATTCTGCATGGTTAATTCCCTTAAAATTGTATTTCATGCAAAACATTCCATGATTTCTCATGATTCAATTATAACATATCGGAAAGGTTTTTGCATTTTTATTTGGCGGAAAGCCATGCTCTGAAAAAACAGGAAGCCGCAAATCATACAAGCGTTGTCTAAAAGATAAATGTGTGCTATACTCCATTCATGGGAAACCATAGAGCCAAAGGCGGCTTTATCCCTCTTGTTTTTGCGGAGGGTTCAGACAGCCCTCCAGATATTTGATTTATCAGGTTTACAGGGGAAAAAAGAAATAGCCGCCACTATTCACACTAGTGACGGCTTGCCTCATACGAGGTAGAAGTTTGTTGTAAATGTGGGTAGAGCCGCTTCTATGGCTTTCCCTGTTTCTATCTATAATATAGCATAGATGGCAACAGGACGCAAGAACCAAACTCACATTTATTATAATGTGATTGCAAAAGCAATTCTTCATTTGTACATTCCGGATCTTTATATGTCATTCGTTCTGTACAAACAGCTTCCCCCTGTTCCTATACCGCTCCGCCTTCTCCACGAACGCTTTCGCGAACGCGGGATTCGACGGATAATACAAATGCGGGAACCCCATAAAGCAATTTTCCGTTTCTATCATACAGGAATACTCTTTTCCTGTCGCCGGCCTGACCGCCGCCGCGCCGGCCCCATGAGCGGTACTGTCATAATAATGAAATTCATGCCCTTTGATCCTTTCCCCTTTCGGCCAGAAAAGGCCCTGTTTTTCCCGGAGTTCCAGATAGCCGAAGCGCACGGACTTTCCGGTGTAAAAACAGGCTGCCGGGATGACTCCCGCCATATCGTAGGAAATCCCTTCTTTATCCTTCAGGACAGTATGTAAATACAGAAAACCGCCGCACTCCGCCGCCACAGGCATTCCGTTCTCCGCCGCCTGCCTGACCTCCCCGCGCATCCGCCGGTTCCCGCTGAGCTTTGCCGCATACAGCTCCGGATATCCGCCGCCGAGCAGCAGCGCATGACAGTCCCTGGGCAATGCCGTATCCCGCAGAGGAGAAAAATAACATATCTTCGCCCCGTATTCTTTTAACAGCCGAAGATTATCCTCATAATAGAAGCAGAAGGCTTCGTCCCTTGCCACGGCAATCACGGGCCCGCTTCCCGCGGTTTTCACTCCTTCTGCAATTCCAGGCTTTCCGCTGTCCTCCAGCACTCCGGCCCCTTCCGCGATTTCCATGACGGCTTCCAGCCGTACGGTCTTTTCAAATATTTCCGATGCAAGCCGCAGCTTTTCCCGGATATCCTCCAATTCATCCGGCATGATAAGGCCCAGATGCCGGCTCCCGATATGCAGTTCAGCCCTTTCCGGCAGAAAACCGGCCACACAGAGTTTTAATTCTTCCTCGATCAAAGGCTTTATCCGTTCATAATATCCCTCTGAAATCCGGTTCAGTATCACGCCCCGAATCAGCCGTTCTTTATCATAGGCGAGGAAGCCGGCTATCAGGGAGACGACGGAACGCCCCATTCCCTTTGCATCGACGACGAGCAGAATGGGCGTTTTCGTCACCTTCGCGAGATGATAGGAAGAGCCCTCCTCTTTAACGCCTCCGAGACCGTCGTAAAGCCCCATGACACCTTCCATGACCGCAAAGGGTTCCGCTCCGGCACGGCGGTTATGTATCACACTGTCCAGAAACAGCTTTCCGGTCCGTTCTTCACCGGTAAAAAAAGTATCCAGATTTTGGGCCGGAACGCCGATTGCTCTCTCATGGAACATCGGATCGATATAGTCCGGCCCGCATTTATAGGACAGAACCTGCAGCCCCCGCTTTTTAAGCGCCGGAAGCAGGGCGCAGGTAATGGTCGTTTTTCCGCTTCCGCTCTTTGGCGCGGCGATCATGACTCTTTTTATTTTCATTCCAAATAACCATGCCTTCCATGAATCTCAAAGCTTCCCGGCAAGATCGAACGCGCAGACCCATACCGGATTTTCGGCCCGCATCAAATGATGGTCTCCGGCCTTTTGGGCCCGGCTCACCTGTATCTGTATGATTTCCGCATCCCCGATCTGTAACGCCGCTAAGATTTCTTTTATTTCACAGATCGTTTCCATGCTGACGGCATTGAGCACGATCCTCATTTTCGGACTGCTCCGCCTGAGCGCTTCTATGATTTCCTTTAACCTGCCGCCGCTTCCTCCGATGAACGCATAGCCCGCCGCAGGGAGTCCGGCCAGCCCTTCCGGCGCCGCCGCCTCTGTCACCGTGATATTCTGCAGGCGGAATTTTTCTTTATTCCGCTCGATCAAAGACACGGCCTCCTTATTTTTTTCCACCGCATATACCTGTATATCGTCGGAAAGCGCCGCGATTTCCACCGCAATGGAACCTGTTCCGCTTCCGATGTCATAGACGACGGCCCCTTCCCGCAGACGGAGCTTACAGATGCTGATTTCCCTGACTTCCTCTTTTGTCATGGGCGCCTTATCCCTGATGAACCGCGCATCCGCCATGCCATGCGTCAAACGCCTTCTTTGTGCGCGGGGATTTCTCACAAAACAAGTATAAAGCCCCTCCTCCTTCAATGCGCAGCATTCCGCCGGCGTATGCCGCTCTATCCTCTGTCCGTCACAGGACAGCCGGTATCCCGTAACGATCTCGCAGTCCTGCATGCCGGCCTCTGTCAGCACCGCTCCCAGCCGGTTAATATCCTGCAGGCCGGAAGTGAGCAGAAAAGTCCTGGGGCTGTGCCCGATCCGGCGGACGAGATTACGCAATTCTTTTCCATGAATACTGTAGACGGCCGCATCCTGGTAGCTTTCGCCGATGCGGGCGGCCAGATACGCTACGGAAGAAATTCCCGGCAGGATGCGCAGGGAAGCGCGGAGCCGCCCTTCCCGGATTTCTTTTTCCAACGCCGCATACAAAGTCCTGCACCCGCTGTAAAATCCGCTGTCGCCGGAAAAAAGAACGACCGCTCTGAAAAACTGCCGGGCCGTATTTTTTTCCTGCTTTTCCCGCAGATATGGCAGAATCTGTTCCGCTTTGTAAAAAGGGCGTTTTTCCGGTCCGTCGGGCAGGTTTTCCAGCATCCTTTCCGCTCCCAGCAGAATATCCGCACCGTTTATTGCCTTTTCCGCCTCTTTCGTCAGGCAGTCCGCATGTCCCATGCCGGCGCCCGCCAGCACGATTTCCATCCCGCCTTCCGCCGGAATCTTTTTTCCGCAGAGCGTTTCCAGCTTCCCGCAGAGGCCGGAAAAAGAATACCCTTCCTCCTCCGCGGGCCGCCCTATGACATATACCTGTGTTCCCGTCCTTGCGGCCGCTTCCAGTTTCTCCGGATAGCCGCCGGACACGCCGCTTTCTTTCGTGACCAGATGGGAAATCCGATATTGGCGGATGACAGCCTCATTCATTTCCGCCGTAAAGGGCCCCTGCATGGCGATGATCCGTTGCCCGCAGATTCCCTGTTCCATGCAGAGAGAAAGGCTTTCCACGCTGGGGAGCACCCGCACATACAATCTGCGCCTCACCGCCCCGGAAAGGCAGTAATCGGATAACGCCCTGCTTCCGGTCGTTAAGAGGATATTCCCTTCCGTATGCGCCAACGCTTCCGCGCATGCTTCATGCGTTTCAAAATAGAGATGGCCTTCCGCCTGGCCCGGTTGTCTTTGGGCCGTGCGGTCCCGGTTCAGCCGGAAGCAGGAGATTTCCATTCCCTGTGCCGCGAGCTCTGCTGCCGCATCCTTAATATTTTGCGTGATTTCTCCGGCATAGGGATGCGTAGCATCGACCACCGCAGCGAACCGCCCTTTTTTCAGGAATGCGGCGATTTCTTCCCGGTCCATCCTCCCCTGGTGCACCTCCGCGAAGGAATTCCGTTTCAGGACAATTTCGCCGTACGCCGTCGCCACGCAGACCGTATGTCTTATTCCCGCTTCCGCGAGGCATTCCGATAATTTCCTTCCTTCGGTAGTTCCCGCAAAAATAACTATTTTCGGTGTTTCCCCGCTCATCTGTCTTCCATCCTTTCACCCGGCTTACCTTTCGTGCGGTAACCCCGTCTGGTAATTAATTTCCCATCAATCACCCCGGAAGAGGAATTCCCGATAAAAACGGTCGTGAACATATTGACTTCCCGATCCCTTAATTCCCGCAGCGTACAGATTTCCGTCCTCATGCCGTCTCTCCCGATGTTCTCCGCACAGCCGCAGACCCGCTCCGCCTCGATATTCCGGAGCAGGATGTCGCAGGCCCGCATCAGGTGTTTTTTTCTCTTATGGCTTGCAGGGTTGTAGAGCACGATGACAAAATCCCCTGCCGCCGCGGCCTCAAGCCGCCGGGCGATCGTTTCCCACGGCGTCAGAAGATCGCTCAGGCTGATGACGCAGAAATCGTGATTCAGGGGCGCCCCCAGGGCCGCCGCGCCGCTGCTCGCCGCGGTAACGCCGGCGACTGTCACGAGCTCCGTTTCCGGATATTCCCGTCCGATTTCATACATCAGGGAAGCCAGCCCATAAATTCCCGCATCGCCGCTGCAGACAAGGACGGCTTTTTTCCCTTTTGCGGCCTCTCTGAAACAGAGCCGGCACCGTTCTTCTTCCCGGCGCATGGGCGTGGACAGCGTTTCTTTTCCCCGGAAACGTTCTCCGAGCAGTTTTAAATATGCCGGATAGCCGATGATCACATCCGACTGTTCCAGCGCGTACAGCGCTTCCGCCGTCATCATCTCTTCTTTGCCCGGCCCCATTCCCACGATATAAATTCGATTTGCCACAGCAATCACCATGCCTTTCTCTCACACGGCATACCCTGTTTTCAACAGACCAGCTCTGTCAGCTTTCTTCTGGCGACCGCAATCGTCATGCCGTTTTCGGCATATTTTGCGGCCAGCAGTTCTCCGCCCTCGCCGCAGGCCCTTAACGCCGCCCTTTCGCATACATTGTCAACGCCTACCTGCTCTTTTACAAAAGCGGAGGCCGTAAACTCTCCCGCAACTTCCTGTAATTCCTCCGCCGTATAAGTCAGAAACGGAATCCCTTCCCTCCTGCACCAGGCAAGCAGTCCCGCCTCGCCGCGTTTCTGCGAAACAGAGGCGAGCGCAAAAATCTGCGGCGTGGAAATCGCAAGCTCTTCCATCTTCCTCGCGATAAGATCCGCGATCTCTTCTCCGCTCTTTCCTCTCTTACAGCCGATGCCGATCACATATTCTTTCGGCCTCAACACGACGGACGCATCGAAGGCGCGCTCTTCGGACGTGACCACCACATCCACGAATCCGGCGGGCGGATAGGGTACGAACCGGACGCCCTCCGGCCCTGCGGACACTGTAATTTCCTTTCCCGCCAATGCTTTGGAGGAAACCTTAACGATACCGTCTTTGTCCACAGGAAAAAGGCCGTTCTTTTTGGCGAACAGATCCACCGCAAACTTCCGCCGGATATCCGTTGCGGTCGTAATGACCGGCTCCGCGCCCGTTTTCTCCGCTAGATGCCTTGCGAGCGCATTGGCGCCGCCCATATGGCCGGACAGGATCGGAATAACATAGCTTCCTTTTTCATCCATAACGAGCACCGGCGCATCGTGCAGTTTATCGGTGAGACAGGGCGCGATGGCCCTGACCGCGATACCGCAGGCTCCGATGAACAACAGCGCGTCTTTTTCCCGCATCCGCTCTCCTGCCCAGTCGCTGACGGAGGCCTTCACAAACTCCACCGGAAAGCCCGCCGTCCCGGCATGGCACGCGTCATAAGCAAAACCGCCCGCACAGGCGCTGCATTTCGTATACAGCCGAACCTCTTCCAGCTTCTCTGCAATACTTTCCGAAAGCCGTACGCCGTTTTCCGTGAAGCTGATGATGCTAAGGATTCTCATGAGAATCACACCCTTTCCGAAACGCTGTGGAAAAATCGGGGGCATACAGCCGCGATTTCCGGTAATGCTGATGCGCAAGCGCATCGCCGACCAGTACCAGCGCCGTTTTGGTAATCCGGCGCCGGACGGCGGTATCGTGCAGCGTTCCAATCGTACAGATATACGCTTCCTCTTCTTCCCACGTCGCTTTGTAGACGAGCGCCGCCGGGGTCGTTTCCGCATAACCGCCCGCAATCAGCCGCCCGCTCAATTCCCGGAGCATTCCCGCGCTTAAATAAATTGCCATCGAAGCCCGGTGCGCCGCGAAACTCTCGATGCTTTCCCTTTCCGGCACGCCGGTCTTTCCCGCCATTCTCGTAATAATAAGAGACTGGGAGACTCCCGGCAGTGTATATTCCAGATTCAGGGATGCCGCCGCCCCGAAACAGGCGCTCACGCCCGGACAGCTCTCATAGGGAATACCTCGTTTATCCAGCTCGTCCATCTGCTCTCTGACCGCCCCATAAAGGCTCGGATCGCCCGTATGGAGCCGGACAGTCGTTTTCTTCTCCGCCTCGGCGAGGCAGATGATCCGAATCACCTCTTCCAGCGTCAATACGGCGCTGTTATAAATCCCGCATCCTTTTCCGGCACAGGCGAGCAGTTCGGGATTTACCAGAGAACCCGTATAAATGATGACATCGGCCCGTTCCAGCAGACGCATCCCCCTGACCGTTATCAGATCCGCCGCGCCTGTTCCCGCGCCAACAAAGTAAACCATTCTTCCACCTCCCCGCATCTTGCCAATTCCCCAAAACCGTTCGCATACAGGAGACAGGACGCTTTTATCCCGCCTCCGGCGCGGTTCTCCATATAAAAACAAACGCGCTCCGCCACCCGCTCCATGACCCGCTGCAGCTTCCCGCTTTCCTGTAAAAGGGGGAGCGCTTCTTCCGTCGTAACGCATTCCAGCAGGCGGCCGGCTGTCGAGGCATCCACCCGCTCTTTTATGGCAAACGCCGCAAGCAGCTCCATCCTGCAGTCCGCTTCTCTGGAATGGGTATTCATAATGCCGCCGGCGACCTTGATCAGCTTGCCGATATGGCCGGTCAGCAGCAGCTTCCGAAAGCCGAGTTCCGACGCCATATCGATCGACGCTCCGATAAAATTACTGCATTTTACGCTTCTGTCCAAATCATAGCCGTAAGTTTTCCGCATGAAATCCAGACCGTAGTTTCCCGGCGAAAGCGCGGCGTAATCGAACCCCAGCGCCCTTCTCTGGCGCAGTTCCACCCGGATCGTATCCAAAAGCGCCTGACTGCTCATCGGTTCCACGATGCCGCTCGTCCCCAGAATCGAAATGCCGCCCTCGATACCGAGCCGCGGATTAAAGGTATGTTCACAGAGCCTTTCCCCTTCCGGCACGGAAATCTCGACCGCAAGGCTCCCTTTATAATCCGTTATCCGGCAGACCTCCCGCACTTCCTTTTCGATCATTTCCCGTGGAACGCGGTTGATCGCCGCGTTTCCGACAGGCTGGTCGAGGCCGGGCCTCGTCACCCTTCCGACGCCGCGCCCGCCCTCGATGACGATTTCCGGCCCATCCTCCGCCCCGGCGCCCGCGATACCATCTTTTTGGGCGGCGCCGTTTTCCAGATAAGAAACGCTGGCATAGATCCATACGCCCGTCGTGATATCCGGGTCGTCTCCTCCGTCCTTTTCGACCGCACAGCTCACGCTCTTTTCGCCGCGGCGGATATCCAGCACCGCCGCCCTGTAAACGACCCCTTTCGGCGTTTCGATCGAAATCTCTTTCCTGGGCCTTCCGGTCAAAAGCATGCAGGCCGCCGCCTTCGCCGCCGCGGCCGCACAGCTCCCGGTCGTAAAACCATACCGCATTGATTTCACCTCATTTTAACTGTCTTCCTTCGCACTGATATAAAACCGCGTTACAGATGGCCGCCGCAATATTGCTCCCGCCCTTTCTCCCCCTGTTGACAATATACGGGATATCCGTACCCAGAATCAGCTCCTTCGCGGCCTCCACGTTGACGAAGCCCACCGGGACGCCGATGATAAATGCAGGCCGCAGGCCGCTTTCCGCATACATCTCATACAGTCTGATCAGCGCGGTCGGCGCGTTGCCGATCACAAATACGAGGGGCTTTTCCATAGCGGCCGCCCTTCCCATGGCAAACGCTTTTTCCATACTGACGGCCGCCCGCGTCGTCTTTTTCTGCTTTGCAAGAAGCGCGACCTCTTCGTCAGCCATGAAACAATATGCGCTGCCGCCGAATTCTGCGAGCGCCTTTTTATTGATTCCCGCTAACGCCATATTGGTATCCGTCACAATGTCCGCGCCGTTTTGAAGCAATTTTTTCAAAACCGCTGCCGCCCCTTTTGAAAAACAGAGCGTTTCGGCATAATCGAAGTCGGCGCTTGTATGGATCACGCGCTTTATGATCGGCGCTTCCTCCTCCGGAAGACGGATACCCCTTCTGCCGAGTTCTTCACCGATGATTTCAAAGCTCCGCTTCTCGATTTCCTCCGGCAGTAAGGATTCTGTTTTCAAACGTTCCATATGCAGGACCTCCTGTCTGCGGCCGGCGCTTTCCCGTTTTCACAAACTCGCCAGCAGTTTCTCATTATCCTCTCTGCGCCTTACCGCGGCCCGGTAAAAACCCGGCCCCAGCCCCCTGAAATCAGCGCAGTCCCGGATCAGGATCCCTTTTTCCAGCAATTTCTCATACAAAGGCTCTTCGCTGTAGAACAGGATAAAATCCGCCTCGGAAGGAAATACCGGAAAGCCTTTCCGTCTCAATCCGTCTTCCAGAAACCGCCGCTCCTTCTTAACATAAGCTTCCGTTTCCAGAAGGAACGCCGCCTGTTCTGCGCAGGCACAGCCCGCTTCCTGTGCGAAACAGGAAAGATTCCACTCCGGCAGCTGTCCGGCAATCCTTTCAAGAACCGGACGGTTCCCGCAGAGCAGGTATCCCAGCCGCGCGCCGGGAATCGCGAAGCTCTTGGTAAACGATCTGACAAGTATCAGATTGTCAAATTCCCGGATTTCAGGAAGCATGGAAAACCGGTTCCCGCAGAATTCTATGAAGCATTCGTCCAACACCACATAAATCCCTCTGTCCCGGCAATGCCGCGCCAGTTCTCTGATTTTCTCTTTCCGCAGCAGGACTCCCGTCGGATTATTGGGATTGGCGAGAAAAAGAAGCTCCGCATCCCCGGCCAGAACGCCGTAGATATCCTCCGCGATGCCAAAGCCGTTTTCCCGCCTCGTCTCATAATAAAGGATTTCGCTTCCCGCCGCCAGCGCAGCGTACTCATATCCGTAAAAAGAAGGAACCGGTATCACGGTCTTTTTCGGCTCCAGGCCGCGGGCCGCCGCCAGCAGAAGCTCTGATGCGCCGTTCCCGAAAAGCAGAAAATCCTGCGGTACGGAAAGCATCCCGCCGACCGCTTTTTTTAATTCCTCCGCTTCCATATCCGGATATCTGCCGCACGCTTCCGCCGCACGGTGCAGCGCCGCTCTCACGGGCTCCGGCATACCGAGCGGATTGATATTCACCGAAAAATCGAGCGTTACCCGGTTCCGATAGACATCGCCGCCATGAATACCCATCTTAAAATTCATTTTCACACTCTCCGTTCCTATAAAAGAAGCAGAAGCAGGCACAGGCACAGAACCTCGCACAGCCATGCCGTTCCGTACAGCAAACGGTCCGCGCGCCCGATATCTTCATACTCCGTTTTCCGCAGGGCGTCTCCGATATATGGCTTCCGGACGATTTTCCCGAAATAGCGCGCATCCCCCGCCAGCCGTATGCCGAGCGCGCCGGCGCATACCGACTCCGTCTGCGCGGAATTCGGACTTGCATGTTTCTTTCGGTCCCTGCGGTAAACCGCGGCCGCCCTTCTTCCCGAAAAACGCGGTTTTGCAGAGTCTCCCAGAAACCGCCCCGCCAAATGCCTTTCGCAGAACTCATAGAAAAAGGATACGGCGATCATCAAAAGCGCGCTGATCCTTGCGGGAATATAATTCATAAAATCATCCAGCTTTGCGGCCGCCCTGCCAAAATACAAATATTCCTCATTCCGGTATCCCACCATAGAATCCATGGTATTCACTGCCTTATAGAAAAAACCGGACACAGGCCCGCCGAACGCCAGATACAGCATCGGGGCGACAACGCCGTCAGAAGTATTTTCCGCTACCGTCTCGACCGCCGCCTTTGCGACGCCCTCTTCGTCAAGGCATTCCGTATCCCTGCCCACGATCATCGAGACCGCGGCTCTCGCCTGTTCCAGATCCCCCCGTTCCAGACACCGGAAGACCTTCATGCTTTCCACTTTCAGAGACTTCACCGCCAGAAGCTGGTAAGTCATCAGGCATTCCACCGCCGTTCCGAAAAAGGGATGCAGGCGGTATGCCGCCAGTAAGAGAAACGACGCCGGTATCGTGACGCCTGCGAGCACGATAACGACAAGGGCGATTCCCTGCCAGAGGGCAGAAATCCGCGCTTTAGCGCGCAGTTTTCTTTCCGCCGCCGAAATCAGTTTCCCGATGAGCCTGACCGGATGCGGAAACCCCTGCGGATCTCCCAGAATCAGGTCCCATAAAAATCCTCCCAGAAAAGCAATGATATGATATCTCATAGTTCCGATACTTCCTTTATCCGCGCACAATTTCCCAGATCCTGCAGCAGGCACAGATACCCTCTGCCATTGGCGGCCTGACAATCAAAATACGGTTTTCCCCCGTACCTGTCAAGCAGCGCCATGATAGTGCCGCCATGAACGACGAGCCCGGCCCGGACGGGACTTCCGGCATTTTGTTCCATAGCCTGACGCAGTTTCCCGCACATCCTGTCAAATCCATTTTCACACCGCCGAAGGAACGCTTCCCTGCTTTCGCCTCCCGGAAAACCCAGTATGCCGCCGCTGTCGATCCATGCCTGGTACCGCGCGTCGTCTCTTAACTCTTCATAATTTTTATATTCAAATTCTCCGAAATCGATTTCCTCCCATTCCGGTATAACAACAGGGCGTAACGCCGGATAGAGGATCCGCGCGGTTTCCAGGCATCTTTTCATTGGGCTGGCGAACAGGTACTCCACCGCAGGGTAATCCTGCCGCTCTTTATAAAAGCGCAGTTCCCCGATTCCGTTTTCCGAAAGGCTTTCATCCGTTTTCCCAAGATAACGGCGTTCCCGGTTCGCCCGCGTTTCCCCGTGCCGGAGCATGACAAGCGTTATCTGATCTTCTGTCCGATGCCGCATATGACCCGTTCTACCTCCTCCGCCTTCCGGGCGAGCTGTATAACGAGCCTGCCCACGCGCTCCCGGTATTCCCTTTCAAAGGGCTCGACCGGTACGATTCCGTTTCCGATCTCATCGCTGATGACGATGCAGTCCGGGCAGCGGTTCAGAAATGCCTCCATTTCCTGCTCCGGACAGCCGCCCTCCAGCATACGGTTCCGGACCCACCGATGGAAATGGTCGATGATCACAGGATCCGGCGCCGCATTTTCCGCAGGCGCGCTGTCCCATACCGCCTCTTCCGGCAGGACGCCGTCCCATACCCGTTCTTCCCGTATCTGAAATTTTTCGAGCGCATAGGCCCTTTTTCCCTGCGCACAGCCGCCGATAATCAGCTTCATTTTTATAACCACGCTCCTTTCTTTCCTCCCTCTATACAAAGATATCCACGCAGGCCGCCGCGGCGGTCATACAGCACTCGCAGAGAAGAACGAAGTATCCCGCCGTATCGCCGGTAATGCCGCCAAATTCTTTCCTGCTCCGGTAAAAATAATAAGCCAGCGACAAAAGCGCCGCCGCCGTCACCGCAAGCCCGCCGGGCAGCGACCAGAAAAGCATCAGGCCGATACAGGCCGCTCCCTGCAGATACAAAGAACCCTTCACGATCTTCTTATGGGAGCCGTCCGCAAAACGGCAGAGCATTCCGTCCTTTTTCGCCAATGGGAACGTGAGCGCGCCGATGCCGCTGAGACAGCGCGACAGAAAAAAACCGGCGCATACGATCCGAAACAGCGCATCGCTTTCCAGCTCCGAAAGGGCCGCCAGAAAGACCAGGCCGTATAAGGCGAACATGATGACCGCAAAAGCCCCGATATGGGAGTCTCTGAGGATTTCCAGCTTTCTCTCCTTAGCGCTGTAGGAATGGAGCGCATCCATCGTATCCAGAAAGCCGTCAACATGAAATCCCCCCGTCAGAAAAAGGGGGATCGCCGCATCCGTCATAACGCGGCACAGCGCGCCTATCTGGTAAACGCCGCACAGATCATTCCAGAAACAGAGGCAGACGCCGATCAGGGCCCCGACCCACGGAAAGAAACAGAAGGTATATTTCATATCTTCCTCTTCCCAGGCAAACTGCGGAACCGGAATCCTGGAATAAATGGAAAACGCTATGAAAAAAGATCTTATCGCCCGCATATTGGCCGTCCCCCTTTTTACCCTGTCCTATGACCGTTTCAGGACGAGCGGAATTCCCGCAACGACTTCCACGACCTGTCCTGCCATCTTAGCGAGCCTCCGGTTGATCTCTCCCATGGCCCGGATATATTCCATCGTTGTCCTGTCATAGGACACACCGTCTTCAAACACATTGCCGCTTACCACGATCAGATACGCCGTATGCTCCCGCAGCGCCGCGACGCTCCCGATAACGGCCTCCGCCGTCTGCGAGGCCGTTTTCATCCCCGCTTCCGAAAACATCTCATTCGCCGCCAGGTTTGTAATACATTCCAGCAATACGAGCTGCTGTGCTTTCATTTCCGCAAGCGCTCTGTGAACCGCTTCCGGCTGTTCGATCGTATGAAATCCCCTGTCTTTTCTAAGCTGCCTGTGCCGCCGGACTCTTTCCCGTCCTTCTTCGTCCCGGACACGCATCGTCGCCAGATAATATTTCTCTCCCTGAAAAAGCGACGCCGCAAGCTGCTCCGCATAGGCGGACTTCCCGCTCCCGCTTCCGCCGATAACGAGTATCGTCATCTGTCACCACACCTTTTCCCAATCAACAATTCTGTTTTATACCGCCGCTTTACCGCGCCTGCGGTACATACCGCTCATATTGCTTCACCTGGATATCCGAAAACAGCGTTCTTCCACGGTAGACGCACAGCGCCGTCTCCAACAGTGAAAACATCATGACCGCGCCCGTCCCTTCGCCCAATGCCATCCGGCCGTCGATAACCGGCTCCAGCCGCAGCTCTTTCATCAGCTTTTCCACCGCCGGCTCCTTTCCCTTATGGGACGGGATCAGATATGCCGCCGTACCCGGCACGATCCGTTCTGCGAGCAGGGCCGCCGTCATGCTGATAACGCCGTCCAGCACGACCGGAATATGAAAGAGCCCGCCGCCGATACAGACGCCCGCAAGCCCGGCGATATCCAGCCCGCCGACCGTTTCCAGTACCCGGAGGGGCGCCGCCTCATACAGCTTATACCGCGCCAGAGCTTCCTCGATGATCCGCTTTTTATGCCGCAGTTTCTCGTCGCCAAGCCCCGCGCCCCTTCCGGTCACTTCTTCCGCACCGCATTTTAAAAGCGCTGCAGCGACCGCGCTGCTCGTCGTCGTATTGCCGATTCCCATTTCCCCTGTGGCAAGGATCCGATAGCCCTTCTCCTTACATTCCGCCGCCAGCCCGATGCCGGTAAAGACAGCCTTTACGGCTTCTTCCTCCGTCATGGCCGGTTCCGTCCGGAAATTCCGTGTGCCGCGGCGGATTTTCCGATGCAGTACGCCCGGTATTGGTTCCCCGCTATTGATGCCGATATCGACGGGAATCGTATCCGCCCCGGCCGCCGCCGCCATTTTCCCTACCGAAGAAGCGCCTTTTCCCATCTGCCTTGCCACCGCCGCCGTCACTTCCTGCCCGGACTGGCTGACGCCTTCCGCCACGATGCCGTTATCCGCGCACAGAATAATGACCGCCTTCGGGGAAGTCTCGATTTCCTCCGTCCCTGCGATCGCGCCGATACGCGCCGTTATCGTCTCGAATCTGCCCATTCCGTCGAGGGGCTTGGCTATCCTGTCCCAATTCGCCAGTATGTTTCTGAACACTTTTTCATCCGGCGCATCCACAAACAACTTTTCCAGCGCTTCCCTCGTACAGCTATCGAAGATGCGCCTCTCTGAGCATTCCATAAATTTCCTCCATATCGAGAAATTCCGCCAGCGTATCCGCCAGCTTATCATACTGTTCCTCTTTCAAATCCCGATAGTCCATACAGCTTCCGTTTTCCAGCACAATCCCCTTCTTTTGGGCCAGCGCCTCCACAAGGGCGGACGCGATTGCCCCTTTATCGAAAATCCCATGAATATAGGTTCCGTATACGTTCGGACTGCTGCCGGTTACAAAAGCCGCATCTTCTCCGGCTTCGGCGGCCCCTGTCCGCCCCATATGAATTTCATATCCCTCAAAGGGCAGACCCGACAGCGCGGCAAAAACCCCTTCCGTCCGGTTCACCGTTCCCCGCGCCTGACGGCGCACCTTTTCGGGCCGCATCCTCGTTACGACGGGCAAAAGCCCCATCCCTTCCATCGTCTCTCCGGCCTCAGTGCCTTCTTCGTCGAAGATCCGCATACCAAGCATCTGATAGCCGCCGCAGATACCGCAGACCGGTATTTTGTCCGCCATTTTTCTAACCGCGTCCTCCAGGCCGTTCCTGCGCATCCAACGCAGATCGCCCGCCGTATTTTTACTGCCGGGCAGAAAGATCAGATCCGGGCAGCCCAGCTGCGCCGCGGAAGCGATATAACGCACGGAAACCTCCGGTATCTGCCCGAACACATTAAAATCCGTAAAATTGGAAATTCGCGGATAGCGGATGACCGCTATATCGATACTGCCTGCTGTTCTTGCGCCAAAACGCTCCGTCAGGCTGTCCTCGTCCTCCAGCTCTATATCCATATAGGGAACGATGCCCGTCACAGGAACGCCGCCCTTTTTCTCCAGCAGTTCGATGCCGGAATCGAGCAGGGAACGGTCTCCCCGGAACTTATTGATGATCAGTCCTTTTACCCTTTTTTTCTCCGCTTCCGAAAGCAGCATCAGCGTCCCCAGAAGCTGTGCAAAAACGCCGCCCCTGTCGATATCGCCCACGAGCAGCACCGGCGCGTCCACGAGCTCTGCCAGTCCCATATTAACGATATCGTTCTCCCGCAGATTGATTTCCGCCGGACTCCCCGCCCCCTCGATGACGATGATATCCGCCAGCTCTTCCAGCTTTCGGAACGCTTTTTGAATTTCGGGAATCAGCCTGCGTTTGTAAGAAAAATATTCCCGCGCGCTCATATTGCCGAGAACTCTTCCGTTCACGATGACCTGAGAACCCGTATGATCCGTCGGCTTCAATAAAATGGGATTCATACAGACGAGCGGCCGGATGCCCGCCGCCTCCGCCTGCATGACCTGCGCCCTCCCCATTTCCAGCCCTTCTTCGGTGACAAAAGAATTCAGCGCCATATTCTGGGACTTAAAAGGCGCCGTCCGGTATCCGTCCCGTTTCATGATCCGGCAGAGCCCCGCTGTGATGAGGCTCTTGCCCGCGCCGGACATCGTCCCCTGCACCATAATGACTTTTGCCATGGCGATTTCCCTCCTGATACGAACTGATTTGTTTCATATATGAGCGGAGTTTTTCATTTCCCCCGAAACTGCTCTCTTCCACGCCGAAAAGCCGCTCGATGAAACCGGGCCTGAAAATTTCTTCCGGCGTGCCGTACCGTTCGACATATTCCCCTTTCAGGCAGAGAATTTTATCGGAAACGATCTTCGCCAGTTCCAGCTCATGCAGAGACATTATTACGGTAAGCCCTTTCTTTTCCCGCATCTTTTGCAAAACAGACAGGAATTCGAGCTTATAACGGATATCCAGATAGGAAGTCGGCTCATCCAATATCACGATCTCCGGTTCCTGGCAGATGGCCCGCGCCAGCATCACCCGCTGTCTCTGGCCGTCGCTGATCTTATCGAACCTCTGCCCGCCGATATCCGTTATATGCACGAGCTCCATGACTTCATCGACGATCCGCCCGTCCTCCTTTGATAAAACGCCGAACCATCCGGTATAGGGATACCGGCCTGTTGCGACTACATCCCGGCAGCTTTTCATTTCCGCCCGCAGTTTTTCGGTAAATACCACCGACATCCTTTTGGCCAGCTCGTCCGCCCTCATTTCCGACAGAATCTCTTCGCCAAGATATATCTTTCCGCCAAGCAGGCTGAGCTGTCCCGCAATGCTTTTTAAGACCGTGGACTTTCCCGCGCCATTGGGGCCGATCAGACACAGGATTTCTCCTTTTGGAAGCGCGATTTCGATCTCCCTTATCAGGGGTTTCCCATCGTATCCCACACACAGCTTTTTCGCTGAAAAATAATATGCTTTCATGCTTCCTCCATACCTATGAAGAATTTCTCTTCACACTGATGATAAGAACCACCGGCGCGCCGAAAACAGCCGTCACCGTGCTGATGCCAAGCTCCGCCGGCGCGAACATCGTCCTCGCGAGCAAATCGCAGAACAGGCAGAACACGCTGCCGCCCAGAAAACAGGCGGGTATCATCAGAAGCGGCTCCGCCGTATGCAGAAGTTTTTTGACCAGATGCGGCACCGCGACGCCGACAAAGGAGACCGGCCCTGCGAAGGCCACGATACACGCCGACAGAATACTGGAAAAAATAACGATGCAGATTCGCAGAAGCCGCAGGTTCACTCCGGCATTCCGCGCATATACCTCTCCCAGCTGATAAGCGCCGAGCGGTTTCGACATCAGAAAGACCGCCAGGAACGCCAGTGCGGTCACGATCGTTATGACCCTTACATTTTCCCACGTCATGCCGGAAAAACTTCCCCGCGACCAGTTATGAAGATTGACAATATCCGCGTCATCGGCGAAGGTCACGATAAGCTCCGTAACGGCCGAGCAGATATAGCCAATCATGACGCCGCCAACGACTAACATCGGCATACCGTCCACCCGCCGCGACATCAGCAGAACGAATCCCATCGAAAGCATTGCGCCGGCAAAAGCCGCAAGGATCATGGCCGCCGACGTTACCCTGACCGACCTTCCCATCAAAAAGACCATTACGAGCGCCACGGCCATTTTGGCGCCGGAAGAAATTCCCAGCACGAACGGGCCCGCTATGGGATTCCTGAAGAAAGTCTGCAGAAGATATCCCGCAAGCGAAAGCGCGCCGCCGAGTAGCAGGACCGCCGACGCCCTCGGAAGCCGGATATCCCACAAGATCCGCCGTATCGTCTCTTCCCCTTCCGAACCGGCCAGCGTCCGCAGGATATCCGGCAATGCGATCCCAACGCTCCCGATACAGATATTCAGAATGAAAAAAAACAAAACGCCGCTTCCGAGCAGAAAAAAGGCCGCTGTGTATCTGCATTTTCTGTTCTCCGGTATCCGCATCATTCATTCCTCCCGGCTTCCGCCTGCGAAATCGGGAAAAGACAGCGCATCCCTTCCTTTT
This sequence comes from Bacteroides fragilis, assembly GCA_023664485.1. Lineage (GTDB taxonomy): Bacteria > Bacillota > Clostridia > Lachnospirales > Lachnospiraceae > UBA3282. The sequence continues at coordinate 10,986 of JAMPFK010000026.1, read as the reverse complement.
CCCCCTGAAGCATCGCGTGGATATCCTCGACCAGATATCCGATAGAAAGCGGCTGCTGGTACATATCGTTTGTCGTACACCAGACATTCCCTTCCTTTACAGCCTTAAAATCCGCCAGGAGCGCGCATTTATCGAGTAATTCCTCCACGCTGGAAACGCCGCCGTCGATCGAGCTGTTATAGATCAGAAAATCCGCATCCTTTGCGCCGGCATAAAACGCTTCTGCCTGCATATTCATCGTGGAACGCTTCGTCTCCGAATCTCCCAGATCCTCAAAAATATAGTTTCCGCCCGCAAGCTCGATCATCCTGGGCACATAATCCGACGGCTGGCGCACCTGTATCAGGCCGTTCGACGTAACGAAAAAGAAAGCTACCGTCTTATCCGTTCTTTCCGCTGCGCTCACGTCTGCGAGAATCGCCGTCTGCTCCGCGAATATTTTTTCCGCCTCTTCTTCCCTTCCGAGCAGCGCTCCGTAAAATCTGACCCATTCCACCCTGCCGAGCGGATGCGGCTCATAACTGGAATAATCTATCATGACCGGAATCCCGAAATCCTCCAGTTTCTCCGTCACCTCAGGCGCATGGGAAATCATCATATTTTCTATGGCGAGCGTACAGTTCCCGGAAACGATCAGTTCGTAGTCCGGCTTATTATATTTGCCTGCATAAAGGATATCGCCCTTTGCCATCGCGTCCCTGGCGGCCTCGATATACCATCCCTCTTCCTTCTGCCCGGAAAAGGCGATCGCATCCAGCCCGCCGAGCGCGCCGAACATATCCATTGCCGGGGAGGCGACCAGGTAAAGGTCCTTCACCGGACGCCGCAATACCACGATTTCTTTCTCCAGACCGGAAGGGATTTCTTTTTCCTCCGGTACGATCAGGAACCTCGCGCCGTCCATTGCCGTTGTCAGCATCGTATAGCCGCCCGCATAGTAATCGACGGTAAAATTTTCGGCATACTGTAATTCCATGCTGCCTTCATAAAGCAGCGCGGATCCATCTGTCCGGCCGGAACCGGAAGACGCCCCGCATCCGGCCAGGATCAGCATTCCGGCCAGAACCAGCAAAATCATCTTTTTTCCCGCTCTCATCCCGCTTCTCCATATTACCCCCCGTCCCGCCGCGGCGCGCCGCGCAGACGGCCCTTCTCATTTCTTTTTTACCGTACCCAGATGAAAGGTAATCGTATACTCTATTTCATGCGGCCTGCTCATCGCCACCGTATCTCCGATGATCTCCATCGGCTCGTCGAAACGCAGGACCGGGATTTCAAAAACGGAATCCCCATCGGCATTCACCGGAAAATACTTTTCGCCGCCTACGATCATATAGTCGTAACTGGGGCTGCTCCACTGTACGGCCGCGGTCGCTTTTCCGTCCGCCACGCTGATAACTGCCGGAGATATAATCTCTGCTTTTCCGCTTCCGCCCGCAAAGGTGATTTCGATGCTGTAGCTGCCGTCTTCCAAAACGCCTTCCCTTTGATCCTGTACACCGCCCTCTTCCGGAACCGGACCGGAAACGCTGACCTTATGGTCATACCATTTCCCTTTCGTCCCGATCAATGCCAGATCAAATTCCGTATCGAGCGCAGGGACCGGCACATCGAAGCCATAGACTTCCTCTGTCATGCCGTCCCCGTATGTAACGGTATCCTCCGTCGGCGCAAGCAGCTCCGCCCCTGCCTTCATGGCATCTTCTGCCAGGCCGGGATAAAGGTTCACGATTTTTTTGGAACCGAGGGAAATATGAATCGCCATTTTTCCGTTTTTCACGGTCAGCGTTCCTTTTCCGCCGCAGGCTTCATTAACGCGGAACATACTGCTGTCTGTCATAAATTCCGCCGTATAAGTGCCGTCAGGCAGCGCCGCCGCTGCCTGACCAATTCCTTTCTCCATAGCTTCCGCCGTATGTTCGACATAAATCTCCCGAATGGCCTCGATGGAACCGAGCCCGGTAATCTGCGTTTCCACGCTCTCAAATCTGCCGGAAGCCCTGAACATGCTGAGCCAGGAGTCCTCGTCGTCTCCCGCCATATCGTTGTTGGCATGATCGCCCGCTACGACCATCAGAGGACGGAGAATCACTTTTTGGTATCCTGCCTCCGCCACCGCTTCGATGACCGCTTCGCAGGCCGTTTCCTCCGGCTCGCCTTCCACCGTGCCGATAAACGCATTATCGTATCCGAGTTCTCCCATCTGGGACTGCATCTGGCTGTATGACACTTTGGCCGTATGGGAAGTGCCGTGCCCGAGAAATACAAAAGCAGCGCCGTCCTCTTTGGCCGCATCCAGGCTGTCATATCCCGCATCTTTTACCGCGGCCTCCGTAAGCGCCCTGGCGACCGCTTCTTTATCGCCGTTGGTGACCGAAGCGTCCGCGCCTGCTTCTCCAAGCAGCGGTTCCGCAACGCTGACGGTTTCAAACTTATCCCGGTATGCCTCGACTGTTTCCATCAGCTCGTCATACTCCGCGCCGTGCATCAGATGGGTCGGCTGTATCACAAGATTCTTAACGCCGTTTGACGCCGCACGCTCCATCGCCTGTTCCATATTATCGATGAACTCTCCGTCGCGCGCCTGCACATGGTTGATAATGATCTGCGCCGTAAAGGCCCTTCTGACAGACCATCCGGGATTTGCCTCCCGTATCGCGTCTTCGATTCCCCTGATATCGCTGACACGGCTGTCATTAAAAGAAGTTCCAAAGCTGACGACCAGAATCTCATTTTCCCCGATGGCATCCTGATTTCCCGGATCATCCGCAGACGCATCGCCGGTATCCCTTCCGAAATAATCCGGATCTGCGTTTTCTCCTTCCACCAGTTCCTTCTGCTCATCGGTCAGCGCATCCCAGGCGGCTTTGGCCTGTGCGCACTGTGCGTCGGTATCTTCCGTTCTCTCCTGCACATAGATCGCATCGATCAGGGCCGCCGCTTCATCGGCCGCCGCCTGGTCGTTTTCCGCCGCAGTCTCTCCGGCGCTTTCCAGACCTTCTGTACCATTTCCCGCCGCGCCGCCTTCCTGTTCCGTCTGCACGGCATCCGCCGCGGTCTCCGAAGCGCCCGCGCCCCCGGAACAGCCTGCCAGCGTCAGGGAACAGATCAGAGTGCCCGCCAATAGGGTAATCCATAAATTTCTCCTCATGTTTCTCCTCTTTTCTCCTGCTTTTACAGGTATTTTTGCACAAAAAAATCCTTTACCACAACGCAAACGCCGCTACGGTAAAGGATTTGTACACAAAATAACCCTGCAGAACACACTCGGACAGATCATAAATCTTCCTGCTTCTGCAAGTTCAAACGTACGACCAGTTACTCGTGGCCTGAAACAAACGTTTCCGTACAACATACAGGCAGGTCTCCCGGCTTATAGATCATCACATCGGCCATCTTCCCAGTTTCCCAGTGATATATCGGCTTCTGCTCCCTGATTACGGTGACGAGTTCGTACAGGACTTTCACCTGTTTCCCTTTTCACCAGAACCAATGCGGACTGCTGTGCATTGTTCTGACACCTGCATGTTATCTGTTCAGTTGTTCAAAGTACAGTATACATCTTTCTATTGATTGACGGAAGAAACAAGAGAGCCATTCTCATAAACATCCGTACGGTCGAGAATCTCCGTATCGGTCTCTTCGTCATAATGATAAATATTCTCCGTATAAGAGTTCGTACCGCTGTCGGAATAAGTAACATCTGAATATTGGAGCAGTTTTCCGCTCTCGTCATAATACTCTACGCGCAGTAAAGTCGTTTCATCGTCATCGTAAACAGAAGTTGTATGATCATAATTTTTCTCTGTCTCTGCGGATACGCTGCTGCTTTCTGCCGCTGTAACACCCGCATCCGAGCTGCCGTCTGCAGTGTCCACACTGAAAGAACTGCTGTTTACGACCGTACTGTCACTGTTCGGGGAACTGGTACCAGCAATTCCGCTGCCCGAAATACCGGCGTCAACGGCAATATTGCTGTCCGGGGCACCGGCATCTGCGGTATTATCGCTATCCGGAGAACGATCATTATCATCACCTGTGTCAGTCTTACCGCTGTCGGCAGAATTTCTGTTTTGATTGCCGACCGCAGCCTGACTGCCGCCCGTACCATCGACATTTCTGTTAATGTTTGTATTCTGGACACCGGCTTTCTCCGCCGCCGCAATATCTGCATAACCATGTGCGGTTCCCTGAATACGGTCCTCTGAAATCCCGAACGCCAGATAATGCCGGACAATTTCAGAAATATTATAACCGAAAGCCTCCTTGACATCGCCATATGCTTCCGCATAAAGCAGGGGATCGAAAAGAACGCCCTTTGTTCTGCCCTCATAAACGCCGACGGTCAGATAATGATTTATATAAGCGCTCCTGTCGCTGCCAAACGCTCTGGCTAAATCGCTGTAAGCCGCCTTGTAGGCGTCCACATCAATAATATACTTCACCTGATCATTCTTTATCAACGCATTAATATCATCTCTTGAATATAATTCCGCCGCCGATACATTCATAACAGATCCCAGCAACAGAAGAGCCGCCGCGCCGGCTGCAATTTTCTTTTTCAACTTCATACCTTTCTCCTCTCTCCATATCTTTGGTTTGTATTATAATTGACCGGGCTGATTTTGTCAATTTACCTGCTGCCCGATCATTCAAATTCAAACCGCATCTGCCTGTCAAGCCAGCTTTTCTGGACTGCCTCGTGAATCACATCGCCGGGCATGGTGCCCCCGATCAGAAAAGGAGAATCCGGGTCATGTTTTTTCCTGTTTTCCTTGACGAACGCCGCGTTCGCGTTGGCATAACAATACCGGCACAGGTGCCCGCATGTATCATAGGCGCCGATATCCACGCCGAGCAGGCATGCGCACTGGCCGTTGCGCTGATTGCGTTTTCGCGCAGGCACATCGAGACGGCCGTGCAGGGCCGTTTCAAAAATCTTTACCGTCATACAGCCGGCGCAGTCCGCTCCGTACGGTTCCAGCTCATTTCCCTCCGCGCAGGGCCGGATGGTCATGCCATACTTTGCGCCGATTCTGATAAATTCTCTGCCGAGCCTGATCCGGTCCGCTTTGGAAACTGCCCTGACTTCCGGGAAATTGCGCTCCACCTTTTTATAAATATCAATAAAACTGACAACGCAGGTCTTTGTATATCCCGACAGCGTTTCAGCCATTTTTTCAAACGCCTCGATATGCCTCTCCCCGGAGTATTCCCTGTTGATAAAAACGGGATCATACCGCCAGCCCACCGAATCTGTGCCGACTGTTTCGGAAAGCCTCCGAAAGTTCTCCAGTACCTTTTCTTTATCGGGGACATTCGGTTCAATTTCTTTTCCGTAAGGCGTAATCGTAACGAACCAGTATTGCCCATATGGCCGCAGCGCATCCATATGCGGAAGCATCGGCCCGGGGTTTTTCGTACAGAATGCAATCAGATCCACCACTTCGGGAGACAGGCTGTATCTCGTCACGCTGCCTGGATAACAGGGGTTGCGGACGAGCACGAAACCTTCTCTTATTCTATTCAATAACCACGCATGGTAAAATGCCGGAATATCGGTCCGCATTCCTGTCTGTATAATCAATGCCGGCGCCACTCCTTTTGTAAGGCAGATAAAAGATTTTCAGGAAAACAGAATGTACTTTATTTTATCTTAAACAGAATCCCAGGGCAAGCATTTGACCGAAAAAATATGTATATAACAGTTCAACCGCCGGGCAGGGCAGCGTATCGTTCCCGCGGGGACCCTTGAAAACCGTCGGTACTTAGTGAAAAAGGCGCTTTGCGGCTTTTGAACCTAGTACCGCTACTGGTTTTCGCGGAGCGGAAGCGTGTCCCCGCGGGAACGATACGCTGCCCGGCCCGGCGGTTAAACCTGTTACCCATGTATTCCTGCATATCCCTCTCCCATTACAAAATATCGTCGCTGTCATATTCTATGAGGGAAAATTTTTTAACGGATTCGGTCGCCCTGACGGACTCCGAAAGCTTTTCAGGCGATTTGACAGACAGCTCCAACACCATATCCAGTCCCCTTTCCGTAAAATTCCTGCTCTTTACCCTGATTTTTCCGGCCTGCCTGCCAATCGTTTCAAGAACCTGTTTTTCATCCTCCGGCGCACAGTTCAGCACCAATACAAAAGGCATCCTTCCGATAGAAACATGTTCCAGCACGATCAGCATGATCGTCACAACGAGGGAAGTCAGGACGGCCACTTCATAAAGCTGACAGCCACAGGTGATGCCGATATGGACCGACCACAGAAGATACAGCATATCCACCGGATCCTTCACCGCCGTCCGGAAACGGATGATCGCCAGCGCGCCGATCGTCCCTAACGTGATAACGATATTGGACTGCAGGCAAAGGATAATCGTCGAAATAAAAAATGGCAGAATCGCAATACAGACATTAAACGACCGGTTATAAAATGCCCGGTGCGAGACCAGCCGGTAAACCAGAAATTCATACGCACTCAACAGCAGTACAACAAACAGCACCGCAACGATGACCGACGTATATAAGACGGAATTATAATAAGTATTTCCTATGTTCTCTACAGCCGTTTTTATCGTATCCATTTTATCTCCCCATACTCTGTATTTTTTTTCTTCCGACGCAGTATTTGGAAAAAGCGGAAAGCACCAGCCGGCGGTTCGTAACAATATGCCTGATATAGCCCGGCATAATATCGTCAAACTTAACTTCCAGAATATACCGCTCCTTTTCCTGAACCGGATACCGCATATAATCCCCGTCCGGGAAGTGTGAAAAATCATCGGAGACGGAAATGTTCTCATCCAACGTAATGCGTATATTGGAAATATCCTCTGTATATGCTGTCCTCTCGTAATCGATGATCGCTTTAGGCATAAACTGCCTTGTCATACAGCAGACGCAGAATTTTTTTAACAAAGGCTCCTCCGTCCGCCAGAACAATCCGCCGCTCTTTCCTTCCATAATCATTCGATACTCTTCCATGGAGACAGGACAGCTTTCTTTATGACAGTAACCGTTTCTTTTCTCCTTACATTCCAGCTTCATCGATCCGCACTGTTTTCCGTAATACCGGATGCGGTACTTGAAGCGTGTTGACACGCCCGCGTCATTTTCCTTTGCGCAGGAATTTCTATAATCGTCGAAATAGAGGCTGTGAACCTCATATTTCCCATTATCGCCACTATGGATATCCTGACAAAGGACTGCCGAAAGACGGCTTCTGATCATATCGGCATCCTTTGCGCTACAGCAATACTTCCATTCATTTCTGTACCTTTTGTTCACGTTCCACCTCCACGTTTACCTCAGATCGTCCGAATAGGTTATCATATCCGCCCGGTCATATGATTCCGGATCCAATAGTACAATGCGGATATCCACATCCCGATTCTTTTCCTGCGAGCTGACAAAGCACTCGAATCCATCCAGATAAACGCCATATTCCCCCCATTCGTTCCAGAATAAGCCCAATGATCCGAGCGGCGTATCAAAACTGCCGCCGGAAGCATGAATATCGTCCAGCGCAAACGCCGCCTTCTCCAGGCCGTTCCATACGATAAAATCCGTATCTGCACAAAGCTCCTCTTCTGCTACGCCCAGCTTTCCAAACAACGCGGCATAGCCTCTGTTCTGCCAGATCGCCGGATCATTGATTTCCATAACGGCCCGGTAACCCGTGCCGGCTAACGCTTCTATATAAAAAGCAAGTTCCTCAAAACTGCCGCTCTGCTCCTGCATATCATATCCGTCCGTGAAATTAAACTCGCATCGCTCCGTATCGTTTATGATTGCCATTTTTATTCCGGGTTTCTCAAAAATCGTCGTCCGATAACACTCGGCGCCGTCTACCTTTACATCATATACGCCCTCCCGCAGTCTCGTAAAAGAGAGCCTGCCAATACAGGTTTCTCCCGGTTCTTCCCCTTCGCATAACGACGGCAGATATTCCGCTTTTCCTCCGGCAGGATCGGCCAGAATAAAACGCACCTCTTCCGTTATGGCGGAAACATCCGCTCCGACATATTTCAGGAAATCAGCATAATCGGGATTCCGTAACAGGTCATGGTCATTGATTTCGATCAAAAAGCGGCGTTCCAGAAGATCTTTATACTGCATGCTGCGCCTGATAAAAACATTCGCATTTCCTTCGTATGCGATTTTAAGCCGCTCGTAATACAGATCTGCTTCCCGCAGCCGATCCATCACATAGGTACGGAAAACGCGCAATTCATCCGCCGTATTTCCATAGGTCCCGCCGGGCCACCGCTCCATATCCCTGAGATAGGCCCCGGAGCCGAAAATATCGGCTTCGTATTCGTCCAACATCGCATTGACCGCTTCCTCCGACCATCCGTTTTCCCTGAAAATGCGGTATTTTTCAAATATTCTTTCCCATACGGCTCTGTCCCCGTTTATCATTAACTGGTTCATATATCCGCTTTCTATAATGCAGTTATAATCCGCCGAATGCGCGTACGGGTATGTAAAATTCTCCTCCGCCACGCCGATGTAATGATTTCCCCATGTGAGATCCAGATCCCATGGCGCGTAAAAAGCCTTCGTACCCTCTTTTTCCTGTCTGAGCAGAATATAATAATTCTTGATCAGATCTACGTTATCCGTCCCCTGTACCAAATTGATGAACAGATAGAAATCTATCGCATTATCGATATCGATGCCGGCATACAGCCGCTCGTTATTATCCGCATTGACGTATAAATCATAATAGTAACGCTGTAAAAAGGACTGGCTCCGCATGGCCTCGTCCGGCGATTCCTTCCTGTCGCCGAAAATGCCTCCGTCCTTTGTAAACTGAAGCCTCTCGCTCCCCAGCCCGTGTTTATATAAAATACTGCCGTCATCCCCGCCGATAAATACCTGCTTTTCATCGATCGGATATCCCAGCGCATATAATCCCCAATATTTCCCATTGATAAAAAGCTCCAAATACCGATATTCCATCCCAAAATCGATGCCCTGTGCGTTATCCGCCGCGCAGGTGTTTTTCCAGAGGTTGGAAGAAAAGACATTCCGGATCTTTTCCTGATCATTATAGCCCGCATATAACAGCCAGTCGTCATCCTGCCGCATATTCAGAAGGGAAATATGATTCGGGCGTACATTACCTCCCACCGATTCTGTCCTCAGGGAAAAACGAAACCCCTTTTTCGGATATGCCCTTGCCGTAGCGCCCCGCAGATGAATCTCCCCTTCGGAACGCACAACTCTTTCCGCCGCGCCGATTCCGTTATCAAAAAGCGTTATGTTCATGGGTACGGCATCATCCGGGATTTCCACCGGACATTCTATATCCATCAGAGGCAGCGTCGTACATTTCAAATAATATCTGCAACAGGCCTCGTCGGTATAAGCAAGAAACGATATCGTCTCGTTCTTTTTCATGCCGTCCTCGGTAATTCCTTTCTCTGTAAAGGCCAGTTTTACATCTTTTTCCTCACTTTTTATCCGGATGCGGGGATCGCAGGCATCCGCGTTTCCCTCTATCAGAGAATAATAAAAGGTTCCGTCCGAATCATCGTAAAAAAGCGTTTCTTCCCCGAAAACCAGCTCCCCGATCAAATGCGGGGTCTCTTCGCGCTCCGAAGCGATATCTTCCGACTGCTCCCTGCTGACGATGCATTCCGAATACTTTACCGTTCTTCCCGGACCGCATGCCAAAAAGCTTCCTATTATTATGGATACGGTAAGAACTGCAATTCCTGTTATCTTTTTCATCTGTTCCCGTCATCCGGCCTCTCTGTTTCCCGCATACTTTATCATTCTTTTTGATAAGACCGAATGGTCTTATTCACATTTAGAATTATAACATTCTCTGTATACTTTGTCTATAAAATTCTCAAAGGCAGGTGTATTCATTGAAATTTCAACGTATTCAGGATATGAGGATCGACCATGACATTACGATTAAGGAGCTCTCTTCGGCCCTTAATCTGCACAGAGACGTTTATTCGCGATACGAACGCGGTGTTCGCGATTTTCCGATAGATATTCTGATAAAATTAGCGGATTTTTATAATTGTTCTATCGATTATCTGGTAGGGCGGTCGGATTATAAAAACGGGAAACATGCAAAAGACCAACAGTTGTAGGCTGCTGGTCTTTTTGTCGGTTTTGGGTGGTTCCCATCTATACGCTTATCTGTATTTATATATTCTTCTCCATCGCCTCCGCGACAGCCGCTTCACAGCTTCTCATTGCCCGGATCGTCCTGTCAAAAAGCCCGTCCAGCTCCCACCCAAGCATCTCTGCTCCCTGGGAAATGATCTCTCTGGAGCAGCCCGCCGCAAATTTCTTATCTTTGAACTTCTTTTTCAGGCTCTTGACCTCCATATCCATCGTACTCTTAGAAGGACGCATCAGCGCGCAGGACCAGATCAATCCTGTCAATTCATCGACGGCAAAAAGTACCTTCTCCATTTCGAGCTCAGGCTCTTCTTCGCTGCAGATTCCATAACCATGCGAACAGACAGCATAAATCATATCCTCGCTCACACCAGCTTCCCGCAGAAGTTCCGGCGCTTTCTTACAATGCTCTTCCGGATAAAGCTCGAAATCGATGTCATGGAGAAGCCCGGTAATGCCCCAGAATTCCTCTTCCTCCGCATAACCAAGTTCTTTTGCATACCAGCGCATCACGCCTTCCACCGTCAGCGCGTGCTGGAGATGGAACGGTTCTTTGTTATACTCCTTCAACAGCTCCAATGCCTGCTCTCTGGAAATGCTGCTCCGCTTCACCGCATGCCCCGCATCCTTTTTTCCGGGCTTTGTATTGTCTGCAGGCTTTTTCCCGATGCTCTTCATCGTCGGGATAGAAAGCCGCTTGAACGTATTATCCTGTATCATCAAGTATTACCCCAATTTCCTTAGTTTCTTTGCTACCTATTATCACGCATTATTCCGTATTATGCAAGCAGAATTTGTTGCACTTTTGTTGTACCTGCAAAATCCTGTTGCACTGCAAC
>JAMPFK010000025.1 GCA_023664485.1 Bacteroides fragilis | reverse complement strand
AGTATGATTATATCTTATTAGCCACTTCTGTTACAACTTTATTATAGCACTACAAAATAGCCAAAGCGGGAAACCTGCCAATGGTTTCCCGCAGCTTTCATAACCTCCCGCATTCATTACTGCAAATTTTCCAAAATAAACAGATACAGTAAATTATACTGGCATGTTTATCATACTCCCTTTTCGGAATTGTGTGCCCGCTAAAGCCAGGCCTGTAAATATACATTTTAAATGTATAAAAATACATCCAGCTATTTTCCATGCCTTGAAATGAGCAGTAAAATATAGTATGATATATTATAAAGGCAAATCGGGGCTTTTGAAAGGTTTATTATGACTATAAAATTGTTTTGGCAGGCAATTATAAAATTTGTAACAGGTGTTCTGATGGTTGGAGTTCTTCTATTCCTTCCAGCGGGTACTTTTGACTATTGGCAGGCGCGGCTTTTGATTGCAATACTTTTTATTCCCATGCTTTTTTCGGGTATTGTTATGATGCTGAAAAGCCCGGAATTGTTGCAGAAAAGATTAAATGCTCACGAAAAAGAATCCGGGCAGAAACAGGTTATAGCGCTTTCTGGTACTATGTTTTTAGCGGCGTTTATTGTTTCAGGACTGAATATTCGTTTTGGTTGGTTTATACTTCCATCATGGATTTCCTATATAGCAGCAGGTATCTTTTTATTTGCTTATATCCTTTATGCAGAAGTCCTGAGAGAAAACAGGTATCTTTCAAGAACAGTGGAGATACAGGTAAATCAGAAAGTTATTGATACTGGATTATATGGGATAGTCAGACACCCCATGTATATGGCGACATTGTTTCTTTTTCTTTCGATGCCGCTTGTTTTAGGGTGTATTTTCTCATTTCTGATTCTGTTGCTTTACATTCCAATCATACGAAGGAGAATCAGAAATGAGGAGGAAGTGCTGGAACACGGGTTGCAAGGGTATCTTGAATATGAAAAGAAAGTAACATACAGAATAATACCTTATATTTGGTAGGCAGATTTCAATTTATAGAATTGTCAGCAGAGATATATTCTGGAACAGACATCGAGAGGCTGCCCCGTCAAATAGATAGTCTTTTCTCAATTTCCAAGCCGTATTTTTCCAATATGCAGTAAACATAATTCAAAATGCAGTTCCCTAAACTGCGTAAAAACGAAGAGATATATGAATATTCGCTAAATTATCTGATAATAGCAGTGGGAACACTTTTCCGAAAAGGGAATTATAGTAAACGACATAACAAATTGCACATTCCATCTCTTACAAAAGCCATATTCCCCGCTTGCCTAAACATCATTTGCCAGTGGACTGCCATGAACCCCTTTTGAAAATACATGATGTGCGTACGCAGCCCCTTTCTCTTTCAGTGCTTCTGCCATCAGATAACTGTTTTCCACCGGCACCAGCTCATCTAAAGGCTCGCTCTCCGTAATTTTTTCTTTCCTGCCTGCAGGTTGCCGTAGGTAAATGCAGCATAAAAACAGAACCAAATCAGCGCGTTGCCCTTGTTATAAGGCTTTTCCTGATTTAGTCCTATTTTATCAGAGCCATCTCCGAGATACTTGGAACCCCATTGGCTGAGCCCGTCGCAGGTCACGCGCTGGCCGTCGCAATAGGATGTAAAAATCGGCTGTCTGACACCCGGTCTGGAAAGATAATTCGCAAAAATGCTGTCCACCAGCCTGTCGATATTCTCAAACGTATTTCTGCCTCGAATCCACTTCTGATCATAAGCGGTAGAAGAGGTAATCGTAAAATTGTAGCCCTGGTTGCGGTACCGCGCCGCCGCCGTTCATTCGTCCTTATCCGGTAATCGAAATAGCATGCATATAGGCGTCGTTTCCACGCGCACAGGTCACCGTAACTTTCCTGCCGCTCACCAGCACCTTCAGATTATTTACGCTGTTCAACGAATCCAGTTTCAGCTCCATCTCCCCGTACTGCGTTGACAAATAGAGCAGATTTTCATTGGACTTGCTTCCGACCGTTCCCGTTACCGTCGAAGTAGAGGAAGTATCCACCGAAGCCGTCGAACCGTCCTTTGACGCCATAATCGTTGCCGCGTGCATATAAGCATCCGAACCGCGGTAAACGGAAACGGTCAGCTTATTGCCCGGCGTAAGGACGATGCCGTTTCTGGAATCCGTGTTATTATCGATTGCGATCTGCATCACGCCGTAGGTCGTTGACAGATAAAGCAGATTTTCTTTTGTATCGCCCGTCACCGTACCCGACACCGTCGATGTCGATTCCCCGACCGGCGATACCGGTGCGGGCGTCACTCCTGTATAGCCTGTTCCTGTGGAACCGCTTGTCCCTGCTGCCGAAACAGACGAAGAATCCGAAATACTCACCGCGTGCATATAGGCATCCGAACCCCTCACACAGACAATGCTGTACGATTTATCCGCAACGAGAACAGAACAATTGCTCAAATTCGTCGTGGGATCGAGCTTGATCTCCATTTCTCCCTGAGGCGTCTTAAAACAAAGCACATCCCCCTTGCTCCTGCTCCCTATCGTCCCCGTCACCGTAGCTGTCGTCGATGCATCCAGCGATGCCGTCGCCGCCTGCGTATCTCCGGAAAGCTTCACCGCGTGCAGATAGCCATCCGAACCATGCGATACGGAAACCGACACCTTACTGTCCGGCAGTAAGATCTTACAGCCGCTCGTGTCCGTCCCCCCGTCCAGCTTGATCTGCATTTCGCCGTCCTGGGTGGAAAGCAGCAGCAAATCGGAGGTCGTGCCTGACGCCACCGTTCCCTGCACCGTCGCGATGACTTCCGCCGCCTGTATTTCCAGCGAACTGGCCGGCGCCGCAGCCATACCGCATACGAGACAGGCTGTCAGACACAGCTTCGCAAATTTATCACGCTTCATAAAAACCACTCTCCTTTTTCCTTCCCCTGTTTGCCCTATCCATAAAAAGCGCCGGCTCCGCCGCCTGCGCTTGAACCCGGCAGCGGTCGCAGCAATTTCCTATCTGATAAAAAGGGACACTGACCCATATTATGTAAATGTATATTATGTAAAGCCATCATACAATATTTATCTTGAAAAATCAACATTTTTTTGAAGAAATATGGAAGTTATGGTAACAACACGCAGTCGCCCGGTATCCGGACTTTTGCCGGGAAATTATGCGCCTCCGGCCCGGATAACGAACAAAGATACCAAAAAGAGAAAAAGCAGGAACCGTTCCGGCTCCTGCCCGCTTTTTCATGATTTACACAAGACCCTCCGGTCCGTTACTGCACCACGCCTGTTCCGCTTCTGGTCCACATAATATTCTGACTGATCATTTCGTCGATATCCATTCCGATGATCTCCGACGCTCTTTCCTTCGCCGCCGCTTCATTCGCCGTACCAAGGCTCTTGTAAATCTCATAGGACGGCTTTTTATTCCCGTTCAGATCGAACAGGCCGAGCGCCAGATGGCTTTCCATTTCGCTGGCCTCGTCGGTCTGCCGGAACAGGATGAAAGAATCGATTTCCGGGAAGGACGCGGCTTTCAGGTAACCATAAACGATGGATGCCTCCTGCTTCTCGTCCCCAAAGCTGGAAGTATAACCAATTTCCGCAAGGGAAATGCTTCTCACCTCTCCCGCCGGATTACGGAAACTGCTCTGTTTCATATAATTGACTAAGATATCGAGGTTCTGCATCGTAATATAAGGCGACGTAATGCTGTCCTGCACCCATACCGCCGGGCCGTTCCAGGCATAGGGATCATACAGAGGAGAATTATAAGGATGGAAAGAAAGCCCCCAGTCTATATTTCCCTCCCGCGTCATATAATAATTGAATCTGTCCAGGTATTCTTTTGATAAAAAGCTTCCGGGATTCGATTTCCGGTTCCATTCCTGATCGATGGAATTATAAATCCGCACGTTAGCATTCATGCTTTTCATTTCATTATAAATAATACGGAACGCTTTTACATAGATGCCGACATTAAAATCCAGGGAATCAGAATCCGTATACCACCAGGAAGTCCTCGCGTTTACCTCATTTCCGAGGATCCAGTTATCGACCTGCCCGCAGCCGAACCTGCCCGAATAACGCTGTGCCAGGAAAGCGCCGACCGCTTTTAAATGATCAACGCCCGCCTCGTCCTCTACATTCAGCGCATATCCCGGACACTCCGCGCCGACCGCCCTCGGATGGACCATATCCTGTGAAAAAGGGCTTTCCCCGCGGTTCAAAAGCACGATATTGACCTGTACGCCATAATGATTGAAGCTTTTGAACATGGAATCGAATTTGCTGATCATTCCGCCGTTAAAATAGTAAGTCGTTCCGTTATAGGTGAACGGAATCGCGCCGGGCTCCGACTCCGCCGAACAGATATCATCGACCGCCATATTATAAACGACCTGCTTAATACCGAGCTCCTGCACTTCTTCCCTGGAGGATTTCGTCAGATCCGGCAGTATCCCTTTGATGCCGTTATCCATACGCCCCGCCGTATAGGCCGCGATCGCTTCCGGATTCGTAATATAGTGCTCGTCGCTCACCTGAATCATCTGTCCGCCCTGCTTCACCGCGATGATGAACTTGCGGCTCAGATTGGACTCCGCCGTATTGTAATTCAAAGGAAAGCTGACCGAAACAGAAGTCCCCGCCTCTGCCGTCGCAACAATGCTTCCCGTCGTTCCATCCTGAAAGACCTCATCCGCATAAACATAGAATCTGCCATCGTCGCTTGCCGGAATACTGTTCGTACTGAGCCCGCAGACGACATCCGTCCCGGAAATCAGACAGGAATCGATCGATACGGAACGTCCTGCCGCCTCAACATACCGCAGTCCGCTCTCACCAACACATATGCCGCCCGTAATCAATAGAAGCGCCGCCGCTGCCGCCGTCAAAAGTTTTCTTATGTTACTCATCTTTTCCTCCATTCCAAAGTATCTCTTAGGTCTCTTCCTTATATTTTATGTATACCTCATTATAACATACCGCTTTTTAAATGTCATTACCGCCTTTTTAAAAAAATGAATATCTGAAAAATGAATATGCCGGCCTTCTTCGAAATACGATAATTGTAAAGACAGCATTTGGAAGTGAAACACATGCGGCCCCTCCCAAAAAACAGCGAGAAAAAAACAGCAAAGGAGCGGCAGCCCCGGCTGTCCTCCAAACCCGTCCTGATCGTGCCTTCCCATCCCTCGGACTCCCTCCGGCAGGAAATCCGGGAAATCCTGCGCCGGGAATTGTCCCGCCAGCTGCAAAACAGAGAACAGGAAACAACATTCTTATGAAAAGGGTACGCATTCTGCTGCGGGTCAGCTCGAACCAGCAGCTGGAAGCCGACGGGGATCTGTCCGTACAGCGCCAGCTCGTCCGGGAATACATCCAACGGCACGAGGACTGGCAGCTGGACGACAAGGAATATTTTGAGGGAAGCAGCAGCGGCTATAAGAACGCGGTCGATAAGAGGGATATTTTACAGGAAGCGCTGTCGGATGCCAGAAAGGGCGAATATGATATTCTGGCCGCCTATAAAGATGACCGCATCGGCCGGCGGATGTGGGAAATCGGCGCCTATGTGATGACCCTGAAAAGCTGCCGCGTCGATATTTATACGGTCAAGGACGGCTGTATCTCCCCGGAAGACGACGATATTATGGGGCAGATGATGCTGGCCCTGCGCTATGGAAACGCCCAGAAAAGCAGTTCCGATACGGGAATGCGGGTCAAGGACACCGCCGAAAAACTGGTGCGTCAGGGAAAGTTCATGGGCGGCGCCGCGCCCTATGGCTACCGCCTCGTCTTTTCCGGGGAGCTGAGCAAACATGGCCGGGCGCTGCACAGGCTGGAAATCGTCCCGGAGCAGGCCGCGCTTGTCCGGAAAATCTATGATCTCTCCTTTTATCAGGAACTTGGCTCCATGAAAATCGCCAAAACGCTGAATGCGGAGGAATACGACAGAAAAATGGCCCCCGGCAGCGAATGGAAATGCAGCACGATTACCGGCATCCTGACCAATCCCGTCTATGCCGGCCGCGCCGCCTACAAACGCCGGGAACGGACCGGCGGATCCTGCCGCCGGCAGGCGCTGGATTCCTGGATCATTGCGGAAAAGCCCGAACCCGGCCTCCAAATTATCGACGAAACGCTCTGGAAACCGGTGCAGGAAAAAAGAAAAGCGCGTGCCGCCAGATACCGGCCCAACCGGAACGATAACAAAAATGGCCCAAAAACGCCTGTTATCTCCAGGAACGACGGCGTTCTTCCCCTCCGCGACGTGCTCTACTGCGGCTGCTGCGGTCAGAAAATGACAAACGGAACACGATACAGCTACTGGCGTCTTCAAGACACCGGCGAAAAACGAAGCAGAAAAATCCCCCTGTACCGCTGCCCCTCTGCCCATAACGGCGTCCCTCATAACGGAAACACACAGTTTCACGCAGACCTTCTGGAAAAAGCAGTCTTTTCCTGTCTCACGGACTATATCGGCCGGCTGTTACAGGAAGACGACATCACCGCGGCCTGCGAGGAACACCAGGCATCGCAGAAAAAAAGGCTGAAAGAGGAACAGAAACGGCTTCAAAAGGAACTCGATAAGACCGCGCGGGACATCCGCATCATGCAGGCGCACATCCCGGACGCCATGACCGGCGCCTATCCTCTCTCCGTCGCGGAACTCGCCGCCGCTATCAGATGGCATACAGAAAAAAAGAGCCTGCTGGAAAAAGAATGGCATAAAAAAAAAGAGGCGTTAAAAACCTTTCCTGCGCCAAAAGCTTTTCATACGGAAACTGCCGGCCCCGACGACGCCCGCACCGGCCCTCCGCGGAAAAATTTCCCGCCGCTCAGCTGGACACAGGTCTTTGAAAACGCCTCCGCAGAAACGAAGCGCGTTCTCGCGAACAGGCTTCTCGAACGGGTCGAAATCTCAACTGAGCAGCTCCTGATACGCTTTCGGGACAGCTGACCGTTCTGATCCTTTTTGCCGTTCTTATACCAAGGCAGCATCGAATCAGCGGCGGTTCCGGTACCACTCCGTATATACCCTGTTCAGCGTAAAGGACTGAATCGCCAGGATATTCGCATAGATGCTGCTCTCCGGCCAGGTCGCATAGATTTCGGAAGACGCCACATTTTTAATATAATCCTTGTATTTTACATAATAATTGGGGGCGCTGCTGTCATTTGGTACGCCGTCATGGACAACGACATACTCCGGTATCACCACTCTGCTTAAAACGATCTCCCCCGTCTCATCTACCGGTTTGATTTCCTCCTCCGGGATTTTCGGCGGATATTCCCCGTACAGCGTATGATCCGGGATCACAAGTACCTCTTCCGGCTCGTTCGCAGTCTCCGTCGGCGTCATCCGGATATTCTGCACGGCCGTCACATCCGGCAGCACTTCCACGCCGGAAATCATGACCGGCTCATATCCGGACGCCTCCACGGTCACATTGTACTCCGCATAGGGCATCGGGGATTCCGGCGTCAGGCTGTAGGAAAGGGGCGGTGCGGAGAGCTGTACCTCCTCTGCCTGCCCGGATATATCTGTCTCCAGTTTCTCCACTTCTGTTTCGGGTGTTCCTGTATAGGCAATGGAAATCACGGCGTTCTGAATCGGAATCAATCCGATGTCTGAGGTCACATTAATCTGCAGTCCGCCGGTCTGCTCCCCTTCCACTTGCGCCATTTTAAACGTTTTCCCGTTCATATAATTACCTGCTTTAACCTTATTATCTTTCTAATTATCATATGCAGTTTTTGGTATATTGACATCCTGAGGAAAATATAGTATGCAGGCAGTCGGGAAATCATTATGCTTTCACCAGGAACAATCGTTTTTCCTGTCATCACGCTTTCGTCAAAAGCAGCATAATCTCATTGCTCCTTGCAACGAACTTCGTCATCGCCTCCGGTTCGAGCGGCGCATGCTGTAACAGCGCAAGATCGTAAAGCTGTTCGCAGATCGTCTTAACGTTCTCGCCGTCCTTATGCTCGATCACATACTGCACGAGCGGATGATTTGCGTTCAGAATCAGCGTTTCCCCTTCCCTGCAGCCGAACATTCCGGCATCCATACCCGGCATGGAATACATCTTCATCATATCCTGCATTCTTCTGCTCTCTTCGGATAAGGTGATCATGGAAGAGATTTTTTTGTTCTTCAATTTTTCAACTTTGACGGTAATGGAATCCTTCTTCAATACCTTCTTCATGATGCCGGCGATTTCTTCCGCCTGCTCTTCCATTTCCTTCTCGGCCTTCCTGGACGTCCTGGCCCGAAACGTATCGGTCAGGTCAGCGTCGATCCTCTGGAACTTAATGCCCTCGTTCTTCGCCTCCAGCTGGGAAATGAAGGGCTGGTCGATATTATGCGTCAAAATAACGGCATCCATTTTCGCGGCCTTGAACATATTGATATACTGGCTCTGCTGCTTCTCGTCGGTCACATAGTAGATAATCTTTTCTTTCTTCTCCTCTTCCGCAGCTTCCTCTTCTACGTCTTCCTCCACGATCTCCGCTTCTACTTTTTCTCCGTTCTCGTCTACGGCTCCGGCCTCTGCTTCCCCGCCACCTTCGTCTACGGCCTCCGCTTCTACTTTTTCGCCGTTCTCTTCTACGTCTCCGGCTTCTGCTTCCCCGCCGCCTTCGTCTACGGCCTCTGCTTCCGCCTTTTCGCCGTTCTCATCTACGGCTCCGGCTTCTGCTTCCCCGCCGTTCTCATCCTTTGCGGAGGCTTCCGCCTCGTCCGGATCGATTTTATTGACCTCCAGGCATTCGGGAAGAGTCAGATAATTGCCGTCCAGATTCTTAAACAGGATATAATCCGTCATCTTCTCGCAGAATTTATCGTCCTTCAGGCAGCCGAACTTGATGAAAGGACTGATATCATCCCAGTATTTCTCGTATTCTTCCTTTTCGGTCTTGCACATGCCGGAAAGCTTGTCTGCGACTTTCTTCGTAATATATTCATTGATCTTATTGACAAATCCGTCGTTCTGCAGCGCGCTTCTGGATACGTTGAGCGGCAGATCCGGACAGTCGATGACGCCCTTTAACAGCATCAGGAATTCCGGAATGACTTCCTTGATATTATCCGCAATGAACACCTGATTGTTGTACAGCTTGATCGTTCCCTCGATAGATTCATATTCCATATTGATCTTGGGGAAATACAGGATTCCTTTCAGATTAAAAGGATAATCCATATTCAAATGAATCCAGAACAGGGGCTCCTTATAATCCTGAAATACCTTCCGGTAAAATTCCAGATATTCTTCCTTCGTGCAGTCATTCGGATGCCTGCTCCAGAGCGGCTGCGTCTCGTTTAAGAGTTCCGGGCGTTTCCTGATCTTTAACTTCTGCTCATCCTCTTCTTTTTCCTTCTTGATTTCCTCGACTACGACGTCTGTATCCAGCTTTTCCGCTTCCGTAATCGTCTGGGTATCCGTCGTGTTCGCCTTGGACAGATAGATTTCAATCGGCATGAAGGAACAGTATTTCTTAATGACCTCGCGCGCCTTATATTCATTGCAGAACTCCAGGCAGTCCTCGTTCAGGAAAAGCGTGATCTCCGTACCGATTTCGCTTCTCGTTCCCTCTTCCATATCAAACTCCGTGCCGCCGTCACATTCCCAGTGCACGGCCGCCGCGCCGTCCTGATAAGAAAGGCTGTCGATATGCACCTCATCCGCTACCATGAAAGCGGAATAAAAGCCAAGGCCGAAATGGCCGATGATCTGATCCTCGTTTGTCTTATCTTTATATTTCTCAATGAACTCCGTCGCTCCTGAAAAGGCGATCTGATTGATGTACTCCTCCACCTCGTCGGCGGTCATGCCGAGTCCGTTGTCGATAAATTTCAATGTCTTCTCTTCCGGATTCACAATGATCTGAATTTTTGCCTTATAACCATCGGGCAGGGCGTATTCTCCCATCATATCCAGCTTCTTCAGTTTTGTCACCGCATCGCAACCGTTGGAAATCAGTTCGCGGAAGAAAATATCGTGGTCCGAATACAACCACTTCTTGATAATCGGAAAAATATTGTCGCTGTTAATCGATAAATTACCATGTTTTGATGCCATTTTACCACATTCCTTTCTCTTTCTTTTTTCATCCGGTCTTTATCTAAAGAACAGTGTAATGCGGAGTCATAAAAAAGTCAAGAAAAAATTAGCACTCAATGATAATGAGTGCTAACAATTCCCTGCAAACCTTCTATTTATAAGGCTTTTCAGATTTCTAAATTTTTTCTAAACTCAAAATTCAAAGTTCGAATTGAACAGTTCGAGGAAATCGGAAGTCGTAACGTTTTCATCGTGGATAAAGCCGACGCTCTCCCACAGCTCCTCATTCAGCTTTCTCGTCAGCGTTTCCACAAAAGCGTCGTATTCCTGGCCGAATACTTCCTCCTTCCGCTGTTCCACAATTTTGACCTTATTGCTGTCCGTTTCTTCCCTGTCGAAAGTGCTGATGCACTTGATAATGTGGTAACCCTCTTCCGTCTCCACGATGTCGCTGATCTCTCCCGTTCCCAGATTAAAGGCCGCTTTCTCAAAAGCGGGATCCGTCTCTCCTTTGCCGAAAGAATCGGTGCTCTTTTCTCCCTCGTTATAACGCCGTACCAGCTCGTCGAAATCTTCTCCTGCAGCCGCCTTTTCCCATACCTCGCAGGCGGTCTGATAAGTATCCTCTTTGGCCTTCTCCGTATATTCGATCTTCCGGCCCATACCGTCCGTGGCATAGGTCTTTAACAAGATCTGCTGCACCTTAATGGTCCGTGCCTCGTCATCGCTGATCTCCGGGTTGATATCCTTGATAATATACTGATAGACTTTCCGGGCAAGGGCGTACTCCTCATAAAGTCTCTCGACGATGTTCCTCGTGATTCCCATCGCTTCAATTTCAGTCTCATTCAGGGAAGCATAGTAGGCCTTCGCAATCGCTTCCGCCTGCTCTTTCTCTTCCTCCGTCAGCTTGACCTCGTATTGCTCCGCCATCAGGTTCATCGTCTTGATCTGTGCGATCTGAGCCAGCGCCATATCCTTTACATTCTGTTCAAGGGTCATATCGCCCAGATTGATATTCCAGATTTCCGATCCATAAACGCTCTCATACTGATTCTGGATATTGGTCAGATAAACCATCATTTCGGGCAGCGTGCAGGAAATCGTTTCGATGCGGAATACTTCGTCCCTGCCAAAGCCCGTCGTCAATACGACCTTCACGCCGTCCGCGCCGCCGCTGCCGCAGCCTGTCAACACTGACAGAAGCACCGATACGGCCAGGAACAGCGCCGCCGCCCTTTTTCTTCTTTTCACCATGCTCATGACCATATTTTCTTCTCTTTCTTCTATTCCATTGCCAGCCGTTTTCCTTCTTTATTATACCAGCATTCGCCGTTCGTCAATACATAATCTTCTCCCGACAGGACCGCCCTGATATAGTCCTCCGGCGAAGCGAGCCTTCTGCGGAAGGCCACGCCGCCGCCGAGCAGCGCCGCGCGGTGGATATCGGAGCCCGCCGTCATGGGCAGCCGATGCTTCCTGGCATAGGCAATGGCTTTTGCATCGAAATCAGGATCGTTATGGGCGATGCTCCGCGAATTGGAATGCGTGGCGTTGACGCCCTCCACGCCATCGACCCATTCCGGAAAAAGACGCACCTCAGGGATATAGTCCTCCTCCCTGTAGGGATGGGCATGAATGACCATACCGCCGGCCGCGTGCACAAGCTCATACTGCTTCCTGATATCCGCCTGCCGGAGAGAGGGATTTTCGAGCATCCACTCCTTATCGATGCCGTAAATCAGGAATTCCGTCCCGTCATATCCCGCCTCGTAACCGAAAAATACATCCAGGCCGATCCTGTCTCCTTCCGCTTTGGCATTTTCATATCCCCTGCAGAATTCATCGACCCATTCCGCCCAGGGTTTCTTCCGGTCTGCCGCGGTATTGCCGCCCCAGTTATGGTCGGTCACAAAAATCCCCGTATAGCCATAAGCTTTACAGGCTGCCGCCATCTCCCGGCCCGTACTGTGTCCGCAGGCGCTTCCTTCCGCCGTATGAAGATGCGTTTCATATAAATAAGGATACTCTTTTTTGATTCGTTCATACATAGGCTTCATCCAATATATCGAAAAAAAGCGCAGACAAGACTGCCTGCGCCTTTCCTGTACATACTTATCTGATAACGTGGATCCAGCCTTCCGGCGCCTCGATGCGTCCCATCTGGATTCCTGTCAAAGTATCGTATAACTTCTTCGTCACAGGGCCCATTTCCGTCATCCCGCTCGGAAATGCGATTTCTTTTCCATGATCCACCACCTTGCCGACCGGGGAAATAACCGCCGCCGTACCGCAGAGGCCGCATTCTGCAAAATCTCTGATCTCCTCTAACGCAACAGGCCGTTCTTCCACTTCCAGGCCCAGATAATCTCTGGCGACCGTAAGAAGCGAACGGCGCGTTATGGAAGGCAGAATGCTGTCCGACTTAGGCGTTATGACCTTATTATCCCTTGTTATGAACAGGAAATTGGCCCCGCCTGTTTCTTCCACATAGGTTCTCGTCCCCGCATCCAGATACATATTCTCGTCAAAGCCTTCTTCATGAGCTGTCACGATCGCATACAGGCTCATCGCATAGTTCAGTCCCGCTTTGATATGGCCGGTGCCGTTCGGCGCAGCCCGATCGAAATCGCTCACCTTGATCGTCAGCGGTTTTGCGCCGCCTTTAAAATAAGGCCCCACAGGCGTTGTAAAAATCCTGAACTGATATTCATCCGCCGGTTTCACGCCGATAACGGCCGAGCTCCCGAACATAAACGGCCGGATATACAAGGTCGCTCCCGAACCATAAGGCGGCACATAAGCTTCATTGGCCGCCACGGTCTGCGCGACCGCTTCCACGAAACGTTCCCTGGGAAATACCGGCATTTCCAGACGTCTGCAGGAATCCTCCATGCGCTGCCCGTTCAGATCAGGACGGAAGGTAACGATATGGCCGTCCTCCGTCGTATAGGCCTTCAGGCCTTCAAAACAGGTCTGCGCATACTGCAGAACGCCCGCGCATTCGTTGATCGTAATGGACGCATCCCCGATCAGCGCTCCTTCATCCCATACGCCGTTCTTATAATTTGCCACGAACCGCTTATCGGTCTCGTGATATCCGAAACCAAGATTTGCCCAATCTATATTTTTCTTTTCCATAACCTGCTGCTTCTCCTTCCTCAGTCCGTATTGATTCTATTTCCTGTTCAGGGAAATGCCGCATTCCAGGCATTTCCCCAGGTGCAGACAGAACTTCCCGGCGAAATACCCGCCGGCATGAGCTTTAGAAGTTCTTTTCCCCCTATTTTATACTTTTATCGGCAAAAGTCAAGCCTACAACGCGGAAGAAACGATTTCCATCGCCACATCGTAAGCAAAATCGCTGACCGCTTTTTCACACATGCGCAGCAGCCTCCGGTTCTCCTCCGTCAGCTGATACTGTTTCAGCTCCGTAATGCTCTCCAGCACGCTGTCCCCGTCAAAATCGTCGAGCTGCCGGTGGAGCAGTTCCAGCTTCTTTTTCCATTCCTCTTCGGATATCTGCTGTTTTTCCGCCGTCTCCTCTTCTTTTCCCGCACCGGCTCCCGGCATTTCCGTCTCCATATATCTGTCCAGATTTTCCCCCAGCGTCCGCATCATGCTGAACAGGATCGGCGACTGCACCTCGGCCTCCTCCAGCCTGCCGGCCTTGCTCTTTTTCTCCAGCTCAAAAGCTTCCTCCGCCAGTTCGTCTGCACCCACATTGCGCGCATTTCCTTTCAGCGCATGGACGATGATCGCATAGCCGGATATGTCCTCTTTGCTCAGCATATCCTTTAACTGCGCTTCCTTCTCATGCAGGATATCCCGGAAATCGCGCAGCACCTTCTTATACAGGGAACGGCTTCCGCCCATATATTTCAGGCCGTTCGCCGCATTGATTCCCATATCCGTCAGCTTTTCCGTATTC
Organism: Bacteroides fragilis; assembly: GCA_023664485.1. Classification (GTDB taxonomy): domain Bacteria; phylum Bacillota; class Clostridia; order Lachnospirales; family Lachnospiraceae; genus UBA3282. Next base: position 17,091 of record JAMPFK010000025.1, on the reverse strand, counting down.
AGCCTGTCCGCTTCTTCCTCCTTCTCTGTGGAAAGTCCTTCATCCCCCGTCAGATAAACGAGCTCTTCCGGAAGATACCGAATCAGGATATCTTCTAATTTTTCCGGTTCGATCGGTTTGGAAAGATAATCGTCAAAACCTGCATCGAGATAAAAATCTTTCGCCCCAACGACCGCGTTGGCGGTCAGCGCGATGACCGGAATATTACGGGAAGGATTGCCCTCCATCTCCCGGATGGCCTGCAGCGTCTGAACGCCGTCCATGACCGGCATCATATGATCCATGCAGATCAGATGATATTCCTTCCGTTTCAGCATTTCCAGACACTCTCCGCCGCTGGAGGCGACGTCTGTCTGCAGCCTGGTCTTGCGCAAAAGATCCTGCGCCACCGCGAGATTCATCGCGTTATCATCCACCACGAGTATTTTCGCGAGCGGCGCAATGAATTTTTCCCGGTAACTGACAGATTTTTTGACACTCCTGTCATATTGTTCCTGAAAATCGCCGAGCGGATCCCTGTTGACGATCTTCTGCGGAATCGCGAAGGAAAAGACGGAGCCTTTGCCATATTCGCTCTTTACCTCCAGCTGACCGCCCATCATTCCGACAAGACGGTTCGTCACGGCGAGCCCGATCCCCCCTCCCTCTTCCTTTCCGCCCGTCTCCATATCCAGCCTGTTAAAAGTCTCAAAAATTCCGGAAATATCTTTTTCTTTTACGCCGATGCCGGTATCCTCCACCGAGACTTCCAGCCGGAGCTTCTCTTCTTCCAGCGGTTTCCAGCCAACGCGGAGCGTTACCGTTCCGCTCTGTGTATATTTCACGGCATTCGTCAGTAAGTTGCCGATGATCTGCCGCAGATGCACTTCATCGCCCGATAATTTATACGGGATGTCCGATGCGATATCCAGCGTCAGGCGCAGTTTTTTCTTCCGCAGCGGAATCGAAATGCTGTTAATCAGATCGTTCAGCAGAGAACTGATATCATAGATCCCTTCTGAAAGCTCCATCCTGCCGGACTGCAGCCTGGAGAAATCCAGAATATCGCTGATAAGCGACAGAAGGACCGTTCCGGCCTGCCTGATGTCGAGCGCATAGCCCCGGATCGTCTCATCCTGGCTTTCCCGCAGGATCAGTTCATTCAGGCCGAGCATCGTATTGATCGGGGTCCGTATTTCATGGGACATATTGGCCAGAAAAACATCGCGCGCGCGGCTTGCCTTTCTGGCGTCGATCATGGCTTTCTCCAGCTCGATATTCTTTTTTTCCAGCTCGTCCTTTGCAAGAAGCAGCGAAACCGCCTGTTTTTCCAGCTTAGAAGTAAAGCCGCTTCTCTTCTCCGGTTTCTTTTCTTCGCCCATCTTCCTTTTTCCTCCTGCTTCTTCTGCTCCGCCTTCAATCCTTCTCTTTCCGTTTTATCCGCTCGTATTTCACGAAACTGTAAGCGATATCAAAATAAGTCTGTTCTTCGCCGTCCGCGGTAATCTCCCATTCTTCCGACTTATCCAGATCGGGGAAATAGGCGTCCGCCTCATATACATGATCGATCTTCGTCACATGCGCCGCCTGACAGTAAGGCAGCATCATGCGGTAAACGCTTTCCCCGCCGACGATATAAATATCCTCATCCCGGTATTTCGCCAGTTCCTGAAAAAGCTCCTCCCTGCTGTGTACGACGATGGCGCCTTTTACCCGGTAATCCGGATTCGCGGAAAGAATAATATTCGTTCTGTCCGCAAGCGGCATTCCCTGCGGAAAAGTCTCCAATGTCTTTCGTCCGAGCACGACGACCTTCCCGGCCGTCTCCGCCCGGAAAGCCTTGTGGTCATTCGGAATGCGCACGAGCAGTCTCCCTTTACAGCCGATCGCCCAGCGATTATCAACCGCAACAATCAGATTCATCTCTTTATCCCCCGCTACCTGTCATATTTATCGCACAGCGCGTTGATCTGGTCCGCAAATCTGCCCAGCTCCTTATTCGTACCGCCCTCATTCTTATAAATGACCGCCATGAGCCGCTGCCCTGCCGCCACCAGCCTTGCAAAGATATCCGAGACGATATGGCCTTTTTTCTTCACCATAACAGGCGCGGCCTCATAAATAAATTCGTCGGCGAGCAGATCGAACCGGGTTCCGCTGTAAGGCGCACAGGCTTTCTGCCCGTGCTCAGCTTTCAGGCATTCCGTAAAAAGTTTACAGATCCTGTCCTCGCCGTGTACGACAAAGACCCGCGCCGGTTTCTTCTCAAAACCTTCCAGCCAGCGCAGCAGTCCCGCTTTGTCCGCATGGCCGCTCATGCCCGCCAGCTTGGCGATTTCGGCGCGGACTTCTATCGTCTCGCCAAAAAGCTTCACTTCCTTAATCCCCTCCACGATCGCCCGGCCCAGCGTGCCGACCGCCTGATATCCGACAAAAAGCACCGTACATTCCGGACGCCACAGATTATGTTTTAAATGATGCCGGATCCTGCCGGCCTCGCACATGCCCGAAGCCGAAATAATGACTTTAGGCGTATTTTCAAAATTGATCGCTCTCGACTCATCGCTCGTAATCGCCAGATGAAGCCCCGGAAAGGTAATGGGGTTGATCCCTTTCTGAATCAGCGCCATCGCCTCTTCGTCAAAGCATTCCGTACTGTTGCGCTGAAAGATGCCGGTCGCTTCCACGGCGAGCGGGCTGTCCACATAGACTGGGAATCCGTCATGCCCCCTGATACGCCGTTCGGCTTTGATCTGCCTTAAAAAATATAAGATTTCCTGCGTCCTGCCTACCGCAAAGGAAGGAATGACGACATTCCCGCCCCTGTCGAAAGTTTTCTGCAGAATCTTCGTCAGTTCTCCGATAAAATCGAGTTTCACCTCACTGTGGTATTTATCGCCGTAAGTGGATTCCATAACGATATAGTCGGCTTCTTTCGTCATCCTTGGATCCTTCATGAGCGGAACCCCCATATTGCCGATATCGCCGGAAAAGACCAGTTTTTTCGTAACGCCCTCTTCCTCCGCCCAGACCTCGATGCTCGCCGAACCCAGCAGATGGCCGATATCCGTAAAACGTATCGTTACGCCGGGACATACTTCGATTTTTTCATTATAATCGCAGGGAACCAGCCTCCTGATTGCGCCGTCTGCGTCTTCCATCGTATAGACCGGCTCGATCAGCGCGTTATCCGCGCTTCTTTTAGCCTTGCGGTTCTTCCATTCCGCCTCCTGCATCTGAATGTGGGCGCTGTCGCGTAACATAATGCTGCACAGATCCGCCGTCGCATCCGTCGTATAGATGCTTCCCCGGAACCCCCTCGCATAGAGAAAAGGCAGCATGCCCGAATGGTCGATATGCGCATGCGTCAGAAAAATATAATCGATCAATGCAGGCTCTACCGGCAGCTCGCAGCTCTGATAAGTCTGCTGTCCCTGTTCCATTCCATAGTCCACTAAGATATTTTTTCCGTTAATGCAAAGATAGTGGCAGCTCCCGGTCACATCGTGATCCGCCCCGATAAACATCAGCTCCATAGGAAAACCTCCTTTTCAACAATTTCCTTATTTTATCTTATCATTTTTCAGGAACCGCGTACAGTCAATTTCCAAAGTTTTACATATGATAAAATAAATCAAATTGAGATACAATTCGAGGTAGCGCTATGTTCATCGAAATGATACCTGTGCTGCTTTTTATGCTCGCCGTTTCCGTCGATTCCCTGACCGCGGGACTTTCCTACGGTGCTTCCAGAGTTCACATCAGGCCGCTTTCGGCTATCTTTCTCGTATTCGTCCCTTCCGTTTCCATTACACTGATGACAAAACTCGGCGCGCTGCTCTTCTCCTTTTTTCCGGCCCGCCTTTTTTCCATCCTTTCGTTCCTGCTCCTGTTCTTTCTGGGCCTTGAAAAGCTGCTGGAAAGCCTGATACGCCATCTGGCGCAGAAATACCCGGACATCATCGGCAACTGGACCTGTAAGATCAGACAGCTCAACATCATCTTTACCATTTATTTCTCGCCGGAAGAGGCGAACAGGCAGGAGGTACAGATTTTAAGCGGCAAAGAAGCCCTTTTCCTGAGCCTTGCCCTGTCTCTCGACAGCGTGCTGGCCAGCATGGCCTTTTCCTGCCAGGTAACTTCCCTGCTCTTTCTTTTCCTGTCCGCCGCGTTCTTCCATTTTCTGTTCTTCCTTCTCGGCTATCTTTCCGGCCTGCTCCTGTCGAAAAAACTGTCCCTCGACCTCTCCTGGCTCAGTGGGCTGTTTCTTCTGCTGCTGGCGCTTGGTACGCTTCTGTAACGCCTTTTTTCTCCACGCCGTAATGAACGGCAACGAGCAGCTCATGAACGATGACCGGCGTTAACGACAGAGCGAGCAGCTGCCCCCACTCTATCCATGCCAGCTTCACCGTACCGAAAAGCGCGATAAGCGGTTCGATCTCCGTCACGATGAACTGTAAAAAAAGGCCGGACACGAGCGCCAGGATCATAAAAGGATTTTTCTTATGGTTCATCCGGAAAATGGAGCGGTTCACGTCCCGCATACCGACCGCATGGAAAAGCTGGCTCATGCCGAGCACCGTAAAAGCATGGGTCTGCGCTTTGACTAAGACCGCGGAAATCTGATAGCTTTCTATAATATTATGTAAACTTATCGGCAGCCGTTCCGCCACGAGCCTGTCATAAGGCACCTTCAAAAAGGCTGCAAGGCTTACGCCGCCGATGACGAACCCGTAGCAGAGGACGCAGAGCAGGCCGCCTTTCGCAAAAAGCGACTCCCCCTTTTTTCTGGGCGGCTCCTTCATCAGCAGATCCGTCTCGTTGTCGTCCACGCCGAGCGCGAGCGCCGGCAGGGAATCCGTGATCAGATTGATCCACAAAATGAAACTCGCCTTTAAGGGACTCGGAAAGCCCGCGATAATCGTCACAAGCATCGTCATGATCTCTCCCAGATTGGAGGAAAGCAGGAAAAGCACCGACTTCCGGATATTCTCATAAATACCCCTCCCCTCTCTGATCGCAAGGTGTATCGTCGCAAAATTATCGTCCATCAGCACAAAATCTGCGGCATTGCGCGCTACATCCGTGCCGTTCTTTCCCATGGCAATCCCGATATCCGCCGCCTGTAAAGAAGGAGCGTCGTTCACGCCGTCTCCCGTCATCGCCACCGTCTTGCCGAGCTTCTTAAAGCCTTCCACAATTTTGACCTTATGCTCCGGCGTCACACGCGCGAATACCTTCAAAAAGGACAGTTTTTTCAGGAAAATGGATTCCTCCATCGTATCCAGCTCCCGCCCCGAAACGCATTCGTTCGGGGAAACGGCAATGCCCAGCTCCTTTGCAATCGAAAAAGCGGTATTCCTGTGGTCGCCGGTGATCATCACCGTAGAAACGCCTGCCTTCCGGAATTCCCCGACGGCCTCCACCGCCTCCGGCCGGACCGGATCCTGCATACTGACAAAACCGAGAAAGACCATTTCGTTCTCCTGCAATCCGCCGTCCGGCCGCATCGCGACGGCGAGCACGCGTCTGCCCTCGCCCATCAGCCCGTTCAGGATCCGGCCAAGCGATTCCCTGTCGCTCCCGCACAGAGGGATCCTCCTTCCGTTCTGATAAAAAGCCGTACAACGTTCCAGTATTTTCTCTGCGGCCCCCTTGGAATAGGAGATCCGGCCGCTTCCCTGCGAGACGCCCTGCATCAGATGCGAGGTCGTCATCATTTTCCGTTCCGAGTCGAAGCCCATTTCCTCCTGACGCGGGAAGCGGTTCCTGATCTCACCGACCGCAAGCCCGCATTCCTCCGCCATGTGGACGAGCGCCATTTCCGTCGGGTCCCCAAACCCGCTTTCCGAAGGAGCATCGTTACATAAAATACAGCCCAGCAGGAAATGGGCCCTGCCGCTCTTTTCCCATTCGCTCCCCTGCCATATCTGATTCGTAAAAAAGCGGGAAAACTTCTCTTTTTCCACCATTCTGCCGTCGAAATAGCATTCCGTGACCGTCATCCGGTTCTGAGTCAGCGTACCGGTCTTGTCCGAACAGACCACATCCACCGCCCCCAGTGTCTCCACGGAAGAGAGTTTCCTCACGATAGTCCGCGCCCGCACCATCCGCGATACGCTGAGCGCGAGCACGATCGTAACGATCGCCGGAAGCCCCTCCGGGACCGCCGCCACGGTCAGCGAAACGGAGGTTAAGAGCATTTCTCCCACGTTTCGTTTCTGCCAGACCGCAATCACAAAAAGAAGGGCACAGATCGCCACCGCGAGAATGCTGAGCACCTTTCCCAGCTCCCCCAGCTTCTTCTGTAAAGGCGTCAGCTTTTCTCCCGTCTCATGGAGCATATCCGCGATATGGCCGATGCGGGTATCCATGCCGGTCGCCGTCACAATGCCTTTTCCCCGGCCTCTTGTCACATAAGTAGACATATAGGCCATATTCGCACAGCTGTTGTCCCCCTTTGCTTCTGCCATAAAATCTGCTTCCTTCTCCACTGGAGCAGACTCTCCTGTTAGGGTAGACTCTTCAATCTGCATTCCCTGTACTTCAAGCAAACGCATGTCCGCCGGGACCATACTGCCCGCTTCCAGTAAAACAATATCTCCCGTGACCAGCTCTTCGGCGGCGATCTTCATCGCTTTTCCATCACGGATAACGGCCGCCTGCGGACAGGAAATTTTCTTGAGTGCCTCTACCGCTTTACCGGCCTTTCCTTCCTGAATCACGCCGATAGCCGCATTCAATACGACGACCGTAACGATAATGACCGCGTCGCCCGCTTCTCCGAGCAGAAGCGAGATTGCCATCGCCGCGATTAAAATTAAAATCAACGGGTCGTTGAGCTGACCCAGTATCATCTGCCAGACGCTCTTTCCCGCCTGTTCCCGCAGACGGTTGGCGCCCTGCCTTGTCCTCCTTTCAAGGACCTCCCGCCTGTCCAGTCCCTTTTCCCGGTCGGAATGCAGCAACCGGATGGTTTCTGCCGCTGTTTTCATCTCATACATATCTTTTTCCTCCTCTTCAATAACCTATATGCCTGTTCGGAAAAAGTTATGCCAGCTTTCGGGAACCGTCAGAAATTCCTGAGTTTATCGCTGCCGTCATCGACAGTGTTCTCGATGGATTTCACGACGACATAATAACCATAGGAGGGATTGACCTCGATATACACCCGGTCGCCTGCCTTATGGCCGAGAAGCGCTTTGCCAAGCGGCGCCTCCGTGCTGATCAGGCCCTCCAGGGAGTTTCCGCGGACCGTCGTTACAAGCTTATACTTCTCCGTCGTTCCATCCTCCTCAAAGTATACCTCTATGGTATTGTTTAGTCCGACTTCGTCCTCTGCGGACTCATCCGAGACGATAACGGCGGTCCGGATCATCCGTTCCAGATAACGGATGCGGCTTTCGTTCTGATTCTTCACCTTTTTGGCCGCATGGTATTCAAAGTTCTCGCTTAAATCCCCATGCGCCCGCGCCGTCTTAACATCCTCCAGCGCTTCTTTGCGCACGACCAGCTTCCGGTACTCGATTTCCTCCTGCATCTTCTCGATGTCTTTCTGCGTCAATTCATTGTGCATGATACATGACTCCTTCTATCCATTTTCTCGTCCAAAAAACAAAAGCAGAATGACATAAGCCATTCTGCCAGACGAAAAAGGTTTTCTTTGAAAACCATAGAAGTTCCTGCCGCTGTGCCAGGAGGGCACAGCGGCTTCAGAACTTCTTTTCGTCTTTTTTAAACTGTCTGGTTCTTCCCAATATATACCGGGAAAGTATCCGTTCCTTTCATTTCCTTGCCTGCCGTAATCGTAACGTTCTTGTCCGTGACCAGATATTCGATATCCGCTCCCGCTTCCACTACGGTTCCCTGCATCAGCACGCAGTTCTTGACCTTCGCGCCTTTTGCGATCTGCACGCTTCTGAAAAGGACGCTGTTCTCGACTTCGCCTTCGATGACGCAGCCGTCCGCCGCCATCACATTCTGCGCTTTGGAGCCTTCTATGTATCTGGTCGGGTTGCCGCCATGAAGCTTCGTATAAATCGGCGGGCCTGAGAACAAAGCATTCAGGTTGTAATCGTCCAGAAGTTTCATATTTTCATCGAAATAACTCTTCAAATCGTTGATACGGGCAATATAGCCGTCACACTTATAAGCCTGTATATTCAGCTGGCTCAATTTGGGCACGAGAATATCGCGCTCAAAGAACTCGTGTCCGTGCACATAAGCTTCCTCGATCAGGCTGATCAGCAGTTCTCTTTCCAACACATACATATTCATGGAGAAATTCTGAACGCCGCTTTCCTTTGAGTTTACATAAATCTTTGTTACTCTTCCATCGTTGATATCGAACGTATAATAGAAGCATTTGCCGTTAGGCGGAAGCTTTACAAGGCTTTCCGGCAGCTCCTGCTCATTATAGGCGATCGTAACATCCGCGCCGCTGTCAATATGCGCCTGAATCATCGCTTTAAAGTCGAAATTGACCGCAATATTGGCATCCGTCAAAATTACATAGGTCTCTTTCTGTCCTTTCAGGAAGTTCAGAATGCCCGCCAGCGCGCCTACCCGCCCCACATAGGGTTTGGAATCTTTTTCAGCAAAAGGCGGGAAAATATTCAGGCCGCCGTTCTTGCGGACCAGATCCCATTCACGGCCGGAGCCCAGATGATCCATCAGAGAATGATAATTATTGTTCACCATAATGGAAACATTTCCGATATCGCTGTGCGTCATGCTGGATAAGGTAAAATCGATCAGGCGATAACGGCTGGCAAACGGAATCGATGCCATCAAACGGATGCTGACCAGCTCCGGAACCAGCGAATCATAACTGTTAGGAAAAATAATGCCGAGTGCATTTGTATTTGTATTTAACATTGCTCTTCACCGCCTTCTACATTTTTATTGACCATGGCATTCGGGCCGATCTTCGCATTATCCCCGATCGTAATTCCCGCGCCGATGGTCGCAACGCCGTTCTCCTCGCCGGAAGGCATCGCGCCTACTACAGCGTTTTCACCAATTGTAACATATTCGGCCACGATACAGTGTCTTACAACAGCGCCCGCTTTTACGACCGTGTTCCCCATAATAACGGCATCTTCGATAACAGCGCCTTTTTCCACCTTAACGCCCTCGAACAGGATCGAATGTCTGACCGTTCCCCTGATCTGGCATCCGTCGGTAATCATCGAATTCTCCACAACGGCTCCCGTTGAAATCTTATGGCCTGTCATAGCCGCTTTACGGCTGTAAATCTTCCAGTCCTCATCGAACAGGTTGATGCCGCTGTGTTCCGGATCCAGAACCTCCATATTCGCCTCCCACAGGGAAGAAATGGTTCCTACGTCCTTCCAGTAGCCGCTGAAATGATAAGCGTACATCCTGCGGTCGTCGCGCAGCAGATTCGGAATGATGTTGTTGCCGAAATCGTTCTCGGAATCCGGATCCGCCTCATCCTCTTCCAGATATTTTTTCAGAATATCCCAGTTGAATATGTAGATACCCATGGACGCCAGATTCGACTTGGGATTTTTAGGCTTCTCCTGGAACTCTGTGATCCTGTCGTCTTCGTCCGCGACCATCAGGCCGAAGCGGGGAGCTTCCTCCCACGGCACCTCCATAACGGCAACGCTGAATTCCGCATTTTTCTCCTTATGGAATTTCAGGAAATCGCTGTAATCCTGTTTGCAGATCTGGTCGCCGGACAGAATAATAACATATTCCGGATCGTATCTTTCGATAAAAGAAAGATTCTGATAAATCGCATTGGCCGTTCCCTTATACCAATCCGACTTATTCGCCTTCTGATAAGGCGGAAGCACATGGACGCCGCCATAGAGTCTGTCCAGATCCCAGGGCTGGCCGTTGCCTACATACTCGTTCAGCACAAGCGGCTGATACTGCGTCAAAATACCTACCGTATCGATTCCGGAGTTCACACAGTTGGAAAGCGGAAAGTCAATAATACGATATTTTCCGCCAAATGGAACTGCCGGTTTGGCAAGCTTCTCCGTCAACGCGTACAGACGGGAACCCTGTCCGCCGGCAAGAAGCATTGCGATCATTTCTTTTGCCATAGTTTAACCCTCCATCATATAGTCTTGATAATAAGATAATACATCATTTTGACGATAAAAGAAAGCTCATTATTGTAAATTTTGTTAAAATTTTCCTGACTTCCCTTAATCCCGGTCGATTTCAACTTCCAGGATCTCTCCGGTAGCGGCGCTGATGGAAAAGCTGTACTCTTTTTTATCCGCATAGAACTCAATTTCGTATTCGGCGATGCCGTCGTCATAGTCCTGTTCAACCTTTGAAAAGACTGCCTGATCCTCATTCAGCCCGGCATAATCCAGCGCGGCTTTCTTCGCCTCCTCCTGCGTGATACCGCCCGCCGACTGTACGACTCCCGTTCTTTGTCCGATCAGCTCCTTTGATGATTTCAGGATAGTGCCGTCGTCTGCGGCGATTTCATATTCGTATTTCGTCTCCGCCGTCACGAACTCGATATCGTACTCCAGCCTGCCGTCGTCATAATCCTGTTCTTCTTTGATAAAAGTCACATTGGACGCTTCCAGCCCCGCATGGGCAAGCGCCGCGCTCTTAGCCTGCTCCAGCCCAACGCCCGTCTGCGCATTGCCTGCCGGCGGCTGTTCTGCCGGTTCCGGCTGTGACTGCGGTGTCCGGGCCTCCCGGGCCGGCAGTTCTGCCGCCGTCTCTCCCTGTGGCTGCAATACCTGGGCCGACTGTTCCGTTAGCTGGGATTCCTGCGCCGGCTGCGTCGTTGGACCGGATTCCTGAACCGGCTGCTCCGCTGCCGCCTGTCCTGACTGCTCCTGTTCTGTCGAAACGGCTGACGGCCCATTCTGCAGGGGAGTCCCGTTACCGCATCCTACTGACAGGCAGGCCGATAAGGCAGCCGCGCAGCAGACTGTTCCATACCCTGCCCTTCTTCCGGCTTTTTCTAACTCATTCCGACGCTTTCTTTTCATTGCTGATATCATACTCCCTTCTGCCGCTGTATGATGCAGAAACTGCTTCTCTGTTTTATAGTTAATAACATTGGAAATTGCCTTTTCAAACTTGTAAAAGCTTACCTATATGGCTTATGCAAGAGCCGGAAAGAGCAATTTGTTATGTCGTTTACTATAGTTCAGCGTTGTTTATTATTATACATAACAGAAAAGGGCGCTTCAAGTTTTAGATTCTTCAAGCGCCAAAATTATCATCTGATTTCCATACTGCAATTTCAATAAATACAGATAAGAATCCCTGTCCGGGTATTCGTATGCAAAAGGCTGCTCCTCCTTCGTTATCCGAACATAACCTTCTTTTTCAAAAAATCTGTGACAGTCCACCGCGGCCGACGCCGTATCGAACATCAACTGTTTCCTGTTCTTTTCTTCCGCATAATCGAGCAGAATCTTATAAAGCGCCGGCCAAAATCTTATCCATAACCTGTTACTCCTTCAAACCGGTTCTATTTCCCATCCGCCGCAAGCGCTTCCTCCTGCAGCTTATCAAATTCCGCCATACATTCTTCTACAGACGCGCCGTTTAACAGTTCACGGACAATCAGGCAGGTATTGCCCCATTGTTCCACGTCCATGCCCGCGTTGCTGGCAAGCACATACGTTCCGCTGTTTACCAAATCATTAAGCGGCTTTAGCGCCGGAACGCACTCCACTTCAACATTTCTGGAAGGAGATATTACATGATTTGTTTCTGCATAAGCAAGCAGCGCTTCATCGGAGAGCATCACTTCGAGTACAGCCATAGCATCGTCTAAATGTTTTGCATCAGACAATACCGACAGACCTGTCATGGACATTACGGGCATCTGCCCATAATCGCTCGGAAAACCGATGACCTGCATATGAAAGTCAGGATTTCCATATGCCGTCTCGGTATTTGCCGCACCCCAATACGCCATGACAATCGGGGTTTTCTGCGCAAGAAAATCCGGTCCTTCACCATCAATCGCTTCATAGGTATAGGCAACCTCGGCGTCAATGTATCCGAGATCGATCAGTTCTTTCAAAAAGGTAAAGCCCTCGCGCATATAATCGCTGTACTTACGCTCTCCACTGTTTAACGCCGCAATTTCCGCTTCCGTATTACCGCCATTGTAAAGGTCGGCATACGCCTGTGCAAAAACAAATGTTTCCAGCCACCACCTGTTCGCCCCGATAGGAGTCTCTATGCCATTCTCTTTAAATACTTTGCAGCATTCCAGAAATTCTTCCGGCGTATTCGGCAGTGCAAGTCCATATTGGTCAAACATATCTTTGTTCACAAACAGACCATAGACAACCACTTCCTGCGGTATTCCAACCAGTTTTCCGTCTACCGTATTCGCCGTTATGACAACTTCACGGAGATTGTCTACGCAGTCAAGGTCTGACAAATCCGCCAGCCGCCCTTCTTCCCCCATTTTTTTGGTGACATCCGGATTCAGCATATAAAAATCGTCCATGCCGTTTTGTATCCGCTCAATCGCCACATCGTCATAGGATTTTTCCTGATAGTCGTTTGCCGTGTATGTATTATACTCTATGGTCACATTCAGTTTTTCTTCCGCCATAATTACAGTCTTATCAAATGCCGTCTGTGCGGCGTTTTCAAGATCGGGTTTGGAACGCGCCACCGGTACATATATGGAAATAGTTTTTTCAGCGTTCTCATCATTTTCTACAAGGTTCACGCCAGTGGGATTATTCTGCCCGCACGCTGACGCCATAAGCGCCGTTGCCGCAGCAAGAAAAAATGCTGTTAATTTTTTAATACTTCTTTTCATGTCTTCCTCCTTAAACACTTTAGATAATTGTAAAACTCTATTTTAAATACTGGCTGATCGTTTTATTCAGTACAGCCATATCAATCGGTTTTGCAATATGCGCATTCATGCCTGATTCAAGAGCGTCTCTTATATCTTCTGTAAAGGCGTTCGCCGTCATGGCGATAATCGGTATTTCTTTTGCGTCTTCACGCTCCAAAGAGCGGATTGCCCTCGTTGCATCATAGCCATTCATCACAGGCATCTGGACGTCCATCAGGATTGCGTCAAATTTTCCCGGAGACGACTGTTTAAAGTATTCTATCGCCAGCCTGCCGTTTTCCACAACTTCACAGGTCGCGCCTTCGATATTCAGAATCTCGCATAAAATCTCTGAATTAATTTCATTGTCTTCCGCCACGAGGAAATGCCTTCCTTCCAGACAGTTCTCTGCTATATTGGCGGCAGGCTGATTATCTTTGTTATCGTCTTCCGCTTTTTCCGTATCAGGAATGCGAAGTTCAAGTTCTACCACAAAACGGCTTCCCGAACCCATTTCGCTCGTGACTTCTATCGTTCCGCCCATCAGCTCGACAATATTTTTGGTAATCGCCATGCCAAGGCCCGTACCCTGCACTTTATTTGTTGTGCTGTTTTCCGCCCTCGTAAATGCGTCAAAAATCGTTTCCAGATATTCGGGCGTCATCCCATACCCGTTATCCTCTACTTCTATCCGAAGATGTTCATACTGGCTGGAATGCTGGGGGAGCTCTGTGATGCGCAGCCAGATATTCCCTTCTTCCTGCGTATATTTTACCGCATTGGAAAGGAGATTAATCAAAATCTGGTTCAGCCTTGTTTCATCACCCATCAGATACTTATGCTTAATCTCCGTAACGGTAATGGTAAATTCCTGATTTTTTGCCTTTGCCGCAGGGCGGATAATTGCGTCAACCGCATTCAGAATATCCTGTAAGAAAAATTCCTCGATTGTGAGTACGACTTTTCCGCTTTCAATCTTGGATATATCCAGCACATCGTTAATCAGGCTTAAAAGATGCTGTCCGGAAGCCTTGATTTTCCCTATGTAATCCCGCACTCGTTCAGGGTTGTCTGCATCTCTTTCAAGCAGCGAGGCAAAACCGAGTATGGCGTTCATCGGCGTACGGATGTCATGCGACATATTGGAAAGGAACATCGTCTTGGAAGTACTGGCAATCTGCGCCGCCTGCAAAGCTTCTTTAAGCTGTTTGTTGTGGAGTTCCCTCTCGGCTTCCCGCTCCTTACGGATTTTGTTACGCTGTCTTGCATATAAGAAATAAAACAGGCAGCAGCTAAAGAATGCGGCCAGCGTAACAAATACAACGATGAATATGTTCTGGTTTACCGCATCGCCTTCCCGCTGTATCGCCACGATGGGTACATATCCAATCAGGTATGCGGTTCCGCCGTTGACAGCCCACATATATACCAGAGATTCTTCATTCTGGATTTCGTGATAGAACATCACGTCTTTTCCCGCCTTCATATTTGCGGCAACACTGGAATGGATATCCGGAGAAACAATTTTATTGGCATTGTAAAAATCACCCAAAGTCATATGTCCGGCGTTGAGTTCATAGAGCCTTTTAGGCGTCAATACAAGTCGTTCACTGGCGGTATCGATAAGGTACAATTTTGCCTCGTTATTATAAAATCTGTCAGGAAGGACTTTGTCGAATGAATCATAGATGTATTCCGCATAAAGCGTTGCAATCTCTTCGCCGTCTTTTATAACCGGACACTTTATCGTATATGCCCAGGTTCCCATGCCATTTACATAAGATTCGGACAGTGGAAGATTGTCGGCCGACTTGCCCGCCGAAAAATCCAAAGAATCTTCCGTAAATGATTCTCCCGTATTGGAAATCCCTTCTTTCTCTCCGGATAACAGAATTGACAGCTTTACGATTGTGTCATTCACGCCATAAGAGCGGACAATATTGTACGGATCTTTTTCGTCTGCAAGCTCTTCAGCAATCATTTTCTGAATGTTTACCTGCTGATTCACAAGAGTATCAATCGTATTGCTGATTAAATCAAGATTTTCACTTAGATTGCTGATTGCCGCTTCCGACATCTCAACCGATATCCGCCTTGCGGCTCCTAAGACAACTGCGCCCAATATGCAGAAAACAATGATAAAAGGGGCAATCAATATGAAATTTTTATATATTTTCGCTCTTCTTTCCTTTTCCATGATAAGTCTCCAAATAATATCTCCTCAAAGACTCATATTAATATGGCAACATTATACTCTTTTTAAATGACAAAGTCAAAAAAATATGGAAATTATTTTCACCTGCTTTCGGCGCATAAATCAGTTCCGGCGTGCAATACCGGCAAGTCATTACGGGAAAAACAACATTCTGTTTTATAAACAGAACCCCCGTATGCTTCATCTGTTTTATGCGCATAACGAACCCATCTCTTTCCATGTTTCAAACGCCCATTACCTAAATGCTTAACCAACAACCCTGAATCTGTGAAGTACATCACAATGACTATTTCAGCCTGATATAAATACCCACAAAACAAGTATATGGTTTTATAATTGCCTCAAAGTGTCGTTTATCACTGAGAGCAAACTTTTTATTCGTTGCAAGCCAATCCTCCCATGCTTTATTGAAACAATCCATTTCCCATGTTTTCGCCAACCCGATTCTATCGCTGTCGCCAAGGAGTTCTTTCCAAAGTTTTGGACTTTTAAACATATGGGAATCATCTCCCAGCCAATCGGAAAGCAGTTCTTCGGCACGACCTGTATATTCATCCTTCAGACCGGGAATTCCAATCAAAACCACTCCGTGATCTTTCATAAATGGCAAAATCTTTTCCTGAAAAAATCCCTTACTGCCTGCAAAATAATGATAAGAATCAATACTAATAAGAGCGCGAAACTGCTTTTTTTCAAAATGAAGATTGTTCGCATCTTCACAAACAGGAGTTATCTGTTCCCCAACGCCCCATTCAACAAACCTTTTTCCATTTTCTTCTGCGCTTACCCATAAATCATTCGCCAAAACCCTCGCTCCTGTTTCTTTGGCAATGATAAGACTTGTTACTCCTGTTCCACATCCCAAATCGAGAATTACATCATCAGGAAGTAACTGTAAAGGATATTTATCAATCAGCTCTGCTAATACCCTTACGCTGTTTGGTCCCATCATAGTTTCTGCTGAAATATATGTTTTATAATCATCAATATTCATACGCTCTGCCTCCCTTTAAATACCGATTGTTAAATTGTGCAGTTTTATCATTGTACCATAAACACATTCACAATTCCATTTAATTATGCTTAATCTTCTTTTGTTAACTAAATTCAGGCTCAAAATAAACGCATACAGCGATTCAATGTTTACAGATGATTTGATAGATTGTTCATTCATGCGTTTGACGCGGGCAGACTGGCAGACTGAATAGTGGTTGAAAAAGCCGTCTGGTTATGTTATACTTTAAAAATGTCATAATACAAAATTTTAACGAATAATCGAATACTATATTAATAAACTATCAGGAGGGCGTCATGAAAAAAAATATAATATCTATCATCACTTTTATTTTTTGTGCGGCGGTATGCGCAAACGTTTTTGCGCCGTTGTCTGTGTCTGCTTCTGCCAAAGATAAAAATGTGACTCCTGCGGCACCTGGTAATACTGATACAGATGAAAATCCTGATTTGATCCTCAGAACAAATGCAGTTACGGTGCGCGTCGGATACTATGATAATGGTGAACCCGAATTCCAGGATGGTTTTTCAGATGATGTGAGAAAATCGGGATACGCATACGATTATTTTCAAATGCTGGCGCGGTATGCAGGCTGGAAATATGAATATGTATATGGAAGTAAGGAAGAAATAAGCCAAATGCTTATTGACGATGACATTGATATCATGGCTGGAGTCTGCAAAACGGACATCACCCTTGCAGACAAGGTTCTTTTTTCATCGTCGGATATGGGCCTTGGCGACGGCAGATATTTCGCCATCAGGAAATCCAATACCGAGCTGCTTGATGAATTGAATAATGCGATGACGCAGATAGATACGGTTTCCCCGAAGTTTACGATCGAACTGCTTCAGAAATATTTTAATAAAACGTCAGATCTGTCTTTGACAGAGCAGGAGGAACAGTGGCTGCAGCAGAAGAACACCCTGACGTTCGGATATACGCGCTATCATCTCCCGTTTTCGGGCCAGGACGATGACGGCAACCCTGTCGGACTTGCAGGCGAGCTGATACGCCAGCTTGAAGAATTTGCGGATATAGAAGTCGTTCCGGTGTGTTTCG
>JAMPFK010000024.1 GCA_023664485.1 Bacteroides fragilis | reverse complement strand
AATGGTATTTATGTACTGGCATCTAAGAAAATCCGGGATGATGCTATTGTGGAAGCGATAAAGGATGATACGGTATAGATATTGTCAAAGCAATAAGAAAGTGGCTTGTGAGGCATATCGGCAAAGCGCGGAAAATCTGAAATCCTATATGCAGCGCCAGTGGAGCCTTGTGGGCGGAATGGCTGGCACATTCAGGGAGATGGAGTGATGTGTGGAAAGAAAAAAATAAAACCGGACAGTTCCCCCATCTGGTAAAGGAACTGGGATATTTCTGCCATAATCCGTTCCGCACAAAGGGCAAAGTGCAGGGAACAGAACCCCGCAATGGTGAAGTGGTCAGGCACCTTTGCACCTTCCAGAAGCCACATGAAATTAATGTCGCGCTGACAGGCGCTCTCAATCTCCCTGTTGGAATACTTATGGTTCATATAGGCATAGACCATGATCTTAAGCATCTGACGTGGAGCGGGCTCGTCTTCACGCCCTTCGCTGCAGTAAGTTCGATATAAATCCCCTAAAAACATCCCTTCTATAAATTGACTCAATAAACGAACTGAATCAGCAACAGGGATCATGCATGCCAAATCCAATGGAAGAACCAGTTGATAATTGTTCCCATAAAAGGTATAATCTTTGTGTAAAGTAAAATCGTTTTGCATACATTTATTTTTCACTAAGAGCCAGATTTTTCCAAGATTCTGGCTCTTTTTTCTATGTGGAAAATGTGCAGTTTACGCACAGAAAAAGAGGCTGAAGCACTATTTTAGTGCGACAGCCCCAATTCATATCATAACAAAATTTTCTACAAAATACTATAATCCAATAAAGTATTTTTTGCCTGTTATTTCAAGACTCTTCCCAAAATGGTGTAGTAGTGGTGAAATAAGTACCTTATTTCACTATGAAATCATTGATTTTACAGGCTTTTCCGGAACATTTCAAGATACTGCCGTGGCATGGGAACTGTTTTCGAAGCTTTGTTTGTCCGCCAATTAGCATATGCAAAATCGTATTCTTCTTTTTGAAGTATCTATTTCATTTTATGAATCAGAATAGAACCCAATGAAACATTATGGAACCAGAGCTTTTCTACACTCCTTTGATTTTAAACCGCTGTGTCGAAAACAGAAATTACCTTGAGAAGACATAGTACGCACCATTCAGGCATTACCCTCTATATATTTTACCTCCACAAAACGGACACGAATTCTTTTCCCAAGCCGCTTTCATCGAATTAGGGTTAACAGGCATTGTACAGCTAATGCATGGAAAAATTTCACCGCTTGAAATTCGAATCTGATTCAACACCTCTTTCGGGTTATATATGTAACGTCTAACGCGATCATGTATCGTTTTATATTCAATAATGAACGACATCTTTTTTTCCTGTGAATGCAGAGAATATGTTGCAGCATAATTAATTGCGTATATAGATAGTTTACTCTCAACATCAGTATCTTTTGCCGGTACATGTGTCTTTCTCAGATGCAGTAACCGATGGTATATTAGTTCCGAAAACTCATGCTCTCTCAAACAATCTAATGATTCCGATTTTTCTTCTATTGCAAAATGACTGGATTTTTTACTAATACAATAATTTTTTATATCACTCCAGACTTTAACAACGTCATTTTGACTTTCAATATTAGAATACTTCTTATCTCCATTATCTTTGATCGCATCCACAATCATCTGATTAGAAATATATTTAAATGGCCTTCCAGGCGAAAGATGTGACTTCCTATATGTTTGATAACCCGACCAGCATTTAAAAAGCATGGTTCCAAAATCTCTGGTATTTCCCATACTTGCCATGACAAGGCTGGCAAAATTGTCATCCGAATTAAACATTATGTCATATGTATATCCCTTGTCCGGAAAATAGTGTTTTAATCTTCGATTTACTAATCCTTTAAAATAATTTATACATAGATTTCGCTCTTGATCGGAGGCTTCAAAGACAAGGCTCTCATCCAGATTAATCTGATGCTGTAAATCAGCACCATTATCTAAACAGTACAGCCCGCCTCTATATGGAACAATCCCAATCCAGAAATATATGGGATCATCCATTATCTTATCAATATATGACGCAGTCCGTTCCTGGCATTTATGAATTGTACTTATCTTCTCCCATTCATCGATATAGAATGTAATTGAATCCAGTCCTAATAATGAGATAATTTCTATTAGTTGATTTCTCACACTTTTTATGTTGAGATACTGGTAATATGTATTATTGGTTTTTAATCTTTTTGTAGTTTCAGACATTTCTGTTTCATTAATTGATATACCAGTCTCAGGAACCAATTCTTTTAATGATACATTAAGTTCATTAACTAACTCGAAAATTTCCTTATTTATATCCTCTTTCTCATAACTACCTGCACCAATATTACGGATTTGCTCATTTCCCTCATGCGCAATTGCATTCATGGTAAAAATATATGTAATTGCTTTTTGAAGGCTCAGCCTAAGATTTTTTTTCTTTTTATTGAATACCTTTTGAACTTTTTCAAGAAATGACTTTCCTCGCATTGCTTTCAGTACAGTTAACAATTGTGCAGATATTTCCTCATATATAAAAATGCTAAAGACACGGTTAAATGTATCATTATCGCAATTATCCGGTAAGCATAAACGCTTCATATTGAGATAAATACACAAATTATTATCTTTTTCACTTTTCCAGAGATTGGAATTCAGATTGTGTCTGGCAAGTAACATTAAATGAGTCTTTCCTGTTCCTCTTAATCCACAAATTGTTCCACTTGATTTCCTTGAAAGTGATGTTAAATCCGATAGATGATTTTTTACATCTACATGTAACAGATTTAACTCATTTATTTTCTCCAAAGATGTATCCATTGTCAATTCATAATCAGCTCGTAAATCCGAAAAAGCTTTATTCATATTATCTATAAAATCCTGATCGTCCACCAACTGTTTAAGTTCTACGCTATTTTTCATTCTTATTGTTCCTTTCCTGTTTTTTCATATTAGTCTGCTTTATCCACTTTCAAAATCCGTAAACTCATCTCCATTGCAGTAATTAATCACCTCCGGAAATTTACTGCGGCACATGAAACAGGGTAATTACGCCAATTCTGAAACAATACAGATTTGCTAAGACACCGCCACAATATTCTGCAGCCACACGCCCTTTTTCACCAGAATAAACCCGATCATGCATTTGATCCAGTCCGCGATCTGCACCAGCGCAAAGATCGCGATGACGGGAATTCCCGTAAACCGGCTCAGACAATAGGCCACCGGAACGCTGACGCACCAGACGAATACGCTGTCGAACAAAAAAGTAACGATTGTTTTTCCGCCCGAACGCAGCGTAAAATAGGCCGCGTGCATAAAAGCCGCCTGCGGCATAAAAACGGCCTGTGCGATGATGAACTGTACCGCCACCGCCTTGACTTCATCGGTCGTATTATAAATCTGCGGAAACAGTGGAGCGATACAGACCATCAGTAACGCGACGCCGATGCAGCAGCATACGGAAAAGGCAATGATCTTGTTGTCCGTATCCCGCGCTTCCTCCATTTTGCCGGCACCGAGAAACTGTCCGATAATAATTGCCACTGCGTCTCCCATTGCAATAAACACGACATTAAATACATTATTAATCGTATTTGCAATGTTCAGGCCCGCAATAACGCTCAGACCTCTCACCGAATAGCATTGCGTAAGCATCGCCATTCCCGATGACCACAGCGTTTCATTGATGAGCAGCGGCGCTCCCTTGATAAAAAATTTCCCAATAAGGCGCCCCGGCACCTTCAGCGTCGAATAGATGCCGATTATGTAGGGATTCTCCTCTTTGTGCCCGTGAGTCCACAGAATAACGATGGCCGCCTCCACATACCGCGATATCACCGTCGCGATTGCCGCGCCCACGACGCCCAGCGCGGGCAGGCCCAGCCTGCCGTAGATCAGCAGATAATTCAGGCACAGATTGACGCAGACAGCCGCAATGCCCGCCTTCATCGGCACTACCGTTTCTCCGCACTCGCGCAGGGTGCTGACATAAATCTGCACCGCCATAAAAGCCGGGACGCCGAGAAGCATCACCCACAGATAATTTTTTCCATGATAGAGCGCGGCTGCAAGATCTCCGCCGTCGCTGCCGCCGCTCAAATACATCTGGATCAGATTTTCTCCAGAGACTAAAAACAGCAGGACCGCCCCTGTCGTCAGGATCAGCGCCATCCAGAATTTATAACGAAACGTATGCCGGATTCCCTCGTTATCCTTCTGCCCGAAATACTGCGCCGTAAAAATGCCCGCGCCCGCAAGCCCGCCGAATATGCAGAGGTAATATACCATCATCAGCTGGTTAACGATAGCGACGCCGGACATCTGCTCTGTCCCGACCTGGCCGACCATGATATTGTCCAGAAGGCCCACGAAATTCGTGATGCCGTTCTGAATCATAATGGGCACTGCAACTGCCAGCACCATCTTATAAAAAGCCTTATCGCCGATAAATTTCTTTTTTGTCTTACTTAACATCCTGTCACCCGTTCCTTCTTCCGACTGTTTCTCATGAACTGTAGTCCTTTCATTATAGCGTATGCGGAAAGAAATGCAAGATACTTTTTCAGACAGCATAAAAATCCCCGGCACACGTTATAAACGCGCCGCCGGGGATGAATTTCTCTGTATAAAAAATCCATCTGCGGTATCAGAAGAGCATCTTGCTCACTTTCTCCTCTTCTTCCATCTTCTTTCGCAGCATAGCCGTCTGATATTGGAAAAGAAGCTCATTCTTCTGCTTCTCGGAAACTGCCCTGGGCAGATCCAGATCCTCCAGGCCGCTTCTGGATTTCAGCTGCTGTAAGGATGCCGAGGTATTATAATTGTAAGTATATTCCAGACCGTTCGTCGAAGCGCCGATGCTGCTTCTCTGCGAAGAAACCATATCCAGCGCTTTGTCTATCGCATCCAGGCTGAAATCCCCGGAAGTCACATCCAGATCCGCAATACCGAGCGCTTCCAGCGTAGAATTAGCCATCTGGATTCTTCTGCTGCTCCCGCTCGGATTCGTCACCAGATCCAGATCGGCCATGCTTCCGTCGAGCAGTTTCTGCTCATTAAAAGAAGTGCCCTCCGCCAATGACTCAATACCGCTCTTTAACTGGTCGATCTCCTTCTGGTAAATCGCTTTATCCGAAGGCGAATTCAGGCCGTTCATCGATCTTACCGCAAGATCGCGGATTCTCTGCAGATAATCCGTTACGCCCTCCAGCGCGCCATCCGCTACGTTCAGCGCTCCCATAGCCATCTGCGCATTCTCCGCGCCGACCCTGAGCCCTGTTTCCTCTCTTTGCATCTTTTTGGCAATCGCGAGACCCGCCGCATCATCCGCCGCGGAGTTAATCCGCTTTCCGCTCGCGATATGGGAATATGAATCAAACATTCCCCTGCCGATTGACATCGTACTCATAACGATTCCCCCTTTCTACTGCCTTTTCTTTCCTCTCGATCAATCGTTCAGTTCATTGATCGTAACCGTAAGATGCGTCAGCCTCTCATCGATTTCCCTGCTCGTTTCCGCCATGCCGCCTGCAAGCTTCTGTACCTCCGCGGCAACGACCGCGAAACCTTTTCCGCTCTCGCCGGCACGCGCCGCCTCGATGGAAGCGTTCAGCGCCAGCATATTCTGCCGCTTGCTGAAAGCCGCTATCTGGGAAGTGCTCGCGTTGGCCGCTTCGATTTCTTTTGCCGCCTTTGCGATACCGTTGCGCAGTTTATCCAGAATACGGTCGTTCTGTTTCTCCTGATAGCTGGAGCGAACGAACATATTGATCACATCGCCTAACAGGTTAGCCGACGCTTCTATCTCTTCTCTTGACCTTATCGTTACTTTATGCAGCGCATCGATATAAGTTTCTTCATTGATGCCAAGTTCTCTTGCCGTAGCGCGGAACGCATCGTCATTCGGAGTCTCCGGAAGGACCTGCCCGCCGATGACGCTTCCAAGCACGGTGCCGTCGCTTAAAGTAATCGGGATGCCAAAATCAACCAATCCCGCATGACAGGAATATACGCCCTCGCCTTCCTGATCGCATTTTTCGCACCGCCTGCATCCTTCTTTACTTCCTCTTGTAAGCTTAATACAAAAATCTGTGAAATTGTAGCATTCGCTGATATACTTTCCGTCTGCGCCAACAGCTACGGTCGCCAGTCCAGTACTTTTTGCCCAGTTATCCATAATACTTTCAAATTTCACCATGTCACAGAAATCTTCAATTTTCATAAATCCTGTCCTTTCTTATGTGAATTTTGTACAATATATAAAGAAACCGCATAAGTTTTATGTGTGTTTTATTGTATCATTCCCACTCAGAAAAGTAAAGTACCTATTCAAAATGCACGAATATTGTGCTATCCCTGTTCCTCACCAAAGTAAAATTTTTCCCGCACGCCTCCGGTATATTCCAGAATGCAGTCCAGAAAACGCTCCCCGTAGCGGTTGAATTTATTTTCCCCAACGCCCGTCACCTTCAGCATTTCTTTTTTATTAAGCGGCGCCCTGACGCACATATCCACCAGCGTCTTATCCGCAAATATAATATAAGGCGGCATATTCTCCTCTTTGGCGATGGCCGTACGGAGTTCCCGCAGCTGTTCAAACAGCTCAAGCCCCCTGGAATTTAAAATGTCGGATCGTCTCGTTTTGGCCGCCGTCTTACGGCCGGATACATCCTTATCCACCCCTGGCTCCTCCTTCGGCTTTTTTAATATGACGCGCCCGTCATTTTTTAACAGTTCATCCGCTTTTTCCGTAATCTTCAAAATGGAATATTTGTCATTCGTCACAAAGAGCAGGCCCTCTACCAGCATCTGGCCGATGATCTGCCGGATCTCAATTTCCCGCATCGGCTTTAAGATTCCATAAGAACGATAGGAAAACATGCCGTACTCCCGCAGTTTCGCACGCTCGTCCCCGGCCAGCATCCCCGCGATGACATTGATGCCGTACCGCTGTCTGACCTCCCGGATACAGGAAATGATATGTACCGCCGTTTCCGTCACATCGGCTTCCTCATATTCCCGGATACAGTTCAGACAGTTCCCGCAGCGGATGATTCCTTTTTCTCCGAAATAATGCAGGATAAATTCCCGCAGACAATGCGTCGTCATGCAGTAATAAGTCATCGTTTTCAGCCGCTCCTCGTCGCGTTCCCAGACCGCTTCCACTTCCTCCGGCGTATATTCGGCATTCTGCTCCTTACTGTCTAAGAGAAAACGGTTAATCATGACATCCTGCGCCGAATAAAGCAGGATGCATTCCGCTTTTTCACCATCCCTTCCGGCGCGCCCGGCTTCCTGATAATAATTCTCCAGACTCTGCGGCATATTATAATGAAGGACATAACGGACATTAGACTTGTCGATGCCCATTCCGAAAGCATTCGTCGCGACCATGACCGGCTTCGTATCGAAAATAAAATCCTCCTGATTCTGCCGGCGCTCCTCGCCCGTAAGGCCCGCATGATATCTGGTCACGGAAATTCCCTCCGCACGCAGCTTCTCATAAAGGGTATCCACATTTTTTCTGGTGGCGCAGTATACGATACCGCTTTCCGACGCATGTCCCCTGCAATAATTTATGACATAAGCGTCTTTTTTCTTCGGTGTCTCCACCGCGAAATACAGATTTTTCCGGTCGAAGCCGGTAACGAGCACTTCCGGCTCCTGCAGGCCGAGAACGCAGACGATATCTTCCTTGACCGCCTCCGTCGCGGTCGCGGTAAAGGCGCTGATGACCGGACGCTTTGCAAGCTGTCCGATGAACTGCACGATTTTCAGATAACTGGGCCGGAAATCCTGTCCCCACTGGGAAATACAGTGCGCCTCGTCCACCGTGAGCATCGAGATATCCGACCGTCTGGCAAAAGCCAGAAAATCATATGTTTCCAGCCGCTCCGGCGCCACATAAATAATCTTATATTGTCCTGCGGCCGCCAGCCGCAGCGCTTTGGAAATCTGAGCCTCGCTTAAAGAGCTGTTAATATAGGCGGCATGAACGCCCGCCTGATTCAAAGCCCGCACCTGGTCCTTCATCAGGGAGATCAACGGCGAGATGACAAGCGTGATGCCCGGCAGCAAAAGCGCGGGCACCTGATAACAGATCGATTTCCCTGCGCCGGTCGGCATGATTCCCAAGACGTCCCGGCCGGATAAAATTCCATCGATTAAGGCTTCCTGCCCTTCCCGAAACGCAGAATAGCCGAAATATTTCTTCAGTATATCAAATTTATCCATAAGCTGCCTTTTCAGATTGTTTTCTTTCTGTCCAGCATAACATATCCCGTCGGAAAATGATACCTTTATTTTCGTATGCCACGGAAATCAATTTTCAGTTATGATGCAGACTTAGCGCTGTGATTTGCTCCATCATACCTGATTTCCGCCAAATTTGGTGTAAATTTTTCCAACTTACATAAAAAGAAGAGTCTTACGCAAACTCCTCTTCATGTTCTTTGAAAAATTCATAATATGCCCGGACATTTTCAAGCTCGCTCCAGCGTTTTACGTCTGCCACCGCTTCGTCCATATCGTATATTTTGGCGCCGCGCATGGAAAGCAGAAAAGGCGAATGCGTGGCGATAATGAACTGACAGCCGAAGAACCGCGCCGAATCCTCCAGAAATTTCACCAGCTCCTGCTGTTTGGCCGGAGACAGGCTGTTCTCCGGCTCGTCCAGCAGATAAAGGCTGTTTTCTTTAATCTTATCCGTAAAATAAAGAAAAGCGCTCTCGCCGTTGGAGTGCTCGCGCACATTGTTCATGAGATTCCTGCGGACATATCCCGACTGCGTACTGCTCCGCGCAAGACATACCTTTTTTAACTGTTCGTAATCCTCCATCGAGCGCATCGTGAACTGCGAATATTTATTCTCCAGATAATCTTCAAACAGCTCCTCCCGCTTCCGGTCAATTCCGGCGTTAATGCTCCGCAGATTCAGCATAAAATCGAAAACATCGTCGCTCGTAATGATCCTGCTGCCCTGCGGCATACGGGGCGGCCGCTTATTCCCGCCGCTTCCCTGATAACTGCACAGCCTCGTATACTCTTCAAAAAAATCAGAACGGTTATACAGGGTATCCCGTTCCAGCCCCAGTTTCTCCGCGATAACATTCAGCGCCGTCGTTTTGCCGGAACCGTTGCCGCCGTATAAAATCGTCACCGGCTCAAAATCCAGCATTTCCAGACAATGCTCCGATAGCACCAGAAAAGGATAGAAGGTATCATAACATGTCCTTTTCTGGTTCATGGTAAAATTATATTCTGTTTCTCTGCCCGGAAATTGAAAATGAGATAGATAAATCATTGCGTTACTCCTTCTGTCGGCATGCCGCCGAAGATTTTGTTCCTTTTTTTATTATATCATGAATCTGTGATTCATGATCGTCATTCGCCGCTCGCCGAATGAGTAAACTCATTCTTCTCGCTAACGCTCATTATATCAGATTCTTTCGCATTTTCAAGGAAGTCCGCAGGGGACATAAAAATGGAGGAATGGAATACCGCCAGTACAGAGCGTTCTCCATTCCCCCATTCTATGTTGTCAGATATTAACAGATAACCACTTCGATACAAAAGGATAAAATGAGCACCGCCGCCAATGTAAAGACAATAATATTTTTCATGGTCATTTTATCCTTCGATGTCATCAGGCCTTCTTTCTGTACATTCACATAAGAAAGATCCCAATAGATCAATAACAGTACAATCGCTATAATAAACAGGCAGATAAAGAAAAATACCCCCAGCGTCCTGACATTCCCGCCGATTTCCTGCCAGTTCCGCAGAAAGCTCAGCATCGATTCCAGCGCAAGGCAAAACGGTATGATGCAAAATTGTCCATCGACAATGATATCCACCATCGGTTTTTTATAATGAAGCAAAAAAGAGTTATACCTTGCTAACATCAATAAAATCGGGACAAAATACATGATGCATTTTATCAGCCAATCCACAAAAGCATTTAACAATCCCTGCGCCATCAGGCCATCTCCTCTCCTCCTCAACGAGTCCGGTATTACATGTATCTGCCTGATATCGTCTCTAACCGGTTCAGCAAATAGTTCCTCGTGCTTTCCGGCAGATTTTTTTCCTTTAACTGATTCATGATATCTTTATATTCCTTCTTGTCCGCTTCCGACATCGACTCATAAAGCCGCTTGCTTTCCGCTTCCTCTTTCTCGCGCATATTTTTTGCTTCCGCCCACAGACTGTCCTTTTCCGCCTGCGTCATCGCTTTCGGATCCCCTTTGCCTTTCTTGATGAACAGATAAGTCGCCCAGCCCAAAACTTCTGTCGTCGCAAAGGTCACCGCGGCATTGGCGGCATTTCCAACGCCTGGAATCCATTTTACCAGAAATGTAGCGCCTCTTACGCCGAGATAACCGCCGATAAAAACTCCCAGGAACGCCAACGCCATCCCCGAATCCCAATCCGCGCCGTTCAGCCTGGCTACCGCGACGATCATTGCGACCGTTAACGCCGTAAGCGCGGCTTCGTCTCCCACAAACGTCTGTGCCAGCAAGGCCGCGGTCACCGCATGCGCTGCCGCAAATCCATGAATCATCATACCGGTCATTCTTTTCTTCTCGTCCATACTAATCCCTCCATATCAGAGCAGTTTACTGCGGTGACATCTCGCCGGGAATTTCAGATTCCCGGCTGCGCTCATGGCATATCCCCGGCTCTGACTCAAATTGCCGGTTCCTGTTTTCTTCTATTGTACCATTACCATGGCATTCTGTTTTTGCTATTTTTTCTTGAAAATGCACCAATTTTGCCAAAAAGAAGAGCTTTTTGTCATATGATTCATTCCTCTTCTCCAAATGACGGACAGCCGGTTTCAAGACAGATACACATTAAAAAAATGAAAGGAAGATAATTGGGGATTATCTAATTTTTCCTTTTTTTTGTTTTTTTTTACTATTTTTACCATTATTCCTCCAAATGTTGTAAAATTAGATTGAGTTTAGAATGCCTCACGGAGAAAGGACGCCTAAATCAGGAGCAAAGACATACGATATGGATAATTACATAATTGATTTTTGGAATATGTTAGATAAAATGCTGGAAACACATAAAATCATCGTGGACAGGCCCAGGAATACGCCGCACCCCAGATATCCCGAATACATTTACCCTCTGGATTATGGATATCTGGAAGGAACCTCTTCCCCGGACGGGGAAGGTATCGACGTATGGATCGGAACCAGTGGGAACAGGCAGATCACAGCCATTATCAGTTCGGTGGACTATATAAAAAGTGATTCCGAGATCAAAATCTTATATGCCTGTACCCCGGAGGAGATTCAGCTAATTTATAAAGACCACAACCGTACCGACGGAATGAAAGGTATTTTAAATATCAGATATAGTAAACGACATAACAAATTGCGCATTCTGTCTTTCACAAAAGCCATATATGCAGGCTTTTGTGAAGCCAAAATGGCAATTTCCAATGTCGTTAACTATAAAAATACCGGACAACACCGGAAAACCCGATAAGCAACGGAGGAGGAAATCAGAATCTATGAACAGTGCTATGCTCATAAAAACCTTAGAGAACTGGCAGTTAGAGGATCCCGGCGTGCAGATCTTACAGTGCGGCAGTTCTGTAAACAATCCCTCGGCAAGGGATATCGATATCATCATTTATACCTGTGACGATCTGGACTGCTATTTTACCGGCCTTCTGTCAAAATTCGGAAATAACGATAAAATCCGGAAACGATATATTGACGTTTGGAATATGTATTCCCTGAAAATCACGGAAAACGGAGAAGAACTCTCCTTCCATATCGTATCCTGTCAGGATTTAAAGCGCTATATAGGCAGAGCCGATGAAGTCGAAATCTATACGGATATCAATCTGTTTGCTCTGTCAATGAACCTACCGACGGTATACCGTAAATGGATAACCGATACGCATCATCTTCTGGGAGACGTTCGTCTGAAAAAAGAATTGGAATCTATGCTGAAACAACATACGATGCCCGTAACGGCAATTCAGGATTTACTGAGGAAACGTATCCTGAATTCCATAAATTATTATCATGAAAAAGACGATTCGGCTTTGTTTTCCGGAATCATTGTTTCGCAGATCTTTAATGATCTTGCCCTATACTGTTACGCCGGAAACCACATGTTTTATGGGACTCTGAAATATCTCGAAAGCGATCTGAGATCCTTTGAAAATGACAGCGAACTATCCCGGCAGGGCATAGAATTATTTCAATCCATTAATCAGGAAGATCCGGAAAATATCGGAAAAAGATTATACCGGATACAATCTCTGTTATAAAAATCGTCGTGAGGAACAGACGATTACAGAAATTTACTGTATAATAAAGAAAACAAATACATAAGAAAGTCAGGAGAATTATCATGAACAAATGGAATATAGGCTGGGGAACCGTATCGGCCTGCAATATGAATTGCCAGTTCTGTTACAGCAGGCATAAAAGAAAAGACAGCCATGATTTAGGATACGAAGACTGGATTCATTTTATCGATGAGAACCACGCGTGGATCAATACGATCAATTACGGTACCGGAGAAAATACGCTGAATCCGCATTGGTTCCGCTTAGTCGATTACATCAGAAAAAACTATCCCGATATCCGTCAGGCATTAACGACAAACGGCTACCTTTCGGAAGCGGTAGCGGATGGCTTCTGCAAAAACGCATTTATCAATGCGATCGATGAAATCGATGTATCTCTGGATTATTGCGATCGGGAAAAACACACGGAATTTCGTGGACAGCCCAAAGCGTATGAATGGGCGATGAACACATTGGAATTGTGCCGGCAGTACCATAAACCCGCCACCATCGTTTTCCTCGGAAGCAGGAAAAATCTGAACAGAGATAATATCGACGGCCTTTTTGCCATTGCGAAAAAGTATAACGCTATCCTGCGCATGAATATGTACCGGCCAACGGAAGGCATCGATGAAATATCTGAACGATTTATCGCGGATTATAATACAATTATCGATATCATTAAGTATATATCTGAACATTATCAGATCCTTTCCCTGAATGACGCCCTGTTCTCCACGATACTTACAGGCAAAACAATCGGCGATCCATCCGGGGACAAAAGCATACGCATACTGGCGGACGGCAGCATCACGCCGAGCACTTATTTAATCGATGCAAAATATATCGTTGGGAATATACAGGAAAAGAATGTCCTTTCCAAATTGGAAAACGAAAAATCGCTGGAGCATATCATTTCCGAAAAGATACCGGAAGACTGCAGGGAATGCGTATACAGAGAAACCTGCGCCGGCGGCGTTTATGACAGAAGATACCTGTGGTACGGAGATCTGAACCATAAAGACCCATACTGTCCGCAGTCATTCAAAGCAAAAAATGACGCGGTCATTCCGATACGCAAAACAGATTTTCATTCTGTACATGACGGATATCTGCCGACAATGTTCTTTCGTCCCATATAATTCAGCTATCCGGGATGCGGAAGACTTTTCATAAGGAACGGTAAATGGAATTGTTAGATACGATCATTAAAAACGGCATTGTGGTCACGCAAAACAGGGAAAGAGAAATCCTGAAGGTAAATATCGGAATCAAAGATGGAAAAATCGTAAAACTGGGAAACCATTTCACACAGGCTGAACAGATTATCGATGCGGATAACGCTATGATCACTCCGGCCTATTTAAACGCCCATATCCACTTTGGAGAATACTATCTGAGAGGCTATAAAGGCAATCTTTCTACGGAAGAATATATTGCGCTTGGCGAAAAATTCTATCGCGCTTTTCTGAAAGAGCAGGATGAAATCCGAAGCAGCTCTATCGATAACGTGCTATGCGAATCGATCCAAAACGGAACGCTTACCGTATTGGGAGTGCGCGGCTGGCCAAACGTTCCCAGGTTTGGGGTAAACGCCTATCTGGGATATCCCATTATGCGTTCTGAAAAACTGTCTGCCTATATGAACCGCTTTGAAGAAAATTTTTATGCGCTGAAAGCCTACGGGAATGTGGAATATTTTTTAGGCCTGCATTCCCTGAACTGGATAGATGAAGACGCTTTAAAAGCTGCAGCGGCCTTTTTAAACGATCACCAAAACATAAAAGTAAGCTTACATATCTGCGAAACGGAAGCGGAAGTCCTCTCTATTACCCAAAAATATAAAGTATCGCCGATTCAGCTTTTAGACAGCCTCGGACTGCTCAATGAAAATACATTGCTCGTGCATTGTAATTATTTGAAACAGGAAGATATCGATCTGATCAGAAAACGTCGGGCATCTGTCGCCGTATGCCATAGCAGTAATCTGAAACTGGGAAACCGGCCCTGCGCTATAGATATTCTGCTGGAAAACGATATTAATGTTATGATAGCGACAGACGGCCCTGCGACGTCGGACTCTTTATCTTTATTAGACGCCGTCAGAATATCTGCGCTCATCTCCCATCTCGACGCGCAGACTTTATATGATATGATTACCATTAATCCGGCAAAATACCTGAAAATAAATACGGGCAGCGTTCAAATTGGCAATAAAGCCGATCTCCTGTTTTATGATAGGAACAGCCTGCATATTACCTATCGAAACTCTATATTGGAAAATCTTATCTATTCCCCCGGCGGCAGACCGCGCGACGTCATGAAAGACGGCAGTTTTATCATCAAAGATTACCGGTTTACGGACAATATAGAAGAACCGGTTCTACGGGAAAAGAACCGGATCATTCAATTAATCG
Source organism: Bacteroides fragilis (assembly GCA_023664485.1). Lineage (GTDB taxonomy): Bacteria > Bacillota > Clostridia > Lachnospirales > Lachnospiraceae > UBA3282. The sequence continues at coordinate 16,575 of JAMPFK010000024.1, read as the reverse complement.
AAAAATCCGCAGGACAGGGTCTGTCCTGAAACGATTCCTGCAATATTCCCGCCACTTTCACGAACAATATTGGTAACAAGAATGTAAACCACTACTCTTCCATTGTACTTAAATCTTTATCACATATATAAATCGCTATTACGGCTGTTCCCTTTTGATTTAACGCAACAACAATTATTTTTTCCTTTTTTTCATTTAACAGGTATGCCGGAATGATTTCCAAATGGTCATTTTTTATAAGATAAGCCGGAACATCTTCTGTAATAGTAGCCAAATAGCTGCCTTTATCTTTCTCTGTAGCGATGCTTAAAGCATATTCCTGACATTTTATTGTGCAATCGATATATATACCATCCTGTGGTTCTGATATAAGGCGCAGTTCCTGTCCTGCTGCAATCGGAGACCAAATATTATTTCGTTCAGTATAGAGACCCGCTTTCAACCCCATCTTCGGTAAATCTATTTCAATTTCATTTCCTTCCTTAATTGCCCAATATATGTTTCGCTCTTCTTCATGTATATAATCGCCATTTAAATAAAGGTAAGTGTTAAGCCCAGGAATAGAAACAGAGAGATTTTCACCTTCTGAAAGTTTTGCGGGCTCTTCTCCTGCACTGTTTAATACTATTTTGCTCTGCATTTCCCCTTCTCTCTGCTGCCTTTGCTCGATTGTCTCAACAAACATTCCCGTAATAAACGCTGCAATATCCAGAAAAAAGGCTAATACCAGAGAAAACAACGCCAATTCCCAATAAGGACTGAAAAGATAAATAATTCCCTGCTGCGCCGCATTATGATCTGCAATATATAGACGGATCATTTCATCCAATATATCCGAGGAGGAGGCCCTGTCATAGTTCAATAATATTTCGTCTTCCGTACCCAGATAAACTGGCAGTCCTGCAATCTGAGATTTCAGGCCATCCAATTTCTGCGACCATTCACCTTTCCATTCTTCATTATCGCTTACCAGCGCTTCAGAGCCATTACGCATATTATCTATCAAAACATTAAAATTTTCCATTGCATCCGTAATTATACTATAATTTCGTAAATTACCGATAAAGTCATTCATCTGATTTAACAATTCCTGATATTTTTCTCCTTCAGCCGAATCAGCGTTCTCTTCAAATCCAACTGTATCTATCGTAGACTGAAGCAACTGAAAAACAGACACCGCCTGTGTCTCCAACGTCCCTAAATCAGGCTGTTCACGAAACAATTCTAACTGAATGCTTCTCAAAGAAGCGCTGATTAGATTTGCCGTTCCCTCCGACCGCAGCCCTAAGCTAATTTCGTAAAATTGAATCCTTCCAAGGGCTTCCTGGTAATCTGTCAATTGATCCTGCAATTGCTGCAATAAAGCCTGCTGAGATTCTAAATATTCCTGTGCACTTGCTACCGCTGTAATCAATGAAGACCTGTTCGTTTCTTCTGTTGCCATATTCAAACTTCTTTGTGCCGCCTGATAATTTTCATTCGCTATCTCAAGATTAGCATTCGTATTGATAATCCGGCTGGAAAGGCTGTCACAGGAACTTTCAAGTCCATTGCGCATTTCTATAATTATTTCTATAGCCCGTTCCTGTTCATTGGGGGAAGCCCCATCTCTTAAAGCAGATTCCATCGCATTAATGATCGTCGTCATCTCGCTTCTTGCCGCGAAATCCTCGACTGTATAATTATTTTTTTCCTGCTCCCAATCTATGGTATCTGTAATTGTAAATTCTTCATCCGCCAGTTCTTTGGCCTGTGAATAAAGATCCATAATCTGCTGCGTCAATTCATCCTCCAGCAATGAGCCATATTCATTTGCGTAATCATTTGCCGCATAAAGCTCTCTCCGGTAAGTGGATTGGATCAATAATCGGCTTTCCACATCCCACGATTGACCATAAACATGCTCTACGATAAAAATAAAACTAAACCATGACGAACAACAGAGCACAACAACTGTCAATAAAAACAGCCCCAATTTTTTCCAGCCGGATTTCAGCATATGCCAGAAAGAAGGATAATAAAAATTCAGCCCCAATAATATTCCCTGAATCGCCAGGGAAGCAGCATATGCCTGCCAGCTTTCATGAAACACATAATCAGCCATCCCCTGTGCCGTTGACCAGAAAGATACGGCAGCTAACAGAACTGTACACAACCGCAATAAATTGACCATTCCTATCATGGAATTACTTACTCTTTGTTCCTGTTCCTGCTCTTGTTGTTTCATATTTTCACTCCATTCTTAATATTTATTGTGTTTTTCTGCGATGCCAGTGCTTTAAGGATCTGGAAAATTTAGAGCCCCTTTTTCTGCTTTGTCTGGCGCGATCTATCTCTTCATTTAAAGCATCATTCATTGCTTTTTCCATATTCTGATATAGGTCTTCGTTCTCACGATGCCAGAAGAATGAAAGTAAGGAAGTAATTGCCGCTTTCAAATTAACGCCAGCCAATACTCCTATCACAATGCCCATTACATTTTCAATAAAAAGTACAAACGTAAGATGCATCGCCGTACGCAATAAGGATCCCGGCCGTATACTTTGATCTATTATCAGACGTATTACATCCACCGCAATCAACGTAAGCATTATGCATAAAATAGTACCCGCCAGTGTCGTAAATAACTGAGGAAGATTTGTCATAATCGTTCCCGCATCAACCAATGTAAGAAGAACGGACACAGCAATAATTAATATTACAAAAGGCGTGCTGTATTCTGAAAAAAATCCGGAAAAACCCGTATAAGAAGGTTTTCCTTTCAGCATCCAGCTACAAACGCTCTCGACTGTCTTCCATATTAAAAACACTACTGAGATTGCAGTTCCTATTAAGGCAATATAGAAAATTGTATATTCCGTCAGCGCTTCAAATGTCCCCAGGCCATTATTTTCATTCTTCCCTTCATCTGTATTTTGAGATGCTTCTATTTCCTCTTCATCTTCACCTGCATTTTGAGATGCTTCTATTTCCTCTTCATCCTCACCTGCATTTTGAGATGCTTCCATTTCCTCTTCATTCTCACCTGCATTTTGAGATGCTTCCATTTCCTCTTCATTCTCACCTGCATTTTGAGATGCTTCCATTTCCTCTTTATCTACATTTTGAAATGCTTCCATAAACTGTCCTGTTTGCCGAATCCATTCATTAATTCCATGTGTTTCTTCGCTCATGGGCATCTTTATATAACCCAAGATAATTAAAGCAGTAATCACAATGGGAACCAGTATTTTTGCTATCTTCAGCAACTTTTCAAATAGCTTATCTATCTCTGGTTTTAAAACAGGCTGCTGGTTTTGTTTTGCGGCTATTTTTCTTTGATACCGCAACCTCTCTATTTCATTTTCACTTTCTAATTTTGTCTCCTTCCTATCATGCTGTATCTTATCTGTTTTTTCCTGATGCTCTTTTTCTAATGCTCTCCGTCTCTGGTTCATTTCAAAATTATGCTGGTTTTGTTCTTCTTGCTCTTGAAGTTCACTCTCCCTTTTTTCCGCTCTGATTTTCCGCACATGCTCTCGTTGTTTTATCTTTTCGTCGATATTTTGTTTTCTCAATAAAGCTCTCTGTTCCCGCTGTTCAATCTTATATCGATTAATTACTCCACGCAGTTCAACATACTTTTCCAGCCATGTTTTCCGATATTCCCTTCGAATTTCTTTTACCTTCTCCCAATCCGCCTGCGTCCATCTGATCACTCTGACGCAGACTACTGCCAGGTAAACAAAAATCAGAGCAGACACCCCTATCCAAATACCACAAAAACCATTTATAACTTCATGTATTGAAGTCAGCGTAAGCTTCCATCCTTCTTCAACAAAATTATAAAAAATTATTTCCGAACATACAGCAATTGTACCGACCAGCCAAAACAGCTTCGTAGTATTCTTCTGATTCGCAATCGCAACAAGAAGTTCAATTAAGAAAACAATTAAAAGGATAAGATTCATTTCTATTTTAGACATTCCTGAATATACCGTCTGTCGGTTCAGCAATATCAAAATAACAGTTATCGCCGGTGCAATTAATGCACGCAGCGGCTTCTTATCAATTGTCTTTACCCATTCTTCTCTCGCTGATTTCATTTTAGATAATATTTGATTTTCTTTCATTTTTCTTTTGTACATTGACGCACTCTCTTATTCAGATAAAACACGCGCCAGATTCCTTTTTATAATATTTTGATATACATATATCTTCTTTAATTATAACATTTTCTATAACAACTACTTGTGTCATTTTTACCTGAAATTCTACAAATTTTGCGTATATGCCGCCTGTAATAACTATATAAGCATTTGATTTTGAAAATCTGACTATCCTGTACTACAGGTTTCGGAACCTCTTGATTTTACCCATTATATCAGCTAAAATAAAATAACAATCCCGAACATCTTTATAACCAGCCTAAACATAAAGATATTCGGGATTGTTTATATTTTGATTAATAAAATAAGCCTTTTTCTTTAAATATAGAATGCGGCATCTCTACCTATCACAAAAACGACAGACATCTTTTTCCTCTACATCCTTCACCGCAATCATATCGATCCCTGTGTCCATAATATTTGCCACAACCACGTCTCCCCTATGAACCGGCGCCTGTATCCGCACAGTTTTCAACACATCCATACACTCCAGAATCTTTCCCCTGGGGATCCCTTCCCCGGACTTCACAGGCACCAGCTTCTGCTGCCCTCCGGCCACCTCGACCGTAGAGGTTAAAATCCTGACCGGATTGGTTATTTCCCTGCGCGCGTAAATATCGCCATATTTGCAGTTATTTCCGCTGATACTGACCGGTTTCTCCCCATCCATCTTAACAATAAGAGAACACCCCATCGGACAGTTAATACATGTCAATTTCTTTTCTTCCATATCTATTCTTCCTCAACTTTTACGGTGATTGTTCTTAAATTCGGATACTGATCAATCTGCTCTCCGGACAGCGTGAATTTCTCCATTTGTCCCGGAACCATGATCCGGCGCTTCCTGTGGATCACTCTTTCCTCTTCAAAAAAAACGCTTACAAAGCGGTTCTTATAAACGTTATCGACGCGGAAACGTATGGTCAGATTCCCATCCATGCGCGCCCTGCAGATTGTTCCCGGAACCGTATATCTGATTCCCGCCGCCGCATTCAGGGTAACGATTTGTTCCCCGTTCCTCTCCGCCCTTTCTCCTTTTACATAAGCAGCGGCATTTTTCCCGGCAATGGCGGCCTCTTCCGAGACAAAATCCACTAAATCATGCACATGCAGTACATTTCCACAGGCAAATACGCCTTCTATATTTGTTTCAAGGCTCTCGTCCACTTTGGGCCCCGATGTGGCCGGATTCATTTCTATCCCCATTCCCCTGGAAATTTCATTTTCCGGTATCAGTCCTACTGAAAGTAAAAGCGTATCGCAGGAATAAAATTCCTCTGTTCCGGAAACCGGCTTTCCTCTGTCATCGACTTGAGCCAGCACAATGCCCTCCAGCCGTTCTTTTCCTTTGACGTCTATGATGGTATGGCGCAGTTTTAACGGAATATCATAGTCTTCCAGACACTGTACGATATTTCTTTTCAATCCGCCGGAATATGGCATGACCTCGGCTACGAGTTTCACTTTAGCGCCCTCCAGCGTCATCCTTCTCGCCATAATTAAGCCAATATCCCCGGAACCGAGAATGACCGCTTCTTTTCCCGGCATATATCCCTCCATATTGATCATTCTCTGCGCCGTACCGGCGCTGAAAATACCGGCCGGCCGGTATCCCGGTATATTGAGCGCCCCTCTGGGCCTCTCCCGGCATCCCATTGCCAGAATAACGGCCCTGGCCCGAATGCTGAACAGCCCGTCTTTCCGGTTCGTCGCTTCGACCACTTTTTCAGGACTGACATCTATGACCATTGTATCCAATCGATATTCAATATCCAGCTCCCTGACCTGTCCAATAAAGCGCCCGGCATATTCCGGCCCCGTTAACTCCTCCTGAAATGTATGAAGTCCGAAACCATTGTGGATGCATTGGTTCAAAATCCCGCCCAGCTCATTATTTCTATCTAAAATGACAATACTGTCGATTCCATTCCGCTTTGCCGAAACAGCCGCCGCAAGGCCCGCGGGGCCTCCGCCGATAATAACGATATCATATTCTTCTATCATGCATCTTCTCTCCGTAAAATACTTTTTCCGCTTCCCGCAAGTATCCGGGAACTGCCGCCCGATTTGGTAATATCGAGCATGTCCGTTCTGCCCTCTCTCGAAAGGATTTCCATTGTTCCCGGCAGGCAGAAACCGGACTGGCATCTTCCCATCCCTGCCCTTGTCCGGCGCTTGATTCCATCTACCGTTCTTGCGCCAAGCGGTCTGGTGACTGCGTCAATAATCTCTCCTTCCGTAATCATCTCACAGCGGCAGACGATATGGCCATAAGCGGGATTTTCTTTCACCAATGCGGCCCTCTCTTCTTTACTGAGCGCCGCAGGATTCAAAATGCCTTTTCTCGTCGGGATAAAATCGTCTTTTTCTTCCAATCCCATCTTATCCCTTATGATCTGCGCCACCATCTCTCCGATCGCCGGACAGCTCGTAAGACCCGGCGACTCAATGCCGGCGCAGTCGATGAATCCTTCCGCATCCTCCGCCTCACCTATTACAAAATCATCCTGCTCTTCGTGCGCGCGCAGACCCGTAAATGATGTGATTATCCGGGACAATGGCAGATTCCTTACGCTCATTCCCGCCTTCTCAATTACCTGATCCAGCCCTTCCCTTGTCGTATTCGTTCCCTCTTTATTTTCGGTATCGGCCGCCGTAGGCCCTATCAACAGGTTTCCGTGGATTGTCGGCGTTACCAGAATTCCTTTTCCGAGTTTTCCCGGCAATGCAAAAACCGTCCGCTTAACATGATTTCCAACTTCCTTATCCAGCAGGCAATATTCCCCGGCTCTCGGCACGATATGAAGCTTTTTTCCGCTCACCATGTTATGGAGCTCATCCGCGTAAACTCCCGCCGCATTCACAACGCAGCCTGCCGTAAGCTCTCCCCGGTCCGTATATAATTGAAACCCTTTCCGCTTCTTTTCAATCCGCCGCACTTTTGTACGAAACCGGAACTCTACGCCATTTATATATGCGCTTTCTGCCAGCGCTATATTCAGTCCGAACGGGCAGACAATGCCAGCGGTTTCGGCATATAAAGCGGCATGGACATTTTCCGTAATATTGGGTTCCATTGCCAATACCTCTTCCCCTGGCAGGATGCGGAGCCCCGTAACGCCATTATCTTTTCCCCTTTTACAGAGCCTTTGCAGAGCCGGCATATCTGCTTCGCTTTGGCAGATGACGAAAGAACCGTTTCGTTCAAACGGAAAATCCAGCTCCTTTGCAAGCTTTTCCATCATTTCATTTCCACGCACGTTAAGCTTTGCCTTTAAAGAACCCGGTACGGCGTCATATCCCGCATGGATAATCGCGCTGTTGGCCTTAGAAGTACCGCAGCAGACATCTTCTTCTTTTTCAATTACACATATTTTAGCTTTATAGCGGGATAATTCACGCGCGACAGCCGTCCCTGATACGCCGCCGCCGACTATTACGATATCATAATCATACATAACAATAACCATGCCTTTCTCTCAACCCGCGACATTGGGGCCTGAGCACAATATTCGCAAATCGAACAAGTCCGCTTATGAAAATCTCTGTATTTTCAATCCGGCATCTCCTTCTGCTCTTCTTCTATCGCATTGTTCATCCTTTTACTATTATTATCCTAAAAAAAGTCCGTTTCGTCAAACTTTTCTGTGCAAATGACAGATAAAGCATTCCCTGTGGAAATAAAATAAGGCCGAAAGCTCATTTAAGAACTTTCAGCCAGATTCCCGTGAAGGATCATCCATATTATGCGATAAAGATTTTAACAGAATCTTACAGTTTTTCCGCCGTCGCCTCATCGGCCGCCGCCCTGGATTCCTCTCCCATTAAGCGATAAACTTCCGCCCTCTCTGCATAGGCTTCTTTATATTTGGGGTCTAATTCAATTGCTTTTGTAAGGAAAGAAACGGCCTTTTCCAAATTATTTTTCTTCTTCCAGAGAACTCCCTGATGCTTACAGGGACTCGCATATTCGGGATCCAATTTAATGGCTTTGTCATAGTCTGCGGCCGCTTTATCATATTCTCCCAAACTATCATATGTAAATCCCCTGTTATTATAGGCCATTGCATACCCCGGATCCAATTCAATGGCCTTGTTATAATCAGAGAGCGCCTTGTCATATTCTCCTAAATCATGGTAAACAAATCCCCGGTTATTATAAGCCATCACATATTCCGGGTCCAATTCAATGGCCTTATTATAATCTGAGAGCGCCTTGTCATATTCTCCTAAATCATGGTAAACAAATCCCCGGTTATTATAAGGATTTGCAAGCTCCGGCTCTAACTCAATTGCCCTGTTATAATCTGAGAGCGCCCTGTCATATTCCTTCAAACTCTTATAGACAAATCCCCGGTTGTTGTAAGCGTTTGCATACCCCGGACTCAATTCAATGGCCTTGTTATAATCAGAGACTGCCTCATCATATTTTCCCAGGTTCCTGTACGCATATCCCCGGCCTTTATAGAATTGCGCAATATTCGGCTGCATGTCAATCGCTCTTGAATAGCTTTCAACCGCTTTTTCATATTCCTTCAATCCACAATGCCGATCTCCTTGACGCTTATAATCCCACGCTGTCATTTGATTGCTTTCTTCACGTTTCTTTTCCGAAACGACTGTGCGCTCTACCATCTTTCCTATTTCTATTTTGAAATCGTTCTCGCTTTGATTTACCGGTCCCGCGGCGGCGCCCTTATCCTCTAAATTTTCCTGTTCCGTCAGCCGTTTATATTCTTCCTCGTAATTGGCAATTCGCATATTTGTCCGGTTATTCAAATATTTTTCCGCTTCATGAACGCCGATTTTATCAGGAAAAAACGCATTTCCAATCGAAAGCATTGCGGCATCGAAACCCGCAGTACGAACGAGATATCCATTTTTCTTTTTTACAAGCGTCTGAATCTTATTATCAGGCAGGCCATATTTCTCAAAATAGCACCAGTATATCCCGTTTTTCATCCTGATATTGTCGTCTTCCAGAAGATTCATCAGGCTGTTATCGCCGCCGCCATATCCGATAACGACGGGTGTATAGTTTTGAAAAACGGATGCGAGCACATCCTTCCATTTTCCCTTTAATTCGTTCGTTTCCTCCGGCTGATTCAACGGATCAAAGAAAATCCCTCTGTGAACTTTCGCAATGATCGGACGCTTGATATTAGAATCCCCCGCATATTCAGCCAGCAGCTCGTGATTTATGACAAGCGGTTTATCATCTGTATACAAAAATAAAGCGTCCTCTATCAGACTGTCAAAATTCGTTGTAATAACGAGATTGCTCCCGCTTCCATCGGTCAGCATCAGCGCCAGCGGATGGTAGCCAAAACCGGGATTCTTATTCGCCATGATTTTTTCAAGATAATGATATCCATTTCTATGATTCGGGAAAAATCGAAGCTTATATATATCAAAATAATATTTGCTCGGAAGAAGCTCTCCTGATTTTTTTATTCCTTCCCAATCGGCCTCTATGTCCGCAAAATCATTATCAAGATATTCTTTCAGGCCTTTGGCGACCTCGCGAATCTCCTCCAATCCGGAAGCCTCTTCCATTTCCTTCATCCACTGGGATTCTAAAACCGCGCCCGTCGGAATTCCGGACGATACCGACGCGCCCGAACCGATGATGAAACAAAATCTTTCCGCATTATCCCTTCCTTCTTTCATCGCCCTGATGAGCTGGTTTATCGATATTAACTGATAATCTTTGATAATCTGTTCCGCCATGCCGGCTCCTTTTCTCTTATGCTTATTTAAAAATGCCGTTCCATGCCCAAGATAAACTATGTACGCGAATCCATCCTCTTCCAACGGCACTTATCTGTGTATCCACTATGTTTATCATATCATGGTAATTAACTGTTTTTTCTTTTATGCAAAATTCGACAGAAATACGGCAAAATTTGTTTTCCAAAGAGCAATGAAAAGTGAAGCGGCAATGTAACTATCAGTCCTTCCGCAGAAACCGAATATACTTTATCAGGTTTTTGCGCTCGCTGCTTTTCAGCTTCTGCATAGCGTATATGATATCATGCATGGTAATTCCATCGACATAAACAGCATTTATATCCATGCTTCCCATATAACTTATATCCGAATGCAGTAAATAATCCGTGCTGACTTTATAAAACTTCGCAAGCGCTTTTACAACCCCGACCGGAATCTCGCGATGCCCGTTTTCATAATTGGAGTAAGCCTGCTGGGAGATGCAGAGATACTTCGCAATTGTCTCCTGCTTAAAATCATGATCCTCTCTCAAATCTCTTAAAATCTCATTTAATTCCTTCATAATCCTGTCCTTCTAATCGCTGCGATAAATATAATGACAGAAAACTGCCGTCATTCCTCCAGCAGATCTTCTATTGATACTTTCAAGACCTTAGCCATCGCACTCAATTCAAAATCTGTCACAGTACGCTCATGACTTTCTATTCTGGAAATGGAACCCCGGCAGATATAGATGGCATAGGTCTCCAGCCTGTCCGATAATTCTTTTTGACTCATGCCAAGCTCCAGGCGATACTTTTTCACATTGCTTCCGACAATATTCTGTACATGATAATCAATTATTCGTGCCATACTCTTCTCCATCATTTTTGACACAAATATTGTATTATATTCAAAACAAATATATGTCCTGCTATAGGACAATCCGCAAAAACATACCGTTTTTTACAGAATCATCAGATTTTCCTCCGCTGCATTACCATTTTTTCCTGTTTTTTGTCTTTTTTCGCCGTTTTATCCCTTTTTCTGTAAGAATAGATATAATAAAAGTATGTATTTTGCATTATTCCACGATTTTAAAAACCTCATATACAAACGAAGGAATCCCATAAAAATTACAAAAAAGGAGAAGAGATATGAAACAGTTAACCTTTGACGACGTATGTAAACAGCTGAAAAAGAACAATGAATTTAACGAAATATCCGACGGTTTAAGCGCCCTTTCGGGCGCGGCGATTTTATTATTGGGAATCAGAAGCGCAAACGGCGATATAAGCGCATTTTTAAACGCGCTTACAATCAAAGATGAATTAGTTCGTATCGGCAGCTGCATTTTAGATAAAATCATAAAAGATAAAAGCAATGAATACGACAAAAGAATCCATCAGATACAATGGGCCTATTCCATGATATATTATACTGCCTTTTTTGATGTATTAGATGAGCAGATGCCATTGCAGATGAGAAAGTCAATCGCTTTATCTTTAAAGGAAAAAGAAACTCTTTTTCAAAACACGGATTTCCCCAAAATGGAAAGCGAGGGTTCCTTAACAGAAACCAGAATATTCTTCCCTAATATCGTTTACGGCTATCAGAATATTGAAGAACATCTCCAGAAATTATATGAATCGATGTGCGAAGGACTGATAAAATTTGTGCATATGCTTTCTTTCGAGGAAACAAACAGCAGACAAACCATCGCAGAATTTAACAATATCGTTAATGGTCTGCCGCAACTGGCAGTCACAAGGTTTAAAAGCCAATATCTATACCTGGCCAGCCACTTCAATGAATTTTATATTTATATGCAGCTCGAAGGCGTGAAAAACCAAATGGTACAGATCGAAGAATTATACCAGAAGACTATTTCCATTGGCTGCAATCACAGTAAAGAAATAGATGTCGGATTGGAACATTTAGAGAATGTACTTCTCGATCTGCCGGAAAAAATTCGCGAGGATAAAGTAAACAATATCGTTAACGCAATGATAGAAAAGTATAAAAACGATATCGGCAGACCCATCATCGACTCAAAAAACGACGATGAAAAACTAAAATATCCCTCTATCCACGAAGCATTTATACCGCAATCCTATAAACTATTGGAATATACCGGAAGCGAAAAGCTTGAAAAGAAAAAGACCTGGGCCGTGCAAAAAGAATGTCATGATATGGATTCCTTCTGGACGAGATATTATGTGTCCCATCACAGTCTGGAAAATTTACTGCTTATATTGGGAGAGCCGGGCGGCGGCAAATCGCTGCTCACTAAAATCATATGCGCACGAATGAGCGATCATAACAACATCTTTGTGCGCATTCCCCTGAGAGAGGTAAGCGTTGAAAAAGAAATCGAGGATATCGTGTGTGAACAGATACAGAAAGACGGAGACGCCTCGGAACGTCTGCCAACGTTCAAATGGTTCGCAGAAAATTTCAAATACAATCCTATTACGTTGGTATTTGACGGTTATGACGAAGTATTACAGGCCACAGGCGGCGTATATAGAAATCTGTTAAAAAAGATCCTAAAATTTCAGGAACAATGCGCCGAAAAACACAGGCCGGTAAGAGTCGTTGTAACAAGCCGGGAAATGCTAATAGATAAAGCGGATATTCCAACCGGGACAATCGTATTAAAACTACTGGAATTCAATGAAAAGCAGAGAGAAGAATGGATAAAAATATGGAATCAGCATAACGAGGATATCTTCTTAAAAGAACATATCAATCCTTTTATGCTGCCCGAAAACAACAAAAGCATAGACGAGCTTTCCAGACAGCCGCTGCTACTGTTAATGCTGGCCATCTACGACGCCAATCTGGAAGAAAGGACCAATTCTTTAGGGCAGGAGGAAAACCTGAACAGGACCAAATTATATAACGAACTGCTAAGACGTTTTATCCGGAGAGAATTAAAGAAAGGATCCAGAGGGGACGAGGTATCTTACGAGGACTCCGACGATAACGCCAAAGGAAACATGGTAGATCAGGAAATGGAAAAATTAGGCATCGCCGCTCTGGGGATGTTCATCAGAGGAAAGCTCTCTCTGAAAGTAAGCGAAATGGAACACGATTTAAAATATATGGGAGCCCAGACGCCGGCTTATAAGAATATTGGAAAAATGCTCAGCAATGCGGAAGAGCTTTTTGGCAGCTTCTTTTTTATTCACGATTCCCAATCGGGAAATATCGAAACCGACGATAAAGAAGTAGCGTTTGAATTCCTGCACAAAACCTTTTACGAATTTTTAGTCGCGGACGTCATCCTGAAATACCTGATCAGAGCAGTCGATGAATTAGCCATGCTGAAAAATTCCAAAAGAAGCGATAGCTATCAAAGGGCATTAGACGATCCGAATCATTTTGACAGACAATATTATACCGCTTTCATGAACGCAGATTTATGTACGGAGCCGGAAATCATTGAAATGATCGTCGAATGGAAAGAAAACGCCATAAAAAACTGTTTTCAGGGCGAACGTCCGGACTACGACATAATCATTGAAGAACTATTTAACAGACAGCTTGAAATGCTTTGCAGTAACATATATATGCCAACCATCTGGAATGGGCAGTCTCAGGATAATGTAGTAAAAAAGTCCTACCTGCAGTATTGCGCCGCATATTTTATGAATTTATTGATTTTACAGGTAACGACTAAAACGGATTCCAGACGGATTATTCCGAAAAATGATTGGACATATATATCGCAGTTTTGGAAAATGAACATTCAGGAAGACGTTTTGTTAAAATTTACATCCTTATTTAACATTACAAATGAACCGGATGGCGTTTGTATTAAAAAAAAGCAGGTATTAAGCAAAGCGGAGCAAAGAAATCTGCTCGAAAAGCAAATAGATATCTTTCATTTTTTGCAGGATGATATTTCCTGCCGTCTCTATCGTTTACATGATATAACAATATCGAATTCACAAAAGCAGAACGATAGAAAAGCTTTATCAAAAAGCGGCATAAACATGCAATTTGAAGTGCTTTTAGGGGAATTGAACGAATATATCCTGGAAAATGACAAAGAGTTCTCAATAGAAGAAAACATTGCAAGGGGTATACAAATGCTATCGCAATCATGGATCGATGCTTCTCTCGTTCTGGACTGGCTGCTATGCGTTAACCATTGCCTGGATAGAGAATCCTTTTCGTTACGGAAATCTAAAGGCATGGGAACTGAGTTAATCAATACAGTCCTGAAGAAATATCCGGAAAATATCCAAATACTGTCGGAATCGTTTCAATGCTGCCAGAAAATCGGCATCATAGACAGCTATATAAGAAGAAACAAATATTTTTATGTAAAAATCGAAAAAATAATATATGATCATCCTCAGCTATCCATCGAATATTTAGATTTATTAGAACAATTTATGCCCGTCAGAGAAATGGAACGGATTGTAGCAAAAATAACAGATATACTTCATACGATTCCATTTCATTCATTAGACTTAACCGTAAACATGCTTCATAAGCTTTATCTGTTCGGCTCCGCAGCTGAAGCAAATGACCTCTTACGCGATATTATTGCAAATAAAGAGGAACTATATAAAAGCTCCGCCACAACTCTGACGGAGATATTAAGACTGTGCTTATTATTGGGCAGAATGGATGACGCCTTTTCTTTGATAGAAACAGGCGCACATACATTTAACAGGTTTTTTTTCGAACAGCCCGAAGCGGCCGTTACCTTTTTAGCGGCAATTCCTATCACTAATGAAACACAGGTATATGTTGAGGATATGATGCATTTTCTTGCCAAACAAATAGAAACCGTATTATATAACAGTCCTGAAATTGCAATAAAAGTAATTAAAACAGCTTCACGGATTGAAAATTTATACGAATACGGGGATTTAATAGATTGGAGCTATAAAAGATATAATTTCCTATTCGACTCCGATCCCATAGAGGCAATTTCACTTTTAAAAAATACCGATAAAACAACCGGTAATGACAGATTCAGGGAGGCGCTGAAATATTCGTTAAAAAAATTCCCTTATCTTATGACACAATCCATTGAAGCCGCCATGGATTTATTATTGATATCATGCAAAAGGTCAGTGCCCAATATCAGTCCCTATGCGGAAAAATGTTTCAACTATATTTTATTCCATTCATCCGCCGGTTCTGAAAAAGCGCTCGAACTCCTTAACAGCATGAGAAAGAAAGATCTCGACAGGATGGCAGCCTTTTTTGGAGAGAGATATTTATATATCCTGAACGGCTTTCCTGATTTAGCGAAAGCAATCGCAGCAGCATACCATAATTCGGATAAAAAGGAATTGTTCCTGGATACTTTGTGGGTTTATGCGAAGGAGCATCCTTTTGACGATGAATATATTTTATGTTTGAAGGAATTGTGGCAAGGATAGAAGCAGAACATATTCGCTTAAATAAGCACAATCAGAATCATCATAGAGTACGCTCTTCCCGGTTACAAAGAGGTGTCTGGCGCATGATATGCCGGACCCCTTCTATGACCGGCAATAAACGGAGCGCTATTGCAGCTGACAGGCGGACGGTTTTACTATTCAGAAAACAGGGCATATCTTGATAAGTTTAACCCGGCCCGTATTCACGCCATATTGTGCTGAACTTTCATTTGTGGTAAAATGCAGAAAACGCCAGCCGACAGCGTAATACAGGAGACAGGCCAACGACCCATCCCCCCTGTCTGCGGCAGGGATTCCAAAGTCCTTATACTGGGAAGCTTCCCTTCGGTCAAGTCGCGGGAACAGCCGTTTTTATGGCCATAAACAGAACCTTTTCCGGCTCGTCATGGAGCAGGTGCTGGAATGGGAATGCCGGAGGATATTCCGCAGAAGCGGGGCATGCGGCTCAAACATCATGCGGCGGTATGGGATGTGATTGAAAGCTGCGGGGGAAGTCTCGGAAGAAGAAGCGATCGCTCTGATCGATGATGATACAGAGGAATCAAAAAGTGTCCATTCCGTATTTCGTCATGATTCGTCCGGAAAATCAGAAATCCTCGGAATGCGGATTTAAGAAACATTCTGGAAATGGCGGATGAGAAGGCAGGGACAGAAGCTTTCGTGAAATATCCTGGCAAGAAAGAAAATATCGTAAAACCGCAGAAAATTTTTCCGGTGATTGCGATAACCCGTATTTCCGCCCATCGTCTTGGAGAGGCAAAGCCCATGTTTGATATGGTGATCATAGATAAAACGGGCCAGTACAATACGGCGGCGCCGATCGTATGGGTAAGGGAGCCTGACGCTGGCAGGCGACCCGCAGCTGCTCAACCCGGTGATCCTGCTCGATGGAATGACCAATGCAAAACTGAAAAAACGGCATGCGGTCTCAGAGGAATACGGTTACCGGAAAATTCGATTGATAAGACCTGTCTTGCATGCGATGCGGTGAGCGATGAAATTTTACTGCACAATCAATACCGCTGCCATAGAAATATCATAGAGTTCAATAACCGCACATACTATCATTCCCGGCTGAATATTTTATCGGAGATCAGAGAAGAGCAACCGCTCATCTATATGGATATGGAAGAGTCCGCCGCGGAATTGAAAAATACGGCGCCCTCAGTGGCGCGGGAATCGTAAAGTATTCTGCGCAGAACAGGGAGAAGCGCATTGGGGTTATATAGAGCTACACAGAAACAGCGTAGAATTCCCGCTCATGATTACTTTAAAAAGGGCATGGAGGG
>JAMPFK010000023.1 GCA_023664485.1 Bacteroides fragilis | reverse complement strand
CGGTCTCAAATCCCATCGCGTCCACATGCTCCGCTTCCGCCAGATAAAAACCGTACTCCGGAATCCTGAGTCCGGGCATTCTCCGGACTCTGTCCGGGAGTTGAAAGAATTCTGAAAGACGGGTCTTTCCCTCCCAATATCCATCTTTTCGCTCATTGTCATGTAATCCGGCAAGCTCCAGAATCTGCCGCTCATATTCGCATGCGTCATAGACCATCACACGCTCCGGCATACTGTAGTCGGATGCCGTTTCTATAATTAACAACATTAGAAATTGCCTTTTCGGACTTGTAAAAGCTTACATATATGGCTTTTGCAAGAGCCGGAAAGAGCAATTTGTTATGTCGTTTACTATAATTCCAGGCTGTACAGGATGCGGTATTTCACATCCTTCATAAAGACGTCCCTGCGCTTATCCGCATTCCTGAACAGGGAAGGATGCTCCCTTTCCACCGGTATCAGATTCTCCGGCAGTATCACCTTTTCTCCCCGATAGAGAACGCAGTTCATCAGTTCGGCGAACCTGGCCGCATCCCTGAAATAAACCTTTTCTATGGTATCTTTCTTTCCCATATACCCCTTTCCGGCTGTATCATATACCACTGCTGTTCTTGCAGTATTCAGCCAGTTTTCCCTGTTTCTGTGAAATATGGCTGATACGCCGAAATCGGGGCTGACCGACCTGATGCCCTGAACAGGGCATTGAATTTCACGTTATACCGCTTTGGTTTAAATCGATTATACGCAATCATGGTTCGGTTGTCAATAGAATTTTTGAATGTTTTATCATTTATTCTAATGTGAAGTATGTAATTGTCAAGGTTCCTGATTTATCACAATGGCGTTGCTTATTATTGTTCCTTTTAAACGCAGGAATCCTGTAAACATTGACTGGCCAATATCAGACCCATTCCGAGATACTTTTTAAACTCTGCCGCCATTTTATCCGGTCCGGACACCGCAAATTCTGCAATCCGGTCAACCAGTATCTCCGTCATTAAAAACCCCTTGTCTTCATTTTCCCGCGTATCTTCTTCATGCCTGAAGACGCTTTACCATTTCCGCCAGACCGGCTACCGAGTTAAAATTTTCCTCAACGATCTCTTCATAAGGGATCGTGATGCCGAATTCCATCGAAAGCGCCGCGATCATTCCCGTAATTGTTAAAGAATCAACGATTCCGTCGTCGATCAGCGCATCGGATGCCGTAAAATCGATCTCCGGATATTCTTCTGCTAACAGCTTCAAAATCTTCTCTTCCATCGTTCTGCTTCCCTCTTCTTTCCATCATTAAAAGTTAAAATAGATAAACGGATTATATCCGCCGCCGACCGCATAACAGATATCCAGAAACAACAGCACACACATGCTTACTGTCTGCACCACTCCCCAGATTTTGATGAAACTTTTCCTTTTCAGGAATTTTCCTACTGTCTCCAGAACAGGAAATGCCAGAAGGACTCCGGTTATCAGAAAAACCTTATACTGACCGATCCAGTATAATCCATAAACATCTGTCCAGGCATTTCCAGCTAAATGGAACATGGAAGCATAATAATGTATGGCATGGGGCATGGAATCCGCATTGAAAATAACTTTCGTAAAAAGCAAGACCAGAAAAGTAGTAATAAAACCAATTACCCTGCCGGCCTTAACATTTTTAATTGGCTTCCGGTACTGCTCCCAATAGATAAAAATAAACTGTATTACTCCCCATACTAAAAACGTCCAGTTTGCGCCATGCCAGATGCCTGTCGCCATCCACACCGCCGCTAAAAGAAAAGCGGAAGAGATTCTGGCGGCCGCTTTCCTGCCGAATTTCTGTGTTGCTGCCTTCCGCAGCCTAACCGCCGGCCCCAGCGCCAGCGGATAATACAGATAATCCCGAAACCATTCTCCGAGAGAAATATGCCACCTGCGCCAGTATTCTGTTATAGAACACGATATGTATGGATAATTAAAATTCTCCGGGAATTCAAATCCAAACATCTTTCCCAGCCCGACCGCCATATCGGAGTATCCTGAGAAATCAAAGTATATCTGCAGCATGAAAGCGAGCGCACCGCACCAGGCAAATGCGACGGACAGTCCAGCAGGCTCTCTTTCAAAAGCGATTTTCGCTACCACCGCCAAATGATTTGCCAGCAGGATTTTCTTGGAAAGACCGATCACAAAACGCCATACCCCTTCTGCAAAAAACTCAAAACTGTGCCTTCTCTCCTTCATTTGCTCCGCTATGGTACTGTAACGGACAATCGGCCCTGCGATTAACTGAGGAAAGAAAGCAATGTATAACCCGACATACAGAAGGTTTTTCTGTGCCTGTTCCTTTCGCCGGTAGACATCGACCACATAAGATAATGCCTGAAAGGTATAGAACGAGATACCGATTGGCAGTGCCAGGGATGCCAGTATACTTTCCTCCGATATCAAATGAAAGCTCCGGAGCAGCCAGGCAAGATATTTGAAGATAAAAAGCATCCCCAGGTTATAAATGCAGGCCGCCGCTACGATTTTCTTCCCTTTTTTCGTCCTGGGGAAGGCTGACACCCATCTGCCGAAATACCAGTTCATGCAGATGGACAGAAGCATCAGCAGGATATATACCGGCTCGCCCCATGCGTAGAAAACAAAAGAAACGAGAAGGAGCCAGATGTTTTTTAATGTTATACTTCTGCAAAATGGACTGTAGTAGAGCAGTAATGTAGCTGGCAGAAATAAAAACAGAAATACTTCACTTGAAAAAACCATATGGTTGTTCTCCTCTGTTTATCGGAAATCAAAAAGTACACTTTTTTGATTTTCAAAAGCCATTATTCCATATATAACTATTACCGTATCCGGATTTGTTTCCCTGATATAGGATTGCAGGCTTCCATTAAAAATTCTTAAATCTATGATATGTAAATCCTCAACAACCGCTGCCAGATAAGGATACATGCAATCGGCAAAAGACATCTTTATAATCAGAATATTACTGCCGTCATCAATCTTATTATTGTGGACAGTAATCAGCGCCTGATCTCCATAACCATAAAAGGCATAATTATTTCTAATAGAACTGTCCTTTTCATTCAATACAGAATAATGCAGTAATGTATCTTGAATCGTTCCATAGCAGGTCTTTCCTCTGCCTGATATAAATACTTCCAAATCCGTATCATATTCCGGAACAATGATTGGAAAATCTTCTTTCTGACAATATACTTCCGTTATTTTTTTCCCCTGTGAACCCAAAAAGTCCTCCTCTAATATATCTGTTTTATAATAACCCATATTAAATATCGATGTATCAAACTGATAATCATATTTTTCATTCAAAATTTCGCACAACATTTTATCTGCCCAAATACCAGTAGATGGCAGCCAATGGTGATCCGTTTTGAAAAATAAAGATATCATATCCTCTTTTTTTATCCTATCTGGCAGGTAAACCATATCCAGACCTTTTTCCTCAAATGCCATTACGACTTCTTTCTCTTTCTCTTCTGAATAATCCTGATATATTTCATTTCCCTTATACTTACCAGGCGGCATAAAAAACAGAAAATCCCGCCCTTCGCTCTTCATCTGGCTGCCAAAACACATTAAAGATTCTACCTTTTCTGAAATATCTGCGTTATCCATTACAAAGCACAGATAATCCTTTTCGTATTCAAGCACAATGTCACCGACACTGGTTAAATCATTTTCTCCGGAGCAAAGCGACGTTGTCATATCTAATCCAATCGCTTTATCACATGCTTTCTTTGCCAAAATAAACGACGCTCTGAACGGGAGAAAAGATGTTACCTTTTTCTCAATTTTCTGTTCAACTGCTTCTATTTTATCGAGAACATTCTTTATCATTCCATATCTTGTTTTCTCACTGTTGTTTTCCAGCGGATAGTACTCCGATGCTGTCCATTGATTCGTTTCTGTTGATTTACTAATCGTAAAAATCCTTTGAACCACTCCGGTAATAATAGGACAGCACATGAAAAAAAGCATTCCCAAAGTAAAAACGGCAACTATTTTATGTGTAGCTTTTTTTACTTTATTCATGGTATTTCCTTCCATCTTCTTCAAATAATTTTTTATTTATCGGAAATCAAAAGTTTCCTTTCCCCCTCCGCTCTCGAATCCCCCCACTCCATAAATGATAATGACCGTATCCGGATTGGTTTCCTGAATATAGGATTGTAAGCTTCTACTGAAAAATCTCAGGTCTACAACATATAAGTCCTCCACAACCGCCGCCAGATATGGATACATACAATTAGCATAGGACGTCTTGATCATTAAAATATTACTGCCATCATTAATTCTATTATTATGAATCGTAATCAGCTCCTGATTTTCATAACCGTAAAAGGAATAAATATCCCCATTGTAACTGCTCTCTTCATCAAATGCGGAGTAATTCAATAAAGTATCTTCTATTGTCCCACAACTGCTTTTCCCTTTTTTGGACATAAACACCTGCAGTTCTGTGTCATATCTGGGTAAAATAACCGGAAAATCATCCTTTTGACAATATACCTCCGTTACCTTTTTTCCCAATGAACCCAAAAACCTTTCCTGTACTATCTTTGTCTCATAATGAACACTGTCAAATATCGATGTATCAAAATGATAACCATATCTTTCGTTCAACGCTTCACATAACACTCTGTCTGCCCAGATGCCCGCAGACGGCAACCAGTGATGATCTGTTTTAAAAAACAAAGAATTGACGCTGCCCTCGTTTATCATTTCTGATAAACAAATCATATCCACTTCATTTGTTTCAAATGCATTTACGATTTCTTCTGTTTTTTCTTCTGAATAATCCTGATATATCTCATTTCCCTCATATTTACCAGGTACCATGAAAAAAAGAAAGTTCCGTTCCTCATTCTTCATTTGGTTTCCAAACTGTATCAAAGATTCAATTTTTTCTGAAATATCAATATCATCCATTATAAATCCCAGATAACCATCTTCATATTCAAGCACAATATCACTGGCGCTGCTCAAATCATTCTCGCCAGCACAAAGCGATGTTGTCATATCCAATCCAATTGTTTTATCACATGCCTTCTTTGCCAAAATAAACGACCTTCTAAAAGGAAGAGAAGATGTTACTTTTTTCTCAATTCTCTGTTCAACTGTTTCTATTTTATCGAGAACACTCCTTATTATGTCATATTCTGCTCTCTCACTGTCATTTTCCAATGGATATGTCCCCTGATTGGTTTCTGCTGACTTACTAATCGTAAAAATCTTTTGAACCACTCCAGTAATAATAGGACAGCACATGAAAAAAAGCATTCCCAAAGTAAAAACAGCAACTATTTTATGTACAGTCTGTTTTACTTTATCCATAGTATTTCCTCTCTTAACCTTTTATTATATTTCGTTTAATTCTCTTAAATTTCCTGTATATCTTTTTCAATACTTCCATCTATGCATGTGCATTAATTAATCCCCTTCTTTCATCTGTATTATTTTTCAACAATTAATTTATTATCATATCCAAAAAAAAGTTCCTTTAAAAATAACCTTTCCAAACCGTACCCAATCCGCAATGATAATATGATAAACGCCAAAGACATACGCAACATATCCGGCTGCACAACATAACCACTTCAGGTTCAGCTTCCTGGCAGGTATCTTTTCCACAACCATTGCCAATGCCAGAAGATTCGTCCAGATTAATGGTCTGTACAATCTGGAAAATACCGAAAAATACATAACGCATAACGGTATAAATACAACTGAAATGACATTGATATCGTATAGAGAACGCATGCATTGCCTTTGTTCCCGCTCCCCGTCCATTACTCTGCGGTTTAACATACTCTGCATTACTTTTGTCACAAAAATACACCCCATGCACAAAACGGCCATATACATCCATCCAAACCGACCTGAGGCCACACTAATATATTGTTGCAGTTTTAAATCTGATTTGATATATCTTGCCACCAGTCTTATCCCCGGCATTACTCTATCATTCAGTAAAGTACCTCCTATCATAACAACACTAAGGATTCCGATTACCGCAATGACTTTTCTGCGTTGTTTTTTCTCCAGCACAATCAATACAAATACCATATAACTTATCATTGCCAGATGAAGTGTTGATGCCAGCAGCACACATGCGATATATTTATATGGATGTTTTGCACTGCCAAGAATATAACAAAAGCCATATATAACAATCGCTGCCGCAAGAAACTGACGATAATAAGACACATCCAGTATCGCTCCTGCAATGAAATATAGCGATATTACAAATCCCCAGGCTTTTACATACCGGGAAATACAGCTTATAATAAGAATAAATGCAAACGTAATCGTAATAAAATTGAACCACCCGAAACTAATTCCCCATTCCCTGCAGACTCTTACCAATACATAAAACAACAGACTCGAATCCCTGACTCCTATTGATTCATCATAATAATTGTTATACATATTTCTTTCATCAGGAGAAGCGTTATTGCAAGACATAAAAAGCACTATTAATACAAAGGTTATCATATTCCATACTTTTTTCATTTTGCCTTTTGCATAAAAGGAGAACAGTCCGGAAAACAGTCCTGCTGTCCATACATAAATCATATACATGTAAATCATCCTTTAATTTAAACTGCATGCCTTCATCAGCTGCTCACCCGACCATACAATTCCACGTTTTTCCAATATAAATCGCTGCACCCTTTCGCATTCGTTTCCAGATATTTCACTGTTTGCTGCTTTTATCATCTTCTCACACATATCAGAAGGATCACAAAATTCCAACAAATACCCATTCTTACCATCATATAAACAATCAGCTGCCGCTCCCACTTTTTCTGCCGCCAAGATTGGAATTCCGGCAATTGCCGCCTCATATAATGCAAGAGAATACGGCTCCTCTCCCGGATGCACATATGCGTCTGCAAGCGCATAATTTTTCTCCAGTTCCTGCAGCGATACCCTGGGAAGCCATCTTATATTTTTTCCTGTCCGAAGATACCCCCGAACCTTTTCTTCATCCGGCCCGTCCCCAATGACCAGCGCCTTTATCCTTTTATTCTTATCGTCAAGCATCTTCATACACTTCAACAGCACTTCAACATGCCTTGTCGGAATCAGTTTCCCTACAAACAGAAAAACATAATCGCTTTCTTCGAATCCCAGCATGCATCTCAACTCGGATTTTGTTTTCCGCAGTTCCCGTATCTTCTGCAGTTTCCTGTCTGCATCTTCCGTATATGTCCCACAGTACACAGGACGTTTCCCCTTCAGGCAGCCCCTGAAATACTTTTTCCCCGCCTCACCCGGAACCCAAACTGCATCGGCCCTTTTATAGAGCCATGTCAATAATAATCTGTTCCATAAATATCCGCCATGCTTTCCGGGTTTCATGGTATCGGCATACAGAACAATCCTGGAATGTATCATACATTTTGCAATCATACCTTCTAAAATTGATTCGGTGATCAGCACATCCGGCCTGTATTTCAGAATAATTTTCAGAAAACCGCATCTATATATAAAAATACGAAAATGGAAAGTTCTGTTGCTATAACATCTGATATCTTCATTAGGGCTTATATATTCCCATTCAGAATGATTATTTTTGTGTCCTGACAGTATCAGCCATTCCGTATCCGTATTCCGGCGGACCTCAGCAAACGTACCATCCCGGTAAGGTGCACTGTGGGATTCAACTGCCATGACTTTCTTTCTATTTTCTTTTAAGGAATTTCGTAACTGCATTTTTTTCCTCCGCATTCAAAATCTTCCCAAACAACAGTATCATAAAACCGGCTCCCCAGAATGATCCTTTTATCACCAGATATTCCCATTTTCCTCCCGGAAGATATCGGTTAAGAAAAAACCATACTGCCCCATAAGAGATAAAATATGGCAGCATGGCCATATGGCATTTTCTGAAAAACCCTTTTATATCCAGCCTGGCAACCTTCTGATACACAATCGTCATTGCCAGCACGTTAAACCCCCATAAGCATACGGCAATTCCACATGCCGCTCCCACCGCGCCGTACCTGGGCGCAAGCATACAGGAGCCCAGCACGCTGACTGCCGCCCCGCATATATATACCATTGCTCTGTACCGCACTTCATTCATGACAATTAATACGGTTGAGGCAATCTGCTGCGTCACATATACCACATTGGACATTGAAATGATCAGTAAGATATAATAAGATTTTCTGTATTCCTCCCCTGCCCAGAGGATGATAAATTCCTTTCCGAAATCTGCCGCTGCTGTCAGTATTGCTCCTATAATGATTAACTGAATACGCCCTATTTTTACGAAAAGCCGATTCAGGCGCTCACGATTATTTCCGTTTATCAGTCTCGAAACTTCCGGCAGAAACAACCCGCTGACCACCGCTCCAAACGTAAATATGTACCCTTCCAGCGTACTTGCAACTGAAAAAACAGCTATCTCCGAACTGTCAGAAAATCTTCCCAGGATTGTCGGCGTAATCGGAATGATAAAACGCTGAGCAAACGAAACCACCGCCATCCAGATTGAAAAACTGATAATTTTTTTCAACAGTGAAAAGTTCCAATAGGACCATTCTATTTCTATTGCCTTCTTTCTCAGCAGATACAGACCCTCCAGCACTATTATGATCATGCCTCCTGCTGTTCCGGCCCACATCACCATTAACAATCCCCAGTTCATTACCAGAACAATAAGCGTAAATATCACCGTCAATATTTTCTGCAGAAGGTGGTATAATTTAAATGCTACAAAATATTCATTGGCTGTAAAAATCCCTTCAAAAGGCGTTGCTGCAAACGCAAAAACCGTATAAAATGCCGCAACCGAATAAGCTTTCCGCATCTGTATAATCTCATCTGGCGTAAGCCCTGAAAAAAAGTTACCCAGGAACGGATAAATAACTGAAAAAACCAGTCCCAATACGATCGCAAGCAAAAAGAATACTTTGAATACGACTGTCAGAAGTTGTTTTTCTGTATATTCCGCATCCACGCGATAACGGAAATCCGTAATAAATCTGGCAACTGAACTGCCAATCCCAAAATCAATCGTAAAATAACTGATAAACGAATATACCAACGTATAAATGGCATATTCACTGCTTCCCAGCGAGCGGATCAGGAACGGTGTATACAGCAGGACTGACAGGATATTGAAAATAATTGTCAGGTATGAAATCAGGGCTCCCTTTTTTATCTGTTGATTCACTCTGTCTTCCTCACATATATTTCCTTTTATATTTAAAAAGCCGTTTTTTAACTCTTCATCATAATTTACTTAATTCTGTAAATACATTCATATATTGATTCATATTTTTCTCCAAATCAAAATTCCTGTCCACAAATTCCCGGCAGCGATCCATATATTCTTTTTTTCCTGTCCGCAGGCATTTCTTTACTGCATCTACATAACGTTCTTTATCGCCAGCCTTCACAAGCAGCCCATTTCTTCCGCCATCTATCAGTTCCGTACAGGCGGTCGTCTCATATGCCACAACCGGCGTCCCACAGCAGATTGCCTCCGCCGTTGTCTTCCCAAATGTTTCCTGGACAGATGGATTCAGAAAGACATCGGCCATCGAATAATACTTTGCCAAAATTCCGGGGGTATTTATTCTTCCAACACATTGCACGTTCGCCGGATACCGCATACTCTCTGAAATTTCTCCAACCAGAATGACTTTTACAGCAGGTAATTCTTTTGCAGTCAGCAAAATCTCCCGCAGTCCCTTACAATTACTCCAGCCAACAGCGACTCCTAACAGTACCTGATCTTTCTCCTGAATATCCAATTCAGCTCTTAAATCGTCTGTCTCCTGCGGTCGGAAAATATCCTTATCTATCCAATTATAAATTCGCCGAATCATTACCGCACTTTTCAGAATCGATTGTTTTGCCTCGTTTGTAATCCAGTCGGAAACTCCTATCACACCTAATTTTCTTATATCTGAAAACCATTTTTGTTTATCCCGCAGGCATCTTTTTGACATATCAAAAAACCAGCTCGAATTCCATTCATGAATCTGAGGGCATTTATTACAGATACTTTTCCATCTGTTACAGGTTATCTGTGAATAATAACAACAGTGTCCTGTAAAATACCAACAATCATGTAATATCACAATTGTGGCAATCTGACCGGATGAAAGATATTGAAGCAACATGGAAAGATTGATGCAATTGCTGTGTAAAATTCTCAAAATAACAATTTCCGGGTTGAAAACTTTCAACTTTCTGATCAGGCGCCATGTCGATATTCTGGAATAATATCCCTGTAATCCCGTTATCCGTGAAAAAAGAGCATGCAGCTTTTTATCTGTTTCAGATGAAAAGAAATAAATCCCTTCTTCAGTTGTTGATAATCCGTCATTTATTCGCGTTATAAATACCTTTGAATCATGCCCATGCTTCAACAACCACTGATGCATTTCCTTTGTTGTCCGTCCAGTACTGTCACTATTGCCATATGTGGTATTTATCTGAACAATTCTCATTTTGATATCCTTTTCCTGATTATCGCAATCCCAATTTCTCCATCACTTTTTTTATCATGCTCTTTGCTTTTACAAATATATACTCTTTCAAAATAAGCAGGACATTTCTGTTTTGAAGAAAAAATCTCTGATATTTTTCCGGCCAATAGCCTTCTCCCTTTCTGCCCGCACGCTCTACTGGCTGCATAAAAATATGATTCATAAACCGATAATATTTTTCTGTCTCTTCCCGCTCCCGCTTTTCCTGTTCCTGTGTCAGCCAGGGCTGACTGACCATATGACACCATATTCTATCATCATTATCGATCTCTTTAATCCGTTCCAGAACTTCATCAAAATTACGATATTTATGACAATTAATAAACGCTTCCTCATTCAGTTCCTCCGCGATGAACGGATTTCCCCAGTAAATTGGAACTGTGTGTGCTTCCAGACTCGACAAAATTTTTTCACTTGTATATCCCGCATAGGATGCATTTTCAAATGCGATGGAAAATTTATAATTGCTTTTGATATCTATGCTTTCTCTGATTACATTTCTCCATCCTTTCTGCCTTTTTATACGCATTGACATTGGAACAGATTTATTATTCAGATATTTCCCAAGCGAATCCACATGCTTATACTGATCGATCTTATGAAATATCTTTGTCCTGTTGGCATGCCCGCTTTTATTGGAATACATGAAATTACAGAACCCCGTTTTCTTCTGTAATTCCTTATGCGCTTTCTCTTCTGAATCCAGACTGTTCACGAAATCAAATATCATATCCTCAAACAGAAGCCTGGCGGGCGTACGGCATATCCTGTCGTCACAGTTCAGATGCGCATCAAAACATATGGCATAATCAAAAAGATTTAAATCCGGAGCGATACATTCCCCGGCATGGTAAATATGAACTTTTGCTTTTCTGTACAGTTTCACAAACTCTTTCCAGCTCGAAATATCCTCCCAAATCAGTTCCGTCGCAATCAGATACTCGGGGTCGGACGGATTCCATACAAACTCATATTCCAGATTCTCACAGGAATGAAGATGCAGATAACGGTATAATGAATCTGCGTCATATACACACCGGTGCAACATATATATTTTTATTTTCTTTTTCATCCGGTAATAAAATCTCCTTTTTCTCACAGTGCGGTACAGCCCATTTAGGACATTTTTCCCGCCAATACTATAATCGCGCTACCCTTTTCCGTTGGTAACGCACTCTGCTGCCTAATATATATGCCCCCAGTGTATGTCCAAAGAATTTTACAACACTACGGCATAATTTTGCTTTCTTACCGGCTGCATATCTCTGCAGCATTTCATAAGATCGAATTCTCCTGAAATTTTCTTTTCTCACATTCCGGTTCGGTTCATTCGTAATTTCTGCAAGCAATATATAATACTGATAGGAAAGTCCGGCATATAGCGCATTTCGATAATTCTGATTTCCTTTGCACAATGAAATATGTTTTAAGCTCTGTTCGATTGCCTGAAATCTGTATTTACAAAATCCTGTTTTCCTTTCGCTGGTGCATGTAGAATTTGCACGAACACGGTATGTATATGGCAATTCATCCATCCCCTTCATTTCAGGACACTTTGCCATCAAATGCAACGTCCACTCTATATCTTCTTCTGTTTTTAACGTCTCATCAAAATATAATTGATGCTCCATTACAAAAGAACGGCGAATCATATGCAAATATGGACAAATTGCAAACTTATCCGCCTCTACCATCCAACGTAATGCATCCGCCTTATTAAGCGTATTAATTTCGGCCAGTCCCTCGTAGCGTTTTTCCATCCTGATATGTCCATTGGCCTCCCAACGCTTTATTGATCCATAAACCAATACATCCGTATCGTTGACGTGTTCTGCATTTCCATCCAATACCTGATATGCCTTCTTCAGGAAATGACTATCGCCAAAATAATCATCTGAATCAATAAATACCAGAAATTCTCCTGCCGCTGCTTTTATTCCTGCATTCCGTGCAGAAGACTGTCCGCCGTTCTTTTTATGAATTACCTTTATTTTCTCTGATTTCCGCGCATATTTATCACAAATCTGATCGCTGGAATCCGTAGAACCGTCGTCTACCAGAATAATTTCATACTCTGTAAACGTCTGTTTCAAAATACTCTGTACACAATCCTCCAGATATTTTTCTACATTGTATACCGGAACAATAATGCTAAAAAATATCATCTGCCATCCTCCACTGAAACTCAAAACTCAAAAATCAATAATCTCTTTCGCTTAATGCCTCAAAGGCAATGCAAATTTCTCCCCTATAATAAAGTCAAATCCATCCGGCTCATATATCATATATCCACTCGCATCAAAAAAAGTAATTTCTCCAAATAAAATATGATTATCCACATCATAAAGATCAATTCTCGCTTCCGGGAAGGGTTTTGCCAGTTTTTCTGCAATACACTTCATTGCCTCAAAATTATCCGGTCTTTTTATATCCCTCGATAAAATTTCTTTTTCAGTGCCGCGCACCTGCTGCATTATATAATTTGCGTCAAAAATCCCCAAAGCCGCTTTTGCTCCCAGTTTCCGATCCGCTATGACATATAAATATTCTACTTTTCCGTTGAAACAAAAAAACTTATAATCGATCAGACCTCCTGTCTCCTCATCTGAGTCAATTAGTTTTTCCGCAATAATCCGATGCTTCCTCCCATCGTATACCCATTCTCTTCCCGGATGCTTCTTGTTAAGCGGTTCATTTACCCAATCCCACATCTGTTTTCGAACATTTGTTTCGTTTACCCGACCCTTATCCTGTACCAGGATAACTGCGTTTCCTCCACATCCTAAAGTGTCTTTTAATACAAAAGACTCCGGCAATTTATCAAAATCAACCTCATCCGGCGTACTATATATGCCGTATAATTCATTCAAAATATTTTCCAGTCCACAGTTCCTTACATATTTACGAACCTCATATTTATCTGAACACTGCGCCATCAGAGGATCCCGGTAATTCAATTTATACCACTGCAATTTTTCCGTAAATCGTTTGGGATTTTTCAAATCTAATCTATGTCCTGTTTTTATCCGATACTGAATCTTTATCATAGTCCGGTCCGGTACAATACTAAGCGCCTGCATAATCCGGATTCTTGTTTTTCTGTTTTTTATCAGTTTCTTATAATCCACTTATTTTCTCCCGACATTTCGAATGCAATAATACAGAATTTTATTGTGAGAAACTTCTCATTTCCCATTTCCCTTTTTCTTCAATCACTGTCTTTTTTGTTTCAGACTTTTATTTCTTCCATATATGCCCGGACGACAATCTCACGATCAAACTCCCTCTCCATCTTCCGGCGTCCGTTTACTCCCATTTCTCTCCGTTCCGTATTCGTTAAACGCAGAAACTTTCTGACACATTCCATCAGCTGTTCCCTGTTCTTCGTCTCAAAACAGAATCCCGTCACATTATTCTCCACCGTTTCCCTGCACCCGCTTCTGTCCGTCGTAATCACCGGACGCCCGCTTGCCGCGCTCTCCAGCAGCACATTCGAGATTCCCTCCGGATAATAGGAAGGATGAATTGTGCAGTGCGCCGTCTTCAGGTATTCAGCCGTATCCCTGACCTCTCCATGATATCGGATAATCCCCCGTCTCTCATATTCAGCCAGAGCTTCCTCATATGCGCCGTCGCAAGGCCCCAGCACATGGAAAAATGTATTAGAAGATTCCTTTTTAATTGTTTCCGCACATGCCAAATATTCTTCGATTCCCTTTTCCTTTATGATTCTGGCGATGAAAAGAAAATGAATTCCATGATTATCTGCAGGATATTCCAGATAGTTCCATTTCTCCAGATTGACGCCCGAACCCGGTATCAGCCGTTCTCTTCCCCTGTACATATGGTGTTCCTGAAAAAACTTCCGGTTCTCTTCATTCTGGAAAAAAACGCACGTCGCTCTTTTTGCCGCCTGCCTGTAAAGCCGGATGATAAAAGGCTGTAAGAAGCTGCGCTGTTCCACAGCGGTTCCCAGTCCAGAAACATTCAACAGATAAGGGACTCTCATGTGTCCTGCGATGATTCCGGTATAGATACATACTTTTGTCGTGTACGTTAAAATCATATCCGGTCTTATTTCCCGGAAAATCTTCTGGTAGGAACGAATCAGTCCCGCATCCCTGAAAGGATTTACGCCCCTTGTGTCGATTGCGACCGGTACAAAACAGCATCCAACCGCAGTCATATCTTTCACTTTTGGTCCGTCGGGCAAGCAGATGAACACCTCGTAGTTTTCCTGTATCAGACGCTCCAGTAACTCTATCCGGAAGTTGTAAAGCACAAAATCCCTGTTTGCCAGAACGAGTATTCTGTTATGATTTCCGCTGTCGTTCATTGCTCCTTTTCCCGTCATGCTACCCTTCCGCATTCCAATTCCCGATCAGCCTGCTCTTCTCTTTTTCAAATCCTTCCGTACTTTCCGCGATGAACAGCGTTTTTACCGTCAGCATGATTAATTTCAAATCGAGTAACAGGCTCTGATTCTCGATATACAGCAGATCCAGCTTCAGCTTGTCATACGCGCTTGTATTGTATTTCCCGAAAATCTGCGCATATCCGGTCAGTCCTCCCTTTACCCGCATCCGGTACGCGAACTCCGGCACTTCCTCACAGTATTTCTCCACATGTTCCACCCGTTCCGGCCGGGGGCCCACCACCGACATATCCCCTTTCAGGATATTGAAAATCTGCGGCAGCTCATCGATCCGGAAACGACGGATAACATTCCCCACCCGCGTGATTCTTGGATCGCGGTCCGTACACGGAATGACCTTCCCGCCCTTTTCCGCATCCGGTATCATGCTCCGGAATTTAATAATCTCAAACACCTTTCCGTTCACCGTACATCTCTTCTGTTTAAAAAATACCGGGCCATGGTCTTCTATCTTAATAGCGGCCGCTGTAAACAGCATGGGGACCGCTGCAAGCATCAGTGCAATGACTGATACAATCAGATCCAGCGCCCTTTTGCTCCGGTACTGCCTCTCATCCAGATAGTGATATTCATATTTCAGAAGCGGCGTATCGATCAGCGTCCGTTCCTCAAATCCCTGCAGAATGATGTCCGATACCCTCGGCGTAATATAAAGGTTCTTACAGTGCTCTATGCAGTACTCCATCGTTCCCGTTCTCCTGCCCTTTTCCACCTCATACAGGATGACCGTATCGCACCCGTCTATTTTCTCCTGTAATTGCCCCGCGGGACAGTTCAGGATATTGACCGCTTCCTGAATCTGAAAAAGGTGTTCGTACTTCTTATGAAGCTTCTGCATAAACTCATCTACGTCTTCTTTTCCATAAATGACAATCGTTTTATTCGCCTCTATGTACCGGATGAAGTACCGCTTTGTATAAACCGCCCAGATTATCATTCCCGCAAGCTGGATTCCGGCTGTCAGAAGCCCCGGCAGGATATTCACATACCCCCGGTGCACCAGGCAGCATTCCGCATACAGGATCGTATCCGCAATCCCGACCGCAAGAATCTGGGAAAAAATAATCTCCGCAATTTTGTAGGTTCCAATTTTATAGGCGCGGTACAGCTTGGCAAAATAGTTATAGATAATGAAATAGATAAAAACGCTGACCGCACCGCCTGCCATCCGATTCACACCGAAAACGAACTGGTTATAGTAACAGAACCAGACAAGGGCGAACATGAGCACGATATAGAGGTTCACAATCTTCTTCGATTTCATGACCAAGCGGTCCTTTTCCTCTGTTGGATACATCCCTTTCACTTCCCTTAATCTTTATATGGCTGCTTGCCGGTATTACCTGGCAACAATAAGAACTGCCTGCCGGTATTCTTTATTCATCAGTACTGTCTTTCTTATAAGCTTCCATGAATCCGGTTTTGTAAGCTTTATCTGTTCTATCCTAAACCCCGTTTCTACGAGTAATCTTTTCCACATTTTCTGCGACATCATACAGACTCCGCTTCCGGCAGAATGTGAACCAAAATGGGATGATACTCTCATGATTACAGGATTCTTACATGTTGTCAGTGCAAAAAGAATTCTACAGGAACTCTCATCAAACAAGAATCCATCATTCATATTATCTGTTATCAAAACCCGCCCGCCGGGCTTTAATAATTTTTTCAGATCACTAAATACTTTTTTTCGGATTCTGCCGCTTTCCCGAAAATTTTTTCCTATGATATGATGCACGAACATGTTGCAGAATATATAATCGAAACTCTTTTCTTCAAAGATATGATCTAACTGCACAGCATCAGCCTGCACATATTCTATACATCCATCTGTCGTTCTCCAGGTTCCATACCTGACAGAATCCAATACAACGATTTTCAGTCGAATATCTGTCATACCATCCCTTAATATTTCACCTTTTAACCATCTTGCAAAAAAACCGGCGCCTCCCCCTATATCCAACACTGATGCATTCTTTTTCCGTCTTATATTTTCAATAATTTCTGCATACAGCTCTCTGTATGCATTCATTCTGTTCTGCTCTTCTCCCTGATAATATGCCTGCTGTTCATTATTTATTTTTACAGTATCTGATTCCATTCCCGCTTCCCATGTTATCCTTTCAAATTCGTTTGTTTTTCAGAGTACCCTTCTTTTTCAACCTGCGGCCGCCGCCGAAACGGCGGCCCGGTCTTACCACACTTGTCGAATTTAGAAATGTTAATAAACGTTCAGAACTAAGGCAGCGCTACGAAAGCTATCGGCCCGTTGCCCTTCAGATTCAGGACTACATGATCCGCTCTTGCCTCTACTACTTCCACTTCTATCCAGACACCGTTGACATACTGTCTCGCGGCTACCTTCGTGCCTGATGCAAGGCCCTTTACATAGAAGTTCACGGTCGCTACGCTGTAGTTGGCGCCGGGGAAATTCACATTTACCACGTTCAGCAGTTTCCCGCCGAGCGCTGCCGCCTGTGCTACCGCATTACTTGCTACCGTACTGCTTACCTTTGACAGGGATGCTGTCAGATTGGTCGGCACACCATTGATCAGGATCTTTCCACCCTGGCCCATCGGCACCGCATCGGGCACTCCGGGCGTAGAGGTAATCGCGTTATTGTAATACTCATTCGCGCTCATCCCTCTCTCCTCCGCAGCCTGTGCGTCTACCGCGCTGGTGAATCCTTCATCGACAAAGGCCGGTGCGGATGTTGTCACTGCCGCCGCAGGCTCTGCAGCTGCCGGCTCTGCTACCGCCGCAGGCGCTGTGGAAGCCACGACCGCCGCTGACGGTGAACCCGCCGCTGACACTGTCATGGAAGCGAACAATGCGGAAACCGCTAATAAAGCCACTAATTTTTTCATGGGCATCATCCTCCTTTCATAGATTTAAGTGTGGTATCTATATCAACATCCAAAGATGTTAATATCCGGTAAATCATTCATAAAGCATGCGATCGATTTTTCCCGCCGCATCCTCTTTCAGAGCGCCGATAACGATATATTGAGTACCGTTTTCCCGAACGGCTCCATCCAGAGTTACCAGAAAATGATAGGGCGTCAGCCCCTCCCAGCCTTCCCGGAAATTCCGGTTCATGCTCCGCACGCCGTAAATTTCATTCAAATGCTCCTGGCATCCCGCATAGGTGGTATAGTCATGCCTGCGCAGGATATCGCTCCCCTCATCGTAATAGGCCACAAAAATCTCATAGGTCAGTACGTTGTCCGGCAGGTAAAGATAAAATTCCTCATATTCCTCAAAGAAGTCCGCGTCCTCAAACAGATGCAGTTCCTTAAAGGGGGCTCCTTCCTCCAGGTCATTTCCGTGGATAATGGTATTAAAATCACACATATCCATCAGGTTTGGCATCTCCGTATACAATGCTCCAATACCGTCTTCTTCCTCCAGGACGTTATGCGTTATGTAATAATCATCCGAAAGATGGCTCTGCAGGACCGGCAGATCGATGCCTGTCCCCGGTATATAGAGCCATGCGAAGATATCCGGGTTTTTCTCCTGCAGCAGGCCAAAATCCACATGGCCGTCCGCCGCGGATTCTCCGAAGATGCCGGATTCCTCTGTTATGTCTCCCGCATTCATTCCCGCTTCTGTTTCCGGCTCTGCGGCCTGTCCGGTTCCTTTTTCAGTTTCTTCTCCCGCGGAATCTTCTTCTGGCTCCACTTCTTCTTTTAGCTGTCCGGATGCGCCGCATCCCAGAAAGCAGGCCGTCAGGAGCAGAAAGCCCAGAAAGCAGGCCGTCTTTTTTCTTCTTTTCCCGTTCATGACAATTCCTCTTTTTATCAATATTTGAATTTCCGCTGTTTTTCCTCATCTCTCCGAACCGGCTGCCATTCCTACGGCTCCACCGGCTCATAAAAAACATCCAGGATCAGTTCATACAGAGCCGTCTCGTCAATATAATACTCCTCGAAACGTTCCCCCATCACACTCTCGCCCTCCAGCATATGGAAGTCTTCACTTCCAAGACTGTAATCCAGCGCCTGGGATGCAAGATACACCGCCTCGTCCAGAGTGATATCCGTCGTCATCATTGGCACCGCCGCCTGATACAGCTTTACCACAGTGGATATATCTCTTTCTGCCGCTGTCCTCACCGCCCTGATAAACCCCGTCAGATACTGCTTCTGCCTCGCCAGCCTTTTATCTGCTGAACCAAACACATTCCTATCCCGGCTTTTCACATAGATAAGCGCATCCTCCCCTTCCAGATGCACTGTCGCTCCCTCCACAAAAGTCGGCACTCTGGCAGTCATATCCTCCAGCACCGTCACATCCACGCCCCCGACGATATCATTCAGTTCCGGAATGGCGCTCATGTTGACCGCCGCATACCCGTGGATGGGCAGGCGGTAGAACAGCCTGCTGACCGCCTCCTTCTGGTATTCGCAGCTCTCCTCCACGCCGTTTCCGAATCCGTGCTGAACCGCAATCTGCGCCTGGACCGTATTCACATAGGCGCCTTCTTCGTTATAAATATCAACCTCCGCCATCGTATTCCGGTTAATCCCAATCACGCTAGCCTTTTGGCTGTGCGGGTCGAGCGCCAGCAGAAACAACGCATCCGCCTGTCCTCCATTGGTTCCTTCCGCCACTTTCTTTACTGTCTTATCGCTTTTGTCGATTCCCATAAAAAGGAAGGTTAAAATGTCTTCGTTATAAGCGTAAATCTGTCCCTGGTATTTCACCCATCCTTCCTGCCAGTTTTCCGTCTCCTCCTCCGCGGGCGCTTCCGTCGGAACCGCCGCCGCAAGTTCCGGCTGCTCCGCCGAAACCCGTTTCAGTCTGGACTTCCCAACCGCGCTCACAAACAGGATCGAAACGCCCGCAATCAGGAGAACTGCCGCCGGAATGCCGACACAAACGGCAAGTATCCGGAACCGCCTCTCCTGTCTTTTCCTCTCCAGCCGTTTCGGATTCAGGATGCGTTCTTTCTCCTCATTTACCCGGATATCTTTCCTTTTCTTATTTCCCATAGTCTATACCCCATCAACAAATCAGTCTTTTTCTCACCCTTCACATTTCATATCTGCTATCCCCGTACATGCACAACAACCGATACCTCGTCCGACCGGTTCCCATCCGAATCTTCCGTATATAATATCACCGGATAATCCCCCGCCTGATTTCGGTTGAACCGGCTCACCGAAAGGTTATAATACAGCGTCGCGTAATCATCCTTATCATCCCGCAGAATCTCGATGATCTCCGTCCAGGGCGGCGATGTCCCCGCATCGATCGTCACTTCTTCCGTCCGCAGTGTCAGTACCGGATACCCGCTCCGGTCCTCCTGCGGCGCCTGGGGCTGGATTTCCTGCACTGCGGGTTCCGAAGCCTGTGCCTGATCCTGCATTTCCGCTCCATTCACTGCTTCATTCCCATTGATTTCTCCTCCGCCTTCCTTTTCGCTGTCCGCCTGCTCTCCGGAAGGATTGAGTTCCTCCTGCGCCCCTGCGTCTTCTTCTGTAATCTGCTCCCCATCAGCCGAAATTCCATTCGAGACTTCTACGCTTTCCGGCATATCATTATTCTGTTCTCCGAAGTCCGCTACGAACACTCTGGAAATCTTCGCCACGTTTCCGGCGGAATCGCTGACCGCGTAATATACTACGATCGTAGAGCTTTCCCGTTTTTCTATGATTTTCTCAATCACGATCCTGTCTGAAATATCTCCATCACGATCATCATGTGCCGTGATATTTTCCAACAGCCTGTCTTCTCTGTCTCCCGGCGTATAAATATATTCGTCCGTCTGAAACCGGAATTCCGGCTGGACTCTGTCCTCTCTGATGCTTCCGATCAGGCAGATAAATATCAGTATCAGATCCGCCGCCAGAACCGCTGTCAAAAGTATCCTGTTCTGCTTCATCTCTTTCTCCCGCTCTTCCTGTCATCTCTTCCATTATCCAAGATACTCCAGGCCGCCTTCCGTCTCTTCTTCCTCATCATCAAAATCATAATCGTAGTCGGCCTCGTCCCGTACGCTCCTGCGCCCTGCTCTTTCCGCCCGCTCCGCTCCGGCATCTGCCGTCCCTTCCTCAAACTCTCTGTCGGAGTTCTCCCGCAAATGGCTTTCCGGCTGCGGCGCCATGGTATCCTCACCGTATTTTCCGTAATACTTTCCGTAGTATTTCCCGTAGTATTTTCCATAATGACCGTAGTAGCCCTTCGTGCTCATATCTACCTTGTTCAGCACTACGCCCAGAATCCGGTTCTCCGTCTTGTCAAGCTGATCCTTCACCCGCTGCGCAAAACGGTAGCTGATCGCATTGTTCTCAATCACCAGAATCGTCCCGTCACATTTCCTTGCCGCCACGGCCGCGTCGATAACGCTGCCAAGCGGCGGCGTATCCACGATGACATAATCAAACACCTGCCGCAGTTTCTGCAGGGCATCCTCAAACCTCGCCCCGCCCAGAAGCTCGCTGGGATTGGGCGGCACAGGGCCGGAAAAGACAATGCACAGGTTCTGTACATTTGTCTCACACATCACGCTCTCCAGCTTCTCCTTTCCGATCAGCGCATGGGTGAGCCCCTTCCTGACCGCTCCGGTCTTATACCTCCCCATCAGTACCGATTTCCGCAGATCCGCATCGATCAGGATGGTCCTTTTTCCCGCTTCCGCAAAGGCCCTCGCCAGCTCCATCGCCACGGAGCTTTTCCCCTCGTTGGGTGTACAACTTGTGATTGCGATTACTTTGATGTCGGAACCACTGAACTCAATATTCGTCCGGAGCGTCTTGTAGGCTTCCTTCGTCCGGTAATCGTTCTGCTGCTGCACGCCGAAGCGCAGCGTGACTTCCTGCATGCCGGAACCTCTCTCTTCTCCTGAATCCGCGTTCTGGCTGCTTTCACCGCCCCGCAGATTCCTGTTTTTCCCGTTTTTCTCTTTCATCTGCTGCTGCCCCTTCTTTCTGCACGCTCGCGGCTGTTCTTCTTTTTCTTCCGCTTCAGCTTTTCCGTTCCGTCTTCCTGTACCGGAATCAATGCCAATGTCGTCAGCCCCAGATACTTCTCCACATCCTCCGAGGATTTAATCGTATCATCCAGCAGAGCCCTCGCCAGGATGACCGCGCACACCAGGAAACATCCCAGCACTCCGCCAAGAAACGCCCGTCTTGTACAGTTCGGAGCTGATTTCCCTGTCGGCATATTCGCCGTCTCCACAACATTGACCGCGTCGATATCCATCACGTTCTCGATATGCCTGCTCGCCGCCTCCCGCACACTGTTGGCAATATTCATCGCCAGCACGGGGTCGTTATCTTTGACGGTAATATAAATCACGCGGGTTCCGTCCGGCGTGCTGACCGATACCTTGCCCTGCAGCCCCTTATATGTCATCCCAAGCCCCAGGGACTGGATCACTTCTTCCAGCACATAACGGCTGTTAATCAGTTCCGCATAGTCCTTCGTCAACTGACTTCCCAGCTGCACGTCCGAATAGGTTACCGACGTATTTTCATCTTTATTCAGGATATAAATCTTGGTCGTAGACTCATAAGTCGGCGCGACCACAAATCTGCTGAGCGCATAGGCAATCAGAGCCGCCATCAGCCCCACTCCCAGAATCAGCCAAATCTGTCCCAGAAGCACGCCGAGCAGATCCAGCAGGTCTATCTCTATCGCTTCCGCATCTCTTCTCTCTTCCATGCGTTTCTCCAAACCTTTCTTTTTATCTCTCACAGATACCCGGCCTTCAGCAGCACATCCGCATTTTTGCCAAACAACTTCCCACAGTATGCTTCTCCGTACTTCTTCGCCACATATGACGCCGCTTCCCCCAGCTTCGGCGTCCGCTTCCGGTCATCATGGCTGTCCGTTCCCACAAAATGCACATATTCCCGCCTCAACAGCCACTTTACATCCTGCCGGCTCTCCCATCCGTTCTCCCCGGTGACGCTCGCTGCGTTTACCTGGATGCAGCAGCCCATATCATACAGCTCTTCCACCCGCACCTTCTTCGCCATCAGGCTCCCGTACCGCTCCACATGCGCCAGAATCGGTGAATACCCCTCCGACAGCAGGCTGTAGGCTGCATCCCGGATATAGGCGTAATCTTCGCGCGGGCTGAACTCTATCAGAACATAAGATGTTCCTGCCATTGTCAGCGCCGCCCCTTCCCGGAGGGCCGGAAGCGCTTCCGAGCTGTAGTAGATCTCGCTGCCCAAATGGAGCCGTATGGGAATCTCCGCCTCATTCTTTTTTTCTTCCAGCGCCCGGAACACCTTCCGGATCTTCTCCGGGGACACATTTCGGCGCATGGGCTTATAATGGGGCGTCAGAATCATTTCACCGATTCCGTCCTCCGCCGCCTGGCGCAGCATCCGAAGGCTCATCTCAAAATCTTCCGAGCCGTCATCCAGGCCAGGAAGGATATGAGAATGTATATCTATGTAGGATTTCATGATCTGTCACCATCCCGTATTTCAGGTATGCCTGTGCTTTCTACCTGTGTTTTCCGCAAAAATATACTTTCGTAAAAAATTTTACTTTCGTAAAAAAATTTTACTTTCGTAAAATATTTTATTTTACGAAAGTTCGGCTTTCGTATCGTTCTCAACCCCCGTATTTTCGCTCTTTGGGAAGAAAATTGGATAAGGATCGGCGGAATTGACCATTTTTTTGACGGTCAAAAATTTTCATGAGCGCTGCGTATTTCAGTATTCGCCGGAATCGATGCCGTAATGTGCAGGGGCATTTTTCTCTGACCATTTTTTGACGGTCATAAAAATCATTCTCTAATCTGTTTTTTCTTTGCTTTCCATAAAATGGGCATCACGCCATGACAAAATTAGCTTGTTTTTTTATCCGGACTATGTTAAGATACATACGGTAAAAATAAGAAACGGCCTATTTCCCCGAAAAGTTCCCAGGGAAAAACGATTTTTCTTATTTTCATAAAATAAAATATTTTACGATAGTAAAATTTTTTTACGATAGTAAAATTTTTTACGATAGTAAAATTTTTACAAAAAAAACGGAGAAACTGATTGGGATCAGGTCTTCCAATCAATTTCTCCGTTTTTTTATAGTAAACGACATTAGAAACTGCCTTTTCGGACTTGTAAAAGCTTACCTGTATGGCTTTTGCAAGAGCCGGAAAGAGCAATTTGTTATGTCGTTTACTATAATTCACAATTACGCACCCATCATGGGCAAGATTAAAACAGCGCCAGGACCTATAGAAAACCGAGAATTATCAGGAATCTATATGTTCTGTTTTTTTGCCATAAAGCTTTCCTGGCATACATCCCATCCGCTATCTCAATCAAAAAAATTTTACTCTGCCACTTCGTAGAAAAGCTCCAGAATCAGTTCGAACAACCCGTCTTCATCCACATGGAATTCGTCGAACTCACTGTCTTCATTCTCTTCTCCGCTGATGCTCGTCCCAGGAATCGTATAAATCTGATCTGCATCAAAATGATACCCTCTGGCAGCTGCCGTCAGATAAACGACCTCGTCCGCAGTGATATCCGTCACCGCCCTGCCGGATATTTCCTGAAATATTTTTACCGGGGCGCTCAGGTCCCGCCCCGCGATTTCTTTGATTTTATCGATAAATCCCGCTAAAAACTGTCTCTGTCTTCCCAGACGGGCATCCGCCGATAATTCCTTATTGAGATCTCTGGCCCTGAGATACCAGTAAGCCTGCTCCCCGTCCAGGCGTACGTTCTCTCCTTCCCGGAGTATGAGCTCTTTCTTTTCGTTCCGGATATCCTCAAGGACCGTCAGATCGATTCCTCCCACCGCATCCGTAACGGCAGGAATGACATCCATATCCACCGCGATATATCCGTTGACCGGAATTTCATAAAGCAGCCTCCGTACGGCTTCAATCTGATATTCACAGCTCTCACGGCCTCCGTCTCCAAAACCGTACTGCACGCAAATCTGCGCTTCCACCGTATTTCTTCCGATACCGTCTTCACCATACATCGTAACCTGCGTCATCGTACTGCGGTTAATGGGCAGCAGTCTTACCATCTCATCCTTCGTATCCAGAATCAGCAGAAACAGGGCGTCAGCCTGTCCGCCGCCCGTCTTCTCTTCGGAAGAGTCCGCATCCGTTTTCCTGTCGATCCCCATAAACAGAAATGTCAGGATACCGCTGTTATAGCAATAGGTCTTTCCCTTATATCTGACCCAGCCTTCCTGCCACTCTGCAGCTTCATCCGACGGAGCTGCCTCCGCCTGTACGGCCTTTTCCATTCCTACCGCATAACTTACCGCCTGGGTTCTCAGGTTATATTTCCCGGAAATTCCAAAAATAAGTATGCCTCCTGCCAGGAAACCAACCGTGCACAACAAAATGCCGGCAAGGGTAACCGCCCGCTTTCCATATTGATTTCCGTTTCTCTTTCCTGCTTTCATTCTTCTGTCACTTCGCTTCTGGTCTGATTTTTTCCCTGAATGCAAATCCGGCTTTATCGATATAAAAACCATTTTGCCCCTTATGCTGTTCTTCTGTCAAGTATTCCACAAGATTTTCATCAAATTTCCAATCCCTGATTTCCGTGGCATATTCATTTCTTTCCTTTACGCTTTCCAGCTCTTTTGCTATAATACATCTATCAGACCACAAAACAAACCTCTCCGATTTTCAGAAAAACGCCGGACGCGCCGCCGACAGCCATACGCTCGTAACATACGGAGGAATACCCATGAATTTTGACGCATTTGTCAAAGATATCGAATATAACCGATGGAATGTCCACGGCATAGAAGTCTATGAGGACGGACAGCTCGTTTACCGTTATGGCGATACGATCTCCCGGTTTCCGATTTACTCCGCGACCAAAACGATCACTTCCATCGCCGCCGGCATTGCCTGTGACCATGGGATATTCGATTTGGAAAAAACAGTTCTTGCATACCTTCCGCCGGAAATCACGGCGCAAATGTCCGGAGAGCAGACTGCAGCCTTTGAGCAGATAACGATACAGCGATTGTTGACTATGTCGGTCGATGGGTTTCCATTCCGGCCGGAAGGCGCAAGCTACCTGGCAGATTCTCTTTCCTGCCCCGTGAAAAATGTGCGGATAAGGACTTTTCACTACAGCAATATCCCGGCATATCTGGTCGGCGTCGCTTTGACGCACGCCATAAATGAGGATCTTTTTCAATATCTGAATCGAAATCTTTTCCTGCCCCTGCATATCGTGGATCCGGTCTGCAAAAGATGCCCCGACGGTTATTTTTACGGTGCTTCCGGCATGGAAATGTCCGTTCACGATTTGAGCCGGATCGGCCTGCTTCTTTATCATGGCGGCGTCTGCGGCGGAAAACGGATCGTATCAGAAGAATATGTCAAAAAAGCGTCCAGCGTCCAACAGATGAATCGGGAAGGCGGCTATGGCTATTTCCTGTGGAAATACCGGGACGGTTTCAGCATCAACGGTAAATGGCAGCAGAAGTGCTATATTTTACCGGAAAGGAAGCTGGTCATCACCTGTCTTTCCCATATAGAGGAAGAATCCTGCGGACTGTCGGCCAGCATGGAAAAGAATCTGCTGGACGTAGAAAGGTAACCGATAATGACAAACACATCCAATCTGCAAAAACAGCGCTATAATATGACTTTCTGCATCTTATCCGGGCTGGCGATCATCATGGTAGCGGCGGGACATCTGGGCTATAATCTGCTGTCGGTGGATGATTTATTCCCGTACTACTCTTTTCATGTGCCCCTGTTCCTGTTCATCTCCGGTTATTTTTACCGGGACGAAGAGGAAGAACATCCCCTCGCCTATGTGAAAAAAAAGTGCCTCCGGCTCCTCGTCCCATATCTGTCCTGGAACCTGTTCTACGGGCTTATCGCGCTTCTTATGCGGAACTGCTTTGGAATGAGCATGGGAGAAGACATAAGCCTCCGCACCCTTTTTCTGACTCCCTTCCTGCATGGCTATCAGTTCCTTTATAACTACGCGGCCTGGTTCGTCCCGGTTCTGTTCGTCATTGAAATGATGAATCTCCTGATGCGGCTCATTGCGCGGCGCCTTTTTCAGCTGTCTCCGCAAAAACGGGAATGGCTGTATCTCGCGTCCGGCCTTCTCGTCGGCATGGCGGCCGTATCTCTTGCGATCGGCGGGCATGTATGGGGCAATTACAAAGCGCCGGGAAGGATCCTCTTCCTCTACCCCTGCTTCCAGATGGGACAATTTTACAGAAAGAACCTGGAAAAACACGATACCCTGAGCAGCCTGCCTTATTTTGCGGTTTTAATCGGTATCCAGACGCTCCTGCATTTATGCTGCAACGGGCTGGCTTTCAGCAGCGTATGGTGTACGGGCTTCGCCAACGGCCCGCTCATCCCATATGTGACAACAGTGTCGGGTATTGCTTTCTGGCTCCGCATCGCCAGGCTGCTGACGCCCATCGCCGGAGAAAACCGCGCCGTACAATATCTCGGACGCAATACTTTTACTGTGATGATGCACCACGTCATGATCTTTATGCTCATCAAGATGATTCTCGCCGGCATCGCCGCCAATACCGGCTTTTTCCAGGATTTTGATTTTGAGCGGTACCGCACGGACATCGATTACATTTATCTCGCCGGAGGCACGGAGCACTTCAAGATGGTCTATCTGGCGGCCGGAACCGCCATACCGCTGCTGATACGTCATGCGCTGGAACAAAAGACATAAAAACTTTCTTTTTAAATAGCAATCTATAACCAAAAAGCATCCTTAATTTAAAATAAATGTCTCATTTTTATAGGGCAGCTTCCCAGGCAGCTATTCAAAATTGATGCCATAGGAATTTCGGTACGATTTGACGAAACCTCGGACTTTTGCCAAAAGGAATAGAGTTACGCCAAATTGTCTGAAAATGCTGTTGGAATTGGGGTGATATTGATATTCTGTTTTGGCTTTCATC
Organism: Bacteroides fragilis; assembly: GCA_023664485.1. Classification (GTDB taxonomy): domain Bacteria; phylum Bacillota; class Clostridia; order Lachnospirales; family Lachnospiraceae; genus UBA3282. The sequence continues at coordinate 5,525 of JAMPFK010000023.1, read as the reverse complement.
TGCCATAAAGTATGAGAAGATATGGCAAAAACAAGTATAACATTCGATATTTTCTATCATACATTTCTGTCAAATTGATTGTAAATCAAAAGTATTCCCATAAGAAAAGTTGAAGATAAGGGCGGACAGTGGCATAATAAAAACCATACTCCCAAAGAAAGGGGAACTTGTATGGATAAGATTCTGATTGTTGAAGATAACATGGAACTGTTGGACAGTCTGTGCCGGAACCTGCAGGAAGAAGGGTTTACCGTCTATACTGCCTCCAGTCTTGCACAAGCTCGAAAATATCTGGACAGTGGAGCCAGCTTATGCCTGTTGGATTTGAACCTGCCAGATGGGGATGGGTTTTCTTTCTGCGAATATCTCAGCACAAATACAGCCATTCCCATCATACTGCTGACCGTGCGTGACGGCGCGGAGGATATGGTAAAGGGGCTGTCTATCGGTGCGGATGACTATGTGGCGAAGCCCTTCCATGTGGATGTCCTTGTATCAAGGATACGGGCTGTGCTGCGGAGGGTAAGGAGCCGGAAAGCTGATGACGACAACCTCTATTGCGGGGATATCTGTATCAATAAAAAGGCATCTAAAGTGTATAAGAAGGACTGTCCGTTGGAACTGACACCGAATGAATACCAGCTTTTGTGCTTGCTTTTGGAGCATAAGAACCAGACCATCACCCGTGAACAGATTCTGGAAAAGCTGTGGGATGTGGACGGGAACTATGTCAATGACAATACGCTCACCACACTGGTAAAGCGCCTGCGGCAGAAGGTGGAGGATCATCCGCAGATGCCGAAGATGCTGCTGACTGTCCGGGGATTTGGGTATAAGGCGGTGGACTATGAGGGATAAAAAGCAGGGGAACAGGATTTTAATATATGGAATCGCATTTTCAATCTGCTTATGCGTTCTGGCGGGCAGCGCAGTCCTGTATCTGTCGGAAACCTTTATCAGAAACGGTATTGCAGATATGGCCGGGGCTGTGGGAACTGCGGCCCCGGAGCAGCTTGGTGATGTCATGCATCTATACAAGGCTGGTGATGGACTTAGGGATGCAGGGGCAGAAATCTTAGGGCAATACGGCTATGGGAGGGATGTATATTCTTTCGTTCCGGCATGGTTCGGGGCAACGGCATATGCCGTTCCTTTCTGTATCATACTGGCCATGCTTCTTTCTTTTGGACTTTACCGGCGGGCAAAAGTTCGGGAGGCGGAAAAGCGGACGGCGGCGCTTTCCGGTTATCTTGACAGGATCATGGAGGGGCAGTATGACACACTGATGCAGGATAGTGCTGATTCCGCTCTGGAGGACAGCATCTATAAAGCGGTGGTGCTTCTGCGGGAAGAACGTGAGCAGGCGCAGGAAGCAAAGAAGAACCTTGCGGATAACATGGCAGACTTATCCCACCAGTTGAAGACCCTGGCGGCATCCATAGGGCTTACCCTTTCGCTGCTTAAAAAGAAAGCATGGGATGGACAGACAAGAGATGACATCAGGCGTATGGAGGGGCAGGTCAGCCACCTCCAGCAGTTGGTGGGTTCCATGCTCACCCTGTCAAAGCTGGATGCGGGCGTGCTGACGCTGGAAGAAAAAGAGTTTGGCTTGGAGGAGATGCTGGTGGATGCAGTCCAGCCTTTTGTCCTGCAGATGGAAGAAAAAGGGATATGTTTTGGGATACAGGGTGCTGACGGGATTTCTCTTGCCGGGGATTTCGGATGGTGCAGTGAGGCGTTTGGCAATATCATCAAAAACTGCATGGAGCATACGCCGGAACAGGGGAATATCAGCATTGCCTGCCAGGACAATCCTCTCTATACGGAAGTTATCATTCAGGACAGCGGCGGGGGATTTGACGAAGCAGACCTCCCTCATCTGTTTGAGCGGTTCTACCGTGGTGCAGGTTCTTCCAAAGACAGTGCTGGAATCGGGCTTGCCCTGTCAAAATCCATCATTGAGAAAGAAAACGGGACAGTCACGGCAGAAAACGCAGAGACAGGGGGCGCAAGATTCCGCATAAAATTTTACCATTGTCACCGAATTAGCACATAAGGGTGGTAGTATAGTGTGAAGAGAAGCTCTAATGCTCGCAGCATAGACTGCTTCGCAAAGAACTTCTAAGCTTCACACCGAAGAATGCCTGAAAAACAGGTATTTTTCCAGATTTCACCAGACAAGAGAGGTGCTGTTTATGGATATTTTGAGGACTGAGGGCCTGACCAGGCAGTATGGGGCGGGGCAGTGGGTGGTGACGGCCTTGGATCATGTAGACCTGCAGGTGGAAAGGGGGCAGTTCGTTGCTATCATCGGGGCGTCAGGCTCCGGCAAGTCAACGCTGCTCCATCTTTTAGGCGGTGTTGACCGCCCCACCAGCGGGAAGATATTTGTGGAGGATGTGGACATAGCGACGCTTGGGGAGGAGCGGCTGGCGCAGTACCGCAGGCGCAAGGTAGGGCTTGTCTACCAGTTCTATAACCTTATCCCTACGCTCAATGTAAAGAAAAATATCATGCTGCCCATGCTTTTGGATAATAAGGAGCCAAGCAGGGGGCGGTTTGATGATATAGTTGGGACATTAGGGTTAGGCAACAGGCTTACAGCTCTGCCGGGGCAGCTTTCCGGAGGGCAGCAGCAGAGGGTGGCAATCGGGAGGGCATTGATCTACCAGCCCGCAATCCTTTTAGCGGACGAACCTACCGGGAACCTTGACCGGAAGAATACAGAGGAGATCATTTCCCTTCTGAAACTGTCCAACCGCCAGTATAAGCAGACCATTCTTCTGATCACGCATGACGAAAGCGTGGCATTGGAAGCCGACCGCATCATAAAGATAGAGGATGGGAAGATCATTTCGGATAAGGCGGTGCAATTTTGAACGTTCCGTTCAAATATTGAATTGATGCCCGCTAAGGCGGGCAGGGAGGTATAGCCATGAACATCATACGGGAATACAGTTTAGACCAGGTGCGGAAGAACCGCCGTACTTCCCTTTCCATTATTGCGGCCGTACTGATCGCTTCCACTTTTTTATGTACATTGTTTGTGTTTGCACAGAGTTTCTGGAACCAGATGGTGCAGCAGGAAGTTTATGCCTACGGGGATTGGGATGCGGAACTTATGGATGTCCCGGCGGACAGGCTTGGCATGATCAGGGATAACGGCAGTGTAGAGGCAATACTTGTAAAGGGGGATAACCAGACTGCTTTTCTGCCGGAAGGGACGGTGCTGCCATATCTCCTGTTACAGAACTGCGACAGCAGCTATTGGGATGCCATGTATGAAAAGAATATGCTCCTGGGAGGGCGTACCCCGCAGGCACCGGGTGAGATCGTGGTCAGCAAGGATTTCTTTTCACAGAACCCGGCATATGGGATTGAGGATACGCTTGTCGTGGAAGTGGCCAGCCGGAAAAGCAATAATACGGCAGATATCCAGCAAAAAGATTCGGCCAGCCTGACCATTGTGGGGGAACTGGACGTGTCTGTTTCCTCCGGCTATGGAGGCTACCTTGCCTATGGCTTTATGGAGCCGGAGGAGCTTCCGCCGGACAGTGAGGTGGTGGTCTACCTCCGGATGAAACAGCGTGGGAAAGTATATACGGCAGTCCCGCGGATTGCAGAGGCAGCCCGGCTTCCAAAGGATGAATACGGGGACTACCCATGCCGCTACCATGCTGCGCTGCTTGGCTGGCATGGGGTTTATGCACCGGGGAGTTTTTGGGAGAGTGATGTGCCAAAGCTGTTCCTTGGACTTCTGCTTGCGGCAGGGGCATCTATGGCAGTATTTGCCTATATCATAAGGGGCGCCTTCGGGATTTCGGCAAAACAGAAGATCCATCAGCTTGGCATCCTGAAATCCGTGGGGGCGGGGCCGAAGCAGATAGGAAGGACGGTACTTTATGAAGCGTGTATCCTTTCGGCCATTCCCATCCTGCTTTCAATGGTTCTGGGATACCTGTTTTCCCTCGGTGTCCTGTCTGCCTATTCGGATATGACCAGTGAAATGTTCGGGAGCAGGATGGAGGTATATCTTTCCCCGGCAGCGGCGTTCATGGCGGCAGCGCTTTCTTTTATCACGGTTCTGCTTGCCGCACACGGGCCGGCGAAACAGGCGGCTAAAATCCTGCCCATAGAGGCAGTCCGTGGGGAGCAGCATAATGTATCAATGTGCCGACGTAGCGGCACACCGAAAAAGGCGAAGAGCCATCCTTTCCTGACAAGGCATTTCGGATTCCTTGGGGAGATTGCGGCAAATTCAGTGGGTGCAGGGAAAAAACTGTACCATACCTGCATGGTGACTCTTTCCCTGTGTATGCTCCTTGCCTTTGGGTTCCTTGCGGTTTTCACGGCCTCCGATATCAGCAATGCGCACGCGGAAGCGATGAATCATTTTGACGTGAATATCACGCTGGGAACGGGGGAACGGATAGAGGATACGCTCCTTGCGGAACTGAAAGCGGTGCCGGGGGTGCAGGAAAGCAGTGTCTATGCAATGGCAGGCTGTGCCGCATGGCTTTCCGGGAGTGACCAGTCAGAGGAATTTCTCCGGGCAGGAGGTTTTGACGCCGCAGACGGTTTTATCGTGCAGCGGGTCGGGCGTTACCGTGTGCCCTGTGTGCTGGTGGGGCTGGAGCAAGAGGCATACAATGACTGCCTGCAGGAAGCGGGCGTGGAAATTTCGCCGGAATCCTCTGCCGTCATTGTGAACAGTGTGGTGAAAGACCCCGGCGCAAGGGATTATGAGATAATGCAGGAAACAATCCCTTATCTGAATCTGGAGCAGGGGCAGCAGTTGGAACTGACGGAGAAATATTCGGATTCCGCGCAGGGCGACTATGAATTTGTGGTGGATGTGGCAGCCGTCCTGACTTCAATGCCGGAGATCGGGCTTGATCCTTCGTTTTATGCACTGCCTGTCCTTGTGCCGATGGAAGAGTATTACTCCATCATCGGAAACTTCTGCGATGAGATGGAGGTCTATAATTACAGGAACTATGTAAACTATGTTGTACCATCCGGCACGGATGAAGAGATTCAGAAAGAGGCGGAAATAATATGCGGCTCCTATTTGGGCAGCAGTGATTTTACAACGTCCAGTAAGACGGATCGCATGAGGAACCGGGGGAGGATGACGGGGGCGACAATGTTTATCGTATGCAGCCTTGCGGCACTGTTCGGGATCGTGGGTATCTCCTCAGTGCTTTCGGCAATCCTGAACAGTTTAGGCCAGAGGCGGAAAGAATTTGCCATGCTCCGTTCGGCAGGCGTGGACGAAAAAGGAATCCGGCGGCTGCTTGGGATGGAAGGGTTTCTTTTGTCTGTCAGGCCGATACTGGTTGGATTGCCGCTGCTCGTTATCGTATGTGTTGCACAGTGCTATATGATGGGCGTGTCTGTCATGGAATTCCTATATGCCTTTCCGGTGTGGGCATTGGCAGTGTATATTATCATGGTGTTGCTCGTAATAAATGGTATTTATGTACTGGCATCTAAGAAAATCCGGGATGATGCTATTGTGGAAG
>JAMPFK010000022.1 GCA_023664485.1 Bacteroides fragilis | reverse complement strand
TCATCTTCTATTCGAATTTGAATTGGGATACCATCTTCCCATTTGCAATGAATCACTGCATTGTATACTGCCTCTCTCACTGCTTCCCTTGCATATGGATATCTCTCCACACGTACCTCTTTATCATAGGATATATACGCCTTTAAATACTTCAAATAAATCAGTTCAACCACTCTGTCTGCAATCAGTATAAGTGAGCCTTCTACCACATCCTGATATTGAAGGTCAGAACCTATACCAAACTTCCCAATTTTCACATAACATCCAGTAAAAAAGCGTTGCGGATTACGATAAAAAAGCAAAACTGCCGCCCGTTTCAGTTTTCCATCAACAATCAGCCCCAATTTATTAAGTAATTCTTCATTTGTACACTCCAAATCTTTACGTGTCATTCGTTCCGTACGAACAGCCTCCCGACGAAAAATATCAAAACTCTCTATATCTAAATCTGCAACAGAAACATTATCTATTGGCACTGCATCCCAACGATATCCTGTCTTTCTGACAAGAAATTCTGTCAATGCCGAACCGCGAAGCTGCTGCCTGGTACTTCCGCTCCTATAATGATACTCACCACGATAGCTGACCGGATACGAACTTGGATTTACAATAATCTGAATATATTGTTTTCCGTTCTCATCTAAACAATTTACGTCAGCTATAATCCCCATTGTATCCTTAATTTTGTTAGGAATATCCTCAAGAAGCTTCTTGCTATCAGCCACACCAACAACCTTCCCATTATCATCAAGTCCAATATAGATACATCCCCCTTGCGCATTAGCAAAGCCGCACACCCATTTTAGATATTCATCTCTCCATGACTCTTTATATTCTGTGTTCTGACTTTCTGCCATACTCCTTATCCTCCATCTAAAACCATCCTCACATATTGTTACAAGAAAACTATCCTCTAAAAGTGCCTGAAAAACATACATTATTTTTTGCGTATAAAATCAAAATGGTCATATTTATTTTTACCATCTATATTGAAATCCATAAATATATCAATATACTTTTGTGCTGTAAATATTCTGTTTCTATGCTGTTCTTTCTCCTTTTTTATAATATTCATTTTTACCAGCATATCCACCCTATTTGATGCAGTGTTATAAGAAATCTGAAATGCATCCACTAAGTCATTAATCATGAAAATTGGTGTTTTTTCAATAAACTCACATATTTTTGACAATTCTCCTGAAAACTTAGTACTATGTTGCAATTTCTTCTCCATATTATCCCTTTCCTCAACTGCTGCATTAAGCCGTTTTATAGTTTGGTTAGATGAATCAATTATACATTGCAAGAAAAACTTGATCCATTCTGTATAATTTCCAAAATGCTGTACTCCGAAAAACAATTCCGAACAAACATCATTATACTTGTAAAGATATTCTGAAATTAATAAACATCCTTTTGATAAAATCCTTTTCTTTATAAGCAATAAAGCCGGAAGCAACCTCCCTACACGCCCATTCCCACTGCTAAAGGGATGTATTGTTTCAAATTGATAGTATATTAATGCCGTTTTAACCAAAATATCTACACTCTGATCCACTGCAATATACTTTATTAAGTCCTGCAACAATTCATCTATATTTTCTGGAGGTGGAGGATTATATTCCTGCGTATTGACAATAACGTTTGGACGCATTAAAAACCCTTTATTCCTAATCATACCTACCCCATCTGCCCCAATTCCATCCATAACAGAATTTTGCAAATCGCATAAATTATTTTTTGTAAAAAATCTATCTGGAAGACTATGAAAAGCCTTACAACAATTTATAGCACTCTTTGCCTCTGCCAAATTATTGTTCCCAATTAGTAAATCCCTATAATGTACTGCAATATTATCAATTCTACATGAGTAATATGCGTCACCACAAATCATCATTTCTAAAAAATGTTCCACATTTGGAATATATCTTATCATTCCTTCCAAAATGCCAAGCGCGCGATGCGCCTGTATCAAAAGATCTGTAATATCCTGATCAATTCTGATATTTAACAAATTTAATTCAGTCGGCAAAAAGCTCCAATATCTTCGATTTCGCTCTACGTCAAAACTTTTATAAAATGTTCCGCTTACTGTACGCACTCCTCATAACTCCTATTTAAACAAACAATTTGCAATAAGCATTCTAATCCATATGCTATATTGCAAATTATATCACTTTTTTGAATTATATCAAGTTATTCCATGAAATACACAAAGGTCAATATACTCCAGCCCAAGGTTTTCCAGCGACCTCTCATTCTTCCATAAGACCACTGCCATCCCTATTTCAACTTTTCATATTGTGAAGCCTCTACCGGCTCCAGCCATTCATTAGAACTGTTTTCACCCGGCACCTCAATAGCGATATGCGAGAACCAGCTATCCGGCGCGGCCCCATGCCAGTGCTTCACGCCCGCAGGAATGTTGATACAATCCCCCGGCTTCATTTCCACAGCATCCTTTCCCCACTCCTGATAGTATCCCCGTCCGGCCACACAGAGCAAAATCTGCCCGCCGCCCTGATCCGCATGATGGATATGCCAGTTATTACGGCAGCCGGGTGCAAAAGCTCCCAGCGCTTCCTTTCCTGCCGTCTGTATTATCTTAGCCATCCTATAACCTCCTCGTTTTAGTCAAAAGGGACGCTCCCGATCTTTAACTCCGAGCCAGGAGCGCCCCTTTACAAAATCCCTGCCACATCATTTTAGGTACTCGCCGAAAAACTGCTCCAGCTTGTCAAACGGGATCGCATCCTTCCCACCGCCGTCATACAAGTCAGTATGCACAGCATCCGGAATGATAAGCAGTTCCTTGTTATCCGTATACGGATTATCCTTTACCATATCGGCATAGGCATCACGACTGAAATAGCAGGAATGCGCTTTCTCTCCATGCATTACAAGAACCGCACTGCGTATCTCATTGCTGTACTTTAAGATCGGCTGGTTCATAAAAGACATACACCCAGTCACATTCCAACCCCCGTTAGAATTCAGGGAACGCTTATGATAACCGCGGTTCGTTTTATAATAATTATGATAGTCGGCAACAAAAAACGGCGCGTCTTCCGGAAGCGGATCAACAACACCGCCGCCAGGCGCATAGCTGCCATTCTTATAATCGACAATCCTCTGTGCGTTCATGGCTTTCTTTTTCTCATACCGTGCGTCAGCAGAAGCCTCAGAATCAAAATATCCATTTGCATTAACACGGGTCATATCGTACATGGTGGAAGCCACCGTTGCCTTAATGCGGGTATCCAATGCTGCCACGTTCAGCGCCATGCCGCCCCAGCCGCAGATACCGATAATACCGATTTTCTCTGCATCCACGTTATCCTGCACGGAAAGAAAGTCTACCGCCGCCTGAAAATCTTCCGTGTTAATATCGGGAGACGCCATGTAACGGGGTTCGCCGCCGCTTTCCCCTGTATAGGACGGGTCAAAGGCAATCGTCAGAAATCCCCGCTCCGCCATCGTCTGCGCATACAGCCCTGCTGCCTGCTCCTTCACAGCTCCAAAAGGCCCACATACCGCAATAGCGGCCAGTTTTCCGGCAGCCTCCTTCGGCTCATACAGGTCCGCCGCAAGTGTAATGCCGTAGCGGTTGTGGAAAGTCACCTTCCTGTGGTTTACTTTGTCGCTTTTCGGGAAAGTCTTATCCCATTCCATTTCCAGTTTCAGATTTTCCATGATTATTCCATCCTTTCATTTTACATTTATTTTTTTTGCTTCTTTATCTGATAAATAAGGTAATCCAGGCACTCCATTTTCCTCTGTTCAGCATGACAGCTTTCCAGAACATTTTTCCGGTGTCTGGAGAGTAATGACAGCCCCTCCCTGAGATGCCCGGTATTCAAAAGTTCCATAACCTGCTCCGCAAGTTCACTGTCACATCCGGCATCCAGCAGATTTTCATGTAGAATACTTTGGGTATCTGTTGCTTCTGCCATATCATCACCTCCGTTGCCCTGATTATAATCCTCCTAAGAGGAAATAACAAATACCTGTTTTCTATATCAAGTTATTCTAAAACAGAATATCTATTTTTTATGCCGGGACAGTACACCAACAGAGAATGGCAGGCAAGGGAAACCCTCCCCTGCCTGCTGTTCCATTATCCGTATGTTCCGGGAATCTTAAAAACTGTTGCCAATCAGATATCTTTCAGCTTTTTTTACTTCCTCTGTAATATCCGTCCCATCGCTTAGTACCACTTTCTCCTCCGGCATTTTCCCCAAAAAGTCCAGATGAGCCTCTTCCGCCACTTTATTCTTCAGATAATTGTTATCCATAATAACCGCCGGGTTCGGCTGGATCATGCATATATTATAGGCATCCAGTATCGCCCCTACCGGCGCACCGTGGTATTTCAGGCCTTCATACCTGCTGAAATCCGATGTTTTGTATGGGCCGCTCTCCTTGTAAATCCCGACAATTTTCTGGAGCAGTTCCTTTTCTTCCACACTTAAAGGATCTGCCGTTTTTGTCATTTTTATATTATCCCGGAGCTGCCCTAAATCGGACATCCCGGACAAGACCGTTATCACATGTTCCAGATCCTCAACAAAACGGATGGACCAGGATACGGCAGACAAATCCAGCTCCCTCTCCTTCAAAAGCCTCTCCGCTTCCGCAGGCGCACTTGCACGCACATTTGACCCATAAATTCAGTATGAAAGTAAACTTTCATACTTATTAAGACACCTAATAATACTGTTTTTTATTTTAAGTGCAATGAACACGAACGACAAATACTTATTTTCTATAATAAGTTATTCTTGAACAGAATATCTAATGCTGATATACTTATCCATATCAAAACGAGGAGGTATCAGAATGGAGATCCGGGTATTGCGCTATTTCCTGGAAGTTGCCAGGGAGGAGAGCATCACAAGGGCGGCAGAACGCCTTCATATCTCGCAGCCCACACTTTCAAAGCAGTTAAAAGATTTAGAAGAGGAACTAGGACAGAAATTGTTCACACGCACAAATTACAGCATCCGCATAACGGAGGCGGGGATGCTGCTGCGGAAACGGGCAGAGGACATTTTAGACATGGTAGATAAGACTGCCAGCGAATTCCAGTCGCTTGATACGGATATCGGGGGAGACATCCATATCGGCTGTGCCGAATCCGACGGGATAAAACATCTGGCCAGATGCCTGGATACCCTGCATACGGTCAACCCCGGCCTCCGGTACCATCTGCACAGTGGAAATACAGAAGACATTGCCGGACGGCTTGACAAAGGCATCCTTGATTTTGCCGTCATCGCCCAGAACGTAGACCTGTCAAAATATAACTACTTAGAGCTGCCACACTCTGACATATGGGGCATTATCATGCGGCAGGACAGCCCCCTGGCAGATAAGAAAGCGATACAAGTGGAAGACCTGTTAGACCTGCCTCTGATCTGCTCCCGGCAGGGCATGGCTGTGGATTATCCCAAGTTTTTTGGAGAAAAAGTAGATGCCCTGAATGTGGTTGCAACCTTCAATCTGGTCTACAACGCCGCTATCCTGGTGCGGGAAGGGCTGGGATATGCGTTCAGTTTCGATAAACTGGTAGATACCAGTCGTGAAAGCGGGTTGTGCTTCCGTCCGCTGCAGCCTCCTTTAGAGACAAAAATGTATGTAATCTGGAAAAAATACCAGATGTTTTCTCCAGCAGCAGAATTATTATTAAAAGAAATGAAGGAGCAGTTTTCTAAAAAATGAATTTATCTTATGCTGGTCTATACTTTTTTGATTCCTGCGAGCAACGAGTCAAGCGGCTGCTTGCAATGGGGTTGTTGGCTTTCCTCTTTATAAGAGTGCTAAACACAGGGTAAGATTCTTACACAAATAACTTTCACGGCAGTTTCCTTCCAATTCACGAAATAAGTCAAATACCCCGCATCAAGCTGACGGAGCATTAAACTTGCAGCGCAGCAAGCTGCGGGGGATTAGTGTTTGCACGTCACGGATGATACAAATAATATAATCTGCACCGCAACACTACACGAATACCGTTACTTTTACACGATACAACACGATTATAGCACATTTTTATTAGTGACGCAAATTTATAGATGATATACATATAGGAATGCTAATGAGTTAGATTGCCTTAATACTGTAATGGACATACGAAACGGAGATGAAAAATGCTTGACCACAACAGGCTGCAATTCCACAAAATGGAATTTGCGCATATAGTACTATATCCTTTATGATGTCAAATCATCTTCTACGCCATTTAGTAAAATTGCTCCAGCGCCTGCCTTTATCATATGCAGTGAAATTTCACAGATTGTCTCAATGCTCATATTCTCAATATCCATAAGCCACTCATTCAGGAGTTCCATTACGCCGCCTCGCAAGAAATCTATCTGTAGCTTTTGCTCCGGCGTCAGATGGACCGTAGGAAGTCTTTTTATCATCGTTTCCATCAATTTTTTCTTCAGGCTATACAGAAACAAAGCATCACCGTTAGGACCGCTCAGTATTCTAAGGTAAAAGGCTTCTTTTTGATAAAAAGAACAGATCTCCCTGATCATTTCCTGCATATTATGATGGGACACATCACTAAGACACTCGCTGAGACGCTTATTAAAATATGAGATGATTTCCTTTTCTTTTTCTTCCCTTATGGCATATACATCGTGGTAATACCGATAAAAGGTAGCCCTGTTGACCCCTGCTATTTTAATTATCTCACTGACATATACCTTGTTGATAGGATTCATCACATTTAACTCCCAAAAGGCATCACATATTTGAGCCTTGGTTCTTTCCGTGATTTCTGGTCTCTTATTCATGTTCCACCCCCAAATGCAGCATCTGTTTTGCTATTATTTTACCGAAAAGAGCCGCGCTTTTCAACGGGTAAAATCTTATTTGCCCCAGTCCTCCATATCTTCCGGTGTATAAGGCTTTACCTCTTTTCCGAGGGTGCGCATTGCTTTTTCATACATATGGAATTGATTCATTTCCTCAGATGAGAAAGGATATTTCGTATGCTTATCAGCCATAAGCTTGTAAACAAGCACTGCATAGGCAATGCCGAAACCTGCAATAAGATAGCAGAAGCCTATCGCCCAGTCTTTTCCTGTTGCCAGATGATTGACCGTAACATATCTGATCCAAAGCACCCCTATAGGCAGATGCCCCAACACGGAAGATGCCATTCCCGGATTATACGGAGACTTCATGCGCACATTTGTTATAATTCCATGTGCCAAAACCTGCATCAGCCCGAATACCACCGGGGCAATGCCAAGCCAGACTACATGCGGGAAGAATATCGGAAGCGGATAAAATACAAGCACAAAAAACAGGTTTCCTACCATCGCATTCATCTGGTTGAGCGGGTATCTGTCAGGTATTATGTCCCCTGGGCGCAAGGTGTTGGCAACGGCTTGGCCGCCGCCCGGCCATCCATACTCCTCAAATTCATGAAGCAATAAAGTTATGAAATTCAAAAGCGCCAGTTTCTGCAAAGAGGCTAAGTCTTTCCAAACAAATACACCGACAATTCCTGCGATTATTGCAAGCACAAGACACACATACCACCATTTTCTTCTTAAAAAGCTCATGTTTTTCTCCTTTTCTCTATCTGAAAAATATATATTCAGATATATTGTTTTGATATAGTACATATACTGATTCCGCAATGAAATTTCAGCTACTATATTTTAGCATCAGCCCAGTGCCCCATCAATCAACAATTGCGATACATGTGTTGCATTTGCGTATTTTCCCAATACATTAATAATTAGTAAGTATCCTTCCACCGTCACCGGCATTACGGAAATGTACATAACCAACTCCATGGCCAGTTATACACATTTCCATAATACTTCTTTATTCTTTCTGTATGGATCAGGCGTTCCCCGGCTGTCCGGCTCCTCCCTCCAGACGCTCCGCTTTCTTCCGCTCACGCCTTGCTTTCTGCTGGTCGGCTTTTTTCCTGCGGTGTGCCGCAAGCCGCTCCGCCTCCTCTGGCGTGAGGTCTGCCCCTGCCTTTTGGAGCCCGGCAAGTTCTTCCAGTGATTTCCTGCGGGGCTTCTCCGGCTGGCTTTCCGTTTCTCACGCCACTCTTTCTGCCACTCCCGGTTATGGGCCAGCCGCCTTTCCTCCGCCCCTCGCCCTCATGCACCACAACTTTCTCGATAAATTCATTGAGCATGGGCGTTGTCAGTTCGGAGAAGTCGGTATAGCGTTTTACAAGCTGGAGGAACTGGTCTGTCTTAAGCCTGTCGGCATTCCGGCTTTCAATCTGCCCCTGTCACTCCGCCATGGACGCCTCCATCCCGGCCTGTTCCTCGTCATACTGTAATGCGGCAGAATAAAATACCCATCTACTGTAGCTTTCCAGCAGATTAAATTCTCAAAGTGAAAACAACAGTGATACAAGTGTGCCGTTTTTTACTGCACGCTTTTTTCGTTATAGAATCAGACATCTGTGTCGATATACTGCTATGATAACTGACAAAAGAAAAGAGGAAGACCCTGCCCGCTAAAGCTGGTCTCCCTCCCCGTATGATTCCAGCCCGGCATTTACGTTTCAAACAACCGCCGTGACTGTATCTCCAATACCATGATACGATTAAATCCCCTTAACTGCAAGTTGAAAAATACGATCCTTCCTATCAAAAGACTATACCGTCAGTCTCTGGAACAGACCCCTCTGTTTCTCATCGTCTGCCCTTACTGCGGTGCAAAAGGAGCCTGCCGTAAAAGAGGATCCTATGAAAGAAACCTTGTCATCTTCTCTGACAGGAAGCCGGAAGCGCTCCGCCTGAAAGTCCCCCGCGTACAGTGTCCCTGCGGAAAGTCCCATGCACTCCTGCCGGATCTCATACTCCCTTATCTGTCTTACTCCATCCCTATGATCCTGTTTATCCTGTCCGACTGCTTTAACCGACACCTGACCGTGCAGGGCATCTGTGATAAATACCTCATTACACCTCCCGTCCTCTACCGCTTTAAAAAGCAGTTCCTCCTCCATAAGAAAGAATGGCTCGGCATTGTCCGCGACATGTCCCTTCCGGCCTCTACCTTTCTGGAAGAACTCCTTACGAAGCCATATTCACAGTTTGGCGGCGCATATTTACGCCTGACCACATACAGTTTCCTCCAGTCACACAGAAATCCTGCGAATTGTGCCCGCCCCCATTTCGGGCCTGCAGACACTTAACCTTTCTGCCACAGCCTGTGAATCGACTCCCAAGGCGCGCTCCTGCCAAAGACCCGCTCCGACAAAGGAATCCCACGTCCGCTGCCGGATACCGCAATCGAAGAGATCTGCCGCCTTAAAGAGAAATACACGAGGCTGAACGCCACTCAGATCCACCTCCGTCTTGTGCAGGACGCTTTTATCCCTGCCTCAGTTAGTGTGGACGCCGTCCAGCGCTTCATAAGGAACAATAGCCTGAAGTCATCACGGGAGTTTACCAGGAAAGACCGGAAAGCCTTTGAGAGGATTCCTTCGGCCGTATGTGGCAGGCCGACACCTGCCACTTCTGTTACATCCATGATGCATCAGACGGAAAAGTGCATAAAGTCTATCTTGTCATCATTATCGATGACCATTCCCGCATGATCGGCGGCGGCGGAATGTCCTGCAGCGACAATTCCTGCGGTTTCCAGAAAGTATTAAAGGAGGCAGCCTCCACCTACGGCATCCCCGGCAGGCTTTATACCGACAATGGCGCCCCTTACATAGACAGGCAGCTCTCCCTCATCTGCGGCTCCATCGGCACCGTGCTCTTACATGCCCCTGTCAGGGATGGCGCCGCCAAAGCCAAAGTGGAAAGGAACTTCCGCACCATGCGGGAAAAGCTCCTTTACGGGCTTGATCTGGAGAAGATTCATTCCCTTTCTGAATGCAGTGCCATCTTAAAGGATTACATCCGCAGGTATAACACCGGATACCATTCCGGCATCAAATGTGCACCTTTTGAGCGCTGCCAGGCCACAAAGGATCATGTGAAGGTTCCACGCTCCAGGGAATGGCTGGAGGAATGCTTCTTAAACCGCATCATCCGCAGGGTTAAAAAAGACGCTACCGTTTCCATCGACTGTGTAAGCTATGACGTCCCCATGCAGTTCATCTCCCAGAACGTGGAGATCCGCTTTCTGCCAGAAGACATGGACAGCGCGTTCATCCTGTCCGACGGGGAGCGCTTCCCCATCCGCGAGACGGATAAGAATCAAAACTGCCGCACAAAGCGGGAAGATCCTGCCATCGATTATACAAAGACCGGAGGTGGAAAATGATGTTCACGGATTATTACGGCCTTTCCTTCAATCCCTTTGACAAACAGTGCCAGAAGGAGAAGGATTGTTTTCAGTCAAACGATTTTAAGCAGATGTCCTCCCGCCTCTCCTATGTGCGGGATGTCAGGGGCATCGGCGTCTTTACCGCTCAGCCCGGCATGGGCAAGTCCTTCTGCCTGCGCTGTTTTGCAAAGGGCATCAACCAGAACCTGGGGCATATGGAATATATCTGCTTATTTACCGCCGGCATCCGGGAATTCTATCATCCCCTGTGTTCCGTCCCCGGCGTGGAACCCTCCGGCACCAAGCCCCAGATGTTCAAAGCCGTGCAGGAGCAGGTATATTACCTCTACCATGAGAAGAAGCGGCCCCTCTGCCTTGCCATCGATGAATGCCAGTACCTCTCCCCGGCGGTCTTGAACGACCTTAAGCTCATCATGAACCACGGCTATGACTCCCTGAACTGTTTTACCCTCATCCTCTGCGGGGAATCTTATTTCAACCGCACCCTTTCTAAGCCTGTTAATGAGGCGCTCCGCCAGAGGGTCGTTGTCCATTATGATTTCCGGGGACTTTCCGATGGGGAAGTGGCAAAGTATGTCTCCCACAAGATACAGACGGCCGGCGGCAGCCTTTCCATCTTAAGCGAAGCAGCCCTGTCCGCCGTTCACAGTTATGCACAGGGCAATACCCGCATGATCGACAACCTGATGGCGGACGCCCTGATCATCGGCGAGCAGACTGGGAAACAGGTCATCGGCCCGGAAACAATCCTTGCCGCTGTCAACAACCAGCAGCTGTAAAGCTTCCGCTGCCGCGTCAGACCAACTATTCGTTAAATACCCGTTCTTTGAAGTGTTTGAAAGACAGGGACAATTCTTTCAAAAGGGCAGGAAAGCGGCACAATTCTGCAGGAGGATCTTTTTCCCGGCCGGGATATTCTTCAGACAATTTCAGTTCCCTGTCTCCGGATCCTCCCGCAGCTGTGTTCCATATGCCGCAGGCGGCATTATTGTATACACAATTCATCCCGGAAGCTGCTGATTTGACTACGCGGTTTCGTTGACAGCAGTGCGCGGCCTGCGAACAGAATGTGCCGTAAAGGTGTCTATACCGTCGAAAATAAAATGCGTTTTCCGTCTACCATAAAGTTCCGCGTTACACCAGGCCTTTAACGGGTAAATACGCGGCTTATACGGGTATCAGAACCGAGTCGGCGCAGGCAAGGGCATTGATGGTCATCATACCGAGTGGCGGCGTACAGTCTCAGTATATAATCGTACCCTTCCGACACACGGCTCACATATTCCCTGAGAACCGTTCTTTTGTTGTTCCCTGAAACCTTATTTTCAGCATCTGCCAATCCTCCATTCCTCATTGCCGTATCTTTCCTAATTGCAGTATTCCGGATAGCGCAGCCTTACAGCTTCCCAGAAATAAGGAGCGTAGCCGCAGCAGAATAAATCCTCTACCGTATACCTCCCATATTCATCTAACTGCGATTCCGCGTCATCATACCCAAAAACGCTTACTGCACTGTTGCAGTATAAGTTGAAAGCCATCCTGACGATTCTTGCGCTTCCGCTTGTTATCCAGCCTTCATGCAGACAGTCCGGTATGATGCAGTCTGTTTTAAAGTTATAAATCTGCCCTATGTTATTCCTTGTGTCCTCACTGATTCCGAGGCAGTATATTAATGCCTTGTGGTATACGTCCTGTGTCCTGCACTTTGGCAGATACAGGTAATAAAATTTCTCGTGTGCCTCGTCTGTAAAAGTTATGCCTTTTGTTTCTTTCCCGGTAAACCGGATTTGCGTAATAGTTGCACTTGCCGCTGTGTTTGTCATAGTCGATGACCTCCTTTGAATTTTATTTTTTTACCTGACCATAACAAAAAAGGACACTTCCAAATTTTCACTTGGAAAGTGTCCTAAAGGTACATACCTATAAAATTGAATGCCGCACAAAACGTATTATTAAGTATTATTCCGTATTATGCGTAGCAAATTTGTAGTAAATCATAACAGGGAACCGCTGAAACCCTTAATTTTACTGATTTTCTTTACCGAGTGACTTCATCGTCGGGAACAACAACACATCCCTGATCGCCGGCGAATTGGTAAGAAGCATGACAAACCTGTCGATTCCATATCCGATGCCTCCCGTCGGCGGCATCCCGATTTCCAGCGCGTTCAGGAAATCTTCATCCGTCGTGTTCGCCTCTTCGTCTCCTGCCGCCAATGCCGCTTCCTGTGCCCTGAAACGTTCCCGCTGGTCGATGGGATCGTTCAGCTCCGAATACGCGTTGCACATCTCTCGGCATGTGATAAACAGCTCGAACCTCTCCACATACCCCGGACTGCCCGGCTTTTTCTTTGTAAGCGGGGAAATCTCGATGGGATGATCCGTAATAAAAGTCGGCTGTACCAGATGTTCTTCCACAAATTCCTCGAAGAACAGGTTCAGAATGTCTCCTTTTTTATGCCTTTCCTCGTAATGAACGCCCTTTTCATCCGCGATTTTTTTCGCTTCATCCGTATCCCTGATTTCGTCAAAGTCCACGCCCGCATATTTCTTCACGGCCTCGATCATCGTCATTCTGGCGAACGGTTTTCCCAGATCGATTTCCGCGTCGCCGTAAGGGATCAGGGTCGTCCCGCATACCTCTTTTGCCACATGACGGAACATATTCTCGGTCAGCTCCATCATGCCGTTATAGTCCGTATAAGCCTGGTACAGCTCCATCAGGGTAAATTCAGGATTATGCCTGGTATCCAGTCCCTCGTTCCGAAAAACGCGCCCGATTTCATAGACTCTTTCCATACCGCCTACGATCAGCCTTTTCAGGTAGAGTTCCAGAGAAATACGAAGCTTGACATCCTCGTCCAGCGCATTGTAATGCGTCTCAAAAGGCCGTGCCGCGGCGCCGCCCGCATTGGATACGAGCATCGGCGTCTCCACCTCCAAAAATCCCTGTCCGTCCAGATAGCGTCTGATGGAGCTGATGATCTTAGAACGCGTCACGAATGTTTTTTTCACCTCTTCGTTCATGATCAGATCCGTGTAGCGCTGGCGGTAACGGATATCGGTATTGACCAGTCCATGATATTTTTCAGGAAGGATCTGCAGGCTTTTGGAAAGCAGCGTCACTTTTGCGGCATGAATCGAAATTTCGCCCGTTTTGGTCTTAAAGACCTCTCCCTCGATGCCGACGATATCGCCCACATCATATTTCCTGAAATCAGCATAGGATTCTTCGCCGACGTTGTCTCTTGCCACATAGGACTGAATATCTCCCTGCAGATCCTGTACATTACAAAAAGATGCCTTTCCCATCACGCGCCTGGACATCACACGGCCCGCAATCGAAACGCTTTTCCCCTCCAACGTATCAAAATGATCCTTGATTTCCTGACTGTGATGCGTCACATCATATCTGGTAATAACAAAGGGATCCTTCCCCTTCTCCTGCAGCGCAGCAAGCTTCTCACGCCGCACTTTCAAAAGCTGATTGATATCCTGAGCCTGCTGCCCGTTTCCCTGATTCTGCTGTTCTGCCATGTGTAACCGTGCCTCCTGTTCAGCCTGTATGTTAATTAGATCTCTGAATTTCCAATACCTTATACTGTAAAACGCCCGCCTGGGTCTCGACCGTCACAACGTCGCCGATCCTGCTTCCGATCAGCGCCTTTCCGACCGGGGATTCGTTGGAAATCCTGCCTTTCAGGCTGTTCGCTTCAGTGGAACCTACGATTTTATATTCCAGCTCCTCTGCATATTCCATATCCAGAATCGTGACCTGACAGCCGATATTAATTTTATCTAAATCAACTTCATCCTCTACGACGACCTCCGCGTTCTTCAAAATCTTTTCCAGCTCCTCGATTCTCGCTTCGATATCGCGCTGTTCGTCCTTCGCCGCGTCGTATTCCGCATTTTCCGACAAGTCGCCCTGCTCTCTTGCCTCCTTGATCTTCTGCGCGACTTCCTGGCGTTTCACGACTTTTAATTCGTGCAGCTCGTCCTCATATTTTCTAAGACCCTCATAGGTTAAAATATTCTTTTTCTCTTCCATGACATTCGCCCTTTCCTGTCTCTGTTTTGTCCTTTTTCTGTTGTTTTCAGCATTATATCTGATTAACTTAATTATCATAACCACTTTTCACCATAGTGTCAAGGTATTTCCGGGGAGACTGATAGAAAATCCCCCTGTACTTTCTTCTGAATAGCGCTTCTTTTTCTTCCGAAGAAGCGGCGTCCAGATAAACGTCTCCGTCCCGCAGCATACGAAGGGGCTGCGTTCCGGGACAGCCGTAATCCAGAAAAAGAACCGGATTTTGTCCGCCCGGCAGATTCCTCCGCCTCATCGAAACGGCGCCTCCCTGTAATGCTGCGGTGCCATGCAGTATCCGGCTTACCAGACCGTATTCATAATAAAGTTCTTCCGCGTATTCATGGACAGCCTCTTCCAGACGCCCCGGCTCCGCTTCTTCATCCAACTCTTCCGCCGCCCCATAAATGACCGTCAGCGCATTGATCCGGGGCAGATAAGGCTGTATCATCTCTCCAAAATGCCGCAGCTGTTCTTCCGGGAAAAAAGGCTCTCCCAGCAAAAGCACGACCGATTCCGGTCCTCCCTTTCCCCTCTGTATCGGGAAACGCTCCCGCAGGATTTTTTCGGTCAGCGGAAACCCTATGGAAAGGAACGTTTCGGACGGCACGGGCTTTGAACGCGCCGCGGATATCCCGGAGGCATGATTCGCCTGCTCCGTCAACATGCGCTGTACTTCCGGCTGTATCAATATCCTGACATTTCCGGAATACAGAGGATGCGTCTCCATGCTCTCCCGCATCAGCCTGAGCAGTTTTTCACGTTTCCACCCTTTTGACAGGGCAGGGATCATAACGGCGGCCAGCGTTATTTCCTCTCTTTCCACCACAAAAGAAGAAAGCCTCACTTTCCGCCAAAAATGAGGTTTCGCGATGGTCGTATGGCCTGTTACCATCTCTTCCGTAACATAATAGAATATTGTTTCGTTTCCCATATGAGAATATACGCTACATCTTTTCGATTAATTCCTCCAATGCCGCAAAAGTTTCCACTGTATTGATCTGTCCCCTGAGCTTCGCGGAATGCGGCATTCCGGCCGTATACCACGAAATATGCTTCCGCATCTCGCGCACGCCTGTATATTCTCCCTTATATTGTAATTGAAGCCTCGCATGGCGGAGCATCGTTTCCCTGCATTCCTCTTTCGTCCTGGGCGGCAGTGCCGTCCCATCCGCCAGATAGGCGACGATTTCCTGGAAGATCCATGGATTCCCCCTCGCAGCGCGCCCGACCATTATCCCGTCACAGCCTGTCTGCCGAAGCATTTCCGCGGCGCTTTCTCCGTCCGTGACATCGCCGTTTCCGATGACCGGGATGGACACAGCCTCTTTTACCTTTGCAATGACTTCCCAGTCCGCCTCGCCGGCATAGAACTGCTCTCTCGTCCTTCCGTGCACCGTGACAGCCGCGGCCCCGGCATCCTCTGCGATTTTGGCCATTTCCACCGCATTGAGATGTTCTTTATCAAAACCGCTGCGGATCTTTACCGTGACCGGTTTCCGGACCGCGCGCGCAATGGCGGAAATGATTTCACCCGCCAGCCTGGGATTCTTCATCAGGGCCGATCCTTCTCCATTATTGACGATTTTCGGCACGGGACAGCCCATATTGATATCCAGTATGGAAAAAGGACGTTCCTCCAGCTGTTTGGCAATTTCACTCATAATACGGGCATCGGAGCCGAATAACTGCAAAGAGACGGGCGCCTCCTGCGGATGGATTTCGAGCAGCGTCTCCGTATTTTTATTTTTATATAAGACGGCTTTGGCGCTGATCATCTCCATGCAGACGAGCCCCGCTCCCTGCTCTTTGCATAACAGACGAAAAGGCAGGTCTGTTACGCCTGCCATCGGAGCGAGTATGACCGGATTATCCAGCGTTACATTGCCTATTTGCACAATACCCTCCATGCTTTCTCAGATCAGTTCAATATCTTCTTTTAAGATAAAGACCCTGTAATACAAACTCAGGGATTCCAGCATTTCCTGCCGGTTACGGCGGATTTCCCCGACCATGAGGCCGCTGCTGATCTCATCATAAAGCAGATCGTCTTCTCTGGCATCGGTTTCCAGAGAAACGCTCCCGTCCTCTTCAAATACGATCGTAAAAATACCGCCTGCTTCTTCGGTAAAAAGAACGCAGATAATATGCAGCTCCTCCTGAATGGAAGCCGGGATTGCCGCAAACTTTTCATTAAAATAATATTTCCGCTCATAAGCATTCGCGCCGCAGAGCACAATACGCTCTTTTGCCATACTGCCTCCTTCAGACATACCCGTACAGTCCCCTGACGGATACTTCCCCCGCATAAACCGCTTCTATCCTGCCATCCTCTTTTTCCACCAAAAGCTCTCCCGCCGCATTGATTCCTCTGGCGATCCCCGTATAGCTTCCCCTGGGATCCAATACCTTGACCTGCGCATTCAAATTCAGCAGATGACTGCTGTATGCGTCCAAAAACGGATTCAGATCAAGCGCCGCGGCAAATGTGTCATAATTTTTTTCAAAATGCGCCAGTACGCACTCTATCAGCGCCGCCCGGCATACCTGCACGCCCGATTCTATTTTCAGAGAAGTGGCTGTTTCCCTGATCTCCTCCGGAAACTCTTCCGGCGCGCCGTTATTGACATTGATGCCGACGCCGATAACGACATAACGGATATAGTCGCTCTCCACGTTCAGCTCCGTCAAAATGCCGCATACTTTCTTCTGATTGACGACGATATCATTCGGCCATTTAATGCCTGCGTCAAGCCCTGCCGCTTCCGCAACCGCCTCCGCCACGCTGAGCGCCATGACCAGCGTCAGCATAGAAGCCTTATCCGGCGCAAAATCCGGTCTTAACATAATCGTCATATAAACAGCGCTGCCCGCAGGAGACTGCCAGTATCTTCCGCGCCGTCCCCTTCCGGCTGTCTGCATCCCCGCTACAACCGTCGTTCCATGCGGGTCTCCCTCCTCCGCACAGCGCCTGGCGTCGATATTGGTGGAACCTGTTTTTTCCAGGTAATAGAGCTTCCTGCCCGCCCATTTTGTATTCAGCCTGCTGGCGATCTCGCTTTTAGAAATCACATCGGGACTCTCCAGCAGCCGATACCCTTTATGGGAAACGGCCTCGATCCGATAGCCTTCTTCTTTTAACTGATTGACCGCTTTCCAGACTGCCGTCCGCGAAACGCCGAACTGACTGCATAACTGCTGCCCCGATACATAATCCTGTCTGTCGCGGAGCAGCGAAAGAATATCCGATTTATCTGTTTTCATTTCTGTAACGACATCCTTTATTCAATCTCCGGCATACCCAAGGTAACTGCCATCACTGCTTTGATCGTGTGCATACGGTTCTCCGCCTCGTCAAATACGATCGACCGGGAGGACTCGAAAACCTCATCGGTCACTTCCATCTCCCGAATGCCGAATTTTTCACCGATTTCTCTCCCGATTCCGGTGTTCAAATCGTGAAAAGCAGGAAGACAGTGCATGAACACCGCTTTCCCGCCCGCATTTTCCATCACCCTGCGGCTGACCTGATAAGGCGTCAGATCGCGGATACGGCTCGCCCAGACTTCATCCGGCTCGCCCATGGATACCCATACGTCGGTATATATTACGTCCACGCCCTTTGTCCCCTCTTCCACGCTTTCCGTCAGACGAATGCTGCCGCCGGTCTGCGCCGCGATCTTTTCGCATTCCGCCACCAGCTCTTTTCCCGGAAAATAGGCTTCCGCCGTGCAGGCGGTAAAGTGCATTCCCATCTTCGCACAGGCGGCCATCAGCGAATTCCCCATATTATAACGCGCATCTCCCATATAGGTAAGCTTAATTCCCTGCAAATGTCCGAAATGCTCCCGGATCGTCAACAGATCCGCCAGCATCTGCGTCGGATGAAATTCGTTGGTCAGGCCGTTCCAGACCGGCACGCCCGCATACTCCGCCAGCTTCTCTACGATTTCCTGTTCAAATCCGCGGTACTCAATTCCCTCATACATACGGCCCAGCACCCTCGCCGTATCGGCGATACTCTCCTTTTTGCCGATCTGGGATCCCGCCGGGTCAAGATAAGTCGTTCCCATGCCCAGATCATGCGCCGCCACCTCAAAGGAACAGCGGGTCCGCGTACTCGTTTTTTCAAAAATCAGCGCCACATTCTTTCCACGGCAGAAATCTACCGGAATCCCCTTTTTCTTCTTCTCTTTCAAATCCGCCGCCACATCCAGCATATAAATGATTTCTTCCGGCGTAAAATCCAGAAGCTTCAAAAAATGACGGCCCCGTAAATCCATCTTCATATAAATAACCATTCCTTTCTTACAGTCATCCTTTCCTATCCAGAATAGGACGGTTCTAAGGAACCGCCCTATTTTCTATCCTGCTATGCAGTTAGGAACCGTCTGGAAATAACTCTTTAAAAGTTATTTCCGGTTCCGGTAAATTGCGAAGCAATTTTCAGGAAATATCAAAAATTATTTTTTGACGTTTCCTTATCCTTCCGCTCAGTCCCTGAAAATTTCCTTCGCGGATGCCGCCAGCCCCGCCAGCCCCTGAATTTCGGAAGGAATAATGATCTTTGTCGCCTTGCCGTCCGATGCTTTCTCAAAAGCTTCCAGACTCTTGATCCGCAGAACCGCTTCGTCCGCGCCCGCTTCGCGGATCATGCGGATACCGTCCGCGGTAGCCTGCTGTACTTTCAGGATTGCCGCCGCTTCGCCTTCCGCCTCGCGGATCATCTTTTCTTTCTGTGCTTCCGCACGCAGGATTGCAGACTGTTTCTCCGCCTCGGCTTCCAGAATCGCGGATTCCTTCTTACCTTCCGCAACAAGGACGGTGGACTTTTTCTCACCTTCCGCACGAAGGATCGCTTCCCGTCGTTCACGCTCCGCCTTCATCTGTTTTTCCATTGCATCCTGAATCGCCGCCGGCGGAATGATATTCTTTAACTCGACTCTGTTCACCTTAATGCCCCACGGATCCGTCGCGATATCGAGAGAAGCCCTCATTTTCGTATTAATGACCTCTCTGGAAGTCAGCGTCTGGTCGAGTTCCATTTCACCGATGATATTCCGCAGCGTCGTCGCCGTCAGGTTTTCAATCGCCATGATCGGATTTTCCACGCCGTATGCGAAAAGTTTTGGATCGGTGATCTGATAAAATACGACCGTATCGATCCGCATCGTTACGTTATCCTTTGTAATAACAGGCTGCGGCGCAAAGTCTACGACCTGTTCCTTCAAAATGACCCTCTTAGCCACCCTGTCCACAAAAGGCATCTTAAAATGAATGCCTACCGGCCAGGTCTGCTGATAAGCGCCGAGGCGCTCTACAACGTAGGCATATGCCTGCGGCACGATCTTAATACACGACGCCAGAAGGGCAATCGCCAAAACAAGAATTACCAAAATAAAAGTAAGAAATGCTCCCATGATTATACCTCTTTCCTCTCTTCTACAATTAGTTTCACGCCATCGACACCAAGCACTGTAACAACGGTTCCCACAGGCAGTACCACGTTATGATAGCTGCTTCTTGCGGACCATTCCATACCGCCCGTATTCACCTGCCCGATACCTTCCAGATTGTTAATTTCACTGATAACGATCGCCTGTCTCCCAACCATGCTTTCTACATTGGTCCTGACTCTGTCCCGGTTAAAATACTTGACAGCAACCGGTCTTGTAAAATACAGAAGCGCCGCCGATACGATCAAAAAGATCAGTATCTGCAAAGCGAGCGGCGTTCCCGGTATGGAAATCACGGCCGCCGCCAAAGCGCCGCCTGCGAACCATATCGTCGTCAGACCCATCGTGACCAGCTCAATAACGACCAATACCACCAGAAGAACAAGCCATACTACTGTCATATTTACATCCGTTATCGCCATCACCATTCACCCCTTTCTTCTCTATATTACTATATTATTCAGACAGAAACAAGGTTTTCAGACAGTTTTCCACGAAAAAGAAAACCGGCCAAAAAAACGCCCTGGGCGCCTTTCCCGGAACATGGGCAGTTCCCTCTCCGGAAGACACTCAGAGCATCCTTTCATCGCTGTGTTTTACCAGAATACCTGATTATCGATTAAAATTCCCTCATGGCTGCCCGCTCTTCTGAAATGAGTCGCGCCGCCTACATTGGTCGCGCCCGCCATCGCCTCCTGCGCCGCGGTATAGCAGCTGGACGCGATATCGGTGTGATAGATTCTGGCAACTTTACCGTTCATCGCCGGCGTGAACTGACCGGACGCATAGATGACGCCCGAAATCGTATTCGGATATGCGCCGCTCCGCACTCTGTTCATAACGACCGCACCGACCGCCAGCTGGCCCTGATAGGACTCCGAACCCGCCTCGCAATAAATCAGCGCCGCCAGAAGCCTGATATCATCGGCTTCCGCGATGATCGCCTGATTGGCATCCTGCATCGCCTTTTTCCTCGCCGCCTCGGCTTCTTCTTCCCGCTGCCTGATCACAGCCATCGTTTCTCCCGCGTCGATACGAAAATCCACATCGACGTATTCCGCAAGGACATAGGCGTCGTCGTGGTAAAAATCCACCTTGATCCATTCCCCGTCCATGACCTCCACAACGTTTAACGCATCGTTCTGCGCAAGAAGCCCCAGGACCACCGCGTCTGTATCCGGTTCCTGCCGCACGCGCAGCGTCTCCGTCTCGTTTACGATGATCAGATTACCCACTTCTCCGGCCAGCGCTTCCGCCTCCTCGTCAAAAAGAAGATATTCGTCGCTCGCCCATCCTACCAGATCGCCGGACTCCAGTTTGGTCCAGCCGTCTTTTCTCTCTAAAATCCTTCCGCCGCAATCCTTATAAAGAAGGCCTACCTTCTCCGAATCCTCCGATGCCTCGGCACGCACATTCAGCGCCACCTGTACATCCGCCATCACTAAATCAGATTTCTCCTTTTCCGCTTCTTCTACGATTTGCGCCAGCTCTTCGATCGCTTCTTCATTATCGCCGCCGCAGGGATCGAGCACATTGGAAATACCCACGTTCAAAGAATCCAAATAATCCTTCGTATTGGATGCGGCAGCTTCCATCTTTATACCGCCAAGCATGACCAGACAAACGAGCCATCCGGCCAGCATACGGAATATGCTTCTGCCCTTTAACATGAATGCTTACCTCCGCTTTTTTCTGCTTTGTTACAATTATTACAAAAATGTTAAGTATTTGTTTTGGATAATTCTAGCAAAACATCTACTCTTTGTCAAGTTTTCACAGAATTTCTTTACTTTATAAGCAGAAATAAGCACAAAATTGTTACAGCTTCTCAGATTTTTCGACACATGCGGCCAGCGCGTCCATGACCGCGCCGCGCATTCCCCTTTCTTCCAGCACGCGCACGCCCTGAATGGTCGTGCCTCCCGGCGAGCATACCATATCTTTCAGCTCTCCCGGATGTCTGCCGCTTTCCAGCATCAGTTTCGCGCTGCCATAAACGGCCTGCGCCGCAAATTCGTAAGCCTGTATCCGCGGCATTCCCGCCGCTACGCCCGCATCCGCCATCGCCTCGATGAACATGAATACATAAGCCGGCGAACTGCCGGAAACCGCTCCTGCCGCGTCGATCAGGCTCTCCGGTATGAGGCTCGCCTTCCCGAAGCTCTCCATCAGCCGGAGGCTGTTCTCTTTCTCTTCCCCGGATACCCTCTCATTCACGCATACGCCCGTACAGCCCGCTCCCACGAGCGCCGGCGTATTGGGCATACAGCGTACCAGCTTTATGGGCTTTGCAAAAGCCTTTTCAATCCACTGCATACTCTTGCCCGCCGCAATGCTGATGATCAGCGTTTCCGGCCTTGTCACATCCCTTATCTGCATAATGACCTCTTCCAGGAACTGCGGCTTGACCGCGAGCACCAGCACATCCGCCTGCGCCGCCGCATCCGCATTTTTCTCCGTCGTCGAAATGCCGTATTCCGCCGCCGCCTTTTCCATCGTCGCCTGTGTCTTAGCCGTCCCGATAACGTCTTCCGGCCTCGCCATTTCTTTCCGGAGCATTCCCCCTATCATTGCCTTCGCCATGTTCCCCAAACCAATAAATCCAATTTTCATTTTCCCAAGTCGTCCTTTCTTATCCTCTTAATGTGCTGTCTGCGCCCGGCGCTGGCGCGCCGCCTCAAACAGCAAAATCGAAGCTGCTACCGCCGCGTTGAGCGATTCCACCCTGCCTGCCATCGGAATCAGAACGGAAGCGTCCGCCGCCGCAGCCGTTTCCTCACGCAGGCCGTTTCCCTCATTGCCGATCAGAAAAGCCGTTCCCCTCGTATAATCGCAGGCATCATAGGCCGCCGCTCCCCGCAGGTGCGCCGCATAGACGGCGATCCTTTCCTCCTGCAGCCTCCCGATGAGCTCTGTCATCCGCTCCGTACAAAAAAACGGCATCCGATAGATGGAGCCCATCGTAGCGCGGATCGTTTTCGGATTATAGATATCCACGCTGCTGCCGCTCATCAGGATTCCCGTCACACCCGCTCCCTCGCCGGCCCGGAAAATCGTGCCGAGGTTTCCCGGATCCTGCAGATTCTCCAGCAGAACAAGAAGCGGCGTCCCGGCCGCAAGGACATCTTCCAGCTCATAGGAGAACTGTCTGACCACGCACAGGATCCCCTGCGGTGTTTTTGTATCCGACATCTTCCGGAAAACATCGTCCGCCACAGATTCATAACGTCCGGACAGTCCCGCAAGCTTCCTGCGGCACGCTTCCGGCATCTGTTCTGCGAAACTGTCCGCCGCATAGACCTTTAAGATCCTGTCCGCCGGCGCTTCCAGAAACATCTTAACGCCCTCCGCCACGAAAAGTTTCTTCTCTTTTCGCTCTTTTGTTTTCTGCATCAGCTGTATGACCTCTTTGATTCCCTTATTGGAATGGCTTGTTATCATGTGAATCCTCCATTCACGCCCGGCCCTCCGTGGCAGGCGCTCTTCCACGCTTATTTCTTCTCCACGAAAAAACTTCCCCATATGGCATTGTCTGCATATGGGGAACGAAATTTTTATAAGGAAAGGATTTTGCTGACCTCGAATACATATTCCGGAATGTCTTTTTTCATATTCAGGGCTTCTTCAATATCAAAATCCAAAAATTCTCCATGCTGATAACCGACTACCCGGTTGGTCTTGCCTGCGCACAGGATATCAGCCGCATAGGCGCCCATAATAGAAGCGTAGTAGCGGTCTTTGCAGGTCGGAGAGCCGCCCCGCTGCATATAGCCGAGAATGGTCGCTCTCGTCTCGATGCCGGTCGCCGCCTCGATCCGGCGCGCCATGGAGGTGGAATGTCCGATTCCTTCCGCATTGATAATAATATGATGGGTCTTTCCGCGCTTTCTGTTCGCGATGATATTGTTGATGATCTGCTGTTCGTTGTAGTCGTATTTCTCCGGTATGAGAATATCCTCCGCACCGTTGGCAATGCCGCACCAGAGAGCGATATAGCCGGCGTTCCTTCCCATGACCTCGATGATGCTGCACCGCTCGTGGGAAGAAGATGTATCGCGCACCTTATCGATCGCCTGCATCGCCGTGTTAATGGCGGTATCAAAACCGATGGTATATTCCGTACAGGCAATATCCAGATCGATCGTGCCCGGCAGGCCGATGGTATTGATGCCGAGTCTGGAAAGCGCCTGCGCGCCGCGGTAGGAACCGTCTCCGCCGATAACGATCAGCCCGTCGATCTTGTATTTCCTACAGACCTCGACCGCCCGCTGCTGTCCTTCCTCCGTACGCATTTCGGAACAGCGCGCCGTTCCGAGAATGGTTCCGCCGCGCTGGATAGTATCGGAGACATACCATTTTTCCAAATCCATGATTTCTTCATTCATAAGGCCCTGATAGCCTTTTTTAATGCCCTTTACCTTAACGCCGTTCGCAAGCGCCTTTCTAACGACCGCACGGATCGCGGCGTTCATGCCCGGTGCGTCGCCCCCGCTCGTTAGAACCCCGATCGTTTTTATTTCTTTTGCCATGTCCCTACACCCCTTCGCTTTGTCTGCATGATTGCCGTCTTTATTTTACCCCAATTAAAAAGGGTTTTCAATCTTTTTTAAACGACCCTGATATTTTCTTTCCCATAAAGGGTTTCCAGCCTGTCGATCAGCCCGCTGTCCGCATTGACGTTCTGGTTCGGCGGCAGCGTTTTCATCGCTTTGGGATTTTCGATATAAATGACAACCCTGTCGCCGCCTTCCGAATCCCTGAGCGACGCCATGAGCTCCGCCTCTTTTTTCTCAAAGGCTTCTTTATCCGGGAATTTGATCCACAGCTTTTTCGGCATTTCCTCAAAGGTCGTCATTTTTTCGCAGATCAGCTTGGCGTCTTTTTCTTCCTCCACGGAGACCCGACCCTTGACAAAGACTTTTTTATCTTCGACGAGTTTGTCCGAATATTTCTCGTAATCCCTCGGAAAAACGATGACCTCCACGGTCCCTAACAAATCCTCTATCTGCAAAAAGGCCATGACCTTTTCGTTCTTCGTATATTTCAGCCTTTTATCCGAAATAATGCCGCCGATCGTGACGGACTGTCCGTCTTTTACCACGGTCGTATCCGTTTCCTCATCCAGCAGAAAATCGGAGGTCTTGTTGGTAATATTTTTCTGCCAGATCTCCTGATATTCCTCTAACGGATGGCCGCTGACATAGATGCCCAGCACTTCCTTTTCAAAGCTCAGCTTCATTTCTTTGGAATATTCACCCACATTGGGAAGCCGGATCTCGTAGTTTTCTTTTTCAGACTCGTCCGCGATATCAAAAAGAGAAAGCTGCCCGGCCATATTGTTCTTTTTATCCTGATGGATGCTCTCTAAAATCTGTACATAAACGCTCATGAACTGCTTCCTTGTACCGCCGAGGCTGTCCATCGCGCCGGCTTTGATGAAATTCTCGATAGCGCGTTTGTTCACTTCCCTGTCGGCCATCCGGGAAATAAAGTCTTTCAGATTCGTATAGGGCCCCCGCTGTTTCCGCTCTTCCACGACCATCTCGATGACCGGCCTGCCCACGCTTTTAATCGCCGTCAGCGCATAGCGGATGGACCCGCCCGATACGGAAAAGCCGATTTCGCCCTCATTAATATCCGGCGGCAGGATTTCGATGCCCATATTCCGGCACACCATAATGTATTCCGAAACCTTGCCGGAATTATCGATGACCGAGGTGAGCAGGGCTGCCATGAATTCGATCGGATAATAATATTTCAAATAGGCGGTCTGGTAGGCAATCACCGCATAACATGCCGCATGGGATTTATTAAAAGCATATTTGGCAAAATCCATCATCGTATCATAAATATGGTCCGCCACCTGCGCGCTGATGCCGTTCGCCACACAGCCCGGCACGCCCTCTTCCGGATTGCCGTAGGTGAAGTTCTTCCGCTCCTGTTCCATGACGTACTGTTTCTTTTTGCTCATGGCACGCCGCACCAGATCGCTTCGGCCCATCGTATAGCCGCCCAGCTTGCGCACGATCTGCATGACCTGTTCCTGATAGACGATACAGCCATAGGTCGGCTCCAGAATCGGCTCCAGCTGCGGGCAGTCATAGGTAATGGAATCGGCATTATTTTTTCCTTTGATATATTTCGGAATGAAATCCATCGGCCCCGGACGATACAGGGAGATGCCCGCGATGATATCCTCCAGGCTCTGGGGCTTTAACTCCTTCATGAAATTCTTCATCCCGCCGCTTTCAAGCTGGAACACGCCGTCCGTCCGGCCTGTCCCGATGGAAGCGAGCACCTCGGAATCATTATAGTCGATATTGTCGATATCGATAGAAACGCTTTTATTCTTTTTCACCATGGAAACGGCGTTCTGAATAACGGTCAGCGTACGCAGTCCCAGAAAATCCATTTTCAAAAGGCCCAGCTCTTCTATCGTCGTCATCGTAAACTGGGTATTGATGGAACCGTCCGCGCCTCTGGACAGGGGCACATAATTTTCCGCCGCCGCAGGGCAGATGACTACGCCCGCCGCATGGGTGGAGGTATGCCGGGGCAGCCCTTCCAGCCGCCTTGACATATCGATCAGCTCATGCACCTGCCCGTCTTCCGCATATAATTTTTTAAATTCCGGATTCATTTCCAGCGCCTTATCGATGGTGATATTCAATTCTTTCGGCACCATCTTGGCAATCGAATCCACATAGGCATAGGGCAGGTCCATAACGCGGCCCACATCGCGGATGACCGCTTTTGCCGCCATCGTACCGAAGGTCACGATCTGCACTACCTTATCCGGGCCGTATTTTCGACCAACATAGTCAATAACTTCCTGTCTGCGCTCGAAACAGAAATCCACGTCGATATCCGGCATGGAAACGCGCTCCGGGTTCAGAAAACGTTCGAACAGAAGGCTGTACTTAATCGGGTCGATATCCGTGATCCGCAGACAGTAGGAAACGATGCTCCCCGCCGCCGAACCGCGTCCCGGCCCTACCGCAATGCCGTTTTCCCGGCAGAAATTAATATAATCCCACACGATGAGAAAATAATCCACAAATCCCATCGTATGAATAATGTCCAGTTCATAATCCATCCGTTTCCGCAGCGTCCCGTCATCCGCCGGGTAGCGTTTCGCCAGCCCTTCCGAGCACAGCCTGTTCAGATAGCTCCAGGAATCGCTGCCTTCCGGCACCTCATAATGGGGCACCTTATAGACGCCGAACTCAATTTCCACGTTACATCGGTCCGCGATCCGCTGTGTGTTCTCCACCGCCTCCCAGGCATACGGAAAAAGGCCTTTCATTTCCTCTTCGCTTTTCACATAATACTGCCCGCCCACATAACGCAGCCGATCCTCGTCCGCCAGCTTTTTGCCGGTCTGTAAGCAGAGCAGGATATCGTGAGATTTCTCATCCTCCGCATAGGTATAATGGACGTCGTTGGTCGCGACGAGCGGAATTCCCAGCTCCCTGCTCATGTTAAGCAGCGCCGTATTGACGGTTTTCTGCGCTGGGATCCCGTGATCCTGCAGTTCCAGGAAAAAATTGCCCCTGCCGAAGCAGTCCTCATATTTTCTTGCGGATTTCTTTGCCTCCTCCAGCATCCCTTTCTGAATATAACGCTGCACCTCGCCCGCCAGACAGGCGGAAAGAGCGATGACTCCTTCATGGAACTCCCGCAGCACTTCCATATCCACGCGGGGCCTGTAATAATACCCTTCTGTATGGCCGCGGCTGACGATCTTCGTCAAATTCTCATAGCCGGTATTATTTTCCGCCAAAAGAACGAGATGATAGTATCTGTCCTCTCCGCCGGCCAGTTCTTTATCAAAACGGGAATTGGGCGCAACATAGACTTCACAGCCCAGAATCGGTTTGATGCCCGCCTCCCTGGCCGCCTTATAGAAATCGATGACGCCATACATGACGCCGTGATCCGTAATCGCCGCACTGTCCATGCCGAGTTCTTTGACCCTTTTAACGTATTCTCTGATCTTGTTCGATCCGTCCAGAAGGCTGTATTCCGTGTGGACGTGCAAATGTGTAAAAGCCATGTGGAAACTCCTCTCTTAATTTCAGCAGTAATTCCTGCATCTATTATATAATATTCCACCCAAAAAGGATATGCCTTTCGACATATCCTTTTCCCACAATTTTTATCATTTCCAGACAGAACTGTCTTTCTTTTCAGAGATATTTTTTCAGGACATCCGCTTTGTCCAGCTTCTCCCAGGGCAGATCCAGATCGTTGCGCCCAAAGTGGCCGTAAGCCGCTGTCTGTTTGTAAATCGGGCGGCGTAAGTCGAGCATTCTGATAATGCCCGCCGGACGTAAATCGAACTGCTCGCGGACGATTTCCACAAGTTTTTCGTCGGACACTTTTCCGGTGCCGAAAGTATCCACCATGATGGAGGTCGGATGCGCAACGCCGATCGCATAAGACAGCTGAATCTCGCACTTATCCGCGAGGCCCGCCGCTACGATATTCTTCGCAACATAACGCGCCGCATATGCCGCGGAACGATCGACCTTCGTACAGTCCTTACCGGAAAATGCTCCGCCGCCGTGACGCGCATAGCCGCCGTATGTATCGACGATGATCTTACGGCCGGTCAGGCCCGCATCCCCGTGAGGGCCGCCGATAACGAAACGGCCTGTCGGATTGATGAAGAATCTGGTATCGGCATCGACAAGCTCCGCCGGAAGAACCGGATCAAAGACATATTTTCTGATATCCTCGTGAATCTGCTCCTGTGTCACATCGGGATCGTGCTGCGTCGATAAAACGACCGCCTCTAATCTTACCGGTCTGCCGTTCTCATCATACTCTACGGACACCTGGCTTTTACCGTCCGGCCTTAAATATTTTAAGACGCCGTCTTTACGAACTTTCGTCAGCTGTAATGCCAGTTTGTGCGCGAGGGAAATCGGGTAAGGCATATACTCTTCTGTTTCGTTGGTCGCATAGCCGAACATCATGCCCTGGTCGCCCGCGCCTGTCGCCTCGATTTCCTCGTCGGACATTTCCTGACGTTTCGCTTCCAGCGCCTTGTCAACGCCCATCGCGATATCCGCCGACTGCTCGTCGATCGCTACCATAACGGCGCAGGTGTTGCCGTCAAATCCATATTCCGACCTGGTATAGCCGATTTCTTTTACGGTTTCGCGCACGATTTTCTGAATATCCACATACGCGTTCGTGGTAATTTCCCCTGTTACCAGAACGAAGCCTGTACAGGTCGCCGTTTCGCAGGCAACACGGCTCATCGGGTCTTTTTCCATGCAGGCATCCAGAATGGCGTCTGAAATCGCGTCACATACTTTGTCAGGATGGCCTTCGGTTACTGATTCGGAAGTAAATAGTCTTTTTTCCATCTCTCTTCTCCTTTTCCTTTTTACTTTTGTCTGTCAAATCTGTCTTATATAACAAAAAACAGTCCGCTCATCTGAATAAGCGGACCTGACAGTCGATAATCAAATCCTCTTATTGTTCGAGCTGCCGCAAGGCAGTTTGTTCGCTCAGGTTAGCACCTTCCATGCCGGGGTTGCTGTGGTTTCATCGATCCTATGTATCTCCACCACTCTGAATAAGAGAACACACAATATTAAATTTTCATATCTGCATGACATCCATTTCTATATGATAACATACACCTGTTGCAGGGGACTGTCAATAGGAATCCATAAAATCTAAACAACTTTCAGCTTAAACTTCTGAAGCTCCCTCTCCGTATTGATTTTCTCAATCTGCGCGCCTAATGACTGCAGCTTCAGATGGAAATCCTCATATCCCCGCTCGATATACTGAATATCATCGATGGTCGTCGTTCCCTCGGCTGCCAGCGCCGCGATAACGAGCGCGGCTCCTGCGCGCAGGTCGGGCGCCGAAATACTTGCCCCGGTATATTTCTTCACGCCGTCGATAATGGCGGTGTTGCTTTCTACCTTGATATTGGCTCCCATTCTGGTCAGCTCGTCAACGTATTTAAAACGATTTTCAAAAATGCTTTCCGTTACAATGCTTGTCCCGCCGGAAAGTCCGAGCGCCACCGTAATCTGCGGCTGCATATCCGTCGGAAAACCCGGATAAGGCAGGGTTTTTACATGCGTATGACCAAGCGGTTTCGATGCCACGACTCTGACGGCATCGTCGGATTCTTCCAGCTCGCATCCGATTTCCAGAAGCTTCGCGCTGATGGATTCCAAATGCTTGGGTATGACATTTTTTACCGTAACATCGCCCTTCGTTACCGCCGCGGCGAACATGAACGTACCTGCCTCAATCTGATCCGGAATAATGGTATACTCCGTCCCGTGCAGCCTGGAAACGCCTTTGATCTTAATAACGTCTGTGCCTGCGCCCTTGATATTAGCGCCCATGCTGTTCAGGAAATTGGCCAAATCTACAACATGAGGCTCTTTGGCCGCATTTTCAATGATTGTCTGGCCTTCCGCCATAACGGATGCCATCATTACATTGATTGTGGCGCCGACTGTCACGACGTCCATATAAATATGATTTCCAATCAGTTTTTCCGTCTCGGTAATGATCAGGCCGTGTTCGATTCTGACATTGGCTCCGAGCGCACGAAAACCCTTGATATGCTGGTCGATCGGCCGAAGCCCGATATTGCATCCGCCGGGCAGCGCCACTTCCGCTTTCTTATATTTCCCAAGAAGCGCGCCGATCAGATAATAAGAGGCTCTGATCTTTTTAATATAATCATCTTCGATTACCAAATCATGAACCTGAGAGGCATTGACCTTTACCGTATGCCTGTCCAGCTTCGTCACAATGACGCCGATACTTTCCATCGCCTGTAATAATACATTGGTGTCTCTTACATCCGGTACATTTTCTATCAAAACAGTCTCATCCGTCATCACGGCAGCGGCCAGAATCGCCAGCGCCGCATTTTTTGCGCCGCCAATCTCCACTTCCCCGACTAACGGATTCCCACCTTTAATCGCATATTGTTCCATATATAGTCCCCTGCATCATTCAATCGCAAATGCAAATATTATTTGATTTTTCAGTTTTTTATCTATATTTACAGTAAGGGAAGCCTTTGAGGCGTCCCGGTTATCCTGAGCAATTACAATACAGTATACCATAATTTTCACATTTGTAAAGTACGAAGAGAATTTCTAACTCTGCAAAAAACGCAGACTAAGAAATTCTACGGTTCGCTCTGCGAACCTTCTTCGTACGGATTAGTTCAAATAACTTAATGGATTGACCTGAGAACCGTTAATTAAAATTTCAAAGTGCACATGCGGCCCGGTGCTGACACCGGTGTTGCCGCTCAGGGCGATTTTCTGGCCCTGGGAAACGGTCTGCCCCGTCGTTACCAGCACTTTGCTCAAATGGCCGTACCGGGTCTGCCTGCCGTCCGCATGATTGATATAGACTACATAGCCGTAACCGCTTCCCCAGCCGGCCTTGACGACTGTCCCTGCGGAAGATGCCATGACCGCCGTACCGGTCGGCGTCGCCCAGTCGATGCCCTTATGGTAAGTGCTCGCACCCCTCGTCGGCGCCTTTCTCCTGCCAAAGCCAGACGACATTCTGCCGCCCGAAATCGGTTTAATATAAGTGGGCGGAATCCTGGTTCCCCGCTCCACAATCTTGGGCACCGCTTCATAAGTAATTTCTTCTTTCAGAATTTCCCTTCCGACTTCCTCCTTATTACGGTAAAATACATCCGCCACAACGATTCTGTGCCCCGCAGACGGTTCCTGAAGCGTCTTTGTCTGCGTCGTGTACCAGTCGTCGTTATCCACATAGATAATTTCCGCTTCGTAGTCTTCCTCGTAATAGACCTCTTCTACGCGCTCCACGGAAAGCTCCGGCTCCGGAATCGTTATGATCAGCTCGTCCCCAACGCGGATGGTCGAATTTGCGTTTTCAATCGTATCGTTCATCGCGATTAATTTTTCCAGTGTAAGTTCATTACGCTCCGCGATCTGAGACAGAGTATCGCCGGATACCACTTCATAAATCTGCTCTTTCTCCTGCTCCTTCGTCACTTCCTCTATCGCATCCTGCAGGGATGTGATTTCGTAATCCTGAAGATAAGCTTCCACGACCTCCACCGTATCGCCAAAGCCGATTGTCTGAAGCCCCAGCTCATAATCTGAAAAATCCTTCTCTTTTTCCGGTTCTACCGATGCAAAAATATCGTCAAGCTCCGCATCGATACCTGCGCTCACGATCATATCCTGTTCTTCTTTTACAGTTTCTTCCGCCGCATAAATGGCAGTCGTGAGCACATTCAGCTCCCGCGCAGGATCCATCACCAGATCCACATAATATTCTTTTCCCGTATCGTATTTTTCAAGAGACGTCTGCAGCAGCGCAAGCACCTCTTCGGCGCTGGCAAGATTCACCGTATATTCATTGATTTTTACCGTATAGGACCTGTTCAGCGTTTCTTTCACGCTTCCGCGCAGGACTGCCGCCATATTGTCGATTATGACGCCCTCGTCGTCAATTTTGCCCCATAATACCTCTTGTCCCTCATAAGTAATATCGCTGTCCGCGAGCACCATTTCATCGCTGCCACCGGCAATCCGTCTCCTCGCTTCGATCAGACATCCATCGACCTCATCCAGGTCTCCGACGACTCCCACTTCCTCCCCATTCAGACTGACAATAAAAAAGTTATCTCCCGTACTTTCCAGTTTCTGATAATGAGGCAGGGCAAAAGCCGCAGTCACCACCGCAAATACCGTACCTTTAATATATGCAATTTTCATTTTTTTATAATGTCCGCTGACAAATTTCATAGAAATCCCTCGTTCGTAACAAATTCGCAACATTTAATATTCTAGCAGTATTTCCCTGAAAAGTAAATAGATATTCCCCTCCTTTTTCCCACGGTTCTGTGATAAAATAGGGTAAAAAAGAAAGGGGATCCCAATGGAACGGATTATTTTTCATATCGACGTCAACTCCGCGTTTCTAAGCTGGAGCGCGCTCGATAAAATACGGCATGGATCTGATATCGACCTCCGCACGATTCCCGCCATCATCGGCGGCGATATGGCGAAACGCCATGGCGTTGTGCTCGCCAAATCCATTCCCGCCAAAGCCTTCGGCATTGTGACCGGCGAACCTATCGTCAATGCCATGCGCAAATGCCCCGGCCTGCATATTGAGCCGCCCGACCACGAACTCTATCATCTAAGAAGCGGCGAATTGATGCGGCTCCTTTCCGATATCTGCCCCGACCTGGAACAGGTCAGCATCGATGAATGCTATATGGATTATACCCCGGTACAAGGGCGTTTCTCTTCTCCCAAAGCCGCGGCGGAATACATCCGCGCGCAGATACGGGAACGCCTCGGCTTTACGGTCAATGTCGGCATTTCCGACCGGAAAGTGCTGGCAAAGATGGCATCCGACTTTAAAAAACCGGATTTGACGCACACGCTTTACTCCTGTGAAATTCAGGAAAAAATGTGGCCGCTTCCGGTCTCCTCCCTCTTTTTATGCGGCCATTCCAGTGTAGAAACGCTTCACAAGCTGGAAATCTTAACGATCGGAGACCTGGCCAAAAGCGATGTGTCGATCTTGACATCCCATCTAAAGAGCCATGGAAAGATGCTTTGGGAATATGCCAACGGCATCGATGATTCTATTGTGGAAACGGAAGCTTCCGAAGCAAAAGGCATCGGCAATTCCATCACGCTCGAAAAAGATGCCTCCAGCAAAGAAGAAGCCCGCCATTTTCTGCTGGAGCTGTCCGAATCCGTCGCCCGCAGACTGCGGAACGCCGGCCAGACTGCCGAAATGGTCAGCGTGGAAATCAAATACAATACCTTTAAAAAAGTTTCCCATCAGACGACGCTGCAAAACCCGACCGCCGGCAGCGATACGATATACCGGACTGCCTGCGCCCTGTTCGATGAGCTCTGGGACGGCACACCCATCAGGCTGCTGGGCATCCGCTCTTCCAGGCTTTTTTCCGCGCAGGATCCTGTGCAGCTCACCCTGTTCGACCTGCCCGCCATTCAGCCCGCGGGAAACAGTTCCAGCCCCCGGCTTTCCGCGGCAAAAGAAGAAAGGCTTGAAAAAGCGCTCGATTCGATCCGTCAAAAATATGGAGCCGGCGCCATTGTCCGCGGCAGCCTGCTCCAGCCAAAATCAGATTAATTTTTTTTCCGCTGAACGCTGTATCCGAAAAAACCGATTTCTTTTCCGGTAGAAAGATATCTGCCATGGGAATAGACGAGCGGCTTTGCGTCGTTCAAATGAAATCTGCCCGCCTCATCCATGTAATTTTCATCCACATGGACCGCCACAACCTCCGCAAGGAACATATGATGGGAACCGAGCTCCTTTTTCTCCGTCACCCTGCATTCCAGATTGACGGGGCTTTCCTCCACCATCGGCGCTTTCACCCTTTCGCCCGGTATTTTGTGCAGGCCCGTTTCTTTCCATTTATCCACGTCCCTGCCGCTTTTTACCCCGCAGTAATCGGCGGCATAAGCGAGTTTTTCCGTCGTGAGGTTGATAACGAACTCGCCCGTTTCCTCTATCATGTGATAAGAATACCGTTCCGGCCTGACGGAAATGGACACCATCGGCGGATCCGAACAAATCGTCCCTGTCCATGCAATCGTTAAAAGGCCGCTGTTTCCCTCCTTATCCGCCGCACTGACCAGAACGGCCGGAAGCGGATACAGCATATTTCCCGGTTTAAAATTTTGTTTTGCCATAAAGATCCCCCGCTAAAATAATTTGAAATTAAACAAACGAATAGCGATATCCGCCAGAAGCAGCAGCAAAATGATAATGTTAAGCGGCAGCACAGCCTTCTGTTTCTTACCGGATTCCTTTTGCAAAGCCGTCAGTACCTCTGTCTGTTTCCCCAATTCTTCCATCATGGCCGCCTGTACGTTGCGATAAACTTTCACGCTCTCTTTATGAGAAAAATCTTCTGACTGCCGGGAAACCTCTTCCACCTGTTTTCTGAGTACCGGCAGGAAAGCTTCCAATTGCTCCTTCATCTCTCCCGAAAACGTTTCCTGCTGCTTCCTTGTCTCTGCTAAAAGCGATTCCGCCTGCTTCCTCGTTTCTCCCGAAAATACTTCTGTCTGTTTCCGTATCTCTCCTGACAGCGCTTCTGTCTGCTTCCTCGTCTCCTCTGAAAGCGCTTCTGTCTGTTCCCGCATTCTCTCTGAAAGCGTTTCCGTCTGTTTCCGCGCCTCCTCTGAAAGTGCTTCTGCCCGTTTCCGCATCTCCTCTGAAAGCGCTTCTGTCTGTTTTCCTGCCTCTTCTGAGAGCGTTTCTGTCTGCTTCCGCGTCACCTCCGACAGCGTTTCTGCCCGTTTTCCTGTCTCTTCCGAAAATACTTCCGCCTGCTTCCGTATCTCTCCCGAAAACGCTTCTTCCTGCCTCCGTGCCACCTCCGAAAACGCTTCTTCCTGCCTCCGTATCCCTTCCGAAAATACTTCTTCCTGCCTCCGTGTCTCTGACAACAGCGTTTTCAGCTGTGCATTGATCTCCGACAGAATCTCCTTCTGTTCAACCAGCGCTGTATTATCAGCCTGGAATGCTTCAATTTTCTCGATGCCCGCCTGAATCGCCCTGCTCATCTGACCGGCATTTTCTACAGACTTTAAATTTACTTTGCGTATCTCCTGCAATAACAGTTCATACCCGTTCACCTGATATTCCAGCTTTTCCATTTTGGCAGTATCCGCTGCGGCATTGGCATCGATCATGCCCTGCGCTTTCTTTCTCTGCGCAAATTTATCCATAAAAGTATCCATCCCTCTCCGGCTCCTTTCTCTTTCAGAAAACAAATCCTATATCATTAATAATGTCTGTCTCTTGTTCCTCGTCTGCAGTTATCCTATCATCTAAACTCGCAAGCTCGCGCTTTCAGCGCTCCTTGTCCGATTTCATCGGACACTTGCTCGTTAATAACCGCATGAAAATCAAATGCCGCTCTGCGGCGCTTGATTTCCCTCTGCGGTTATTATATCATCTAAACTCGCAAGCT
>JAMPFK010000021.1 GCA_023664485.1 Bacteroides fragilis | reverse complement strand
ATCGGCTGGGGAGCTTTTCGAGGCAGAGGTAGAAAAGCTGGCTTAATATCCATACAGCAGGCTTTGAGAGGCTGGCAGCAGTGGCAGCCTTAAAGCTACGCCTGCATCTGCCCGCATGGATTTACAAGGCTGGTATATTCTGGCACGGTAAGGGCGGCATATCTGCTATTTTTTCAGTCTGTATAGTTAAATTCTACAAAATACCCATACCGAAATTAGTAAAAATGCCGAAACTGAAAAAATGTTCAAAAAAAGGTTGAAATTTTCAGAATTAAGTAAATTTCAATTTAATCGTTGACAAAAGATTTGAAGTGTGGTATGATATTACTTGTCTGAAAGAGATATTCATAGTCTTGATTAGATAAGTGGTGTGCGCGAGTGGCTCAGTTGGTGGAGCACGACCTTGCCAAGGTCGGGGTCGCGGGTTCGAGTCCCGTCTCGCGCTCTTTTTTATTTCCTGGTTTTACAGGCTTTTTCATAGGTGAGTAATCAAAAAAGTAATCAGACATATGTTCGATTTGAAGTCGTGCATAGGAGTAATTCTGTATATCGTGAAAATCGTATAATGATAAAAAGCCTGTATATGAGGGAATTTTGCGGAATGTTCGATTGGGTTCGGGTATATTATAAATAAGAAATCTGAGGGGTTCCTTCACCACAATATGAGTCCTGTGACTGTTCTGACAGGACGGTAAAATAAAAGTGACAGAGCGATGAAAATTGTGGGAAGGCGAAAGCCCTCCCATTTTTACTAAGGAGATGCTATGTGTTCTAAAGAAGACCCGTTTGATTATCAGGTATGAACTTAACAATCAAGAATAGTGAATAAGGATCTACAGGTGCCATCGTGGATAAGGACGAGTTTAATGAGACACGAGACAATATCAAATACATAAAAAATGATGCTCAACAGTATATTGACAATTATGTGAATTACTTAATGGGTAAAACCACAAAATATG
This sequence comes from Bacteroides fragilis, assembly GCA_023664485.1. GTDB lineage: Bacteria > Bacillota > Clostridia > Lachnospirales > Lachnospiraceae > UBA3282. The sequence continues at coordinate 37,761 of JAMPFK010000021.1, read as the reverse complement.
ATAAAAAGAAATTTGACCGTATATATGGATATTCGACATTGCAATATTTCCATAATGAACAAGTACAGCGTTTTTCAATTAATTACGCCATATTTTCGCTTGAAGTGCTGATAAATAAGGCATTCTTTGAGTGTAGTTAATTGAAAAACGCTGTACTGGGAATAACAATGGGTGATAAGACGCTGCCAATTAAGTAACGTCTTATTTTAATATTTTTTATGATAAATTGGCTTATTATGATAAATATAAACCGGAAGCTGCAAAGGAGAACTTTATGAAATCAGGTAATAAAGATGATGGCTGGTTAACTGGAAGATTATATTTCAACAGAGAAGATAGAAGAGTAATTATCAAGAGGCCGCGAAGTGGTTTTGGATATACAATGAATTTAGGAAATAAGCGGGTATGGATATTTAATATTATTATTATAATTATTACAGTTATATTAGTCAGCGTTCTTTAGGACAATTTCCGATGGATTCCCTGTCGGTTTTAGTGATCATATGTGAATATATGCATTGTACTTCAAATTTTAAGCATGGGTACACTTTTCTGAAAAGGGAGTTTTTAAATGGGTTTTCGGAATCTGAAGCAGAGCAGAAACCATGTAAATGCCTTTTACCGCTGTTTGTTGAAAAAATACATTTTTGCAGATTTGCATTGCTGTTTTTCCCTGTCCACCGAATAAACAGTAAAAAATTTATTCCTTTTTAATGCGGCATATTGCTCCATTTTGCCTGTGAAAAAAAGAAGATCAATGAATAGTGGAGAATTAATTTATCCTCATTTTTTTACATCTTTCGTTATCTGCTGCTTATTCAATTATGAAAAAACATAAAAACTGATTTCCCACGGTCCGGCATATTTTTTGCTGGGCTTTTTGTGATATCTGATATATAATAGTAAAAAGAGTGAGTATAGGAGCAGGAAGGCATGGAATGAGGTAGGTTGAAAAATAAGCTTGATAGCTTATTTTTCAATCGGCTATTTGTTTCTGAGCGAAAACAAATAGCCTTGATGGCAGACGAGAGAATCGCAATACTGTAAGCAGTAAGCGAATTTCTCGTCGCCTCTTCGCGGCAAGTCGCTCAGAAATGGAGATTAAGATGAAGCTTAAATGGGGAAAAAAGCCGGCTGTCCGGCAGTTCGACAGGGAAAATTACAAACCGGTCCTGAAATGCAGCATTTGTACGGGCGAACAGGTGGCGGGTTTTAAGGATATCCATAGCGGGAAATTTGAAGAGGTCATGCTCATCAGGGATGAAAAAGGGCTGGAGACTTTTATGCAGTTATACGATGTAAAGGATGTCGTAAAGGAATACTGAAAAACAGAAGAAAGGCACGGTTACGGCAATGGGAATTCTGAAAAAAATTTTGTATGGAATACTTGTTTTTTTTATTTTATGCTGTGGGGTCATTGTTCTGTGCGCGGTCAAGCCGGAGTTGTCAGCGCAGATTGCGGATACGCTTAAACTGAATGAAAATGAGGAATATCGGATGAGCCCCATCCCCGGAAGGAGCCCGGAACAGAGCGGCAGTGAAGACGCGGGGGATGCGGCAGTTTTGGAAAATGGAGTAAATCCTGTCTTGCCGGAAGGAGCGGAGGAGAGCGGCCCGTCTGATTATGGGAATCCGACGCTGAATATGGCGGTATCGGATAGAGATATGGAAGATACGGAAACGCCGTCGAGCGGGGATTTCCAGACAGATCCGGGAACTTATGGTATCATAGCGCCGGCCAGCGTGGTAGGCAGAAGCGGTTATCAGCCTGTCCAGGAAGAAAGCAGCGAAATCGATGATGAGGAGGCCGAAGAGCTTCAGGAGGAGCTCGGTTACGGGGAGACCGGCGACGGGCTTACTTTTGATATTTGGTTTTATCCTTATTATGCGATGTTAGACGATACAGGGCAGCATCTTTACCGCCAGATCTATGCAAATGCGCTGGCATTGAACGAGAGGTTTGCGCCGATAGAGGATGTGCCGGCGGGCGGGCTTAGAAATGTATTTGCGGCGGTCTATAACGATCATCCGGAGCTGTTCTTCATGGAAACGGCATATTCCTGTAAGTATAAGAGAAGCGGGGAATGCGCGGAAATCGATCTGCAATTCAATTCCACGGCTAAGAATCTGGAGCAGTCGAGAAATACGTTTGAGGCAAAAGCAAAGGAAATCATAGACGGCGCGCAGGCGCTTGGAAATAATTATGAGAAAGAAAAATATGTGCATGATACGCTTATCGGGCAGATAGATTATGCGGCCTCCGCACCGATGAACCAGAGCGCATACAGCGCGCTGGTGAACGGAAAGACCGTATGCGCCGGATATGCAAGAGCATTTCAGTATATTTTACAGAAAATAGGGATTCCCTGTTATTACTGTACGGGCTATGCGGGGGAAAGCCATGCCTGGAACATTGTCTGTCTGGACGATGGCTACTATAATGTGGACGCCACATGGGATGATGCGGCGGAGGGCAGCTACGATTATTTTAATAAATCGGACGGGGATTATGCGGGAACGCATCTAAGGCAGGAGCTTTCGGTCAATCTGCCGCCCTGCAGCGGTACTGCTTATCGGAATCTGGAAGCGTCCTCTGATGAGAACAATGAAGACACGCCCAGAGTGGACGCCAGAAGAAGCCTTGAGGAGCTGGGACTGACGGCGGAGAATAGTCTGATTTCGCTGGAGGATTATTATAACGATTGTTATCAGAAGATGTCAAAGGCCGGAAAGGGCAGATACAGCTTTCAGAATATCATAACCGGGAAAATACTTTTCGATAATGTATATGACGCCTATCAGAACGGCGGTTACAGGCAGGGATATATGGATAAGGTAATGGAGGAGCTGGAAGCCTCGGATTTCCGGCTGGACTGGTCGATTGAGGAGCTGCAGAATGGTTATTATCTCGTCACGCATGAAGTGCTTATTCAGTAGTGGGAAAATACAATGGATAAATGGAGGGGACTATGAAGATATCAGTGATTAACGGAAGTCCGAAAGGAAAGAACAGCGTTACATATCAAACGGTACGGTTTTTGCAGAGAAAGTTTCCTAAAGATGAATTTGAAGTCATTCATGCGGGCGCGCAGATCAGGACGCTTGAGCAGGATATGTGGCTCGTAAAGGAAGGCGTGCGGAATGCGCAGATGATCTTATTCGCTTATCCGGTCTATACTTTTATCGCCCCTTCCCAGCTGCATCGCTTTATTCAGCTGATGAAGGAATGGGAAATCGATGTTTCCGGAAAATATATGATGCAGATAACGACATCCAAACATTTTTATGACGTGACGGCGCACCGCTATATCGAGGATAACTGCAGAGATATGGGGATGCGGATATTGCGCGGCTTTTCTGCGGATATGAGCGATCTTATGACGAAGAAAGGACAGCTTGAGGTCATCACATATTGGAATTACATCAAACATATAATACAGGAAGAGACTTCTCCTTTTGAAAAGGAGCAGGATGGGACGCCGCTTAGCGAAAAAGACAGGAAGTACCGGGTCGTGATCGTTACCGACTGTGCGAAAGAGAACGACAGGCTGCGCCGTATGATCGTCGATTTCAGAAAAGAACTGCCTTTCATGAGCCATGTTGTGAATCTGCAGAATTTTGACTTTCAGGGCGGATGCCTCGGCTGTTTTCACTGCGCGGCGGATGGAACCTGCGTTTATCAGGACGGCTTTGACGGCCTTTTACGGAAAATCCAGCGTGCGGACAGCATCGTTTATGCTTTTTCCATAAAGGATCATTCGATGGGGACTTTATTCAAGACCTATGACGATCGGCAGTTCTGCAATGGACACCGCACGGTGACGATGGGAAAACCGACCGCCTATCTGATCGACGGTGAATTTTCACAGGAAAGAAACCTGCAGATGATCCTGGAGGCGAGAAGCCAGGTCGGAGGCAATTTTCTTGCCGGTATCGCGACCAATGAGGGCGTGGGGGCGGATACGACCAGCGCTTGCGCCGATAAGCTCGCCTATGCTCTGCGGCATCGAATGACCGTGAATGAGAATTTCTATGGCGTCGGCGGTAAAAAAATCTTCCGGGACCTGGTCTATGAGATGCAGGGGATGATGCAGGCAGATCATCGGTTCTACCGGGCGAATCATTTATATGATTTTCCTCAGAAGCATCTCGGTACGATCCTGTTCATGAAGCTGACAGGGCTGTTATTAAATTCACCTTTAACGAGGGAAAAGGTACAGCCGGAGATAACAAAGGGTATGCTGATGCCCTATGAAAAAATCATTACAGGGAATCCGTTAAAAGAATGAAATTATATCGGGATTATATTTTTGATTTATATGGAACGCTCGTAGATATCAGGACAAACGAAAAAGAACATGCGTTATGGAAAAGGATGAGTTTATTCTACGGTTACTATGGTGCGCCATATATGCCGGAAGAATTAGAAGCGGCATACGGTGCGCTGGTCCTGGCAAAAGAGAAAGGCGCGGAATCCAGGGAGAAAAAAAGCGGGGAGAACGGGAAGCTTTATGCGCATGAATCCTATCCTGAAATTTCGATAGAAGAGGTATTCCGGGAATTGTATACGGAGCGGGGGGTTGATCCTCCGGAAGAGCTGGTCGTTCATACCGGGCAGATGTTCCGGGCGCTTTCGACGCGTCATCTCAGGCTGTATGCGGGAGCGAAAGAGCTTCTGCGGAAACTTCATGAGAAGGGCAGGAGGGTCTATCTGCTGTCCAATGCGCAGCGGATTTTTACGGAGCGGGAGCTGCGATATCTGCAGATTGAGGATTGTTTTGACGGTATCCTGATTTCGTCCGATTATGGGGTAAAAAAGCCCGATGCGGAATTTTTTCGTATATTGACAGAGAAGTATCGGATAGAGCCGGGAAATGCGTTGATGATCGGAAACGATCCGGACAGCGATATTGCGGGGGCGAAGCGGGCAGGAATGGATACGTTTTATATTCATTCCGCTATTTCGCCAAAGAACGGCAGGAAGCCGGATGCGGATTACAGGATGATGAAAATGGATTTGAGAAATTTATGCAGACAACTGATGCCGTAGAAAAGGAGGTAGAAAGGCATGGATAAAAATTTTATGGGCAGGGTAGGGGAGACGATTTCCGCCAAAGGAAAAGAGGTAACGGATAAGGCGAAAGAGCTTGCTGAAATTGCCGGTTTGAGAAGCCAGATCAATACCTGTGAGGAGGTCGTGAAGAAGAATTATATGGAGATTGGCAGACGTTATTATGAGCAGCATGGTTCCGAGCCTGAGGAAGCCTATGAGGAGCAATGCCGGGCGGTTCGTAATGCACAGACGGGCATTGCCGATCTGGAAAAGAAGATGAAAGAATTAAAGGGTATCTGAATATCAGATACCCTTTTTACAGGAAATTGCTGTAATCGTCGGTTCCTTACGACGATTTTTTATTCTGCCGGCGGCGCCTGCTGTTCCGGCTGCGGAGCCTCCGGGTTAGCCGCGGCTGCAGCTGCTGCGGCCTCGGCGGCCTGCGCATTTCTGATATTGATTTCATTCTGCTGTGCCGCGATGATCTGTTCGTAGTCCGGGTTAGCGAAAAATTCCATATTATGCGGACATATATTTCCGGTCTGTTCCGCGGGCACGGCCGATACCGAACCATCTTCATTGACAATTTCCGTCATGGCGTTTGGAGAACCGCTTAAAAGTGAAGCGTCTTCAATAAGAGGCAGCTCCCGTACGCCATCCACCTTGAACGGACAGAATTCCGTAGCGGGCAGGAGACAGTAATTACAGATCGGGCCGGCATAGTGGATATTACAGGTTTCCGTCGGAACAGTCCCTTCCGCGAAATATTCCGTCCGGAGCGTGCCGTTGCACAGTCCGTCGATCGGGAGCTTGCCGGAGCGGGAACATACCGTAGCGGTAACGATACCGGCCGGTACATTGAAGGATTGGCTCGGCAGTTCTTCGTGGATTCCTGCCATGACCGCGCGCCACAGTTTTTTGGCGAGATTTCTTTCATCACCGGATAATTTTACGTTATTGTCGAAACCTGTCCAGGTTGTAGCGGTATAATAAGGCGTGTAGCCGGCGAACCAGACATCGTTGTAATCGGATGTCGTACCGGTCTTTCCGGCAATTGCCATGTTGCCGAAGTTCACGGCGCCGCCCGTACCGCTCGTGACAACGTCTACCATGGCGTCTGTCAGCAGAAAAGCCGTCGTTTCCTTGATGACCTGTTTGGACTGCGGCGCCGTGTTGTCGAGAATAACGTTGCCGTCATGATCCAGTACCTTTGTATATAGCCTGGGCTTGATATAGGTTCCGCCGTTGGCAATGCAGGCGTAGGCCGCGTTTAATTCCTCGTTGGTAACGCCGTTCGTGATACCGCCGAGCGCCAGAGACTGCTGAATATCGGAAAAGATTTCTCCGTTGATTTCCTTGCGCTCTTCCAACGTTGTGAAACCGAAATTGATGAGGTAGTCAAAACCGAGCTGCGGCGTAATCCAGGTAAGCGCCTTGACGGTAACGATGTTCATGGAATCCCGGATGCCGTCGCGCAAAGAAGAAAGGCCCCTGTAGGCTTCGCCATACCAGTTGCCGACCGGCCTGCCGTTTGCGTAATTGAATGGCGCATCGTCGATGACGGTAGCGAGGGTCAAACCTGCGCTGTCCAAAGCGGGCGCATAGGTCGATACGACCTTGAAGGTCGAGCCTGGCTGCCGGACGGTATCGGTGGCGCGGTTGAGCGTCCGGCTTCCTGATTTGGCGCCGCGTCCGCCCTCCATTGCCACAATATAGCCCGTGCTCTGATCCTCGACGACAAGGGAGACCTGGGGCTGCGGCGTTAAGGAAATCGACTCGGTAAAGACCTCGTCGCCTTTGCCGAGAATCGCTTCTTTATAAAGTTCGATATCCATATAGGCTTCATCCTGTGAAGAATATATCAGGTTATAGCCGGTCTTGGATTCCCGCCAGAAGCTGCGGAACATTTCGGTGCTGTAATTGACTCTGTCGCCGTTTTCCTTAACGACCGTCAATTCATAGTTCAGATACCATTTCGTATTTTCCGGGAAGCTGCTTTCATCGGCGAATACCTCGTCGCAGATCGCCTGAATCGCGGGATCCTGTGTAGAATAAATTTTCAGGCCGCCGCTGTACAGCAGGGTGTATGCCTGTGTTTCATTGTAGCCGGCCGCGATCAAATCCTCCAATACATCGTCCGTAAGCGCATCCACGAAATATGTATTGACAGTGGATTCTCCATTTTCCGAATCGATGATCTGAATCCGGGAATAAACGTCGTCGGCCATTGCCTCTTCGTATTGTGCCTGAGAGATATATCCCTGTTCCAGCATATCTCCAAGAACCTTCTCCCGGCGCTCCGCATTTTTATCCGGATGCGTGATCGGGTTATATTTGGTCGGATTCTGCGTAATGCTGGCGATGACCGCGCATTCGGACAGATTCAGGTCGCTGACGGATTTGTTGAAATACCGCAGGGAAGCGGCCTGTACGCCAAGCGTATTCTGACCGAGGTTGATCGTGTTCATATAATTGATCAGGATATCGTCTTTTTCCATGACTTTTTCCAGTTCCAGCGCGAGATACTGTTCCTGTATTTTACGCTTCATCCGATCCGCAAAGGAATCCTCGCTCGTCCAGTCGGTGAAAACGTTATTTTTGAGGAGCTGCTGAGTAATCGTGCTGGCGCCCTCGGAAAAATGAAATTTGTTCCGGATGCCGACGGCGGCGGCGCGCAGAATGCCTTTGATATCGATGCCGTTGTGATCATAGAAGCGTGCGTCCTCGACGGCTACGAAAGCGTGCGCCAGATTTTCCGGCACCATATCCATGCTGACCGGAATCCGGTTGGAATCCGTCGATACCAGTTTTGCCGTCTGGTTTCCCTCGATATCGTATACAAAGGTCGAAAAACCGGACGGTGTAACGTCGATGTTTCCGATGTCCGGAGCCGTTGCGAGGACGCCCTTAAAGACGCCGATTCCTGCGCTGGCTCCGATTACGGCAGCCGAGATGAGGAGAAGAAGGAAGACCTGGACGAAGGTGAATCCAAGCTTCTTACCCCATTTGCCCCCTTTTGCATTGAGTGCCTTCTGTTTCTTACGGACACCCTTTTTACCATAATTCATATCGATGACCATACCTTTCATACTTTCATAATATCCGTGAACCCGGAAGAATACCGCCATGCTCCCGCGCCGCGGATCCCAAATCCCAAAACAAACATGTCATGGAGAATGCCTGTTTTCCGGCATTCTCCGGCGTGAGAAAGATTTGCCCCGCAAATCTTTCTCACGTTATTATATCAAAAATGGTAAATTAAAGGAAGAATTTTTACAGTATCTTCATGATATATTAAGAATTGTTCACAATTTTATACACTTTTATTCCCGCGTGTGCTAAGATAAGAAAAGCGGATGAGAAAAATACAGGGAGCCGGATATGGAAGAAAAATGCGGAAAAGAGCCTTACCGGGTCGTTGAGCAGGGGGGCGCCGGAGAAATTGAAGAGAAGAAATCCCGTTTTATCGCCGACGTTGGACCGGCAGGGACGGAAGAGGAAGCGCTTGCGTTCATCGAGGCGGTAAGAAAGAAATACTGGGATGCGAGACATCACTGTTATGCATATGTGCTGGGCGGACGGGGAGAGCTCATGCGTTTTTCGGACGACGGGGAACCGTCCGGAACGGCAGGAAAGCCGATTCTGGAGGTGCTGCTTAGCATGGAGGTGCGCAATCTTGTGGTGGTCGTGACCAGATATTTTGGCGGGACGCTGCTCGGAACCGGAGGGCTTGTCCGTGCTTATACGCGGGCGGCGCAGGCGGGAATGGCGGCGAGCGTTGTCCGTACGATGCGTTACGGCGCGCTGCTTGCGATTGAGACCGATTATAACGGCATCGGCCGGATACAGTATCTGCTCGGTATGAGAAAGCTTATGATAGAAGAACCGGAATATACGGACGTGGTCACTTTGAAAGTTAAGGTTCCTTATGAGGAGGAAGAGGCCGTCAGAAAGGAAATCACGGAGGCGACTGCGGGAAAGGCACAGATAGAAAAGGTGGAAAGCCTTTACTATATGGACAGGATATAAAATGGAAGAAATCGTAGAATTATTGAATGCGGGACAGTATTTGAAGCTCCGTCAGCTGATCGTCAATTACAATGTAGCGGATATCGCGGCATATATGGAGAAAATGGAGCAGGATGAGGTATTGAAGCTTTTCCGCATCCTGCCAAAGAGCATGGCCGCGGACGTTTTTTCCTATCTGGAGATCGAGACGGAGCAGTATATCATCACCTCGATGTCAGAAAAAGATGCGGCGAATATCATCGATCATCTGATGGCGGACGATGCGACGGATCTTCTGGAAGAGATGCCGGCCAATGTCGTAAAAAGGCTGCTCGCCCATGCGAGCCCGGAGACGAGAAGGGATATCAATCATCTTCTGCGTTATCCTGAGGATTCCGCCGGCAGCATCATGACAGTGGAATATGTGGATCTGAAGGAAACGCTTACGGTGGGACAGGCCATCGATAGAATCAGAAAAGTAGGGGTGGACAGCGAGACGATCAATATCTGCTATGTGCTGGATCAGAGAAGGACGCTGGTCGGTACGGTGGCGCTCCGTTATCTGCTGCTAAGCCAGCCAGATGCGGTCATCGGCGATATCATGAACGAGAATATCATTTCGCTGCATACGCTGATGGATCAGGAAGAGGTAGCGAGACAGTTCAAGAAATACGACTTTACCTCGATGCCCGTCGTGGACAATGAAGACCGGCTCGTCGGCATCATTACGGTCGATGACGTCGTGGATATTCTCGAAGAGGAGACGACGGAGGATATCGAGAAAATGGCGGCTATCGTGCCGTCGGATAAGCCATATATGAGAACAGGTGTTATTGAATCCTGGAAAAAGAGGATCCCATGGCTGTTGCTGCTGATGATATCCGCGACCTTTACCGGAAGGATCATTTCCTCCTTTGAAGATGCGCTGAGCAAATATGTGGTGCTTACCGCTTTTATTCCGATGCTGATGGATACCGGAGGAAATGCGGGAGGGCAGGCGAGCGCGGTCGTCATCCGCGGACTGTCTCTGGACGAGATCCAGTTCGGCGACTGGCTGACAGTCGTTTGGAAGGAAATCCGGACGGCCGTTCTGTGCGGCTTAACGCTTGCCGTCTGTAATATTGTGAAAATGCTTTTGATAGAAAGAGTCAGCGTACAGGTGGCTTTTGTCGTCAGCTTTACGCTGTTCCTGGCTGTTATCGTAGCGAAGATCGTAGGTTCCATGCTGCCGATGGCCGCGAGAAAAACAGGAATGGACCCGGCCGTTATGGCGAGCCCATTTATCACAACGATTGTGGATGCGATTTCTCTTCTTATCTATTTCAGGATCGCAACGGTCGTTCTGGGTATAGAATAAAATCAATAACATATGTTACCGGTTTCGTTCTATGGAAATTCCTCAGGCATCATCAGGAATTTACGCAGTAAATTCCTGTGATCGCCGCTTCTTTACGGCGATTTTTTATCCGCCCTGGCCGCCGCGGAGATAGCTGCGCGCTTTCTCTGCGTGGGATCGAGAATTTTTTTGCGGATGCGTAAGCTTTGGGGAGTTACTTCAAGCAGCTCGTCCGTGTCGATAAATTCCAATGCCTGTTCCAGGCTCAGAACCCTGGGCGGTGTCAGGCGCAATGCCTCGTCCGCGCTGGAAGAACGGGTATTCGTCAGCTGTTTCTTTTTGCAGACATTCAGTTCGATGTCTTCCCCGCGGCCATTCTGTCCGACGACCATGCCGGAATATACTTTCGTGCCCGGCCCGATGAAGAGCGTGCCGCGTTCCTGGGCGTTGAAAAGGCCGTAGGTAATGGCTTCTCCGGCTTCAAACGCGATTAAGGAACCCTGCTTCCGATACTGGATATCGCCTTTGTAGGGGCCGTATCCGTCAAAAATGCTGTTCATGACACCATTGCCCTTCGTATCGGTCATAAATTCTCCCCGGTAGCCGATCAGCCCTCTGGAAGGAATCGAAAATTCCAGCCGGGCATAGCCGCCGGAAGCCTGTCCCATATTTTTCAGTTCTCCTTTTCGCTTGCTCAGTTTTTCGATAACTGTACCTGAAAATTCTTCCGGCACATCGATATAGGTCAGCTCCATCGGTTCCGTTTTTCTGCCGTTTTCATCCGTTTTATAGAGGACCTCCGCTTTACTGACAGCGAATTCATAGCCTTCCCTGCGCATATTTTCGATCAGAACGGATAAATGCAGTTCGCCTCTGCCGGATACCTTGAACGCTTCGGTAGTCCCGGTCTCTTCGACCCGCAGGGAGACATCCGTATTGAGCTCCCGGAAAAGCCTGTCGCGCAGATGGCGGCTGGTAACGTATTTTCCCTCCTGTCCGGCGAGCGGTGAGTCGTTGACGATGAAATGCATGGCGATCGTAGGCTCCGAAATTTTCTGGAAGGGAATCGGTTCCGGCCTGTCCGGCGAGCAGAGCGTATCCCCGATATGGATATCGGAGATGCCGGAAATCGCGACGATGGAGCCGATGCCGGCTTCTTTGACTTCTACTTTATTTAGGCCGTCATATTCATACAGCTTGCTGACTTTTACTTTTTTCTGTTTATCGGGTTCGTGATGATTGACGATAACGACCTCCTGATTGACTCTGATCGTACCGTTATCCACCTTGCCGACGCCGATGCGCCCGACATATTCGTTGTAATCGATGGTGCTGATAAGTACCTGGGCGCCGCGTTCCGGGTCGCCGCAGGGTGCGGGAATGTGTTCCAGGATCGTGTCGAACAGGGGGGTCATATTTTTCCCTTTGACGGTGATCTGCGTGGTCGCCGTCCCCGTCTTGGCGGAAGCGTAGACAAAAGGACAGTCGAGCTGTTTGTCGTTGGCGTCCAGATCCATCAGAAGCTCCAGCACTTCATCGACGACCTGAATCGGCCTTGCCTCCGGGCGGTCGCATTTGTTGATGCAGACGATAACGGATAAGTCGAGTTCCAGCGCTTTTTTCAGCACGAATTTGGTCTGGGGCATGGGGCCCTCGAAAGCGTCCACGACGAGGATGACGCCGTCCACCATTTTCAGGACGCGCTCTACCTCTCCGCCGAAATCCGCATGGCCGGGGGTGTCGATAATGTTGATCTTGACATTTTTATACATAACGGCTGTGTTTTTTGAAAGAATCGTGATGCCGCGCTCCCGTTCGATATCGTTGGAATCCATGACGCGTTCCGCCACATCCTGATTCTCGCGGAATACGCCGCTCTGTTTTAAAAGTTCATCGACAAGCGTTGTCTTGCCGTGGTCTACATGAGCTATAATCGCAATATTTCTGACATCTTCTCGTGTTGTGTTCATCGAATCATAAAACTCCTCTCCTGCGGTTGAAAACTGAAGATTTTCAACCTAGTATAGCACCACATCAGAAAACTTGCAAGTTCCGTGCGCGCGCGACCCCTGACAGGTCTATTTTGGGAATAAAAGCAATATAATGGTAATACAATACTGGAAAAATTCTTAAAGAGTAAGATTCTTTAACAAAGAAGGGAGAACAAAACATGACAGATAAGGTAATTGAAAACAACCAGGTGACGATTATGGGAGAAATCGTGGGAGATTTCCAGTTCAGTCACGAAATTTTCGGAGAAGGATTCTATATGGTAGATATCAGCGTGGACCGGCTGAGCGACTCCACGGATATCATTCCCGTTATGGTATCGGAGAGACTATTGGATGTGAATGACGATTATAAGGGCATGAAAATCAGCATCACAGGGCAGTTCCGCTCTTATAACCGGCATGAAGAAAAGAAAAATAAGTTAGTGCTTTCCGTATTTGCAAGGGAAATTGAGTTTGTAGACGATATAGAAGAGAGTGCAAAGACCAATCAGATTTTTTTGGACGGCTATATATGCAAGGCGCCGATTTATCGTAAAACGCCGCTCGGACGGGAAATTGCGGATCTGCTGCTGGCGGTCAACAGGCCCTATGGAAAATCGGATTACATACCCTGTATCTGCTGGGGAAGGAACGCGCGGTTCGCCAGCACTTTTAATGTAGGCAGCCGGTGCGCCGTATGGGGAAGGATCCAGAGCAGGGAATATATGAAGAAAATTTCGGAGGATCAGCTGGAGAAACGGACCGCTTACGAGGTCTCTGTCAGCAAGCTGGAAATCGTAGAGGAGGAACAGGCTTGAAAAACGTTGCGTTTTTATCATAATTGTGCTATGATAGGCATCAGGTCTTACGATGCTGTTATTTTGAGGTGCAATATGAGAAAAGGTATGATTTATATTTATAGCGGCGAGGGGCACGGAAAATCCCCGGCGGCCTATGGCAGGGCTCTGCAGACGGCGTGCAGGGGAGAGGATGTCGTGATTATCCGTTTTCTGAAAGGAAGGGGGCTGTCAGATTCGGATTATGTGAGGCGTCTGGAGCCGGAAATCAAAATCTTCCGTTTTGAGAAGTCGGACGAGAATTTCCGCAGCCTTTCCGATGAGAGAAAAGCGGAAGAAATCTACAATATCAGGAACGGATTGAATTTTGCGAAAAAAGTCATGAATACGGGCGAGTGCAGTCTGCTGATCCTGGATGAGGTGCTGGAACTGCTGGATATCGATATCATTTCGGTGGAAGAGCTGCGGAGTTTGCTGTTATGTAAACCTGAGGACATGGATATTATCATGACGGGCGCTACTTCGGAGGACGCGGCTTATTCGCTGGCGGATGAAGTGACGAAGATCGAGACGGTGGGAAGCCGGGCCTGAGTGGATGGGACGGGAAATGCCATGGAAAGTTCCCTGGAAATATGGTGCGGGACGCCTTGACAGAAGGCCGCTTCAATGGTATGATGATTTCAACAGTACATAAGTTGATAGAGGTTGCATTTTTTATGAGTAATGTGTGGATGCGGCAGGCGCAGAGGAAACATTTTGAAAGGGAAAAATGCCGAAAGAAAAAATGACCTGCATGTTTTTTCTTGGGCATACAGTTAAGAGCTGTATGACTGTCATCGAATCAGATGGGGCGCTATCCGAATATTTAGAAAACAAATATTTAGAAAAATAAGGCTGGCTCATTTGAGTCAGCTTTTCGTTTAGGAGGAAAAAGGTATGGCAATTTTTAAAGGAGCAGGAGTAGCAATTGTAACGCCGTTTCATGAGGACGGCAGCGTTAATTTTGAGAAATTCGCGGAGCTCGTGGAGTTTCAGATTGAGAACGGAACGGACGCAATTATCGTGTGCGGAACGACGGGAGAGTCCTCCACGCTGACTCATGAAGAGCACCTGGAAGTCATTAAATTCTGTGCGGAGACGGTAAAAGGAAGAGTTCCCGTTGTTGCGGGGACCGGCTCCAACTGCACGGACACCGCGGTCTATCTGTCCACGGAAGCCGAGAAATACGGCGTGGACGGCCTTTTGCTCGTAACGCCTTATTATAACAAGGCGACGCAGAAGGGGCTGTTCGAGCATTATAAGAAAATCGCCGATTCCGTGAAGCTGCCGATTATTCTGTACAACGTGCCGAGCAGGACGGGCTGCAACATTCTGCCGCAGACGGCCGTAAAGCTCTGCAGCGAGGTGCATAACATCGTGGGCATCAAGGAAGCGAGCGGCAATATCGCCCAGATAACGAAGTTAGCTGCGCTCGCACAGGGAAAAATCGATATTTATTCCGGCAATGACGACCAGATCCTGCCGATTCTTGCGCTGGGCGGAAAAGGCGTTATCTCCGTTCTTTCCAATGTGGCGCCGAAACAGACGCATGATATCTGCGCGAAATTTTTTGCGGGGGATGTGGAAGGAAGCTGCAGGGAGCAGCTTCGCGCCATCGAGATGTGCGATGCCCTGTTCTGCGAGGTGAATCCGATCCCGGTCAAGACGGCCCTGAATATGATGGGAAAAGGCGCGGGAACCTTGAGGCGTCCGCTTTGCGAGATGGAAGAAGCGAATGTGGAGAAACTGCGCGCCGCGATGAAGAACTACGGGATTCTGGCGGAGTAAGGAGGCATTTGCGGAAGATGGAAAAAATAAGAGTCATTATGCACGGCTGTAACGGAAAGATGGGGCAGACCATCAGCGGGTTGATCGCAGCCGATGAGGAAATAGAGATCGTCGCAGGAATCGACGCTTATGACGATGGGCGGAACAGTTATCCCGTTTTTACGGATATCAGCAAATGCGATGCGGCGGCGGATGCGCTCATCGATTTCAGCACGGCTGCTGCTGCAGACGCGCTGTTAGACTACTGCGTGGAGAAAAAGCTGCCCTGCGTCCTGTGTACGACGGGACTTTCCGGGGCGCAGCTTGCCAAAGTAAAAGCGGCTTCCGAAAAAACGGCCGTTTTGAAATCGGCGAATATGTCGCTGGGCATCAATCTGCTGATGAAGCTGTTAAAAGAAGCGTCGCCGATCCTCGACGCGGCGGGATTTGATATCGAAATTGTGGAGAAGCATCATAATCAGAAAATCGACGCGCCGAGCGGCACTGCCCTGGCGCTTGCGGACGCCGCCAGAGAGGAGCTTGCGGACGGCTACGAGTATGTCTATGACAGGAGCGGAAAGCGGGAGAAGAGGAGCCGGAAGGAAATCGGCATCAGTGCGGTCAGGGGGGGAACGATCGTGGGCGACCATGATGTGATTTTTGCCGGAGCGGACGAGGTGATCACGTTTTCCCACAGGGCGTATTCCAAGGCGGTCTTTGGAAAAGGCGCAATACAGGCGGCTAAGTTTCTCGCGGGGAAGCCTGCGGGGCTGTATGATATGAGCGACCTGATAGGATAAGGAGAGAATAAGGAAGGCAGCAAATGGACGAATTAGAACAGAGATACTTGAAAAGTCTGGCGAAGCAGTACCCGACGATTGCGGCGGCTTCGACGGAGATCATTAATCTGCAGGCTATTTTGAGCCTGCCTAAGGGAACGGAGCATTTTATCACGGATATTCATGGAGAGTATGAGCAGTTCAATCATGTGCTCAAGAACGGCTCCGGTTCCGTGCGCCGCAAGATCGATGAAGAATTCGGGAATACCCTCAGCAATAAAGATAAAAAAGGGCTTGCGACGCTGATTTATTATCCGGAGGAAAAACTGGAAATCGTACTGCGCGAGGAGGACGAGAGCAGTATCGAGGATTGGTATAAGATTACGCTGCACCGCCTTGTCCAGATTACGAAAAGGGTTTCTTCCAAATACACGCGTTCCAAGGTCCGAAAAGCTCTTCCGGAGGATTTTTCCTATATTATCGAAGAGCTGATTACGGAAAAAGCGGAAATTCAGGATAAGGAAGCCTATTATAATGAAATCATTCATACGATTATCCGGATCGGCAGGGCGCGGGAGTTTATTACGGCGCTCTGCAACCTGATACAGGATCTGGTCATCGACCATCTGCATATCGTCGGGGATATTTACGACAGGGGGCCGGGTCCGTATGTCATCATGGATACGCTGCTGCGTTACCATTCCGTCGATGTCCAGTGGGGCAACCACGATGTCGTATGGATGGGTGCGGCGAGCGGGCATCTTGCCTGTATCGCCAATGTTATCCGGATGGCGGCGCGGTACGGCAATCTCGATACGCTGGAGGAGGGCTACGGCATCAATCTGATCCCGCTCGCCACCTTTGCGATGGAAGTATATAAGGATACGAACTGCGATGTTTTTGCCATTAAATATAACACCCAGTATGATACGAAGGACCTGAGCCTCGATATGAAAATGCACAAGGCGATCGCCATCCTTCAGTTCAAGCTGGAAGGGCAGCTGATCATGCGCAGGCCGGAATTCGGCATGGACGACAGGCTGCTTTTAAACCGGATAGATTATGATAAAAAGACCATCACGCTCGACGGAAAAGAGTACCATATGAAAGACGTGGACTTCCCGACCATCAGAAAAGAACGTCCCTATGAACTGACGCCGGAAGAGGAGCAGGTGATGGAACGCCTGCGGCAGGCATTCGTGAAATGCGAGAAGCTGCAGAAGCATGTGAAATTCCTTTTTTCAAAAGGAAGTCTCTATAAAGTATATAATTCCAATCTGCTCTATCATGGATGTATGCCGATGGACGAGGAAGGGAATTTCAGGAAGGTCAATGTTTATGGAGGAGAGTACAGCGGAAAGGCGCTGTACGACGCGTTGGAATATTATGCGAGAAAAGGATATTATGCGCATGACGACTTACAGGAAAAGCTGAAAGGGCAGGATATTCTCTGGTACATCTGGTCGGGGCCCAATTCTCCGGTATTCGGAAAAGATAAAATGGCGACCTTTGAGCGGTATTTTATAGAAGAGAAAGAGACGCACAAGGAGACGAAGAACAGCTATTACAGGCTGCTCGACAGGGAGGATATCATCAATAAGATTCTTGCGGAGTTCGGGCTGGACACGGGAAAGTCCCATATTGTCAACGGCCATGTTCCGGTAGAACTGAAAAAAGGAGAGTCGCCGGTCAAATGCGGCGGCAAGCTGCTCATCATCGACGGCGGTTTTTCCAAGGCATATCAGGATAAGACAGGCATTGCGGGTTATACGCTTGTGGCGAATTCTCACGGGATGCTGCTGGTGGCGCATGAGCTTTTTGAATCAACGGAATCCGCCATTATCAATGAATCGGATATTATTTCGGATACGATTATTCTGGAAACGAGCGCGAGGCGGCAGAAAATCGCCGATACGGATATCGGCGCGGAGCTGCGGGAGACCATTCATCAGCTGGAAGAGCTGTTAAAGGCATACCGGGATGGAACGATTATCGAAAGATTCTAAAAGACAAATAGAATTTCCAGGTCTGCAGGAAACGCAGACCTGGAAATTCTATTGGTTTGCCCGTTTCAGGTTTCCGTCCGGTTTTCTCAGCGGTTTCCGGAAGCGGTCCTCGTGCTGGTGCTGTTGAGGCTCGTGCCGCGCTGTGTCGTGTTATTGGCAGTATTATTACTGTTGTTGTTCGTGCCGTTCGAGTTGTTATTGTTATTTCCGGTCAGATCGTCTACTACATTTCCGACGCCGTCCGCCACATCATCTACAGCGCTGCCGATGGCGCTTCCGGTGTCATCTACGGCATTGCCGACTGCGTTTCTGGCATCGCCGAGAATGGAGTCGCTGCCGTCTGCATTTGTATCGCCGCTTGTAACGGAATTAACGTTGCTGTCCGTATCGTTTCCGGTACCGTTCGTATCGCCGTTCCCGGAAGCATTGCCAGTTCCCGTCATGCTGTCCGTTCCGGTCATGCCGCCGTTCGTACCGTTATCTCCGGCTGCGTTACCGGTGCCTGTCGTGCTGCCTTCCGTATTCGCATTGGCCATACCGTTGTTGTCCGCATTGTCTGCTGCGGCTGTATTGCCCGTTGTTCCTGTTCCCGCCGCAGAATTATTACCGCCATTGTTCGCGGTATCGGTATTTCTGCCGCAGGCGGTCATCATGGACATCGCCAGAACCATGAGAGAAGCAAATAACAATGTTTTTATTCTTTTCATGATTTCACTCCTTTACTATATTTACTTTTGCTCTATTGAATCAAACAGAAAACAGATGGGTTTCTGTTCCTATGTTATTATGTCAGATAGAAATTAAAATATTCGTATGCCGGGAAAAGGAGAAGAGTTATAATATGGAATTTCGACCCTGTATTGATATTCATAACGGCCGTGTGAAACAGATCGTGGGCAGCAGTCTGCGCGATGAAGGAAATGCGGCGGAAGAAAATTTTGTCGCCTGCCAGGACGCGTCCTTTTATGCAGAGCTGTACAGGCGTTATGAAATAAAAAACGGACATATCATCATGCTGAATCATGCGGGAAGCAGCTATTATGAGGCCACAAAGGCGCAGGCGTTAGCGGCTCTTTCGGCCTATCCGGGCGGTCTGCAGGCAGGCGGCGGCATTACGCCGGAAAACGCGGCGCAGTATCTGGAGGCGGGCGCTTCCCATGTGATCGTGACATCCTGTGTTTTCCGCGACGGGCGTATTCATTTTGAAAATCTGCATAAACTGATAAAAGAGACGGGAAAAGAAAAACTGGTCCTGGATCTGAGCTGTCGTATAAAAGACGGAAGTTATTATATTGTTACCGACAGATGGCAAAAGTATACGGATGTTATGTTAAATAAAAAAACACTGGACGAGCTTTCTTCTTATTGCGATGAATTTCTGATTCATGCGGTGGATGTGGAGGGAAAAGCGGAAGGGATTGAGGAAAATCTGGTGGAAATGCTTGGAAGCTGGAATAGAATACCGATTACCTATGCGGGCGGCGTCCATAGCTATGAGGATCTGCGCAGGCTTAAGGAGCTCGGACACGGAAGGATCCATGTGACGATAGGAAGCGCATTGGATCTGTTCGGCGGACCAATGAAATTTGAAGAAGTTCTTTCTTATATTAATGGGGAGCGGCGCAGCGACAAAAAATAACACAACGAATTTGTATACAACAAAAGAGCCTGTCCTGGACAGGCTCCTATTTAATCCGATATAACAATATTACAAATCCTAAATAAAATTATCATTTATATTAAGAAGAGGCATATCGTAATACTTGATTAAGTCACGCAGCGGAAACGCTTTCCTGCTGTATGTTGTGTACCCCGGCAATTATAACTTTGTTACGTTGACTGCCTGAGGTCCTTTTTCGCCGTTTACTACTTCGTACTCAACAGCTGCTCCCTCTTCCAAAGACTTGAAGCCTTCCATGTTAAGTCCTGAGTAATGAACGAAAACGTCGTTACCCTGCTCATCAGAAATGAAGCCGTAACCTTTTTGGTTGTTAAACCATTTTACTGTACCTTTGTTCATCGTAGATACCTCCAAAAAATAAAAAATCTAGTGTTCTGACAACAATGATAGGATAACACAAGTAATGGAAAATGTAAAGACTTCTTTCACAATTTCTTCTCATATTTTGTTATCTTTTTCACACTTCCCGGACAAACGCTCCATTGCGAGCTGATAGCCGTCGTTTCCATAGTTGAGAGAACGATTGACCCGGCTGATCGTCGCGGTGGAGGCGCCGGTCCTTTCGGCAATTTCCTGATAGGTCTTGCGGTTGTTCAGCATGGAGGCGACTTCAAACCTCTGCGAAAGGGAAAGAAGTTCATTGACAGTGCATAAATCCTCAAAAAAATCATAACATTCCGCTTTGTTCTTCAGACACAGAACCGCCTCAAACAAACGGTCTACGGAATCGCTTTTCAATTTCTTGTTCATAGTAATCTTCCATTCCTGCTCAGCCTGCGAGAAATTTATTTTCCGCAGTATTCATGCCTTTCTTTTGGTAAGCATAATATATCATATCCTGATTTTAATGTAAAGAATGGAAAATGGAATGCAAAAGACTTGTCATGTAGTAATAAAAACTATATAATGTTATCATGAACGCAGGCTTAAAATCGATTTTGCGTTATCATGATGAGAAAGGGCGTTTAAGAGCGATGACAATTAAGACGGAGGATTTATTGAACAGTATTCTGGAAAGCCTGGACAGGATCACTTATATTAAATCGGAGGATATCCCGAATATTGATCTGTATATGGACCAGGTAACTACTTTTATGCAGTCGAGACTGGTAAGAACGACCAGAAATCCGGGAGAGGACAAAATTTTGACGAAGACGATGATCAATAATTATGCGAAGAACAATCTTCTGCCGCCTCCCTGTAAGAAAAAATATTCCAAAGAACATATTATGCTGTTGGTTTTTATCTATTATTATAAGGGGATCCTGTCCATCAATGACATTCAGGAGCTTCTTGAACCGATTACCACGAAATTTTTCGGTAAGGAAGAGGCGTTCAATCTGGAAACGGTCTACGAAACGGCGTTTGGATTGGAGCAGAGCCAGATCGACGCGATGAAACGGGATATTGTGGAGAAGTTCCGGATCGCGGAAGGGACTTTTCAGGATGCGCCGGAAGACAGCCAGGAATTTCTGCAGATTTTTTCGTTCATCTGTATGCTCGGATTCGACGTTTATATGAAGAAGCTGCTGATTGAAAAGATGATCGACAGTTTTCATGACGGCAGACAGCCTGATGGAAAGGAAAAAGAAAAGGAATAGATGGAAAAAAAGAGATTATCTGAAACGGCATTTTGTCCAGCCGCCCGGATAATCTCTTCAGGATCCTGTATGCTATTTACCCGCGGCTTTCGCGGCAAAACCGGTGTTTACCAGATCTTCATAGGGGACGCGTTTTTCCAGTTCCCCTGCTTCTTCCAGAATGTTCTGCAGCAGAGTAAAGCTGTCTTCTTCAAAAATCAGGTCGGATTTCCATGTTTCCTGTGCGGCATAGCGCTCTACGATCGTTGTGATCGTCTCCAGATCGGTTTCCTCGAACTGAGGCTGTATGACTTTGGCGATTTCTGCCGCGGAGTGATTCTGCACATAATTCATACCTTTCTGCAGGGCGTTGGTAAAGGACTGAACGACTTCTGGATTTTCCTCTATATAGCTCTTTTTCGCGGAAAAAGCGGTGTAGGGAACATAACCGGAATCTTCTCCGAGAGATGCGACTACATAGCCGTCGCCCTTGGCTTCAAGAGAGGTGGCATGGGGCTCGAATTCCACGGTAAAGTCGCCCTGCCCGCCGGAGAACGCGGCGGCGGTAGAGCCGAAGTCGATGCTCTGGTCGATGTTCAGATCGGCCGCCGGGTCGATGCTGTTCTTTTTCAGGATATACTCAAATACCATTTCGGGCATACCGCCGGCCCTTCCGCCCAGAACTTCTTTTCCGATCAGCATGCTCCAGTCGAAGTTTTCAATCGGTTCTCTTGCGACCAGAAAGTTCCCGGCACGCTGGGTCAGCTGCGCGAAGTTGACGGCATAGTCCGAGGAACCGCCGATATAAGTATAGATTGTGCTTTCGCTGCCCATAAAGCCGATATCGGCCTCGTCGGTTAAGAGCGCCGTCATGGTCTTATCGGCGCCGAAGCCGGTAACAAGTGTCAGGTCAATGCCTTCTTCGGTGAAATATCCTTCTTCGATGGCAACATACATCGGCGCATAGAAGAGAGAATGGGCAACCTCGTTCAGTGTTACATGCGTCGTGTCTTTGGCGGACGCATTTTCTTTCGCTCCTTCCTTTCCGCCGCAGCCGCCGAGCAGGAAAATGACGCAGAGCATCGCGAGGAAAAGGGATAATCGTTTCTTTTTCATATACCTCCTGTATCTGTAAGACAGATTGATCATTGACATCGTTACTTTATTATATTGAGGATTGGGGGATTGGTTCCGGTTTTATGAAAAAGGTCTTTCGCAGAATGGTGTCCTGTGTTATAGTGTTGAAGGTATCCGAATACTTTTCAGGACAGGAAGGGGACGGCAGTTATGTGGATATGGCTCGTGCTCCTTTATGGCATCATAAAGGGCGTCCGTGAGATTGTAAAAAAGAAAGCGCTTCAAAGAAGCGCTACGATCGAGGTATTGTTTTTGTATACGCTGCTCGCTTTTCTGATCGTGCTGCCCGATGCCAAAAATGCGATGGGGCTGGAAGTAAAATATTATTTCTTTATCGGCCTGAAATCTTTTGTCGTTTTTCTGGCGTGGATTTTCAGTTTCAGGGCCATTAAAAAAATGCCGATCAGCCTGTACGGCGTGCTGGATCTGTCCAGAGTGCTGTTTGCTACGCTGCTTGGCGTTATCGTCTTGCAGGAGGCGCTCGGCGTCTTTCAGGTGATCGGACTGGCGCTCGTATCGGCGGGACTTCTGCTGCTGAAATACAGGCCGGGAAAGAAAGTTCCGGCCGGGCAGGCGGCGCCGCAGGAGGCAGACCGGGAAAAAGTGGATGTTAAGATCGTAATTATGGCTTTTGCATCCTGTTTGTTCAACGCGGTATCCGGTTTGTTGGACAAGCTGCTGATGAAAGATATTAACAGTTCCCAGCTGCAGTTCTGGTACCTGCTGTTCTTGGCGCTTCTGTATCTTCTTTTTATTCTGGCGACGGGGACGAAAATTCAATTTTTTAACGTGCTGAAAAATTACTGGGTATGGCTTCTCAGCATTCTGATCGTGATCGCGGACCGGGTGCTGTTTTGGGCGAACGGAATGGACGGAAGCCGTGTCACGGTCATGACGCTGTTAAAACAGGCCGGCTGTGTGGTGACGATTCTGGCGGGACGGTTTTTATTCCATGAAAAAAATACGGGGCATAAGCTGTTCTGCGCGGCGATTATCATCGCGGGTATCGTGCTGGGGGTCATGTAGGAAATAAAAGTCCTTGTACCCTTAATTCCTTCTATGATACAATGGAAGAAATATCAAAATGAGAGGGAGAAAGATATGGAACGAGAGAGAAAAGAAGTGAATAAGGCGGCGGCTTTCTGCCATACTGTCTTAGTCGCGGTTTTACTTGCATCTTATGCGCTTGAAGTATTTAAGGGTTCAAGAACGGTGGGTTATTATGCGGTATTTGCCGTTCTTGCCCTTGTGCCGGTCATTCTGGAGTGGGTCTTATATCATCATAATCCGGCGGATAAGAAGATTCAGCATATTTTAGGATTTGGTTACAGTATATTTTACATTTTCGTCATTTTCACGACGACGAACGTAACGGCGTTTACCTTTGCGATACCTTTATACATTGTAGTTACTTTGTATTCCGATTTAAAGTATTGCATCATTCTTTCTACCGGCGGTTTTCTGGTCAACCTGATTTATACGGTTTACCAGGCGGTTACGGTCGGCATTGCGTCGGAAGATATGCCCACTTATGAGATCAGGGTCATGCTGATGCTGATCGTGGCCGTTTTCCTTTGTATGTCAACGAAGGTTATGTCGAAAATCAACAGAATGAAAATGGATGAGCTTGCGCAGGAGAAAGATAACGTATCGAGGCTGCTGAACAGCGTTATGACGACTTCCGGGGAGATGTCGGACGGCATTATCGACGTGCAGGAGCAGATGGAAATGCTCGGCAGCGCGGTCCTGGAAACGAGAGATGCCATGGAAGAGGTATCATCGGGGGCGAACGATGCAGCGGAGGCGATCCAGAACCAGCTCGGACAGACGGAGGAGATTCAGCGTCATATCGAAGCGGTGGAGGCCGTATCCCACAGCATCGGCGGCAGCATGGAACAGGCGAAAAAGGATGTGCAGGATGGCAAGAACAGTTTACAGACGCTTCTGGCACGGGTAGAATCTTCCGAGCGCGCCGGGAACGAAGTGGTGTCCGATATCGGCGAGCTGGAAGCGTATATGAAGAATATGCAGTCGATCATCGAACTGATTACGAATGTGGCGAGCCAGACCAGCCTGCTTTCTTTGAATGCGAGTATCGAGGCGGCCCGCGCGGGCGAGGCGGGAAGAGGTTTTGCGGTCGTAGCGACGGAAATTTCCAATCTGGCGAACCAGACCCAGGGGGCGACCGTAAATATTACGGAGGTAATCGCCAATGTTTCTGAAAAACTGACGATTGCTGTCAGGGCCATCGAACAGCTCATGAGCAATAACGCAAAACAGAGCGAAGCGGCGGAGACGGTAGCGGGCAGTTTCGAGAAGATCGCGGGGAGCACGCAGAATGCGGATGAGCAGGGGCGGATGTTAGAGAAAGTCGTCGGCGACCTGGCGACGGCCAACGCCGGCATCGTGGAGAGCGTACAGACGATTTCTGCGGTCATGGAAGAGGTGACGGCGCATTCCAATGAAACAAACAGTACCTGCGACAGAAATACGGATATTGTAAATCAGGTGGCGGAGCTGGTGGAAAATCTGAGCAGGCAGGCACAAAGCCTGAACCAGCAGCAAAACGGCGGCGGGCAATAACAAAGAGCGCCGGTTCTTATCGGGAAAGGTATGGTTATCCAATGGGTTTATTTTCAAATCAGTTTTCTAACGTAGTGGAATGGAATGAGGAAAAAGAAGGGGTTCTGTTCTTTAAATGGCAGAATCAGGAAATCAAAAAAGGCTCTCAGCTGATCATCCGGCCCGGACAGGACGCCGTTTTTCTGTATAACGGCGTCATGGAAGGCATCTTTGAGGAGGAAGGGAGCTATGATATCGAATCCGATATCATTCCTTTTTTAACGACATTAAAAAGCTTTAAATTCGGCTTTAACACGCCGCTTCGCGCGGAAGTGCTCTTTATTAATACGAAGGAGCTGCTTGTGAAGTGGGGGACCAGAAGTGCGATCAATCTTCCGGCGCAGGGGCTGCCCGGCGGTATGCCGATTCGTGCTTTCGGTACGTTTAACTGCAGGATCGCAGAGTATCAGATCGTTATCGACAAGCTGGCGGGAATCCGCCAGATTTATACGGTGGAAGATGTAAAGGAGCGCATCGTCGCGAGTCTGGATCAGCTTCTGATGAGCTGGATCGCCAAAGAAGGCAGAGATATGTTCAATCTGCAGGCGGATGCGGGAAATATCGCGAAAGGCATTGAGTCCGATCTGGACAGGGATATGCGCAGACTTGGCATCGGTATTACCGATTTTAAGATCGAAAGCTTTTCTTATCCGGAAGAGATCAGAAGGATGCAGGAAAAGGCGGCTGCGCAGTCTATGGTGGGCGATATGAATAAGTATACCCAGATGGCGGCTGCGGACAGCATGGAAAAAGGGCGCGCCGGCGGCGGAATCGCTTCCGATATGGTAAATCTGCAGATGGGTATGGCGTTGGGGCAGCAGATGGTCAGCCAGATGAATCAGAACCGGAATCCGGGAATGCAGAATATGGCGGCAGGCACGGGCCCGGCGGCAGGAGGGCCGAAATTCTGTCCCGACTGCGGAACGCCGACGAGCGGCACGAAATTCTGCGGGAACTGCGGCAGACAGCTTTTTTGAGCATAAAGGCGGGCTGCAAAACGGCCTTGTGCGGCGCGGATAAAGAAAGGCATGGTCATTTGAATGAGCATTTATGATACATTGAACGAAGAGCAGAAGAGGGCGGTTATGACGACCACCGGTCCGGTGCTCGTACTGGCGGGAGCGGGAAGCGGCAAGACCCGCGCGCTGACTCACAGGATCGCCTGGCTGATAGAAGAGGAGGGCGTAAATCCCTATCATATTATGGCGATTACCTTTACGAACAAAGCGGCCGGGGAAATGAAGGAGCGTGTGAACCAGCTGATCGGTTCCGGGTCGGCGGTATGGGTATCCACCTTTCATTCTACCTGCGTGCGGATTTTGCGACGCTATATCGACAGACTTGGATTCGATAATCGTTTTACGATATATGATACGGATGACCAGAAGGGAATTATCAAAGAGGTCTGTAAAAAACTGTCCATCGATACGAAGATGTTAAAGGAACGAACGATTCTCGGTGCCATTTCTTCCGCGAAGGATGAACTGATCTCCCCGGCTGAATACGAGATGCAGAATGCAGGAGATTATAACGGCGGCAGAATTGCGAAAGCCTATAAAGAATACCAGGCCGCGCTTAGAAAGAACAACGCGCTGGATTTCGACGATCTGATCGTAAAAACGGTGGAGCTTTTTAAAAGCGTACCGGAGGTGCTGGACAGTTATCAGAACCGGTTCCGTTATATCATGGTCGATGAATATCAGGATACCAATACGGCGCAATTCGAACTGATCCGGTTGCTGGCGGCCAAATACAGGAACTTGTGCGTGGTCGGCGATGACGACCAGTCCATCTATAAGTTCAGAGGGGCGAATATCCGCAACATCCTGGATTTTGAAAAGGTATATCCGGAAGCCTGCGTCATCAAGCTGGAACAGAATTACCGTTCCACCCAGAAGATACTGGATGCCGCGAATGCCGTTATCAGGAACAATATCGGCCGTAAGGAGAAAACCCTCTGGACGGAAAAAAAGGGCGGCGCTTCCGTTCATTTTCAGCAGTTCGACACGGCGCTCGACGAGGCGGATTATATTGCAGAGAGCGTACGGGCGAAGAAGCGGGAAGAAAAGGCAGATTACGGGGAGTGCGCGGTCCTTTACCGGACCAATGCGCAGTCGCGTGTGCTGGAAGAACGTTTTATCATGAAGGGAATTCCTTATCAGGTGGTCGGCGGCGTGAATTTCTATTCCCGGAAAGAAATCAAAGATATCCTGGCCTATTTAAAGACCATTGATAATGGAAGAGATGACGTTGCCGTAAAAAGGATCATCAATGTGCCCAAAAGAGGAATCGGCACGACGACCATCGTGCGGGTGCAGGAATATGCGGACGGACGCGGCATCAGCTTTTACGACGCGCTGCGGGAAGCCGGCCAGATCACGACAATCGGCAAAAGCGCATCGAAACTGAAGCCTTTTGTGACGATGATCCAGGCATTCCGAAGCAAACTGGAATTTTTTAACCTGGAGGATCTGGTGAAGGATATTCTCGAAACGACCGGTTATGTGAGGGAATTGGAGGCTTCCGATGCGGAGGATGCGGAAGACCGCATCGCGAATATCGACGAACTGATCAGCAAGGCGGCGGCTTACGATGGATCGCACGAGGAATCGAATCTGAGCGAGTTCCTTGAGGAAGTGGCGCTGGTGGCGGATATCGACCAGGTGTCCGGCGATAATAACAAAGTGCTGCTGATGACGTTACATAGCGCGAAAGGGCTGGAATTTCCGCACGTTTATCTGGCCGGGCTGGAGGACGGAATCTTTCCGGGCTACATGGCGATTACGGCGGATGACCCGCGGGAAATAGAAGAGGAAAGGCGGCTCGCCTATGTGGGCATCACGAGAGCAAAGGACGACTTGACGATCACATGCGCCAGACAGCGCATGATACGCGGCGAGACGCAGTACAATCCGGTCAGCCGTTTCGTGAAAGAAATCCCGCCGCTTTTGTTGGATCATAAGCTGCCTGGGCCGAAAATACGGGAGCATGACGGCTATGAAGCGGATAGGGAAGAATATGCCGGTTATCAGAGACAGTTCGGAAAAGACGCGGATACGATTTTCGATAAGCCTAAGGCAGCCGCGAGGCCAAGAGCGGTCGTCACGCCGAAACGCACAGCTTATGAGAATCAGCCCTATATAACGAGAACGGCGGCGAAGATCGCCGGGCAGACGGCTTTTTCCGGCGGTGCGCCCGGTTATGAGGAAGGCGACAGAGTCAGACACCTGAAGTACGGCGAAGGAACCGTGTTAAAGATCGAATCCGGCGCGCGCGACTACCAGGTCACGGTCGTTTTCGACGAAGCCGGACAGAAGATCATGTATGCGGGATTTGCAAAGCTGAAAAAGGTGTAGAATTAAAAAATGAAAAAAGTATAGTAAAAAATATCAATTAGTGGTATATTATATTGTAGAGCGTAAGAGAGACGGGAAAAACTGGCAGCCGTCATTAATCATTCAGGAAAGAGAGGATTTGGGTATGAGCAGAACAGAGATAAAAGAGGAAGTTTTGAATAAATTGGACGAGGTATTGGATAATACGAGAGTAGCCGAGCTTCTGGGCAAGAAGAAGGAAGAAGAGAAAAAGAAGAACACAATTTTGTGGGTATTTGCCATTATCGGTGTGATTGCGGCGGCAGCGGGCATTGCTTACGCTGTTTATCGTCATATGCAGCCGGATTATCTGGACGATTTTGACGATGATTTTGATGACGATTTTGACGACGATCTGTTTGAGGATGAAGAGGACGAAGAAGAACCTGCAAAGGAAGAGGCAGATAACCAGTAAGTCGTTGTGAAAAGAGGTTTTCCGGATAAGGAATAAATTGAACAATAAGCTTGATAGCTTATTTTTCAATCGGCAATTTGAGTCAGAGCCTCAAATATGCCTTGATCGCAGATGAGAGAATCGCAATACTGCAAGCAGTAAGCGAATTTCTCATCGCGTGTCATCGCAGTAAACTGCTTTGACATGGAGGAATAATATGGTATTATCATGAGACGACAGCAGGATGTATAGGAAACAGGATACATCCTGCTTTTTATTCTATGGGAAATTGCGGTAATCGCAGTGCAGCTCAGGCACAGGCTGCGGAGCTTGCGCTTTTTATTAATATAAGGACAGTCCGCGGCGCGTGCTGTCCGTTGTTTTGTACAGGAAAGGGTATTGGATTCGATATGAAAAAAGGTCAGGTTCTGGAAGGCGTCGTAGCACGCGTGGATTTTCCCAATAAAGGAATCGTTGAAACAGAAGAAGGGATCTGCGTGGTGAAAAATGCGCTGCCGGGCCAGCGGGTAAAATGTTCGGTGAATAAGATAAGAAAAGGAAAGGCGGAAGGAAGGCTGCTGGAGGTCATAGAGCCTTCTTTGCTCGAAGTAGAAAGCCCCTGTCCCCATTTTGGCATTTGCGGCAGCTGTCTTTATCTTTCCCTTCCTTATGAAGAACAACTTAAAATAAAGGAGATGCAGGTAAAGAAGCTGCTGGACGCCGCGCTGGCAGAGCAGGGAGAGTATGCTTTTGAGGGAATCCGGCCGAGCCCGTCCTGCTTAGGCTACCGCAATAAAATGGAGTTCTCTTTTGGCGACGAAGTAAAGGATGGCCCTCTGTCCCTTGGAATGCATAAAAGGAACAGTTTTTATGATATCGTATCGGTGACGGATTGTCAGATTGTGGATGAGGATTACCGGAAAATTCTGCAATGTGTCAGAAACTATTTTATCACATTGCAGGATGAGGGCGTTTCCGTGCCGTTTTATCACAGACTGCGCCATACCGGATATCTGCGGCATCTGCTCGTCCGTAAGGCGGCGGGGACCGGAGAGATTTTAATTGCGCTTGTCACAACGACGCAGACGCTGGAAAGAAACGGAGGGGTTTTTGATGAAGCGGCGGTACTGAAAGGTTTTACGGAAGCGCTGCTCGCACTGCCGCTTCAGGGGAAGATTACAGGTATTCTGCATACGAAAAACGATTCGGCGGCCGATGTGGTGCAGAGCGACGAGACGGGAATCCTTTATGGACAGGATTATTTCTTTGAAGAACTGCTCGGCCTGAAATTCCGTATTTCCCCGTTTTCCTTTTTCCAGACGAACAGTCTTGGAGCGGAAGTGCTGTATCAGACCGCAAGGGACTATATTGCGGATTACATCGTGGATAAAGAGGGGGCTAAAACGCGGGCGGATAAGATCGTTTTCGATTTATACAGCGGCACCGGCACGATCGCACAGCTGATGGCGCCTGTGGCGAAGAAGGTCATCGGCGTTGAGATTGTAGAAGAAGCGGTAGAGGCCGCGAAAAAGAATGCGGCGTTGAACGGTTTACATAATTGCGAGTTTCTTGCGGGAGATGTATTGAAGGTTTTGGATACGATAGGAGAAAAGCCGGATATCATCGTTCTCGACCCGCCCCGCGACGGCGTCCATCCCAGGGCGCTTCACAAAATCATACGCTATGGAGTGGAGCATGTTCTCTACATTTCCTGTAAGCCGACCAGTCTTGTACGGGATCTGGAGTCTTTTCTGGGAAACGGGTATGTTGTGGAAAGGGCTGTGGCGGTGGATATGTTTCCGTTTACGGGGAATATAGAAGTTGTCTGCCTGCTTTCCAAACTTCATGCAAAGCAGAATATAGAAGTGGAATCAAACATGAGTGAGATGGATCTGACGGCGGCGGAGAGTAAGGCAACGTATGAGGAGATTAAAGAGTATGTATTGGAACATACGGGATTGAAGGTAAGCAATTTGTGTATTGCACAGGTAAAGGGAAAATGTGGCATTAAGGAGAGGGAAAACTATAACAAACCAAAAAGTGATAGTTCAAAAACTAATTTGTCCTGTTGAAAAGAAGGAAGCAATAAAAGATGCATTTATATATTTTAAAATGATTTAAAAATAGAAAATGTCGGTTTGAATGTCGGTATACAATATATAATTCAAATTGAGGTGATGTGAAATGTCAAAATATATTGAATCAGAAACTTTGGAGTTGAAAGAAAAGTATACGGATGTTATTTGCAAAGAAATTGTTTCATTTTTAAATGCTTCCGGTGGTACAATTATCGTCGGCGTTAAAGATGATGGGACGGTTGTCGGTGTTGATAAAATTGATGAAATCTTTAAGAAAATATCCGATATTATAACTACGCAAATTGAACCCAACCCACAAGATGAAGTGAGTTCGGAAATCCGATTTGAGGGTGGAAAAACATTGATTGTCGTTAATGTATCAAAGGGAATTAACCATATTTATTGCAGGAAGAAATATGGTTTTTCATCTGCTGGCTGTTCAATAAGAGTTGGAACAACCTGCAGAGAAATGACAACGGAACAGATTCGAGTTCGATACGAAAATAAATTTATTGATTCAGAATATATGTTAAAAAAGAGAGCAAGTCAATTGGATTTATCATTTAAGGAATTGAAGATTTATTATAGTGAAAAAGATTATCACTTAGATGAAAAAACTTTTGAAGCAAACCTAAATTTAAGAAATCAAAATGGAGATTACAATCTTTTAGCTGAATTATTGGCAGATAGAAATAATGTTCCTTTGATATTTGTGAAGTTTAGGGGAAAAGATAAATCGGCGATTTCTGAACGAAGTGATTATGGATATAGGTGTATTATCACTTCTTATGATAAAATCAAAAATCGACTTCAAGCAGAAAACATCTGTATTTCTGATACAACAGTCAGACCAAGAAAAGACAGTTATTTATTTAATTTTGACTGTGTCAATGAAGCAATATTAAACGCCTTGGTTTATAATGACTGGACAATTACAGAACCACAAATTTCAATGTTTGACAATCGTTTGGAAATTTTATCTCATGGTGGTCTGCCAAGTGGTATGACAAAAGAGCAATTCTTTGAAGGAATCAGTAAACCAAGAAATGCAACACTAATGAGAATTTTTCTCAGCATAGGATTAACCGAACATACTGGACATGGGATTCCAACCATTGTAAAGAAGTACGGAGAAGAAGTTTTTGAAATAGAAGCTAATTATATCCGTTGTACTATTCCATTTGATGAAGAAGTTTTGGCTAAGTTAAAAACGGAAAGTGTCGGTTTGAATGTCGGTTTGAATAAAACTGAAAAGAAAGTTGTTTCTTTGCTAATAGAAGATTCGGCATACACTTCTGATGAATTGGCGGTAAAGATAGGTGTGACAAAAAGGACTATAGAACGTGCATTTATTTCTTTGCAGAATAAAAAAGTCATAGAAAGAATTGGTTCAAAGCGTGATGGGAGTTGGATTGTTATTCAATAATTATATGTGAAAAATCAACGACAGTTTCAGTTATATTTTTACATCGGACAGGTTAAGAAAAGGCTATTATGGATATACTCAGGCATTTTCAAACAGCTTTATGGGAGGATAAGATGCTAAAAAAGATAAAATTTAAAGGCGGTTTTTTCTGAAGAAACTGAGTTGGAATTATTTATGCATGAAGATAGAATACCACTTCTTTACGGAAAAAATGGTTTTGGAAAGAGTACAATTTCTAGGGCTGTGCGTAAAGCAAAAGGAGATGTAGTTGATGAATATAGTCCAAGCTACATTGCTTGATCAGGAAGATACTGTTTTCTCGGATACTCAGTGCATTCATGTGTTTAATGAAGATTATGTTAGTTCGCGTGTTAAAATACGAGGATGAGAATAACAATCTGATTATTGGAAACTTAATGCGAGGTGCTGGAAGCATTTTCAACATTTGTGTATAAAACAGGAATAGCAGATATTTCCTGTGATGATACAATCCTGCAGCAGACTGGAGACAAGGATTATATTGATTATTTCAAGAATCTAATGTACAGGCTTGTGCTTAACGGCGATAGCCACATGCAAGAGAGAACAAATAGTTTGGATGATATGGATTATTTGTATTTTTTGAGCGATGAAGAACGACGCAGAACTGCACAGGAAGTTTTCTATCATTGAATATGATATGGAAATAGGTTTGGGCAATGGTAAATACGTTGAGACGGTTGTAAAATTATCCCTCAAAAAAGATACACCTGAAATTGAGATAATAATGGAGCCCGATGTAGAGAGTAATTATACGCCAGCGGGAAGGCTGCCTATGGGAAAATAAAGGAGCATGTGAAGGAAAATATGGTTTAAATGTATCAAGTCTTTATATTGCGCAGATAAAGGAAAGGTGCGGGATTGAAAAAAGAGATAATTATAATCTGCCCAGGAGTGAAGAGGCAAAAGTACCAAAATGTCCACCTGAAAAAGAGGCTGCTGTTATGGGTGTATTTAGATATTTCGGGGTGATATAATAATGTTTAATATGGACAATAGAAACTGAATCCAAGGAGGTTACAAAAGTGAAAGTAGTATCAGTTATTAATTACAAAGGTGGAGTGGGAAAAACTACCATAACTGCTAATTTAGCTTCGGAGATGGTCTGCAGAGGAAAAAAGGTACTGGTAATAGATTTAGACCCACAAACTAATCTTACATTTTCTTATATGAGAGTTGAGGAATGGAGTAAAACGTATGAGAAAGAAAAAACAATAAAATATTGGTTTGACTCAATTATTGATGGAACAAAGCCTGTTCCTTCATTCAAAGAGTTGATTGTCAAAAAAAGCGGTGTTGACTTGATTTGTTCCCATTTAGGATTAATTGATGTCGATATAGAACTGGCGGCTGGTTTATCAGCAGGAACTGAGAGGCAACATAGAAATAATTTTGTAAAGACGTATTCATATATAAAGAATGAATTAAATAAACTTAAGGGACAATATGATATAGTATTATTCGATTGCCCGCCTAATTTTAGCATTGTTACAAAAAATGCTTTGATAGCGAGTGATTATTATATTGTTCCTGCGAAGATGGATTATCTTTCAACACTGGGAATAAATCAGTTAAAGAATCATGTTGTTAGTTTAGTTAAACAATTTAATGATTATATTACAGATGAAAGAGAAAGGGTAAACCCTACATTTTTAGGAGTAATTGCTACAATGATAGCTGTTAGAAATAATGAACCAATATCTGCACAAAAAGTGTATATCCAGCAGTTAAAGAGAAATAAAATAGATATTTTTGATTCAAAGATTAGAGAAAATAAAACTATTTATGCTGATGCGCCAGAGTATGGAATCCCTGTTGTCTGTCAAAGAGTGGGTGTTGGGGGTACATATGGTCAGGTAGTATCTGAATTGAAAGATTTAACTACTGAATTTATGGGAAAGGTTGGTATATAAAAGTGAAAGAGCAGGTACAATTACTAAAAACAGTATTTGATTTTTTAGACCGTTTATCAGAAGAACAGTTACAATTATTGCTTTCAAAAAAGGCAAAAATAAAATTTGAAATGGAAAAGGAAATAATAAATACGCCAGCAACACAAATTTGCTTAGAGGAAGTATGCAGTAAAATAGAAGAATTCACAACAAGAGAAGAAGCTATAGAATATATTAACACCCTTTCATTGTTAAAAGCAGATTTGAAAATTATTGCAAAAAATTATAATATTCCATTAGGGAGCAAAGAAACTAATGGACAAATAGCAGAAAAAATTATTGAAAATGTAGTTGGCTCAAAATTAAAGTTTGATGCGTTGTTGAATACAGATTTAAAATAATATAAGATATTATTTTATTACAAACAAATTTTTAGATAAAATTAATTTAAAGACAGCCTTGTGGGATCTGGGATAAGGCTGGGGCGGCTTCCCGTTTAAGGTTAGCCGTCTGGTCTTTATGCCACCAACATTTACCAAAAACAGGCTGCTCTGTACAACAACAAGTAAATCAGATAAATTGCTGTTTATCTGATTTAATGGTAAGCGGAAATATTAGATGAAAAAGTGTTGAAACAAGACCGGGGGTATGTTATGATATGAAAAAGGGAAAGCCAGAGAAGCGGCCTACCCTCAATGTTAAGTCAAACTTTTTAAAGTCTGGCCGTCACTACTGCGAATAGTGGCGGCTATTTTCTTCCCCGGAAGATCGTGTAACATAATCCCACGAGGGCAACTAATAGTATACAAAACTGAAACAAGTCAGAATATGTAACGTGCATTGTATCGCCCTCCTTTCTTTCGTCTGGAGGGTAGCCCCTCCGAAAATGGAGGGTAAGCCGCCTTTGGCTCTCTGGTTTCCCATATGCGGATTATAGCATATATAATATATAGTTTCAAATAGTTTTGTAACTCAAAGGCTTTTTATTATCTTTACGCTTTGAAAATTCTCAAAATCTTTTCCTTGCTGTCCACCAGCATATGAAAAACTCTCAATATGTATACAGTCTGATCCCTCTCATCAATCAGAAAGTAGATTTTATAATTTTTATAATACGTCTTCCGGATGCCATATGTTGCCAGTTCCTCATCCTCGTCCAATTCGTGGCTTTGCGGAAACAGACGCAGGCTGTTGATTACTTTCTTAAATTCCCTTACCATATTAACCGCAGTTTCCAGGGACTTCATTCAAAGGCAATGTAATCTGTCTGGTCTGCAATGTCCTCCTCTGCCAGCGGCAGGGTAATCACCTTATACTCTGTCATTAGAATACTTTTTCTCCAGTTCTTCAAAAAATTCGTTGCAGTCCCGGCCTTTTCCCGCTGCAATGTCATGATAGATTTCCATTACCATTTCCCGTATCTGCTTCTGGTTTTCATCTATTTCTCTCCGATAATCCAAAATCTGCTGTGCTGGACTCATGCAACCCATCTCTTTCTCTAAATGTATCTTTAGTATACTCAAAAACTGCTTTTAATACAAGAATTTAACTCATAAAATTTCTAAAACTACAACTCTCCCTCATCAGTTATAGCACATTCTGAAACCTAAACACCAGCTTATCCCCATGACTCTCCTTTTTCTCATAACTAATGTACCAATCTTTTTGCCATTGTTTGAACAGATATTTTTACTGAAATTCTTTACTATGAAAGGCAAACCCGGAATATTCAGCAATTATTGTAAAAATCAGATTGCAACACAACAACAGGCCTTATTTTGTTTTCTTCGCTGTCAATATTTTCGCCTAAACCCGCAAAGAATACTTCGCTTCTTTTTACGGTTCAACTTTGTTGATGCCTTTTGCCGGCACAGCAATATAGTTTTTGGAATTCCGTGCATTGATCCGGTGTGCTTTGCCTGATAGTGTTTTTCCTCGTTTGTCAAATGAATACTTCCGTTTCCGTGTATGGGATAAAGGTTTATCATACACAAATTCGCTTGCAATCTGACGTAGAAGCATTATAATGACATTATGGAACAAAATTTTGAACATAAAGGATGAGAGTAATGAACAAGATAGAATTTTTCACAAATGACAGGTATTTTGTATTAAAAACATTATATGAGCATCAGATAGAGATTAACCATGCGGAAATATGCCCTATTACCCAACAGGAGATAGCAGATGCTCTTGGATGCAGCAAGGCAAAGGTGAACATGGTACTGAATGAGTTAATCGATAATGGTTATGTTCAGATCTATAACAATACGAAAGGCAGATATATTCTGATGGATGAAGCGAAAAAGATAATGAAGAAATTCAAGTCCTGAAAATGGGACATCCAATAAACTACAATAGAAAGAATTAAAGGAGAAAGGAATATGCAGTTGACATCTGAAGAAATTGCAGAGCAGCAGAAAAACGAAGAGAATACGAAAAAGAAATACATTACTCCGATTATTCAGGAAAGATGGGGAGAAGAAAATTCTGATAATATCATCATGGAATATTACTTTACGGATGGCAGGGTAAATATTGACGGTGATAAGGTATCAAGGGGAGATAAGAAAAAAGCAGATTATCTTCTGCTGTTTAAAGATAACATTCCTTTGGCATTGGTAGAAGCAAAGGGGAAAGGCCATAGTGCAATGGAGGGGTATCAGCAGGTTCTTTCATATGCTGAAATTCTGGATATCCCATTTGCATATACGACAAATGGGATAGATTTAATCGAAGAAGATTTGATCCTTCATAAGAATAATGACAAGTTGCGGATGCAGAATTTTCCATATCCCGAAGAGTTGTGGGACAGGTATATTAAGGAAAAAGGGCTATCGGAAGATGAAGTCAGACTGATTAATCAGCCTTACTACATCGATACTTCAAAAGCGAAGCCTAAGAAGCCAAGATACTATCAAAGAATTGCCATAAACAGGGTGGTTGATGCGATTGCTCAGGGTAAAAACAGAATGCTCCTTGTTATGGCAACAGGAACAGGCAAGACCTTTACTGCATTTCAGATTGTATGGAGATTGTGGAAAAGTAAGGCCAAAAAGAAAATCCTGTATCTGGTAGATCGAAATGCACTGGCAGACCAGACCATGCAGAAAGACTTCAAACCGTTTGTGGATTTGGGTGTTATGGTGAAAATGAAGAGTGCAAATATAAAGAAGGATACTGCCTATGAGGTATATACAGCGCTTTATCAACAGTTAAAGAGCAAAGACAGGGATTATTATAAGGAACTTCCGTCTGATTTCTTTGATATGATTATTGTGGATGAGTGTCATAGGGGTTCTGCTGATCTGGATTCTAACTGGCACGAAATATTGGAATATTTTGCTTCTGCGACACAGCTCGGACTGACTGCTACACCAAAAGAAACAGAAGATGTGTCGAATATCAATTATTTTTGTGCGGAAACGGATGATAAGCCGTTGTATACTTATTCGTTGAAACAGGGCATAGAGGATGGCTTTCTTGCCCCATACAGGGTTATTTCTGTTGAACTTAATATTGATAAAGAAGGATACAGACCGCCAACAGGCAAGCTGGATGTAGAAGGGAATCCCCTGGAAGACAGGGTATATACACAAAAAGATTTTGACAGGAC
Source organism: Bacteroides fragilis (assembly GCA_023664485.1). Lineage (GTDB taxonomy): Bacteria > Bacillota > Clostridia > Lachnospirales > Lachnospiraceae > UBA3282. Next base: position 146 of record JAMPFK010000021.1, on the reverse strand, counting down.
TATTGTTGTGGAGGAAAGGCAGGAAATTGTTGCAAGAAGAATCACAGATTATATGAAGGAAAACGACTGCAGATATGCAAAAACTATCGTCTTCTGTGAGAATATTGACCATGCGGATGCAATGGTTTTGAAGCTGAAAAACCTTA
>JAMPFK010000020.1 GCA_023664485.1 Bacteroides fragilis | reverse complement strand
GAAAATTATCGGAGAGAGGTATTGACAAATTTCAAATTTTGAGATAGGAGGATGCTCATAAAAGCGTTGGCTGTTCTGTTGTGCTCGTTATAGCAGTCAGTATTATTTTAACAGTGCTTTTTTTCGTATTTCAGGAGCAGATATTGACTTTTTTCGGTGGACACGTCAATGAGGAGACTTTTACGAATGCAAAGGAATATTTTACCTGGATTACCATAGGGATTCCGTTTTATATGTTTGGGCAGGCAATGAATCCGGTGATCCGGTCGGACGGAAATCCGCGTTTTGCCATGATATCTACAGTTGCAGGGGCTGTATTTAATGTTATTTTTGATCCCATTTGTATTTATGGCTTAAAGTGGGGCATGATGGGAGCGGCAGCAGCGACGATCGGCGGACAGATCCTTACGGCTGTCCTGGCGGTCTGGTATCTTTTTCATATGAAATCCGTAAAACTTGAAAATGCGAGTTTCAGATTGAATGGCGGCCTGATGAAGCAGTTTCTTCCGCTTGGCGTTACCAGTCTCCTGTCACAGATTTCCGTAGTGGCTTCTATGGCGGCAATGAATAATATGATTGTGAAATATGGCGCGCTGGATGCGGTCTACGGGCAGGAACAGTATTCGCATATTCCTATGGCTGTGCTTGGGATTGTTATGAAATTTTTTCAGATTGTCATATCCATAGCTGTAGGACTGGCGGCAGGATGTATTCCGGTCGTGGGATATAACGTAGGCGCGAAACGTAATGACCGTGTCATGGAATTGTTCAAACGTCTGCTTGCTTATGAATTTATCGTTGGATTTATCGCCATGCTGATTGTGGAATTACTGCCAATACAGTTGATCAATATTTTTGGCGCTGCCAATGAAAGCGTTTATTATACGGAGTTTGCCGTTAAAGCCTTTCGGATTTATTTATGCTTGATGCCTTTGGCAACAGTAAATAAAGGAACCTTTATTTATCTGCAGTCTCTTGGAAAGGCAGTGGAGTCTTCCGCATTGTCGATGGTGCGTGAAATTCTTTTTGGCGTTGGATTTGCACTGCTCCTTCCTGTGTTTTTCGGACTTGACGGTGTGCTTTATTCCATGCCGCTTGCCGATGGACTAACTTTCATGATTGCAGTTGCGTTGATTGTGAATATTATGAAAAAACTTCATATGCCGACGGAAAATAACTATAATAAACGGCATTAGAAATTGCCTTTTCGGACTTGTAAAAGCTTACCTATATGGCTTTTGCAAGAGCCGGAAAGAGCAATTGGTTATGTCGTTTACTATAAGATCAGGAGGATAGATTATGATTTATGATGCAAATATGTATTATATCCCGGAAGAACTTTTTGAGGATCAGGAACTGCTTGCGCGCTTTATTTCTGAAATTCCGGAAAAGAATGGATGGTATGGATATACGGAAGAAATTTCCGGGACGAATGGCCTGAAACAGATTGTTCTTGAGAAGCCGAAGGGATATCAGAACCTGAATTATGCCCAGAGTGATTACATCCTGGAAAACCAGCTGGCCGATCTGGATCAGGCCGGTGTAGATGCTGCATTCCTGAAAACGCCATGCTGCCAGGAGTGGATGAGCCTTGAAATGTGCCGTTTTTTTAACGATCATATGGCGGCTCACGCTGCAAAGAGCGGCGGGCGTCTGATTCCGCTTGCGGTGGTTCCCCCATATGGTACGCCGGAGAATATCGCGGAGCTTGAGCGGTGTCATGATGAACTTCATTTTCAAACGGTGCAGCTGTCCGCGCATTATGAAGACGCGTATCTTGACGATGAACGTTTTGCGGCTTTTTTTGAAAAATTAAATGAAATGGGAATGAATGCTTATGTGCACCATACGCCGGTTCCGGTCGAATATCAGTCTTTTTATGAATACAACAATGTCCGCAGGTCTTATGGGCGGAATGTGGATCAGGGTCTGGCAATTGGGAGAGAACTTTTCAGCGGTTTTTTTGATAAATATCCAAATGTGAAACTGATTCATTCACAGTTGGGCGGCGGTTTCTTTGCTTTGAGCAATATGATGTTTCCTCAAAAAGCAAAGAAGGAAACGGTAAGCCGTTTTAAATCCGATAATGAGAAAGTGATCGGGCAGTTTAAAAACAATATTTATTTTGAGATGTCCCATGCCCAGCCATGGGGAAAGATTCAATTAGAATGCGCCGTCCGGGTGTTGGGAGCGGATCACATTTTGTTCGGCACTTCCTACCCGGTCAGAAAAGAATGGCTTCTTGAGGGCGTACAATTTATTCGGGATTTGGACATTTCAGAGGAAGAGAAGGAATTGATTCTGGGAGGCAACGCAGAACGTTTGTATTTGAAAAAATAACGTGAAATGAAATGTCTGAAAAATGATGATGCTGAAAATAAAGGCTTATTTTTCAATCGGCTATTTGTTTCTGAGCGAAAACAAATAGCCTTGATGGCAGATGAGAGAATCGCAATACTGCAAGCAGTAAGCGAATTTCTTGTCGCCTCTTCGCAACAAGTCGCTCAGAAAGGGAGATTAGGATGAGCAAGATCAGCGAAATGACCAGAGATTCCTAGATAAAAAGCACTTTTCCTGAGTGGGGGACCTGGCTGGTTGAGGATATAGAGAATGCGGTAGTACCTTCCGGCAATGTGTCTATGTGGTGGCTTGGATGTACCGGAATCTGGTTTAAGACGCCGGGCGGCGCCAATATAACGGTGGATTTATGGTGCGGCAATGGAAAACGTACGCATGGGGATGGGAAAATGAAAGTCGGCCATCAGATGGCAAATATGTGCGGCGGGCGCGCTATGCAGCCGAATCTGCGGAATGTACCTTTTGTGATCGATCCATTTGCATTTAAACAGGCAGATGCGGTATTGGCGACGCATTACCATCAGGATCATATGTCTGCGGAGTGGGCTGCGCATGTTATCAATTCCGGCATGACGACCATAGACGCAAATGGGAAGGAAATTCCGGTTCCTTTTATAGGGCCGTTGAAATCGGTAGAAACCTGGGTGGGCTGGGGGGTTCCCAGAGAACGTTGTCAGGTGGTAAGGCCGGGAGATGTGGTCAGGGTCAAAGATATAGAGATCGTTGTGCTGGACAGCTTTGACCGTACATGTATCGTGACGACTGACTCTACGGGTGAAGACAGGGAGGAACTGGCCGGGAAGTGTCCGACCGATATGGATGACAAAGCGGTAAACTATCTGTTAAAAACGCCCGGCGGAAATATCTATCATTCCGGCGATTCCCATTTTTCAATTTATTTTGCGAAACATGGGAAGGATTATGATATTGACGTGGCATTTGGTTCTTTTGGAGAGAATCCGATAGGTATGCAGGATAAAATGACTTCCGTAGATGTGCTTCGCATGGCGGAAAATCTTCAATGCAAAGTGGTTGTGCCGATACATTGGGACGTATGGACGAATTTCCAGGCGGACTGCGAGGAAATCAGACTGTTGTACGATTTCAAAAAGGGACGGAATGAATACAAATTCCATCCATTTTTCTGGCAGGTAGGCGGACAATATACTTATCCAATGGATCAGGATAAGATATATTATCATCATCAACGCGGATTTGAGGACTGTTTTGAAGCGCCGCAGAATATTCCGTTCCGCTCCTGTCTGTAAGAGGAGGCGCCATTATGAAGAATTACAGTCTGGGGCTGTATGAAAAGGCGATGCCCGAAGCGCTGACTTGGAGGGAAAAGCTGATGACTGCCAGAGAGGCCGGTTTCGATTACATAGAAATCAGTATTGATGAATCGGAAGAGAAACAGAGTCGTTTACAATGGACCAGGAAACAGCGGGCGGAGCTGGTTGCATCCATGGAGGCCTGTGAGCTCCCCATCCGTTCCATGTGCCTGAGCGCACATAGAAAATATCCGCTGGGCAGCAGGGATGCCAGTGTAAGAAAGCGGGGAATGGAGATAATGGAACAGGCAATCGAGCTTGCTGATGACCTGGGAATACGCACAATCCAGCTTGCCGGGTATGATGTTTATTATGAAGAGACCTCCATGGATACGAGACAGCATTTTGTAAAGAATCTTGTAAGGGCGGCACAGCTGGCGGCGGATAAGGGGATTTTGCTTGGATTTGAGACAATGGAAACTTCTTTTATGGATACGGTAGAAAAGGCGATGGAGTATGTAAATCTTGTTAATTCTCCATATCTTGGGGTTTATCCGGATATAGGAAATCTTACGAATGCGGCAAAACTGTATGGGACAAGCGTTACCGGTGATTTGGGTAAAGGAGCGGGACATATTATAGCCATGCATTTGAAAGAAACAGTTCCGGGAGTTTACCGGGAAGTTCCGTTTGGAACCGGGCATGTTGATTTTGAAATGGCGATACAGAAAGCGATCCGGTTAGGGGTATTTCGATATGTTACGGAACTGTGGTATGTCGGTCAGGAGAATTGGATCGCCGATGTACAGGATGCGGCGCATCGAATGAAAACGATTTTGGAACAGCAATTGCAGTAGTGCAGGCATGAAACTAATAATGGTATTTGAGGAACCCTGATATATGAATATTTTGATTATTGACGCAGGCTCATCGAGTATGCGAGGTGTCCTTTTCACAGAAAGGGGAAGAATTACAGACCAAAAGCAAATCAAATATCATCCGGTTTATGGGGAAAATGGCGTTTATGTGGAGCAGGATCCGCTGGAATATAAGGCGGCGTTATGGGAAATTATAGAATGGGCGGGCGAGGCGGCAGCAGGCATTTCAGACGCTGTAGGGGCAATTGGGCTGACTGCCCAGCGTTCCTCCTGTATCTGCATTGACCATAAGGGAGATCCTATTGGAAATGCGATCTGCTGGCAGGATAAACGGACCATACCCATATGCAAAACTCTTGAAGTATATAATGCAGAGATATTTGATAAAAGCGGGGCCTTGATCAATTCTGTGTTTTTGGGGCCAAAACTGACCTGGGTGCGGGAAAAACGTAATGAGGTATATAAAAAAGTATGGAAATTTATGACAATTGCCGATTATCTGATGTATTTACTCACCGGAAATGTCTGTACAGATGATACTTATGCCAGCCGGACACATTTAATGAATCTGGAAACCCGTGCGTGGGATTCCTGCCTTTTGGATTATTTTTCGGTGGAAAGGCAAAAGCTGTGCGAAATTTATCCGGTTGGAAGCTGTATGGGAGTCTTACGGCATGAAGCGGCAATGCTTACCGGACTGGAGGATGGGACCCCGATTTATTCGGCGGGCGGCGATCAGCAATGCGCATTAATAGGGCAGGGAATTTTTGAACAGGGCGATGTTTCAGTTACACTTGGAACAGGAGAATTCATTGCCATGCAGTTGGAACAATTACCTCTGCAGCGGAAATCACGGGTAATTTATAATACTTCTGCGATAAGAGGCGAATATATTGTTGAATTTGGAGCGGTTACATGCTGTTCGGCATTGGATTGGTTTATGAGAGAATTTTATCCGGATATGCATTATGAAAATATTGGAAGCAGTCTTTCGGAGTCTAAGCCGGGAGCGTCCGGGTGTATAGCGCTGCCTTATTTTCAAGGGCGTATGACGCCGGACCACAATAATGATGCGAAGGCTGTTTTTGCGGGAATATCGCTAAATACGAAAAAAGCCGACCTGCTTCGGGCGTTCGTAGAAGGAATTGGGATAGAAACATGTAACGGAATCGAAGAAATGCCGGTTGAACCGAGGCGTATTCTGGTGAATGGCGGTTTGACCCATACATCGGAAATATGTCAGATTCTGGCAGACGCTCTGGGGCGTCCCATCTATGTCAGTAACGAGCAGGATGCCACTGCCCTGGGAGCTTATCTTGTGACGATGGTTTCTATGGGGCATTTTTCGAATGAGGCAGATGCCTATAAAAATATACGCGGAAATCCATTAACAGATATTTTCACGCCCATACAGGAAAATACGGAAATTTATCAAAAACTAAAAGAAGAAAATTGTGAGTTATATAGTCGTATCTATGGATAAAGTTGAAAAATGAAATTTTCAAATGCGAATACTGGCGACAGGACGCCGCCGGCGTCGGCCCAAAGTTCACAGGCTGAGAGAAAGGCGTGGTATTAACATGAATATAGAAAAAAGAGTTCTGGCAAAATTAGAAAAATGTTATTCAATTGCACCGTTACGTTATCGGGATGAAGACTGTTTTTTAGTGGCAGCCGAAAAACAGGATCCATGCTATTTATTTAATATGCAGGGAGAAATAGTGGATACAGTATGGGAAGGACCGGGCGGCGTGATGAGCATGGTGCAGGTGCCGGGAACGGATGGGCAGTTTCTGGCAACTCAGAAGTTTTATTCACCGAATGATTCAAAGGAAGCAAAAATTGTTATCGTTACGCCAAAGGATGGATTTTGGGAAGTACATACATTGGTGGAGCTTCCGCATGTGCATCGGTTTGATATTCTAAACCGGGGCGGGATTCAATACCTGATTGCATGTACTTTGAAGTCGGGGCATGAGTATAAAGATGACTGGAGTAATCCGGGAAAGATTTATGTTGCGGAACTGCCGCAGGATTTGACAGGTTTTCATGAAGGAAATCAGTTGGAACTGACAGTATTAAAAGACCAGATGCTGAAAAACCACGGATATTACAGGGTTATGGAGGATGGAATGGAAACGGCTGTTATTTCGGCGGATTGCGGCATTTTTCAGGTGATTCCTCCAGAAGAGCGGGGAGGTTCATGGGAAATCAGGAGTTTACTTGAGGAAAGTGCAAGCGATGCGGTGTTAGCAGATTTAAACCAGGATGGAGAAAAGGAATTATGTGTGCTGGCTCCCTTTCATGGACCGGAAATTAAAATTTATGAGAAAAAGGGAGAAAAATTTATATTAGCTTATCAGTATGAGAACAATGCGGAATTTACGCATGCAATTTATGGCGGTGCATTTGGAAAAGGACAGGCATTCATCGTCGGTCATCGCAAAGGAGAACGGGATCTTCTTATCTTTTATTATGATGCAATAAGCAGGCAGTACAGACATCAGTTGATCGATCATGACTGCGGCCCGGCGAATGTGTATCGGATGCGTCAGAATGACAAAGAGCTTATCATTTCAGCCAACAGGGAGACGAACGAGATTGCTATGTACAGCATAACAGATATTTAATGCTGCGGTGAAAGCAGAAAAGCGCAGAAGCAGTAAAGGATATGCATATGGAATAGAAAAATTTCAAAGAACGCCTGACGATGAGTCAGGTATCAGATTGTCTGAGGTGAATGAATATGAATAGCAGAACAGATATACGGGATCTCAGAATGTCCATTGGGAACAATTCATCTGCGTAACATGTATGAAGCAAGCCGGTTAGGGGCTGTCATTGTTCCGCTGGTCTTAAGCTATTATAACCATCCGGAAATATTAGAGGACTGTACAATTCTTGATCAGTTTGATCTGGAATCTGAGGAAATGAAGCGATGGAGCGGAGCAGCCCCGCAGGATGATTTCTGAGTAAGAGGATATTTTTCAAAAAATTCTACAATTAACATTTCCGAAACATTTCCGAAACAATTCCCAAACATTCCTCAAACAATTCCATGCTGTCTTCATACCATCGACTAAAGCATTCCGGCAGAACAGAGCGGAATGGAGAAAGAGAGGATAAAAAGAAGGCGAGATCAAAATTGGTGGAAGCGGATGAAAAAATTGCCGAGGGGATTGCCGGCGGGTATAAGAAAATTGAGGAAGGAGTCGTGACCGGCTGCAAAAAAATCGAGGATGGCGCAGTCAGTGGATTTAACAAAATTACAGATAAGTTCGTTGACAGATATTTGAAAGAGGATACGTTCCGGGCGGAGGCCGCTTTGTATCGTGGATTTTTCATCAATTTTTTGTATGCGGGCATCAAGATGTTTTCGGGAATCCTCTTTCATTCCATATGGTTTGTGACATTGGCGGTATATTATATACTGCTCTCCATTATGCGTTTCCTGCTGCTTCATTATATGCGAAAAGAAGGGAGGATTGGCCGGAATAAGATTTCAGAATGGAAAAAATACCGCCTGTGCGGCGTCAGTCTGTTATTTATGAACGCTGCGCTGACAGGAATTATCGTGCTCGTGGTGAAACAGAACAGCGGATTTGAATATCCTGGAATGCTGATTTATGTTATGGCAATGTACACATTCTATGCGACGATTATGGCAGTCCGAAATGTGATAAAATTTAAAAGATACGGAAACCCGGTCCTGTCGGCGGCCAGGGCGATCAATCTGACGGCGGCGCTGGTATCCATGCTTTCGCAGGAAACAGCCATGCTGACGCAGTTCGGAGCGGCGGATGACGCGGGATTCCGGCGGACCGTGACGGCATGTACCGGAGGCGGTGTGAGCATTATCGTGCTTGGGATGGCATTTTATATGATCATACATGTGGCGAAGAGGATCCGGGGGGAAAGGAGTGAAAGTTTATGATTCCCATTCTGGTGGCAGATTCCGATTCTTTTTATGTCGGCGAAAGATGATCTGCCTTCCAAACAAAAGGGTTTTCAGCTCGGCATCGACGGTTATATGGTGAAGCCGATCGAACTGGATGAGCTTTTGCTGCGGGTACGGGCGCTTTTGCGCCGCGCGAATATCGAAGCGGAAAGAAAAATCGCGGTGGGAAATACGGTGTATACGAGAAAAAAGATAAGAGCCGTGTACGAAAAGCCGCTGCACAGCATGGCGGAGGCTGCCGGAAAAGTTGCGCAGGGAGATTTTTCGGTCTATGTCCCGCCGCTGCATACGACGGATAAGCTGGATTATCTGGATGTTATGATCATGGACTTTAACAAGATGGTGGAAGAATTGGGAAGCATCGAAACGCTGAAAACGGATTTTGTCTCGAATGTGTCCCATGAGATGAAAACGCCGATTGCGGCGATCAAAAATTATGCGGAGCTTCTGCAGATGGAGCATGTGACGGAGGAAACAAGGGCCGAATATGCGGAATCTATAGAAAATGCTGCCGGGGTTTGACGTTTTCATGAAAATAGACTATATTATAGTAAACGACATAACAAATTGCACATTCCATCTCTTACAAAAGCCATATACGCAAGTTTTTGTAAGGCTGAAATGGCAATTTTTAATGTCGTTTACTATAATTAAAACAGGTCATTGGAGGGAAGCGATCCATGAAATGGAAGCGATTGCTCCTGTCATTTCTCGTGGCGGCGCTTTTGCCGGGCGGATGCGCCGGAGGAAATATACAGGAAAAAGAAGGAACAGGAGCGGGCGGGCAGTCAGGCACGGTACAGCAGGAGCCGTCGATAGCCTTACCGGAGGGACTGTCCGGCGCGGCTGATTTTGAGGCGTACGATATGGAAGGAAATGCCGTTTCGCGGGAAATTTTTGCGGAATCGAAGCTCACGATGGTCAATGTATGGGCTACCTATTGCAATCCCTGCCTGCGGGAAATGCCGGCGCTCGGAGAACTGGCGCAGGCGTACGATGCCGGGGATTTCAGAATTATCGGCATTATCAGCGATGTGCCGGAGAATGCGGAGGAGGAAGTCCTTGATATAGCGAAAGAGCTGATTGCGCAGACGGGGGCGGATTATACGCATCTGCTGCTGAATGAATCCCTGTACGATGCGCTTTTGACGGATGTATCGGCCGTGCCGACGACCTTCTTTTTTGACGCGAACGGTATGCTTCTGGATACTGTAGTCGGCGCTATGGAGAAAGCGTCGTGGGAGGAAAAAATCGATGGGCTTCTGGCGGAAAAATAGGAAATGGATCTGCGGAGCGCTTGCAGGGGCCGTTCTGCTCGCCGTCGGGGCCGCACAGGGACAGCTGGCAGTCATCTGGCAGAAGGCGGTCATGATCTGCATGGAATGTATCGGGATCGGATAGCGCGATGAAAAAATTACGATTGACAGTACAGCTTCTTTTTACCATTGTGACAAATGGATATATGTACGGCTTTTTACAGGGAAAAATATATCGGGGCGGGCTGAAATATGTCTGTGTTCCCGGCCTGAACTGCTATTCCTGTCCGGGAGCGTTCTCGTCCTGCCCGATCGGTGCGCTCCAGGCCCTGTTAAATCAGCGGGGATTTCAGATACCCTTTGCGGCGCTCGGTTTTTTCTTTGTATTCGGCAGCCTTTTGGGGCGTTTCGTCTGCGGATGGCTGTGTCCCTTTGGACTGGTGCAGGATCTTCTCTGTAAAATTCCCGTTTTCCGAAAAAGGAAAACGCTGCCCTTTCACCGGTATTTAAAATACGGGAAATACGCGGTCCTTCTTTTGCTGGTATGCGCCGGATCCATGTTCCTTTTCGGAGGATTTGCGAAAGTGCCGGCATTCTGTAAATATTTATGCCCTTCGGGGACGCTGTTTGGGGCTCTGCCCCTGCTCGGCGCAAATGCGTCTTTACGCGGCCAGGCCGGCGGCCTGTTCCTCTGGAAGCTCGGCGTATTGCTCGCGGTCATGCTTCTTTCCGTCAAATGCTTCCGGCCGTTTTGCCGGTATTTATGCCCGCTTGGGGCGATCTACGGCCTTTTTAACCGCTTTAGTCTGGTGCAGATTCATTGGGAAAAGGAACAGTGCACTTTTTGTAAAGCATGTGAAAGAGCGTGTCCGGCCGCTCTTTCCGTAACCGAAATATCCCGTTCGCCGGAATGTATCCGCTGCGGAAAATGTATTGAGGCCTGTCCCGAAAAATGCCTTTCTTTCCGAAAGCGGTAAGCCGGACGCGGCAGCGAAAGAGGAGTGACAGAAATGGAGAAATTGAAGATAGCCCTTTTACAGCTGGCATCCACGGGGACGATGCAGGGCAACTGGCAGAAGGGAATTGAATTTTGTAAAAAGGCGAAGCGGCAGGGAGCCGATATCGCTTTATTCCCGGAGATGTGGAATAACGGTTATACGATTCCGGCGGATACTGCCGGATTGAAAGCGCTGGCGGTTCCGGCAGACGGAGCGTTTGTCTGTTCTTTTGCGGAGCTGGCGCGGGAACTCGATATGGCGATCGGAATCACTTTTCTGGAGGCGCATGAACCTTTGCCGCGGAATACGGTCTGTCTGTTCGACAGGAAAGGAATATTACAGTATACTTATGCAAAGGTACATACCTGTGATTTCGGAGACGAATGCCGGCTGGATGCAGGAGAAGACTTTTATGTGGCCCGGCTGGATACGGCGAAAGGGGTGATAAAGGTCGGCTCCATGATCTGTTACGACAGGGAATTTCCGGAGAGCGCCCGCATCCTGATGCTGAAAGGCGCGGAATTGCTTCTCGTGCCGAACGCCTGCCCGATGGAGATCAACCGCCTGTCACAGCTGCGGGGCAGGGCTTACGAGAACATGCTGGCAATCGCGACCTGCAATTATCCGAAGGATCAGCCGGACTGCAACGGTCATTCGACGGTATTTGACGGCGTGGCTTATCTGCCGGAACTGCCCGGTTCCAGAGATACCTGTATTCTGGAGGCCGGGGAGGAAGAAGGCATCTATCTTGCTGGGCTGGATATCGATATGCTCCGCGCTTACCGGGAAAAAGAAGTGCACGGCAACGCCTACCGGCATCCGGAGAAATATGGAATCCTGACGGAGAAAAGAATCGAGGTTCCATTCATACGGGAGGATTATCGGGAACAGGGCGAAGAAACATACTAGAAGAGAATGAACAACAGGAGGGGATTTGAAATGGACGAACGGATTCAAATGTGGCTGGATGGAGAACTAAAGGAGTTTTCCGGAGATTTTAAGAAGTTCAATGAAAAAGTGACGAAAATGCTGTACCTTTGGATGGTCATCAGCGTCGTGGGTATGACAGCGCTTGGTTTTCTCGTAGGGGGAGACGCCGCTTCCGTCATGAAACTGCATTTTCCGATTGGCTGCGCTATTGCGCTGATTATCTGGATCTGTCTTTTGTTCCAGAATAAAAAAGCGTCGGACAAAAAAGTGCGCCCCGCTTATGAAAAAGCGATAGCGGCCGCTTTCCGTTCCGAGGACGATAAAGCGGCCTTTGTCCGGCAGATAGAATCGGGCAGTTTTGGGAAGATTACCTTTATGAATACGGTGGTCGATAAATATCCATGCCGTTTTATGGCTGGCAGCGAATACCTGATGTATAACCGGAACCTCGGCTGCCGTTTTATCAAAGTAGGCGATATCGATGATATTTACTGCAAGGAAGAAAAATCAAAGATACGATATAACCTGGGTGACTACCGCGTTATGCAGAATCTGACGATGGGAATTTCTTTGGTCATCGAATACAAAAACGGTTCCGCTTCGGAGAAAAAGAACGAACAGGACAGTCTTTATCTGGAAAACGGCAGACAGGCTGAGGAAGTATTCAATTTGATCCGGAAATATTGTCCGGGGCTGGATGTTTAGGGAGCGGCGGCCTCCGGTGCGGAGCTATTATCCTATGCAAACATCTTCTCCACGAATTTGACCGCGTATTCGCTCCAGAAGGCCATATCGTGACTGCCTTCGCTTTCCAGATAAAGGTGTTCGACGCCGATACTGTTCAGGAAAGCATGGAGCGCGCGGTTATTTTCCAGAAGAAAATCCTCCGTGCCGCAACTCATATAAATTTCAGGAAGCTTCTTTCCCTCTTCTTTTAATCTTTTGGCGAGCGTTTCCGGATTATTACTGCTTTCTTCTACCGTTTCCAAATCGCCGAAGCATTCATGATAATAGGCGTAATTTGCGACTGAATTACCGCCGTCCTCCTTCATATGCGCGATTTCGTGTACAATTAATGCTGAGGAGAGAGCGGCCAGCTTGCCGAATCTGTCGGGATAGGAAAGGGCAGTATGAAGCGCGCCGAATCCGCCCATAGACATTCCCATAATATAGGTTTCATCCGCGTCCATTGCCAGACCGAAGGTCTTGCGGATATAATTCACCAACTCAATGCCTGTAAAAGTACAGAACTGATGGCCCGAGGAAAGACCGTCGAGCCAGAAAGAATTTTCGCCGTTCGGCATGACGATTGCGAAGTTATATTTTTCAGCCAGATATTCGGGGACCCAGTTTTCCGCACAGCCCGTATAACCGTGAAGGAGGAACAGCGTTTTCATTTTCCGCCTGCTGTATACGGTGTCCTCATGGGGGATATCTTCGCGTATATCGTTGGGGAGATACATTTCAAAAGAGGTATTTCTTTTCAGGGAATTGGAAAAAAATTTGATATGATAGTAGGCCATGATTCTGCTCCTTTTTAAAATTTTTCTGTGCCGTACAGTTTACTGCGGATACGATTATTGTAGCATATTTTATATTTGAAAAAAACCCCTTTTCTTCCTGGTGAATGTTGAAAATGTAACGGACGCATATTATAATATTGGCAGTTTTGGAAGACAGGAGAGGACTCATCATGAATCAATTCGATAAAATCATCACAGAAAAGCAGTTCGATGAAGAACGGGCGCTTTATCATTTACAGAATGGCCGGGTCAGTAAATGTATTTTTGCAGGTCCTGCAGACGGGGAGTCCGTTTTAAAGGAATCCCGTAATATCGCCGTGGAGGAATGCAGCTTTTCGCTCCGCTATCCGTTGTGGCATGTAAAAGGGTTTTCGCTGAAAGATTCCACGATGGATGAACTGACGCGGGCGGCGCTCTGGTATGCGGACGATGGAGAGATTACGGGGAGCAGGCTGCACGGTATCAAGGCGGTACGGGAGTGTAACCGCATCCTGCTGACAGACTGCGATATCGATTCGCAGGAATTTGGCTGGAAATGTTCAGACATTACGATAAAGGACTGTACGGTAAATTCGGAATATATTTTTTTCGACAGTAAGAACGTTATGCTGTCGAATATTAAGATGACCGGAAAATACTCTTTTCAGTATATGGAAAATCTTGTTATCGAGAACTGCACGCTGGACACAAAGGACGCTTTCTGGCACAGCAGGAATGTGACGGTAAAGAACAGCGTTGTGAAGGGGGAATATCCCGGCTGGTTCTCCGATGGGCTGACATTGATCGACTGTAAGATTATCGGGACGCAGCCGCTTTGCTATTGTGAGAATTTGAAGCTGATCAACTGTACGATGGAGGAAACGGATCTCTCTTTTGAATATTCCGATGTGGAAGCGGATATTATCGGCAATGTGATGTCGGTCAAAAATCCGAAATCGGGAAGAATCGTTTTGGATAGTGTGGATGAGGTCATTATGGAGGATGCGGCAATAGAATGCAGCGGGGAAGTCATCGTGCGGATCGGCGGACGCAGAAGCGGCAGGGAGGAAGCTTTAGCAAAGCTGTGAGCAGAAGGGAAAGGCCAAAACATGTAAACGAAAAGTATAGAGAAGGGTTCACAAAAGCGAACCCTTCTCATATTTTTATAAATCGTAATACGCCTTAAATTCCGCCGGATTCGGAATCTGTTCCATCTTTTTCAATTCCGCGCGTTTGCGTGCTACCCATACGTCGATAAGGCGCTGCGGGAAAACGCCGCCTTTTGTCAGGTAATCGTGATCAGCTTCCAGCGCTTCCAGCGCTTCGCCCAGCGATTTTGGCAGGCCTTTGATTTTCTTCTGCTCCTCTTCGGACAGCGTATAAAGATTGAAATCATAAGGTCCCCAGCCATTTTCTGCCGGATCGATCCGTTCTTCGATGCCGTCCAGTCCTGCCATCAGGATCGCCGCGTAAGCGTAATAAGGATTGGCCGTCGCATCGGGATTGCGCAGTTCAAAGCGTTTCGCTTCCGGGGACTTCGCATAGGCCGGGATACGGATGACGGCGCTGCGGTTGGACGTCGCGTATCCAACGGTAACAGGCGCTTCATATCCGGGCACGAGCCGTTTGAAGGAGTTGGTAGACGGATTGGTGAATGCGCACAGGGATGCGATATGCTTTAACAGGCCGCCGATAAAATAGTGTGCCGTACGGCTGAGGCCGGAATAACCGTTCTCGTCGTAGAACAGCGGTTTTCCGTCTTTCATCAGGAGCATATGCACATGAAGGCCGTTTCCGGCTTCCTGGTAGATCGGTTTCGGCATGAACGTTGCGGTCTTTCCTTCCTGCGCCGCCATGTTCTTAATAATGTATTTGATGATCATCGTGTTGTCGGCCATTTCGGGCATGTCCGCGAGCTCGACTTCGATTTCCATCTGCCCCGGCCCGCCCACCTCATGATGATGATATTTTACTTTGATGCCCCAGTCCTCCATCGCCATGCACATGCGGCTGCGCAGATCGTAGCCGACATCCTGCGGTGCCGCAATATGATAACCGCCTTTTGCGGGCACTTCATAGCCGTTGTTGCCCGGTACTTCCAGGCTGCAGTTCCAGTCGGCCTGTCTTGTATCGACCCAGTAGCCGCATCTGCGCGGCGTTACCTCAAAGCGGACGCGGTCCAGAAGATAAAATTCAAATTCCGGCCCGATGACCATCCGGTCCGCGACGCCGCTTTCCTTCATGTATTCTACCGCCCGCAGGCTCACATTTTTCGGGTACTGGTCAAAAGGCTGGTTTTCTCCTTTTCCAATCGTACATACGTTACCGCACATCGTCAGCGTGGGCACATCCGCAAAAGGATCCACATAAGCGGTATCCGGATCCGGCAGGAATACCATATCGCTTTTTTCGACGGGCGCGTACCCGTAATTGGAACCGTCGAAGCCGATACCGTAAGTAAAGGTATCTTCGCTGAAGCGTTCCACCGGAATTGTGATGTGCCGCCAGCGGCCGTCGATATCCGTCATTTTGAAATCGATCATGCGGATATTCTGCTCTTCGCACAACTTTCTTATTTCTTTACTTCTGTCCATACATAACCCCTCTCTTTCTGCATACAATTCCGTAATCCTTCCACGATTACGGCTGATTAGATTATAGCATAGAGGGAAGGGCTTCCGCATCATACTTTTTGCTTTTCGGGAAAGAAATTCTATGGTACAATACGAATGTAAAATGTAAGGAGCGGTTATCGTTTACCGATAGGAAAAAGCCGCAGCAGCAAAGGCGGGCAAGGAGGACAAATGAACTTTTTAGAAGAACGGATTCAACAGGATGGCGTTATTAAGGATGGAAATGTATTGAAGGTGGACAGTTTTCTGAATCATCAGATGGACATTGCCCTGTTCGAGCAGATCGGAGAAGAATTTAAACGGCGGTTCGCACAGGAAAAAATCGACAAGATATTAACGATTGAGGCTTCCGGCATTGGCATCGCCTGCGTTGTCGCAAAATATTTTCAGGTGCCGGTCGTTTTTGCCAAAAAGTCGGAAAGCGTCAATATCGACGGGGAAATGTATATTGCGGAGGTGGAGTCTTTTACCCACAAGCGAAAGAATCAGGTCATTGTTTCCAAAAAGTTTCTTTCGCCGGGAGAAAATATTCTGCTCATCGATGATTTTCTTGCGAACGGCTGCGCCCTCCAGGGACTGATTTCCATTGTGACGGAAGCCGGGGCCAATGTGGCTGGCATCGGAATCGCCATAGAAAAAGGATTTCAGGTCGGCGGCCGGATGATCCGTAATCTGGGATATCATCTGGAGTCGCTCGCTATCATCGATGAGATGGACGCGGCGACCGGCAAATTTACATTCAGAGAACAATGACGCGGAAGGACGGGTCGAAGAAGGGCATGGTATACGGATGAAGAACGAACTGAACGCTATTTATCAAATTGACGGAAAAGTACCTGTTTTGAAAGCAATTCCTTTTGGATTACAGCATATTCTGGCGATGTTCGTCGCTAATATCGCGCCGATCATCATCGTTGCCGGAGCGAGCGGGCTTGCGACGGAGCAGTCGGCGATGCTGATACAGAATGCGATGATCATCGCGGGAATCGGCACGCTGATACAGCTTTTCCCGCTGTGGAAGATAGGCTCCGGGCTGCCGATCGTGATGGGCATCAGCTTTACGTTCGTGTCGATTTTCTGTTATATCGGCGTGACCTATGGATATTCTGCGATTTTAGGGGCAGCGCTGATCGGCGGCATCGTAGAAGGGCTGCTCGGCCTGTTCGCGGCATATTGGATAAAGATTATAACGCCGATCGTTTCGGCAAGCGTCGTTACCGCGATCGGTTTTTCGCTGCTTTCAGTAGGAGCGTCCTCCTTTGGCGGAGGCAGCGGCGCCGGTGATTTCGGTTCCGCCGCGAATTGGACTTTGGGAACCATTACGCTGCTCGCCTGTATTTTATTCCATGTTTTTGCGAAATCGTTCTGGAAACAGCTGTCGGTCCTGTTCGGTCTTATTGTCGGCTATATCGCAGCAGTCTGTATGCAGATGGTGGATTTTTCTTCGCTTGCGGGCACATCGGTCATTGCGTTTCCGCATCTTATGCCCTTTTCCATGGAATTTCATATCGGGGCGGTTCTTTCCGTCATCCTGATTTTTCTTGTCTCTGCGACGGAGACGATCGGCGATACCACCGCGCTTGCATCGGCGGGACTGAACCGGGAGGCGACAGAGAAGGAACTGTCAGGTTCCCTGGCATGCGATGGTTTCATCAGCGCGCTGTCATCGGTTTTCGGATGCCTTCCGATTACTTCTTTCAGTCAGAATATAGGGCTGGTGGCAATGACTAAGGTGGTAAATAGATTTGCGATCGCAACGGGGGCGGTTATTATGATCCTGGCGGGTATTTTTCCGATTTTCGGGGCGCTTCTCGCGACGCTGCCGGATGCCGTATTGGGCGGCTGTACGATTATGATGTTCGGTACGATTGTTGTCAGCGGCATCCAGATGGTAGGGAAATGCGGCTATACACAGCGGAACATCACGATCGTCGCTCTGTCGCTCAGCATCGGCATCGGCTTTACGCAGGTTCCGGAAATCTTTTCTGTTTTTCCGCAGATCGTACAGAATGTGTTCGCGGAGAACTGCGTTGCGGTCGTTTTCCTTGTTTCGATTATTTTGAATCTTGTGCTTCCGAAAGATATGGAAGTGAACCAATAGAAAACAAATTCGCAGATTGCGGGAAAGGCATGGAAGGCTGGTATGAAATACGATTTTGACGAACAGATAGAGCGGAGGGGCAGCGACTGCCTGAAATATGATTTTGCGGCGGAAAAAGGGATGCCGGAAGATATTCTGCCGCTGTGGGTGGCGGATATGGATTTTAAGACCGCGCCCTGTATTACGGAGCGGATCAAAAAGGATGCGGATTTCGGCATTTTCGGCTATACGGACAGCCGGGACGATTATTTTCGGACGCTTGCGAAATGGTATGAGACATATTTTGACTGGAAGGTGGAAAAAGACTGGCTCGTGAAAACGCCGGGCGTTGTTTTTGCGCTGGCAACGGCGGTCGCGGCCTTTACGGAAGAGGGCGATGGCGTATTGATCCAGCAGCCCGTTTACTATCCTTTCAGCGCGGTCATCCGGGACAATAACAGAAAACTTATCAATAACGGACTGCTTTTCAAAGACGGGCGCTACGAGATGGATTTTGCGGATTTTGAACGGAAGATCGTACAGGAAAAGGTGAAATTGTTCATCCTGTGCAGTCCGCATAATCCGGTGGGCCGGGTATGGACGGAGGAAGAATTGCGCCGCGTCGGGGAAATCTGTCTGAAATACGATGTTAAGATCGTCAGCGACGAGATTCACAGCGATTTCATATATCCGGGACATCGGCATCATGTACTGACGACGGTGGATGACCGTCTCCGGGATATCAGCGTTATCTGTACGGCGCCCAGTAAGACGTTCAATCTCGCAGGGCTGCAGGTCTCTAATATCTGGATTCCCAATTCCGGCCTGCGCGATGCATTCCGTGGAAGAATGCGCCAAATCGGATGCAATGAGGTCAATATGCTCGGACTTCATGCCTGTCAGGCAGCTTATGAAGGCGGCCGGGAATGGCTGGAGCAGTTAAAGGAATACCTGAAAGGAAATCTCGATTTCGTCAGAAATTATCTGGAAGAATATCTTCCGCAGCTGAAACTGGTAGAACCGGAAGGAACCTATCTGGTCTGGCTGGACTGCCGGGCGCTCGGCATGCCTGAGAAGGAGCGGGAACAGTTCATCGTTCAGAAAGCGAAGCTCTGGCTGGACGGAGGCGCCATGTTCGGAGAGGCAGGAGAAGGGTTCGAGCGGATCAATATCGCCTGTCCGCGCGCCACGCTGGAAGAGGCGTTAGAACGTTTGAAAAAAGCCGTGGCGTCATTGACAGTGTAGGATGCGCTTTGTATAATGAAGTTAGATTTCCCAAACAGGAAATTCCTGCCCGGCGGAAAGAGGATTTTCAGGCCGGCAAAAGACGCGGACTGTAAAGAGAGGAGCAGCATTGGAAAAGACCTTTAAGGAAAAATATATCGCCGGTGAAGCGGAGTTTGAAGAGATAGACGATTACAGTCAGGAATGGGGGCTTCATGACGACTCCATGACACTGCGCGAATATCTCGGATTGAATGCGGAAGAAGAGGATATCTGGATCAGTGTCAGCGATGAAGCGCTGAAAGAACTTCTGGATAAACAGCGCATACAATAAGAGATGACCGGACAGGAATGCAGGATATCATAAGGAGGTATATCGGGGATGACAGCAGAAAAAATTAAGAAGCTGGTAGCGCAGATGACTTTGGAGGAAAAGGCGGCCATGTGTTCCGGTGCGGATTTCTGGCACACGGAAGCGGTGGCGAGGCTGGGAATTCCGGCCAGCATGGTTTCGGACGGGCCGCACGGTCTGCGGAAACAGGAGCAGGAAGGCGACCACCTCGGTGTTAACGACAGTATCAAAGCGGTCTGCTTTCCGGCGGGATGCGGAACGGCGGCTTCTTTTAACAGAGAGCTTTTAACACAGATGGGCGAAACAATCGGCAATGAATGCCAGGCGGAAGGCGTCAGCGTGATTTTGGGGCCTGCGGTGAACATCAAACGTTCTCCGCTGTGCGGGCGTAATTTTGAATATTATTCGGAGGACCCGCTCGTGGCTTCGGAAATGGCGGGAGCTTTGATCAAAGGCGTGCAGAATAAAAACGTTGGTACGAGCATCAAGCATTTTCTGGCGAACAATCAGGAAACGCGAAGGATGTCCGGAGATTCCCGCGTGGATGAAAGGACCCTGAACGAAATCTATCTGGCGGCCTTTGAGGGCGCGGTCAGGAAACAGAAGCCCTGGACCGTTATGTGCTCTTATAATAAGATAAACGGCGTCTATGCGGCGGAGAACCATAAATATCTGACGGAAACCCTGCGCGGCCAGTGGGGCTTTGACGGTTATGTGATGAGCGACTGGGGCGCTGTGAATAACAGAGTGGAGGATCTGAAAGCGGGTCTGGATCTGGAGATGCCGACATCTCTTGGAGCTAATGACAGGCTGATCGTCGGCGCGGTGCAGAGCGGCAACCTGAAAGAGTGCGTTGTGGACGCCGCTGTGGAGCGTATCCTGAATATCGTATTCCGTTATGAAGAGAACCGGGATAAAGACGCGGTCTGGGATAAGGATAAAGACCATGAGATGGCAAGAAAAGTGGCGGAAGAAACGATCGTTCTTCTGAAAAATGAAGGGGTCCTTCCGTTAAATGAAAAAGAGGATCTCGCTTTTATCGGGAAATATGCGGCACAGCCGCGGTATCAGGGCGGCGGAAGCTCCCATATCAACAGCCATAAAGTAACATCCGCGATGGATGCGGTATCGGGAATGGCCAATATCGTTTATGCGCAGGGCTATCGCGATGATGTGGACGAGACGGATGCAAAATTGCTGGAGGAAGCTGTGAAAGCGGCCGGAAAAGCAAAGGCGGCAGTCATTTTCGCAGGGCTTCCCGACGCTTTTGAGTCGGAAGGCTTTGACAGACAGCATATGCGTATGCCGGACTGCCAGAACGAGTTAATCGAAAAAGTGGCGGCGGTGCAGCCGAATACGATCGTCGTACTGCATAACGGCTCGCCCGTGGAAATGCCGTGGGCGGATCAGGTAAAGGGCATTCTCGAAGCCTATCTGGGCGGTCAGGCAGTAGGCGGCGCGGTGTGTGATATCCTGTTCGGCAAGGTCAATCCGAGCGCGAAACTGCCTGAAACCTTCCCGATCAGACTGGAAGATAATCCGTCCTGGCTTTCTTATTTTGGCGAGGGCGATATGGTGGAATACCGGGAAGGCATTTTCGTAGGTTACCGCTATTATGATAAGAAAAAGATGAATGTCCTTTTCCCGTTCGGCTATGGCCTGTCTTATACGACCTTCTCCTATTCTAACTTAACGGTCGATAAGGAGAGCATGAAAGATACGGATACGCTGACCGTTACGGTGGATGTTACCAATACGGGCAGTATGGCCGGAAAAGAAGTGGTACAGCTCTATGTCGCGGATAAGGAAAGCACCGTTATCCGTCCGGTAAAAGAGCTGCGCGATTTTGCCAAAGTGGAGCTTGCGCCGGGAGAGACAAAGACCGTTTCTTTCAAGCTGGATAAGAGAGCTTTTGCATACTACAGCGTCAAAATCCATGACTGGCATGTTGAGACGGGAGAGTTCGACATTTTAATCGGGAAGTCATCCAGAGATATCGTTCTTGGCAAGACCGTTACCGTAGAATCGACTGTAAAGCTTCCGTTCGTCTACACGACGGATACGACAATGGGCGATGTGATGAAGGATCCGAAAGCATGGGAAATCGTAAAACCGCTGATGGCTAACGGCCTTTTTGGCAGCGGGGAGAAGGAAACGGGCAGCGATGCCGCGTCGGAAGCGATTTCTGATGAGATGAATGCCGCGATGATGAAATATATGCCGCTGCGCGGACCAGTCAGCTTCGGCGGTAAGGTATCCATGCGGGATATACAGAAAATTGTGGATAAATTAAATTCTTTAGAATCATGAAAGTGAATCACAGGTAACAGGAATCCCTTCCGGGATAAAAGAACGGAGGGGATTTCCTGTTTCGGGAGTGTTTATACGGAGGAGATGTTAAAATGCCGGGGGATTATAAAGATAAAGGGATTAATCTGCTAAAGAGAGGACAGAAAGGAATCATTCATGCGGTCTTCAGCCGTTTCGGACTGATCCTGCTGATGCTTGCGGCGCAGGTTCTGATTCTGTTCGGTATTCTTCAGTGGTTCGGAGAATTTCTGCCCCATATTTTGGGAGGAACGGCAGTACTTACCTTTTGTATGGTGATTTATCTGCTGAACAGCAGATTCGACCCTACGGCGAAAATCACATGGCTGATCGTCATCATGCTCCTGCCCGTATTTGGCGTGCTTCTGTTCGCGTATACGCAGAGCGAAATCGGGCACAGGGCGCTGAAGGAGCGCGTTGACCAGATCATTTCGGGAACAAAAGAAAGCATTCCGCAGTCGGAAGAAGTCATGCGGCGGTTTTCGGAAGAGAACAGGGGCGCGGCGGCGCTGGCCCGCTATATGCAGAGAAGCGGCTGCCATCCGGTTTATGAAAAAACGGCGGTCACTTATTTTCCGCTGGGAGAGAATAAGTTCGAGGAGATGCTGAAACAGCTCGAAATGGCGGAACATTTCATTTTTATGGAATATTTCATCGTGGATGAGGGCCTTATGTGGGGGAAAATTCTGGAAATACTCGCCAGGAAAGCGGCCGGGGGCGTGGAAGTCCGCATCATGTATGACGGTACCTGCGAATTTGCTCTGCTGCCCCGCGATTATCCGAAACGCCTGAAAGCGCTCGGAATCAAATGCAAGGTCTTTTCTCCTGTGACGCCTTTTATTTCCACCCATTACAATTACAGGGACCATAGAAAGATTCTGGTAATCGATGGGCATACGGCTTTCACGGGCGGCGTGAACCTGTCGGACGAATACATCAATGCGAAGCCGAAATTCGGCCATTGGAAGGACACCGCGGTCATGCTGAAAGGCGAGGCGGCAAAGACATTCACGCTGATGTTTCTGCAGACCTGGGGAATCAGCGAAAAGGAGCTGGATTATGCGCGTTTCCTCACCTATCCCCCAGTACCGGTGAAAGAAGCGAAAGGCTATGTCATCCCTTACGGCGACTGTCCGTTAGACGATGATAAACTCGGCGAACGGGTCTATATGGATATCATGAACAGGGCCCTGGAATATGTGCATATTATGACGCCCTATCTGATTCTGGACGGAGAACTTGAGACAGCGCTCAAATTTGCCGCGGAAAGAGGCGTAGAAGTGGCATTGATACTGCCCGGAATCCCGGATAAGATCGTGGCCTATTCGTTAGCTAAAACGCATTATAAGCCGCTGTTAGCCTCCGGCGTAAAAATTTACGAATACACGCCGGGCTTCGTCCATGCGAAAGTGTGCGTCAGCGATACGAGGGAAGCGGTCGTCGGCACGATTAATTTAGACTACCGAAGCCTGTATCATCATTTTGAATGTGCCGCGTATATGTACGGAACGGACTGTGTCCCGGAAATCGAGGCGGATTTTCAGGCTGTCCGTGCAAAATGCCGGCAGGTCACGATGGAAACGGTGCGGAAAGAAAAATGGTATTTAAAATGGATGGGATATTTGATGAAAGCGGTCGCGCCGCTGTTGTAAATAACAGAAGCGTTTCGATAGAAGACAGATTAGCCGTTCGCCTCCAATATCCGGTCAATCTCCGCAAGAAGTTTATCCTTTACTGCCGGTTTCAGGAAATATCCCGCCGGTTTTAATTTCAATACAGCCTCGATGTTGGCGCGGTCGTTTACGGAAGTTAAGAACACGACCGGAATGTCCTTCATATCTTCGTCTGCGCGGATCATTTCCAGTGTCATTTTTCCGTCGCAGACGGGCATTTCATAGTCTAACAGAATCAAATCAGGGCGTTTCCTGCCGATGGAAGTTATTGCCTGCGCGCCGGAAACCGCGATGGCGATATCATAGAATTCTTCCAGCATCGCTTTCATCGTCCGCAGGGTAGTGCCGTTATCGTCCACTACCAGAATACGCTTTTTGCCGCTCTGTTCTTTCTGCCTTTCTGCGGCTTCCATTTCTACATCCTTTTTCTGCAGGCCGAGACGCCTGCATACGGCCTCCATGATTTTCGTATTTTCCACCGGGCGGATCAGATTTTCAAACTGTGTCTCCTCGTAATATTTCAGAAAAGCGCCGCACTCGTCCTTCGTACCGATCGTTAAGACCGGAATCTGCGCATATTGGCTGTTCAACAGAAAAAAGATAGAGGTATCGATATCATACGCGCCGATCAGGCAGATCAGGACTAAGTCCGGATTGACGATTTTGAGCATTCCTTCCAGAACGCCCGCATTTTCCGAGCAGATCTGTACATGAAAATATTGCGATAAAAAGGTATTCGTTTCTTTTACGACATTATTCAGTTTTCCCACCAGTAAAATCTTCTTCATTTCTATTTCCCTTCCATCTGTTTCATTAACAGGCAGGCGATTTCATCCGCCGCGTCCGGATCCAGATTCGTGACCGCTTCCGCGAGCCTTCGGATATTCTGTTCTGTTTCCGTCGGATATTCATAGGTCTGCAGCTGTTCTATCGCCTGATCCGCCTGATCGACGTCCAGTTCCTGCATACTGACGCGGACTATTTCGACAAGCGCTTTTATGATAGAATAATCGGCCGCTTCTTTTCTGGTCTCGGCGCCCAGGCCGAAAACGCCATATAATTTTTGACGGTAACCGCGCCATTCTTCCAGAAACAGCGCAGTTAAAGAGTTGATCACTTCCATTTTACCATCTCTTGCCGCATATTCCAATAGTTTTGCAACACCGGATAACGGAAGAATGCCGACCGTCGCCGCAAGGCTTTTCATGGCATGCACCTGAATCCGGTACTGCGCAAGCTGTCCGGGCTCTGTAATATGCGTATAAGACTGCTCCAGGGTATCTGCGGCTGAGTCGATCTGGGCGTAAAATTCTTTTAAGGTGTAGGCGAGCAGTTCTGTATCCGGCAGATGCATCCAGGCGTAATTCCAGTCAAGTCCGTCTACGGGAGGAAGGTCATCCGGAAATTCATCCTTTGGTTCTTCGGATGACAGTTTTTCCGTCTGCAATTCATCCGGCAGCATGTTCCGGATCATGTTTTCGAGCTTTTCCGGGACGATCGGTTTTGACAGGAAATCATCGAAGCCTTCCGCCAGGTATTTTTCTTTTGCCCCGGATACGGCATTTGCGGTCAGCACAACGATCGGCGTGTTCCGGCAGGGAAAATCGGAGAGCAGCTTTATGCGGTGAAGAGTTTCCAGACCGTCCATTTCAGGCATCATATGGTCGAGGAAAATCAGGTCATAATGATTCTCCTGTACCAGTTCCAGACATTCCCGGCCGCCGGCCGCCTCCGTTACCTGGATTTGCGTTTCTTTCAACAGGTTTCGGAATACTTTCCGATTGACGGCGTTGTCGTCTGTCACCAGTATTTTGGCGTCCGGTGCGAAGAGCCCTGCGCTGTAATTATAATTTTCCGCAATCTGCTGCGCTCTGATCTCAAAATCGCCGATTGGTGTGGCATCGATGATTTTCTGTTCCAGTTCAAAATAGAATTTTGAGCCCTTTCCATAAGTGCTCTCGACCTGCAGCCGGCTGCCTAACAGCGCAAGGAGCTGAATTGTGATATTCATGCCAAGTCCGGTACCTTCGATATGGCGGTTCCGCTCTTCCTCGATTCTCTCGAATTCAGCAAACAGTTTCGGCAGATCTTCTTCCCTGATGCCGATGCCCGTATCTTCCACTTCAAAATGGAGAATCGCCGTATCTTCTTCTGTGCGGCCCTGAATCCGCAGCCATATGGTCCCCTCATGGGTATATTTGACCGCGTTGGTAAGGATATTTGTCAGAACCTGCCGGAGGCGTACATCGTCTCCGTACAGGCGGGAAGGTATTTCGCGGTCTGCTTTCACTTCCAGTCGGATATTTTTGGCCTGCGCCCTCTGGGCGGTCATATTTGCCAGATCGTGAATCAGGCTGCTGATGTCATACTCCACCGGCACAATTTCCATTTTACCGGACTCGATTTTGGAAAAGTCCAGAATGTCGTTGATCAGCGACAGAAGCGTCTGGCCTGCCGTATGAATATCCATGGCGTATTCCCGGACAGACGGATCCTTTGCTTCGCGCAGGATCATTTCATCCATGCCGAGCACCGCGTTGATCGGGGTGCGGATCTCATGGGACATATGCGCGAGAAATTTACCTTTTGCCTCATTTGCGGCCAGGGCTTCTTTTATTTTTTCTTTCAGAAGTCTTGCATTTTCTTCCGCGTTGGCCCGGTACTCTTTGGAAAGCTGCAGAACATGGACGGTCGCTATCAGAATTCCGAATATGACCATGCTGTATTGCCCGGCCGTATTATTATGCCCGCCCTTATGGATCATGTTAATGATCACGTTTGTGATGCCGCCTGCCAGCAGTACGGTCAGGGATGCGACAGAAAGAAGCGTCCGGTATCGTTTGTTTTGGTAATCGAACTGCAGCAGGCTCACGATGGCGGTTACGCAGACCAGTCCCAGCATGAGTGCGGAGATATTCGTCATATCCTTCAGCGCCCGTATATGCAGCATCTGGAGCAGGATCTGCATCGCCGCGTTGATGCTCGCTAACCAATGCAATATCGTAAAACGGCGTGGAAATACCGCGTGAAGATTCCGGTCAAAGTACAATGTCAGAAACAGCGGGATCAGCAGAACCAGGTATTCCTGCATTGCGTAAGCTTCCTGGATATCATAAAAAATGCTGAGCGTATTCGTGCCGATAAAGCAGTAGATGCCTGCGGAGAGTCCGGCGAGCCCCCAGAAAAATTCTCCGCGGGAAGGCTGGTTCGTATGCTTTCGGATCAGGGCGAGTACGAACATGATGATTGACATAATAATGATCAGGAGGCAGCAGCCGATATCGGCAATGCTGTTTCCGACCAGACCGATGACCGCTATATCGCGCGTTTCCACGACAACATTTCCAAGAGAGGGGGCCATAGCTGCATGAAGAGGAGACAGTTCGATCCATATATCCCCCTGCTCGAATACATTTGGGATATCGATGAAATGTTCGTAGGCGCCGATTCCGTCTCCTTCAGAAAATTTATACTGATAAATGACCCTGCCGTCCAGAATGACCCGAACGTTTGCCGCCGTAGAAGAAAATCCCATCGTCAGGCCCGCGCAGTCCGGAGGAAGCGTATTTTGAAAAGCGGTGATAACCGCAGCCCCGTCTTTTCCGGTATAAGTATAGGGCAGGTCTGTCTTCCGATAGTTTCCTTCCGCCAGAGCGTTTTCAAGCTGCGTTAATATCTTATCAGGGCCTCCGGGCTCCATGTACGCAATGTCCTTACTTTCCAGCGACACCATGAACCAGTCCTCGTTATAGTAATATTCGATCTGTTCCGGTATCAGGGAATATTTTTCTTCCTCCTGAAAACGCAAAAGTGCGATTACCATAAAAAAGAGTATCAGGAGAATCGTGATTCCCGCGAGTTTTTGCAGATTTTTCATTTTCATTTCCATTGAATGTTCCCGCGCTTTCTTTTAAATGCTAAAAAATTCTTTGTAGTATAAATGATACACCATATCGAATAAAAAAAACAGGCTTTTATGATCCGATGCCGCATGCCTGTCCGTTTATGCCATAGAAGGGCCGTTTCACAACGTTTTTTCCGGATTTTCTAAAGAATTGGCTTATGCGGGCCGATATATACGATAAACAGGGAAGTAAGGCCAGGCAGGAAAGAAGGGAGATTATTATGGCGATGCAGTTGACAGGAACAAAGAATAATCTGATGGTGCATCAGAATGAGAATGCCCAGGCACGCAGGGAAGCGAGAAAACATGGCAATAGCCAGAAAAAGGGTATGAAGAACGGTTCTATCAATATGAGTGAACTGAACGGAAAGATGGATTCCCTTCTGAAACGCAGACAGCGTGCGCAGGCGCGGGCGATGAAAGCGATTAACGACGCCTGGGCGGGAGAACGAAAAATTCAGATGGGCATTGACGAGAGCAACGCGCGTATTCAGGAATACCAGAATATCGCTTCGGAGGAAAGGGATGCCATCATAGGCTTCCGTGAGAAAAAAGCGCAGCTCATGGAAGAATACGGTGTGGAAGAGGACAGCGGCGAGTATGAAGCTCTGTTGGAAAAACAGCGTCAGGCTTTGGAAGATCCTGAGGTCGTTTTAACGACAGCGGAGCAGGAGCGTCTGGTACAGCTTGGCGAATATCAGGAGCGGGCGGGCGCGATAGATGACGAAATCGAGCGCCATGAGCTGGAAGTATATAAGGCGGAAAGCGTAATCGTGGGGGAGAACGCTTCGATTCGCGCGGTCAAGCTGGAGAATCTGAAACATCATCCCATGCTGGACGCGCAGCAGGAGGCAGAAAAGATCATGAAAGCAGCCAGTCAGGAAGCAATCGGTATGCTGACCGGAGAGGCGCAGGAGCATATCGAAGAAGAACTGGAAGAGAAGAAGGAAGAAGCGGAGAAGAGGGCAGAAGAAAAAGAAGAGCAGGAAGAGAAGATCGAGGAACGGAAAGAGAAGCGGGAAGAGCTCCAGGAGAAGATTGAAATCAGGCAGGAAGAGAACCGGGAGATGGAAGAAATCAAGGACGAACAGCGCGAAAATGCCAGAGAGCAGGCGGATATCATAGAAGATGCGCAAATCTATTCCACCAACCAGTCGGCGCTTCCTTCCAAAGTACAGACGGAGATCAAAGCGCTGCTGCAGAAGATGAAGCTTCTGGATGAGGATATCAAAGGCGCCGAGATCGACGATGTTCTATAATGGAAGAATTAGAACAGAACGAAGGAAAACAGGAAATGCAACAACGGACACAGCCGCAAAAATGCGTCGGTGTCCGTTGTTTGTTAAAAATTATTTCTTGACATTTCCTTATGTTCCAGTGAAGCCGCGATAAAACCTCTGAATAACGGGTGCGGCCTGTTCGGTCTGGATTTTAGCTCAGGATGTGCCTGTGTCGCGACGAAGAAAGGATGTTCCGGCAGCTCGCACATCTCGACGATACGGCCGTCCGGCGAAAGACCGGATAATTTCATGCCGTGCTCCGTTAAAACGGTACGGTAGTCGTTGTTGACTTCGTAACGGTGTCTGTGCCTTTCGTGGATCATCTCTTCCCCGTATAACTGGAACGCTTTCGAATTCCTGTCCAAAACGCAGGGGCAGGAGCCGAGGCGCAGGGTGCCACCGATATCCTCTACATCGCTCTGATCGGGCATCAGCGCGATAACGGGATGCGTCGTGGAAGGATTCAGCTCGATGCTGTGAGCATCGTTAAAACCGATGACATTCCGCGCAAATTCTACGATGGACAGCTGCATGCCAAGGCAGAGGCCCAGATAAGGAATTTTGTGCTCTCTCGCATAACGGATCGCATGCAGCATTCCTTCGATGCCCCGGTCGCCGAAACCGCCGGGAACAAGAATGCCGTTGATATCTCCTAACAGTTCCGCCGCATTGTCTGTTGTAACGGTCTCGGAATCCACCCATTTCAGATTAACGATACAGCGGTTGGAAATACCGCCGTGCTTTAAAGCTTCCACTACGCTGATATAAGCATCGTGAAGCTGCGTATATTTGCCGACGAGAGCGACCGTGACTTCATCGGTGGGCGTTCTTAAGGATTCTACCATGGCTTTCCAGTCTGTCAGATCCGGTTCGGGACATTCCAGATTCAGACATTCGCAGGCAACCTGCGCCAGATGTTCTTTTTCCATTGCCAGAGGTGCTTCGTATAAATATTCTACATCCAGGTTTTGTAATACACGATTATTCGGCACATTACAGAACAGGGCGATCTTATCTTTTAAGCCCTGATCCAGAGGGTATTCGCTGCGGCATACGATAATATCCGGCCAGATGCCCATTCCCTGCAGTTCTTTAACGCTTGCCTGCGTCGGCTTGGTCTTCATTTCCTGTGAAGCCCGCAGATAGGGAATCAGGGTAACGTGAATCAGGATCGCATTTTCCCGGCCTATTTCATGCTGGAACTGGCGGATGGATTCGAGAAACGGCTGGCTTTCGATATCGCCTACCGTGCCGCCGACTTCGATGATGGCGATTCTCGTCTCTTTATCCGTAAAATTCCGGTAAAAACGACTCTTGATTTCGTTGGTAATATGCGGTATGACCTGAACGGTACCGCCGCCGTAATCGCCCCGGCGCTCCTTCTGCAGGACGGACCAGTAGACCTTCCCTGTCGTAACGTTGGAATTTCTATCGAGATTTTCATCGATGAACCGTTCGTAATGTCCGAGATCCAGATCGGTTTCCGTGCCGTCTTCCGTAACAAAAACCTCGCCATGCTGGATGGGATTCATCGTGCCCGGATCGATATTGATATAGGGGTCAAATTTCTGCATGGTTACTTTATAACCGCGCGCTTTTAATAATCTGCCTAAAGAAGCGGCGGTAATTCCCTTACCGAGTCCGGAAACGACGCCGCCTGTTACAAATACATATTTAACAGCCATATTGATCTCCTCTTTCGATTCATTATACAATGGCGATATGGAAAAAATCTACCATAAAAGTAAATTTTATGAAAAAACTTTAGAAATCTTTAATACTTGTGTTCATAAATTCATAATTCGCGTATTGATTTATAAAAAAGTGTTCCATATAATAAAGAGTAGATAAAAATAAGGAAAAAGGTATGGTTATATAAAAATGAATCAAAATCTTAACCAATATGACGGTAATTATAATAACGGCGGCGGCCAGAACCGGGGGCCGGATAATAACGGCGGTCCGGGAGGGCCGGGCGGCAGTGGGAACGATCCCAAGAAACAGAGCCTGATCATTCTTGTCATCGCCGCGCTGATCACATTGTTCAGCATCAGTATGTTCATGAAATTTATGACGGGATCGACCAATCAGGAGATCAGCTATAATGAATTTATCGATATGATAGAGAGAGAGGAAATCGAAAGCGTTATCGTAGATTCCGACCGGATCACTATCCAGCCCAGACAGGCCGAAAATAACAATCCGTTTTTGTATTTATATGGAAGCGGCACGACTTATTATACGGGGAAAATGGAAGATGACGATACGCTCGCGGCGCGGCTTCTGGAGCATAATATCGCTTCCAGAAAGCAGGTTGCGGACAGCTCCAGCGTCATTATTACGGTATTGCTGTATTACGTTCTGCCGATTCTTCTCATGTGGGGGCTGCTGAGCCTCTTATTCCGGAAAATGGGAAAAGGCGGGCCGATGGGTGTCGGCAAAAGCAACGCCAAAGTATATGTACAGAAAGAGACAGGCATTACTTTCCAGGATGTAGCAGGCGAGGACGAGGCCAAGGAATCCCTTGTCGAGGTGGTGGATTTTCTGCATAATCCCGGCAAATATTCCAAGATCGGCGCGAGACTGCCCAAAGGCGCTCTGTTGGTAGGGCCGCCCGGAACCGGTAAGACGCTGCTCGCAAAAGCGGTGGCAGGCGAAGCGCATGTGCCGTTCTTCTCGCTTTCGGGTTCCGATTTTATCGAATTGTATGTCGGCGTCGGCGCGTCCCGTGTCCGCGATTTATTTAAGGAGGCGGAGAAGAACGCCCCCTGTATTGTATTTATCGATGAGATCGACGCCATCGGCAGAAGCCGCGATTCCAAATACGGAGGCGGAAACGAAGAGCGGGAGCAGACGCTGAACCAGCTGCTTTCCGAGATGGACGGTTTTGACGGCAAGAACGGCATCATTATTCTGGCGGCGACGAACAGGCCGGAAATACTGGACAAAGCGCTACTGCGGCCGGGCCGTTTCGATAGAAGAATTATCGTGGACAAGCCGGATCTGAAAGGCCGGGTGGAAATTTTAAAGGTTCATGCGAAAGACGTTCTCATGGACGAAACGGTCGATTTGGACGAAATCGCGCTCGCCACGTCCGGTGCAGTCGGTTCCGATCTCGCCAATATGATCAATGAGGCCGCTATCAACGCGGTAAAGATGGGGAGAGAATTTGTCAGCCAGAAGGATCTGTTCGACGCGGTAGAACAGGTATTGGTAGGAAAAGAGAAGAAAGACCGTATCATGAGCAAGGAGGAGCGGAAGATCGTTTCCTATCATGAGGTCGGCCATGCGCTTGTCAGCGCATTGCAGAAAAATTCCGAACCGGTGCAGAAAATTACGATCGTACCGAGAACGATGGGAGCGCTCGGTTATGTCATGCATGTTCCGGAAGAAGAAAAGTATCTGGATACCGAAGCGGAGCTGCGCGACAGGCTGGTCGGACTGCTCGGAGGGCGCGCGGCGGAGGAAATCGTATTCGATACGGTGACGACAGGCGCGGCGAACGATATCGAACAGGCGACGAACCTTGCCCGCAACATGGTCACCCGGTTCGGCATGAGCAAGAAATTCGGCCTGATGGGACTTGCGACCGTAGAGAGCCAGTATCTTGACGGGAGCGCATCGCTGACCTGCTCCGATGTGACGGCGGCGGATATCGATACAGAAGTCATGAAGATGCTTCATGACAGTTATAAACAGGCGAAGAAGCTTTTGAAGGCCAACCGTGAAATTATGGATAAGCTGGCCGATTATCTGATTGAAAAAGAAACGATTACCGGAAAAGAATTTATGAAGATCTACCGGAAAGAGAAAGGGCTTCCGGAACCGGAGGAAGAAGAAACGGAAGAAAAGAATAAAAAAGATGTGCGGGAGAAACCGAAAGCGCCGGAAGCGCCCAATATGCCGATGAATTCGAACGGTCCGGCAGGATGGATGGCTTCGGGAGCGCCATCGGGGCCATATCCGGGCGGCCCACGGGCGGACGGCGCGAATGTGGGACTTTTTTCTCATTCCAGCCTGAATCCGGCGCCTGATTCGGGAATGCAGAGGACGCAGGAAGCATCCGGTGCGGATTTTTCGCAGACGTTAGCGGAGAGAACGGAACATCTGGCGCAGACAGGGAATGCACAGCCGCAGATAACAGAGCCGCAGGCGGAAGCGGCATCGCGGCCGGAATCACAGCAGACAGAAGTGCCGCCTCAGGCGGAGTCCTCTGCGGACGACGGCGCAAATAAACGACAGTAAGAACAAAGGCAAAGCTCAGGAAATGTAAAAGGGCTTTGCCTTGTTTCCGTGAGAAACGGACGGATGATTGGCAGAGGCGGGAAAGATATGTTTGATATAGCGGAGGAATTGAAGAAGCTCCCGAATAGTCCGGGAGTCTATATTATGCACGATGCGGACGACGCGATCATCTATGTGGGAAAAGCGGTCAATCTGCATAACCGTGTGCGTTCCTATTTTCGGAAAATCGTGGGACGCGGCCCGCAGATCGACAAAATGGTGGAACAAATCGCCCGATTTGAATATATCGTAACGGATTCGGAGCTGGAGGCTCTTGTGCTGGAAAATAATCTGATCAAGGAGCACAGTCCCAAATATAATACGATGCTTAAGGATGATAAGACCTATCCTTATATCAAAGTCACGGTCGGCGAGGAATATCCGCGCATTTTGTTTTCCAGGGAAATGAAGAAAGACCGCTCTAAATATTTCGGGCCTTATACGAGCGCGGCTGCGGTCAAGGATACGATAGAGCTGATGAATAAGCTGTATCAGCTCAGGACATGCAGCCGGAAGCTGCCGCGGGATATCGGGCTGGACCGGCCCTGTTTGAATTATCATATCAGGCAGTGCCTTGCGCCCTGTCAGGAATATATTGGTAAAGAAGAATACAGAGAACGCGTGGAGCAGGCATTGGATTTTCTGAATGGGAATTATAAGCCGATTCTGAAGGATTTGGAACAAAAGATGCAGGAGGCGTCTGAACAGCTGGCTTTTGAGGACGCCATCCGCTACCGGGATCTCTATAACAGCGTCAAAAGCGTGGCGCAGAAGCAGAAAATAACGGACAGCGACGGAGAGGATAAGGATATTATCGCGCTCGCGAAAGATGAAAGCGATGCTGTGGTGCAGGTTTTTTTTGTGAGGGACGGGAAACTGATCGGACGGGAGCATTTTTATATGACGCATGTGGCGGGCTGTGACAGCGCGCAGATACTGCTCGATTTTGTGAAGCAGTTCTATGCGGGAACGCCTTACATTCCTAAGGAACTGATGCTGCAGGAGCAGATAGAGGATATCGGGATTTTGGAAAAATGGCTCGGAACGCGGAAAGGAAGCAGGGTCTATCTGCGTGTGCCAAGAAAAGGGTATAAAGAAAAGCTGGTGGAGCTTGCGGCGCAGAACGCGAAGCTCGTGCTCAGCCAGGATAAAGAACGCATCAGGCGGGAGGAAGGGCGCACCATCGGCGCGGTCCGCGAGATCGCCGCGCTGCTTGATCTGGAATCCATTCACCGCATGGAGGCTTTCGATATTTCCAATATCAGCGGTTTTGCCAACGTAGGATCTATGGTAGTTTATGAAAAGGGAAAGCCCAAGCGGAGCGATTATCGGAAATTCAGGATTCAATCGGTTTCCGGGCCGGATGATTATGCCTGCATGAAGGAAGTGCTCACCAGACGGTTCGTGCACGGCATGGAGGAACGGGCGGAGCTCGACAGAAAAGAAATCGACAAAGAATTCGGCAGTTTTACGAAATTCCCGGATCTGCTTTTGATGGACGGCGGAAAGGGACAGGTCAATGTCGCATTGCAGGTATTGGAAGAACTGCACATCGACATTCCGGTATGCGGGATGGTCAAGGACGATAACCACAGGACGAGGGGGCTTTATTATCAGAACGTGGAGATTCCCATCGATACGCATTCCGAAGGTTTTAAGCTGATTACGAGAATTCAGGATGAGGCGCACCGTTTTGCTATCGAATATCACCGTTCCCTGCGTTCTAAAGCGCAGGTTAAGTCCGTGCTGGATGATATTCCGGGCGTCGGCCCGGCGCGGCGGAAAGCGTTGATGCGGCATTTCAAATCCATCGAGGAGATCAGGAATGCCGAAGCGGCAAAGCTGTGCGAAGTCCCGGAAATACCGGAGCATATTGCCGGACAGATTTATGATTTTTTTCATAAGCCGGGGGACTGATTGTCAGGAAAACGCCGATATGCTATAATAAAATTAAAACGAAATGTGTGCGATGAAGGAGAAGGGTATGGCAAGCATCAGTCTGACAAAGGTAATCGAAAAATGGAAATGGGAAAATCTGACGCCGGAAATCGATATTTCCAAAATCAGGATAACACAGCCCGACATTAACCGTCCTGCTTTGCAGCTCGCGGGGTATTTTGAACACTTTGAGGCGACGCGTCTGCAGGTGGTCGGATTTGTAGAGTATTCTTATATGAACGCGCTGGATGAGGAAAAGAAGCTGGAGGTTTATGAAAAACTGCTGAATAATCCGATTCCCGGCATTGTTTTCTGCAGGGAACTGCATCCGAACGAGCTGTTCCGGGAGACCGCCATCAAATACGGCGTGCCGCTTTTGATGAGCAATAAGGCGACTTCTGCATGTATGGCCGAGATTATCCGATGGCTGAATGTGCAGCTTGCGCCCTGTATTTCCATTCACGGCGTATTGATCGACGTTTATGGTGAAGGGGTATTAATCACCGGCGAGAGCGGTATCGGTAAATCGGAGGCGGCGCTCGAACTGATCAGGAGAGGACACCGCCTCGTAACGGACGATGTAGTGGAGATAAGAAGAGTCAGCGCGGATACGCTGATCGGTTCCGCGCCGAATATTACGAAGCACTTTATTGAACTGCGGGGCATTGGCATCGTCGATGTCAAGGCGCTTTTCGGAGCATCCAGCGTCAGAGATACGCAGAACATCGATCTTGTGATCCATCTGGAGGACTGGGATAAAGAGAAAGAATACGACCGCCTTGGGATGGAAGAAGAGTATATAGAATATCTTGGCAACAAAGTAGTCTGTCATAACATTCCCATCAGGCCGGGCCGTAATCTGGCGATTATCTGTGAAGCGGCAGCCGTAAACCACCGCCAGAAGAAGATGGGCTATAACGCGGCGCAGGAGCTGTACCAGAGGGTACAGAAATCGCTCGCGGAGAGGCGGGAAGAAGACTAGTGCGAGAAGAACTTCTAAAGCCCATGCCAATGGGCATCCCGCTAAGAAGTTTTACGATTCGCTTCGCGAATCTTTCTCACACCGGAGAATGCCTGAAATACGGCATTTTCCGCACAGATTTGAGATTCCGCAGAGCGAAATCATGAGGGTTAGTGTGAAAGATTCAGGACAGAAAAAGCAGATATAAACGTTATAGTATTAAGAAAGGAAAGCAGGGCAATGGGGAAATATGTGTTTGGTGTGGACGTAGGAGGAACAACGGTAAAGTTGGGATTGTTCGACAGCGACGGGAATGTGCTCGATAAATGGGAGATCCCGACCAGAACAGAGGACGGCGGAAAAAATATTCTGCCCGATATTGCGGCGGATATCCGGGCAAAAATGAAAGAAAAGAGAATAACCGCAGAGGATGTGGCCGGCGTGGGCGTGGGCGTGCCCGGTCCGGTGGATGGAAACGGCGTCGTACATCAGGCAGTCAATCTTGGCTGGGGACAGTTCGATTTGAAAAAGGAGCTGACCGGCCTGCTCGGCGGAATGCGCGTGGAGGGCGGAAACGACGCCAATGTAGCGGCGCTTGGAGAAATGTGGAAGGGCGGCGGACAGGGTTATAAAAATCTGGTCGCTGTCACGCTTGGAACAGGCGTCGGCGGCGGCATCATCATTAACGGAGAAATCATGACCGGTTCGACCGGCGCCGGCGGAGAGATCGGGCATATTCATGTAGAGGACCATGAGACAGAGAGCTGCGGCTGCGGCAATTTCGGATGTCTGGAAGAGTATGCTTCCGCGACCGGTATTACGAGGCTGGCGAACAGGGCGCTGCAGGCGGACGATAAGGCCAGCGTATTAAGGGGCGGAGAGGTTTCCGCCAAAACGGTATTTGACGCGGTAAAAGCGGGAGATGAACTGGCAATCGAGGTCGCGCGGAAATTCGGCGAATATTTGGGAAAAGGGCTCGGCGTGATCGCCGGAGTCATCAATCCGGAAATTTTTGTTATCGGCGGCGGCGTTTCAAAAGCCGGAGAAGTGCTGTTCGATTATATCAGGCCGCCTTTTGAGAGAACGGTATTCCATGGTTGTAAGGATACGGCCTTCGCACTGGCTACACTTGGTAACGACGCAGGAATATATGGTGCCGCGAAAATGGTATTAGATTAAAAAAACGGCATATAATGAAACAGACATCATATATTTGAGAAATGAGACGGTGCGAAAATTGAATTTGAATTCATCTATGTATGGTTATATTGAAAATATCATTCCAAAAGAGAGAATGCTTTTCGACGAACCCATGAGCAGACACACGACTTTCCGGGTCGGCGGAGAGGCCGGATGCATGGTCCTGATAGAGCAGGAAGAAGAGCTGGTAAAGCTCGTCCCCTATTTGAATCAGATAGAACAGGACTATTTTATTCTCGGAAACGGAAGCAATCTGCTGGTCGGCGATAAAGGATACCGGGGAATCGTCATCAAGATTGGGGAAGGAATGAGCCGGATCACAGTAGGCGGAAACCATATCTCTGTACAGGCAGGGGCTCTTTTGTCGAAAACGGCATTGGCTGCGAGGGATGCCGGACTTTCCGGCATGGAGTTCGCGGCGGGGATTCCGGGAAGCATCGGCGGCGGCGTCGTTATGAATGCGGGCGCCTACGATGGCGAGATGAAACATATTACGGAGTCGGTCAAGGTCATGGATCAGGAAGGCAGGATTTTGGTTCTGGATAACGATACGATGGAGTTCGGCTACCGCACGAGTATCATTAAGAACCGGCCTTTTGTCGTATTGGAAGTGGTACTGCGGATGCAGGAGGGTCAAAAGGATGCAATCCAGGCCAAAATGGATGAGCTGATGGCAAAGCGGCGGAGCAAACAGCCTTTAAATTATCCGAGCGCGGGCAGTACGTTTAAAAGGCCGGAAGGATATTTTGCGGGAAAACTGATCATGGACGCGGGAATGCGCGGCTACCGCATCGGGGATGCGCAGGTTTCGGATAAGCATTGCGGATTTGTGGTCAATATCGGCAATGCGTCGGCGGCGGATGTAAAAGAGGTCATCGAAGAGGTACAGGAGCGGGTAAAAAAGCGTTTTCATGTAAATCTGGAGCCGGAAGTTATTTTTCTGGGAGACTTCTGAGAATACAAAGGGATAAGAAAGAGTGATGCAGGGGATATGAGATTTGTAGTAGTGACCGGAATGAGCGGCGGCGGCAAAAGGACGGCGCTGAAAATGCTGGAAGATCTGGGATTTTATTGTGTGGATAATCTTCCGGTGTCTTTGATTGAAAAATTTGTGGAACTGATCATCAGGCCGGGCGGCGAAATTCAGAAGGTGGCGCTTGGGCTGGATGTGCGCGCCGACCAGCCTTTTAATGACGCGCAGAAGGTACTGGATCAGCTGCGGGAGAACGGCTATTTATTTGAAATCCTGTTCATGGACGCGAGCGATACGGCACTGATCAAACGCTATAAGGAAACGAGAAGGATGCATCCGCTCGCGCTGGAGGGCCGGATCGCGGAGGGCGTTGACAAGGAGCGGAAAGTCCTCGAAAGCGTTAAGAAAAAGGCGGATTATGTCATCGATACTTCCAATCTGCTGACGAGGGAATTAAAAGAAGAGCTGGATCGTATTTTTGTCCTGAATGAGGAATATAATTCCCTGATGGTAACGATTTTGTCTTTTGGATTTAAGAACGGGATACCGGCGGACGCGGATCTGGTATTTGACGTCCGGTTCCTGCCGAATCCTTTTTATATAGATGAACTGAAACACAAGACCGGCAATGACAAAGAAGTACAGGACTATGTCATGGCCTTTCCGGAGGCGTCGGAATTTCTGGACAGGCTGACGGGAATGCTGGATTTCCTGATTCCCAATTATATCAGGGAAGGAAAATATCAGCTGGTGATCGGCATAGGCTGTACGGGAGGCAGGCACCGGAGCGTTACGCTTGCCAACGAATTATACGGGCATATGAAGGACCGCGGGAACTACGGGCTGAAATTGTATCACAGGGACTGCGGCGAAAAATAGAGGTGGTGGCGATGTCGTTTTCCGGCACGGTAAAAGAAGAGCTGGCGGCATATATCAGTCCGGCGAGGCATTGTCAGTTAGCAGAGCTGGCGGCGCTTTTTCACTTTGGCGGACGGCTGGCGGAGGATGGCTGTCATGTGAAGCTGGAGATGGAAAATGAAGCGATTGCCAGAAAATGCTTTACATTATTGCAAAAAACATATAATATAAATAATGTTATGCGGGACGAGGATGAGAAAAAAGTTCTTCAGGCGTTACACCTGTATGACGGCGGGCATCATATCATCCCGTTAGATACGCCGGTAAACGCTCTTTTGGTCAAAAACAGCTGCTGTGTGCGGGCCTTTTTGCGAGGCGCGTTTTTATGTGCAGGATCCATGAGCGATCCGGAAAAAAGCTATCATCTGGAATTTGTCTGCGGCAGGCCCGAACAGGCTGTGCAGCTGAAAGCGATGATTCAGGAATTTCAGATAGAAGCGAAGATCATCAGGCGCAAAAAGTATTATGTTGTGTATTTAAAAGAAGGTTCCGGTATCGTGGACTTACTCAACGTAATCGGTGCGCATG
Organism: Bacteroides fragilis; assembly: GCA_023664485.1. GTDB lineage: Bacteria > Bacillota > Clostridia > Lachnospirales > Lachnospiraceae > UBA3282. The sequence continues at coordinate 3,440 of JAMPFK010000020.1, read as the reverse complement.
TGTCACTAATGAATCTGGAGAATCTCCGAATTGTGAAGGAAATGCGCAATTCTATTAACAGACGTGTTAATTGCGAAGCGGCCAATATCACAAAGACCGTAAATGCGGCGTCCAAACAGATAGAAGATATTCTGCTGATTCAGAAACGTTATGGATTTGAAAATCTGCCGGATAATCTGCGGCAGATGGCGGAAATCCGTCTGGAACACCCGGACGCACCTCTGAAAGAACTGGGAGAGTATTTGGATCCGGCAGTCGGGAAATCCGGTGTGAATCACCGGCTGCGCAAATTAAGTGAGATTGCCGACCATATGAGGTGATAAAAGGAGGAGAAGTTATGATTCAAAAATCTGTCCAAATCAAATTGGAAGGCGGCTTGGAGGCAAGACCAGTTGCAATGCTCGTACAGGTGGCGAGCCAGTACGACAGCAGCGTGTATATCGAGTCGGCGAACAAGAAGGTGAATGCGAAGAGCATTATGGGCATGATGGGCCTTGGGCTCAACCGTGACGAAGCTGTGACCGTTATTGCGGATGGCAATGACGAAGAAGCGGCAGTTGCGGGAATTGAAAAATTTTTAGGCGGCAGTCAGTAAGGCAGAATATAAAAAAAGATTCCCCGTTGCGGGAGTCTTTTTTTCACCACACAGAACTTTGACATGCGCAGGAGGATAGTATCATGGATAAGTATATGCTTTTCATTTATAATCCAAAAGCCGGCAAGGCGCAGATCAAGAGCAATCTGCTCGATATCATTGATACCTTTGTGAAAGCGGGCTATGAGGTGACTGCCTATCCGACGCAGGGGCCGGGGGACGCGGTCAGGGCCGTGAAGGAGCGGCGGGACGGCTATGATATCGTCGTATGCAGCGGAGGCGACGGCACGCTGGACGAAGTGGTCACAGGAATGATGCAGTGTGAGAAAAAACTGCCGATCGGCTATGTGCCCGCGGGAAGCACGAACGATTTCGCGAACAGTCTCGGCATTCCCAGAAGCATGGTCAAGGCGGCAGATGCAGTAGTTGACGGGCAAAGCTTCGCCTGCGATATTGGCGCTTTTAATGACGATACTTTTATTTATGTAGCGGCTTTCGGCCTTTTTACGGACGTATCTTACGAGACGAGACAGGATATCAAAAATATGCTGGGACATACGGCTTATCTGCTGGAAGGCGTGAAAAGACTTTCTTCCATCAAATCCTATCAGATGAAGATCAGCTATGATGATGTCTGTCTGGAGGGCGAGTATATTTACGGGATGATCACCAATTCCATTTCTGTCGGCGGTTTTAAGGGAATTACCGGAAAAAATGTGGAATTGAACGACGGTTTATTTGAAGTGACGCTCGTTAAAAAACCGGCAAACCTGCTGGAAATGAATAATATCATTCCGGCGCTCGTGGATAAAAGGGTGCATTCGGATGCGTTCCGAAGCTTTAAGGCCTCGAAGATCGTTATCGAGTCGGAGCAGGAAGTGGCGTGGACATTGGACGGGGAATTTGGCGGCGGCCATTTAAAGGCCGTCATCGAGAATAAAAATAAGGCGCTGGAAATCCGCATACCGCAATAAATTCCAGAAAATTCTATTGGAAAGGTTTTCTTTTTGAGGGGAATGCGGTATAATGTCATCAAACATTGGGTGGACAGCCTGAGTGAGAAAATAGAAGATGGAGGTAATAGAAGATGTTAGTTTCAGCAACAGAAATGCTTCAAAAAGCAGTAGAAGGACATTACGCGGTAGGCCAGTTCAATATCAATAACCTTGAGTGGACCAAAGCTATTCTTGCTACCGCACAGGAATGCAATTCTCCGGTTATTTTAGGCGTATCCGAGGGCGCAGGAAAGTATATGGGCGGTTATGATGTTGTCATGGGCATGGTAAACGGTCTGATCAAAGATCAGAACATTACCGTTCCGGTAGCAGTACATTTGGATCATGGTTCTTATGATCACTGTTATAAATGTATGGAAGCAGGTTTTCCTTCCGTTATGTTCGACGGTTCCAAATATTCTATCGAAGAGAACATCGAAAAGACGAAGGAGCTGGTTGCGGCCGCTCATGAAAAGGGAATCTCCATTGAAGCGGAAGTCGGCTCTATCGGCGGCGAGGAAGACGGCGTCGTAGGTATGGGAGAGTGTGCGGATCCGGCGGAATGCAAGCAGATTGCTGATCTTGGCGTAGATTTCCTGGCAGCAGGCATCGGTAATATCCATGGAAAATATCCCGCGAACTGGCAGGGATTACAGTTTGATGTACTCGCGTCCGTTCAGGAGAAGACAGGAACTCTTCCGTTAGTCCTTCATGGCGGAACAGGTATTCCGGACGATATGATCAGGAAAGCAATCTCTCTCGGCGTTGCGAAGATCAATGTTAATACGGAGTGCCAGCTTGTATTTGCGGAAGCTACCCGTAAATATATCGAAGCGGGAAAAGATCTCGAAGGCAAAGGATTTGATCCCCGTAAGCTCCTCGCTCCCGGCGTTGAAGCGATCAAAGCGAAAGTAAAAGAGAAAATGGAGCTGTTTGGTTCTGTTGGCAAAGCCTGAAAAGCAGAAACAGCGTAGTTTTATCGGAGGAGCTGTCCATAGAGGCAGCTCTTTTGCTGTAAAAGAAACCCATATTAGGTTTCCGCATGAGAAAAGGACAGCCGTCAGGATAACTGTCCCGGAAAAGGGAGGATGCCAGGTAAACTGCTTTTACCTGGCATTTATTATGAAAAAGTATTAATTAATCTGTCTGCTTCATCTCTGCTTTGTTGTTATCTTATGATATTAGTATATGCAGAAGAAATGTCTAAAGAATGATGAGCAAGTGAAGTTTCTTTAAATTAAATATGAATAAATTATGAACGTCCGCAGGCAGCAGCCTGAAACGGATTTATTTGTTCTGAAAGTAAGAGAAGCTCTTTAGAGCTTCTCAGGTTCAGGATATTCAACACCGAAAGTTTCAACGGTAACGCTCTCCATGACCTGTTCTTCCAGCGGCCTGTCGTTATAATCGGTATCCGTTTCGGCGATTTTATTCACCACATCCATACCTTAGGTTACCTTCCCGAACGCCGCGTAAGCGCCGTCGAGATGCGGGCTTGTCTTGTGCATGATGAAGAAGTATGGAGCTTAGAAACCTTGTATTTACTGGATATTTTACCAGATTTTAAGTTTGTTGACAACAAATTGACAACAATTTTTGCTTTGAATAGTACCGAATAATACTGAATGGTACTTTTATAGAATAGAGTATGAGTTTGCAAGAAAAGGCATCCCAATAATCGGATGTCTTTTTGTTTGGGGAAAATTGATTAAAAATTTGAATATTATGGAGGAAAGATTATGAACAACACAGCGTTAAGAGCAGAGGCGCAAAGCGCCGACAACACACACATGGTTTTTTACGACAAGAAACATGAAAAATTCTACTATGAGACATTGGAACAAGCAAGG
>JAMPFK010000001.1:793948-853105 GCA_023664485.1 Bacteroides fragilis | reverse complement strand
TCTCTACACATTTTTTGTTTTTGGTTTCAACATACCCTTTATATAAATCATTCATTTTTTTGAGTTTCACCCTCTTTCATATTTCCCAATGCTTCATTCTCCGCACTGGCAGATCAGCGTTTCCGCTTCCTTTTCCTTCCACAGCCGCCGCACAGCTGTTTAATTGGTTTCTAAAATTTCAGTTACGTCTACACCAAGAGCGGAAGCCATTCTTCCAGCTGAAACCGTAGATACTTCCCTCTGATTCAACAAAACATTGATCCTTGCCCGGCTTACGCCGTAAGCATTAGCAAGGGCCTGAACTGTCATTTTCTTTCTGGCCATGCAGATATTGATTTTATCCCTACTGATTTTCATTTTTTACCCGCCTTTCTTTAATAGCATAATGGTGTTTGTACTTGACATTTTAACACCATTATGCTATATTTGTCAATAACAAATTGCTTTCTATACACCGTTTTGCTATCATACATAAGTATGGAGGTGTATTTCAGTGTCAGATTTAGCATACAAATTAAGGCAATTACGAATAGACAATAATTTAAAGCAACGGCAGCTTGCCGAAAAACTGAATGTTTCGCAAAATGCAATTTTTAATTGGGAAAATGGGAAGCGAACTCCTACACCTGAAATGATCAAGCAAATAGCCGATTATTTTCAAGTATCTCCCTCTTACCTTATGGGATGGCATGAGGAACTAAAGAAAACAACACATTTTTTTGACTATCTTGAGTTATTGGGATATGAAATAAATGAAAGTCCTCATGATGATAAATGGGAAATCACCATAAAAGAATCTGGGCAGAAAATTTATATAAATTCTGCTGAAATGAATCTTTTGGAAAGCACCACCAAAGAGAATATTTATTTACGAATTTTTAACTATCTTCACGATGAAAAGCATAAGCAATAACCTTTCCTTTCCCTTCCACAGCCGCCGCACGGTCAGAATGGAAAGGAATGGTGTATAATTATGACAGGTGGAACAAGAAAACGTGGTGCAACATGGTCTTATTATTTTGACCTCGGCACAGTGGGCGGGAAACGCCAGAAGAAGGAAAAGGGCGGCTTCAAAACAAAGAAGGAAGCAGAAGCTGCACTTGCAAAGGCAATCAACGAATACAATAATACGGGCCAGCTGTTTGAAGCGTCTGAAATTACGGTATCTGATTATCTGGATCAGTGGTATGATCTGTACTGCAGGCCAAACCTGAAATATAACACACAGGTGGGCTACTTGCGGATCATGGAAGGGCATTTGAAGCCCCGCTTCGGCAAATACAAGCTGAAAGCTGTCAATGCCGCCGCATTGCAGGAATACGCCAACGCCCTGAAAATGAATGGGCTGGCCAAACATTCCATAACGGGGATTCTTTCCGTGTTTGGTGCAGCGCTGGACTATGCTGTTGAACCTCTGCATTATCTCCCGGCTAACCCTATGCGCTATGTGAAGTACCCAAAGGTAGAGAGAAAACCCCGGGAAAGAATCATCCTGACACTGGAAGAATGGCAGCAGATCATTAAACGTTTTCCTGCCGAATCCCGTTACCACATCCCCCTGATGATCGGATTTTATACCGGCCTGCGGATCAGTGAAGCCTTTGCCCTGACATGGGATGACATAGACCTTGAAAACAAGACCTTGACCGTCAATAAACAGATTGTAAAGCGGAATTTTGGGGCTGATGTCCGCAAGGTAGTTGAAAAGACCGGGAAAAGGGAATGATATGCAGCGCATTGTTCCCATCCAGAAATGTGTTGAATCATCCCTGCCCCGTGTGCGTATGGTCTGCATAGCTGAAAATGGGGAATATACCTCCACCGATTCATTCAAATTCTGTTCACGGGTGATCCACAAGGAACTGCTGCTTGCTTTTGATTATCATTCCCTGCGGCACACCCACGCCACGATCCTGATTGAATCCGGTGCTGATGTGAAGGACGTTCAGGCACGGCTTGGCCACTCCAACATCCAGACCACCCTTCAAACCTATGTGCATGATACGGAAGTCATGGCGGCACGGTCTGTTGATCTCTTTGAACAGGCAGCAGGCCGGAAAACCGCATAAAAACACAAGGGGCTGAACCAGTTCACGAAAGTTCAGCCCTTTTTCCGTACTTTTTTAAATCACGGTGGCAATTCGGTGGCAAACCACCCATTTTCACGCCCTCTGAACCCTTGAAAATCCTTATTTTATGCGGTTTAAACAGCAGATTGTCTCCACATGCACCGTCCCCCCAAACTGATCCACTCCCCGCACCTTCTTCACCTCATACCCGCCATCCGCCAGTACCCGTAAATCCCGCGCCAGCGTTGCCGAATCACAGCTCACATACACGATCCTCTCCGGCTTCATCGCGAGCATCGTTTCCAGACACCTCTCATCACAGCCCTTTCTCGGCGGATCCACCACGATCACATCCGCCCGGACGGCCTCTTTTTCGTACTTCTCCGGCAGAACCTCTTCCGCCCTTCCAATATAAAACTCCGCATTTTCAATTCCGTTAATACGCGCATTCTCCCTTGCGTCCTCGATGGCCTGCGGGATGACCTCCACGCCGTACACCTTTTTCGCATACCTTGCAAGAAAAAGCGAAATAGTCCCGATTCCGCAGTATAGATCCCATACGATTTCCTTTCCCGTCAGCCCCGCATAGGAGAGCGCAAGACTGTACAGCTTCTCTGTCTGGCCGGGATTGACCTGATAAAAGGAAAGCGGCGAGATATGAAATCTTACCCTGTTCTCCCGCGCCGCTCCCAAAATTCGAATACTATCCTCCAGCCAGCCTCTGCCCCACAGCTCCCGAATCTCCTTTCCCATAATGACATTGGTTTTTTCCCGGTTCACGCTGACGGAAATGCTCACGATTTTTTTCTCAACAGCCTCGCCGGATTCCGCTTTTTCCCCGCAATCCTCCTGAAAGCTTTCCGACTCCCCCACAAAGTCCTCCGCCGCCTTCGTCAGCGAAAGCCCCCTTAACTTTTTGACCAGTTCTTTTTCCGCCGGCAGTTCTGCCGCATTTATGACCAGACAGACCATGATCTCTCCGGAGGCAAAGCCTGTCCGGATCAGGATATGGCGTACCAGCCCTTTTCCGGTCTGTTCCTGATATGCGGAGACGCCGTTTTCCCTCATATAGGAAAGCACCGCTTCCAATATCTGTTTATTTTCGGCTGCGCCGAGAAAACAGTCCGTATTGGGAATGATATCATGGGTCCGGCCGGCATAAAATCCTGTGATAAGATTCCCGTCCCGGTCATATCCTACGGGATACTGCGCTTTGTTCCGATAACGCCACGGAATTTCCATGCCAACAATCGGCTCCATGACCTCATTGAGCAGCTCTTCTTCAAAACCGCCGATACGAATCAGATTATTTCTGATTTTCTGCTGTTTAAAAAGAAGCTGTCTTTCATAGGCCATTGCCTGAATCTGACAGCCTCCGCATTGTCTGTGAAAAGCGCACCTGGGCTCTATACGGAAAGAAGAAGGGGTAATAACCCTTTCTACCCTCGCATATCCGTAATTCTTTTTTACTTTGGTGATCTTCGCTTTAACGATATCGCCGATGACGGCATCTTTGACAAACAACGCATAGCCGTCTGTTTTTCCGATTCCTTCGCCATCGTTGCCGATATCGTCGATTTGTACCGTTACCACATCGTTTTTCCGGTATTCCATTTTATCGCGTTTCCTCCATGCCGCCCGGCGGTGCAAGCCGCTTCCATATCATTCCATTCTCGTTTTCATCACGTTAGACTCAAACAGGCGGTTATAGCCAAGCCATCCCGTCTCCGTCGTCCCGCTCAACAATTCCGCAAAGGTCTGCATCTTGGCATCCGTATTATCCGCAAAATTCAATGCCACCGCTTCCATGATGGCGGGCTTTTTTGGAGAACCGAATTCATATTCTCCATGATGGGATAAAATACAGTGCTTCAATTCACTTGCCAGAATTTCCGGAAATCCTTCGATTTCCCGGATTTTTTCCCCCACCATCTCCACGCCGATCACGATATGCCCCAGAAACTGCCCGTCATCGGTATAATCGTTCTGCGGAAAAAGGGATAGCTCCCGGATTTTCCCGATATCGTGGCAGATTGCCGCGCAAAGAAGCAGATCTCTGTTCAAAAGCGGATACTGGGTGCAGTAAAAATCACACATCCGCGTCACGCTCAGCGTATGCTCCAACAATCCGCCCACAAAGCCATGATGCACGGTCTTTGCGGCCGACGACTGCAGAAAAGCTTTCATGAATTTTTCATCTTTTACAAAGAATGCCTGCAGAAGCGTTTTCAGATATCGATTCTGAACGCTGTCGATGAACTGCAGCAGCTCTTTTTTCATCGTATCGATATTTTTACCGCTGACCGGAAGATAATCCGACGGATCATACTCTCCTTCCCGACAATGTCTGACCCTTTTTACATTGACCTGCAGTGCCCCCTGAAAACTATTGACGTCTCCGTAAACTTCTATGTAATCCAGCGGATCGAATTCCTCGATTCCGGCGCTGTGCGGATCCCAGATTTTCGCGTCGAGCGTCCCTGTCCTGTCCTGCAGAATGACATTCTCATAGGGTTTCCCGTTCTTCGTTACCGCGGACTGCTTATGCTTGCACAGATAAATATCCGAAATCCGGTCCCCTTCCTTATAATCCTTAATATATTTCATAACCTTTCCTCCTCCTTGTTTCACTGTAATGTCCCTCTTCGCCCGTCCGTTTTACGCCGACGGCGAAGCTCCCGCTGACGCTAAAGTTTCTTCTCACTCCCGTCTCGCCAGCGTGACCGTAACCTTCATTTCCTGAAAAGAATCGATTCCCTGCCGCATCAGAGTTATCGTAACGATATCCTCCGGCGAGGAATTATAAAGCTCGTTCAGCAGTTCACTGTATGAAACAATTTCCGTATTGTTCATTTTTACAATGACATCCCCGCTTTGAATTCCTGCCGTCATCGCCGGGGAATCCATCTCTATTTCCTTAATATAGGCGCCGCGCGGTACGCCGGATTCCAGAATCGCTTCCAACGGCACATCGGCGCCATGAATTCCAAGATAAGCCCGGTACTGGTCATTCGACATTTTCGCAATCGTTCTTTTCAGCTCTGAAATACCATAGGCCGAAAGCAGATTCCCCCTGTCGCTGCTGTTATAGGAATTATCGATGATGCCGACTACCATTCCCCGCAGATCCACAAGCACACCGGTCGCATTTTTGCTTCCGTATATATCTGTAGATATGAGCTTGTATGCGGAATCCGCCTGGTCGATTACCGAGCTGGAAGAGGTGATAATGCCATAGCAGACAGAGCCGCTTGTTCCCATCGGGCTTCCCAGAGCCATGACCGGCGTTCCCGGCAGATTTCCCGTATTGGAGCTTCCGAGCGTCGCAATGTTGATGACATCCATCGTCTCTTCTCCTATCGCCATCAGAGATACCGACAGGATAGCAAAACCCGTGGAAGCATCCCTTTGCACCAATCTGGCGTCCGCCTGTGTCTGGTCGCAAAAAGTCACGACGATTTTTTCCGCATTCTTAATATGATTCATATTGACAAGCACCAGCATCGAACGACCGTTATTGGCAACAATCACCCCCGATGCGACCGCCTCGCTCTCATAAGTATTGTTGAACCAATCAACGTCGGAAGTCACGCCGGTCACGGTCACGATCGCCCGGCTGACATTTTTTGCCAGCGCGGAAAGCTCTTCGTATACATTCCCGTACTCTTCCAGTCCGAACTGTACCTGTGAAAGCAGCTCCTGGACTTGTTCTTCATCCACCCATTCAGCCGGCGGCTCCTCTTCCTCCGGCTCCTCTACTGTCAGCATATCCTCCGGATTCATCTCTTCCGCGATCGTTTCCTCCGGGAACTGTACCTCTTTCGCCTCTTCCGGCGGATAGAGCCAGTTATTAATGACGGGTTCCAGAATCAAAAAAGTAAGACAGGCCACGATGCCGAATACGACCGCCATAACCGCTGTCAGCATCGTTCTGCGCAGCAGCTTCCTCTTATTGACCGGCCTCTGCTTCATTTTTTCCCGCAAAAAGTCCGACTGCGCCGAGGGCGTATATTCGGCCTGCTCCTTCACCTCTTCCGCGCGCCCTGCCTCCGCTTTCTTTTCCTGCTCATCTGCCATCGCAATTCTCCATTCCCGCCCGGCCCCGTTCCGGGCCTGACTCCTCCTGCCGCATTTCCAGATATGTCTAAGTATATCTTTTTCATAGTAAATTTACAACCTTTATGGTATGATATTTCTGAAACACCAGTGAATTCAGGCATCCGGTGAAAAACGATGGACGCCTGAACCACTGTAAAATATCTTTTTACACAAACAACGAGGTCATCCCATGAATAACAAAGCATTACACGTTTTAGAATACAACAAGATCATCGAGCGCCTGACCGGCAAGGCGACTTCGGATCCGGGGAGGAAGCTCTGCCGGGAGCTTCTGCCGATGACAGCTCTGGAAGAAATCGAACATGCGCAGAAAGAAACCGCCGACGCTCTGGGCCGTCTTTTCAAAAAAGGCTCCACCTCCTTCGGCGGCAATAAGGATTTGGGCCGGTGCATCAAATCACTGGAAGTCGGAAGCGCGCTTTCCGCGCCGGAGCTCCTGCAGATTGCATCCCTGCTGGAAAACGCGGGCAGAGTCAAGGCCTACGGGCGAAACGACAGGGAAGATGCTCCCGGCGATTCGCTGGACGAATATTTCAACGGCCTGGAACCTTTGACGAATCTGACTAACGAAATCCGCAGGTGCATTTTATCGGAAGAAGAAATCGCGGACGATGCAAGTCCTGCTCTGAAGCACATCCGCCGCAAAAAGGCGCTCACCAACGACAGGATCCACGCCCAGCTCGCTTCCATGGTGAACGGTTCCAGCCGGACTTATTTACAGGACGCCGTCATCACCATGCGGAATGACCGTTACTGCATTCCGGTCAAGGCGGAATACAAAGGACAGGTTCCCGGCATGGTGCACGACCAATCCTCCACCGGCTCCACTTTTTTCATCGAACCGGCGGCCGTGGTAACGCTTAACAACGAACTGAAAGAACTCGATTTACAGGAAAAAGAGGAAATCGGAAAAATTCTTGCGGATTTGAGCGCACAGACCGGCGGACATACAAAAGAGCTCGCCGAAAATCAACGGCTGATGACGGCGCTCGACTTCATTTTCGCCAAAGCCGCCCTTGCCATGGAGGAAAACGGGACGATGCCCCTTTTCAATACGGAGCGCCATTTGAGGCTCCGCAAGGGCCGTCATCCTTTATTAGATAAAAAAAAGGTCGTACCGATCGACATCGAGCTCGGCACGGATTTTGATCTGCTTGTCATCACAGGCCCCAACACCGGAGGAAAAACCGTCTCTTTAAAAACGGTCGGCCTTTTGACGCTGATGGGGCAGGCAGGCCTGCATATCCCCGCGCTCGACCGCTCCGAGCTTTCCATTTTTACGGAAGTCTATGCGGACATCGGGGACGAGCAGAGCATCGAGCAGAATCTTTCTACTTTTTCCTCTCATATGACGTCTATCGTCTCGATCCTGCAACATGCGGATGCGGATTCTCTCTGTCTTTTCGACGAACTCGGCGCGGGAACAGATCCGACGGAGGGCGCCGCTCTTGCCGCCGCCATTCTGGACGACCTGCATACCCGCGGAATCCGCACGATGGCGACGACGCATTACAGCGAATTAAAAGTATATGCGCTTTCCACGCCCTTTGTGGAAAACGCGTGCTGTGAATTTAATGTGGAAACGCTGCGGCCTACCTACCGCCTGTTGATCGGCATTCCCGGCAAAAGCAACGCTTTTGCCATTTCTTCCAAACTGGGGCTGTCCGATGCCATCATCGAAAGCGCCAAAAAGCATATCACCGAGGACAAAGAAAGCTTTGAGGATTTATTATCCAATTTGGAAAACAGCCGCGTCACGATCGAAAAAGAGCGGCTGGAAATCGCTTCTTATAAGGAAGAGATCAAATCGCTGAAACAGCGCCTGGAGTCCAAACAGGAAAAAATTGAGCAGTCGAAGGAACGAATCCTGCGGGAAGCTAACGAAGAGGCAAGGCAGATTCTGCAGGATGCCAAGGAGGTCGCCGACGAAACGATCCGCACTTTCCAGAAAGCCGGCGCTTCTTCCATGAAGGATTTAGAACAGTCGCGCCAGAAGGTGCGCGATAAGATCTCCGAAAAAAACGCGAAGCTCTCCTTAAAACCGTCGGAAAATCCGGCCCACAAGCAGTTAAAGCCGAACCAGATAAAACCCGGCGACCGCGTAAAAATCGTTTCGATGGGCTTAACGGGAATCGTCAGTTCCCATCCCGACAGGAGCGGTAAACTGTTCGTGCAGTGCGGCATCATCCGCTCCCAGGTAAATTTGAACGATTTGATCCTGTTGGAAGAAGAAACTGTTACGACCACCGCGCCCATGCAGCGGACCGGCGCCGGCAGACTGAAAATGTCCAAGTCCTACTCTGTCTCGACCGAAATCAATCTGCTCGGCAAGACGGTGGACGAAGCCCTTTCTTCCCTGGATAAATATCTGGACGACGCATATCTGGCGCACCTGCCGAGCGTCCGCATCGTACATGGAAAGGGGACAGGCGCGTTACGGAAGGCTGTGCAGGATTATCTCCGCCGCTGTAAATATGTTAAAAGCTACCGGCTGGGCGAATACGGAGAGGGCGATGCCGGCGTCACCATTGCGGAATTTAAATAGAAAGGCGGAACAAAAATGGTAAACAAACAGAAAATCTTAATCGTAGACGACGATAACAACATTGCCGAACTGATTTCCCTTTATCTGACAAAAGAGTGTTTTGAAACGATGATCGTCAACGACGGGGAATCCGCCCTGTCGGCGGTCAAAAGCTTCGAACCGAATCTGATGCTTTTAGATCTGATGCTCCCCGGCATCGACGGCTATCAGGTCTGCAGGGAGGTCCGCATGAAATCTTCCCTGCCGATCATTATGCTTTCCGCGAAAGGCGAGGTTTTCGATAAAGTGCTTGGACTGGAACTCGGCGCCGACGATTATATGGAGAAACCTTTCGATTCCAAAGAGCTCGTCGCGAGGGTCAAAGCGGTCCTCCGCCGCTACAAACCCGTCGTCGCAGCGCCTGGCGCTTCCGACGCCAAATGCGTCGAATATCCGGATCTCGTCGTCAACCAGACGAATTATTCCGTCATTTATATGGGGCATACGGTAGAAATGCCTCCAAAAGAGCTGGAGCTCCTTTACTATCTGGCCGCCTCGCCCAATCAGGTTTTTACAAGGGAACAGCTCCTGGACCAGATCTGGGGCTATGAATATGTCGGCGATACCCGCACAGTCGATGTGCATATCAAGCGTCTCCGGGAAAAGATCAACGACCATAAAAAGTGGCGGATCGCTACCATATGGGGCGTCGGTTATAAATTTGAAACAAGGGCTTAGACTATGAGAAAAACTTTGTACTTAAAATTCATACTGGCTTATTTCATTTTCGGATTTTTCGGCTTTGTCGTCGTAGCGACCTTTGTTTCCAATATGACGCTGGACCATCTGAAAAAGGACAAGGCGGACTCCCTTTACCGGGAAGCGACGCTGATTGCCAATACCTATGCCTCCGACCTGTACAGCAGCGAAACGACGCTGGATGCGGTAAAAGACCAGCTGGACGCTTTGGATACCTATCTGAACGCCGTTATCTGGATCATCAATCCTTCCGGCCGTATGGTGCTCGATTCCTCTTCTCCGATCGATGTGGAAAACGAAATCGTCATCGAAAACTTCGACTCGACCATTACAGAAGGTTCCTTTTATACGACGGGCGACTTTTTCGGTTCTTTTACAGAAGAAACGCTGAGTGTTTTCGCGCCCATTACCTCCGATTTCAAGGTAAAGGGCTACGTTGTCATTCACTGCCCCATGAGCGATATTCAGAATTCCTCCGACAGCCTGTTGAATATTTCTTATATCATGCTGATCATTCTGTTTTTGCTGTCCCTGATCATCCTGATTTTTTTTACGGAAATGGTCTATGTCCCGTTACGCAGGATCACGGAGGCGACGGAGCAATATGCCAGCGGCAATATGCACTATGAGTTTTCGGTGGAAAGCGAGGATGAAATGGGATATCTTGCCGCCGCCCTTTCTTATATGGCGGGAGAAATCGCCCGTTCCGAGGACGACCAGAAAAAATTCGTGGCCAATGTCTCCCACGATTTCCGTTCCCCCTTAACCTCTGTTAAAGGTTATCTGGAAGCCATGCTCGACGGCACGATTCCTCCGGAACTGTATGAAAAATATCTCACCATCGTCCTGAACGAAACGGAACGCCTGACGAAACTGACCAACAGTCTGCTGACTTTAAATAATCTGAATACAAAGGGAATGCTTTTGGAAAAAACGGATTTCGATATCAACCAGGTTATTCGAAATGTAGCCGCCTCTTTCGAGGGGACCTGCCGTGAAAAAAAAATCGCGATCGAGCTGATTTTAACCGGAGAAGAAATGTACGTTACTGCTGACATGGGCAAAATCCAGCAGGTATTATACAACCTGCTCGATAATGCGATTAAATTCAGCCATCATAATTCCATCATCAAGCTGGAAACGACTGAAAAGCACAATAAAATTTTTGTCAGCGTCAAAGATTCCGGTATCGGCATCCCGAAAGACAATCTGAAACTAATCTGGGATCGTTTCTATAAATCGGACATTTCCCGCGGCAAGGACAAAAAAGGGACCGGCCTCGGTCTTTCCATTACGAAAGAGATCATCCAGTCCCATGGCGAACATATCAATGTCATCAGCACGGAAGGCGTCGGCACGGAATTTATTTTCTCCCTGCCGGAATCCGATATCGAAGACGAGCCCTATTAAGACCCGCTCTGCCAGTGGAGCCGGTGCAGTTCCCCTTCCCGCTGCATCCTTCCGAAATCATTCTGCCGCAGCGCCTCATAGAGCACGATCGCAACGGCATTCGACAGATTCAGAGAGCGTATCTGGCCGAGCATGGGAATCCTGATACAGTTCTCCTCATTCTCGACCAGAATTTCTTCCGGAATGCCGGCGCTTTCTTTCCCAAACATGATAAAATCATCCATGCCAAAAGCTGCTTCCGTATAGACCTTTCTGGCTTTTGTCGTCGCCATCCAGATTTTTGCGCCCGGATGTTTTCCCAGAAATTCCCGGTAGTTTATGTATCTTGTTACATCGAGCCGATCCCAATAATCCATGCCCGCACGCTTAATAGAACGTTCATCCAGATGAAAACCGAGCGGTTCGATCAAATGCAGTCCCGCCCCGGCCGCCACACAGGTTCTTCCAATATTTCCCGTATTTGCCGGAATTTCCGGCTGATGTAAAACAATGTGCATCCCTGAATCCCTCGATATGAACTTTAAAAGTTCTTCTCACGCTCTTTCCGCAGTCTCTCTATGAACTCCGAAAGCCTTCCCATCGCGATTTTCAGATTTTCCAGAGAAGAAGCGTAGGAAATCCGCAGGAATCCTTCCCCGCAGCCGCCGAACGCCGTACCGGGAACGATCGCCACCTTTTCTTCTTTCAGGAACCGCGTCGCAAATTCATCGCTCGTTAAGCCAAATTCTTTAATACACGGGAACACATAAAATGCGCCGAAGGGTTCAAAACATTCCAGTCCCATTTTCTGAAAAGCGTTCATCAGATATCTTCTGCGCTGGTTATAAGCCTCCCGCATTTCCGCCACATCATCATCCCCGTTCCGCAACGCTTCTACCGCCGCATACTGGCTGGTCGTCGGCGCGCACATGATCGCGAACTGATGAATCTTTAACATCTGCGCGATGATTTTCTCAGGGCCGCAGGCATAGCCGAGACGCCATCCCGTCATCGCATAAGCCTTGGAAAAACCGTTGATGAGTATGGTCCGCTCCTTCATCCCCGGAATTTCCGCAATCGATATATGCTTTTCTTTATAAGTCAATTCTGCATAAATCTCATCGGACAAAACAAATATATCGTGTTTGATAATGACCTCCGCAAGCTCCTGCAGATCTTTTCTTTCCAGAATGGCGCCGGTCGGATTGTTAGGAAAAGGAAGTACCAGGAGCTTCGTTTTCTCCGTAACAGCGTCCTCCAGTTCCTTCGCCGTCAGACGGAATTCATTTTCCGCTTTTAACTCGATGATGACCGGGACACCTCCCGCAAGTACCGCGCAGGGCTCATAAGAAACATAGCTGGGCTGGGGGATCAGCACTTCTTCGCCGGGGTTCAGCATCGCGCGCATCGCCGCATCGATTCCCTCGGAACCTCCCACCGTCAGGAATACCTCATCCTTTGGATTATATTCAAGACCCTGTTTTCTTTTCAGATAATGGCATATCTCTTCTTTCAGTTCTTTCAATCCGGCATTGGAAGTATAGAAGGTACGCCCCTTTTCCAGTGAATAAATACCCTCGTCGCGGATATGCCAGGGCGTGTCGAAATCCGGTTCCCCGACGCTCAAAGAAATAACGTCGTCCATCTCATTGACGATATCGAAAAATTTCCGAATGCCGGATGGTTTTATTTCCACTACTTTATCTGCTAACGGATTTCTCACGGTGTCACCTTCTCTCTCGTATCCTCGCGCTTCTTCATCAGAATCGTCCCGTGATCTTTATATTTTTTCAGGATAAAATGCGTCGCCGTGCTGAGCACCGTATCCAGCGTGGAAAGCTTATCTGACACAAAAGCGGAAATCTCCTTTAAAGACTTTCCTTCCAGCGTAACAAGCAGGTCGTAGCCGCCGGATATCAGATAAACGGAATTGACCTCCGGGTATTTGTAAATGCGCTCCGCGATATTATCAAAGCCCTGACCGCGCTGCGGCGTCACTCGCACCTCGATTAACGCGCTCACTTTCTCGACAGAGGTTTTCTCCCAATCGATCAACGTATGATATCCGCAGATGATGCCCTCGCTTTCCAGCGCCGCAAGCTCATTCACGATATCAATTTCTTCCTCTCCCATCAGAACAGCCAGCTCCTTTACATCGATCCGGCTGTTCTTTTCGATCATCGACAACAATTTTTCTCTCATTTCTATTACCTGTAACCTTTCCTGTCTTTCACATTTTTGTTTCAGACATTATTATAATTTAACTTATAAAGCTGATCCGTTTTGGGCGGTTCCAGGAAACGCCGCTCCTCTTCATGAAAAAGCACCCGGTCGTTCCCATCCGTCGTTTTTCCGACAACGGCTGCGGGCATACCTTCTTTTTCCAAAGCCATGACCAGACCGTTTCCATCCTCCGCCGTCATCAGAAGGCATCCTCCCGACAACAATTCATACGGATTCAAATCGTAGAATTCACATAACTCAATGGTCTCCTGCCTGACAGGCAGTTTCTTCAAATCGATTTCCAGTCCAACGCCGGCTCCACCCGCCATTTCCCACAATGCGCCGAAAATGCCGCCCTGTGAAACATCGTGGATTCCGCAGACGCCGGACTTACGGGCGGTAGCGGCCTCCGGTATGATGGAAAGAAACCTCTCGAAGCCTGCCGCTTCGTCTATCATTCTGGCCGGATACCTGGTAAGCAGCTCCTCCCGACGCTCTCTGGCGAGCCGCACCGTCCCCTCTAATCCGATCCACTTGCTGACTACGACATCCTGACCGGGCCTTATATCCCGCACGCCGATATCGCTTTTCTGCCGCTTTCCAATGCCCGTCACAGTCAGGACCGGCTGGACCACCGCCCCGTTCAGCTCCGTGTGACCGCCCGACAGCTGGACCCGGTACTGCCCGCAGATTTCCTCCGCCTGCGCCATCATCTTCTGAAGCGCCTCTTCCTCCGTACCTTTGGGAAGCATGGCGGAAATCAGCGCGCCGACAGGCTCCGCTCCCGACGCCGCCACGTTATTCAACGCCCTGTGCATTCCATAAACGCAGACCCGATCCGCGGGCGCGCTGACGGGATTCGTGGAAAGGACGGTCTCTTCGCCGTCAAACGATAGAACGGCGCAGTCTACCCCTATCCCTGCGCCGCATACTACCTCTTCTCTTTTGGTCTTTATCTTTCTCAAAACGGAACGCGCAAGCACGCTTTCCGATATTTTCCCGTCTCTCACAATAATCTCCTCAATTCCGCTCTTCCGAGCCACACCCTATTCGGCGGATCCCTCTGATTCTGTCTCCGGCTCCTCTGGTACGGGCTGCGGTTCCGCCGGCTGTGGCTCTGCCGGTACGGGCTGTAATTCTGCCGGTGCCGGCGGCTGCTGTGCTGCCGCGGCCGCAGCCTGCGCCTGATAAGCGCCCGCTACCGCTTTTACCTGATCGATGCTGTTGGTAGCGATCGCTGCCATAATCGCATTATAGGCCTCCGGATCCGCCGTTGCGGTCCCAACCGTTGCATTCCTCGGCGACTTATTATAAGAACTGCTGTTCACCTGTTCTCTGCTGATTTCTACGCCGTCTACCTTAACGACCTTCCATAACTGCGCCCTGTAGCCGACATGCGCCGACTGAACGGAACAATAGCCGAGCGGCAAAGACTCGTTGGCGTAGATGACCTCTTCCTCCGGCTCGATCCTTTCCAATACGACGCTCTCATAGACGACTTCCCTGTTGCTGTCCCTTGTTTCTACTCCATATATCGTAAAAGTGATATGCTTATCGGGCGTCGTAATTCCTTCTATATAAATCGGATGGTTCGTATTGTTCACGAATTTAAAATCTTTTCCCGAAGATTCGGCAATCGCCGCGTCCGCGGAAGGATCTACATAAGTAACGATCATCGAATGGTTGTACCGCTCCGTCACTTCCAGCTCCGCCCGCAGGACCGCATTGTACAAAGTCGTGGAAACCTGACAGATACCGCCGCCGAGGCTGTCCACTACCTGCCCGTTCAGATAAGAAGCCGCCATATAATAACCATTCGCTTCCGAAAAAGGAGAAACCGCTTCATAAGCCGAGAACTCATCTCCCGGATACAGCATATGGCCGTCGATCAACCGACAGCCGTTCGCCACATTCGCGCTGCGGGAACCGTTGGATGTGGAAAAACTGGTCGTATAAGTCCCCAGCACATCCGTTACCTGTGCCAGTTCCTCCGCACTGCCCCGCGGCTCCTGGACGGCCACCGCCAGATCGATATAACCGGCCTCTCCCTGCCAGTCGTTGACCAGATAATGATAGACCTCCTCTGTAGAAGCTCCGACATCGATTATCATTCCTGCCTGTCCCGCTTCGACCTGAAAGACACCGTTCGTCTTCGTTAAGACCGCATCGACCGCTTCTTTATTATACTGCGTCCCCTGCTCTTCTATTAAAGTCCTGATTTTATCCTTATCAAAATCAAACTCGACTTCGTATACCTTATTGCTGTGCTCCAAATCCTTCAGCGCCTTATAGCACTGCACGATATTTCCATCTTTTCCGAGACCCGCCGCCTCGTCTATGATCTCCGGATTCGCCCATTTCAGCCCTATTTCCGACGCCGTCGTAACGATCGCCTGATCGTCCATCGCATGAAGCGTGATCTGCACATCCCCGAAGGAATCCACATAACCCTGCACCTCGTTTTTTGCCTCGGAAACCGTCATCCCGGAAAGTGCGATCCGGTCAGCATAAATACCCGCTTCAATTATCTCTTCTTCGGCATGCACCGTCATACTCATTGACAAAAGACCAGCCGCCAATGCCGTTATGACTGTCAGCCTTCCCTTTTTCTTTAACATAGCAAATCTCCCCTTCCTGCTATATTTGCTTCTTTGTAAAAAATATGTTAAACTTGAAATTATCAACCGGCAACACTCAATACGAGCGGCAGAACCATAGCCAGAACCAACAGGATAATAATGACTGCCGATATTCTCTGCCTCGTTTTTTTATTATGAAATGAAAACATATAAATCCTCCATTCTTGCTTAGCCTGCGAATTTGGGCGCAAGCACAAATTTGCCTGTGAAAAATTTATTTTTCACAGTACAAACCTCCCTGTTCTGAAAGGATATTATATATGAAATTTCCCTTTTTTGCAAGCTTCCTTGTATTTACTGCATGGCTTACTTACGAGATATCCAAACACAACCGCATAGATGCCGAGAAAGACCGCTCTTTCTGGGAAAAAGAACGCCGGGCCAACAATACGAGACGCCGGCCGTTAGACGACCTTTCCTATATTAAGATTCCATTCGAGCGCCTTTCCATGGAGCTTCTTCCGGAAGACGAACAGGCCGCCGAATACAAAGAAACGCTCCGCACGCTGGATGAATCCGAAATCGTCAACTTCACCGGCATCTCCAACACGGATCTGAAACTAAAATACGGCGCGCCCAATATCGATTTATTGTCCAAATATGACCAGAACTATACCATTCTCGCCCGGACTCTGAACCAATGGGCCTCTTATCTGTACAAAAAAGGATACCGGAAAGAAGCGCGCGAAGTTCTGGAATTTGCAGTTTCCACCGGAACGGACGTCAGCGGCACCTATAAGCTGCTCTGCGAAATATATAAGGAAGAAAATACGCCAGAAAAAATCAAAGAGCTCTACCCGACCGCCGAAGCCCTGAACTCCGCAATGAAAAACGCTATCATCCGTATTCTGCGGGAATCCGGGCAATAAGACGGCCTGCCCCGTTCCGGGTAAGCATTTCCACTCGATGGTCTTTTTAATAGTTAACGACATTAAAAATTGCCATTTCAGCCTTACAAAAGCTTGCGTATATGGCTTTTGTAAGAGATGGAATGTGCAATTTGTTATGTCGTTTACTATAGTTTATGTCCGTCTGTCAATTTATATAACTGTTCTTTTTGCGGTATCATGCCTGCGCTCCCGCTTTCTTCCCGCGTTGTAGTCCGCGCAGTGCTCCCGCAGAAAACACTCCCCGCATTTAGGCGTCGGCGCCTTGCAGATCTGGCGGCCCAGCGTGATGATCTGAATGTTCCAGAGAATCCAGTGGTCTTTTGGAAGGGCTTTCATCAGCTCCATTTCTACTTTGACGGGGTCGTCCTCCTTCGTAAGGCCGAGCTTTTTGGAAATCCGCTTAACATGCGTATCCACCACGATGCTTGGCTCATGAAAAATATTGCCCCGTATGACATTTGCCGTTTTGCGCCCGACCCCGGCAAGAGATGTCAGCTCTTCTATGGTCCCTGGCACTTCTCCGCCGAACTTATCCCGCAGATCCCGACAGCAGGCGATGATATTTTTCGCCTTATTATGATAAAATCCGGTGGAATGAATATCCTGCTCCAGCTCTTTCAGATCTGCATTGGCAAAATCATCAATACAGGTATATTTCCGAAATAAATCCCTGGTCACGATATTGACTCTCGCATCGGTGCACTGTGCGCTCAGCATCGTCGCGATCAGAAGCTGCCAGGCATTTTCATGATTCAGGTAGCAAATATATTCCGTTCCATAATGAGCATCCAGCAAATCCAGAATAGCTTTCGTTTTTTTGGTCATCGATCTGATATCCTTTCTCCCTCCGCAGGAATGACCGCATACCGTGCCGCACAGGTCAGCGCATCCCGCACTCTGTAATCGAATAACACCATACAAGGCGCTTCCAGCTTCCGCATACGTTTTTGCGGCTCCCGTTCCCAGACAGGATAATCGAAAACCTCGATATGCGTCATTTTTCCGAGCTGCCGGCTGTCGTATCCGGCATAACCGGGCAGATAACGGCGGGTCTTCTCTTCCTTCTTATAAAGACCACGGATGAGCGTCCTATACGGCGATAAATCCCGCGCGAAATCCGGCCTGCTCTTCATATTCTCTCTCAAATACAAATCAAAAGTCAAGACCTGACGCAGTATTTCTTCCCACCCGGCATTTTCACACGCGGCAAAATCGAGCAGCGCCTGATACCGATAGAGCCGGGACGGCGAATTAAAATGATATCCTTTTTCCCGGTAAAATTCCGACAGACACAGATACATCGCAAAAGCGTCCGGAAAAGCCATCTGCATAACAGGCATTGTAAAGGCGAACTGTCCGCTGTTATAATACAGCTCCAGCATCTCTTCTACCTGCTTCAGCCGTAAAAGTTCCCCATAAGAAAGCCACTTCGTAGAAAGCACCTCATACGGCGGCGCGTCCATATACCGGATTCCGTAATCCGCCGCTTTTTCATACAAACAGGAACCCTTCAACACCTTCAAAAAGCCAAGCTGAAGCTGCTGCGGCCGCATCGCATAAACGCTGTTAAAAGAATGAAGAAAACTTTCGTAATCCTCATAAGGAAGCCCCGCTATCAAATCCAGATGCACATGAATATTATGCCCTTCTTCGATACGCGCTACGGCCCTGCGGATCTTATCGAAATCTGCCGTCCGGCGGATTTCGCGCAAGGTCTCCGGGTTGACCGTCTGCACGCCGATTTCCATCTGCGCCAGTCCCGGCCTCATGCCTCCAAGAATCCGAAGCTCCTCTTCCGTTAAAAGATCCGCCGCGATCTCAAAATGAAAATTTGTCACGCCGTTATCATGCTCCGCGAGATACCGCCATATTTCCTTCGCGTGCTCATGATTGCAGTTAAACGTCCTGTCTATGAACTTCACCTGCTTTACCTTATGATCCAGAAAAAACTGTAATTCCTTTTTCACCATATCAATATCCCGCAGACGCACCCTTTTGTCGATGGACGATAAACAATAGCTGCAGCGGAAAGGACATCCCCTGCTGCTCTCATAATAAAGAATCCGGTTTTCAAACCGCTCCAGATCATCATACCAGAATGGCAGCGCGGAAATATCCGCCGGTTCTCTGGCAGGCGTACGGCGGATTTCCCCATATACAGCCCCTTCCTCCGCCGCGAAAATTTTCTCTGAGACGCCATCCTCCGCTTTTCCTATGTGATAAACGATTCCCCTTATCGAGTCCAAATCCTTTGACCCGGCCGCTTCTTTACGGCGCCCTGGCCCGCCTGCTTCTCCCCCGCGGCGCTCCGCTCCACCCGCGTATTCTTCGCTGTACTCCGCTCCGCCGCAATAATATTCCGCCAGTTCCCGAAATGTTTCCTCCCCTTCCCCCGTCATGATACCTGTCACCGCCGGATAACGCCTGAGCACCGTCTCCGGATTATACGAAACTTCCGGGCCGCCGAGCCAGACAGGAACACCCGGCAGTATTTTCGGCAGCTCCGCCAAAAGTCCTCCGATGATGCTCCAATTCCAGATATAGCAGGAAAAGGCGATGACATCCGGCTTTTTCCGGTAAATATCAGCCAGGATTTCTTCTTTCCGGTTATTGATCGTATACTCCGCGATTTCAATAAAAGGCCGGAAATCCTCTTCCACACAGGCGCGCAGACTGTAAACAGCCGGGTTGGAATGAATATATCTGGCATTTACTGCTGTCAGAAGAATTTTCATAAAAATTTTTCTGCTCCTTTTCTACAATTTTAGCACAAAAATTCCATATGGGTTATTATCAAGCGCAAAATTTACCTCGTTTCGTGTTATTTTTTCCCTCTTTCTTCCCCCATTTATTCAATAAAGAATAAACATTCCGCGCAGAATACAGCAATTAAAAATTGGAATGTTCTGCATCGGAAAAAACTATACAATAGAAGAAAGGATATATACAAAATGAAAACACGAATCAAGGAATTACGATTGGAAAAAAATTTAACACAGAAAGTTCTTGCCGAATATCTTGGCGCAAACCAGACCACGTTAAGCAAAATCGAGACCGGCACCAGCATCCCTGATGCCCTGCTTCTGATTGATCTGTCACGCTTTTTCCATGTCTCTACCGATTACATTCTCTATCTTTCCGAAGAACGGACGAATGCGGATTCCCTGCTCGCAGATAATATGCACAATCTCAAAAAATATCAAAGGCTTATATCCCTATATCAGAAAATGAACAACGAACAACAGGGAGATTTTTATACCTTTCTCTCCAGTATGCTCGGTATTTCCAACGAGTGATAAAGCCCGGATAGAACCACATCTGCATATCTACGGATATTTCCTGTCCGTTTTGCGCAATTCTCATTGCGTGTCTCAAATACAGGCGGCGCCTATCGCGCCTCCTGTATTTTCTTTTGCAGCGCCGCGCCATACGCCCTGCTGTCACAGGGAATCGCCAACGGTTTCTGCTGCCAGTCCGAAAGATAAGCCGCATTGCAGTTCTCCAGCGCGCGCCTTCCGTCGCCAAGTGCCGCCAACGGCTCTGCTCTGCCCTCCATCGCATCGGCAAAATTCTGAAGAATGACCGTATATTCGTTCTCCGCCTGTTCCACTTCCCTGCGCTCTTCCGTATAAGGAATCTCAGGATACATTTCCTGCGAAGTCTTCGATACCTGCGTCGTAGAGATCCCATTTTGACATACCGTCAGATACCGGTTATCCTCTACCACCAGTTTTCCCATCTCTCCATGGATTTCGAGCCGGTTCGTTCCCGGCGAATCCCCGCTGGAAGATAAAAAAGCTCCCCACATTCCATTCTCATGCCGGAAAAAAAGAGATGCCTTGTCGTCTACCTGAATATCGCTGTAACATCCATAACCGAGTCTGGCGGAAACCTCGCAGGGCTGCCCGAAAAGCCAGTTCCACATATCCAGCAGATGCTGGCACTGATTGATCAGCAGTCCGCCGCCTTCGCCGCCCCAGCTGCTTCGCCAGCCGGAGGCATGATGATAATATGCGGGACGATACCAGAAATTGGCGACCCAGATTACCTGCGTCAGCCGCCCCAGCTTCCCGCTATGGAGATATTCGTGAACCTGCCGGTAAATATCCCGCGCCCGCCAGTTAAAGACCATGGCGTTCACTTTTCCCGCTTCCGCATAAGACAATGCTTCGCATTCTTCCACCGCCACGCCGAGCGGTTTCTCGCACAGTACATGAAGCCCCGCCTGCTGCGCCTTTTTCACGACCCGCACATGCTCCTTATGCGGCGTTGTAATAATCAGCGCGTCAAAATGCTCCCGCGCCTGGAACAGACTCTCTTCATTTGGAAAAATGACGGCCTCCGGCATATTCTCCCGGATTTTCTGCTGTCCCGGCTGATTGCGGCACAGAATTCCGTAAAGCGATAAATCTTTGATCCTGCCGCTGTAGATTTTTTCGGCATACTGGCCCCCCATGTTGCCGTACCCGACGATAACTGCTTTCTTCAATGTCTGCTTCCTCCCTTTTTGTTTCAAAACAACAATCTCCGTATGGCATTTCAGCCTCTCCGGCTAATCTTCAATATAATTATAGATTAGCCGAAATCTTTTGTTTTTACAAGACACATATGCTACAATAAGAATGTATGAGAAAACGCATAACAAATGGAGGTCGCTATGAAATATACACATATCGTATTTGATGTTGACGGGACGCTGGTCGATACGGAATATGCCGTTCTGCATTCCCTGCAGGATACCATCAGGACGCTCACCGGCGAAGCGCCCCCGCTCGAAGATCTTACCTTTTCCATGGGAATTACCGGAGAAGATACCCTGAAGCAATTAGCGTTTCAGGATATTCCCGCGGCGCTGGAAATATGGTTCCGGTATTTATACGAATACGACAGCACCGTGACCCTGTTCGACGGCATCGAAGAGACACTGGCCGCCTTATCGCAAAAGGGCTGTAAACTCGGAGTCGTTACTTCCAGAATCAGAGACGATTTTGAGAGGGAATTTCAACGTTTTCCCATCCGCCGCTATTTCGATATTATTGTCTGCGCCGACAATACCGAAGAACACAAACCTGCCGCCGCGCCGCTGCTGAAATATATGGAATCAGCCGAAACGGGCCGCGGCCAGATTCTTTACGTCGGAGACAGCCGGTACGACAGGGAATGCGCCAGAAATGCGGGCGTCGATTTCGCGCTGGCCGGCTGGGGGAGCCATTTAACGGACATCGACCCCGAATATCGGCCGGCCAGGCCGATGGAGCTTGTTTTGATTGCGGAATCATGATCCTGACAATTATGCAGATAAAATGCAGCGGCAATCCGTACTGCCGCTGCATTTGCTTTATTCTTATTCAATCCTCCTAAAACTCCCCATTCAAAGACGCCACAAACCTGTCGAATGCCGCCTGTCCTTCCGGTGTTCGCTTGTAAACGCCGGCGTCCTCCAATACCCGCATAAAAACGTCTCCGATTTCCTTATGCAGAATATCCATAATATTGTCTTTGTTCACTTCCTGATAATTGGGAAGAAAAGCGTCTACCCAGTCGGCATGCTTCTCCAGCATCTCATTTCCCCGGATATCGTCCCCGGAAAGAATCGCTTCCGCCAGCCTTTCCATTTCATCTTTGAGTCTGGCGGGCAGTACCGCAAGGCCCATGACTTCGATTAAACCGATGTTCTCTTTTTTAATATGATGCAGCTCCGCATGAGGATGATAAACGCCTAACGGATGCTCTTCCGTCGTGATATTATTGCGCAGAACCAGATCCAGTTCAAATTTATCCCCTCTTTTTCTGGCAATCGGCGTAATCGTATTATGCGGCTCCCCGTCCGTCTCCGCAAAAACGAACGCGGCTTCGTCGGTGTATCCTCTCCACGCATCCAGGATAACATCCGCCAGCGCGATCAGTCTGTCCGTACTCTCCGATGCAATACGGATAACGGACATCGGCCAGTTGACGATTCCCGCTTCCACGTCCTCGAAGCCTTTTATCGTGAAAATCCGCTCAACCGCCGCTCTCGCCATCGCGAACTCATAATGCCCTCCCTGAAAATGATCATGGCTCAAAATAGAGCCGCCTACGATGGGCAGATCCGCATTGGATCCCACGAAATAATGCGGGAACTGTTTCACGAAGTCGAACAGCTTGCAAAAAGTATCGTGCTCAATCTTCATCGGAATATGCTTTGAGTTAAAAACGATACAATGCTCATTATAGTATACATAGGGGGAATACTGGAATCCCCATCTGCTCCCGTGAATCGTCACGGGAATGACGCGGTGATTCTGTCTTGCCGGATGATTGACCCGGCCTGCATATCCCTCATTCTCCATACAGAGAAGGCATTTCGGATAACCGCTCTGCTTCGCGCTCTTAGCCGCCGCGATCGCTTTCGGATCCTTCTCCGGCTTGGATAAATTGATCGTAATATCCAAATCGCCGTATTTTGTCGCCGCGACCCATTTCCGGTCTTTTTTAATGCGGTATCTTCTGATATAATCCGTATCCTGGCTCAATTTATAGAAATAATCCGTGGCTTCACGCGGGCTCTGCTCATACCGGGCCGTGAACTTCGCAATCACCTCGCTCGGCCTCGGCGTCAGCATACTCATAATCTTCGTGTCGAACAGATCACGGTAAACGATGCTGTTCTCCGTCATGATGCCCTGTTCACAGGCGTAATCCATCATCTCGGAAAGCACTGTTTCCAGCTCCTCTTCTTCCATCTCGATATCCTCGCCGCCTTCTTCCGGTTCATCCAGATTGAACAGCTCCAAAAGCCGGTTCGTCGTATAGATTTTATCCGTTTCTTCGATCAGGCCCGTTTTCAGCCCGTATTGGACTAACTTTTTAATATTTTTCTGAATCATATGACATCCCCCATTCTCATTCTGCATTCGAGCCATCATAATTTCGCCGGGCCGCCGCCGATTTCCACTACATAGAAATCCGCTTCTTTTCCGACTCTCTCCCGATAAGCCGCTCCGACTTTTTCCTGAAATTCCGCTACGGCCTCATCTTTTACAATACTGACCGTACAGCCGCCGAAACCGCCTCCGGTAATGCGGGACCCGATAACGCCCGGAACCTTCCACGCTTCTTCCACCAGTACGTCGATCTCATCGCAGGATACCTGATAATCGTCCCTGAGGGATACATGGGAAGCATTCATTAATTCGCCAAAAAGGCGGACGTCGTTATTTTTCAACGCTTCCACTGCGCGGATCGTTCTCTGGTTCTCATATACCGCATGTTTTGCCCGGCGCACCCGCACATCGTCTTTAATCGCGGATTTATACTGCTCGAACTGCTCCTCCGACAAATCGCCGAGCCCTTTGATATCGACAACGCTCTGCAGCTCTTCCAGAGCTTTTTCGCACTCGCTTCTTCTCACATTGTATTCGGAATCCACGAGCTGATGCTTTACCTTACTGTTCGTTACAACGATTTTGGCCCCTTCGAGAACGAGCGGCGCATATTCATAGGACAGATCCGCCGTATCTAAGAAAATGGCATTGTCCTTTTTGCCCATCGCGGACGCAAACTGATCCATAATGCCGCAGTTCATGCCGTTGAAATGATTCTCCGAATACTGTCCGATCAATGCCAGATCCACGTTTGTCACATCGAAACCGAAAAGATCCCGCAGCATATATCCGGTCAGGACTTCCAGCGATGCGGAAGAGGAAAGGCCGGAACCGTTCGGAATATTGCCGTTCAACACGATATCCATTCCGCAGGGCATTTTAAAGCCTCTCTTTTCAAAAGCCCACATAACGCCCTTGGGATAATTCGTCCAATCAGCCTCTTTTTCCGGCTTCAAATCCGCGATAGAAGACTCGATGACGCCGAGCCTGTCAAAATTCACAGAATAGAAGCGAAGCCTGTCATCCTCTCTTTTCCTCGCTGCCGCATAAGTCCCGATCGTCAGTGCGCACGGAAAAACATGTCCGCCGTTGTAGTCCGTATGTTCCCCGATCATATTGACGCGTCCCGGCGCAAAATACACATTGACATCCTTAATGTCTCCAAAAATTTCTTCAAACTTTTTTAAAACAGTTTCCTTCATAACCCCGTCTCCTTTACAAATACTGCTTTTTACAGAATAATCATATAGAAAAAAACCCCGTCATAACATATCTGTTTGTTCTATATATCTGTCAAAATGTTAATTGTTCAGCCTGTTGATCTGACTGATAAAATCTTCCACCTGTTTCAGATATTCTTTGTTCCTCCGGCTCTCGCCCTTCTGCATTTCCCGCCGGTATGCGGTGGGCGACATTTTCTTCATCTGCCGGAATGCCTTTGCGAATACCATCGGGTCACTGTAGCCGCAGGAAAAAGCAATACTTTCGATGGAAAGTGAAGTGAGCTGTAAAAGCTCGGTCGCCTTCGTGATTCGGAAAGCCGTCAGGAACTGCTGCGGAGATATCCCCATCGATTTTTGAAAGAGCGTATATAAATAGCTCCTGTTAATACAGACATAATCCGCCACGTCTGTTACCCTGATCGCATTACAATAATTGCTTTGAATGAACGCAACCGCCTTTTTCACATAGATATTCGCCCTGTCTACTTCGTTTTTTTCAGTGACCGCCGCGCTTTCTGCGATGACGGAGAGAAAGATTCCGAGCTGGCCGTTCCGCCGCAGGTCGTTTGACATCCCAAAAGTATTATGCTCCATCATATCTTTTACGATTTGATACAGTTCGTCCGACCGCTCAGACCTGAATACGGGCTGTTTTACGGAAAGGCCCATATTTCCGATATATTCCGCCGCCTGTACGCCGCTGAACCCGACCCACACATAAGTCCACGGCTCCAGCTCGTCCGCCTGATAAAAGACCAGCTCGTCCGGCGTAATCAAAAAACCGTAACCCTCTTCTAAAGGGTATTCTTTTCCGCCAATTGAAAAAATTCCCCTGCCGCTCAGGATATAATGAATCATATAATGCGGTTTTAACGCCGGGCCGAAGCTGTGAAGCGGCTCTGTCTGCGACAGCCCGCAGCAGTTTACATACAGACTGCCGTTCTGCTCCCCGGCAAATTCCAGTTTATAAGCCTTCTCCATACATAGTCCCTCATCTCCGCTCTTCTGTTATCCCGGCCGCCGAATCCTACCCCGCATGATACAGATCCCACGGACAGGTTTCCGTGAGTCCGGTATGAAGCAGTTCCCGCATCTGCCCGTCCCATTCCGCCGCAGGGCTGTACAGCCTGACCATCCGGAACAGACGCTTTATTTTTTCATCTTCCATCGTTTTATTTTTTAACGCTTCCACGACCTGCTGATGTAACTCCTGGACATTAACATCGTTTTCCGATATGGAAAGTTCCATCTGATTTGCAAGAAAACCGAGCGCATAAGCCAGCTCATAATTTCCTGTTAAAATACTGGTGTCGTTCCCCGATTTGATAATGACTGCCTGCCTTGCCAAAGATGTGACCATTGCGATCCCCCCCTATGTCGCGCGCCTGTCATGACTCTGTTATAACATATTAAAAAGCGGGTGATGGGAATCGAACCCACATATCCAGCTTGGAAGGCTGGTGTTCTACCACTGAACTACACCCGCATAAACAACAATTATTCAATTTCCCAATCATGCCCAGAACCGGAATCGAACCAGTGACACGAGGATTTTCAGTCCTCTGCTCTACCAACTGAGCTATCTGGGCAGCCTGCGGAATTTATTTTACCCTCTGGGGCGTAAAATGTCAACAATTCCGCGCCAGTTTTTCTCATTGCTCTCATTGTTTTGGAATCATATCGCCATTATAACTGCGAAGAACTATGCCCGGCTGCGTAAACGTCAACATCGTTCAACAATTTTTCCCAGGCATCTTCATGTTCGACATAATAAAGAGGACATTTTTTCCCGCCGCAGTCATAATGCCGCAGAATATCATCGCTCCCCAGATGATATTCCTGTTCCAGCCATGCCAGCAGATGCACCAGGGAATCGTAAGTCTCTTTCGTAAATTCTCCATCATTCTCCAAATAACAGCATTCTATGGAAATAGAATCCTCATTCCTCGTCATGACCGCATAAGCCTGTTCGTCTAACGGGATGCACTGAACGATTTCACCCTCGTACCCGATAATAAAATGGGCGCTGGCAGACCTTTCCTGCGTCTCCGCCAGACTGGCAAAATAGCTCCTGTTCTGCCTTGCGCTCGTTCCCGGATTCGCCGTATAGTGTACGAAAATATTATTTACTGCCGGTAACTTCGTCCCCGGTCTGGAATAATCGTTCACTTCCAGAAAATCTTCCACGATCT
Source organism: Bacteroides fragilis (assembly GCA_023664485.1). Classification (GTDB taxonomy): domain Bacteria; phylum Bacillota; class Clostridia; order Lachnospirales; family Lachnospiraceae; genus UBA3282. Next base: position 826,212 of record JAMPFK010000001.1, on the reverse strand, counting down.
CCGGCTCTTTTATCCCTTCTGTGTCGTCCTGTCCCGAAACAATCTCTTTCGTTACCGGAACCGCCTTTTTGGCGGTGTCCGCTTTCCTGTAATCATATACCAGATCGACTGCCATAAAGGCGATCAGAAGACATAACGCTATGCTGCAGACCGCCACGGTCCGGTATAAATAAGCGCGTCTCTTTCGCGCTTTCCTGCGTTTCTTTGACTGTCCCGGCTTTCTTCGCCGGACCGGTTCTCCGGCCCTGCTATTGCTCCTGTCCGGATACAGGCTAATGATATCCACATCGCCCGGCCTCTTTCTTCCGCCTCTCTTCGGCTGTCTGCCCTCTGGCTTTTCCATCTCCCATAACACAATTTCTGTCTTTTTCTTCTGTACGCTCCCCTGCACGATATTCCCCACCTCTGTAAACGGTTGTCTGCTATATCATGAATCTGCGATTCATGATTGCCATTCGCCGCTCGTCGAATGAGCAGGCTCATTCTTCTCGCTAACGCTCATTATATCATCTAAACTCGGTCATCATACGATACACTATAGCAGACCTGTCTTTAAAAAACCTCTAAATCTATAGTTAACGACACTAGAAATTGCTTTTTCGGACTTATAAAAGCTTACCTATATGGCTTTTGCAAGAGCCGGAAAAAGCAATTTGTTATGTCGTTTACTATAGAAATATTTTATTCTCTATATATTAGAGTCGGAAAGTTTAAAAAATGTTTCAGGAAAAGCTTAATTTTTTCTTAAATTTTCACCCTTCCTCCCAATAATCCTCTCCCTGCAGATATTCCAATGCTCTATTATACAGCCCCGTCAACGCTTCCCTGGTTTCCGAGCAGGGATACAGCTCTCCGAAAAGTTCTTCCATCTCGCCTCTTCTATAATGAATCTCCTCATAGGGCGCTTCGGACAAATCCGAATAAGATGCCTCCTCCGGGCTCTGTATATTGTATATCCGTATATCGCAGATCTCCAGATTTTCGACTGTAGAGAACAGCAGAACCGCATTCAGAAAAGGGATGTCCGCATCCAGGAACGTATCCGCATAATGCCGGTAATAAAGCGTTGCCGCATAAGGCTCCGTCGCCGTCTGCAGCTCCAGGAACTGATAACGGATTCCGGAAGCGGCAGGAAGAGTGCTTACGATATGAGACACTCTGACGTTATCCCCCACATAGGCAGATCGGTTTTCCACAAGAGTCTCCAACGTTTTCTGCATTGCCTCCCGGCTCACATATAATACGGTGACAGAATCCGCCAATTCTGTCAATGTCTGATTCATCCCGGACAATTCCGCCTGTGTTTCCTCATCCGCTTCCGCATAATCGGCCGGTATATACAGATAACAAGGCTGTTCTTCCGAAAGGTAGATTTCCGTCACCTGTTCATCCGGAAGATGCTCCACGGTCAGCTCTTTCGGCGGATTATCAGATAATTCCTGTGTTTCTTCTATTAAGTAAGTAGTTTCGTCCTCAACATCGACTGCGTCATAATTTTCATCTTTCCGATAGGGCAGATTGATAATTTCCGCCTTCACCAGTTCGGGCGCCGGAATCGGCTCTACGCCCCCGGACGCTCCCACCGCCGTATTCCCGGAAAAAGATTGATCCGTTACAATGTTGCTGTCCGTACCCGGTACTCCTGCCGTTACAGACTCCGTTCCGGAATAGACCGGATACCCGCTTTCCTCGTTTTTCAGACTTATATAACGCCTTAACGCTCCATTCGCGCCGTAATCTCCAATCAGGATAATTTCTTTTCCTTCTGTATCCGCGAGCCGCACCGCCTCTTCATAGAACGCCATGCAGAAACGCCCGACCTCCAGTCCGGAATCCCTGTGATAAACAAGAATATCCGTTCCATTTGCCCCGCGGTAAGACGCTTTCTTTGCAAAATCCTCCGGAAACGTCACCTGAAAACAACTTGTTGTTACAGTAAAAGAGTTTTCCCCCTCCAACAGGTAAGTGCCTTCCGGATAAGCTTCTGCTCCTGTAAAGGTAAATACGACGATGACTGCTGCCGCCACAAGCGCCGGAACGACAGCCGCTGCCAGTCTGCGGGGCGACTCCGCGATTCTCCGTATCCTTTCTTTAACGCCTCCCGCTCCCGCCGTCATCGTCGTTGCCGTACATACGATATCTGCCGCTTTCGTTTTTCTGACGATCAGGGAAACGAGTGTCTTTCCATAGGCAATTCGTTCTTCCTCCCCAAGCATCCGAACCGCCGCTTCGTCACAGGCAAGCTCGCAGTCCTGTTTGGACAGAACCGCCGCAAGCCATACGAGCGGATCGAACCAGTAAACGATCAACAGAATACAGCGGAGAAGCGACCACCAGACGTCCTTATGCTTATAGTGACAGAGCTCATGTGCCAAAATATGTTTTACCCGTTTCTCATCTCCGGCCTCCTCCTCCGGCAGATATACGGCCATTTTTCCCGGCAGGCCATACAGGCACGGAGAGAATAGTCCCGCCGCTGTATAGACAGGCAGTTCATAATCTTCCCTTGCGTATCTCAGGCGGCTTTTATACAATCCGCGCATAAAGCGGAAATTAACGGCGGCCATCCAGAGCCCGGACAATGCCATCCCCGCATACCATATTTTCTGTATAGCCTCATGCCATATCATCCGGTCGATCAAATAAGTAACGATCGTTCCTTCCGCAGTCTCCTCCGTCAGAAAAGGCAGTCCCTCCGATGGTATGTTTTCCTGTGCAGACGGCTCCTGCGGCAATACATAATGCTGCGCCGCCTTTTCCATTCTGTCCGTTACATTCAAAATGCTGTAACCGCTTTCCGGCATCAAATCAGGCCAGATTGCGGTCATGCCCGGCATGAGCAGTCTAAGCGCAACAATCAGCCAGAGCGCATACTGCATCCCCGCGCTGATCTTTCTTTTACACAGCTTCCTGAGCAATACGATGCACACGATTAATATAGAAGATGCAATAATTGTCTCCTTCATGATGGATTCCCCTTCTTCCCCTCTTTTTTAACCCTTTCCGCCTGTTCCAATATCTCATATAACTCAGCTATGTCCTCTTTCGTCAGGGCCTGGTCTTCTACCATCGTATTGACCATCATGCCGATACTCCCCCTGTACACTTTTTCCAAAAAACCCTTCGTTTCCCGGATGGAGACCTCGTTTCTGGACACGATGGAATAGAACCGCTTTGCGCGCCCCGCCACCCGGAAAGAAACCGCGCCTTTTTTCATCATCCTGTTCAGCATCGTGATAATAATATGCTTATCCCATCCTGTCTCTCCCTGCAGCGCCGCCGTCAGCTCCGTTATAGTGGCCGATTCCCTTTCCCACAACACATTCATGATCTTCCATTCGCCGTCCGATAAATTTATGTTTGTCATCGCTGTCCTCCCGCCCTGGTATCGCTCTCTGGTATACCGTCGTATACCAACTATATCACCCATGGTATACATGTGTCAACCTCTTTTACAGGAAAATCAATTTCCATGGCCTTTTTCTCGTTTATCGTTCTCCGCTTACGGCGCTCCCGCATTCCAAACCGCGGTATCCACGATCCAAACCGGCCCGCCTGCGGAAGTTCCCGTTTCCGCATCATAATTCGCCTGATACATCGGTATCAGGGCTTCGCTTCCGTCCTCAAAAGTATACCGCACCATGGCCTGATAACTGCTGCCTCCGTCCACAGCGCCCGTTCCGCCCTTCAGATTCAAAATATATTCCGCCGCCTTTACCGGCTCCTCATACACCGTATTATCCACAGAGGACGTGCCGTCTTCCCGCTGATAATTAATCGCATCGACAAAGCCGCTCTCTTTATAATCAATGAACTGCCAGGTATCCTGAATCCGGTATGCGCTGTCGAATTCCTCCTTCGAGATAATGTTATCGAATGTCCGGTAAAAATCCTCCGCCACCCGGTATTCCCCATCGATCATAATGCACTGCATTTTTTCCAGCCAGACCGTAATATGCGGATCCGATGTCCAGGCATAATAATAAATATCCGCCCTGTTCTCTTCCGGATAAATCTGATACCGGAATCCGTCCGGCCATGGGCTCGACATGCCAAGCGCATATCCGCCATTCACTTTTTCCAGCATAGGCACGTTCTCTAACGCCGTCTCCCCATCCATATAGAGCGCAACGACCTCTTCGCCCGTCCTGCTGCTGAACGCCTCCGCATACGCTTCGACAAATGCCGCCAGTTTCTGTGCTTCCTCGTCGGCTTCCTCCCTTCGCACAGGATTTAACAACAGCCCGGCTCCGGCAGCGATAATCACGACAGCCCCCAGCACGACGGTAAGCGCTGCCCTTTTCCGGTAAGCTAAAATATTGCGGACCCGCCCTTTGACCCTGCCTTCCCCAAAAGCGGGCGGACTGCTCCCCCATCTGCCCTCCCCGGCGGATAAGGACAGCAGGGACATCGAATACTCTTTTTTGACGTCCGCTCCAAGCTTCTTTAAGACCGCCTCATCGCAGGACATCTCCATATCGTTTTCCATCAAAACAAAAGCGGGCCATACGAGCGGATTGAACCAATGGAGACAGGCCGCGGCATAGAAAACCAGTTTTACAAGATAGTCTTTTCTCGCAATATGGAGTTCCTCATGAGCAAGGACATACCGCTTTTCTTTCTCTTGCAGACGAGCCGGCAAATAGATCCGCGGCCTGCACAGCCCCATAACGAACGGCGTCGCAATTCCTTCCGTTTCGTATTGATTTTCTGCTATTTTAACGGCGCCCTCCAGAGAACGGCGCAGACGGAAAGCGGCCCAAACGCTGTAGCAAAAGAGCACAATCACCCCCGCAGACCATATCCATGCGCCAACACTGATGACCTTGCGCGCCCATGCTCCCGGCGTGTTTTCCATGCCGGCATCCTGGCTTCCCAATGCCTCCTCCGCGTTCTCCGTTCCCTGTACGGGCGCATTCTCCTCTCTTTCCCCGCCGCCGGCGTCCGTATCCCATCCGTGGAGAATATTTTCGGACAGCAGATTGGTATTCAGCCGCAGCAGGCTGTAGCTGCTGGAAAAAGAAAAAGGGCAGAGCAGCCGGAACAGCACCACGCCCCACAGCAGATAAGAAAAAATCTTTGGCTGTCTTTTTAGAAAAAACCGAAGCAGGATGACCGCCGCAATACAATAGCTGGCAGTAAGGCTCATATTTAATATTGTTAAAAATATCCGGCTCATTTTTCCTCTCCTTCGAATTCTTCAAAACTGTCGATCAACGCTCTGATTTCTGCCGCCTGTTCCTTCGTCAGCTTCTTTCCGCCCATAAAAGCGGTCAAAAACCGGGGAATTGAGCCTCCGAAGGATTCCTCCACAAATTTCCTGCCCTGATAACCATAAAATTCCTCTTTCGATATCAAAGAAGTAACGACTGCCTTTTCGTTCTGAAAAATGCCTCTCTCGCATAATTTTTTCAATACCGTATAAGTCGTTGACTTTTTCCATTGAAATGCCTTCTCACACAACTTTACGAGTTCAGGCGACGTAATCGGCTCTCTCTGCCAGATCAGTTCTGCGAACCGGGCCTCTCCCTCCGCCAGTTTATATTCCTTCATGAATGTTTCTCCTTTCTTTGTATACGTTTGGTCTATTACGAATAGACTCTTTGTATAGTCTATCGAAAGTAGACTGTCTTGTCAAGAAAAAAGACGGATCATAACCCGTCTTTGCCACAGCTTTGTTATTCGAACTCAGTCTTTCATACGTTGATATATCTCCTCCCACGGAACAAGCGCCTCGATCAGTCCTTCCCCTTCCCATGCGATCTGCCCGAATCCATAATAAAAAGCGATTCCCTGTTTCGTCAGATAGAAGCCGGATTCCCACTCTCCCTTTTCATAGGAATCATACCAGCACTCTCCCGCCGTCTCTTCATATTCCGTATTCGGAAGAAGAAACTTAAAGCCCTGCTCTTTTTCAAAAGCCCCGTCAATCAGCGCGATCCATCCCTCTCTTGATATCTGCGGCACGATCTGCTGTAACTGCGCTTCTTTTCCCGTATTGACATCGACCGTATAAGTACACAGCGACGGAAACGCTTTAACGCCGCCCGTATAATGCTCTTCGAAAAAAACCAGACTGCAGTAGCTTCCCTCCAGATAAGTCATACACTGAAATTCCATGTAATCGGAAGGATGGTTACTGCCATACTCCGTTCTGCCATAATCCTCTTCTATCGTTTCATTCTCGCCATGCCATTGCCCCTGGCTCTGCCATGCTTCCCTGACCGTGCGCTCCTTCTCTTCCAGAAAACGATTGACAGAATCCGCGCCGGGCAGTTCATCTTTCATATGAAAATTCTGATAACGGTAATGATAAATCTTTTCTCCGTTCTTATCATAATAATCCCCCTCTTTCTGCCTTATTTCCCCATACTGCCCCAGTGGATAATCTTCGCATCCGCGCCAGATATTTTCCGTCGAATGGACGCTGCAGGCCAAATCCTTTTCCAATGCATAATCTTCTCCATATCCATCTCCTTCTGCCGGAAAATAATCCGCTCCGTATCCCGTATCTTCCTCCGGATAATAATCCGCCGTATATTCCGCTTCCTCTTCCGGGAAAAGCTGATATCCCATGTACAGATAGCGGACAGGTGTTACCGCCTTATTTTCCGGACAGAAAACGGAAACGCTGTAACCGGAAAAATAATCCTCCCCATCAGACGGCATCCTGCATTCTCCCGCATGATTCAAATAACAGATTCCCTCCCGGCTGAACCATTCGCGGGTTCCATAATATAAAATACCGTAGCACGATTCTCCGTCCCACCCGGCAGCGGTCTCCTCCAACGGCATCGCGGAAACCGCCTCGACAAGCGGCTGTAAGTCCTTGTTGGCATTGTAGCCCGCCCCGGCGGAGCCATGCAGCCAGACATTGATTTTACGGGAATACCCCGCCGGATAGCTGATCAGATAACTGTCAACGAAATCGCCCTTTTTATCAAAACCGTACAGCATCGTATCGAACGACTGTATCATCCCGTCCGGCGCAAAATGCAGATTAAAACTGGTCGCCAGGCACAGCCTCTCCGGAAGCTCTACCTCCTTTCGGATATCTTCCAGAATACCTTCTATCCCCGTCTCATACACATTATTATGCCGCAGCGCGACGATCCTTTTATCCTGTAAATCTTTCAGATACCAGGACAGCTCCCCTTGATAAGGTATCGCGCTCCTGGCCACGAGACAGCTTCCATACAGCGTAGCGGCCGCCAGAAAAAGGCCCGCCGCAATTTTAAAACCTTTTTTGCGCAATATTGGAACTGCCGACAATTTTACGTCCAGAAAATCTGTCTCTTCCCGCCGCATTCCGCGCAGATCCAAAAGCAGAACGGCGCCGTCTTTCAGAAAAAGCTGACAGTAATCCTTCCGTCGGATATACCATTTGATCGTATCGCCCGCAAAAGTCTTTTCTGCCTGTCCCACCTCCGTTTCCTTTACCTCTGTCTCTGTTTCCCTTGCCGCTGTCTCCACTTTTCCTGTTGCTGCCCCTGCTGCCGCCGTCAGCATATTCCCATCCGCCGCTAAACGCCGGAATAGCATCGGTATTTTATGCCTGTCATACTTTATCCACAGCCGGAGGCCATAGCCGAGCACACCCAGCCACCACAGGAAACAGACGAAAAGAACCGGCGCATTTTTATAAATTCCGCCGAACTGGCACAGGGAATACAGACGGAACCATGTAATTCCATATACGGCCAGATTCAAGGGCCTTGTCATCACATGACATGCCGTTTTCAGGAAAAGCGAAGCCGCGCTATTTGCGGACGACAATCCCTTTATATTCCCATGTTCTCCCTTCATCGGCCGACTCGTATTTTGCTTTGGTTCCTCCATATTCCGAATATTCCTCCATCCCCACATACAGACACAGAATATCGCTCCGCTGTTCCGGCGCATACGCCATACAGTAATACTCCGGCACTTCCGGGAGCGTTTGTTTTTCCCATGTTTTCCCGCCGTCTTCCGTCCGCCAGATATCCGGCGTCTCCGAATCCCGGATCGTCACAAAGCCGACTCTGTTATTGATAAATACCGCGCCCGTCGTCAGAGAATGGCTCTCCATCGTCATATCCGGTCCGGCCTCTCCAATGAACTGCCACGACTTCCCGCCGTCCTCCGTATGAAATAAAATCGTCGATTCCTGCCAGACAACACGCTCCCCTGTAAAGATCAGAAAACCTTCCTGCCCGTTCTCCGGAAAATCCACATAAATTTTTCTGCCGCCAAAATAATCATAAGTCACGATGGATTTCTTAAAGCTCCGGCTCTCTTCTTCATAGAAAACAACGGAAAAAGGGACTTCGCTGCTTCCGCCATAGGCGAATACAATCTTATTCTCGTCCACCTGATAGCTTCCTTCCTGTAACGAAGTCAGCTTTCCGTCCATTTCATCTCCCCGGCCATAAAGCTCCTCCAATGTAATTGGCACTTCCTTCCATACCCCGTCCGCGCCGCTGACCTTCAAAATGCCTTCGCTCGTATCAACCTGACAGGCACTTTCCACTGTTTCGCTTTCGGATGAACCGTTTCCCTCCTCTGTCAAAGAATCCCTGTTTTCTTCATCATCTATTCCGTAGACCAAATCGACCTCCGGCACATCGTCCAGCAGTTCCGAAACCGCCGGCGCCGGCATATCCTGCCTCTGCGCATTTTCCCCCGCAGCCTGCGAGGCGGTCTGCTGTGCATTCTGCACATACGCCGCCAGCACGTCTTCTGTCTCCGCGACCCCTTCCAGCTCAAAAACATAATCCTGTATCATACGGATATGCACCGTCCAGTTAAAATACGCATAATAGCCGCCCTTTTCATGCGAGATCTGCGCCCTGCCGCGCAATTCCCGCGGAAATTGCCGCAGTTCCTCTTCCTCATATCCGATATAATACCGGAAAACCACCGCAAAGGCCGCCTCCCGCTTATCGCCTGCCAGCAGCCTGCTGGAAACCGTTTCCAGGCTGGTATATTCGTATTCTTCCGGGTTCCACTGCGCGATCCGTTCCTGATCTACATAATAAAACAAATACCGCTGAAGCAGCAGCGGCACGGCGTCCCTGTATCTGTCCGCGTCCTTCAAACGAACCTGCCACGGCCCCTCAGCTGCATAGGGAAGCTCCGCATACTCTTTTTCTTCATAAACATCCGCCCGCTGCCACTCTTCATAATAAGCATTTTCAGAAACCGGTTCCAGTTTTACCATGGCATCGACTGCCGCCTGTGAAAAGCCCGCCGGAAGCTCATAACCATCATATATGGAAGTTCTCGGCTCCCCGTTTTCATCATAGCCAAACTCTTCCGCCTGCAGCTGTATCTGATGCGTCCGATATCTGTCATACAGATTGTAACCGATACGGCCGGTGCTGAAAACAACATCCGCCAGCAAAACGGCGATTGCGGCATAAGCCAGAGAATCCAGCCTTTCGTCTTCTCTCATAATGGCGGAAATTCTCGCTTTCATCATCCGTTTCCCGTGATAAAAATAAGCCGAATACGCCTGCCCCGATACCCGCTCCTGCTCCATACACTCTAACAGGGCATATCCATATTCCTTCCTTTCCGCCATATCCCGGCCTTCTACGACCGCCTCGTCGCAGGCCGCCTCCACGTCCCGGCCGCCGACTGCTTTTAACAGATATATAAGCGGCTGGAACCAGAGCATCGACTGCATGAATAACAGGAACAGCTTATAAAGCGTATCTTTATGCCGTATATGATAACACTCATGCAAAAAAATAAAATGCAGCGCCCGTCCGCTGTATTCCCGTTCCGGCAAGATCAGGATGGGCTTCCGGAAACCGATGATAAAAGGCTCCCGTACCGCATTGCTCCCATAAAGAAAAGTCCTCCCCGCATCTTCTTTTTTTCCGGCACGCAGTCCCGTTTCCTCAACGGCGCACTTTAGATTCTGTTTTACGGATTCATCCGATATGATATAAATCCGGCTGATACAATTTCTTCGGAAACGTATATAATTCAGATAATGAAACAGCATCACGCACACCGACGATATAAGCCAGACCGCTATTACCAGATATCTCCACCTGTTATACAGCACATAAGGCAGCCCCAAACGGCCGACAGCCTTTCCAATCAGATAATCCAGCCGATAAGCATTCCGCAGGACTTTATCCATAAAAAGCAGGTGCATCAGTAAAAGCTGCACCGCCAGAATCGCCCATATCGCTTTTCTCCATTTTGCTCTCATGCCAATTTCCGCCTCCCTGTCCACGGATTCTTTTCCTGTCTTTCCGCCGGCCGCCCTATGCGATGCGGCTATTTCCCCGCGCTCTTTTCCTCCAGAAACGCTTTCAGCTCTTCCATATCCTGTGCTGACAGCCCGTCACCGTCATATAAGGCAGTCACGAAATTTTTCAGGGAATTCCGATACATCTTCCGCAGAATATTCTTGCTTTCCTTCTGTAAATATTCCTCTTCCTTCACCAAAGGAGTATACCAGTTCACCTTCCCGATTTTCTCCACGCTGACAAATCCCTTCGCCTCCAGCCTGTTCAGGAAGGACAAAATCGTAGGCGCCGCCACATCTTTTTTCAAATGTTCTTCTATTTCCATCCGGTTGACGGGCCCGTCATGCCGCCATATGATCATCATAATTTCCAGTTCCGATTCCGGTAATCTCTTCATTTTTTCTCCCGCTCCGCCGCCGCGGCATTCTCTGTATCATTGCCATCCGTATCTATTTCTACATTTGCCTAATATCAAATCAAATTTATTCTACATCTGTCTGTTATATCCGTCAAGCGGTTTTTCGACAGATATGGAAACCCCATTTTCCATGCTCTGAATTCTCTCTTATCTATGGATTCAATATCTCTTAATACCGCACAATATCCCCGTTCTTCACATCCTTTGTGGCGGAAGTAATGATCTGGCTGTCGCCGTCCAGCGCGCCTTCTATCGCGGCCCAGCTTTCGTTCTCGTCCAGAATTTTCACACTCAGTTCCTCCACATAATACTCCATGCCGAGAATACCTTCCCTCTCCTTTACTACATAGATATAACTCCTCGTGTTATCTCTGTAAACGGCAGTTGGCGGAACACAGTTCGGATATTTTTCTCCCGTTTCCGTATGCTTCATAACACCGGACAGTCCCGGCATTCCCGTCCCTTCCGGAAGATTAATATAAATCTCATAGCTTCCGGGCATCGCTTCGCTTTCCGCCAGATAATCCACGGACACATCAGACTCCCTGCTGCTCCCGTCTAATTTTAATCCCACTTTATCGTTCAGTCCCACATACTTTTTCTGCTCCTTATCGAGCATCGTCTTAAATTGACAGGGCACCGCATCGTCCGCCAAAAGCATGACTGCGGAATCGGGAATCCGTACTCCGGCGCTGATAAAAACATCCGTGATCAGTCCGCCTTCCGGCGCCGTAATCTGACCGTTCACATCCTTGACCGCCTGATACTTCGACAGATCCGACTGCAGACCGGTAAGTTCTATCCGGCTGGTTTCTAAAGTGGAATCTGTCTCTTCCGGCAAAAGAATATCTTCCACCCTTCTTCCGGCATCCTTCATCGTATTTTCGCGCTGCCATCTGGCGTCTGCTTCCGCATAGGCCGCCGACTGCAGGGCGTCTTTTAACGCCTCTTCATCGCCCGCCTGCTCCTCGATATCCGTTTCCGCCTGATGAATTTCCTCCTCTGCCCGGCCGACCAACGTATCCTGATACCTTGCTTCCGCATCATAATCCGCTCTCGCCCGCTCCTCTTCCAGCGCTTTCTTCTGTTTCGCAAGCTCTTCATTCTGCACAATCGTATTGATCTGAAGCTGCAATCTGGCAATCTGCGCCTGCTTTTCTTCCATAATTGCCTCCAGATCCTCCATATCGATTGTGAACAGCACATCGCCTTCCTCCACCCTGTCGCCGACCTGCACCATCACCTTTTCGATTCTGAGACCGCTCAAAGCCGTGACCGGGCTTTTATCCCCCGCAACGACAATGCCCTCCGCCTCTACAATATGTTCTATATATTTCTGTTCTGTCCGCACCGTCGTAACGATGGGAAGCCGGGACGCATATATACTCCTGGACAGGATGGTACATAGCCACATGAATGCAAGGAAAATCAAAAATCCCGCGATAATCTTCCTTTTCCTGCTCTCTCCCGCTCTCTTCTCTTCCGGCATTTTCTTATCTCTCTTTCTATCGTTCATCCCAAACCCTGTTAATTTTCAACCTATTCTTTCAAACCCGAAAAAATAATCCCCTGTTCCAGGTAATCCTGTCCCCAGACAAACACGAACACCGCCGGAATCAGCGTTATTATCGACGCCCCAAACACGTAGCCCGCCTGCGCCCATGTGATTTCGGGCAGATACAGGGAAAGCGGCCATAAGGCTTTTTCTTCCAGAAAAGCCATCGGCTGTTCCATCATATTCCAATATTCCAGAAAACCCAGCGTCATTGCCGACAACAGGCCGCTCTTTCCGAGCGGAAGCCCTATCTTCCGGAAAATAGTCAGCTCCCCGGCGCCGTCGATTCGGGCGGCCTCGAACAACTGCACCGGTATGCTGCGAAATCCCCCATAGGAAAGGAACACCGGAAATGTGGAAAAAACTGCAGGAAGGATGACCGCCCGATGGGTATCGAGCATTCCGAGCCGGTTCAGTACCAGATAGCTCGACAGCATCGTGACCTGAAAAGGCAGCAGCATGAGCACGACATACAGAGCGAAAAGCTCCCGGCTCCCTTTCACTTTATATACGGCGAACGCCCACGCCGCCGGCACGCCGACCAACAGCTGGCCAATCAGAATACATCCGACGATTTTAATGGAATTCCAGAACAGGACAAAAAACTGCGGCGTTAAAAAAAGCAGTTTTCCATAATTTTCAAAGGTCGGATAATCCGGCACGAGTTTCCAGGAGACAAATTCCAGCTCTTCTGCAAAAACCGGCGACAGGCATTCCCGCAGTTCTCCGTTTCCCATTACGGACCCCGTCACCAGAAACAGCGCCGGCAGGCATACCAGCACCGCCGGAAACAGGAGCAGGAGGGTTGCAATTTCCTGTTTTATGTTTTTGATTTTTTTCTTCATGCCATTCTCCTCGATACCTACTCATCCTTATCCCATAGCCGCTGCAAAATCATGATGATAACGAACAAAAATCCGCCAACGCAGACGGCCGCCGCCGCCATTTTATCGAAATCCAGATTGACGAACCAGTTATTAAACAAATGCTGCAGCAGATAAATATCCTGTTCCGGATAAGAGCCCGCCACCAGATAAGCTTCCCTGTATATCTTAAAGGAATTCAGGAAGGAAAGGATTACGATCGTATACAGGCTTCCTTTCAGATTCGGAAGCACCACCCGGAAAAAACGCTGCATCTCAGACGCGCCGTCCACGCTGGCCGCCTCCAGCATTTCTCCGGAAATTCCCAAAATTCCGGCCAGCCACAGGACGACCGTATAGCCTGTATTTTTCCATACATAGCTGAATATCAGCACCCAGAAAGCCGCGCCGCTCCCCAAATAGTCCGTATAAATTTCTCCCCACAGCCCGCTCCATTCTCCGAGCCGCGTCAGGAACAGATTGAAAAAGCCCTGCTTATAAAAAAACATTTTCCAGACGATAACGATCGTCGCCGTAGGCATAGCCATCGGAAACAGATAAAGCGATTTAATCAGCCCCGCGCTCCTTAATTTGCTAAGCGGATACGCAATGACAAGTCCCACGATGACCAGTATCGGAATACAGACGAACGTGAAGCGGAACGTATTTTTGACCGCCAGCTGAAATGCCTGATTGGCAAAAATCGTCTTATAATTCTGAACGCCGTTGAACTGTCCCGTTACCGCCGTCGTAAAGGAACGCTTGAAGACATCTGTGAACGGCGCCAGCACAAACGCCAGTACGCCGATAAAACTGGGCGCCATAAACAGGAAAAAAGCACTCTGCAGTTTATTCTTTTTCCATCGAAGCTTTTTTGCTTTCAAAAAATCTTCCTTTCCTATTTCATTCCGCCATATAAAGCGAAACTCTCTTTTCAATGGCCCTCAGCGCATCTTCAAGGCTTACCATTTCCTGCAGATATCCGCCGCCCTCTTCGTAAACGGCATTTTCCAGCACTTTGTCTTCTATATAGGGCGTCGTCAGCGCCTCGATACATTTCCTGAGGTCTTCTTTCTGCTCCTCGTCCGGCCAGTAGGATATGAAGTCTGCGCGCTCTCCATCCGGCGTACCCATGCTCTCCCAGCTGAAGGCGCCTTCGCCGTCCACCCTGTCATCCGGGATAAAAATCTGCTCAAAAGCCGCCTGGTTCACCGGAAGGCCCGTCCAGATCTCCGTCTGGTTCTCCTTACCGAGACAGAGCCTGATAAAGTCCTCCGCCCGTTCGGGATGCCCCGACGCCGCATTGATTCCGAGCAGCGTATTGGCGCAGAATATGTTGCTGCTCTGCCCGTTCATAACAGTCCATACGGTATTTTCATAACCGCTTACCCTGTTGATGGAGCGCATCCCCGCATATTCGTTAAAACTATCCACCGCGCCGCAGTGTATCTGCGTATACTCCGCCGTATAAAGCAGTGCGCCCGCGCCAGTCCGCAGATACTTGCTGTTCTCCCTCGCTTCCCCAAATTCCGCCATCCAGTTCTCGTTCGCTCTGTTATATCTGTCGATATCCTTCTGCAAAAGTCCGTCCATCTGCGCATCATAAATCCGCTTCGTCTGTATTAAAAATTCTTCGACCGCCTCTTTATCGAGTTTCCCGCTTTCCGTGAACCATGCAGGCATACAGCTCATGGCGAACAAACGCATGATGCCTTTTGCCGAGGAAACCATGAGCAGATCTTTTTCCGGGTTATCCTTTCTAAGCTCTTCCATGCCGTCGGCAATGCCTTCCAGATCCCTCATCTGTGCGATATATTTTTCCTCTCCCGCCACGATGGGAAGACAGATTTCACAGGGCATCGCATAAAGTTTCCCATCCGTCTTCATGGCCTCGACGATATTTTGAAATAACGTTTCGTCGCCGCTCAGGCCGTCCATGAAGGCGCTCATATCGAGCAGTAACCCTTTTTCCATATAGGAATCGAGCGGCATATCGTCCAGGATAAGGACATCCGGCCCTTCTCCCGCCATGATTTTTGTATTCAGGCTTTTCAGCGCGTCTTCCCTCGTAATGGAGCTGCCATCCGTGATGCCGACCTCATAATGCACGAGAACGTCCGGATTTGCCGTCTGATACAGGGAGACCGCCTGACGTATCGTCGTATTGTCTTTCAGGCTGTAGACCTTTATCATGTCATCGGGCACGGTAGGAATCTCCGGGTCGTAGGTGAAGCGGACCAGCCGCGCGCCGGTGAACAGCGCCAGGAACTCGTTGTTCTCTAACATCACCATACCTTCGAGCATATAGGACGGATTGCTGAGCGTACAGAGCGCCCCGTCGATGACCTGTTCCATCGCGCTGCCGCCGAGCACATGGCGGTGCAGCCCCTGTGCGCCCGCCAGATAGAGAACGTTTTCCTCTCCCATAAAAAAGTACATCTCATACCCGTCATCCAGGTTGAATTTATTTCCGCCGTTATAATAGCTCCTGATAAAATCTTCCAGCGTTTCGTCGTCCGTCAGATAAGCTTCCTTTTCGATATCATAAATCAGGAGCGCGTCATAGCTGTTATCGTCCATTATGAGCAGATTATCATAGGAACGTATCATCTGCGGACTGCCGCCCGGCAACGTCAGACAGACTTCGCAGCTTCCATCCGCTTTTACCTCGTACAGGTCATCACCTCCCTGTGCGCTGACAAAAACCCTTCCGTCGTCCGTAACGCCCGCCGCGCCGGGAGATGCGCCGCCTATCGACTCTTTATCTATGGAAAGCTCCGTGCCGTCCGGCCGGACAACGAGCAGATGCTGCTGATATTCCCCGTTCTCATCCATCCCGCCCCAGACAACCGCCGTCGTGGAATCCGCGCCGATTGCGATATCGATAACATAGCTGTCCTTTTCTTCCAGCCGGTCTAACCAGTCCTTCCGCTCCTCTTCCCAGGTCTCCCCGTTATCCTTCGAAACAAGGAACGGTTTATTGCCATTGCTGATAACGAGACTCCCATCCGGCCGCCGGAACAGCCTGTTCAGATGCCCCGAAATGCGCTCCGACAAATCCGTGACCTCTTCCACATACCGCCCCATCGCCTGACTGTCCCCGGTCTGACCGCTCCCGGCGCCTTCTCCCGCATCCGCTCCCGATACGCCGGATCCTCCTGTTCCGTTTTCCCCCGTGCCGCCCGCGTTATCCGTCCCGTTTCCCGCCGATACCGCGCCGCTTCCGTTCGCGCCGTCCTGTCCATTCCGTCCGCTCTGCCCGCATCCGCCCAGCAGGCTGAGCGCCATGCAGAACAGAACAAATATTGACACCGCCTTCTTAATTCCTCTATTCTTTCTCATTTCCTCTATCTCCATTCTTTTCCTATACAACTACAACGGCTGCACAACCTCAGGAAGAATGCCCGAATGGGCATTCTTTCGGGAATGATATAGATTTTCTTAGGCGGCGTTCTTTGACGCCTTAGAAAATCTTCATTCCCTTTTATTCTGCTATATATAGCGCCGCCTTCTTCTCCACCGCATCCAGCGTCTCTTCAAGGCTCTTCGTTCCCTGCAGGTATGCGGCGCCCGCCTCGTATACCGCCTCTTCCAGCACGGTATCTTCAATATAAGGAACGCTTGCCGTCTCTATCCAGTTTCGCAGCACTCCGATTTGTTCTTCGCCCGGCCAGTAAACGTTTAACTTAAATAACTGCCCGTCCTCATTTAACATCGCAAGACTGCCGTATGTCTCGTCTTCTCCGATATCGTCCCGCCGGATTTTATCGAAGGCCGCCCTATTGACCGCGAAGCCATCATATAAAGAACTCTGGTTCTCTTCTCCGAGCAGCAGCCGCAGAAAACCTTCCGCCCGTTCCACGTTACCGGAAACCGCACTGATGCCCGCGAGCGTCTTAGGATAAAAAATCCCATCGCCGAGCGGCACGGCCACATTGTCCTCATAGCCTTCCATGCGCGCTATGGAATACAACGCGGCATACTCATAAGCACCGCTCATGGAAGAACATATTATCCCGCGCTGTCCCATAAAATAATCTATATAATTTAAATTCGCTCGGTTGCTTTCGGAATCATCGTCGATATCGCAGCCGCCTTCTTCCAGAATCCTGTCTCTCATATCGTTATATTCCTGAATCGCTTCGTCCGACAGACCATCCATCTGCGCATCATAAATTCTTTTGACCTGTATCAGATAATCTTCGAGCGCTTCCCGGTCTATTCCGCCACTCTCCGTTTTCCAGAAAGGCACGGAAAGCATGGAAAAAAGTCTCATAATGCCGGTTCCCGAACATATGCCCAACAAATCTTTGCCCGGAACATCCTTCCGGAGCGCTTCCATCGCATCCGCAATTCCTGAAAGCTTCGTCATTCCAGAAACATAACTTTCTTTTCCATAGGCGATGGGAATCTGGATTTCCGCCGGCATCATATAAACATGGCCGTCCGTGCGGAACGCGTCCACGAGATTGCCAAACAGAGCATCATCGCCGTCCATACCGTCGAGCACGGGCGCAATATCGACCAGCAGCCCTTTTTCCATATAGGAATCCATAGGCATATTGTCCAGTATCAGGACGTCCGGTCCGTCCTCCGCCATCATTCTTGTATTCAGGCTTTTCAACGCATCATCCCTCGTGACCGAGCTGTCCTCTTCCATGCCGACCTCATATTCGACATAGACTTCGGGATAAGCTATCTGATATAACGTGACCGCCTGTCTGACCGTCGCATTTTCTTTCAGGCTGTATACCTTCAGCTTTTCATCCGGAACCGTCGGGATATCCGGGTTATAGGTAAACCGCACCACCTCTCCGCCGCTGAATAACGCGATGAACTCGCTGTTATCGAGCGCCAGCATCCCGCGGATGGTATACGAGGGATTGTTGAAAACGCTGAGATTTCCATCGATTACCTGTTCGATGGCGCTGCCGCCGATGACATGGCGGTACAGCCCCTTATGTCCCGCGAGATAAAGAATATTTTCCTCTCCCATGAAGAAAAATAAATCGTAAAAGCTGCCGCCGTTATTCGACCGCTCCTTATAATTTTCTTTTAAAAAATCGCTTAAAACGCTGTCCTCGATATACGCCCGCTCTTCCATATCATAAATCAGCAGTTCACCATAATCCCAGCCGTCTATAATCATCAGATTATTCTGGAACTGTATCAGCGTCGGCGCCGATTCCAGCGTGAGGAACACCTCGCTGCTGCCGTCTTCTTTTACTTCATATAGATTGGGACCGTATGTACTGACCAGAATTTTTCCTTTATCGGAAATCCATACATTGTAAAGATGCTCATCCTCTTCCGTCAAAGGAATCTCGACCGGAATCTGCATGCCGTCGGGACGAATAATCATCAGTTTCAGATCCATATCGAACGGATTATAATTCTCATCCGACGAAGAGACACTCTGCGCATCATAAATAACGACGACCGTATTATCCGCCCCGACTGCCAGGCTCATGACAGAATCATTTTCTGTCAGGGGCGCTTTCCAGTCTCTTACTTCCGTTTCGGTCTCCCATGTCGCGCCGTTATCCGCAGATACCAGAAAATCCCTCACATGATCCGAGATGAGCAGATCGCCGTTCTCCATTTGATATAGCTGGTTTCCATAGCCGATTTGATCCGACAAGTCGATAACTTCTTCCACATACCGCCCCATCGCCGTGCTCTTCGGCTCCTGTCCGGCGGAGGGGCCGGAACCGTTCCCATTTAAGGACGTATTTCCCACATCGGCATTTCCGGAAGCTGTGCCGTTCCCGCATCCCGCAAGCGATACCATCAGCATGGAAAAAGATAATACAGCCGCTAATATTCTGTTTCTTCTCCCGGCATTTTCTGCAATGCCCATTTCTGCTCTCATACTTTTCTGCTCCTTTACGGTCACAATCCTGACAAAGATATAGTATCAGGCTTATCTCTAAGGAATCTCTAAAAGGATTGGGATTATCGGAAAGAAATAGAAGAAAACCAATGACAGGATATAAGGCAGTTACACTGCTGCTGGCAGAAAAGGACATTGCTGGCCAGACAGATTACACTTCTTTTGAATTAAAGTCTTTGGGAACTGCGGGGTAATACCGATCTTTGCTTCCCCCCGAACCGGAAGAAAAACTGCTTTAGCTTTCTTCCGGTTATATTATGGTTTATTAATATCTTTTTGCGTAATATCTTCTCTCTGTCTGACAACCCGCAATATCGCCTTTTCATTTTCTGTTAATTTTAAAGTCTCACTTAAAGTCTCATTTAGATCTAAAGTCTCACTATAAACGCTTATCGGTTCGTTTACATAGCTGACTTTAACATCAAATGAGTACTTATTATCTAGCGGAATGATAACTTTAAAAATATCATTCTCGATAATTTTAGGTTCTTTTCCTGAATAACGCTTAACATATTCACAAGCATTTCACGGGAAATCTTATCGCGCAGGCTAATATTTTACATCACCTTCCAGATAAAATTTATCCCCTGCTTTAGAGAATAATTAAAGATTCCTCTGCTAAAATAAAATGTTATAATAACATAGAGAAAAAGGGGATAAAAATCATGAGGATACTGCTTGCGGAAGATGACGGACAACTGAACAATACGCTGACTTATCAATTAGAGTCGGAAGGCTTCGTCGTAGATTCCTGTCTGGACGGAGAAGAAGCCCTCTTCTACGGAGAACAGAATATTTATGATATTATCTTGCTGGACCGGATGCTTCCCCATCTCGAAGGCACCGATATACTGACCTCTTTACGAAAAAAGGGCATTGTGACGCCAATCATCCTGATTACGGCCCTGGGCTCCTTATCCGACAAAGTGACCGGGCTGGATTTGGGAGCCGACGATTATCTGGTCAAACCTTTCGCATTTGAAGAGCTCCTCGCCAGAATCCGCTGTGTTGCCAGGCGGCCTCATACTTTGACCGGTTCCGACCTCCTGACAGTATCGGATGTAAGCTGGCAGGCATCGGAAGGCATACTGACAGGCCCCGCCGGAAGCTGCACGTTATCCAAAAGAGAAGCCGCTCTGATGGAAACCTTTTTACGCTCCAAAGGACAGACCCTGCAGCGTCAGACGCTTCTTTTAAAAGTATGGGGGCCGGACAGCGATGTGGAAGAAGGAAATCTCGACAACTATATCCATTTTTTGCGGAGACGTCTGCAGATAACCGGCAGCTGCCTGCAGATCAGAACGACACGCGGCATCGGCTACAGCCTTCAGGAGAAATAATTCATGTTTAAAAAAGTACACATACGGCTCACCCTGCTTTGCACGGGAATCACTGCCGTCATTATGATCATTATGTCCCTTTGCTATCTGTATGTTTCGGAAAATGGGCTATACAGAAATCAGTTCCAGTCTTTTCAAAATGATGTTAATACCATTACGACCAATTTAGAGCAGCAGTCCGTCATTTCCATGGAATGGCTCTCTAAAATGGAAGCGCAGGGAAATTATCTTTTTTATGTCCTTGACAACGGCATACCTTTTCTCTATAACCAGTTGAACGATATGACGGAAAATTCCACCCGGAGCCTTCTTCTGGAAGAATGCCGGAACGCTTATCAGGACAAAAGCACGGCGTCCTTTTTTGTAAAAACAGATTCTTCCTATATTTCTTCTCATTTTGAGTTTGAATTTGTTTCTGCATCCACTGACGCCAAATATTTCGGAAGCATCATCAATCTGGGCAAATATGCCTCCTCTCTGGAAATTATTATCTTATCCTCCATGCAGTCTCTGGAAGAACAAATTCTGGAGCAGCGATTTCGTTTTATATTAATCGATATCGCCGCCGTTTTTCTGCTGAGTATTTTTTCATGGCTCTTTACCGGAAGGCTTTTAAGGCCCATCATGGAAAACCAGCAAAAGCAGGCGCAGTTCGTCGCCTCCGCTTCTCATGAACTCCGTACGCCTCTGGCCGTCATTTTATCGGCCGCCGAATGCTGCAGGAACGCCCCTCCGGAAAAACAGAAAGTCTTCTTAAAAACGATCGATCAGGAAGGGCTGCGCATGTCCGCACTTGTCAACGATATGCTTACACTTTCCAGCTCCGATGACCAGCGTTTCTCAATCCAGCCAGAACCCGTGGAAATCGATACTCTCTTGATGAACTCTTATGAAGCCTTCGAGCCGCTGGCAAGGGATAAGTCCATTCTGCTTTCCGTCTGCCTTCCCGAACAGGCTCTTCCTCTATGTCAGGCGGACCCGGAACGCATCAGCCAGGTCGTCGCCATTCTCCTGCACAATGCGATCAGCTACACCCCGGCATACGGAAGAATAACGCTGTCGCTCCTATATAAAAAAGAGCATTTCTATTTATCCGTCCAGGATAACGGCATCGGCATTTCCGATGAAGATAAAAAAAGGATTTTTGACCGTTTCTACCGGGTAGAAAAATCCCGAAGCACAAAAGAACACTTCGGGCTGGGGCTTTCTATCGCATACGAGATTATCAAAGCGCATAATGGAAGCATTCAGGTCGCGGATGCAAAAGGCGGCGGCAGTATCTTTACGATTATCCTGTAGGCAGGCGCATTTCTGAGTTCCGCGTATCCCCCCAATCGCGGCTATTGCAGCTCTCCGCCATACTTTTCATACAGCTCCCACAATCTGCCCATATCTTCTTCCGATACGCTCTGCTCCAAATACTGCTGTACTTCTTCAATGGATTCCTCGTTGATTCCATCCTCCACGATCTCCATACAATCGGAAATCGTCTGGCTGTCCGCATACTTACTGATAATTTCCTGCGCCTGTTTTTTATCCTCTTCCTCCATATTCGCCACGATTTCTTTTGCCTTTTCAGCCGCCTGTGGATCCCCGGCATTCTCAAATGCTTTTTCAAAGACCTGTTGTGCTGCCTGTTCGGCTGCCTTTTCCATTACTTTATCCTTGACCGTATCTACAATATATCCCTTTCCAAGTGCAAAAATAACGGCCAGACACGCTGCGATGATCAGGCTTAAAAAAATAATTTTCCCTATGCCTTTCTTCTTTTTTCTACGTTTTTTCGCCATGAACAGACCTCCCGCTTTCCCACAAATTTTTTCAAAAATAAATAAAACTTTCTTTATTTTACATCAATGGACGTTGTATGGAAAGCCCCTTTATGATATAATAACCGCAAAGAGAAATCAAGCGCCGCAGAGCGGCATTTGATTTTCATGCGGTTATTAACGAGCAAGCGTCCGATGAAATCGGACATGGAGCGCTGAAAGCGCGAGCTTGCGAGTTTAGATGATATAATGACGCCCGGTATGATCAGACAGAATACGCTGCAAACGTGGCCCCGCGGGCATAAGGAGATAATCATGTGGTCAAGAGAAACGCTCAAAAATGACGCCAAAATAACGCTCAGAAACTACTTCGGCACTTCTATCCTGGCCGGACTGGTGCTTACCGCCGCCAGCGGTATCGGAAATATTACTGTCAAATTCACGGATTTAGATTTTCATCAATTTACGGTTGCTCAACTTTGGGGCATTACGGTTTCCAGCAGCCTGGCATCCATCTTCTCCATATTGATTCAGATTTTTCTGGCCAATCTGCTGACCGTCGGCGCATCCTACTTTTTCCTGTCCTCCAGAATAAGGCTCTCCGGTGTCGAGTCGATAGGATTTGGCTTTAAAAAAGGACGCTATGGTAATGTATGCAAAACGATGTTCCTCATGAATCTGTTCATCAGTTTATGGTCCCTGCTTTTTGTCATTCCCGGCATCTATAAATCCTACCAATACCGGCTGGTGCCTTACTTACTTGCAGAAAATCCGGAGATGGACTATCAGCGCGCGCTTTCCCTCAGCGCTTCTATGATGGAGGGTGAAAAATGGAACGCTTTCATTCTGGATCTGTCTTTCATCGGCTGGTATCTGCTCAGCGTTTTCACTTGTATGATTCTGGCAGTCGTTTATGTAGAACCTTATCAGCACCATACCAACGCCGGACTTTATATCGCACTCCGGGAAAGGGCCATCGAGAATGGGCTCGTGAATCCGGCAGAGTTGTATGCGGTCGTAAATAATGTGCAGTAAGAACCGCCGGCCGACAGCGATGATTCCAAAACAAAAGGGAGCTGGTCACGCTCCCTTTTATCTTTTTCCAAATCAATACGCCCTTCCCCAGTAAACCATCTTCTCCGCCGGTTTCCCACAGCATACGCATACGTCCGATATCTGTTCCTGCGCAAAAGGAATACAGCGGCTCGTGACTGCCAGATCCTCTTTAATCTTCTCTTCGCATTCCTGTCCACCACACCACATTGCTTTTACAAAACCGGACTTTTCATCGAACAGTTTTCTGAATTCATCCATATCCTTCGCGATATAAGTGTGTTCATCTCTATGCACTCTGGCCCGTTCCAGCATTTCCGCCTGCATCTTATCCAGAATTTCCCCGGCCTTCTCCGCCAGCCCGTCGAGCGGTGCTTCTGTTTTTTCTCCCGTATCGCGTCGGCAGATAACGCATTTCCCCGCTTCGATATCTTTCGGCCCGATTTCCACACGGATCGGGATTCCCCGCATTTCCTGCTCGGAGAATTTCCAGCCCGGACTCTTATCCGCATCATCCACCTTCACGCGGAAATTCCCTAATTTTTCTTTTAGTTCAAAAGCCTTTTCCAGCACGCCTTCTTTTTTCTGCTGAATCGGTATGATCATAATTTGAGTCGGCGCTATCTTCGGCGGCAGGACGAGTCCGGAATTATCTCCGTGCACCATGATGACAGCGCCGATCAAACGCGTCGTCATGCCCCAGGATGTCTGATGCACATATTTCAGCGTATTATCTTTATCCGTGAACTGAACGCCGAAAGCTTTGGCAAAACCATCGCCGAAATTATGACTCGTTCCCGACTGCAATGCTTTGCCGTCGTGCATCAGTGCTTCGATCGCATAAGTCGCTATCGCGCCCGCGAATTTTTCCTTATCGGTCTTGCGGCCCTTCACAACAGGAATTGCCAGCACCTGTTCACAGAAATCCGCATAAACGTTCAACATTTGAATCGTTCTTTCTTCCGCCTCTTTTGCCGTTGCGTGTGCCGTATGCCCTTCCTGCCATAAGAACTCGCGGCTGCGCAGAAAAGGCCTCGTCTCCTTCTCCCAGCGCACTACCGAGCACCATTGATTGCACAGCTGCGGTAAATCCCGATAAGAATGAATCGTATTTTTATAATAATCACAGAAAAGCGTTTCCGAAGTAGGTCTGACGCAAAGTCTTTCCTGTAATGGCTGCTGCCCTCCATGCGTCACCCATGCTACCTCCGGCGCAAAACCTTCCACATGATCTTTCTCTTTATTTAAAAGGCTTTCCGGGATGAACATCGGCAGATATACATTCTGCACTCCCGTTGCCTTAAACATCGCATCCAGCTGCTGCTGAATCAATTCCCAGATCGCGTAACCCGCCGGACGCAGCACCATACAGCCTTTTACGCTCGTATAATCGATTAACTCTGCTTTTTTTACTACATCTGTGTACCACTGAGCAAAATCCTCTTCCATAGATGTAATCGCTTCTACTAATTTTTTGTCTGCCATCTTGATGACCATGCCCCTTTCTCAGCTTACTTCTTCGGTAAAAATGCCGGAATTTCTTTGATTCTAAAAGAAGAAAAACCGTTTGTCAACTGTTTCTTGCGATTCCCTCTCCGATTCCCATTATCATAAAAATAAAAGGCGCATTCAGTACCTGCTGAAAACTGGCCATATTGTGCAGCGTATAGGTCAGGACCGCCGCCGCGAACAGATATAACACAGGCCGGATATGCGCCTTTTTCACGAACCGGATAAAGACTGATATAAAAATCCCGCTATAACAAATCAGTCCTAAAATCCCCTGATTGACGAGTATCGTAAGCCACTCGTTATGCGCATTCGTCAGCCTGGAGCTGCCAAACTGCACGCGGACGCGTTCCGCAAGCTCCGGCACCGTATACAAATATTCTGCAAAGCAGTCCGGCCCTACGCCGATTAATTTTCGAAAAAGCGTCATACTCCGATAAGTCAGAACACCATCCGTCCATGTAGCGCCCCTGTATTCGGCCCAGGCGTCATTAAAAATGAGAAACGGAACCTCTGAAAATCCCCTTACGCCTTCCGGCAGAAGAGTATTCAGAATCAGCAAAATAACAAACCCCGCCGCCGCAGACGCCAGTAAAAGCAGCACGGCCCCGCGCATTTTCTGATAATCCGCAATCTGCACCTTCTTATATTCCGTCAGATAATAAAACAGCAGATAAATAATACCAACAGCCGCCCCCAGATACAGCGTCAGATTCGTATTCGTCAATACAAGCCCCGGCGTACTCTCATAATTGACCCGAAAGCCCGGTACATACCGCAGCGCTCTGGCCATCTGGCAGGATAACAGAAACAAAAGCACAGTTTCCAGAAAACGGCGCATCGTCCGGTTTTCCTGAAAAGAAAGGCAGAACAAAAAAAGAAAAATCCCCGTCAGCACGAGATACGCGCTGTTACTGCCCTGTACGATCCCGGCCCAAAACGCCGTTACCACATAAACGCCTGCTGCCGCCTTCTGCCATCCGCTCCTGCAGATCCAGTAAAGTGCCGCTCCGATCGCGCAAAAAACCGCCCAATATCCACAGAACCAGTTGATATTTCCGAGCGTAGAAATGAAAATAGCCATCCGCCCATCCGTCTGTCCGCCCAGATTAATCGGATAAACGGAATACCTGTTCAAAATACCGAGCCCAAACACAAGTATGGAACCAGACAACATGACATATGGCATTTTATCATTCCATTTGAAGTATCTGGAAAACAGAAAATAAAGACAGATAAACAGCAGCTGGCTCACCAGCCCCATATGCCAGCCCTCCGCACCAGGAAAAGCCTCTTCTTTAAAAGGCGTACACACATAAGAAAACAGAACCAGCACCAGATACCCATATGCGAACCAATCCGTAATCGACATCCTCTTATAAAGCGCTGAAATCGACAGCTTTTTTCCCCGTGCCACAAAAATGACCGCCCTTACGCACAGCATACAGAAAACCGTTACAAGACTGACATTGCGGAAAAAAAGGTACTTTGCATCTCCGATTTCCTGATAACCATTCTCAAAATAAAGGGGATAGAACAACATCATGACAAGAAAATAAGCCGTCAAAATGCTATTCCCGATTTCGACGGCGGCCCCCCGCAGCTTTTCCCGGACATCTATGCCGCTTTGCTCTTCTTTCTCCCGCGCTTCCAACATGGCTTTACCAACTATACGGTATATGTACACCTTTCTGTGTTTTCTGCCTTTTATTATAGAACGGGGCGGCGGCTTTCGTCAAATCTTTAAAATAACTGTGAAATAGCCGGAAAAACCTAAAGCCGAATGTTCCTGTAAAATGAATGAATAAGGATATTTTTCCCCGGACGAAAACAGGATTGAAAATCTCTGGCGCTGCACTATGCTTTTTCACACCTTATTCAACTCATAAATAACAATAAGCGCCAGCGGCCCTTTGAGAATCCCGCCCACCCCAAACAGCCGGATTCCCGCATAAATCGCCAGAAGCATCAGCACGGGAGCGATTCCCATCCGATTACCGATTAACTTAGGCTCCAGAAATTCCCGGATAACGATACAGGCGATATAAAGCAGCAGACAGACCGCCATCAGCAGATAATGCCCGTTCAATAACTGCCACAGGGCCATCGGCACGAGCACAACTCCTGTTCCAATAAACGGCAGCACATCCAGACATCCTGCCAGAATGCCCCAGAAAACACCCCCGTAAATCCCTGTCGCCCACAGAACCGCACTGCTGAAAATACTGATGATCAGCAGAATAATACCCTGCGCTTTCAGAAACGTAATGATATAATTCAACACGCCCTCCAACGCTGTCCACACAAAAGACATATCGTCCGATGTTTTCAGCCACTGAATAAAGACAGCATAATCTTTTTCCAGCAGGATCGCCGCGACCAGCGTAACAAAAAGAAAAGCTGCAACTTCCAGAATTCCTTTAACGCAGGTATAGGAGGAAGACAACATTCGCGGAATTACCTGCACCTGCACATTTTCCATGATGACGGTCATCTTTTCCACTACAAAACTTTCTATATCATAACCGTTCCAGCCAAATCTTCCATCCAGACTGTAACAGCATTCATGCAGAAAGATCTGAAGCCTTTTACAGGCGGTTTCTATAAAATCCGTGACTCTTTCCAGCTGCATACTACTGCTGTACCCCAGTATCCATAGAATAACGGCCAAAAATATCAGACATAACAGTAAAACGCCGGCCGCCAGAAATTTCTTTCTCATCGGGATCTTTTTTTGAATCCGCGACAACAACGGATAGAACAGAGCTATCAGGATAAACGCCACACAGAACGGTGCCA
The DNA here is from genome assembly GCA_023664485.1 of Bacteroides fragilis. Taxonomy (GTDB): domain Bacteria; phylum Bacillota; class Clostridia; order Lachnospirales; family Lachnospiraceae; genus UBA3282. The sequence goes on along the minus strand of JAMPFK010000001.1, from coordinate 798,769 downwards.
CCAGCGGAAAGAGAAAACGAAAAAAAAGATAAACCAATAAAGTGATGACACCGAACTTTACCAGTTTATTCTCTCTTAATTCCGAAATTTTTATTTCGCTGTTCTTTTCTTCTCTGTCTCTCTCTTCCATACTTTTCTCTCCGCCGCCGTCCCATGACAATATCCTTCAGCTCAAACTACCCTTAGTATGGAAGGTTTCAGGAAATTTATCATGAATTTAGATTGAAAAATTCTGGAAAATGCGGCCCTCCGGATTTTTCTGAAAAGACAGCCTCTTTCCTGTTACAGGATGCGCAAATGCAAGTCGATACGCACATAATGCAATCTGCTTCTGTCCCAGGTCATCGGACAGCTTCTTTGTCTGTTCATCAGCATACTTATAATCGCCCAGCAGACTTATTCCCGCATGGCTCATCTGCGCCCGGATCTGATGATGTCTTCCGGTAATCAGCCGGATTTGGATAAGTGCAATAGCCCGCGAGCCCTCTCCGTCCTGTATTTTCTCTGAACAATTCTCTAAAACAAGCGCCTTTTTCTCCAGGACTTCATATTCCAGCACAGCTTTTTTTGCGCCCTTTGTTCCCGGCGGTACGACGCAGGACATATTGCCTTTATTATCTTTCAACAGATAATCTGTCAGCTTTTCCATACGCATGCCTTCCGATGCCGGCATCCCAGACAATTTCCTGCCGGATACGGCCGCGTAGTAGTCCTTTTCCATGCGGTTCTCTACGATTTGCCTGCTCAATGCGCCTGCCGCCTTCTGATTTTTGCCAAAAACGAGAATTCCTTCCACGGGCTGATCCAGGCGGTGCACAAGCCTGACAATCATGTTGGATCCGCCAACATGAACATTGGACATATCAGTATAAATATCATTGACACAATTAGCACGGGAATGATTGGATATGCGGGAAACAAGGTAATTCGTTACTTCGCTGACCATATCGCGCTGACCGACTCTGTCCGTCTGTGTCGCGATCCCCGCCGGCTTATAGCACACGATAATATCGTTATCTTCATAAAGAATTTGTTCTTTGTTCATGGATCCTCTTGACTTTACTATATTTTAAACCGGTACCCTACGCCCCAGATCGTCTCAATATACTGTGGTTTCGTCGTATCGAACTCTATTTTTTCCCGAATTTTCTTAATATGCACCGTAACGGTCGCGATATCTCCGATAGAATCCATATCCCAGATTTCCCGGAAAAGCTCCTCCTTCGTATAAACATGATTGGGATTCTCCGCTAAAAACGTCAGCAAATCGAACTCTTTCGTTGTAAAAATCTTTTCTTCCCCATCGAGATAAACGCGCCTCGCCGTTTTGTCGATTTTCAAGCCCCGGATTTCGATGATATCGTTCGCTTTCTGATTGCTGCCGACCAGTCTGTCATAACGCGACATGTGCGCTTTTACTCTGGCCACCAGCTCGGAAGGACTGAACGGTTTCGTCATATAATCGTCGGCGCCGAGTCCAAGTCCTCTGATCTTATCGATATCGTCTTTTTTCGCGGATACCATGATAATCGGAATGTTCTTCTCCTCGCGGATATTTTTGCAGACCTCGAAACCATCCATGCCGGGCAGCATCAAATCCAGAATGACCAAATCGAAGTCCTCGGACACCGCCCTCCTCAGGCCTGCATCTCCTGTATTTTCAATTTCCACTTCAAAATCGCTCAGCTCCAGATAATCTTTCTCCAAATCCGCAATTGCCTCTTCGTCTTCAATAATTAAGATCCTGCTCATAATCTGCTATACCTCCTTCTGTTCCGGCGCCTGATATTTTCTAATGACAAAATGCATACAAGTGCCTTCCGTTTCCCTGCTCGTCGCCCAAATATAACCGCCATGGTCCTCAATGATCTTTCTGACAATGGAAAGGCCGATTCCGCTGCCCCCCTGTGAAGAATTTCTGGAAGCATCCGTTCGGTAAAAACGTTCAAAAATATTAGGAAGGTCTTTGGCCGCGATTCCTTTTCCATTATCCTCTATCTCAACCCGGATCGAATCCACTTCATCCAGAATCCGAATATCGATGACGCCGTTTGCCTTATCCAGATACTTGATGCTATTGCCGATAATATTATTGATGACCCGCTTTAACTGTTCCGGATCGGCAATGATCTGCGTTTCCGGCGATACCAGGTCTTCATAATTCAGCTGAATATTCTTGGATTCCAGATCCAGCCCGACTTCTTCTACGCAATCGCCGAAATATTCCGCTACATTAATACGGTGGAAATTATAAGGAATCCTGTTGTTATCGATACCGGAATAAATGGTCAGCTCATTAATCAGTCTGTCCATATCGTTCGCCTTATTATAAATGGTCTTAATATACTTATCCATTTTCTCAGGCGTATCGGCTACTCCGTCCATTATGCCCTCTACATAACCCTTCACCGCCGTAATCGGTGTTTTCAGGTCATGGGAAATGTTGCTGATCAGTTCCCGGTTCTGCTTTTCATGCTCAAATTTCTCGTCCAGCGATTCTTTCAGCCGCAGCCGCATATCTTCATAATTCCTGTACAGTTCGCCGATTTCTCCTTTTTCTTCGCTGGAAAGCCTGTATTCCAGGTTTCCTTCCGCGATTTGCTGCATCGCCGTATTCAACTGATTAACCGGTGTAAAAACGCCCTTCTGTATCCAATGCGTCATAACTGTGCTTGTAAAGATCAGAATCAGAATAAAGGCCAATATCATATCGATCAGCATCTTCTGGGAGATCAGGGAGCTCACCCGCGTTATAATGAAAAGACTTCCTTCCGAACCATCGCGAAAAAGAAAATCCAGCTGCTTCACCAGCTTTCTCATATCATTATAGTAATATCCCGTTTCCGTATTGGAAAAATCCCTTCCATATTCCGGGAGCTTCAAGAAAATGCGGCCCGCTGCCTTTTCATCTCCGGTATAATAGATATCCTGATTTTTCCGGACAATAATATAAGAAGATTTATTCGCCAGATCGTTGTTGATTTCTTCCAGATACTCCACATCTTCCATTCGGGAAGGATCCTCTTCCAGCTGTTCTCTCACTTCCAGAAGAACATCCGCCGTCATCTGGTTATAGTTTTCCAGCGTATAGGCAAAAGAAGTCGCATTCTTATCGATCGCGCCGAATTCCTGCTCCGAATTTACCATATAAATGCCGATTCCCATGAACGCGGCCGCCGTAAGCAGCAAAGGCGCCACTATGATAAAAATCGACGTTACCAACAACCGGGTCCTGAACTTCAAACACTCAACCTTCTTTCCCAGACGTTTGTCCTGATACTATAGTTAACGACATTAAAAACTGTCATTTCAGCCTTACAAAAGCTTGCGTATATGGCTTTTGTAAGAGATGGAATGTGCAATTTATTATGTCGTTTACTATAATATACCATAAAACAGGCAGATATAAATAAAACAACTCATATAATCTTATTAAAAATTTGTAAAATTTTATTTTCTATTGACAATTTTTTTTTCTTTGCTATACTAAAAACAGTAATCATTACTATTTTGAAAAATATGGTTCGACAACAGATACCGCTTTTAAAGGAGGAAAAATTGGCAATTAAACACAGTCGGCAGCGACAGGTAATCAAGGATTTTTTAATGACGCGGCACGACCATCCGACCGCCGATGTCGTCTATACAAATGTCAGGCAGGAATACCCTAATATCAGCCTTGGCACCGTATACCGGAATCTGACACTGTTAGCGGATATGGGCGAGATTACCCGCCTGCGGGTGGGCGACGGCGTTGACCACTTCGATGCGGACACTTCCCGCCATTATCATTTTATCTGTTCCAAATGCGGACAGGTAATCGACTTAAAAATGAATAATATCGACGATATCGTGGACATTGCCGGAATGAATTTCAATGGGGAAATTCAGGGGCATATGACTTATTTTTATGGTATCTGCGGCAATTGCCGTGATAAATAAAATATAAAGGTAAAGGAGACAAGGCTATGAAATTTGTATGTCAGGTATGTGGTTATGTTCATGAAGGAGATGAGGCGCCGGAAAAATGTCCTCAATGCGGAGCTCCCGCTGAGAAATTTACGGCGCAGAGCGGCACGATGGAATGGGCTGCGGAACATGTTGTAGGCGTTGCGCAGGGCTCAAGCGAAGATATTATGGCGGATCTTCGCGCGAACTTTAACGGCGAATGTACAGAAGTCGGCATGTATCTTGCTATGGCAAGAGTTGCGCATAGAGAGGGCTATCCTGAAATCGGCCTGTACTGGGAAAAAGCTGCATGGGAAGAAGCAGAACACGCTGCTAAATTTGCAGAACTGCTCGGTGAAGTCGTAACAGATTCTACCAAAAAGAATCTCGAAATGAGAGTAGAAGCAGAAAACGGCGCTACCGCCGGCAAATTTGACCTCGCAAAACGCGCAAAGGCTGCGAATCTGGATGCGATTCATGATACCGTTCATGAAATGGCAAGGGATGAGGCAAGACACGGCAAGGCATTTGAAGGATTATTAAAGAGGTACTTCGGTTAATCAGAAATGCCGTAAAATCAATGTTTTTGAAGAATTTGGGTATGTTGGAGCAATCTGACATACCCTTATTTTTATGCAGGCGGTTGTGTCTGAATGTGGGTTTTGATTTTTGTTTTTCGCCTTATTTATAGAAACACACTCTTTAAAAAGTGGGTTTAAAAAAGAGATAAGTTAATACTTATCCCTTTGAAGTGCTTTAATAGACAAACTGAAATTGATAGTGTTGCTAAATCAACTCTAAAGCTCTCTTAATATAGCGGGTCTAAATCACAACCACAACTTCCACATTCTTTGTCTGCCTGTTTGATTGCTG
>JAMPFK010000001.1:698752-793848 GCA_023664485.1 Bacteroides fragilis | reverse complement strand
CTGTACGCTTTGCCATAACTTCCTGTGTCTGCTTTGTACCGTCCTGCACTTTGTCACCTCGGTTTCTTAAAATCTGTAACAAAGTAAAATATAACTTACTTCCGCCACACTTTAATTATACAGAAAAGTATCTGCGTTTACAATAAAATTCGCATTAAATTTCTTCCTCCCTTCGCTTAGTCCTGCCCTGCTGTCTGACTTCCCTTTTGGATATCCTGCGCAGATGTTTCCCGCTAACAGTCGGCAGGTCTAACCTGCCTTTGCGCTCTAAAGCATTAGCAATCGCCCCGATATGGATTGTCGGCTCCCTGTCAATCCCCTGCTCCTTAAAAGAGCGGTATTCCCAGCGAACCGCCAACCCCAACTTCTCATTGGCGGCGTTAATCGTGTCGGCTAAATCTCTGCGCCATATTTGGGCATTTCCCTGGCTGTTCCAGTCGGTGCTTTCCATGGTCTGGTATTTCCACTGTTTCCTGTTCCGCTTGTCAACTTTCTGCCGCCCCGTCTTTTTGTCGATAAGGGGGGACACGCTCGCCGTTTTTCGTGAGCGGGCGCATGATGAATAAAACATGGACAGCGAAATTCCGCTGCCCCTTGTCGTTCTCGCTGTCATGGAGCGCCCAATCCGCACACATTCCCTTATCAACAAAATTCCTCTTCACATAATCCCTCACAACTTCCTCCGCAAATTCATAACTCCATTCATTGGGGAGCGATGCTTTCAGCATTCTTGCAAGCTGTGATCTCTCCCCTTTCCCGGACAGTTCAACGGCATTCCACAAAGCCGCCCTGTCTGCAAATTCTTTGGGTACGTTTGGCGGGAGAGTGATCTCACTATGTACTAAATCTTCATGGTATTTCTCCCGTCATATTCACTGAAAAGGACGCTCCTGCTGATGTAGGATGCCTTTTCAACTACCGACTGCCCCCCCGCTGCGCTTGACTATGGAAAAACGTGTGCTTGCCTGTTTCGTAATGCTGCCCATGTACAGCACCTATATCCCGCCCGCAGGGCAGCGGCTGGGAGCGCCCATAGACTTTGCGGGCAGATAAAAGCCGCCCTCTGGCTTTTGTCTGAACGCAAAGTTCACATAGCGAACTTGTTCGCCATTGGGCAGAGGCGGCTCTTTGCCCCGATGGGGAGTGTGCAGGTCAGCTTACTGACCTTTCTCCCAATGTGCGCCTGCCTTTGGCGCACTGCCCTCTGCAAGAGTCCATGCAAATGAAACTTGCCCCCGTAAACGGGGTGAATACATTACCTCGGCTTTTCGGTTTCTTGGGGCTTGGCCATTCTCCCCCGCCCTCGCTTTCATTTTGGGCTTTTGGGAGAGTTGGGTGCGGGGGAGCGGTTTCCCGGCTTTCTGATTTGATTTTAGATTTGCTTATATTGATTAAGAAGCCTTTTATAGTTTATAACTCCGTTTGGCAATATAACGATTTCGCCGGCTTCCTGCCGCCCGGCAGTCCCTTAACACGCTCCCCCGAATCAATAACCGCAACCAATACACCCTGCCCCCGCAGCGATGTGGCGAATGCGCTTCCGGGTATGATACAGGAAGCCGTTTTTCCCTGCAGCACATTAAAAAAAAGCCGTTTCGGCTTCTCAATGTATTCAATTTCTTCTACCTCCGCCAATAAATCCATATAGGATTCCGGCGCCGTCAGAATAGCGTATCCCGCTATCAGCTCTTCTATCCTGAGCAGCCTTCCCTGCGGAAGCGCCTGCAGGGAGGACAGCCCCTCCTGCAGATCGCCGTGATATTTCACGATAAGCTCCCATGTATTGTCCTCCTGCTCATAACCAATATTCAGTTCCAGCGATTTCTCCCGTTCCGCCGCCGGTGTATCCAGCGCCAGATTCAGGATATTTTCATATTTTTGAGAGTCCATGCCGCACTCCCTGCCGTTCTCGTTATTTTATTTTATGCGGAAATCCGGCAATGGACTCAAATACAAAACGCGGCGTAAAGAGGCAATGTCATTACCTGAACCATCCTTTTACTTTCCGGAACAGCCGCCGGAATATCCCGGCATGCGCACAAAAGCCTGCTGCCCCGGCCGCCGCGGACAGCGCTGCGAATCCCGCTATGATAACGATCGTTCTGCTCCTTCTGGTATCCTGCGCTATGCCGGAAGCTCTTTGGGCCCCGGCCGCATCCTGACCGGCCTCTCCCTCCGGATACGCCGCGGCCTGTTCAGACTGCGTTTCATCGTCCAATGCGGCTTTATCTGCTCCGCTGTCCGTACCGCTGTCCGGCTTTGCGCCTGTATCTGCCGCGCCGCCCGCGCTGCCGCCTGTTCCCGCAGCTTTATCCGTATGGACGCCGCCTTCCCGATCCGCCGGCGCACCGGCGTTCGTACCGTCTTCCTCAACCGTACCGGGCCTCGCGCCGCCTCCCGATACCGCATCCGTACCGCTTCCCGGCAGCGCAGCCGTACCAGGATCCGTACCGCTGTCCGCATTGCTTTCCGATGCCTTACCGGAATTCGCATCGCTCCCTGATGCCGCACCGAAATCCGCACCTGCCTCCAGCGCCGTGCCGGATGCCTCCATGCCGTCGGAAGCTGCGCCCGCAGGTTCCTTCTGCGGCGCGTCGGGCGGATTTACAACCGAAGTCCCGCCGCCCCGGTTCCCGCCGTAATCTTCCACTTTTTCCAGATCGTCCGCCTCATACCGGAGTACATTGGAAAAATATTGAATTCCGTCATGCTCGCCCATCAGCCGGATATACAAATAAGGATGCTCCGCCGGATCCCATATTTCGGTTCTGAGACCGAGGAAAAAAGTCCCGGAAGCTCCCGTTGTATCCGTTTCTTCATGCACGAGCCAGTTCTCCCCGTCGAAGGAATATTCTGTGGCCAGTTTCAGCTGCCGGAATTCCTCCGGCCTCGTATATCCGCCCTGGAAGACGTAAAAGCCGCCGCTCACACCTGCCAGCACTTCGGTAAAGGTCAGCGGGTAATCATTATAGGCCACCGCACAGACCGGCGGCGCTCCCGATGCCGCATGCACAAAAGATCCCTGTACCTGAAAGCGCATCCTTTTCTCCTGCTGTCTTTCCGTGCCCGACAGATTCCAGGAGACCTGTACCAGCCTGCCGTGGCTTACCTGCCCCTGATAATTGACCGCGCATTTTATTTCCGCCGGGAGCGCGTCTTTCGCGGCCTGCCCCTCTTCCACGAGGGCACAGACAGAATTTTGATACAGCACAAATGGCGTATCCGCATAATGAATATCCCCTGCTATCCGACAGCCGCTTACGATCAGGCCGGCGCCCTCCTCCTGCCATAACGCATACCGTATGCCCGTTTCAGCGGACTCCTCCTCATACGTCTCTATGGAAATGCCGTTTAAAGAAAGGGTCCCTCCCGGCGCCGCGCGCAAAATACCATGCCCGTCCGCCCGTCCGCAAAAAGTGAGATAATCGTTGCTCCAGAACTCCACCGCACCCGCTATGGTTATCGTATATCCGTCGGTATCGACCAAAATGCGGCCCTCCGCATCGGAACCCGCCAGAACGAAAGTCCAGATTCCGTCCAAAACGATATGATCCGTCAATTTTACCAAGCCGCCCGTATTTTTATGCGACTCCATCCATTCCCTCAGCTGCGCACCGGTGGAAACGGCTTCCGGCAAAACCGCAGATTCCGCGGGCGCTTCTGCAGCCTGTTCAGACTGCGCGGCCGGTTCTGTCTCTGCAGGCGGCGCGGCATCTTCCGGCATCTGCCGTTCATCCGCCATTGCGGCCGCCGCGTCGGATGGACATAATAAAAATACAAGTAAGAAGGTCAGCAAAAAGAAAAGCTTCTTTCTATTTTTCATAGGACTGTTCCTTTTTGAGAAAACATGGAAACTACAGGATAAAGCAAACAGCTTTTTCCAAAACCGTTCTTCAAGCGGTCCTCGTAACCGACGGCACGATTGTCCCGATCCTGTCCGGACTGTCGGCTATTACCCGCTATGATAACAAATATATAGCAAAAGCGGCGCTTATACAAGACAAATAATTCTGAACATATGAAGATAAGGAACCGCCGCATGGCGCCGCACGCAGGACGGCGACGGCGGCGCCGCGTCGGCCGCGGGCAAAAGAACGGTTTTTACGCTCCTCCTGTCTTTGCCCGGCTGGCTTTACCCGATGGAAACGACCTCGTAGTCTTTCTCTTCCACCGTTTTTCTCAGGACATCGTCCGCCACCTCTGCGGAAAGCGTAACGACTGCGGTTCCCTTTTCATGACTCACCTGTACCTGCTCCACTTCCGGCAGAGCTTCCAGCGCCTTCTTGACCGTCGCTTCACAGTGTCCGCACATCATGCCTTTGATTTCGATTGTTTTTTCCATTGTTCCTGTCTCCTTTTCTGCTTTTTTACGATGATTCTGTTTCAGTTTCTTATCCTTTGCCGTACTGTACATCCTGAAGAAATTCAGCCGCAGCGCGTTGCTTACGACGCAGAAGCTGGATAAGCTCATGGCCGCGGCGCCGAACATGGGATTCAGCTTCCACCCGAATACAGGATACCACAAACCCGCCGCCAGCGGAATACCGATGACATTATAGAAAAAAGCCCAGAACAGGTTTTCGTGGATATTCCGCAGCGTCGCCCGGCTCAGACGGATCGCCGCCGGCACATCGCGGAGCCTGCTCTTCATCAGCACAACGTCGGCCGCGTCGATTGCGATATCCGTTCCCGCGCCGATCGCGATGCCGATATCGGCCCTCGTCAGCGCGGGCGCATCGTTGATACCGTCGCCGACCATTGCCGTAATTCCCCGCTTCTGCAGTTCTTTGATGACCTTTTCCTTGCCGTCCGGCAGAACGCCCGCAATGACCTCGTCCACGCCCGCCTGCGCGCCAATGGCCTGCGCGGTCTTTTCATTATCTCCGGTGAGCATCACGACCTTAACGCCCATGTTCCGCAATTCCCTGACCGCCTCCGCGCTGTCCTCCTTCATCACATCCGCTACCGCGATGATACCCTGGAAAATGCCCGCCCGGCTGAAAAACAGCGGCGTTTTTCCCTCCCCGGCGAAACGCCCGGCGAGGGCGGCGGCTTTTTCCGGTATGAAAGCTTTATCGCGGATAAAAAGCAGATTGCCGCCGGCCAGCTCTTCTTTCTGCCGGATTCCCGTCAGCCCGTTTCCCGGCACGGCGAGGAATTCCTCCACAGGCTCCTCCTGAATGCCTTTTTCCTGTGCCATCGCCAGAATGGAACGCGCTAACGGATGCTCGCTTTTTTGCTCCAGCGCATACGCGAGACGGAGCAGTTCTTCTTCCGTACAGCCCTCCGCCGGCGCGATATCCGTCACCTCCGGCTCCCCGCTCGTAATGGTCCCCGTCTTATCGAGTGCCGCAATCTGCACTTTCCCGGCAAGTTCCAACGACTGGGCGGTCTTGAACATGATGCCGTTCTTCGCGCCCATGCCGTTGCCGACCATGATCGCTACCGGCGTCGCCAGCCCCAGCGCGCAGGGACAGCTGATGACGAGCACTGAAATAGCCCGCGCCAGCGCGAACCCGGAGCTTTCCCCGGCGAACAGCCAGACGATACCCGTCAGGATGGCGATGCCGATGACTGCCGGTACGAAAACGCCGGATACCCTGTCGGCGATCTTGGCGATCGGCGCTTTCGTCGCCGCCGCATCGCTGACCATCTGAATAATCTGCGACAGCGTCGTATCCTCTCCGACACGCACGGCCTCACAGCGCAGAAAACCGGACTGGTTCAGCGTCGCCGCAGAAACACTGTCCCCTTTCTGCTTATCCACCGGAATGCTCTCGCCCGTTAAAGCCGCTTCATTCACCGCGCTCGTCCCTTCCACGACAATACCGTCCACCGGAATGTTCTCGCCGGGCCTTACGACGAATACATCGCCGATTCTAACCTGCGCGATACCCACCTCCGTCTCCGCGCCGTCCCGTATCACGACCGCCTTCTGGGGCGCCAGTTTCATCAGGCTCTTTATCGCGTCCGTCGTTTTCCCTTTCGAGCGCGCCTCCAGCATTTTTCCCACGGTAATTAACGTCAATATCGTCGCCGCGGACTCAAAATAGAACTCATCCATATACAACATGACCGCCTGCGAATCTCCTTTGAGCTGAGCATCCGTCATAGCGAACAGCGTATAGACGCTGTAAATAAAAGACGCTCCCGCTCCCATCGCAACGAGGGTATCCATGTTGGGCGCCCCATGCAGGACGCTTTTAAAACCGCTGATAAAAAATTTCTGATTAATCACCATAATTGCAACGGTGAAAAGCAGCTGCAAAAGCCCCATCGCAATATGGTTCCCTTCCAGAAAAGCGGGCGCCTTCCAGCCCCACATCATATGCCCCATCGAAAAATACATCAATGGCACGAGCAGACAGATGGAAACGATCATCCGCTTCTGCAGAAGCGGCGTTTCCCTGTCCGCCAGCATCTCTTCAAAGGCGGGACCTGCGCTTTCCCTTTTATCGGATGCTGCCCTTTTGGGCCCGGCGCCATATCCGGCTGCCTCTACTGCCGCGATGACCGCTTCCGGGGATGCCGTTCCCTCCACGCCCATCGAATTGGTCAGCAGACTGACCGAGCAGGCCGTTACCCCCGGAACTTTGGAAACCGCCTTTTCCACCCGCGCGCTGCATGCGGCGCAGCTCATGCCCGTAACAATATATTGTTCCATCATACTCTCCATTTCTGAGCGACTTGTCGCGAAGAGGCGACGAGAAATTCGCTTACCGCTTGCAGTATTGCGATTCTCCCGTCTGCCATCAAGGCTATTTGTTTTCGCTCAGAAACAAATAGCCGATTGAAAAATAAGCTATCAGGCTTATTTTTCAACCTATTCTTCCATTCTTACCCTAGCGCATCAGCTTCTGCAATAATACTACCAGCTCATCGATCACCTCATCATTGCCCGCACGGATATTATCGGCCACACAGGTTCTGACATGCCCGGCCAGCAGCACTTTATTAAAACTGTTCAAAGCGGCATTCACCGCGGCCACCTGTATCAGGACATCGGCGCAGTAGGCATCTTTTTCCAGCATTCCCTGAATGCCGCGCACCTGCCCTTCGATCCGTTTCAGACGGTTCATCAGATCCCTGCGTTCTTTTTCGGAGCGCTCCTTCGTCTTATGGGAAACCGCGCCGTCTCCGCTCTCCTGCGCATAAATCCGCTTATCATCCTGCTCATGGCTCTTTTCATGCTCCACCGCTCAGTCCTCCTGTCCCTTCTTCCCCTGCAGCTCTTCATCCGTTTCCTTCATATACCCCATATGGGTATTTTGTTATTTAGTAATATATACCCTGTAGGGGTATTTGTCAAGTGCTGTTTAACTTCCCTCACGGAAATCAATTTTCAGTTATTTTTCTGTTTTTGAATCGTCAGAACAGACATAAATCCCGCGAAGGCCCTTGAAAAACGCCGGCAGTTAGTGAAAAAGACGCATCGCGGCTTTTGAGCTTAGTGCCGCTGCGCTTTTTCGCGGAGCGAAAGCGTGCCGACAAGAGATTTATGTCTGTTCTGACGGCACTAAGCCTGAATAATAACTGAAAATGGACTTCCGTATATTTTCCTTTTCCTCCCCATTTTCCGCGCTTTCTTTTCCTATTATTCCCTTTCGGGGAATCTTTCCGCGATATCTTTTCATTGGATTTTTCAGGCAGAAAAATATTGCGCAAATATTGTTACAACTTTTGCAAAATCGTTTTATGTTAAGTTAATATCGTTCTATAATTTGCCAATATTTTATCATTTTTTTTATAAAAATATTTTGACTTCATTTCCGCAAAGTGCTACAATAGTGATACAAGTTATAATTGATAAATCGTTATGGTTTTATTATTTTTTCTAATCATTCCTTTTGTCATAACAGAATGTTATTAACAGAATCGTAACCCGCCAGTCACTATTAGCGAATCATCATTACATATCCACTATTAGCGAATCAGCATTAACCTGTCACAGTCACTGTTAACGCTTCACAATCTCCACAATATATTTGTAACCAATAAAGGATAATTCATGAATTATAAATCCGACCAAATAGAAATGGGAGGCACCAAGTGATTAGAAATAATGAACAAAATGCAGATACCACTATCAGTTTCGATCCGACATCCGCTTATGATCATCTTTATGATAAAAGCGAATATGGGAATCTGGAATATCCTGTCAGCGTTTATAAAATAGATTTAGACCAGCACACATCCCGTTCTATCCGCTGGCACTGGCATGAGGAGATGGAAATCCTTCTCATCGGCAGCGGCTATGCCAAAGTTACGACCGATGACGCGGAACAGATCTTAACGCCGGGGCAGGGATTCATCCTGAATCAGAACGTCATGCACTCGATTCACAGCGTAGAGGATAAGAAATGCTCGTATTATTCGCTCGTATTCCATCCGGATTTCCTGTTCGGCTATACAAGTTCCTATCTCAGAACGAACTTTCTGCATCCGATGCAGAGCTTTTCCGTTCTGAAAACGATGCTGATGGAAGAACAGAACGCATGGCATAAGAGCATGCTCAATATATTGAATAACATCCTTTCCGTTAATCTGACGAAAAGCTTTGGTTATGAGATGGTCACGAAGGGATATTTATGCCAGTTCTGGGCAACACTGCTAAATCGGCTCCTGCAGGTAAATATCCCGGCGACGCCGAATATTTCCATGAACGAACAACGCGTAAAACAGGCAATGCTCTACATACGCCTGCACCATGCCGAGGCGGTCTCCCTCGACGATATCGCGGAAAGCATTTCCGTCAGCAAGAGCGAATGCTGCCGCTGCTTCAAATCCACGATTCAGATGACGCCCTTTGAATATCTGATGAAATACCGTATCTTTGAAGCGAGCAAACAGATTCTGGACGACCGCGAAAGCAAGCATTCGATCGCGGATCTGGCGTTGTCTGTAGGTTTTAACAGCATCAGCTATTTCAATAAGCTTTTCAAGCGGTATTTGAACTGCACCCCGACAGAATACAGGGAACGGGTCGCGAAATCTTCCAACGTAGTCGAGATGGACCCTTTTGCAATTCCGCTCTTCTGACGGCGTAAAATCCGTTCAATCCCGGTAAAAAACGCGCAGAGCCTGTATCAGATGGCCGATATCCTTCGCTCCTGCCGTTTCATAGGACGAGTGCATGGCGAGCTGCGCCAGGCCGATATCGGCCGTATTCACCGATACCTGCGCGGTAGAAATATTTCCAAGCGTACTTCCGCCCGCAATATCCGAACGGTTCGCATAAGTCTGATACGGCACGCCTGCCCGGTTACAGATATCTTTTACGACCGCCGCCGAAAAGGCATCCGTCGCGTACCGCTGGCTCCCATGATATTTGATGACAATTCCGCCGTTTAGAACCGGACGGTTCGTTACATCCGCTTTTTCCGGATGGTTCGGGTGGAACGCATGGGCATTATCCGCTGAGACCAGGAAGCTTTCCGCGATCATACGATGGTATCGTTCCGCTTCAATGCCGAGCCGTCCGCAGATTCTTTCCAGCACATCTTTCAGAAAAGTGGAATCCGCTCCCTGTTTCGTCCCGCTTCCGATTTCCTCGTTATCAAAAACGGCGCAGACATTGATATATTCCTGCGGTTTTTCTCTTAACAGAGCCGTTATTCCGGCATACGCGCATTCCAGATCGTCCAGTCTCGGCCCCGCCAGAAAAGCGTCGTCTATTCCGATACGCCTGCATTTTTCCCGGTTATACAGGAAAAGGTCCGCTCCCAGAATTTCTTCCGCCGCCACACCGGCCTGCTCTGCCAGTTCCTGCAGATAAACGCCTTTGGCATCCGCTTCCCCGATAACAGGTTCCATATCCGTCTGCGGATTATACTCGACGCCTTTATTTATCTCCCTGTTCATATGAATAGCGATGTTCGGAATCACCGCGATGTCTTTGTCCAGATTCACCAGACGGCTCTCCATCCCCTTTTCTCCCCGGAATACGACTCTCCCCGCAATGGAAAGCGGCCTGTCCAGCCAGGTTGAAAGAATCATGCCTCCGTATTTTTCCACGTTCAGCTTTAAATACTGGTCATCCACGACAATTTCCGCCGCCTCTTTTAATTTAAAGCACGGGGAATCGCCGTGTGCCGCCGTCATATGAAATCCTGCCGGCTTTTTTTCAGGCAGGATAAAGGCGATGAGGGAAGAACCGTTTCGGTTTACATAATACTTCCCATCCGGTTTTATTTCCCATGCATCTTTTTCTTCCAGACAGGTAAAGCCCTCCGCGGCGAGCATCCGCTCCAGGTTGGCCACGGCATGATAAACCGTAGGGCTGTTATCGATGAAAGTAAAGAATGCCTGTAGGTCTTTTGGTAATGTTTGGTTTTTCATTGTTTTTCTATCCTTTCTCATTTTCCGCTGTGCTTCCGGCGGCACAGACGATCAATGAATGTTTTTCCGGCATATCCTGTAATAACACGCTCCGGTCAGATCCGCCAGCACCCATCCGATCGGCACGGCCATCCAGATTCCCTTAACGCCGATGGACGGAACCGCCGAAAGGGCGTAGGCCAGCAGTACGCGGGTTCCAAGCGACACGACTGTCAGAATCACCGAAATGCCCGGTTTATGAATCGCGCGGTAATAACCGTAGAAGAGAAACAGCAGGCCGATGCCGAAATAGAACGTACCCTCGATGCGAAGATAGCCGACGCCGGCCGCAATCGTCTCCACGCTCCGCCTGTCGATGAACAGGCCCATCAGCGGCTCCGCAAAGCCGACGACAATGACGGTAATGAACAGGCAGAATACCAAAGCTCCCAGGACCGCATCTTTCATGCCCCTGCGAATCCGCTCCACCTTTCCCGCGCCGTAATTCTGCGCTACATAGGTCGAAAACGCGTTGCCGAAATCCTGCACCGGCGCATAAGCGAAAGAATCGATTTTTACCGCCGCCGCAAAAGCCGCCATCACGACAGGGCCGAAGCTGTTCACAAGCCCCTGCACGAGCAGAATTCCGAAATTCATGATCGACTGCTGGAGACAGGTCAGCGAGGATAAGCCCGCCAGCTCCTTCAAAATCCCGCCGTCCCAGCGCCGGTTCTTTTTTCCGACCCGCAGTTTTGGATACTTCGCATAACCGTAGAGCAGGATGCCGATACCCGCCGCATACTGCGACAGGACCGTGGCGGCTGCCGCGCCGCCGACTCCCCGGTGAAAGCCTCCGATAAAAAGAAGGTCCAGCGCGATATTCAGTACTGCGGAAGCTCCCAGGAAACAGAGCGGAACCATCGAGTTTCCGACCGCCCGGAGCAGACTGGCCGCAAAATTATAAAGAAAGGACGCCGGAATCCCCGCAAAGATCCATAAGAGATATTCTTCCATCAACGGCGCCACTTCATTCGGCACTTTGAGAAAAACAAGAATGCCGTCCATGCCCGCATAGACCAGAAGATTCATCAGGAGCGCAGCCGCGCCGATCGATAAAAAGGCGATAAAAATCCCTTTTTCCAGCCTGTCCATATTCCGCGCGCCGAACTGCATGGAAAAAAAAGCGCCGCTTCCCATGCAGAGCCCCAGAAAGATCGAGGTCACGAATACCATCAGCGTATAAGACGAACCCACCGCCGCGAGCGCATTTTCCCCCAGATACCTGCCCACGATCAGCGTATCGACTACGTTATAGAGCTGCTGAAGCAGATTGCCTGCCATAATCGGAAAAGCGAACCTGAGAAGATTTTTCAGGATGCTTCCCTGCGTTAAATCGTAATTCACGGCTTTTCTCCTCCTGCCGGAATACCTCCGTACTGTCTCCCGCCGGCCGGGCGCGGCGTAATTCCTGCAAAGGCGCGCTTCCTCCGGCCGGATCTGCCTTATGCTGAAAAGAATAAAAAGGACGCGGCGCGAATCCGGACTTCCATATTATAATACAATATCGCCATGACCGCCAGCCGGAAAAACAGACGCTCCCGTTTTTCCACCCGATGCGGACGCCGCCGGCCCTTTATGGCGCACAGGAATCACGGAAATCAATTTCCCGTACGTCCCTTCACCGCTTCTACTCCACGATCAAAATCCCCGGCTCCACCTTTTTCACCCGGCCCGCCGCAAAATAGGCGAAAAAGAGGAACACCGCGCTCACGACGGCCGCCGGGAACGCCATCCGGAGCGGGCCCAGGCTGGAGGTGAAGCGGCTGATCCCGCACATCCTGAGCATTGCCGTCGCGAGCGGGTCTGTGAAAACGGCGCTCAACAGGACGCCGAGCGCGGAACCCGCCGCGGAAACAATGCCAAAACGCAGGGCAAAGGCAAGCCGCAGCCTCCCCGACCCGTACCCCAGCGATTTATAAACGCCCATGTCCTGCTGCTCTTTATACAAAATCCTGCTGCCCGTCAGCGTGACCGTTATCAGGACAAAAACAATCGTAATCGCATACATAAAGACCATCAGGGACGACAGTACCAGCAGAATACTGTCTGTGCCGGACCATGTATTTTCATCGACGCTGAGCTTTTCCCCGTAAATCTCCTGCAGCTCCTGTGAGATCTCCTCCGCCATGGAAGCGTCCTGCAGCAGATAAAAAGTATAATAGGACGATTCTTCATCCTCCGTTTCCAGCAGACGCCGGAAGCCTTCCCGGCTGATGCCAAAATTTTCTCCCATATCGTTTGCGCACTGGTATATGCCGCTTATGAGAAAATCCAGCTCTTTTCCGCCAAAAGCGACGGGGACCGTATCGCCGATTCCGATGTGCAGTTCATCCGCAAGCATCTGTGTTATGACGATTTCATTCCGGTACAGGCAGGCCCTTCCGGCAAGCATATTAAAGTATTCCGGTTCGGATATGATATTCAGCAGATATTCGATCTGGCAGACGGACGCCCTGCTCATACGGAACTGATAGGAACCGGCTATCCCGGCGCGCTCCGCGATAAACGCTTCCGCCTCCTTTGCCGTTTCCTCCTCCCCGCACTCTACGCCCAGATCATAACGGGAGGCCGCAAAAGAATCCATCAGCCCTTTTCCGCCGGGTCCGAGCCATGCATCCATTCTGGCTGTCAGCGACAGGAAAAAAACAAGGAGCGACGCAACGAGACAGGCGCTGATATACTGCTTTTTCCCGGAAACGAGCTGTCTGTACGCGAGCCAGAAGCTGAGGCCGCCCTTCCGGATCGGCGCCAGAAAACGGCTTTGAAAATACACATCCTCCGCGCCTCCCCGGATCGCCCGGATCGGTGAAATTTTCCCGATCTTGACCGTTTTCATACAGATAAAGCCCATAAAAACGAGCAGGATCAGACCCAGCGCGGACAGGCTGCTCCCCAGCGGAATGTCCGACGGCGCTAAAATTCCCGTTACCGTGACCGAAAGACGGTTGATTTCCCGGACTGCCAGCGCGGATACCGGAAGGCCGGACAGCATGCCGGCCGCAATGACGATCAGATATTGTAAAAGCCGGACGAGGCGCAGGTCGTTCCGGGTATAGCCTATCGCCTTCAAAATTCCCATATCGACATAGTTCTGCTCGATACCGCTGCCGATGCTGTGTCCAATGACGATCATCGCGACAACGAGCAGAATCATAACGAATACCAGCAGAAAACCCGCAAAAATATTGTGCAGGATCAGCATAAAGCCCATAATCGTATCTTTGCTGTAGGAAAATCCCCATGCTGCCGACAGATCGGTCTTTTCATTCAGAATTTTCTGGAATTCCCCGGAAGACAGGGGACTGCCCTGTGCCTGGAAAATATGAAATACATCCGCCCGCAGCCCCTGTGCCGCCTCCCCTGCCCTGTCGAGCTTTCCGGCGAGCCTCCGCATATCGGTTCCTGTCATCAGTATCTGTTTCAATCCCATCATCGCGCTTCCGGCCATCGGATCTTCGAAAAAGCCTTTTATCGTAAAAATTTCCTCCTCTTCCCCTTCCGCCGTCACAAGCCTTAACACATCCCCTGTCTCCATATCGTACAGAGAACGGAAAGAAGCGGGCGCATAAATCTCTCCATCCCGCAGTTTTTCCGGTGTTTTTACGATGCTCTCCAGATTTTTATCAAAAACAGGATACGCGTTTTCCGACACGTCGAGCAGATGCAGAGAGCCTTCCACGCCCAACGTCTGCCCGCCGATGTAGTAACGGTTAAAGATAAGGATCTCCTCCATCTCCGCCCTGTCCACTTCCTCCAGCGCTTCCGCCTGTTCCGCTAATTCTGCCCGGTCCATAACGCCGGCCAGCCAATAGCTCACATCGCCGTACCCTATACGGTCGATCTGTTCCCTCTCATACGCATTGGAATTACTCCATACGGCCAGAACCGCGCACAGGGAGACCGTGATGATCAGCACAAGCATAAAAATCCCCGCCAGACTCCCCTTTTGGCTCCTCATATCCGCTTTTAATAAATGAAAACACTTCATATTATGTCAACCTTTCTATCATCATCCATATCATTCCCGTTTTCAGGTGAAGCAGACTGCCCCGTCCTTACCACTCCATCGACGCCAGCCACGCATCCACCTGCTTTTCGCGGCTCTTCGCATCCCCGCCGCGGTACGGCGGCATGGACATCTCCCCGATGACCCTTCCGTCCTCCAGATACAGAAGCCTCGTCGCTCGAATCGCTGCCTTGATATCGTGCGTTACCATCAGAATATTCTGTCCTTTGTCATTCAGCCCGGTCAAAAGATTCAATACCTCCTGCGTATTCCTCTTATTCAGCGCCCCCGTCGGCTCGTCGGCAAAAAGAAGACCCGGCTCATTTATCATCGCCCTTGCGATAGCGGCACGCTGCGCTTCCCCGCCTGATACCTGCGACGGCAGACGGTTCATCGCCTTTTGGACGTTCATCTGCATAAGCAGCTCCTCCGCTCTGTCCTTTACTTCCCTGCCGCTCTTTCGCTTATCCAGAAACCCCGCCGCCGTCACGTTTTCAAAAAGCGTCAGATTGCTGACCAGATGCGCCTGCTGGAAAACAAAGCCGAATTCTCCTGCCCGCAGGGCCGCCATTTCCTTTTCCTTCAAACGGCTGACGCACTTTTCCCCGTAATATACCTCTCCGCCGGTAGGCTTATCCATACCGCTCAAGGCATACAGCAGCGTCGATTTGCCGGCCCCCGAAGAACCCATGATGACCGTAAAGTCTCCCCCGTAAATTTCCAGACTGACCATATCCAGCACATGATTCTGTCCGCCGTTATTGGCAAAGCTTTTGCATAGATCCACCGCTTTCATGATAACTGTTCTCATATTTTTTCCTGTCCTTTCCAATCCCTGTTCCAATGACGACAGGGCGGACAGGCCAGCGCCGCGCACAAGCCATTTCCGCCCTGCAGGAATATCCTATCAGAATAATCATTAAGAAGTCTTTAAGAACTTACTGAAAGACCGGAAGCCACAGGACCGCTTCCAGGCCGTCCTCATGATTTTCCAGAATCAGGCCGCCTTTCATCCTTTCCATGACATAAGACACAATATACAGGCCAAGCCCCGAACCCGGTTCTTCCTGTACATTCTTCCCCCTGTAGAACCGCCGGGTCACAAAAGGCATATCCTCCGGCAGAATCCCTGCGCCATAATCCCGCGCATGAATTTCATACCTGCCTTCCGTCTGTTCTGCCCAAACCTCCACCCGGCTTCCCTTCGCATATTTCTTCGCATTTTCCAACAGATTCAAAAGAGCCTGTGCCAGCCGTTTTTCATCGACGGCAGCCACTGCGTCCGGAACCGGTTCCAGTAAAAACATGTCCGGGTATTCCAGATCCCGCATGATCCTCATGAGCAGGCCGCGCATGCCGACCTTCTGTTCCCTGATTTCCAGCCGTTCCAGCTCGGAAAGGGAATGCAGGACCAAATCGTTTACAAGGCGGGAAACCTCGTCGCACTTGCGCATGATAACGTTCAGATAACGCTCCCTCTGCTCATAATCCGCCGCCAGATTCGCCTCAAGTCCTTCCGCGTAGGCCCGGATAGAAGCGAGAGGCGTCTTGATATCGTGCGAGAGCGCGGCAATGATCGTCTTATTCTCCCGAACCGCTTCCGCCTCGTTCTTCTTCGCCGTTATGATTTCCTTTCTCATATGATCAAAAGCCCATGTAAACGCCCCGAAAAAATTGGCCCGCTCATAGTCCAGCGCAATATCGAAATTTCCTTTGGCAATTTCCGCCGCATACGCTTCCAGCTTATAAAAGGGCCTCAAAATTTTAAAATAAAGATAGAGCAGGCCGCCGGATATAAAGAAGAGCGTCAGACAGGCATAAAAAATGCCGGCGCGTTTCCCATATGCCGCCTGTCCGCCCGCCGCTTCCCGCCGCAGCTCCTCTTCCAAAAGCCGGATTTCCTCTGCCGCCGGGCTGCTGCCCCCGGCGTCCGCCGTCAGCTGCTCTATCTCATTCAATAACACGAGCCTGCTTCCGGTCTCCGCTCCCGCTTCCCCGGCTTTTTTCCCGAAAAAAAAGACAGCGGCCAAGAGACAGGCCCCAAAAAGCCCAAGATAAGCCGCTGTTACTTTTATGAACTGTTTTCTCATACCGCTTTATTTTCCTTCCTTCCGCCTGTCCCGCAGGCGCTCCGGCCCGTGTGTCCCGCTTCCTTCCGTATCGAGCTGATACCCGACGCCCCATACCGTCCTGATGAACCGCGGCGACGCCGGATCGTCCTCCAGTTTTTCCCGGAGCCAGCGGATATGGACCGCCACGGTCGCGGGCTCCGCCTCCGAAAAAGCGCCCCATACCTCGCGGAGCAGTTCCTCTTTCCGCACCGCCCTGTCCGGGTGCGCGCACAAATATGCCAGAAGATCGAACTCCCGCAGCGCCAGCCGGACTTCTTCGCCGTCCCGCTCCGCCGTCCGCGTTCCGGTATCCACTCTGACTTTTCCGAACCGGTAGACCGGCGCTTCTTCCTCCGCGCCATAGGCCCTGCGCATCAGCGCGTTGATCCTTGCCAGCAGTTCCCGCAGGGAATACGGCTTTGCCAGATAATCGTCTCCTCCCATATCGAACCCTTTGATTTTATCTTCTTCACCCGTCCGCGCGCTGGCAAAAATGACCGGCGCCCTCGATACCCTGCGGAGCTCCCGGCATACGTCGAACCCGCTGCCATCCGGCAGATTGATATCCATCAACAGCAGATGGAACCGTCCTTTCGTCAGGAGATCGAAGGCGGCTTCGCAGTTTCGCGCGATCCGTATTTCATACCCGTAATTTTGCAGCATATCGCCGGTAATGGCCGCCAGGTCTTTGTCATCTTCTATGATGAGGATTCTTTTCTGTGTCATGAGCAAAACCTTTCTTATCGTTATACGACGCGTTTTACGGCAGATCGCGCATTTTTAACCCGCCGCGCCTTCAGGCGGATGTTTCCTGCTTTTTATACCCGATCTCTGTTTTTTCATTCTTCTTTTTGATTTCTGCCAGCATCCGCTTCACAATATCTTTGGAAACAGCCTCGATTTTGAGCAGTTCGCCTTCCTTTGTCTTTAACATCAGAAAAAACATATCAAAGCTGGCGACGCCGCAGCAAAGCCTCCCGTTCACCTCTTCTACCCGCAGATATGCCTGGCGGATTTCCTCATAAGGCAGCGTATGCCATTTAAAACCCTTCTTATATTCGATAACATTATCCTGCAGCCGAATTCGTTTATCTTCTATCGTAACAGCCATTGCATCTCCTCCTTATCTCCTGCCCCGGCGCCGCCCCTGGTTCATCTCTTCCGTCCCCGGCACTGCCCTTTGGCCGTATTTCCTGCCCTTTTCCGGCACAGCCTTTGCTCCGTTTTTCACAAACAGGCCGTTCACATCTTTTTCCGGATGCTTTCCAGCCTGTTGAGCGCTTCGTAAAGAGTCTCGTCCTTCTTCGCGAAATGAAAGCGTATCAGATGATTTACCGGCTCTCTGAAAAAGCTGGATCCCGGCACCGCGCCGACTCCCACTTTTTCCGCCAGTGCTTCGCAAAACAGCAGATCGCTCTCATAGCCGAATTCCGAAATGTCCAGCAGCACATAGTAAGCGCCTTCCGGATCCGTATGTACCAGGCCGATTTCGTCCAATCCTTTCAGGAACAGATTCTTTTTTCGCGTATACTTCTCCCGCAGTTCATCGTAATAGGACTTCCCGAACCGCAGCCCCGGAATGACCGCTTCCTGCAAAGGCGCAGCCGCGCCCACGGTCAGAAAATCATGTACTTTCTTCGCCACATCGATAATCTCCGGCGGCGCGATAATATAGCCGAGACGCCAGCCGGTGATGGAATAAGTCTTGGAAAGGGAACTGCACGAAATGGTCCGCTCCCACATACCCGGCAGAGACGCAAAATAAACGTGCTCATGCGGTTCATAAACGATATGCTCATAAACTTCATCTGTTATGACGTATGTGTCGTATTTTTTCGCAAGTTCCGCAATATAACAAAGCT
This sequence comes from Bacteroides fragilis, assembly GCA_023664485.1. GTDB lineage: Bacteria > Bacillota > Clostridia > Lachnospirales > Lachnospiraceae > UBA3282. Next base: position 775,492 of record JAMPFK010000001.1, on the reverse strand, counting down.
CTTCCCTCGTAAAAACCTTTCCGCACGGATTCGAGGGATTGCAGAGCACCAGCGCTTTCGGCCTTTGTTTGAAAGCGGCCTCCAATTCTTCCTGCCGGAATCCGAATGCCGGCGGATATAGGTTTACATAAATCGGCTCCGCACCGGACAGAATCGTATCCGCCCCGTAGTTTTCATAAAAAGGCGAAAAAACGATTACTTTATCGCCCGGATTTGTCACCGTCAGCATGGCGGCCATCATCGCTTCCGTGCTGCCGCAGGTCACGACGATTTCGCCGTTCGGATCGATTTTTCTTCCCATGAGCGCGGACTGCTTCTCCGCCAGCGCCTCCCGGAAGTTCTGCGCGCCCCATGTGATGGAATACTGGTGGCAGTCCTCATGCGCCACCTGCGCAAGTCTGTCCAGGATTTCACCGGGCGGGTCAAAATCAGGAAAACCCTGTGATAAATTTACCGCGTTGTATCGATTGGAAATGCGCGTCATGCGCCTGATGACGGAGTCCGTAAAACCCGCCGTTCTTTTTGATAGCTGCTGCATCGTCTGCTCCTTTTTGTATATAAATTTTTATTGCCTTACCGCTTTGCCATTACCTGTAGTTTATCACAATATCTTCTCATCTGCTACCAGCCGGCCGCCTTTTCTTTCTATTCTTTATCCTGTCCGATATTTTCCGTATCATAGGAAAATCCCCGCCAGAATATCTGACAGGGATTCTTATATTATGAATCTGCGATTCATAATCAGCATTCGCAATGCGCTCCTTACTTCCTCTCACATTTTTACTGCAGTGCGCTCAACGCATCGTCCATATCGAAGAATACCATCTCAAGATTCATAACGTCATCCTCGTTGGGCGTCCATACGTTATCGATAAGCTCGATTCTGAGCGTCGCCGTTGCCGGCTCGTCATAGGTTACATTCGCCAGGGAATCAACAAAGCAGTCCCTGTAAGCGGAAATGATCTGCTCGTTCATTTCATCTTCCGACGGAAGCTCGCTGCCGGCTGTTGCCGCCGCTGTCCACTCTTCTACCATATTGTTCACTTCATCCATATAAGCTGTCATCGCAGGCTCAAATACATTCATCTGCTCATAAGTGATCGTTACGACAAAAGAGCCGTCATCCTGCTTCTCAGCCTCGCCCACCGTATACTTTGCGCCGCCGTAGATGTCCGCAAATACCTGACGGAATGACTCCGCCTGTTCTGCCGTAATGCTGCCGCCTGCCGACGCGACCATCGCGTCCACGTTCGCGTCAAGTCCCTGCTCATACAGATCCGCCGCTTCTTCCGCCGTTCCGATCTTCATGGATACGAACTGTGTGGAATCATTCTTGTAGGAATTGTCCAGCAAAGCTTTCGCATAAGCCGCCGCGTCAAAAGAATTTCCACAGCCTCCAAGAAGTCCGGCTGTCAATACTCCTGCGAGTATCAGTGATAACTTTTTCATTTTAACTAAATCCTCCCTCTTTTTACATAGTTTTTCGATTCATATATGAATCTATCACCTGAAAAGACAATTTATCAGCTTTTCCTATGTTTGTCAAGGGAGATGAAGATAAAATTCTTTTCTGAGAACAGTTATTTTTATTTTTTTCAGATTAACTCTCTCCCATCTTTAGAAGTTTTGCTGCCTTGATCAACCGATCAGGCACTCTGGTTTTCTCCCATCTTTAGAAGTTTTGCTGCCCTGATCAACCGATCAGGCGCTCTGGTTTTCTCCCATCTTTAGAAGTTTTGCAGCCTGATCGGCGGCGATGCAGGCGTCGATTATTTCCTGAATATCGCCGTTCATGACCTTATCCAGCTTATACAGCGTCAAATTGATCCTGTGGTCGGTCACGCGTCCCTGCGGGAAATTGTAGGTCCGTATCTTCTCCGAACGATCGCCCGTCCCGATCTGGCTTTTGCGAAGCTCCGCCTCCGCGTCGTGCGCCTTCTGCTGTTCGATATCGTACAGTTTCGCGCGCAGCAGGGCAAAGGCTTTTGCTTTATTCTGGAGCTGCGATTTCTCGGTCTGGCTGTAAACGACGATTCCCGTCGGATAATGGGTCAGACGGACTGCGGAATCGGTCGTATTAACGCACTGTCCGCCGTTTCCGGATGCCCGCATGACATCGATGCGGATATCTTTTTCATCAATTTCCACATCCACTTCTTCCGCTTCCGGCATAACGGCCACGGTGATCGTTGAAGTATGGATGCGCCCGCCGGATTCCGTTTCGGGCACGCGCTGTACGCGGTGTACGCCGCTTTCATATTTCAGCACGGAGTACGCGCCCTGCCCCGTCACCATAAAAGTGACACTCTTCATACCGCCAATACCGATTTCTTCCACTTCCGCCGTTTCCACCTTCCAGCGTCTGCTTTCCGCATAATGGACATACATACGATAAATTTCCGCCGCGAACAGGGCCGCTTCATCGCCTCCCGCGCCCGCGCGTATTTCTACGATAACATTCTTGTCGTCGTTCGGGTCCCTGGGCAGAAGGAGTATTTTTAATTCCTGCTCCAGTTCTTCCACCCTCTTCTTCGATACGGACAGTTCGTCTTTTAACATCTCCCGCATCTCCTCGTCGGATTCGCTCTCCAGCATGGCAAGGCTGTCTTCGATATCCTGACTGCATTTCCGGTATTCCTTATAAGCCTCCACGATCGGCGTCAGATTGCTCTGCTCCTTCATCAGCGCCCGGAACCGCTCCTGATTGTCCGCCACGGAAGGCTCGCTTAATTCGTTCATGATTTCCTCAAATTTTCTGAGTAAGTCTTCTAATTTATCAAACATTTTTTACCTCTTTCTTCTATTCCATCCGCCCGGCCGCCCCGGACGCCGGGTTCCAGCTTCCATACACGACTCTGTCCAGTCCTGCGAAGTCCCGGACCACTTCCACTCCGGCAAATCCCGCCGCCGACATGAGTTTCCGTACGGCCTGCCCCTGATCATAGCCGATTTCAAAAAAAAGCATACCGCCGCGGGTCAGATAATCTCCTGCCCGCTCCAATATCCTGTGATAAAAACAGAGTCCGTCCTCTTTCCCGTCGAGCGCTGTCAGCGGCTCGTGGTCTTTGACCTCCGGCATCAGGGTATCTATCGCATCCCGCCTGATATAAGGCGGGTTCGATACGATGATATCGAACGGCTCCCGGTTTATTCCATCAAACAAATCGCTCTGCAAAAAGGCCGCATGCAGCGCTTTCTGCCCTTTCTCCGTTTTTTCTGCATCGATCCTTTCCGCATTCCGCTCTGCGGTCTTCAGCGCCTCTTTGGAAATATCCACGCCAAGCCCCGTACAATCATTGGAATAATATAACAGGCTCAGCAAAATACATCCCGATCCGGTGCACATATCCAAAAGACGCATCCCGTCATGCAGATGACGCATGACCTCTTCCACCAATATTTCCGTATCCTGCCTCGGTATGAGCACATTTTGGTTTACATAAAATTTCAACCCCATAAATTCCTGCACGCCCGTAAGATGCTGTAACGGTATATGCCTTTTTCTTTCGGATATCAGAGCGGCATAGTTTTCTTCTTCCTTCGCCGTTACTTCCCGCTCTCCATGCGCGAGCAGCGTATTCCTGTCCGTGCCGCACACATGCTCCAAAAGCAGCCGGGCATCCAGTTCCGCTTCCGCGATCCGCGCCTGCCGGAGCTCTTCCGCCCCCCACTTATATGCCTGTTCATAACTCAGCTTTTTCATCATTCCCGCTTCCCATAGCCGTCCTTTCCCGGACGGACACTGTCACGTTATCCTTCTTCGTCCTCTTCCTCTTTCGCCGCGTCATCGACCAGCCAGGAATCGTCTATCTCATAACCAAAAGTATCGTACAGATATTTTTTCCAGTCAAAGACCGCTTCGACAGCCGCTATGGCGACCTCCACCATGCTTTCATCCGGCTCCTTTGTCGTCAGCCGCTGCAGCAGCAGGCCCGGCGCTGAAATAATCTTCACCAGAATATTATCGCTTCTTCCCGCCAACCGGATAATTTCGTAGGAAATTCCTGCGATGACCGGTATCAGCGCGATGCGCAGAAGCACTCTGCAGACCGGATTTTCCACCCGGATAAAAAAGAACAGGATAACGCTGACGAACATGACGAACAGCATAAAACTGGTTCCGCAGCGTTTGTGCTGCCTGGAGCTGCGCATGACATTACGCACTGTCAGCGGGCGGCCCTTTTCAATGCAGTCGATACATTTATGCTCCGCGCCATGATACATATAGACCCGCCGGATATCCTTCATCAGCGAAATCGCCAGCACATACAGCACAAAAACAGCGATACGGATAACGCCTTCAAGAATCGCCATCAAAGAAGCGTTTCGGATATAGTCCTGAAACAGCGATGTCAAAAAATAGGGCAGTACCATAAAAATACCAACCGCGAGCACGAAGGAAAAAACCGTCACGAGCGTCGTGAAAATTTTTTCCGTCCTGTCCTTTGACATCTTATTCAGCGCCTTATCCACCGCCGTTTCTTTCGTGTCCTCGTCCTCGTAAAAGGTCGAAGAAAAATTCAGCGATTTCATGCCCAGTATCAGAGAATCCACAAAATTAAAAATTCCCCTGATAAAAGGAATCTTCAGGAGCCTGCTGCCATGTATCACGCTGTGATAGGTATCTACCTCCACCTCAATTTCTCCATCCGGTTTCCGGACAGCTACCGCATACTGCTCTCCGTTTTTCATCATAATGCCTTCCAGAACGGCCTGCCCGCCGATCCCGGAATAGCGGTTGTGTTTTTTTCTCACAATTACACCTTTCCTCCGATCCGCCAATAGAAGAATGCCGGCGCCGCGGACATTCTTCAGGTTAAAAAGACTGCTCTTCAAGTCTTTTTTACGGTTAAAAAGACTGCTCTTCAAGTCTTTTTAACCTATTAAAGAAGGTTGAGATATTCACCCCAACCTTTTTCAGCAAACTATTTGGTTTCCACACCGTATTTTCTATTGAACTTATCAATACGTCCACGAGCCTGTGCCGCTTTCTGCTGGCCTGTGTAGAATGAATGACACTTGGAACAAACTTCTACATGAATCTCCGGTTTGGTAGAACCCGTTACGAATGTGTTTCCACAGTTGCATGTTACAGTTGCCTGATAATACGCAGGATGAAGTCCCTCTTTCATTTCAATACCCATTCCTTTCCTGATTTGTAAATCCTAAAAAATACGCGCATCCTGAAATGCCGTTAAATTCTGTTCTCATCCACTATTGTCATAAATCAACAGCTTATACATTGTAGCATAGCTGAACGGCGTATGCAAGTGCTTTTTCAAATGAACTTCATTTTTTTGACCATATTGACAAATTCAAAATTGTTTCTCGTTCTGGCAAACATATCCAGCACCTTATCGACCGCTTCTTCCGGCTTCAGGCCGTTCAGCGCTTTTCTGATGGTATTGATCGCTTCCAGTTCTTCCGGCGCCAGCAGCAGATCTTCTCTTCTTGTACTGGATTTCGGAATATCGATCGCCGGGAAAACGCGTCTCTCGGAAAGCTTGCGGTCCAGCACCATTTCCATGTTGCCGGTGCCTTTAAATTCTTCGTAAACGACATCATCCATTTTGCTTCCCGTCTCTACAAGCGCGGTCGCAAGGATGGTCAGGCTCCCGCCTTCCCGCATATTTCTCGCCGCGCCGAAGAAGCGTTTCGGCATATGGAGCGCGGCCGGGTCAAGGCCGCCGGACAGCGTACGGCCGCTGGGCGGAACCGTCAGGTTATAGGCCCTTGTCAGTCTTGTGATGCTGTCAAGCAGAATCACGACATCCTTTTTATGCTCTACCAGACGTTTCCCACGCTCGATGACCATTTCCGAAACCCTTTTATGATGCTCCGGCAGTTCGTCGAAGGTAGAATAGATAACTTCCACGTTGGGGCCTTCAATCGCTTCTTTAATATCCGTTACTTCCTCCGGGCGTTCGTCGATCAGCAGAATGATCAGATGCGCTTCCGGCGTATTTTTCGTAATGGACTTCGCTACCTCTTTTAACAGGGTCGTCTTACCGGCTTTCGGCGGGGAAACGATCATGCCCCTCTGCCCTTTCCCAACCGGGCTCATCAGATCCATGATCCTCATGGCTACGGAGGATCCCGGCACCTCCAGCTTCAGACGTTCATTGGGAAAAACCGGCGTCAGATCCTCGAAGTTCACCCTGCGCATCGCCACATCGGGCGGATAACCATTGATAGACTTTACATAGAGCAGCGCGCTGAATTTCTCGCTCTGCGTCTTGACTCTCGTATTCCCCTCCAGAATATCTCCCGTCTTTAATCCGAATCTCCTGATCTGGCTCGGCGCCACATAAACGTCATTTTCTCCCGGCAGATAATTTTCACACCGGATAAAACCGAAGCCATCGCTCATGACCTCCAAAATACCGTTTGCCACGATTCCGCTGTCCAGCTCCGACGGAAACTTCTCTTCTTCGCCGCCGGAAGAGGCTCCTTCCGCCCTTTCCTGCCTTTTGGGCACGATGGATTTCACCGCCACCTCTTTGCCTTCCGCTTTGTCCTTCTCATCCTCCCGCAGCATCGCTTCCACCAGATCTGCCTTCTTCATCGCGGAAGTTCCCTTAATCCCTCTTGCCCTGGCGATTTCTTTCAAATCCGTAAGCGCCAGCGATTCATACTTCTCTCTCATACATTCCTCCTGTATTTTCACATTTATTTCGACGCTGAATGCTCAGCTTTATCATCTTTATGCTTTCATTCTTTAGTTTTTATCGGGATTATAAATACTTGATATGTATACTGAAATGACATAAATATCTCGTTATCAAAATTATTATACAACAGTTTGTCTGAAATAGGAAGAGATTTTTCAGGGAAATTTTTCCAGCCCGATATTATCCGCCCAGGCAGGACGCCCTCCGGTTCTGCCGCCGGGAAAACCGGAGAAGCGCCTGTTACGGACAATCTTTTTTCTATACTTAACGGCCGCTCATCTCTAACAGTTTCTGTTTCAATTCCTCTTCCATATGCTGCATTTCCACTTCCGCATTCCGTCTCCGCTCTCTGCCCTCTGCCTGAATCTTCATGACCTCGTCAAGCGTGGAAATCAGCGTCGCGTTCGTATTTTTCAGCGTTTCCATATCCACGATGCCGCGCTCGGATTCTTTGGCGCTCTCTACCGCCGCCGTCTTTAAGACGGCCGCGTTTTTGCGCAGAAGCTCGTTCGTCATATCCGTCACTTCCCGCTGCGCCCTCGCCGCCTGCTCCGCATGGCTTACGCCGAGCGCAAGCACCATCTGGCTTTTCCAGAGCGGGATCGTATTGACGACGGTTGACTGAATCTTCTCCACCATCATCGTATCGCTGCTCTGGACGAGCCGGATCTGCGGCGCCGTCTGAATGGAGATCATCCTCGTCAGCTCCAGATCGTGAATCTTCTTCTCAAAGCGGTCGCAGAGGCTTTCCAAATCCTTCGCCGCCTGCGCGTCCTCCGGGAGCCCGCTCGCCTGCGCTTTGCTGACCAAAGCGGTCAATTCCTCGTTTCTCGTCTTTTCCAGCTTCTTTTTACCGGCCAGAATATACATGGACAGCTCTTTAAAATAAGTCAGGTTCAGATCATACATCTTGTCCAGCACCGCAATATCCTTCAAAAGCTGTACCTGATGCTGTTCCAGCGCCTGGCAGATTCTGGTGATATTCGTCTCCGCTTTGGAATATTTTATTTTCATGGCTTCCAGCTTATTGGAAGTCTTTTTGAAAATACCGAATATGCCCTTGCTTTCTTCTCCGTCAAAATCTTTCAGCTCGGCAACGACGCCGGAAAGCATTTCTCCGATTTCCCCCAGATCCTTCGTCTTGACGTTTTCCAGCGCATCCCCTGAAAAATCCGCCATTTTCTTCTGCGTGCCGACGCCGTACTGCAAAATGGCATTGGAGTTATGTAAATCAATCTGTCTGCTGAACTCCTCGACCATTTTCCGCTCTTCATCGGTCAGGATAGTCTCATCCAGCTTTTCTTCCACCTCCGGCTTCGCCCCTGTGTCCGCCGGAACCTGCTTTTCCTCCAATACTTCGCCAAATACCAGTGTCGGTACCGTCGCTTCCTTTACCTCGCTCATCGTTATGCCGCTCCTTTCCTGCGCCTTTTGTCCATTTTTATAATTTTACTTTTTGTCTGTCTTGCTTATTGTTCCGCTATTTTCTTTCGTTTGGCTCTTCTTTGCCGCTTTCCCGTTTTTTCTCGAAATCCCCGTTCAGATAGCCGTCCTGCTTCAGCATCGTATGCAGTACGGAAATATCCGTCTGGATATCCCATGCCTTTTCCCGGAAAAGCTCGTCCAGAAATTTCTCAAAAGCCTGATTGATCGTATCGACCGTTGCTTCAATTTCCCTTTTCGTACTGGAAATATTATTAAGCTCCAGATTCTGTTTTTCCAAATCCCGGTAGGCTTCCAAAAGCTTCTGCGTCGTCGGAAGATAATAATTCAGCATTTTATGGAGATCCGGCGCGAGCTCCGGCTCTTTCTCCACCCGGTCGAAGATCCTCGTTACCAGAAGCTCCAGCTTATCCAGCTTCCCGGACATCTCCTCGCCGGGGATCTCATCGTTACAGAGACGGATCATCCGGATATAATTCTGCCCCTCTTCCAGCATTTTATCATATTCCGACCTGTTCTCCGCGGCATCCGCCTTTTCCCCGTTCCGGGCCTGCGCTTTCTGCCTCTTCTGCTCTTCTTCCCGCTTCTTCTCCTCCTGCGCCTTCTGCTGTTCCTCATAATTCGACTGCGTCAGCCGGTACTGTTCATACATCTCATCGCTGGCGATCAGACAGCTCTCCTGTTTATCGAGATGCGCCTGTAAGAACCAGCCGTTTCTCATCATCCTCTTAACATCTTTGAGAACGAACTTCTTATTCCGCCCCGTTTTTCCGGCCAGCTCTTCAATCGAACAATACATTTTCTGTTGTACGACGGATACATAGCGTTTGAAACGGTTTGCCCGCTCCTTTAATGTGATTCCTCTGCAGCCGAGTCCCGCCCCCGCCGCCGCAAAGATCCCGAATGCCAAAACCGCCGCCAGAGATTCTCCGCCGAACAGGGCCAGTACCGCCATCATAAAGGTACAGAAACCCGCTATGCCGAAAAGGCTGAATCCAACCGCCATCAATACGATGCCGGAAACGCTCCCGTTCGGCTTCCGGACAAAAAATCTGCTGTCCGGCCGCAGATTGGGCCTCATGCGGCGGACAGCGCCCCGCCTGCCGTCCTGCTCCGACACGGCATAGCCAGTCTGTGTATCACCGGGATTTCTCCCCATACCGCCGACCGCATCGTTCCAACTTCTTCCGACCCCGTCCACCGCGTCGTTCAGGCTTTTTCCCACACCACCGATCGCCTGCCCGACCGTATCCCCGATCGTCTTACTGAGTCTGGAAAAATCGCCCGCGTCGATCGCGTTCTGCACCTGCCGTTTGATATCTTCTCCCATTTGCTGCCATTCGTTATTGTTCATCTTATCCGTTCATATCCTTTTATATTCGTTTCGGTCTATCCCGCATTTTCCAATAGAATTCTTCTTTATGATTATACGGTAATCGGCGGTAAAATGCAATGCGATTCCCAGGACTCTTTTCAACCCGGAAATCAATTTTCAAAAGTGCTTCTTGCAGAAACCCCGTAAATACTATATGATGAAAAAGGCTTGGCCCATAAAATTTTAAAGGACAAAAAAGCGGCTTACGACGCTTGGAAGGGAGTCATTATGACAACAAACGAAAAAGCACTGAAACTGCATGAAGAATGGAACGGCAAGCTGGAAACGGTCTCGAAAACGCCCGTAAAAACAAGGGATGACCTGGCGCTCGCCTATACGCCCGGCGTCGCGGAACCCTGTAAGGTAATCGCCCAGGATAAGGATGCCGCTTATACCTATACATGGAAGGCCAATACGATCGCCGTCGTTTCCGACGGAAGCGCGGTCCTCGGCCTCGGCAACATCGGCCCCCATGCGGCAATGCCCGTTATGGAGGGAAAAGCGGTTCTGTTCAGGGAATTTGGCGGCGTCAACGCGGTTCCGATCTGTCTGGATACCCAGGATACGGAGGAGATCATCAAGGCCGTTACCTACCTCGCGCCGGGCTTCGGCGGCATCAATCTGGAGGACATCAGCGCGCCCCGCTGCTTTGAAATAGAAGAAAGGCTGAAAGCGACGCTGGACATCCCCGTATTCCATGACGACCAGCACGGCACAGCCGTCGTCGTGCTGGCAGGCATCATCAACGCGTTAAAGGTCGTCGGGAAAAAGAAAGAAGCATGTAAAGTCGTCATAAACGGCGCCGGAAGCGCGGGTATCGCGATCACCAGACTGCTGCTGAATTACGGTTTCGTCAACATCATCCTCTGCGACAGCAGGGGCATCATCAGTAAATCGGGAGAAAATCTGAATCCGGTCAAAAAACAGATAGCGGAAGTCACCAATCTGGCGAATGAGACCGGAACGCTCGCGGATGCGTTGAAAAATGCCGATATCTTCATCGGCGTATCCGCTCCCGGCGTTGTCACCGCCGAAATGGCGGCTTCCATGAACAGGGATTCCATCCTGTTCGCAATGGCAAACCCGGTGCCGGAAATCATGCCCGACATCGCCAAAGCCGCAGGCGCGCGCATTGTCGGCACAGGCCGCTCCGATTTCCCAAACCAGATCAACAACGTGGTCGCATTCCCCGGCATTTTCAAAGGCGCTCTGGAAGGCCGCGCAAAACAGATCACGGAAGAAATGAAAATGGCGGCGGCGCTCGCCATCGCATCCCTCGTACCGGAAGCGGAGCTGAGCGAGGATAACATTATGCCGGAGGCTTTCAATCCCAGGGTCGCGGAAACTGTCGCGGAAGCCGTAAAAGCGCATATCCACGCGTAACCCCATGAGGGAATACAAAACGCCGGAACAGGAACGCCGGCGTCCAATGTCCGGGCACGAACACTGGCTCGGAAAACCGTATTACTCGCTGGACGCTTACTGCCGGCATACTTACGGGGAAAAGCTCTATAAAATCGCGCTGAACGCCGGGCTGACCTGTCCGAACAGAGACGGCACGCTGGATACAAGAGGCTGCATTTTCTGTCATGCAGGCGGCAGCGGCGATTTCGCGGTGGATATGAAGGCCTTTCCCTCGGTCGCGGCACAGCTCGCCGAAGGCAGGAAGCTTTTCACCTGCAAAAAGATTTCCGGCGAAAACGCGGGCAGTCATTATATCGCTTATTTTCAGGCATATACGAACACCTACGGCCCCGCCGCTTATCTCCGGCAAATCTATGGAGATGCGCTGGCGGAGCATACGGTACGCGGTATTTCCATCGCCACCAGACCTGACTGCATCACCGAAGAAACATTGACTATATTGGTCGATTTAAAAGAAAGGTTTCCTGACAAATTTGTCTGGATCGAATTGGGATTGCAGACAATCCATGAAAAAACCTCGCAGTACATCAGGCGCGGCTATGCGCTGCCCTGTTTTGACAATACTGTCAGATTATTGCGCGCCGCTTCCATTCCCGTCATCGTCCACGTCATCATCGGGCTTCCGGGAGAGTCTGAACGCGACGTCTTAAAAACCATTGACTACCTGAATCAATCCGGCATATGGGGTGTCAAACTGCAGCTCCTTCATATTTTAAAAGGGACCGATCTGGAGGAGCTTTATCAAAAGGGTGCTGTGTCCGTCCTTTCCAAAGAAGAATATCTGCACATCCTGATACGCTGTCTGGAAAGGCTATCGCCTGAAACAGTCGTCCACAGACTGACCGGAGACGGGGCAAGAGACCTGCTGCTGGCTCCCCTGTGGAGTCTGCGCAAGAAAGATGTGCTGAATTCCCTGCACCATGAAATGAGTGTCCGGCAGACTTTTCAGGGCCGTCTGCTGCAACAGAATGAGAGGAAATATGAAACGTGACTCTTTGCACACAGATTCAATCAATATCGATACTTTGAACAAAGACGTGCTGATTTTTTACAAATTAATCGTTCTTTATATGCTGAACCGCGCCGCCTTTCCGATTACGAAAGCGCAGGTTGCCGATTTTATTCTGGAAAAAGAATATATGGATTTTTTTACCTTGCAGCAGGTTCTTGCGGAGCTTACCGCTTCCGAAATGATTTCCGCCAAGACGGTCCGCAACCGCACCCATCTCGCCATTACGGAAGAGGGCCGGGAAACCTTATATCTTTTCCAGAGCCGCATCAGCAGTTCCACGAAAGACAAGATCAACGCCTTTTTCCAGGAAAATGCGATGGAAATGCGGAACGAGGTCTCCATCCTTTCCGATTACTACAAATCCACTTCCGGCGAGTATGAGGCCCGTCTGACCGCCGCGGAAAGAGATATCACGCTGGTCGATATCACGCTGTCGGTTCCTGACAAAGAAACGGCCTCCGCCATCTGTGCCAACTGGCAGAAAAAAAACCAGCTTATCTATCAACATTTAATCGAGCAGCTCTTCTGAAAGAAAGGCTGCTCAACTTTTTATTCTATAGAAGACTGCGGTAACCACAGTGGAAAATCCATCATCTTAGTGATTCTTAACGACCTCGCCCCAGCTCGAAACGCCGATGATCCGCAGGGCAAAATCCGTATGGGCCGCCGACTGGTCCGTATCCACATATTTATAAGCGTCATAGATGGATTTCCGGCTTCCCTCCAATGTGCAGATACCGAGCGCAAGCCCCTGATTGATCTCAAGCGTGGCATCCGTTTCCCTCGAAAAGAGCATACTGTCGATATACTGGTTCGCTTCTATGACTTTATAGGCATATACGAAAGACGCTGCCTGCAGATCCTGTCCCTGTAAGGAAGTATAGCCGATCTCGCTCAAAATCACATGGCGCACTTCCCCTGAATCCGTCAGGAGCTCTTCCTTCTGTAAGTAATCCGTCAATACATGAATATTCCGAATGGAAATGACCGGCGTTGTCTCGGAATCCAGTATATAGGTGCCGGCCCTTCCCGCCGTGCTCCATGCCCTGGCGCTCGTCAGCGGATAATTATAAGGATGCTGCGCCACGCCCCAGTCGATGTTGCCGCCATTTTTAATATTCCGGTTAAATTCATCCACGATCTCTTTGGAACCGTAACCGTTATTGGAATACAGGCTTTTGCCCCACTGCTGGTCTATGGAAAGATAAACGCGGGCATTTGCATTAATACTTAAAATAGCATTATAGAAAATGCGAAATGCCTTTGCATATTCTTCCACATAGCTTTCCGTATCCATATACTGAATGTAATTCCATTCGTTTCTGGCATTGATCTCGTTTCCGATGATCCAGTTCATGACCACGCCGTGCCCGTTCCCGGAATAACGGCTCGCCAGAAAGGAAGCCACCGCCGCCAGATATTCCGAACCGGCCGCATCTGCCGCGTTGAAGGCATAATAGGGCGCTTTTCCGCCGGAACGCGCGAGCGGATGGATCAGATCTCCCGTATAATAGGAAATATCGTTCAAAATAATGGCCGTCGTCGTAATACCTTTATTCGTCAGCGTCGAAAAGATATAATCATATTCATCGACGATCTGCCCGTTGAAATAATAGTTCTTTCCGTTATAAGAATAGGTCACCGTCGGAAAAATTTCATTTGTCGTGAAACCGAGGATCCTGCTGAGCGGAATGTTATAGGCCGCATGCTTAACGCCCAGATCCTCTAATTCGGAACCGGCAAGTTTTTCCGGATCAACAAGCAGGCCCTTCTTCGATTTGGTCGAGGAAAAGGAAGGACTATAGCGGGCGATCGCCTCCGGATTCGTTATGTATTTCGGCTCGCTGATCGCCACAAATTCTCCATCCTTCCGCACAGCCACCACGAATTTTGAAAAAAGCCTGGAGCCCACCGTATTATAATTAAGATTGACCGAAAAGGTCAAGTCTACGTCTTTCTGATCCTCTATAATATAATCCTCGCCGTTCAGCGCTGTCTCATATGTTTTCTCTTCAAATAAGTAATAATAACCGTCGTCGCTGACCGCCAGTCCGGGCGCGGACATAGTGATATCGATCTTTCCCGTCTCACTGTTGATGACGCAGCTCTCGATCGTCGCAAAATCCGCCGTATTTTCCTCTGTCAGTTTGATTTCCGGCGGCCTGTTGCGCATACCGTGTATCATATAGCCGGCCGCATCGGTCAACGCACGCGCCGCATCTTTTCCGGCCTCTTTCCGCAGCTGGTCCTTCATCCGCTCGCGCTTATGCTGAGTCTGGCTGTACTCCGCCAGCTCCACCGCTTCCATATGTACCATCGCTTCGATCGCCGCATTTTCGGCCTCCAATGCCGTTCTCTGGTTCTGAACTCTGACAAAAGCGATGCCGGCGAATACGGCGGCCGCCGCTGCCAAAACGAGCGCCGGCATCAGCCGCTTCCCGCCCCCGCGCTCTTTTTTATCCTTCGTTTCTTTTGCCGGAACTGCCTCTTCCGTCCGAACCGTTTCTTTTACCGGAACCGATTCTTCCGTCCGCGCCTTCTCTTCTTTGGCATCTGCATGATTGACCGTAACGGTCTTTACAGTGTTTCCCTCAGCCGTTCCTGCGATGCGTTTTTCAGAATCCGTCTTTGCCGGAAGATCCTCCTCCTGATCGAGTTCTTTAATCTGGAGCGCTTCTCCCAGCTCCTTGTCCTGACGCTTCTGCTGCTCCAGCTTTTTCTTTTCCTCTTTAATCTTTTCTTTGATACGCGCTTTGTTTTCCTTCGCTTTTTTCTTCTTGTTTTCCAACTGGCTATTCTGACTCATGAGCTGCTTCTTCCTTTATCCGTTTCATATGTTCTTTAATCTTCACTTCATATCCGTTTCCCGAAGGAGTGTAAAATTCTTTTCCATTCAATTCGTAAGGCAGATATTGCTGCTTCACATAATGATTCGGATAATCATGTGCATATTTATATCCCACGCCATGGCCGAGTTTCGCGGCTCCTTTATAATGCGCATCCTGTAAATGCGCCGGAATCGGCAGATTTCCCGTCTGCCGCACCGTCTCCATCGCCTCGAAAACCGCCTGGCTGCTGGCATTGCTCTTAGGCGCGCAGGCAACATAGGCCGCCGCCTGCGCCAGTATGATCTGCGCTTCCGGCATACCTACCCGCTCTGCCGCGAGGGATGCGCTGACCGCTACAGTCAAAGCGTTTGGATCCGCATTCCCCACATCCTCTGCGGCGCATATCATGATTCTTCTCGCGATAAAGGTCTCGCTTTCCCCCGCATAAAGCATTCTTCCCAGATAATAAACCGCCGCGTCCGGATCGGAGCCCCGCATGCTTTTGATAAAAGCGGATATCGTATCGTAATGATTGTCTCCGGTCTTATCATAGCGGACAACCCTTTTCCGGATACATTCCTGCGCCACCTCCAGCGTCAAATGAATCCTGCCGTCATCGCTCCTCTCTGTCGTCATCACGCCAAGCTCTACCGCATTCAGCGCGTGTCTGGCATCCCCTCCCGAAAGCTCCGCGAGGAACGCAAGCGCCTCCTCATCGATGACCGCGTCGTATGCTCCCATTCCTTTTTCCTTATCGTATACGGCACGCAGAAGGAGCGTCCTGATATCTTCCTGTGACAGCGGCTTTAATTCAAACACGATGGAACGCGACAGTAACGCGCCATTCACTTCAAAGTAAGGATTCTCCGTCGTCGCTCCGATCAGAATGACCGTCCCGTCCTCCACGAAAGGAAGCAGATAATCCTGCTGCCCCCTGTTGAAGCGGTGGATCTCATCGATGAAAAGAATGGTCTTTCTGCCATACATGCCGGCGGTGTTCTTCGCCTGCTCCACCACGGCTTCCATATCCTTTTTCCCGGCTGCCGTCGCATTGATCTGTGTGAACTCCGCCCTCGTTGTATTGGCGATGACCCTGGCAAGCGTCGTCTTCCCTGTTCCCGGCGGCCCATAAAAAATAATAGAGCTGAGCTTATCCGCCTGGATAGCGCGGTAAAGCAGCTTGTCCCTGCCGATAATATGCTGCTGCCCTACCACCTCATCCAGCGTCAAAGGTCTCAGCCTCGCTGCCAGAGGGGCTTCTTTTTCCATATTCGTATTTCGCATGTATTCAAATAAGTCCATTTGATATGTACGCTTTCAGGTATTCTCATCCTATTTTATCATCTAACGGACAAAAGCGCAAATATAATATCTTCCATTCTTCCTTCCGGCATGTTATACTGAAAAATGACAATTCAAAAATATCTTGTCATTTACAGGGAGCGAGCATGAAAATTTATGAAGAATTCCCAATCTATGAAAACGATGCCTTTTTACTGCGCCCTGTTGAAAAAGGGGACTGCGCGGATCTGCTGGAAGTGTACAGCGATAAGATGGCCCTGCCCTTTTTTAACAGCGACAACTGCGACGGAGATAATTTCTATTATTCCACAGAAGAAAGAATGGCCGACGCCCTTCTTTTCTGGCAGTCCGCTTATGAAAACAGGTGGTTCGCAAGGTGGTCCATCGTCGATAAATCCGTATCCAGGGCAATCGGCACGATCGAGCTGTGCAGCCGTGTCTCCGACGATGCCTTCAACGGCGCGGCGATTCTCAGAATCGATGTAAAAAGCGATTATGAAAAGGAAGGACCTCTGTTTAACATCGGCTCTCTTATCGTTCCATCGGTTTTTGCGCTTTTTGACTGTAAGACAGTCATTACCAAAGCGCCCGCTTATGCTGTAGAAAGAATCAGCGCGGTGCAAAGGCTGGGCTTTCAGAAATCCGGACATTTTCTGATCGGCAAGACCGGATATGCCTATGACGGGTATTGGCTTATGGATGTCCGCACAACGGTATCCGGCCGCCTTTAACTGGCGCAGTATCATATTTTCCCCGCCGCCCCGCCGGAATAACTTTCTGAATGAGAAGCTCTTCGGCGCAGATTCTCTCCGCGCTTACCACCATAAAATATAAATCAGCGTCAGCGCCAGCCCAATGCCGAACATCAGAAGCCCGAAAGAAAGGCTCCTCTGTATGATCATAAAGCTTTCCCGGAAATCCTCCACTCTGGCCGCCGTCAAGTGCACGAAATCCCTGTGGGTCTGCTTTTTCCGCCCCCATAAATGATTGCGAAGGGACTGCAGCGCGTTCACCGCCTTACCCACGGCCTCCGTGGCCGCGCTTCCTTCCCAGCGCTCATAGGGAAGCGGCGAATCCTTATACAGCGTTTTGCGAAGCACGACGACCGTTGTATCCACAATGCTGTCAAAAACTCTGCACACGATGCCGCATACCAGGGGCAGGAAACTGAGCAGCAGCGGCCGGTATAACAGATGCTCCATATCCAGCCACACAGGCCACCTGTCCACATAATTTCCTCCGCGCATGAGCAGCTTCCGGATAACGAACAGATAGACGGCCGCACCGATAACGATGGAAATCAGGGCTTCCTTTAAGTTGGAAAGGCTGAAGTACGCCACCCTTTCGCCCGCCGCCTCCACAGCGAATGAATTCATAAAACAGCTGCAAAGTTCCGCGGCCCTGTCCATCAGCATATGCGGGAACAATCCCCACAGGAACAGAACGAATGCGCTTCCCCCTAAGGCAAAACCGCTTTCCCAGTTCATATAGGCTCTCTTTTCATCATACTGCGCCTGTTTTCCGGCATCTTTATTTTTTTCCACAAAAACAGCGATAAAAAGCTTCGTCATATACGCCGCCGTCAACCCGCCGCTTATCAGAAAAATGAGCTCTGCCGCCTTCATCAGGCTTCCGCCGCCGTATTCCAAAATGCTTTCGTGCAGAAGCGTCTTGCTGACATAACCGCCAAACAGCGGGATACCGCTGATTGCCAACGCTCCGATCAGAAAAATGATTTTCAGCAGCGGCTTTTTCCTCCCGAAGCCCCGTATTTCATTGAGATCCAGCGCGTGCGCATTCATAAAGATAACGCCCGCCGCCATGAACAGGACGAGCTTGATCAGCGAATGATTCGCCATATGCAGCAGCGTGCCATGCACCGCCGTCAGATTTTCCATACCGAGAAGTCCCTGCATACCGACGCCGACCAGAATAAAGCCGATCTGCGACATCGACGAACAGGCGAGCGTACGCTTGATATCGACGGAAAAGACCGCCAGAAACGCGCCGCCGAACATCGTCAGCACCCCGATGCCCAGAACCAGGCTCCCCCATGCCCTGTCAAAAAGAAATAAATGACAGCTGACTGCCAGTATTCCGAATATACCGGTCTTTGTCAAAATGCCGGACAGAAGAGCCGACGCGGGCGCGGGTGCGGCCGGATGGGCCTTTGGCAGCCAGATATGCAGCGGAAACGCGCCCGCTTTCGCGCCGAAACCGACGAGCAGACATGCGCCCGCCCCGTATAGAACCGCCCGGTTCCCGGAAAAAGCCTGTGCCGCTGGAAATAATTCCGCAATATTCAGCGTTCCCAGTTCATGATACAGCAGGAAAATGCCCATCAGCATTACGAGCCCGCCGATAACCGCGACCGCCAGATAAGTCGCCGCCGCTTTCAGGGCGTTCTCCGTCTCCTCCTGCGCCACCCACACATAAGACGTAAAAGACATCATTTCAAAAAAGACAAACATCGTGAACAGATCCGCTGAAAGGAATACGCCCATCGTCGCTCCCAGCGTAGCCAGCAGGAAAAGATAATAGCGGTTCCTGTTCTCATGATGCAGCATATATTCCCTGGAAAGGATCGTCGTCATCATCCACATGAACGCGGCGATCAGTCCGTAAAGCAGCCGGAAACCCTCCGCCGTAAAATGAAGTCCCATACCGCAGACGCCCGGAAGAAAGCACTGGCCAGATTCCGCCGCACCGCCCTTTCCCGCATTATCCATAAACAAAGCGAGAGCCATCAGAAATTCGCTCACCGCGATCAGATCCGCAAAATAATCCCTGACCTTTTCTCCTTTCCGCCCGATGATACCGGAAAGCACAGCGCCCGCAAGGGGATGGAATACCAGCGCGGCAAGCATCCTGTTTTCACTCATTCTTATACACTCCTTTCACAATTCGGAAAAATGCCCCTGTTCTTTCTTACGAAAATACCGCCGCCACGACCTGGCTCAGCGCATCCGTTAAGAACTGCGGATGCAGACCGATGACGAACATAAGCACAACAAAAACGGTCAAAGGCAGCATCATCATCCAGTTCGGATCCTTTGCCCCGGACACGATTCCATAATCGAATTCTTTTCCCGGGAAAAAGGCTCTGACCACAATAGTCAACATATAAACCGCTGTCAGCAGCGCAGAAATCAAAATAGCGCCAAGCCCCGCATAAGCGAGCGGATTCCGGCTCTCCACCGCTCCTTTCGCCAGATTCCATTTGCTGATAAAGCCGCAGAGCCCCGGCACACCCATCAATGCGAACGAAGATATGGTAAAAGCCATGAATACCTTCGGCATTTTTCTTCCCAATCCATCCAGTTGATGGATATAAGTCCGGCCCGTCTTATAAATAATGGCCCCGGCACAAAAGAAGGAACAGATTTTCATGAGCGCATGACAGAGCATATGGCTGAACGCGCCCATCAATCCAAGCGGCGTCATCAATGTGATGCCGAACAGAATATAGGACAGGTTGCTGACCGTTGACCATGCCAGTCTACGCTTCAGGTGCGTCTCTTTCAAAGCGCGGCTGCACCCGAATACGATCGTGAAAATCGTCAGCGCCATGACTACATTCTGTGCCCAGGTCCCCCGCAGAAATTCCGTCCCGAAACTGAAATAGGTAATCCGCATGGTCGCGAAAGCGCCCGCCTTGACCACGGCCACCGCATGAAGGAGCGCGGTAACAGGCGTCGGCGCGACACCCGCTTTGGGAAGCCACGCGCTGAAAGGACACATGGCAGCTTTCACGCTGAACCCGCAGAAACACAATACATAAACAAAAAGCAGCAGATTCGCTTTTTCTCCGAGCGCCGACGCATCCAACACGCCGCCCGGCGTAAAATTGGAAGTGCTCCCATAAATCAATATGAAAATCATCCCGATAAAGGCAAATGCCGCGCCGCCCAGCGAATAGTACAGATAGGTGCGGCTCGCCAGTACCGCTTCCCTCGAAAGCGTATGCAGTACGAGCGGCAGCGTAACCATCGTCAGCATTTCATAGAAGAAATACATCGTCACGATATCCTCTGCCATCGCAATGCCGAGCGTAACGCCGTATGTTATCGTATAGAACATGAAAAACACCTTTTCATGCTCTTCATGTTTCATATATTCAAACGAATACAACGTCGCGAACGGCCATAAAAAGGCCAGTATCACGGCAAAGACGCTCCCCGCCGCATCCAGCTTCAAACTGATGCTCAGCTGTCCTGTGAACCGTAACAGCACGAAAGCCTCCTCCGGCGGATTCCGCATCAGCAGAAACATAAGCGCCGATGTGACCAGGACGATGATTTCTATATAAAAGGCCATCACATTTCTCTTCCGGAAAGGCAGAAGCGGAATGAGGACGCCGCCGGACATCGGCAGCAAAACAGCAATTACCATCATATATGCGTTCATTTTAATCCTCCATGTCAGAGCAGTTTACTGCGATGACATCGCGCCGGGAATTTCAGACTTCCCGGCTGCGCTCATGGCATATTTGAGACTCTGACTCAAATTGCCGGTTGAAAAATAAGCTATCAAGCTTATTTTCAACCTCTCTCTATATACCCCTCTTCAATATAATACAGGTTTTCCGGCGGTTCCCTATAGAACCGCCGCCGCAATTTCCGCCGCATACTGAATCAGCGGCCCCGGCCAGATTCCGGGAAAGACCGTCAAAATGGCCAGCGCAAGCAGGGCTATCGACATCTCATCCATCTTCCCGGCAGGACTTTCCTCTTCTGCCCGTTCTCCGCCTGCCCTTTCCGCCCGGCCCTCATCCGCATCCGCCTCTTTTCCGGGCAGAAACCCTTTCAGCGTAATCGGGAGCAGATATCCGGCGGTCAGCAGCGCGCTGAGCAGCAGAATGACCGGTCCCAAAATCCTGAAGATTCCCGTTTCGGACTGCAGGGCTCCCTGCGCCAGATACCACTTGCTCGTAAAACCGCTAAAGGGCGGAATCCCGATTAACGAAAGAGATGCGAACGTATAACACCACAAGGTCACCTTCATGCGCTTCCCGATGCCCGTATAATCATCCACCCTCGTCTTTCCTGTCCGAAAGATGAAAATACCGGCTGTCAGAAACAATGCGCATTTTGCGCCCGCATGAAATACAACATGCAGCAGCGCGCCCGTCATCCCTTCCGGCGTCAGCAGCGACAGGCCGAACAGAATATAGGAGACCTGCGAGACTGTCGAATAAGCGAGCCGCTTTTTAAAGATTTTTTCCCGGTAAGCGAGCATCGATCCCATCAATACTGTCAATAGCGCAATCGACATCCAGGCCGTCTGCACCCAGGTTCCCCGGAGGAAATCCGGCCCCACAATATAGTACACGCTGCGGATGACCGCCAGTACGCCGCCTTTTACAATAATCGCGGAAAGCACGGCGGAAGCCGGCGCCGGCGCCGCAGGATGGGCCGCCGTCAGCCAGGCATGCAGCGGAAACATTCCCGCCTTGGCGCCGAACCCGATCAGCATCAGAAAAACCGCCGTCAGCAGAATGCCTCTATTCCCCGCAGCCAGCGCCTGATTCAGCGTGCCGCCCGCCGTAAAGGTAAGCGTATCGCAGTATTGATACAGAAAATAAATGCCGAACAGCGCGCAGTAAGCGCCGCACATGGAATAAAACAAATATTTCAACGCCGCCATAATAGCTTCTTTCGAGCCGCTGTGCAGCACGAAAGGCATCGAGGCCAGCGTCATCAGTTCATAGAAAAAATACAGCGTCACAAGATTTCCCGCGAAATCCAGCGAAAGGAGCACACCGTAAACGAGCAGATAAAACCCGAAGAACCGCTTTTCCTCTCCCTCATGTTTCATATAAAGAAACGCATAAAAGCCCGTTATCAGCCAGATAATACCCGTCACCGCCGCGAACAGCCTCCCCAGCGCATCCACACGAAAATAAACCGGAATGTCGTCCATCCATGTGAACAGCGTCAGGCTCCGCTCCCCCGGCCATATAGCCGCAAATGTCAGCAAAACGGACAAAAGAAGCGCCGTCCCCACAAAAACATGCAGTTTTCCCCGCTTCTCCTCTCCTTCCCCGCACATACGAACATGAGAAAAAAACGAGGAGACGAGCAGACCCATCCCGGCGGCTCCGGACAACAATACCGGCAATAACAGCCGCAGACCCTCACAGACCTGATTCATACAAATAATCATTCCTTTCTCTCAGCCCGCTCTATAAAAACGGGCATCTTCTTCCGGCAGATTCTCTTTGTTTTAAGAGAACATCTCCAGCCCCCGCTCGATCAGCGCGATAACCGGCTCCGAGAACAGGCCGAGAAATACGTTCAGCGCGATAAAGCATACGAGCGCGGCGCTTTTGGAAGGCTGCTCCCAAAAGCTGATTTCCTCAAATCCCTTATCGATAATGACCGTTTTTTTCTCCGGCGTATAGATACGGATAACCGTTTTCATAAAATACACCGCATTCAAAATAACGCTGACAGCGAGCGCGATCATCGTAATCATGATCTTATGCCGGTTCTCCATCGCCGCCTGCGCAAAGAGCAGCTTGGATATAAAGCCTGAAAACATCGGAAAACCGACCATCGACAGAGAGCCGACCGTAAAAGCGACGCCCGCCAGCTTATTCCGGTATCCTGCCCCGGTCAGATCGAAGAAGTTATTGCTCCCCGCCGAGGCGTCCATAATACCGGAAGCCGCTACGAACAGGAGGGACTTGGTCGCCGCATGGGAAACGATATGGTAGATGCTCGCGATGATACCGGAAGTCGTTCCCAGACCAAAACCCATGTAAATATAACCGATCTGCGCCACCGAGGAATAGGCGATCATCCGGTTGATGTTGTTTTCCCTGATCGCGTTGACGGAACCCATGATCATACCCGCCACGCCGAAGACGAACAGAACGTTGATGACCTTGCTTTCCCGGATGATATCGAATCCGATGACGCGGTAAAAAATCTTTACCAGCAAAAAGATATAGCCCTTCGATACGAGGGAGGATAAAATCGCCGCGGAAGAAAGCGTCGAATATCCGTAAGCGTCCGGCAGCCATGTATGAAACGGATAGAGCGCGCTCTTGATCGCAATCCCGACCGACATCAGGCAGATCGAAACGAGCAGCGGAATATGATACTCTCCCGACGCGTATAAAAGCGCCGCCTGCTCTTTGATGTTGCTCATCAGCAGATGACCTGTTAAACTGTACAGAAAACAAAGACCAAGCAGCAGCAGGCCGGAGCCGAGCAGGCTCATGATCATATAGCGGACAGCCGCCTCAAAAGTCCTCCCCGTCTGTCTGATCATAATCAGGCCGCAGGCGGAAATGGTATTGATCTCCACGAAAACATAGGCCGTAAATAAATCGTTCGTATAAATCAGCGCGAGCAGAGAGCACAAAAGCAGATTTACCATGATATAATACAGGTTCTGCTTTGTCTCTTCGATTTCCCGCTCCCGCTCCAGCGCGCCGCCGATGACGCATAAGAACATGATGATACAGAAGAACAGCGCCATCGCCGCTTCCAAAATGCCGACCCGGATCTCATTGCCCCAGGGCGCCGGAAAATGCCCCATCGTATAGACATACTCTTCTCCGGCGCCGAGCACAAAGCGGAGCACGGCCGCCGACATTATGCCGATGACCGTAATCACGAACAGGTTCAGCCTCCTGGCCCATTTTCCGTTCAATACCGACGATACCGGTCCGGCGAACAGCGACAGCAGAATAGAAATAAAGGGAAAATTCTGCACGAAGGCCATCATAATCCCTCCTTCTTCAGCTGTGTCGAAATTTCATCCAGATCCAGCGTATGATACCGGTTATATAACCGGATCGTGAGCGCGAGCATCAGAGCCGTTACGGAAACGGACACCACGATACCTGTCAGCACCAGGCCGCTCGGAATCGGGTTGATATAGGCTTCCACGCTGCGGACGCCATCCGTCACGATCGGCGCTTTACGCCCCGCAATATATCCTTTTAAGGCAAGGAACAGGTACACCGAAGTATCCATAATGTTCATGCCGACGATTTTCCTGATCAGGTTTTTCTGCATCAGCAGATTGGAAAACCCGATGCCGAAGAGGATCATCGACACAGCCTCCTCATAATTCGTCAAAAAATTGGCAAAATCCATTTTTAATAGCCCCCTTTTCGGAACATGACATAAAACGTGTACATCGTTCCCGCGACAACGATGCCGACACAGATATTCAGTATCAGAATCAGGCCGCTGCTTAAAATCGCTCCCGGCGTTCCGAGCGGGATAACGCTTTCGATATGGTTCGCGCCCGTGTAAAAGGAATAGCTTTTCGCCAGGCAATAGCAGCCGAGCGCGCTGACGCTGAGTATTTTGTAGGTCCTGCCCGTAAAGAACCGCTCCGTTTTCTGAAAGCCGAAAGCGTTCAGATACAGGATCAGACCCGCGCCGATAATCGCGCCGCCGGAAAAACCGCCGCCCGGTCCGAGATGACCGCCCAGTATTACATAGATGCCGAAAATGATAATCGGCGGCACGAGCACACGGGCGGCCGTCTGCAGAATGACATCGTTCTTGGGCTCATAGATACGGTCGCTCACCTCGATGTCATTTCCGTTCTCGTCTTTTTTCTTATCTTTTCGGAGAAGTATCAGTACCGTACAGGTCGCGATGAACAGCACATGCGATTCTCCCAGCGTATCGAAAGCCCGGTAGTCCAGTATCATGCCCGTCACGATATTGACTGCCCCGGTCTCTTCCAGACCGTTTTCGATATACCGCCCGGCCACTTCGTTATTCGCCGGGTTTTCCGGATGGCCGTAGGACGGCAGATAAGAGACCGCGATCAGCAGCATCGCCACGAGGAAAAGGCAGAATACGCCGCTGAAGATTCTGTAAAAGCTCTGAAACCCCCGAATCTCCCAGTTATGCGCCAGATCGTAAATTTTCTCGATGCGCTGCCTTTTTTCCCGCTTCCGCCTCCAGTCGATATCCTCATCCTTTTCGACTTCCTTCTGCGGCTTCATTTCCACCGTGCCCACAAAAGGATCCTTTGTTCCCTCGAACCACTGTTTTAAACGAAAAGAGAGCGTTTTTTCATATTCCTGTTCCGGTATTTTCTTACTCATGGCCTTCCCCGCCTTCCTTCCCTTTACCGCCGCACGCCTCTTTGTCCTGCGGTTCCATTCCTTCGTCTGCGGATTTTCCCACCATGGCCTGTATCTTTTTCAGCGTGACGAAGAACAGCACGCTTGTAACGCCCGCTCCTACCGCCGCCTCCGTAATCGCCAGATCCGGCGATTCCAGCAGGATCCATATGATGGACATGACCAGACTGTAAGACATAAAAATCAAAATCGTATTCAACAGATTTTTGGACAGGCTCGCAGCGACGGCGCATATGATCAGAAATCCCAGCAAAATATTCGTAAAAATCTGCATCCCGCTCTTCCCCCTTCTATTTTCTGCCGGGCCGGTCATTTTCCGTTTTCTTTTCCGGCTCATCCAGATCTATCATAGAATAATGCTCGCTTCTTTTTTCATCCGTTGCGACTTCCAGCCGCGCGATCAGGTGAGAGGAAGTCGGCGACGAAAACCACAAAAACACGATAACACAGAACAGCTTTAACGAAGTAAAATTAAGGCCGCTGATGATCATCAGACCGATCAGCGAACAGGCGATCCCCAGCGTATCCCCCATCGCCGCCGCGTGCATCCGGTTCAGCACATACCGGAAACGGAATACGCCTATCATCTCGATCAGGAAGATCAGGAGTCCGCACAGGATAAAAAGCGCGCCGGACAAAAACCGTATCCATTCAATGACCGTCATCGTTCTCTTCCTCCTTTTTTTCACGGTATACGCCCATATAGACCTTCGTTAACACAATGACCGCCAGAAAACTGATCATGGCATAGATGATGCAGATATCCACAAGATAGCCTTCCCCCAGCATAATGGCAAGTATGGCAATGATGACCATAACGATCGTTCCCATCATATTCGTAGCAACGATCCTGTCCGCGATCCGCGGCCCGATAATCGCGCGGATCAGACAGAGGATAATCATAATTGCCAAAACCACCAGTGCGGCGATAAACAGGATATGGTATGCCCGGTCAAGCCCCGGTATTCCTTTGCCCATAGGTCAGCGCCCCCCTTTCTCGATTTCTTTTATCATCTCCACAAAGGCCGATTCCTTTATGCCTTCGGCCAGCGTTTCATCCAGACAATGCACCGTATAGACATTATCCTCGAGCAGCACCGTAATGGTTCCCGGCGTCAGGGTAATGGCGTCTGCCAGCGCCGAACGCCCCGCCGCGGTCTTTAGATCCACCCGAAAAGAGACGAGCGCCGGTTCTGCTTCTTCCTCCTCCGATAAGATCAGACGCACGACCGCAAAATTCGCCTTGACGATTTCGATTACAAGAACGACGGCATACCTGCAGATACGGAACAGATTGCAAAACAGCAGCTTTTCTTTCTCAATGCTGTAATCCGCGAATTTACAGGTAAAGGCAAAGACGGCCGCCGCAATGATCACGCCAAAAACCGCGATTTCCAATGTAAATTTTCCATTGAAAATGACCCAAAGCAAAAAATACAGCAAAAACATCTTTACAATCCCTTCTTTCCCAATCTGACATCTTCCATATGCTCCGCCAGCGCCGGAGGCAGTGCGTCGAACAGATACTGTTTCTCTTTCGTCCCTTTTTCCAGAAAAAGCTCCCGCAGCTCCTGATTGGTTGACATAATATCTTCCTTCAATTCCCGCGCGGACAATCGCTTCGCGCCCTGTCCCATAATGATCAGCTGCTCCAGCCCGTCGGAAGTTGCGACGCTGACCCGGTGCTTCCTGGCAATCTCATGGGTTACCTTCTCGATATACTGGTCTGCCGTCTCTGCTTCCTTCGTATAAACCACATGGATATTATGATAGAGAAAAATGCTGCCCGGACTGCCCTTGACCTTATATGCATCGAAGACCAGTATCAGCGTCATTTTCCGGTATCCCTGATAATTGCTCAAAATATCCATCAGTTTTCCGCGCGCGCTGTCCAGATTGATCTCTGCCAGTTCCCTTAACTCTTCCCATGCAAAAATGATATTATACCCGTCTACGAGCAGATATTCTTCCTGCGCAGCGGGCGCTTTCCCGGCGGCTGACTGTTTTGCGG
This sequence comes from Bacteroides fragilis, assembly GCA_023664485.1. GTDB lineage: Bacteria > Bacillota > Clostridia > Lachnospirales > Lachnospiraceae > UBA3282. The sequence continues at coordinate 748,304 of JAMPFK010000001.1, read as the reverse complement.
CGCCAGATAACGGATTCCCGGCTCCGTCAGTTCCGGAACTCTCCGCTGAAATCGTTTTCGGGCCGCCCCATTTCCGGCGGCGGTCAAGCCCTCCCAAACCGCTCCTGTTCTTTCCGGAAGCACGGCTCCCGGAAGTGTCCCGGCTCCCGTAGGTCCGGTTGAAAATCTCTTCCAGCTCCTTTTCGCCCGCCGCATAAGCCGCATATCCGCCGGCATCCTGTCCGCCGCTTTCTTTCCGCGCCGAATCCTCCGTTCCCGCCCGTCCTTCCGCTCCGGCCTGCTGTCCGCCGCCCTCTTTTGGACTGTCCTTTCGGTTCAGGCAGCTTTCCAAGTGCATATATTGCTCCACATCCTGCCATCCCACCAGAAAACCGGCTCCATGCGCGCAGAAAACCGAGGATGCCGGATTGTCCGGATCCCGCTCCGCATCGTATCCGACACGCGCGATTATCTCCTCCGCATTATGACAGGGCTCGTACCCTTTCAGGCTGCAGAAAAGCCGGCCGTTTCCGCCGGAATAGGCCGTCACCTCCGCCTGATAGCCCTGCATTCCCGCGGCCGGCGCCGTCCCTGTCAGAACCGCCCTGTCTCCTTCCGTGACCGGCGCATCGAAATGACCGCACATCGCCTGTACATCCGTCATGGCGCGTCCGATCAGCGCGGAAGGCAGTTCCAGCCGGAATGCATAAACAGGCTCCAAAAGCACGCTTTCCGCCCGGTGCAGGCCCTGTCTGACCGCCCGGTAGGTCGCCTGACGAAAATCGCCGCCTTCGGTATGCTTCAAATGCGCCCTGCCGGATACCAGCGTAATCTTCATATCCGTAATTGGAGCACCCGTCAGAATGCCCGGATGCTCTTTCTCTTCCAGATGTGTCAGTATCAGGCGCTGCCAGTTTTTATCCAGCACATCCTCACTGCAGTTTGTATCAAAAACGAGTCCGCTCCCGGCCTCCCCCGGCTCCATCAGCAGATGTACCTCCGCATAATGGCGTAACGGCTCAAAATGTCCTACTCCCTCCGCCGTCCGGCGGATCGTTTCTTTATAAACGATGCTTCCTTCGTCAAATTCAACGGGAATGCCGAAACGTTCCCCGATCAGATTTTTCAGGATTTCAATCTGTACCTCCCCCATGAGCTGCACATGGATTTCTCCAAGCTGTTCTTTCCATATGATATGGAGCTGCGGCTCCTCTTCTTCGAGCTGGCACAGCTTCTTATACATCACATGGGTATCGCAGGATGACGGCCAGACGACGCGGTATGTCATAACGGGCGCGAGCACCGGCGTAACGCTTCCTCTCTCCATGCCAAGCCCCTCTCCTGAAAAAGTCCGGCTAAGCCCGGTCACAACACAAACCGCCCCTGCCGGCACTTCCTTTTCGAGGGTATACTTCACCCCTGAATAAATCCGAATCTGATCGACTTTTTCCTCCCACTCGTCCGCACTTCCTTTTAAAGACTGCTTTACCCGTAAGCAGCCCCCCGTAATCTTCATATAAGTAAGGCGGCTGCCCGCGCTGTCCCTTCCGATCTTATAGACCCGCGCGCCGAAGCTGTCCGGATATTTCCGGGCCAGACCGAATTTCTCCACTCCGTCCAGAAGCTCCTTGACGCCCTCCGCCTTCAAAGCCGAACCGAAATAGCAGGGAAATACCTTTCTTCCGGCAATCAGGGCGGCAGTCTCTTCCTCGTCAAGCGTCCCCTGATCCAGATATTTCTCCAAAAGCTTCTCGTCGCATACGGCGACATTCTCCAGGAACTGTTCATAATCGCCGCCGCGCGCCGCATCCGCCGTAAAATCAACGCACTGGCCGCTAAGCCGTTCCTGCAGCTCCCGCATCAGAGATTCCCTGTCGGTCCCCGGCTGGTCCATCTTGTTCACAAAAAGAAAGACCGGAATCCGATACCGGGCCAGCAGATTCCAGAGCGTCATCACATGCCCCTGTATCCCGTCCGCTCCGCTGACGACGAGCACCGCATAGTCGAGCACCTGCAGCGTCCGCTCCATCTCCGCAGAGAAATCAACATGTCCGGGCGTATCTAACAGGGTCGCGTCCATTCCTTTCCAGGAAAATTCCGCCTGTTTGCTGAAAATGGTGATGCCGCGCGTCCTCTCCTGGGAATCCGTATCCAGAAAAGTATCCCTGTGATCCACCCGGCCCGCCTTCCGGATACTGCCGCTCATATAAAGTATATTTTCCGCCAGCGTCGTCTTTCCGGCGTCAACATGCGCCAGAATTCCAATGACCAGTTTCTTTCCAACCATTTCCGCACCTACCCGTCTAAAGCAGCGCCCTGCCGAACATACCAACGAACAGCGAAAGCGCGAGCTCGCACAATGTCAGGAAATATCCCGCTGATTCCTCCGTAACACCGCCGAACACTTTTTTGGACATATAATAATAATAGGTCCACACCCACATACTAAGCAGCGCTTCCAACATGCCCATTATAGGTTCGATCACAACACAAGTACAGAAGCACAGCGCTAAAATAACGCTAAGAATCATGCGGAGCGTTTTTCTGACTGCGGGAGAAAGGCTTCCGTCTCCGCGCTTCCCTTTTTCCCTGTCCTTCCCCGCCTCCGCGAACCACACAAACGCCATGCCGTACAGCGTTCTGGAAATCATGTAGCCGGCGGCGAGCAGCGCTATCTGTCTGTCCTTCCGGACTGCTGAAAGCCCGCCCGCGTACAGCAGATAAAAGGTCATCGCCGCGATGAGCGTATGTGCGCCGGCAGCCCCTGCCTCCGTACCGGCCCGATCAGTCTCTGCGCCGGCATTCCGCGGGTTTTTCCCTTTTCCGTCCAATCTCTGCGCCAGCACTTCCGACGTATTCAGAAACCCGGACAGATAAACGCCGCCGCTCATGACGACCGGAACCGCCGCGCCGATCAGCGCAAAACAGGACCAGCCGAAATCAAAATACCGGCACAGCCCGTAAAAAGCCCACATGACGGCTCCCACCGCCACGCCGTACAGAACGCGGAGAGAAAAAATATATTTTGCATTTTCCCTGTTATTCAGCCACCGAAACATGAAGCCCATCCCCACTATGATTACACCGATTTCCTGTCATTCAATATCCAGTCAAATTATATGCCCGCCGCTCTGTTTTTGTCAATTTGTTCGGCAAAATTTTTGCCGCTTCTATTCCACGCATCTATCCCATGCTGCTATTCCGCGTTTCTATTCCGCCATCTTCACCCGCAGCACCGTGAAGCTTTCCGGCGCAAGCGTAAGCATACCGGAAAGTTCCGCCCCGCACTCTTCATAGCGGACGGGCTCCGGACAGCCCTGCGCCGTTTCCGCGGCATCTTCCTTCTTCCGCAATGTCTTTACCGCGGCATTCCCCCGGACCTGATTCCCTTTTTCATCTATCAGCTCCAGCGTTTTTTCTTCCTTCGCCGCATTGACCGCCTTGAGAATGTACTCTCCTTCTTTTTCATCGAGGGAAAGGCTGATATAAACGCCCTCTTTCCGCAGTTCCTTCTCCTGGCCGCGCATGGGCGCCAGCGTGGTTCCCATATTCTCACCGTACATTTTCTGGACATAATAGCTGGCGGACGGATAGGCCGCCGTTTCGTCGAACCAGATCATATCCGGCGACCACTGGGCATAGCCGAGTCTGGCAAAAAGAGGCGCATAGGAGGCCAGAATCACTACATCCGCATTTTTCTCAATGCCCGTCAGAAAGGCCGCTTCCGCAAGCGCTCCCGCAAGGGTATTGGCCTCCGGGTCATGCGCGCTTCCGTCGGGGCGGGCCGCATATTCTCCGGCAAAGACCTTGACATTTCTCGGATATTCGTCATAAAAATCCACATGCTCATAGAACCACTCCGGCTTCACATAATAATGCTCGTCCACCGCATAGCAGAAATTCGGATTTTCCGCCGCCTCTTCATGATAGAATTTCCAGGCGTCCCGGTAATGCTCCGATGTAATATCCGGCCCCGCGGAACCGATCAGCCTGATTTCCGGATATTTTTCATGAACCGCCTTTTCAAAAAGGCGGTAGCGCGCGTAGAAATCGACCTGCTCCGTTTCCCACTGTTCGTTGCCTATGCCGACCATTTTCAGCCCGAAAGGCGCCGGGTGGCCCATCTGTGCGCGGACGCCGCCCCAACGCGTATCCGGCCCGCCGTTCGCGAACTCGATCAGATCCAACGCATCCTGCAGAAACTCCTGAAACGCCGGCTCATCCGTTCTGACCAGTTCACAGGACTGGTACTGGCAGGCGAGTCCCACGTTCAGCACCGGAAGCGGGCTTGCTCCAATGAGTTCACACAACAGAAAATATTCGTAAAAGCCGATTCCAAGCGTCTGATTATAGTGGGCATATTCCGTATGCCATCCGTTTTCTTCCTTCGTGCCATGCAGCGACCACCGGTTATAATTGGCCCTGCGGCGCTCCGGAATACCAACGCTCTCCTTCCACCGGTAGCGGTTTTCCAGCGTGTTGCCCTCGATAATACAGCCTCCCGGAAAACGCAAAAAACCGGGATGCAGCTCTTTCAGCCGCTCAAACAGGTCTCTGCGGAAAATGCCTGCCGCCGCGTCCGCCGGCATCATGGAGATAAAATCAAATTCCACCGTTCCCGCCCGGTCTAAAAGCAGGATGAACCTGCCGCCTTTCACCGTTTCCGGAGCTTTCAAAACCAGTTCATAACGAATCCACTTCCGCCAGCTGTCCTTTGGCACGCTCTGGCAGGGAATCTCAGCTTCCGCATATACTTTTCCCTCTTTTCCGACCAGGATCCGGAAGTTTCCCTCATAGGAAATCTGCCTCGCATAAAAGGATACCTTATATTCTTTCCCTTTTTCCAGATAGATGCCGCTGTACGCCTGGTTCTGAAATCCCTGTCCCGGCCGCGCCGCCGTAAAACGGAGATAGTGCGGATTTTCCCTGTATAACGGGCTGCCCATGACATACTGCATCCTGCAGCCGTTCTCACTATCACACGCTTCGCTGCCATTTTCATGACCGCACGCTTCTTCACCGTTCTCTCCGCCTTCCTGCGCGGGGCTCCAGCCATAGCCCGGATCCGGCTTCACATAATAATCCCCCTTATCTCCATAACAGTCATAAAATTCAAAAGAACGGTTCTCGATCATTTCCGCATACAGGCCGCCGTCCGCCGCATAATTAATGTCTTCAAAAAACAGGCCGATCATTCCCTCCTGAATTTTGCTTCCTTTTTCTTTTTCCATTTTGAACTTCATTGCTCTGATTCCTTTCTTTTTACAAAATCCGCAGAATACTTTTCCTCATTTTAATACAAAAGCGCCGGCCCTTCAATCTCCAGGCTCCTGAAAATTGAAAGTTCCGACGCTTTTTCCAATATCCTTATCTTTCCTGTGGTGAAACTTCTTCAGAAGTTCTTCCCGCGCTAACCGAGGTCCGGCTCACCGCACAGCCTGATCTCTTCCGGCGCTTTCCCTTCCGTCTCAAAAATCAGAATCTTGTTTTCTCCTTTCCGGAGCAGGGGCGCCGGAATATAAAGACGTCTCTGCGGACCGATTTCCCAGAACCGCCCGATATTAAAACCGTTCACGAGCACACAGCCCTTACCCCAGCCGGCAAAATCAAGAAACGTATCCCCGGTCTCCTCCGCCGTAAAAACGAACTCATAAAAACCCGGTTCCCCCTCTTTGACCGGCGTTTCAAAGGAAAGCTCCGACAGATCCTCCATCGGCAGGCAGTACATATCCCATTCATAATGCTGATGGCCGTTGAGCTGGACGCACTGGTCGATTCCCTTCCGCTGCTTTTCCAACGCGGGGCCGAAATTCACGCGTCCCATGTTTTCTACGAGGATGGACATCTTCTTCCCTTTTGCGACGGGCGTTTCAAAAACATGCTCCGCGAGCAGTTCCCTGTCGTACAGCGTGACGAGCGGGTTCCCGTCCAAAAAAACGCTGGCCCGGTCGTTCGCCCCGTAAAGCCGCAGGGTCTCAAGTTCCCCTTCTTTTTCCAAATCGCTCTCATAGAGAATATATCCGTAGCCCTGTCCTGATTTCTCCATCGAAAGGGGCAGCACATGATGCCTCTTCCGGGAAATGTTGGACAGATTGCCAAACAGTCCGGCGCTCCGCAGGACTTTCAGCGTCCCATAGTCTTTTCGCCGAATCTGTGTTGTCAATTCAGACGCCGGAATTTCCGTGTATCGGGAAATCACTTCCCGGAACGCTTCATACTTGGGCGTTATCCGGCCGTCCTCCGTCAACAGCGCATCGTAATCATAAGATGTTACATCCGGCGTCAGAACGTCGTAATAGTTCGCGCCATTCATGAAACCGAAATTGGTTCCGCCGATGAACATATAAATATTCACATGGCCCTCGGAAAGAATTTCATCCAGATCCTTTACATGCTCCGCCAGGTCGCCGGTCTGGTGGCAGGGAACGCCCCAGCTGTCAAACCAGCCCACCCAGAATTCCATACACATCAGCGGCCTGTCTCCGATTTTCTGTCTCATCCGCATAAACCGCTTTCTGCCTTTCGAACCAAAATTTCCGGTCTGCAGGACGCCTTCGATTTTTCCGCAGTCAAAAGCGTCCCCGAAAGGCCCATCCGAGGTGACGAGGGGCACGCTGCATCCGCAGTCCGTCATCAGCTTCTTCATATAAGCGAGATATTCTCCGTTATCGCCATAATAGCCATATTCGTTTTCGACCTGCATGAAAATGACAGGGCCTCCCTCCGTAATCTGCAGCGGCCCGATTATCTGAAACAGCTTTTCGTAGTAATCTCTTACATGCTTCAAATAGGGCTCATACATGCAGCGCAGGCGCATACCGTCCTCCGCAAGCAGCCACCATGGAAGGCCGCCAAATTCCCATTCGCCGCAGATATAAGGCGACGGACGCAAGATGACCCACAGGCCGAGTTCCTGCGCCATCCTGGCAAAAGCGCAGACATCCAGTATCCCTGTAAAGTCAAATTTTCCTTTTTCTCTTTCATGAAGATTCCACGGAATATAGGTCTCCACCGTATTACAGCCGAGCGCCTTCAGTTTTTCGAGGCGGTCCCGCCAATATTCGGGGACGATGCGGAAGTAATGGATACCTCCCGAAATAATCTTTATCTTTTCTCCGTCGAGATAAAAGTCATCCTTTATTTCAAATCTGCAGTTCATGTACGCATTTCCTCTCCCCATGACATTTTCGTATGTGCGCCGCAAGGCACAAAATAAAAGAGGTAAGGATGCCTGTCCCTACCTCTTTTTGAGATGGGAAAGCGGCACACCGCTTTCTCATTTCCAATTTCTTAAATTTTTACTCTTACAGATTTCTCTTATTTATAAAGTTCATCGAACTGTCTCTGCAGTTCAGCGGTAACTTCGTCAACGCCTGCTGCCTGAAGCGCCGCCTGATATTCTGCAACGATATCTTCTGCGCTTCCCGGATATTTACCGAATGAAATCTGCTTCATATAGCTGTCATGAATCTCGCTGATATTCTGAATCTGTGACTGGATCGGGTCAACGTCCGCTACGAACTGGCCATAAGGATATTCGATCTTAATCTTGTCATATTCGTCATACAGTGCGTTAATCTTATCCCAATCACGGGTTGCATCCGGGATTTCCAGATCGTCGTTACGTCCCCACCAGTAGTTGGTCGTTCCGTTGATGTTGTCCGTATCCTGATTGTAGCCTTCCGGTGTTGTTCTAAGGCCGTCCGCCGTAATCTCATAAGATACGCCTTCGATACCATAACAGAACAGTCTATAGCATTCCGGATCGTTTCTAAGGAGGTCATATACCATCAATGCTCTTTCCGGATTTGCGCTTCCTGCGGAAATCGCCATCGCGCCGTGCGTAATGGAAAGCGCCGTTACATTGCCAGTCTCTTCACCGAAATAGAAGAAGCCTGATTCTGCATCCGGGTCATCCGCATAAATCGTGTTCGCCGGTGTAGGGCTTACCAGATCGGTCCAAGTCTGTGTATGGTGCTGCTCTGCCGCTACGGAACCGACTCTGTAATCGTCACGGTTCGTTGAAGAACGGTTATTCAGTACGTCTGTCTGCCATACGCCGATTTCATCCCATTCTTTCATCATCTTCGCATACTCTACGAGAGAATCCGTATCTGTCATGAAAGGACAGTAAACTGTGTACAGGTCGTCTCTTGTGCCGCCCCACATAGCGCCCGCGTTGATACCGTCAATCGGAACATAATCGGAATGAGATGCGATCCAGCCGCCTGCCATCTGTGACTGCTGTGTTCCGTCGGAATCCCACGGAATGATATCCGGATAAGCGCTCTTTACATAACGGAAGTATTCCGTTAAGTCTTCCCAGCTGTGAACGCCGTCCGTAAGGCCCGCTTCCTTCGCCCAGTCAAGACGATAGATAAAGCCGTGGTTCGTCCACTGTGCGTAATTGTCTTCCGGCATCAGATAAATCTCGCCGTCATATTTACAAAGCTCCCAGTTCGCCGCCGGTACGCTTTCCCATGTCTTTGGCGCGTAGGTCTTTAACATATCTTCGGATAATTCAAGGAACGCGCCGTTCTTTGCATTCGGCCATGCATCCAGCCAGTCGGACGCCGTACCTACCAGATCGACCGTACCATCCATACGAGCCAGCGTCAGGTTATAGTTGGAAAGGTAATCTGTCCAGGAAATGAAGTTGATGTCGAGTTCTGCATTGACTTTTTCGGTCAGAATTGCATTTAACTGCGCCATCATTTCGTCGTACTTCTCTTTTGTACCGGAAGGCGTATCACCAGTCGTCATGTATGTAATCACTACATGCTCTGATGTGTCTACATTTGCCCACGGGTCATCGGAGGACGCCGTATCTCCTGCCGCTGCGCTGTTATCCGTGGATGCTGCGCTGCTATCGGTGGATGAAGAACTGCTGTCGGTCGTAGACGCCGCGCTGTTGTCAGTCGAAGAAGAACTGTTGTCAGTCGATGTACCAGAACCGCCGCCGCAAGCCGTCAGACCAGCAACCATAGATGCTGTTAATAATGCTGCGATTAATTTCTTTTTCATATCTTACCTCCATTTTTTATTTTATATTGAACTCATACATTACATATGAGTTACAATCACCATTTCGAAAGAACGCCCGCATTTCAGGCACCAAAACCCTTCTATGGAAAGAATGCCCGATTCCGGGCATTCTTCCGGATGAGAAAGATTTGCTTATGCAAATCGTAGAACTTCTTCACAAAGCAGCCATTGCCGCAAACGCCGGAAATTCTTCTCACTCTAGCCTTTAACCGCACCAACAGTAATACCGCTGATGAAATATTTCTGTACGAACGGATACAAAAGTACGATCGGGCCTGTCGCCAGAACCGCGTTCGCCATCTTTACACTCTCCTGCGGAATATCGGAAATGTTGATGAACTGTCCGGCTACGGAGTTCTTTAACGCATCGATTTTGTTGACTACCTCATAGAGTGTATACTGCAAAGGCTTTACCGCTACCTTCGATCCCAAGAACAGCGAGGACTGATACCACTCATTCCAGTAACCAAGCGCGAGGAAAAGTCCGATCGTCGCGAGCGCCGGCTTTAACATCGGCAGAATCAGCGAAATGAAGATTCTCATATCCCCCGCTCCGTCTATCTTACCGGATTCCGTAATCTCATGCGGTATCGCCTTTACGAAGTTCTTCATCAGAATGATCAGCCAAGGCGACATCATAAGCGGTAATAATACTGCCAGATAATTGTCCTGTAAATGATAAGTCTGTGTCATCAGCAGGTAATATGGTGCGAGACCTGCTGAAAACAGGCTGGTGAAGTATATGTAGAACGATATCGCATTCCGGAAATGGAAATCCTTCCTCTGCAGCGCATAGCCTGTCATCGAAATGATGGAAAGGCCAAGGCCGGTCCCTACTACCGTCATGAAGATCGTCAACGCATAGGATTTCCAGATACCGCCGCTCTTCGTTACCATCTTATAAGCTTCCAGCGTGATGTCCTTTGGAAGGAGCTGTACGCCCTCCGCCCGGATTACCGCCTCGCTCGTAAAAGAAGAGCTGATAATAATCAGAAAAGGAATGATACAGCAGACCGCATATAATGTGATAAACGTATATCCAAAACCTCTGATAATCTTATCCGATGTGCCAAGTCTTACTTTGGCTCCTGATTCCATTAAATCCTTATCTTTATTCGCCATAATCCGCTCCCTCCTAGAACAATGAATAATCCGGTTCGATTTTCTTTACGATCCAGTTGACTGTCATTACGATGACAAATCCGATGATCGACTGATACAGACCAACCGCAGATGCCGTCGAGAAGTTAAAGCTTACCATTGATGCACGGTATACATAGGTCTCGATGATATCGGTCGTCGGATAAAGAAGCGGATTCGTTCCGACGATGTTGTAGAACAGACCGAAATTACCTTTTACGATGCCGCCCAGCGCGAACAGTAACAGGATAACGATCGTCGGCTTCAAAGAAGGAAGGATAATGTAACGGATTCTCTGGAAACCGTTCGCTCCGTCTACCTTCGCCGCTTCCATCATCTCGCCGTCGATGCCCATGATGGACGCGAAATATACGACCGAATTATATCCTGTCTGCTGCCACAGATAAATGACTACCAGCAGTACCGGCCATACGTTCGGGTCGGAATAGGGCTGCCATTTATCTCTGCCGAGACTCGTCAGAATACCGTTGACAAAACCCGTATCGAAGTTCAAAAGGTTGAATACAAGAAGTCCTACCAGTACCTGCGAAATGAAGTACGGAAGGAACAAAATCGTCTGGGATACTTTCTTGAACATTTTGCTCTGCAGCTCGTTGAGCAGAATCGCTACGAATACCGCGAGCACATTGCCTAATAAAATAAATGCCAGATTATAAAGGATGGTGTTCTTCGTCAGATTAAACAATTCGCCGGATGTTACAAGGAATTTGAAATTGTCAAATCCGATGAACTTACTGCCGAAAATACCGTCCCGGTAGTTGTATTTAACGAATGCTGCATATACGCCGGGTAACGGCATATAGTTGAACAGAAAGAAAAATAGAATTGCCGGAATACACATCAGGATCAGTGTCCGGTCTTTTACGACTTTCTGCCAGAAAGTCAGTCCGCTTTTGCGTTTTTTCATGTTTTACCCCCATTCTGAAGCGCTCTGCGTTTTCCGGTGAGCGTTCTTTCTTTTTGTTACATTTGCTACCTTTTTGTATTTTGAAATCGGTTGCAATCTGCTTTTTTACCATATCATACCCCCCCCGATTTGTCAATAGCTTTACTGAAACCGGTTGCTTTTTTGTTAAATATGGCGATTTTTATCCGAGAGTTTTTGTGCAGTTTGCTGTATAGAATTTATTCGTAAACGTTTAAGTAATCATTGGGATTTGACAAACGAACGGGAAGCCCTGCGTCCATATTCCGGCGCAGGGCTTCCCCGATGCTGCTGTTCTTATTTATGATATTTCTTTAGCGTATGCCGCCGTTCCAGGACTGCAAAACTGTCATGGAAAAGTGCCGTCAGGCGGCGGCGCGCTGCTTTCCCGCACCACCAAAGATGGTATCACCTTCTGGTGCATCGGCACTTTTCTTCCCTGCGCCGCGGCTATCGCCGTGTCCACAAGTTTTCTTCCAAAGGTTACATAATCGTAATCGATGCTCGTCATCTTAGGCATCATCAAATCCGTAAGATTCGTATTATCGTAACTGACTACCGATATATCCTGCGGAATCCGGTATCCATGCTCCGCCGCGCTCCGCATGACCCCGGCCGCCGAAAAATCGTTGATCGCTATGACCGCCGTTGGAATATCCTCCAGCTCCAGCAGCTGGTTCATGCCAAAATATCCCGTCTCATAATCATAGCTTCCGTCGATAACATATTCTTCCCGGTATTTTATTTTGTGCTGCTCCAGAAATTCCTTGTATTTCCGATGCTTTTTATAAGTGGATGTGACGCTCCTCCTGCCGCCCGCCAACGCGATCTTCCGGTGTCCGAGGCCATATAGATATTCCATCAGAAGCTCCATCGCCCGCGCCGCGTCGATCTGCACCTCATAACACTGTGTGCCGTCGAGCTTACCCGTTACGACCATCGGAATCGCGGTGGCCAGCTGGTTGACTTTTTCCACATATTTTTCGTTGGAAACGAGATCGTCCACACGGCCTCCCAGCTGAATAATCGCCTCCACCCGCTGCTCCTGGAGCATATCGAGATGTAAGAACTCCCGCTCCGTCTCTCCGAGGGAATTGCACAAAAGCACCGTATAACCGGCCTCCCTGGCCGCATTCTCACAGGATACAAAGACCTCCGCATAATAGGGGTTCCGGACATCCGCCGCCACGATGCCGATGACGCCGCTCTTCGTATCGGAAAGCCCGCGCGCCATCGCATTCGGCGTAAAATTATATTTTTCGATAAGGCTCTGAATCTTCTCCCGCTTTTCCCGACGCACATTGGCGTTATTGTTCAGCACTCTCGACACCGTCGATGGGGAAACGCCCGCCTCTTTCGCGATATCGTATATCGTAATTACTTTGTTTTCTGTTGCGTTCTGCATTGGCATGCTCCGTTTACGATAAATATCATAGCAATAGGAATATTACCTGAAAATATGATAGGAAAAATTACAGCATATGTCAAGAAAGCATCCGAACAAAACGCGGAAATCCATTTTCAGTTATTATGCCTGCCAGGAGCCGGCAGAACAGACGGGCGTCCCATGCCGACACGCTTTTGTTCCGCAACAAAGGCGCAGGCCATCCCGCCTGCGCCTATCAACATTCTATTCCGCCGTTTGCCTACGGATTAATCGTAGAATAGCCGAAAGCGTTCGCAAATGCGTCTATCGGCTTTTTCTCCTTGCACAGCGCGCAGCCTTCCGAGTTATAGGTCTTGTAATCCGGTATGTCTGCGGTGCTGAACAGAGAGTTGACCTGAATCCCCATAACGCTGTTCGCGGCGCTGAACACCGCGCTGATACCGCTTATGGAAGCGCCGTAATAAGTAAGCGTCTGAACCGCCTTCGTAACGGTACGTCCCGTCGTCGCGGTCGCCAGCAGAAGCAGGACGTTCTTATCCTTGATCATCGGCAGATAATTATCGCGGAACAGCATCTGTCCTGCGGACGAATACTCCGGCGTGACAATATAAATCGTCTGATGGGCATTTCTGGAATAAATGCCGGCGCTGGTCAGTTCCTCCGCCAGAAACGCACCGATAATTTCGCAGCCGTCAATACATACGATCGTATCTACCACCATGGATGCCACAATCTGCCTGCTTAACTCCTTCGCGGTCATGGACGCTTCGCTCAGCCTCGTTTTCAGCGTTGTCATATCCAGAAAATAGTTGATATGGGAACTTGGCGTTACAAAATGTCCGGGAATCGCTTTCAATTCAATGTTCGGGTAGTTCTTAGAAGTAATCTTGATCATTTCCTGCATAGGTGTACCTCCTTCTTGTGACACAGTAATAAGCTGCGAAAACCGTCGATCGGTTCTTTGATATTTCTATTATACCGTTAATAAAACCGTAACGCAATGACTTCCTTTGCGGATTTTATACCGCTCCTCCAATGATTACTTCCGTAAACGCTTCGCTCTTTCCCTCCCGCTCTCCGGCTTTTTCTCCACACGGCATCCGCAGGAATACGCGGATTTCTCCCATGCCCGTTCTGCGCACATAAACCGCCAGATCGCCCCGGTAAGTCTTTCTGCTGCCGGCAAAAAAGGGGGTCGCATCCGCCAGGTCTCCATTATCGATTCCCGCAAGCCGGCCGTCTCCCAGCACCTGCGCCTCGACCACCCGGTCATCCGCCGCCGCTTTTTTCCCGTCCTTATCCGTCAGTTTTACAAGAATCTGATACAGGTATCCCGTTTTTCCGGCGTTGCTTTCCCACGGTTCCCCGGAAAGGATGTCCTTTTCCTTCCAGAGGATCGCTGACAGGCCGTCCGCCTCCCCTGTATTGCCGGAAATTTCCGCCTTTTCTGATTCCACTTCCGCACCCGTCTCCGTCTGCCGCGCCGCATATTCTTTTGAATCCGTTCCCAGCCAGAGGGCCCTGCGCCTTTCGTATTCCGGTTTCGGAAAGCCCGCCGTCGTCAGAATCCCTGCCGGCGAACCGTGGACGGGCCAGCCTCTGGCCTCTCCGAGATAATCGATTCCGGTCCATAAGAACTGCCCGCAGATATAAGGATGATCCGTCACCGCCCTCCAGGCTTCGCCGCTGTGGCTGTTCTCGCTTCCCAGAAAGGTCTTATCCGGAAAACGTTCGTGATCCTTTTCATATAAATGCTCTTTATAATTGTATCCCACGACGGAAAACGCATCAAAAAATCCAAGCTCCGCGGAAAGCTCCGGGAACGCCGCCGCGACCGTGACCGGACGGCTCTCATCCTCTTCCCTTACGATGGACGCAAGCCGCTTTGCGATAACGGCGATCCGCTCCATATTGGGCCTGTCGGCGTTGTATTGCCTTTCCGCCGCCGGCTTGTTGGCATCGTTATTTCCCGTCATCGTCTCGAACATCGGATGGCAGTAAGGGTCGTTCGGATAATCGATTTCATTGCCGATGCTCCAGAGAATGACGCAGGGATGATTCCTGTCACGGCGGACCATCGCCCGCAGATCCTTCTCATGCCACTCCGGGAAATCCTCGTAGTAGCCCTGATGCTTCGGCGGATAGACGTTGTGCCCGACGGACCATTTATTTTTCGGGTTCTCCCATTCATCAAACGCCTCGTCCATCACGAGAAATCCCATCGCATCGCAGAGCGCGTATAACTCCGGCATATGGGGGTTGTGGCTGCACCGGATCGCATTACAGCCGCAGCCCTTTAAGCTTTGCAGCCGGCGCTGCCAGACTTCCGGCCGCATCGCCGCGCCAAGGCAGCCCCCGTCATGATGCACGCAGACACCCTTTATTTTCCGATTGACGCCGTTCAGGAAAAAGCCTTTGTCCGGACAGAAGTCGATCGTCCTGATGCCTGTCTTTTCCTCCCAGACCAGATATTCTTCTCTGCCGTTTACCCGGTATTTCGTCTGCATCCGATACAGATACGGATCGTCCGGGGACCAAAGCCGCGGTCTTTCCACGGCGCCTTTCAACACGAGTTTTCCCGTTTCTCCCGGCGCGAGTGTAAGCTCTCCGCACAGCTCTGCCGCAGCATTTCCCTCCCCGGAAAGCAGTACCGTCCTGACAGACAGTTCCACACGCTCGTTTCCTGTGTTGACCGGTTCATGAACGACCTCGATCTGCGCGCATGCATGTTCCCCCTCGCCGGAAATTCCGTTCGTCAAAAAAGTGCACCCGTATTCCACAGGATGTACAGGCTCTTCCACCAGAAGCGTCACCTTTCTGGTAATGCCGCTTCCCGTAAACCAGCGGGAATCCGCAAGATCCTCGTGCACCACCTTTACGCTGATTTCATTTTCCGCTTCTCCAAAAAGCACAAAGCCGCTGATATCATAAGAAAAAGAAACATAGCCGTTCGGCCTTTTCCCCAGATAATAGCTGTTGCAAAAGACCCGGCTGTTCTTATATACGCCGTCAAATACAAGGCGTATCCGCTTTCCCCGGTATTCCTCCGGCAGAGTAAAACGCGTGCGGTACCAGCCGGTCCCTCCCTGCAGATAACCCGTTCCGCTGGAACAGGTCCGGGAAAAAGGCGCTTCCACAGACCAGTCATGCGGCACCGTCACCTCCCGCCAGCCGCTGTCGTCATATCCCTTATACCAGGCATCCTCACATTCTCCGAGATGAAAACGCCAGTTTTCCTGTAATGCAATCGTTCTCGTATCCATCGCAATTCCTTTCTTTTCCTGTTCGGAATTCTTTCTGTGAATCAATGCGCTTTGTCTCTTCCTGCTATAACAGATCCACCCGGTAGACTCTTACGCCGTGCGCCGGAACCGTCGCTCTGATCCTGCCCGATTCCGTGCGGCTCTCCTCTTTTGTCCAAAGCTCACAGAGCGCCGCTTCCTGTATGCCCCTTCCTGACGCTCCGAAATCGTTTTCTCCCGATTCCTCCACTTTTCCCAGCTCTTTAAGCGTCACGGAAAGCGCGGCGTCCTCATCGCTGATATTGAAAAAAGCGACGCATAATCTGCCTGAAACGATATCCTCATTTTTCCAGATGACCTGTTCTTCGTTCCGTATGAGCTGCGTTCCGCGGCAGGTTTTTCCCATACAGGCGAGCAGCTCCCTGTTCGTCAAGAGCGATAATGTCCACGCGTCGAGCTGTGTCAGCTCCGCGCCGATCATGAGCGGCGAACGGAACATACACCAGAGCGTCATCATCGTTTTCTGCTCCTCTCTGCTGAAACCGGTCTCGCGCTCCTGTCCAAAGCCTTTGCCCAATTTCCCGATGGGCAGCATATCGCAGTCCGGGAAACAGCCCTCGCGCACATGATCCTGCCACAGCTCGCAGCGGGAAAACATTGCCTTTAACAGGCTCCAGTCATCCCAGAAGTCGTCGGTAATCCTCCACATATTGGCATATTTGCAGTATTCCCAGGCGCGCTCGATATGCGCCGGCCCCGGAGACAGGCTGAGAACGATGGGCCGACCGCATTTTTCGATGGCGCGGTGCAGCATTCTCGTCTCCTCCCAGCCGAGAAAGGGTTCCTCCCGGTACAGCCTGCTGTCGCAGATGTCGTCGCATTTGATATAGTCCACGCCCCATTCGGCATACATGGCAAGCAGCGAATCATAATAAGCCTGTCCGTCTTCCGTATTCCGCACCCCGTACATGTCCGGATTCCAAATACAGATCGAAGCGGGATCCGCGATGCGTTCCGCCGTCTCCTCAGCCCCGATGACGGGGCAGTTTTCATGAGCGGCTCTGCGCGGGATGCCGCGCATGATATGAATGCCGAATTTCAGGCCGAGGCGGTGTATGTATTCCGCCAGCGGCGCAAAGCCTTTTCCGCCCGCCGACGACGGAAATCTCACGGGGCTCGGCTGCAGCCTGCCATATGCGTCCATTTCGATATCGCCGAACGGAATATACTGAAATCTGTCCCGTATCGTCCCGGCATCGTTGGAATACCATTCGATATCCACCACCACATATTCCCATCCGAATTCCTTCAAATGCGCCGCCATGAAATCCGCATTGGCTTTTACCTGCGCTTCATTGACAGTCGTGTCATAATAATCGTAGCTGTTCCACCCCATCGGCGGCGTAACAGCAAAACTGTTCTTGTTCATTTTAACCCTGCCTTTCTCTCAACCTGCAGACCCCGGCCGCAGCAGTCCAGACAACGGACCAGGCCGCTGAACTGCCGCGTCACGCCTGATAATTCCTCGCATAAGACGCCGGCGGCATACCCACATACCGCTTGAAGATCTTATTGAAATAATATTCGTCCGGGAATCCTACTTTTTCTCCGATCTCATTCATCCGCATATTTGTATGCACGACTAACATCCTGGCATGATTAATGCGCACCTGCGTCAGATACTGGAAAATCGTCTGCCCCATCACCTTTTTGAATGTGCGGTTCATATAGTCGAAATTTCCATGGAATTTTTCTTCCAGCATCTTTCCGGTGACAGGAGCCGCATACTCCCTGTTAATCCACTCCATCAGCGAATAGGCCTTCGCATAATAAGCCGGTAACTTTACCGCCTGCTGTTCCTGCTTCGCCGTCAGAAAGCTTCTGCCGATCTGAATAAACATCTGTTGAATCTGACAGGCGCATAATATTTTGTAATTCTCCAGCGGATTATAATTTTCCTGTTTCGCCTGTTCCAGCGCGGCAAACAGTTTCACCCGGTCCCCCAGGCCCTGTATATGCCAGCATTTTGGCAGACAGATAACGTTTCCCTCGCATGCATCATAGGAAAAAATATCGCTTTTCAGCGCTTTTTCCCTCTGCTCCAGCAATACGCCCGCCATCTCCTCCCCATCCAGCAGACACATACCTCTGTGGCGGAAATGTACATAAAAATAACTGCATTCCGTAGCGCGCGTGCCAGCATGCGTCCTGTCCTTGTCCAGAATGCAGACATCGCCTTCCTTTAAGATCAACGGAACGTCGTTTTCCGCCAGATATAATTCTCCCGACCTGACGGCATACAGGACATACTCTCCCGCTTTCCGTCTTTTATGTACAAAGGGCGGTTCTATTACGGTATCATCCACAAAATGAATGTCCGGCAGCACATCCGCATTAAGACGGTAAAATTCCATGGCGCCTCTCCTTCGTTTTTCTCTTTTGGCGATGAGCATCCCGGACCATAAACATTTTATATGCGCATCCGCATCCACTTCCGGCTCCGGAACCGCCGCCAGAACAGAATACCCCGGAACAGTTCATCCAGCATAAAGGCGATCCAGCAGCCATACAGTCCCCAGCCCAGCCGGACGCCCAATATATAGGAAAAAGCAATGCTCACGCACCAGCAGGATATGACCGCCACCACCATCGGAAACACCACATCTCCCGCCCCTCTCAGCGAATTGTCTTCCACATGATTCAATGCTCTTCCGATTTCCACAAAAATATCGATGAACAATATCCATCCCGCCATGGAGGTAATCTCAGGGTTCTCCGTAAACAATGAAATCAGCGGCCTGTAAAACAGGAATAACAGGACGGACAGGGAAAGATTCATCGCAAGGGCAAGGCGCAGTACCTGACGGTTCAGCCGATAAGCCTTTTCATATTCCTCCGCCCCGGCCATCCAGCCGATCAGGATCGAAGTGGACAGTCCCAGCGAATATCCCGCCACATATACATAAAAAACAATGGACGAAACATAAATTTTGGCGGAAAGCGCAGCCGTCCCCAAAACCGCCAGTATAGAAGTCGATACTACCTGAGACATCGAATAGGACAGCGAACTGACGCCGCCGGGAAGTCCCACCTTTAAGATACCGGGCAGACATCGGAGCGCCTTCACTCCCTCTTTAACCGGCATCCGGATTTCCCGCCGCATTTTTGGGCGCAGCATACACAGGAAAATCGCAAGAAGCGCCACGATATGGCTGTATACGTTCGCCCATGCAATGCCTGTCGTTCCATACAGCGGCAGTTCTATCGGCCGGAAAATGATCAGATAATTCAACAACGCATTGATCGCATTCATGAGCAGCGAAACAAGGACCGCCTCCCTGGGATGCCCGTAACTGCGCAGGATTGCCGATGCCGCCAGCATGATCCCCTGCAGGAAAGAAAAACGGATCACAATGGCAAAATACGCCTCCGCGATATGCAGCACTTCCCCTTTTAACTGCATCAGCATCATGAGAGGGCCCGCACAGGCGGCCAGCAGGAAGCTTCCTGCGATGCTGATCCCGCTCCCGAAAAGCAAAGAGGCAAACGCCGTTTCCCCGGCTTCCCTGCCATTGCCCGCTCCCAGCCGATGGCTGATCACAATGGAAGTTCCGCCGCTCACCACCGCATAAAACGTATATATAAGCCCGATCATCTGATTCGCCGCACCCACGGCTGCCACGGCATCATCCGAATAACGCCCCAGGATCAGGGTATTGACCGTACCCATCATATTCATCAGAAGCTGTTCTATGAATAACGGAACGAACAATGTCTTTAAACTGATCATCCCTTCCTCCGTATTCACCGTCATTACTTCCGGATCGATCAACCGCAATTTCATACGCCGCCTCCTGCCTGGTTCCTACCTTTATTTATAGGAAAAACGAGGCGGAAAATCAATAGAAAATACAGACCGCATTTGTCGGATAACGACTTTTTCATTATATACGAATGGCGGCAGATAAGCAATTATTCTTTTCACACAATCAGCTTTACGGCCCAGTAAATCACGCCGAGCACCCAGCTCGTAAAGATTCCGTATAAAATCACCGGCCCGGCAATTGTGAAGATCTTACAGCCGATACCGAATACCTGTCCTTCCTTCTGATATTCTATCGCCGGAGCGGATACGGAATTGGCAAACCCGGTAATCGGCACGAGCGCGCCGGCGCCGCCCCATTCCACCAGCTTAGGATAAATATTAAAACCTGTCAGCAGTACGCTGAGCAGCACCAGCAGCATAGAACACCACGCGCCCGCCGTCTCTTTATCCAATCCGGCGCCATCCGCCGCATAATTCAGGATGACCTGTCCGATACAGCAGATAACGCCCCCCACGAGGAACGCTTTCGCCATCTGCATAGAAAGATTGTGCGCAGGCGTCGCGCTCTTTACCTGCTCCTGATACTGCCGCTCCTTCTCCGCCTTCGTTTCCTGTTCCGTACTCCTGTTCTCCCGCTCCATACTCTTATTTTCCTGTTCCATTTTTTTCTCCTTTCTGCGTCTCTAACCGCCATATAGATAAACCGCCTGCGTAAAATAAATCAGGCTTCCCGCCAGTTTTCCAAGCGCAACGGCGAGAACCGCTATGCCGAGCCCATGCCGGAAACCGATCCTCCTCGCAAAAATCGGAATCGTATTCAACATTTCCGCAATCGCCAGCGCCAGACATCCAACGAAGAGGCCGGAAAAAATGCCGAACAAAATCAACAGAAAGCTTCCGGCCATCCGCCAGACTGCTTCCGTTCTTCCCGCCCCGAATAACTGCCGGGAAAGCACCCATTCGCCCAGCTTTCCATAATCGCTGAAAACGCTGAGAAAGTCCCCGGCCAGCGTTCCCAGAACAACCATTTCTTCCAAAAGAAATATATGCTTCGCAATGTGCATCTTGCCCGCGAACCGCGGTATCAGCCCGACGGAAATCAGCACCGTAAATACGCCGCCCGACACGATAAAGCCAAAGCTTACGCCGAGCACTGCCAAAAAAACCTGTCTAATGAACATCTGACATTTTCCCTTCCCTGTCCGCAGTTTCGATAAGCGCCTTATTGACGTCCGTTTCATACACGCGCATTTCCACCTCGATCGGCGTCGGATCCCTGGTAATACGTCTTCCGCCGATGTGGTTAAAAAAGGTGGTGATGCCGACAGCCAGCCCGACCGAATAGCTGAGCTCTAAAATGCCGTATCCGTCGCCCGCCTGCCCCGTTACCATCTCGTAAACTTTCTGAAATACCTCATTGATGCCGATATCGTTATGAAAGGCCATAATTGTAAAAGCGGTTCCGAAAAAAGCGATGAGCGACACAAAAACGATTTTTACCGTCTGCACAGGGCCTTTATGTCTGTCCACATCGATCTGTTCCACCAATACATCGATCTCGCCCAGATTTTCCACCGTCACATTCGGAAAATTCCTTTCAATCTCTTCGATCACCTTCAAAATGCTGATGACCTGCCTTTTGCTCTCCCCCGCCTTAAAATGATGAAGCTTAATGGTCTTGATCTTCGCCAGAATATGCTTGTCGCTGCAAGTCATTTTCCCAATATCCTTTATATAGACATCCTCTGACTGCAGTTCCACATTCTGCTCGGCTTTCAGATATAACGTCACGTTATTAGTTGACATAATATTTTCTCTTTTCCTTTTTTTATCCTGCTATCGTTAATGACATTAGAGATTGCCTTTTCAAACCTGTAAAAGCTTACCTATATGGCTTTTGCAAGAGCCGGAAAGAGCAATTTGTTATGTCGTTTACTATAATTGACTATATTATCTATCGCATAATATGATTTTATGCACAAAAAAAAGATCTGTAAATGCAAAAGCCAAAACAGCATGCCATGCATCCGATATGATTTACAGACCTTCTTCATCCGGATATCTGCGTAAACAGAAATATTATGTAAACTTTACTCCATACATCACCATTTTCTATGCAATAGACATATACGGATATTTTATTTTATCCATACCAGCTTTCAAAGCCTTATCTGCCGTTACCACTATCATGGTCTCAGTGTCTGAGGAATTCGCTTTTGCAGTTCCTAATATTACTGCATCCATGGATTTGAAATTGTATAGCAATGCATTTTGAATAAAATTCTCTGCTTCTGCTATAACGTCAGAATTAAGCTCTAATACTTTAACATTAAATAAACAATTACTTCCACTTGATACTTCTTTTTCAAGTTTCAGCCATCCTTTCAGCTTTGCCTGACTCCACTTTTTCTGTTCAGGTATCATAAATTGTTTTCCACACATCATACCCGTATCTTTACAAATCCGATTGCACATTTGCGATCCGCGGCTAACCCCCCGTGCATACTTACCGATTACAGAAATAATTTCTATTTGTGTAACCTTAGAAATATAGCACTCTCCTGCCAGTATGTTGGTAATAAATTCGTTTTTTTCGTCCTTACCTATATATTTTAACAAGGCAAAATAAGCATTTGTATCTAATAAATATTTTTTCATATGTCATTTACCGCCTAATCCACTTTCATAACGTCTGTTCCGTTTATAAGCGTCTTCATTGCTTCTTCATTTATAGGCTCTAACTTACTTTTGACAATACTGATTAATTCTCTCAAATCTGCTTCCGGTCCCTTATTGATATATCCATTAATCCCTAAATTAACTAACTTTTTAATATCTGCAAATTGGGAATAGTTTGTATAAACAATAATATCAATGTACGGATTTATATTTCTTATCTTTATTACTACCTCTTCGCCATTCATTCGCGGCATCTCCAAATCCAACAGGACAAGATCATACTCATTTTTCTGAAAATGTTCAAAACCATCTTGTCCATCCACCGCTACGTCAACCGTCATTCCTTCCAGTTCTAAACCGCTTTTCACAAAGCTGGCAGTTTCCCTATTATCTTCAACCAATAATATTTTATACATTTCTTTTTTCCTCCATTCTTATTTTAATGACAAATCTTGCACCATCTGCATAATAAGGATCCACGCTTATTTTTCCGTTAAACGTCTTTAATATATTCCATACTATGTAAAGTCCTAATCCTTCTCCCCCTTCCTCGCTTTCTTTTCTCTTAGTTGAATAAAACGGATCAAAAATTTTTCTCTGAATTTCATTTGGTATTCCAATACCATTATCACTGAAATATATGACCAGGTCTTCTCCCTCAAGCTGTATTACAACATTAATTTCCCCTCTGATTCCTTTTTTATTAATTGCATAAATCGCATTAATAATCAAATTATAAAATACCTGTGAAAACTGTATCGCTTCTCCGTATAAAGAAACATCTCTGTTCCCTGCAACGGAATATTTTATATTCTCATTATTTAATCGTATACTTAATTCCTCAAATATAGTTATAATCTCATCATATACCTTGAAATATTCCTTTTGATTTTTACTTGACACGATTGGGGCAAATCTATTTAACAGTTTTCCCACCCTGCCTGTCTGAATAATTATTCCATCTAAAAGTTCTTTTTCTTCAGAATTTACCGCCGTTTGTTTCTTTTCCTGCTTCATATAAAACAGTTGTATCGCATATCTTATATTTGTGATTGGCTGTCCTAATTCGTGAGAAAACCCTTTTATCAAATCTGTAACTGCCAGCAATCTTCTATTATGTTCCTGTTCCTCTAGTAAATCTGTTAATCGTTCTAATAAAATCTCCTGGTTTTCTCTGTTTTGTTTTTCAAAAATTTTTTGTTTCTTTTCGTTAAGCTTTATTGTTTCTCTTAAATGATTAATGCGTTTCTCCGTTTCCTTTGCTTCAGTCAACATATCATATTTAATATAAAATTTAAATAATGTCTGTGAAATCGGAATACTGTTATTGTATTTCACGTTTATATCATTAAGAACCTCATTGCGCTCAATTATATCACCTTGCGCTTCATAGTATAAAACCAGTTCATATTTTATATTAAAATCTGAATTTACAGCAATATCATGTGTATCCATATATTTCTTTGCATCTGAATAATCATTTCTCAATCTGCAAATTCTAAATAAACTTCGAACTATTACTCCATCCTCGCAATATCCAAGTATTTCATTTACCCATATCAGCGCGCAATCATACAGTTGAAATTCTTCTAATAATTTTAAAACATGCCTGTTGGCAGAATTATTCTCTTTGATACAATTATTTATATTAATTTTATAAAGGAAATAAATTTTATCACACTTTTCTTCTGTATTCAAATCATTCAATGCTGTATCTATTACGCCGACAGAAAAATCCCTGTTCACTTTTTCTATCAGTTCAAGAGCTTTTCCCGATGGTTTCCAATAATCATAAATTATCCTTAATGTCCCTTTTCTAATCACACTTGCATATTCGATATTATTGCTTATTCGTAATAGTTTTCTAAAAACCTGTTTGTCCAATTCGTACACCAGGCAGATTTTTTCAATAAAACGTGAAAAATTTGTAAAAAGTTCCGGGCTCCTCTTAATTTTTCCCAGATAATCCATATAAACATCCATTGATTGACTATATTTTTTCATTGTATATAAAATATCGCCCTTGATTTTGTAAAAAAAATTATTATCTCCATAAGCCGCAATTGCTTCGTCACATGCTTTAACCGCTTTCTTTAATTCACCTGCATAACGCATCTCCCATATTTTTGAGGCATATTCCCTTTCTTCAACAGATATATTGCCTTCCATTTTCACACCCGCCTTTCCACAAAGAACGATATTATGTTATCTTTCTATCCTCAATAACTCATTTTTATAAATGGGATTCAAAAATGAAGAACTTACCAGAATAAATCAGACTCTTACTGCCGGAAAAAAGCATGGGTCATCAAAAGCAGGCAGCTTCCCGCCCAGCCAAAAAACCGCCGGAAGCCGGCGGTTCTTTTCACCAGATTTCACATACTGAGCACCGCCAGAAGTTCCCGGTACCGTTCGGTCTGATTGGCGATATCTTCCCGCGACACGCCGTAATACCGATAGATATCCTTCACGATCGGCTTCATGATATCCCGGCTGCCATTAAAACAGGAAACAGCGATATCCCCATACAGCATATCGACTTCCATTTCCAGTGTGCCCTGTTTTCCCCTGTCCGCGATGAACAGATGATAATCCGTCGGAAAAACCTCATGCGGAATCGCATCCGCTTCCTTTTCACGCAGGGCCATCTGCTCCTGAACCTGTTTTTCCCATGCTCTCACGGCCTTTTCATCCCGAAAATCTTCCGGCGGGGAAATTTTCTCTTCCGTCAAAAGATCCGGCCTTTTGCGGTAAATAAGACTACGCCTTCGGTCTCGTTTCCGCCTTTCATAGCCCCGGCAGGAAACGTCCGCTTCGATCATGCCGTATTTCTCTCCGGCATATTGAAGGACTTCCTGTATCGTATGGCTCCCCGGCACGATAGAACGCTCTGCCTTTTCTTTTTTCCGCCGGTATTTTCTGTCATACCACATCCGTTCGAGACGCCGGAAAGGGTTCTTCTCTTTCCGGCCCGCGATAAAAACCGATGTGGGGCCGTCGGCTCCCCTGATGATCTGGCATGACCTCGGCCCTTTGCTCATTCCGGAGCCTCTTCTATGATCTGATACTGCATATATTCATACAAAAGCAACGTCCCCTCGGCGATTTCCGGCGGCAGGAGCGCTCTCGCCACCAGTTTCGTCTCATCGCTCTCGATATCCGTCCTCTTTAAATACGCATAATCGCCGTCAATGCTCACTACCCGATACTGAAATGTATTCATACAGGAACCTTCCATTTTCATCAGATTTAATCTTCATCCTCATCGTCCACGGCCGCCGCCACGCCCGAAACAACGGCGGACACCACGGAAACGACGACAGGAATCAGAACTACTACAAGGCCTCCCGCCAACAATAAAAAAAGTGTAGACTCCATTGCAAAATTCCTCCTTTTATAACATGGCCGCATAAACCGCTCATGCCGTTCCTGTGCTTTATCCCGGCTTCGGAAAACAGTTATTCGGCTGCATTCAGTATAGCACAATCCGCCTGCAAAGTCTATGATAATCACTTTTTCGGCACGGAAATCAATTTCCGTTCCTTTTTTGACCGGCCTCTTTTCACCCCAATTCAATCACCCTGTCCGCTATTTTCTCCTGAAAACGGATATCATGCTCCACGAACAGCATCGTCGGCCGGTAACGCAGCAGCAGATTTTCTATCTGGATACGCGAAAAAACATCGATATAGTTGAGCGGCTCATCCCATATATACAAATGCGCCTGTCTGAGCAGACTCGCGGCAATCAGCACTTTTTTCTTCTGCCCCTCCGAAAATTCCTCCATCCGTCCGCCAAGCTGACGCCGTTCCAGATCGAGCTGACGCAGAATCGCTTTCAACAGGCTCTCATCCAACTTTTCCTTCCGGCAGTATTCGGTCAGATTTCCCTGCAGAAAAGAAGTGTCCTGATCGATATAGGAAATGCGCAGGCCGCTGGCCGTCCTGAGCGCGCCGCTTTCCCGGATGTCCGGTGCGGCGGCTTTCTCCTGTATGGTATTCGTTCTGTCCGCCGCCGGGCCTGCCGCAACGCCGCTTCCGTCGTCCGCCAGGCCATTTGCCCGCAGGACCGCTTTGATCAAGCTTGACTTTCCACAGCCGTTTGGCCCCCGCAAAAGCACCCGCTCGCCCTGACGCAGTTCCAGATCAAGCTCCCGGAAAAGAACGCGCCCGCCATAAGCCAGGCTGTATTTTTCAGCCCTGACCAGCACTTCTTTATGGTGCTTCAAGGGCATGATCTTTAATTCCGCCGGCTTCTCGATATCCTGAAGAAGGCCTTCTTTTTCCGCGATTTCTCTTCCGAGCCGCTCTTCCATCTGCTTTACCCGGCTCTGCATTTTCTTCGTTTTAGCGCCGATGCAGGCTCTGGCGCTGATGGATCTGTCATGCTCCTTCACGGGGTCATAGCCGATTTTAGTGCTCTCGTTCTTATCCGCCCAGTCCTTCGTCCTTTCCACCGCTTTTTTTAACTTGCCGATTTCTTTCCGGCGCTTTTCATCCTCGGCCGCCTGAAAAGCGTCCTTACGCTCCTTATTTTCCCACCAGGAAGAAAAATTGCCCTTCTGTACCTCGATGGTAACGCGGTTGAGCACAAGCATGTGATCCACACAGGCGTCCAGCAGGTCCCTGTCATGAGAGACGAGCAGAAAGCCTTTCTTATGCCGCAGATATTCTTTGACAATTTCCCGGGAAGCCTGGTCTAAATGATTGGTCGGCTCGTCGATGAGCAGGAAATAGTTATCTCTGGAAAAAAGAACTGCCAGCATGACCCTCGTACGCTCTCCATGACTGAGCGTCCCGAAAGGGCGGTAAAGCAGTTCCGCGCTCATCCTCATCTTCTCCAGCTCCATAATGACCCGCCACGCTTCGCAGTCCGGCGCCAGCTCCTCCAGAAAATCCGCCATGCGCCCTGTAAGAAGTTCTTTCCCGATCCGATAGGGAAAATAGTCAAAGGCCGTAGATGTCTGAATGCTTCCCTGATATTCGTATTTTCCGAGCAGAAGATTGAGGAACGTCGTCTTTCCTTTGCCATTTCTCCCGATAAATCCCAGCTTCCAGTCCGTATCGACGCTGAAAGATACCTGTTCAAAAATATTGTCCGAACTGCCTTCATAGCAGAACGTTAAATTCGATACGCTGATCCTTGCCATAAAAATCCCGCCTTTCCATTTTATCCGGGCGCGCCCGGCGCACTCCGTTCCAAATACAAAAGCGGGATTTTTCTACGCAGCAAAGCAAACCCTTTTTATCCGTACAGCTTCATCCACTGCACGATCTTACGCCCAATCTTATACGCCGGCCCCTCCAGTACCCTGCGGGCGCTCTTCAATTCCTGGCGGATTTCAAGATGCTGCGGGCAGTGCTGCTCGCATTTTCCGCATTCGATACAATTGGAAGCCGCGGAAGAGTCTTTCCGCATCGCCGTACACATAAAATATTCCATGAATGCCGCCTTGAATCCTTCGGTATACCGCCTGTTATATGCGGCGAAGGTTCCCGGAATATCGACATTTTTCGGACACGGCATACAATACCGGCATCCCGTACAGCCGACCCTGACTCTGGCATTGATCGCCCCGGCCACATTTCGGAGCAGTTCTTCGTCCGCTTCCGTGAACTCTCCGACCCTTGCGTCAGAAGCCGTCCGCACGTTTTCCCGCACCATTTCCAGCGAATTCATGCCGGAAAGAACGCAGGTCACTTCGGGCTGGTTCCAGAGCCAGCGGAAAGCCCATTCCGCGGGACTGCGCTTAACGGGATAATCCTCCATCAGCTTCTTTGCCTCCTCCGGCAGGAGCCCGACCAGCTTCCCGCCGCGCAGAGGTTCCATAATGATGACCGGAATCTTTTTGGATGCGGCATAACGGAGCCCCTTCCGCCCTGCCTGAGAATGCTCGTCCATATAATTATACTGTATCTGGCAGAAGTCCCAGTCATAGGCGTCCACCAGCTCGCAGAACATATCCGAATTCCCGTGGTAGGAAAAACCTATCTGCCGGATCGCCCCGCTCTTTTTCTTTTCCTCCAGCCAGGCAAGAATACCGAGCCCTTTCAGCCTTTCCCACGTTTTAACGTCCGTCAGCATATGCATCAGATAATAGTCCACATGATCCGTACGCAGGCGCCGCAGCTGCTCGGCAAAATATTTTTCCATGCTGTCCGGCTTTTTGATCAGGTAATGCGGAAGCTTCGTCGCGATGCTGACTTTATCCCGGATCCCGTTCTTTTCCAATATCCGGCCGAGGGCGTCCTCGCTGCCGCCGTACACATAGGCCGTATCATAGTAATTGACACCGGCTTCATAAGCCGCCATGATTTCCTTTTCAGCCTTTTCCAGATCGATCTTCCCTCCGCTTGGCGTAAAGCGCATACATCCATAGCCGAGAATCGAAAGTTCATTTCCATATTTATCCGCACGATAATTCATTTCAATGACCATTTCCTTTCTATGCCCGGACAATAAATATTACCGCGGCACCCGGTATTCATCGTATACTTATTATAATACAGCACAGAACACAATACCGCAATCAGAAAAACGATAAGATTCACAAAACGCGTCTGGCAGCAAAAAACGTCGTCCGCCAATGGAAACCCCTTTTCAGCAGATGCACGCCTCCCTGCGCAGCTGCAGCAGGATCTTCTTCTCCATCCGGCTCACCTGTACCTGGCTGATTCCCATCTTCCTGGCCACCTCCATCTGTGTCTTATCCTGAAAATAGCGCAGCCTGATCAATTCCCGCTCGGTCTCGCCAAGACCTTCCAGAAGCTGTTCGAGCAGCATATGGTTCAACAGCTTTTCCTTCTCCGTATCCTCGCAGACGCCGCTTCCCCCTTTGCCCTCAAGCACCGGATAGCCGACGCTGCCCGTCTCTCCCACGACCTGATCCACCAGATAAATTTCGTTTCCGTCGGATTGATAAACCGATTTATAGATGGATTCTACCTCGATATTGGCATCCAGCGCCAGCACGATATCCTCTACGCTCAATCCCGTTTCTTCCGAAAGTTCCTGTATGGTCGCATCCCGGCCCAGCGCATGGGACAGCTTCTCCGCCGCCTGCCTGATCTTCCATCCGTTTTCCTTTAAAGTCCTGCTTACCTTTACCATACCGTCGTCCCGCAGGAACCGCTTGATTTCTCCCTGGATCATCGGAACGAAATAGTATAGTAGAAAATATAGTCAAAAAGTCGTAAAGCAAATGTCGATATCATCATTCGTGATGACTATCCTTTCCACGCACTCTTTCAAAATCCTATTTTTATCTCTGTTTGTTAATTCATCCCATACTTCCGACATATGCTTGACTCTTTCGAGTTTATCAATACTTATTTCAAGCTCTTTTTCTCTTTCTTCTGAAAGCTGCTTTTTCAGCTCCTTTACGCGGTTTTCTTCATCCTTTATCAACTCCCGTACATTCTCGCTCTCGTTTTCCAGATATATGCCGTAAAGTTTCTTTATTTTGGTGTTTGCCCGGTTGATCTCAGCAGCAATCAGATCAGCTTTACTTTTCTTTTCCTCACCTTTTTCAACGCTGATAGCAAATTCCCTAAAACAACTTTCGACTTCCATCTCAACATTTTCTGCAAACACTTTTTTGTTGTTACAGTTCGGATCATGTATCATGTAATCCTTACCTTTTTGTTGGGAGTAGCAGACAATCTTATGGTATTTCCCCCACTTCTGATAGCGCATCCGTGCGCCACATACGCCACAATAGCATAACCCTGTAAGCATATTATCGTTGTTTACATGTGAATTTGTGTGTCTTTTTTTCATTAGCTTTTGCACCTCATAAAATATTTTTTTATTTACAATCGGCTCGTGTTTACCCTGGTAGACTTCTCCTTTATATTCTATCAATCCAATATTGGACTTCTTTTTCAGGACGCCGGAAACTACGCAATCCTTTTTGAACCCTAATGCTTTTGCTATTTTGTCGCAAGAATATCCGTCCAGATACATCTTGTACGCCTGTCGCACCTTTTCCGCATCCTCGTTTGGGTGCAACAATCCGTCATTCCGGTCGTAGTAGTAGCCGATCGGAACTCGGCCACCACCTGGCCACAATCCCTTTTTTACCCTCTCCACCATCCCGGCGCGGGTGCGCATATAGATTACTTCCCTCTCATACTGATTCATGGCGGCATTCATTGTTACCATGACTTTATCCATAGGATTTATCGTCCGGATATCCTCGGTCATAGACACCACACGCACGCCGCAGGACGGAAAGACATTATTTATCAGATTCAGCGTGTCCACCGTGTCACGGCTCAATCTGTCCAACTTATAGACAAAAACCATGCCAATCTCACCCTTTTGGCAATCATCAAGCAGTCGCTGTATCTCCGGCCTTTCTAGCTTACTCCCCGAATATCCCCCGTCAATATACCACCTGTTAATCTGTACGCCGTTTTTCTCGCAGTATTCCAGTATCTTCTGTTTCTGCACGTCTAAGCCGTATTTTTCCGTCTGCGCTTCAGTGGAGACGCGCAGATATGCCACATTTAGTTTCATGGTAAACTATCCCCTCTTTCCCTTTATAACTTCATATACTGTCGGTTGTTCTTCGACATATTTAATGCAGTCTTGTATTGCGTCATATACTGGCTTTAGTTCTGCTAAATCATCTTGATACATCGGGGCATTGAGTAGCGCAAAATCATTCAGTGTTAAGATAAGTTTATCAGCGTCAATCAATCTCATTCAAATTTCCTCACAATGTATAGATAACATAGGTTCTGTATAAGGTATAAGTTTCATAGGTGTAAGAGGACAAATGAAAGAAAGTATTGCACCGCATTTCTTACATTTTGTCGGCTTTTCTATGTACTTTTTTCCACATTCTTTACATCTGTAATTATATAATATCATTGCACAATCTCCTTATCTTTCTTTATTTTTTCCTCCACCGCTTCAATGATGTAAGAACTCAAAGACATATCGCTTTGCTTTGCAATATTCTTGTACCGCTCTTTTTCGCCTTTTGGCAGATTAAGAATAAACCTATCATAGTTTTTCTGATTATATTTATTTTTTGCCCTTGTCGAAGAACTCCCCATGCTCCACCGCCTTTTTCTTTTTATCATACCATATGGGACATACTTAAACAAGTATACAGAATACACAATTTTATACTTATTCAAGTACAATATTTTTGTGAAATATTCCGTCTTGCGGATATACTTGCATAAGTATATAATAGACTTATCAAATGAACGGAGGAAAACAAAATGAAAACATATTATATTTACAATAATCAAACAGACGAATTTTTAGGAGAAGTAATGGCAGTTAGCATTATAGACGCAGAGATAAAGGCAAGCGCAAAGTTTGATGTATATTCCGATGAATTATACGCATTTTCAGAAAAATTATAATAACCACCGCCCACCCGGCGGGGTTGCGCCTGGAGAAAGGATGCTATGAAAATTAAATCCGAATACATCAGTGCATCAAGGGCGATCCGCCAGATCGCAAATAAATACGGCGCAAATCCTGTTTATGTCTGGGACGTTGCGGATGAACAATTTAATATCATTAAAGGTCTTGGTTGCTTTATGAATCAGGAAGAAATTGACACGATTTCTGAAATTGTGGAAGCCGGCTTAAAATAAATTCCGTCCCTGCCGGGTAAAGCGGGGAGAAAGTGAGAAGGATATGATAGCAGAATTTAACGGAATCAAAGTAATTATACCGAAAGGGTACAGAAAAAATGAATATGGTTTTTACATGAACGGACACGGAGTTGAATATACTCTTGTAAGTTACGGAAATGAAGATTATGCTGAAATATGTTTGGAAACAGTATATAGCAAGCATGTCCGAACAATTCCCTTAAAAAGAGTTGAGGCGATAGGCTAAACCCCTACCGCCAGAAAGGAGAAAAATATGAAAAAATGTAAGGATTGCCTTTATTTCAAAAATGGTTGTGGATTTTCGGACGTAGACAAGGAATTAAATCTTGATGGAGATTTTGAAGCGTGTGGGCATTTTAAGCGAAAGAAGATTACAGAAAGCGAAGAGGCGGAGGATTAACCTACCGCCTTTTTTCTTTCCCTCCTGCAAAGCGCATCCCTTATAATCCGCTTCACGCCCTCGTTGCGTATCTCAATGTTTTTCACTTCCTCTTTCGGTGTCTTTTTGCCGTTGATGTATATTGTTGTCATGGCGCACCTCCATAGTAGAGTATATGCGGAGGGGTGGGGGATTATGACAGGTTTTCAAATTCTTTTTGGATATTTTCTCTTTCCTGCTTTAATACCTCTATAATTTTAAGTCTTGTTTCCTCGCTGACCTCATAGTAGGTATAAGGACGCATATAATCAGATGAGCAAAGCGTCATTTTCTCTGCCTTTTTCAGCGGCCTATTAAATACTTTCAAGTGCCAATTTCCTTCTACGGTTCGGATAAAACTATCCAAATTGCAAATCTGATTTTGTAACTCATTCGCTTTTTTTAATGTGCAGCTTGTCATTCTCCCTTATCCTCTCTTTCCTTTTTTATATCTCCTTGCCCCTGCATTGCTCCGCTTGGTCTGCTCTTCTTTGTAATTCCTTAAAATACTCTTTCTTTATGATCACATAACCGTTATCAAGCTCTATTGTATTTTCAGAGCAAATAAACGGTCTTTTCTGTATATTTTCAATTACTTTTTGAGCGTCTTTTATATCCATAATCATTTTTACTTATCCTCTTTCCCATATTTTAATAAAATTATTTTTATTCTCTTTATTCCTAAATAAAAATTAGCCATTCTGATTTCCAACATATAGCCGCTCTTGGTCAATGCGTAGCCCATTCTGTTTACAGAACGCTTCATACTCGACAAACTGCCTTTCAAACAGTTTTTTAACTTCTGCCTCCTCTAATTTCATGGCGGCTATCTGTTTTTCATCCGTAAGAGACTTTATGCTGTGCCGGATATTGTAAAGCCGTTTCTTCGTTTCCCGGATCCGTCGCTCCATTACCCGCTGTTTCTGTGACAGGTCATATTTTTGTTTGCTCTCCTCGTTATCATAATCCTTATAAGGATTACTGTTGTGCTTCGGGTCAAAAGGATGGAACGTATGGCGGCAATTTACCCCGCATAATCCGGTTATTGTTCCGTACCCCGTAACGGTCTCAAAGTCCGGGTATGTTTCCTTCTTGCGGAATTTCTGGAAAAACTCTTTAATTTTACCGAATACATTCTTTTTTAGCTCTGTATATCCAAATTCTTTTAACAGCTTATCTGACAGGGAATATACTTTCCCTTGCCAGCTCATATGATTAGCCGGCTCGTCATGGTCTGTATACCTTGCCCCTATATGGCTACTTACCAGCACCGTTTTTATGCCGATATCTGCACAATGCGAAAGTGTGATTTCCGCATTTGCCTGATTTATCCCGGTCAGCACACACATCCTAGTAGCGGCTTCTACCGTCATTTTCCGTTCTTTTCCGTTTTTGCGATAAATAACGTGCGTTCCATATTTTGATACTTCGTTAATAGCCTCCCGGATAGCTGTATTCTTATCTACTCCATGCGTAGCTTTCCACCATGCGGAATCGCAGGATTTCATAAACTGCTGGTTCAGGTCTGCCGCCGTTGTCTTTGTTAGGTTTCGGATTTCTCCCCTTGTGCGCTTATATGCCGCGTCCAACAGACTTTTTTCACTCTCTGTAAGGTGTTTCAGCCGCGGGGCTTCTCCGACAAACGCTTTCAATTCCTTGTCGGCATTTACCATATCAGCTACAGATTTATTGATATCCTCATTGATTTCATATCCTGCATTCAAAAATGCCGCCCGGATTTTCTTTTCAAGACCCGGCAGGCGTTTCCTGATTTCTTTTTCGATATCCGATACCAGTATACCGGATTGTTCGTTTAAAAGCTTTAGCCGCTGCCTATTTGATGGAATAATTTTGATTTCTCCATGCTGTTCAAACAGATTTACCATGGAATCAATGACTTTGTTTGTGAGATACATATTAAATTCCGTGGCAGCGGCATGGGATTTTTCTACTAATTCATTGAGATGTTCCGGGGTAAACATTTCTCTTCCTCTTTGCACACATAGCAATCAGCCTTAAACAAATGTGCGCACCTTGTAAATTTTGCTATGCGACATTTCACGCAGCCGTTATATTCGCACATATCACATAGCTTTATATCTTTATTGCGAAACATTCCCTTTACTGCCCTTTTAATTTTCCATTTTACTATATTCCAGTCAATCATTCTTCTACTCCTTCTTAAATCCATTTTTTGTCGCTTTTACAATCTCTCTTTTTTCGTATATAGCCGTATATCTTCCCCATCTGTTTCTTGCGTCTGGATTTTGGTAACGCAACATACGATTTGTCTTTACTTTTTCAACTCCCGGACGGCTCCAAAATCCGTAATTAGGCGAGTAAAATGCGCCTTTTCCTGTCTGCGGATCCGCATACATAATCCCCCCATGCTGATAACGCCCGTAAGGCACTCCGTTCGGATTGTATGCGTAGATTACGCCGCGCTCACCGTTTGTTTCATTAAACGCCTTTATATCCGCCCGAAGTGCGCCGCCGTCCTCTCCGGGGACGTGTTGCAACATCCGCGTGAGAAATTCGTTGTCAAGTGCGTCCTGCGCGTTATCAAGTTTGATTCCAAAACGCGTCATATTGATGTTTACAGACACACCGCCGTTATTAACATTGATATTCAATTTTTTAAATAGGTTTTTGAAATGGTTTTTGCTGATTGCCAAATTATCGCCGCCTTATATCCCTACATGGGTATTTATATGCATGGAATCACTCTTTCTTTTTAAATGCTACAAATACGCCAATATCCCTATCACAAGAAATTGATATAATTTCAAGATTGTTTTCGTTTGCGTATTTGTTTATTTCTTTTTCTGTTTGGTGGGGGTAAGGGCAATCAACCCAGCCATCACTTCTTGGATATGTAAAGTATTTAACAATTCTCCTATTCCTCCACAAACAATCTCTCGCGGCTCATTCCGCGCACGGAATCGCTGCCCTTTGAAATCTAAACCTTTGTTTTACGCCCGGATACTTTTCTTTGTCAATCTCCCCGTAAAACATTTCAATGGGTCTCGCATAGAGTTCAAATGGAGCGTAAAGTGCCTGATATATCACAAGCTTTTCACCTGTCTCTGTATGGGTTGCAAACCCCTTGATTTGATACAGGTACTTATTCCCTCGCTTTTCCTCTTCGGGTAGCATATCCCTTTTAAAGTGCTTTACTATGTCTCCCTCTGAAAATCTGCTCATTATTCTATTCCTCCCCAAAAAGGCTTTCTTCCTGCGGCTGTTCTGCCTGTGCCTCTGCTACCATTGCTTTTGCTTCTTCTTCTGTCATACCCATATTCCGCACCAGAAAGCGTACTTTTGACATATAGCCATTCTGTGCAAGCTGATAATCGAAAAGCTTATTTTCTTCCTTGTTTGCCGTGATGTCGTCAAAATCGAACGCAATTTCATAAACACCAACAGGAGCAAGATTATATATATCCGCCCATTTATCTAAGGCATAAATAAGCCCCTCTGTAGCCTTTTGCAGACTTGCCCTAATCTGCAATATAAGCTGAATGGTTTCTCTGTCGTCCGCTTCTACCTGTGTCGCCGTAACCACAGAACCACGCCCATTCAACACAAACTGCCCCGTAGAGTACCCGCATTTCACGCCCACAAGGTTCAAAAAGTGGTCGATACCGCTTAATCGGTCGGCTGTCTGCATTGCCGGGTTTACTTCGTGGTATTCGTCACCCTCGCTGCTGCCGGGTAATATACGCACATACCTCGGAAATGGTCTGCCCGCCTTATCTACTACACCATTTGCGGTATATTTACTTCTAACAGGCGTTCCCGGTTCATCAATCAGAGAATCGCCCATGAATATCTTTTTCTGACTGTCAAATATTTCATCTTCAAGCCGTGTCCATGCAATATCAAGGCTCTTTAGTTCCTTTTGCGCATTGGCGAATATCGACACGCCCAACGGACTTGTCATATCAATGTTGTTAGACAGTGGCATTTTGAAGATTGAGAAAAGCGGCTGCTCGATATTCTTATAGGCAGCATCTTCCTGTAAATTCGCCCAGACGGTTTCGCCCATGCTGCACTCCTGCCCGATACCCTCCGCTCCAGTAGCCTTGTATGTCTTGTTAGTTATTCGGTAAATCCGAACATCTCCCACATCTTCAAACCTCTGCCATTCAAGCCGTGTATAATACCACTTATCCCCCGGCTCGTGGTAGCGGTCGAAGAATATACCGCCGTCCACTTTTCCGCCCTCTGCGTGCGTCGGGCAGAAATCCCAAGGCATAACATAGTCAATGCCTTTTCCGTTAGGCTTTAAGATGATATAGCCAAATGCACACGCTTTCTCACATTCCTCATTCTTCATGCGTGATATGTACGATTCCATAAAGCCGTTGATCCAGTCTGCCCTTGCTGAACCCTCTACCGTGATACCGAGTGCTAATGTGGTAAGCCTTGCGGTTTCGTTGCATAGTTTCTTGGCGAAGTTAAAGGATTCTATATCAATATTTCCAAATTCATCTGGAAGCGTCCAACTTGGCTTGCCCTGATAGATGTTTACCCAATCATCAAGTGCCGCTTTCATCACGTCACTTTCGATTGTTTCAACCCCGAATTTGTCCTGTGCTTCTTTCTGCCACAATGATTCCCACCACCTTTTAATAGTCTGAATTATTTTCATCTTCTTTTACCCATTCCATTATTTTACCGCACCACGGGCAGAAGTTGGCAAGCCCTACCCATCTGCCCTCTATCGGCTTTCCACAATCACACCAACCATGCAATTCTATTCCGTGTCGTTCAACCTCTTCTTTTGTGGCCCTATGACAGTGCGTAATTCCTTTTGACTGCCCATATTCTTCTTTGGCTTTATTGTAACCGTCCTTATATCCGTCACTTCTCACCCATTGAAGCGTCCGCTCAATCTGATTTAGATACCCTTTCATATCTTCCATTACGCACTATTCCCCCTCTTGTTAAACAATGATTCAAAGGCGTACCGGGTAGCCGCAATTGTGTGGTCGTCCTGCCCCTCTGGGTAGCCGCTTATGATGTTTCCGTCCTTATCCCGGTCATACTCATAGTTCTTAAATTCTTCATAGACATTCGGCGTTCGCTTTTTGTCGATAACCAGTGTGCGACGCTGTAACCACTTAAATCCATATTCCACACTGCCAGCACCTTTTACTGCTGCCCTTGCCGGCAGTCCTCTGTCACGGTAGTCTGTGACTGACTTGTTTTCGTTATTGTCGCAAGTGATAGTGTAATCATCATATCCATGCTCTTTTATCCAGTTCGCCGTTTCTTCGTTGCTGGTCTTATGCACATAGTTTTCGTCAATGAAATAGATTGTTTCATGCGCCCGGTCGTAATATGCCCGGATAAATGCGTAAGCGTCCGGGAACCAGCCCCAGTCCACGCCTTGATAAATGCGGTCAAAGGTCTTTATCTGCTCGTCTGTGATTTCCTCAAACCGCAGATACTCAAATACCATGCCCCCGTTGCCGTTCGCCACGCCGCCATATTCGTGTTCGTAGGCTTCGGGATTGATTTCCTTTATATGTTCTGCTCGGTCAAGAAACGGCTGCCCTAACCACTCTTTAGGAACGTCCTTATATGTGCTATGGTGTACCAGCGTTTTTTCGCTTACCTCTGTAACATATTCATTCGCCCAGTTGTTAGCGGTTTTCGGAGGGTTAAATGATTTGAATATCCAAGCCAAATCGCCGCCACGGATAGCAGACTGTTCTATCTTTCTGACCTCGGAATCCCCGGCAAATTGGTCTAATTCTTCATACCACAAGATGCCTATATATCCAAATTCGGGGTTGATAGATTTAATTTTGTCGGGGTCGTCTGCCCCACGGAAATAAATCTTCTGCCCGGTGGCTTTCAGCGTGATTTCAAACGGGCTTGTCTTGTATGAAAATTCATCATTCAAGCCTTGCTTGTCAATCGCCCACTTAATTTTGTTGTACACAGAATCCTTGATAGTGTTCGCCACTTTACGGCATACAAGGGCGTGTATGTCGTGGTGGTTTTTTAAGAGTTCCACGATTATCATGCCAAAGGTTGAGGATTTTGTGCTACCTCTGCCGCCCTTTAGCACATATTCCAACATCTGGCGGTTTCTGATAGAGCGGATCACAGAATGGAACGTGTCGGGAATGTCGTGCAAGTCCATGTGATAGGTTTTCATCCGCAAGGCTTCTTCTGCCGCCCTCTGCTTTTCCTCCTGCTCCTGCTTAATCAGCAGAATCTTTTCAAGGTCGCTCATAGCCTTTAGCTGGCTGGAGAAGTCGGCGGCGAATCCGAAAGAATCAACCTCTAATCCTTTCCCGATTCGTGACCGCCGCTCTTGTATCTCGGTCAGCGTCATAATGTCGTGACCGTTCTGTTTTTCGATTTCTGCCTGTTTTTCGGCTATATAGCTTGAAATGCCCACATTTGCCAATATTTTGTATGCGTAACTTCTTGCATAATTCTTTGAATACCCTGCCTCCACCGCCGCTTTTTCAGCATTACCGCCATTCTGTATATAATTGTCCGCAAATGCCTTTTGCTTTGGTGTCGGCTTGTCCATTTAATCACCATCCATATACTGCTCTAATTCCTCAATTTTGTCAGATAAACTCATTTCTGCATGGTCTTTCTTCGGATATTGCTGATATATCGCCGTGCAATTTCGGCAATTCACATAATCCGCAAAATACTTTACCGCAAGCCTATGAGGTATATCTTTATTTTTTCCCGTAAGTGTCAGCTTACTTTTATCGTCATATTCAATCTTGATTTTCCACATTTCCATTTACCTCTTTCCACTTCTCCGCAAACCACTTCAACACTTCCACCTGCGAACAGGTATTTAGCAGCTCCACATTCTTCTTACCCTGTTTTTCCGTGATTTTATAGCCTGTTATCAGGCGGTTTTGCTGTTCGCTATAAAACTGGTATGTGTTCAGCTTGTAGATATAGCCACGTTGCAGCAGGGCTTTTTGGAGTTTGGTTATTGTTTGTTTGATGTTCATGTTAATCACTTACCATTGCGCTGTTCATATCCCATTCATCATCAAATGGTATCAGCTTTTCTTTATCCCTTATGGCGCACCAAAATTCTCCGTCCGTTTTATCTTCCGGCTTGAAAAATTCACAATCCAGGCAACCGTCACCATATCCGCACATTCGGTACAATACCTCTTTGATTTTATTTTGCTTTTCTAATGCCGTCATTTTCCTTTCCCTCCACAATCCCCTAAACCCCATTAAATGGCATACTCGCATAATCTTTTAACATTTGTGCAATGTCATATATCTTATAATCACAATTTTCTTCTGTGACGGAATTGATTTCTTTCTGTAACATCTTCTTTTCATCTGCTGTCAGATGGTGAAGAATATTATAAATTTCAACATTGATTTGCCTTAATATCGGCGTTTCTATCGGTATATTTCCCACCGGATTATTATTATTCATATCCTGTCCTTTCTCCCCTAAACCTATTGTAATGCAGATTTGGGGGTTGAATGTACCATTTTAATCTTCGTTAAGTTCTACCGCATACGGACACTGCCGCAATATCTCTTTTTTATCAAAATTGACATCTTCCGCAGTATCACAGCATATTGTTCCGCCCAAAGATTGCTGTGCGTCCATTTCTGCAACGCACATACCATAATATCCGTAAGGACTTGCACATTTAATCATTTCCCCATCTCCTTTAATTTTTGATTAAAAATCCCGTAAAACTCCCTTCGCCACCCGTAAAAGTCTGACCGCCCGCAAGGCATCCGCTCAATCTCCCGTAGTTCCCAGAGCGTCTGTAAGCCCTCATAAGACAAGTTTTTTGTCACTGACAATAAAATGTACCCTGATAACATTTCATTCGCTCTATGAGCCGCAGACGAGACGAGAGGGGCATATTCTTTTTGCTGTGCCATGGTAGACAGTTCCTTGCTCCGCTCTTTTGATATGCCGTAATACTCCCACGGGTGGCGGGGTGTGCCTTTGTATTTTATTTTTTCGGGTATGGACTGCCCGATGTCCGCAAGCCATTCTGATAGGGTTATCTGGCCGGGAATGTTGTATTTGTGCATGGGATCGCCGTCCTATATCTTCCTGTTCTTTTTATTTGTTACTATCGTATAAAGGTTCATTTTGCAGTAACTCCCTTTCCAATTCTTCAAAGTCATATTCCCTTTGAGGGAAATCATTAAAGCTGTTTTTCTGCTTCTTTGCGGGCTTCTTATACTTACCCGGTAAGTATTCCTCAAAGGTAAAATCCTTGAGAAAATTCTCTGGATTTTTGATATACCGCTCGTCCAGATCGGTCAGCTTGCAGTATTCCGCATAGTTCTTTGCACATGCGACCAGATCATCCTCCGACACTTTCCCGACCATAATCAGGTCGCAGTATTCTTTCTCTGTAAGATACCTGTGACACTTCTTTGGATAGGCAGAGAGAAAGTCCTCAATGCGGCGCAGCGGCTCTCTCTGTTTTACTTTACTTTCCTTTACTTTACTTTCCTTTATGGCATTTCCGCAGGATTTATTATCATTTCCGCAGGATTTATTATCATTTCCGCAGGATTTATTATCATTACGGGTAACTTTAATATAGGGAGCCGTTTCTTTTTCTTCCAAAAGCCAGATTTCCGCATCAACATATACGTCACGTTTCCGGCTCTTTATAGCTTCCTGATACCGTTTCTGTATTCCCGGTGAGGTTAGGATAGTGACCGAGTTAGCAAGTATGCTCTTTACGAGTAGTGACCGGCTAACCAAGTATGTCAAAACCTGCTCTATGAACCCTTCCGTAAGACTGAGGGAGTCTATGGCATCTTCCGTGCTCTCCTCGTCCCACCCTATGTAATACCCATTGCGGTAGATTTCCGTCAGTAGATAGATATAAAATATTAATCCATCATTCCCAAATTTGGAACGCAGACGCTTGATCCGCTTATCCGCATAAAAGAAATCTGTGTCAAAAGGAAAGTAAAGCAATCCGTCTTGTTTTGGACGTGCCATACTTAAATCTCCTTTATAAGAACCTCTATTCTCGGGTTGTTTCGGTCAACCTCGAACCTGTCGGAAAATCCGACAACATACTTCCAGCCGTCATCTTTTAGCACTCCGCACTTCACAAGCGCATCTTGTATCACCTTTCGCCCGAAAGAACTTATATTGTCCTTATCCCGGCGTTTATTCGGCTCATACCATGTATAGTGCATTTCGACTGGTTTCTCAATCCTCACGCCCCTCAAGCATTGCCTGATAGCCGCTGCAACGATATTTCCGTTGTCGGCTTTCATCTTCGCCCCTTTGTGGCGGTTCGTGCGCTCGGCTTTTATGTAATCATTAAGGCAGTCAAGGCGTGAGGGG
This sequence comes from Bacteroides fragilis, assembly GCA_023664485.1. Taxonomy (GTDB): domain Bacteria; phylum Bacillota; class Clostridia; order Lachnospirales; family Lachnospiraceae; genus UBA3282. The sequence continues at coordinate 706,649 of JAMPFK010000001.1, read as the reverse complement.
ATTGTCAGTAAATATTCCATGCAATTACCTCTTTGTTTCAGGTCTTTTAATGTCAATTCTGATAACATCGGCAACCCGATAAACGGAAATCTTGCCGCCGTCTGTGGTTTTCGTTTCCAATTTCGGAATATCGGTATTGCCAATCAAAACCTTGTATGACCTGTCAATCCATTCTAAGTAATCTCTTTCCATAAAATCCTCCTTTCCGGCGGCAGACCAACTACCGCCGTTTTTGTGTGATATACGCATGAACAATTTTAATAGTTACCGTTTCAAACCTCGCGAGAAAGAAAACCCGTTATCATATCGGGAACTAAATCTTTTGCAATATCCATAAAGTTTGAACATTCTTCTCCAAATGGACAACCTATACAATTTTTCCTTTTCTCACATTCCTTTCCTAATTCTTCAACCGTCATGCCGCCCTCCTAATTCTCCAAATATTCCTCCAAAAAAGCCCCATAATCCACGTTCTCATGCTCTTTCTGCCACTCACAACAGGAGCTTTGAAAAATCTCTTATACTCGCCTTTTTAACTGTTTTGCAGTAATCACACGTGCCGCAGGATGTAGGTTCTTCCAGTCCTTCCTTAACAGCAATTAATCTTTCCATATTGTCAGTTACTTCTTTCAAAGCAATGTCAAGCTGCGGTTTTAAAACTTGGAAGATGTCACAGTCTGGAATTGTTTCCTTTGTTACTGCCGCTAAATAGAATGGCAATTCGCCATATCCGCAAGCCTCCGCACCGTAGGCGTATACTGCGCCTTGTATATCATAGCGGTACTTCCAAAGGCTGTCGTAGTTTCTCACATACTTCAAATCTACAATACAGATTCCCTCGTGAAAGCTGTCAAGTTTGGCTTTCCATGGCACGCCGCAGAGTTCAAATGTCAGTATCTTTTGATGTTCGCCGCTGATATACTTCATAAAAAGCTCATCCGTGCTTATCTTTGCGATTGCTTCATCCGATTTCCTGTACTCTGCTTTCAAATTCCCTGCCTTTGTGAAAAGTTCGGGGTGTTCTTTTTTGAAATCTTCCAGTGTGCCGTCCATCCAGCTGTCTAAATAACTTCCCAAAAGCAGAGCGTCCGTCACAGGTCTTTTATATTCCCCGCGAAGTTCAGCCATTGCCGCGCTTTCACATCGCATAAAGGATTTATACTGGGAGACTGACCAGAAAGTCCAGTCAGCCTCCGCGCTGTAGTAGTTACTTTCTGTCAGTTCCATCAGCACCACCCTCAAGATTCAACTCCTGATGCCCGTCCTGCGCCACTCCTGCGAATGCGTCCATTGCACCCTCGGAAACGGTTGTATCAATAATGACATCTTCCGGCTCATCCGGCTGTTCATCTGGGTATCTTATTCCGTCCTCATAAGCCACCGCAGAATCATTCACATAAGCCTGCTGCATTTCAATGCTCATGATCCCCCACTTACTAATAAGTTGTCGGAGCATGGTCTTGTATGCCATGCCGTCAAAATCCTTATACCAGAAAGAGGAATACATCCATTCATCGTCTTTCGGGTAATTACCGGCTTCGAAATCCGCAAAGGAAACTTTCTTTCTCTTCTCCCCCTTGTTCCTGCCGCTCTTGATGGTATACTCATAGCCGTCTTTCGAGAACGCCGCACTGTACCGGTCTGCATGGGATAACATCTTTGCCTTACTCCAATACATAGCCTTTTTAAAGCCGTTCACATACTCAAACATGGCGTAGTAGCCGATTGTCTTGGCGTTCTCCCTCTGCTCCTCATCTTCAATCAGCCGGACTTCTATTTCCTCCGTCAGAGGGTCAAACCGTACTAATTCCCCTTCTTTAATTGCAAACACATTCAACTTTTTATACTGGCCGCTGCGGATCGCCAATTGTATATATCCCTTATACCCCATGATAAACTGCGCAACCTTGCCTTTTGCTTTATCCTCAAACGGCACCATGTAATACTGCCCTAGCTGCGGTGATGGGGAGAGATTTAAAGACTCCCCCAGAAGTGCGGCCGACAGGATAGAAGGGTTTGTGCATTCCTGCAGCGCCGGATTGACCGTTACCGCCGATATGACCGATGACATAAACCTCATGGCATTCTTCCCAACCGCCTGATTTACCTGGCTTTTCACTGATTCCATATTTAAAAACTCTGTGATTCCCTTTTTTGCTGGTAAATTATTTCCCATTTCCCATTTCCTCCTTAATCTTCCTCTATCCAATTCCCAGAGTAAAACCACTCCACAAATTCCTTCTGCAAATCTTTGTCCGAAGAAATTCTTTCCAAGGCATATTGATACGCATCTTCCTCCGACACGAAGATTCCGGTTCCAATTTCCTTGTATCCTGCACTATTCAGTTTTTCTTTCATTTTCGGACGCGCTCTTTCTAAATTGATCCAAAGAGCGTCATTCACCATCTTATTTTCGACTGTTTCCGTTCTTCATCGCCTCCAATCTCAATTCCATCTGATACGACTGGCTGCTCATCATCTTGGCGACCGTTGACGCTCTGATCTGCCGCTGGTGTTCCTCTTCAATGCATTCTGGACACACGCCGCCGATCAGCTCGCCGTTGTCATAATTGCCTCCGCAAACCTTACAAATTACCATTTTTTAATTTCCTCCACAAACCCAACAACATTTCCGTCATTCAACAACACATATTTTTTCTTTTTTTCGCACATGTTGATGCAGTCTTGTATAGTCATCCTGTTTAAATCCATTATCCTCGCTCCCTTCTGTTTTTCGCAGACTGATAAATTTTAAATTGGTTCCAAATGTTGCTGTGTAATTTCGCAAATCTACCTTATTTACAGGATTTCCGTTCATAAATATTCTTGTCACATTCATCCTCCTGCCGCTTTTAAACATCATGGCCATTAGAACAAAACTTTTCCAGTTTCTTTACCTTCTCTTCTAACTCGATAATACGTTCTTCATATTTTGGATTTTTGAACATTTTTACCCCAAGTTTTGAACAATAATATAAATAATTATTAATTAAAATGGTGGAACAAATAATCAAAACAATAGATATTAATAATAAACAGATCGTTTTCATAACCTCCTATCTGCATAAATAAAATAAGGTAAAAAAGAATCCGAAAATGAGAATCATCCCCAACGCCATAAGGCCGTATTCAATCAGCATCTTCAGCCGTTCGGTACTCATGGGAACTTTCTCATGCCTGTCAAGCCGCGCGGCTTTTAAGACTTCGTCCACTCTTTTCTCGCTTTCTTCAATCATTTTTACTACTTCTTCGTACTGCATAAATTTCCCTCTCTTTCTTGCGATTTCCAGAGGAAAATGTTATAATCTCTCTGTAATCGCATTAGTGTGGTTAATGTGGTTACATGCCCTGTTCGGTATTGGTGGTACTGGACGGGGCTTTTTATTGCTTTTGTCCTGTTTATCTCCTATACTGTAAATACAGGCGTTGCCGCGCCGAGTATCATGAAAGGAGATTCACATGAAGCCGTTCGAAGATTTTATATCTACACTGACAGAAAATGAACTTGCTCAAATTGCAGATAAGGTCAATGAGAAAAGAAAACATATCGAAGAAAAAACTTCTAATGACCTCGGAATGCAAGTTTCTTCTTTTAAAGCCTTTTTCTTCTTCTTTCCCACTCTCTCGACCTCCCTCATGCTTCCTGTAACTGTTTCTGGTTGTCCTTAGCAATAGCCATTCCCTCCGCTACGCCGAGGATATATGTCTGGTCTTTTTCCTTTAATTTAGGAAAAGTTTCGGAAAGTCTGACAATAATGTCTTTTTCTTTTTCACTCACGGTAACACCTCCTTTAAAATATTGTGGTTTTGTGTTATCCTTTGTTTACAGGCTATGCCAAGCCGAGTAAAAGAAAGGAGAATCACAATGCACCGAATCTACGCCAATCTCTTAGGTAACTGGACGGATATTACAAAAGATGGAATGTTAAACGAATCAGACCCCATCACATATTACAGAGAACAGATACAGGATATGTGCAAATACGACCATGTAAATGTTTTCTATAATAACAAGACTTACCGCATACACCCGTCCATGATTCAGATTGTCAATGAATAAGTTCGTTTTTCAATCGAATCTGAATCTTTGAAACGTCTGTGAGTTCAAGTCGGTTTGACATTTCTGTAAATTCACGGTTTACAGCGTCCTCAACCGACTTCCACTCATAGAGTTTTAAGCCTGTAAGAGCAGAAATAATTTCCGACAATCTTTCTGTTGACACTTTTCTCACCTCCTTGTACTTTGTACATCTATAATATAGTACATCGTACATTATTTGTCAATAACTATTTTTGTACTTTGTACAAATTTTTATAGACATTTCAAAAAAAATGTTGTACAATCGAAGTGGAAGGAGGGAAATGATGAAAAATAGGTTAAAAGAAATAAGAAAGTCTTTCCCTGAATACGGGAAAAATCAAGAGACTTTCGCAAAGTTCTTAGGAATACCGCAATCTAATCTGGCAAGCTACGAAATCGGCAGAAGAACGCCAACGGACGCTGTAATACAGCTAATTTGTCAGAAATGTAATGTCAATGAAGAATGGCTTCGTACAGGAAAGGGAGAACCTACAATAAAGCGCACACGCAATCAGGAGATTGGTGCTTTTGCCAATGAGGTTATGAATCTGCCGGACGAAAATATCAAAAAGCGGCTGATTGAGGCTCTTTTGAAGCTTGATGAAAGGGACTGGGAGACAATCGAAAAGATTGTGGAGAGCCTAAAAGGGGACGAATAAAGTCCCCTTTTCCTTACTTTGTCATGTTTCTGATAAATGTGAGAATTTGGTTTAATATCCAGGCATCCTCAATTTTGTTGACTGCATCCGCAATCTTTTCTCTGTACCATTTCTTTTCGTTAATAACAGTTGTTCTCTTTTCTTTCTCTTTGTTCATTACTTTCTTTCCTCCTATAATTTTTAACATTTTTATACTACATTTCGATAATACTACAAAGCAATTGAATGCTCTGATAAAATATGATAAAATGTGTTACGAGTTTACTTTTTATTAAAGGAGGAAAGGGAAATGGCAAAAGAAAAACCAGCAACAAAAATATGCAAGCATTGCAAAACGGAAATCCCGTATGGAGCAAAAGTTTGTCCGCAGTGTCGGAAAAAGCAGGGCGGCGTGTTAAAATGGGTTATTATTGGATTTGTTGTGATTATTATCATAGGCGCGGCTTCAGGCGGCAATGATAGTGATTCGCAACCCGGACAGGAAAGCAATGTAAGTGCAAATGTCAGATCTGAAAATACTCAAGATATATCACATGATGCGTCAAAAGATATCCCCGACGAACCCGATCCATTGGAAATAGAAGAAGTAAAAGAATCCGAAATCACAATTGGGGAATTAAAAGAGCAGGCGCAGGAATTGAAGTATAAGGATGTAATGAGAAATCCTGAAAATTATGCAGGACAATATTTTTGTGTAACTGTAAAGATATCCAGCGCAGAAAATGGGTCATTGTTTTCGGGGTATGATAGGGTGTATCGGGCGCATACAAATGATGACTATGATTTGTGGCTTGGCGATATGATATATTTACTCGACAATCGAGATGCCGAAAGTGAAGAATATACAAAAATATTAGAAGATGACATTGTTCAAGTGTATGGAAGATTCGACAGGCTTGTTGAAACTAAGAATGTTTTAAATGGTGCAAAGGGAGAAGAAATGTCTTTGCAATTATTATATGCCGAATTAATATCGGAATAACATAATATCATCATTTTATAATTAAATTTTTAGCAAAATCGGTCGCCTGGAACATTCCGGGCGACCGATTTTTATAAAGGAAGGATAAGAAAAAGTTATGAACTGTAATTAACGCCATTAAATATTATAAAAAATATTAAACCAGTTTTGCCCACGTCTTAATCCCGACAATCCCATCCACGGCCAGGCCGTTTTCTTTCTGAAATTCTTTTACGGCACTAAGCGTCTTGATTCCAAAAATCCCGTCGATTTTACCTGTATCGTAACCTTTTATGGAGAGTCTCTGCTGTAAGTACATCACATCGGAACCGCGCGCGTTAACCATGACGGTCAATCGTGATTTTTGCGGAATATTGTCTGTGACAACGGTGTCATATTGCATAAGATTATATTTTTCGACAATAGATATCACGCTGTTGACTTCTGTCGAGCTTGTCATGTATTTGCATTTCTTAATCTGTTCCATCTGCGTTTTGTAATCTACACCGGACTGCACACCTTTATACAGACTCGTGTTTAACAGTTCGTAGAAGTTAAAAACGCACTGTTCCATGCTGTCATACGCCCGGAAGGCGTCCATTATGGTTGTATGTACGCCGATCGTGTATTCCTCTTTCGTTTTGCTCGTGAAAAATTTGCCGGGCCAATAATTCTTTGCCGTCTTCCCGGTACCCACCTTGTGGCCAAGATAGGAATGGTGCTTGCAGCTTCCTGCCGTCCCGTAGGCAGATTCCACACACGCCATGCCAATGGCCACGGACGGGAGGACCTTCCCTAACTCTTTGTATGCCTTTTGTGCGCACGGCGCGATCTTTTCAATAAAGGCTTTTACCTGTGCCTGTGTTGCCATATTATTTTCCTTTCTGCGCTCTCATGTTATCGTCCGCAATGATTGCTTCCTGCGTGAAACTGTTATTCTTCCACCACGCCCACAATGAGGAGGCCACCGTCAGCACGGTCGATGCGGCCTGTCCAAACGATTCATCGGTAAAGGGAAGCGGACTGTGGCCGGTGACTGTAAGTACCTGGTTGGCCAGCGCAAATCCAAGCACCGCCGTTCTTATAATAGTTCCCGTCTCAATCTTTCTCTTCATTTCACATCATCCTTTCTTTTTTGCTTATAAAAGCATCATCAAAGCCGTTACTACTGCTCCTACAGCAGTTCCGATTATAGCGGTTGTGATTGTCTGCTTGATCTGTCGGTAGGAATCCACCGGTTCTTTTTCCAGTTCATCCAGTCTGCGCCCCTGTCTCTTCATCTCCTCCAACATATTGGCCATATTGGCATTCATTTCGCGTACAGTAGCGGTAAGCTCGTTGATCTGTTGCACATTCCCTTCTAACGACTGCAATCTGTGATTCTGCCGCTCATTCTCGTCTTCCAGCCGCTTATGTTCCGATGCGCATTTTCCGCCGTATGCCTCAAATTCTTTTCTTGTTATATAATCTCCATCCAATAAAACCACCTTCCCTCACACAAAATACATAAGTATATAATATCTTATATCATATTAAAGTTTGTACCATTTTTTAATAACTCCGGCCGGTAATTTCTTCATATTCACTTTTGTTTATCCATTTTCCAACCGCGGACCGAACCTTTTCGATATTCCAGAGCTTCAAGTCATAGTACTGCTTTACTTTCTTAAAATTCTTCGAGTATTCCATAATCTACCTCCTACAATTCAATACCTGTTTCCATTGCCAGATAATCAATATTTGCCGTATTCTGCGCCGTCTGGTTAGCTACTGACGCAATCATTAATACCTTTTTCATTGTTACGACACATCTGTCAGTCTTATGTTCCACAAAGCCGCTCTCGGTGGTGTTATCTGTAATCTCATAATTCACATCGGTTACAACGTCGGGTACGAATTTCACATCTTCCAGTTCGGTAAACCCTGCGTAGCCGCGCATTAAATCCATTTCAGCGTAAAAACGCATTACCGATGTTGCGGACTTTTCGCGGAATTTCTCGATAACGGATTTTGCGTCTGATGTATCTACCATTATGGTTAGCGTGTCTCCGTTTTGTGTAATGTTTGAAATTTCCATTTCTGTGTTGTCTGCAAAAATAATTTTTTTCATAAATTCATTCCTTTCTTTTTAGATTTACTAAGATAAATAGCAATTTATCTGATTTGTTTATCGTCGTAAAATGCACGGAAGTAAGC
>JAMPFK010000001.1:626030-698652 GCA_023664485.1 Bacteroides fragilis | reverse complement strand
GTTCCTTTCCGGGCAGGCGGAGGAGATTTTTGGAAAGCTGAAAGCGGAGGATTACCTGCATGGGCTGGACGAGGAGAACTTTTCTGTCCGGCTGGCATATTATTTTTCCGAAATCAATGCCCTGCATCCGTTCCGGGAAGGCAACGGCCGGAGCCAGAGGGAATTTATCCGCTGTCTGGCATTGCATAACGGATATGTGATAAATTTTGTGAATGCAGGTAAAGATGAAATGTTGGAGGCAAGCGGGGAGTCGTTTCTTTGCGCGTACGGAGCAATGGAGAGGCTGTTCAGAAAATGCCTCAGAAAACAATAGGAAAAGTGGGTAAAGGGAGAAAAAATAATGCAACGTGACATGGATTTAGTAAGGAAGATTTAATTTTACATTGAAGAAAATTATGTAGCTGGTGAATCAGAAATACCTGTTCACATGGATGGGTACTTATAGTAAACGACATAACAAATTGCTCTTTCCGGCTCTTGCAAAAGCCATACAGGTAAGCTTTTACAAGTCCGAAAAGGCAATTTCTAATGTCGTTAACTATAGATAGCGTGGTTTATGAACATTGTATTTCATGGAAAAATTTTAATGTTTTATCTGTTATTTCTAGTTAAACTCTCAAAGTTGTCAAGCCGCACCTGCACCGCCATATCCGACCGTGGCTGCGGTGATAAAATTCCGCCATATCCCGTCAAAGAAACTCATACCTCCACAAAATGGATTGTGATACCGCCCGCAATGATACAAAACAGCCTGACGGTGGGCGGGAGTCTGAGTCCCGGAAAGAAATCCTGCGGCGGTTTCAGGTTCCGTTCCCCGGCGGAAGCCGCAGGTTTTAAGCGGTATTTGAGATCATAAAATAATATATTCATATTTTTTTTTGAAAAAAGTAGAAAATTTTTCTCAAAGTTGATATACTAATAGAAATATGTGTCAGTGTTCTGCCCGGCACCTATTATTTGTACTATACAGCATGGTAAGGCATAATGTCATTGTTCATACAGAGGGGCGGTTCAGAAAGAGGGCAATTTATGGAGAAAGAAAAAAGCAAGGGACTATTGAAAAAAGGGGCGGGTAAAAAAGAAGGCGATTTCGTCAGCATTGAGAAAAAGATTTCTTCCCGGTTCGCGCAGACGATCCTGATCTGCTGCGTCGTTCTGGGTGTGGTTACATCCGTTTTGAGTTACATTTCATCGATCAGCGCGGTTTCGGAAACGATTAATAATACCTCCGACGTAGCGGCCAATTATGTGGCGGCGGCGCTGGAGCAGTATGTTGCGATCGCTTATGAGACAGGCAGTATCGCCCGTCTCGCGGATCCGGAAAGATCAGCGGAAGATAAGGCGGCTATTCTGGAACAGAGAATCAGCGATCATAATTTTGACGGCGGATTTATTCTGGACAGCAACGGTATCGACGTCATTACCGGAACGGATCTTTCCAACCGGGATTACTTCCATGAAGCGATGAAAGGCAATACATATGTTTCCACGCCGGCTTACAGCGATGTCACAAAGGCGGTGTCCTACGCGGTAGCGGCCCCCTTATGGGAAGGCGGTATTCCAGGTACGACGCCGATCGGCGCGATCGTATATATACCGGACGGAGAATTTCTGAATGATATTATGCGTTCTATCAAGGTAGGCGAAGGCGGTACGGCGTTCATGCTCGATGCGAGCGGCATCACGATCGCGGATATCGACTCAACGCTTGTCGGCGTGGAGGACAGCATCGCGCTCGGCGATTCCAATCCCAAGCTGAAAAAATACAGTGAAATCTGCAAAAAGATGGTTGCCGGGGAAAATGGAACGGGCACCTATTCTTACGGCGGCGTGACGAAGGTCGTCGCTTATTCGCCGATTCCGGGCCTGAACGGATGGAGCATCGGCGTCGCGGCGGTCAGGAATGAATTCCTGGGAATGTTCTTTTTATCGCTGGTAATTACCGTAATCTTTGTTATCGCCTTTACGATATTTGGTGTCAGGAGCGGCATACGCCTCGGTAAAAATGTGGTAAAACCGATCACGGCAGTCGTAAAGCGTCTTGAGCTTCTGGCGGCGGGCGATCTTCATTCTGATACGCCGATACCGGACAGCAATGACGAGACGGCGACCCTGATGTACAGCCTTGCAGAGACTATTCAGGATTTGAAGGTGGTTATTTCCGATATCGATAATCATCTGGCGGAATTGTCGGATGGAAACTTCCTGATCAGCATCGACGGGGAATTTAAGGGCGATTTCGCGCAGATCAGCGAATCTTTTAAAGGCATCATCCATTCCCTGAGTTCCGCGATGCGGGATATCGACGGCAATGCGCAGAGCGTACAGAAGGGCGCGATGGATCTGGCGGGAGCGGCGCAGACGCTTGCGGAGGGCGCTACCGACCAGGCGAGCGCGATCGAAGAGCTGACGGCGACGATCACGGATATTTCCGAGAAGATTTATATTAATGCGCAGAATGCTGAAAAAGCGAGAGGGATCGTTGCAAATATGAACGATCAGATTATCGAGAGCAACGAGCATATGAAGAAAAATACGGAGGCGATGGATAAGATTCGGGAAGCTTCCGATAAGATTGCCGAAATTATCAGCAGCATAGAGGAAATTGCAGATCAGACGACGCTTCTTGCATTGAACGCTTCAATCGAGGCGGCGAGAGCGGGAGAGAACGGGCGGGGTTTCGCGGTCGTTGCGACGCAGGTCGGTGTGCTTGCAGATCAGAGTTCAGAAGCGGCGAGAAATACGAAAGACCTGATCCAGAATGCGATTACGGCAGTAGAAGAGGGTATGCAGCTCGCGAATTCCACGGCGGAATCGCTGCTCGCCGTTGTGGATAATGCAAAGACAGTCAACGATTCCATTACGGAGATCGCGGAAGCATCCGATAATCAGGCGACGGCGGCGGCCCAGATCACAGAGGGAATCAACCAGATCGCCGGCGTTGTAGAATCCAACTCCGCGACGTCGCAGGAAAGCGCGGCGGCATCCGAGGAGCTGTCAAGCCAGGCGGATATGTTGAAAGAGCTGGTTGGAAGATTCCGGTACGAGAGTTAAGAAGGAATGTGGAGAATATTCTTATTTTTGAAGCGCAGGCGGAATGCCTGCGCTTTTGGGATTAAAGGAAATCTTTGATTCTGCATGCGAGATACAGAGGAAGATTCGCGAAAATTTGTCTCAAAAACAGTTTTTTCTTAAAAATTCAAACGAGTTACGCACATTTTTCCTGAAAAACAGGAGAAGAAAAACCACATTTTTCTGAAAAAATGAAGAATACTTACCACATTTTTTCTAAAAACAGAAACCGTATTTTCCCGGAAAACGCCCGGATTTTTACAAACGGGAAACCGTCCTGTAAAACGATATTCGGCTTTTATGAAAGTATATGTGAATAAAATAACAGGGAGGGTTGACAAATTAAGCGTTTTTTTGATATTATAAAAAAGTCGTGGAAGGAATATAGTCCTTTTCCTTTCAAATTTCTTTATTCTATCTGTTTTTCAATCTTTATTTTATAAGTAGAAAGATGAATATAGAAAGCCCGGCACGAGCTTTCTATTTTATTCAAAAAGGAGACTTTAGTATGATAAAGTATATCACAAAACGAGTGCTGCTTGCGATAGTGACGATATGGGCGGTCGCCACGCTTACCTTTTTCCTGATGAATATGGTGCCCGGCGGTCCGTTCCTTTCGGAGAAAGCCATCAGTCCGCAGGCGACGGCCGCGCTGGAGGCAAAATATGGTCTGGATAAGCCGCTGATGCAGCGGTATTGGACTTATATGACGGATGCGCTGCATGGGGATTTTGGTGACAGCCTGAAACAGAGAGGCCGTACCGTTATGTCGATCATCCAGATGAAATTCCCGGTTTCGGCAAGGGTCGGCGGTATTTCTGTACTCGTGGCGTTATGCCTTGGCATCCCGCTTGGCTGTATGGCGGCTTTGAAGCGCGGGAAATTTCTTGACAGTCTGATCAGTGTCCTTTCTACCTGTGGCATTGCGGTTCCAAGTTTTGTAATCTGTACATTGCTGATGTATGTCCTCGGCGTCAACCTGAAGCTTCTTCCGACGATGGGGCTTACGAGCTGGAAGCATTATATCATGCCGGTCATTGCGCTTGCTTTCTATCCTACTGCTTATATTATGAGACTGATGCGTTCCTCCATGCTGGATGTGCTGGGGCAGGACTATATGCGTACCGCGAAAGCGAAAGGCGTAGCGGGTTTCTGGATCTTATTTAAACATGCTCTGAGAAACGCAATCCTTCCGGTCGTTACCTATGTAGGCCCGATGCTGGCCTATACGCTGACAGGAAGCTTCGTTGTAGAAAAGATTTTCGTCATTCCGGGACTTGGCGGAGAATTCATCGGCGCTATCAACGGAAGGGATTATACATTGATCATGGGAACAACTATTTTCCTTGCGACGCTGATCATTATTATGAACGTTGTGGTGGATATCGTTTATACGCTGGTAGACCCCCGTATTAAATTGAAATAAGGAGCAGGTGCAGACATATGAAACAGAATCCATTGAGTTTTCAGCTAAAATTAAATCCGGAGGATTTTCTTCCGGCGACCGAGGACGAGAAGCAGAGCCAGATCATCATGCGCGAAAGCGTCGGTTTCTGGAAAGACGGCATGCGCCGCTTCGTGAAAAACAAAGTGGCGATGGTAAGCCTCGTGGTGATCGTTCTCATTATGATCTTCTCGTTTATCGTTCCGGCGTTCTATCCGTACAGCTATAAGGAACAGATGAAGGGAGCCAACCATCTGGGCCCGATGGAGTATTCGGAGGAGGAGCAGGCGAGAATTGATGCGGGTGAAAAGGTATTTCCTCATATTTTCGGAACGGATAATCTGGGACGTGATTATGCGATCCGTGTCATGATGGGAAGCCGTATTTCCCTGATGGTAGGTCTGATCGCAACGGTAATTATTCTGGTAATCGGTTCTTTATATGGATCCATCGCGGCGTTTTTCGGCGGATGGGTGGATCTGATCATGATGCGTATCGTGGATATCATCTATACGATACCCGATATCCTGCTGATCGTGCTCTTGTCTTTTGCCCTGAAAGCGCCTCTTGAAAGCTTAAAGGGTGTGGCGGGCTTCGGCTGGGTCGGCATCGTAGGCGATAACCTGATCAGTATTTTCATCGTGTTTGCCCTTTTGTACTGGGTCGGTATGGCGCGTATGGTCAGGAGCCAGATTCTGACATTGAAAGAAAGCGAATATGTTACCGCGGCGAGAGCGCTCGGCGTCGGCAGCGGTAAGATCATCAAAAAACATCTTCTGAAGAATTGTATCGGTACGTTGATCGTAACGACGACGCTGCAGATTCCGTCCTCCATTTTTACCGAGAGCTTTCTGAGCTTTCTGGGAATGGGCGTCGCGGTGCCGCTGCCTTCCCTCGGAAGCCTTGCGAGCGCTGCGCTGAACGGTATCAATACATATCCGTATCTGCTCTTTATTCCGGCGGCTCTGATCAGTTTGATCATCCTGAGCTTTAACCTGTTAGGCGATGGGCTCAGAGATGCGTTCGACCCGAAATTAAAACATTAGGAAAGGCGGTTTGGCATATGTCGGAATACCTTGTTGATATAAAAAATGAACGACTTTCTTTTTTCACTCCCGCAGGGGAGGTAAAAGCGTTAAATAATGTTTCTATCCAGCTGAAAGAGGGAGAGGTGCTCGGCATCGTAGGCGAGAGCGGTTCCGGTAAATCCGTAACGGCTTACAGCCTCATGGGGCTGACGGCACATCCCGGAAAGCTGATCGGCGGAAGCCTCTATTTCAACGGGCATCAGATCGAATCGATGTCCGAAAAAGAGATGCGTAAGATTCGGGGCAATGAAATATCCATTATCTTTCAGGACCCTATGACAAGCCTGAATCCCGTTTATACGATAGGCAATCAGATTACGGAAGCGATTCTGCTTCATACGGATAAGAATAAAGCGCAGGCCAGAGAACGTGCCAAAGAGCTTTTGGAGCTGGTAGGCATCAATGAACCGACCAAAAGATTAAAGCAGTATCCGCATGAGCTGTCCGGCGGTATGCGCCAGAGAGTCATGATTGCGATTGCGCTGGCCTGCGAACCGAAACTTCTGATCGCAGACGAACCGACGACCGCGCTGGATGTGACGATTCAGGCGCAGATTCTGGAATTGATGATGGAATTGAAGGATAAGCTCGGCATGGCGATCATCATGATCACGCATGACCTCGGCGTAGTAGCCAGCATGTGTGAGCGGATCGCGGTCATGTATGCGGGCAAAATCGTGGAATACGGCACGACGGAAGATATTTTCTATGAGCCGAAACATCAGTATACGAAAGGGCTGATCCGTTCCATTCCGCGGCTGGATACGAAGGAGCATGAAAGGCTGGTTCCCATCGAGGGAACGCCTGTCGATATGCTGAATCCGCCTAAGGGCTGTCCGTTCGCGCCCCGGTGCGAGGAATGTATGAAGATCTGCCTGCGGGAAATGCCCCCGGTGACCGGTTTCGGAGAAGTCCATTATACCCAATGCTGGCTGAACCAGAAGGAAGAGCTGGAGAAAGGAGCCGTAAATGAGTGAGAAATTAGTACAGGTAGAGCATTTACGTCAGTATTTTCCGGCGGGCGGCATCGGAAAATTCCGGAAATATGTTCAGGCTGTGGATGACGTTTCTTTTGATATTTATAAAGGAGAGACGCTCGGACTGGTAGGAGAGTCTGGCTGCGGCAAGACGACGACGGGCCGTACATTGCTGCGTCTGTATGAGCCGACGGGGGGGCGTTTTGTCTATGACAACGATGTCATTTTCGATGTGGAGAAAAAGCAGTATGTGAAAATGCTCCCATACCGGAAAAAGATGCAGATCGTCTTTCAGGATCCTTACGCGAGCCTTGACCCGCGTATGACGATCGGCGATATTGTCGGCGAGGCAATCGATACCCATAATATGGCATCCAATAAGCAGGAAAGATATGATATTATCATAGAGATGCTGCAGCGCGTCGGTCTGAATTCCGAGCACGCGAACCGCTATCCTCATGAATTTTCGGGCGGGCAGAGGCAGCGTGTCGGCATCGCGAGGGCGCTTGCGGTAAGACCGGAATTTATCGTCTGCGACGAGCCGATTTCGGCGCTGGACGTATCCATTCAGGCGCAGGTCATCAATATGTTCGAGGATCTGCAGAAGGATATGGGGCTGACTTATCTGTTCATCGCCCATGACCTTTCCGCTGTAAAACATATTTCCAACAGGATCGGCGTTATGTATCTCGGCAGAATGGTGGAGCTCGCGGACAGCTACGAGCTGATCACGCATCCGCTTCATCCTTATACGAAGAGCCTGATTTCAGCGATTCCGCTCGCGGATCCCAAAGCTGCGAAGGAAAGCAGACGTATCGTGCTGGAGGGAGATGTGCCGAGTCCGTTAAATCCGCCTTCCGGATGCCGGTTCCGGACGAGATGCCCCTATGCGGACGAAAGGTGCGCATCGGAGGTCCCGGAGTGGCGTGAACTGGAAAAAGGACATTTTTCAGCGTGTCATCATATTGACAAGTGCAATTAAATGTGGTAAACCGATATAGGCGGCGATAAATGGAATCTCTGCCTGTATAGTTTATAATAGTTTCTAAAAATCTTCAAAGAGGAGGAAAAATTATGAAGAAAAGAGTAATTGCGCTCTTTCTGGCGGCGACCATGGTTCTTGGCCTGACAGCCTGCGGCGGCGGAAGCGATACAGCGGCAGACAATACGCAGACCACAGACAATACGGCGGCAGACGGAGCAACAACAGACAATGCTGCCAGCGATACGCAGGCGGCGGACACGAGCACAGAGACAGATGCAGCGGCGGCTGATACGACCTCTACAGGAGAAAAAATTCTTTCCGTACAGGTAGGCCCTGACCCTGAGACCATCGATCCGGCGCTGAACAGTGCGGTAGACGGCGGTAACATGTTATTACATTCCTATGAATGCCTTTTAACGGTAGATCAGGAAGGCAAACTGGCTCCCGGCCAGGCAGAAACATGGGAAACAAGTGAAGACGGCCTTACATGGACTTTCCATTTAAGAGACGGCCTGAAATGGTCCGATGGTTCCGATCTGACAGCGAACGATTTCGTTTACAGCTGGAAGAGAGTATGCGATCCGATGGTAGCGGCTCCTTATGCTGAGACCGTACTCGGTATGGTAGAAGGTTATGCGGATGCGATCGCCGGCGATCTGGATGCCCTGAAAGTAGAAGCAACAGATGATAAGACACTTGTTGTTACATTATCCAGCCCCTGCTCTTTCTTCGGCAGCCTTGCGGCATTCGCTACACTGAGCCCTGTTCAGCAGGCGACGGTAGAAGCGAACGGCGACGCATGGGCGACCGCGGCGGAGACCTATATCTGTAACGGGCCTTTCTACATTTCAGAGTGGGTACCCGGCGCATACATCATGATGAGCAAGAACCCGAACTACTGGGATGCGGATTCCATTAAACTGGACGGCATCAAATGGAACCTGATCGAGGATTCCAATGCGGCTTACAGCGCATACCAGACAGGAGAAGTCCTGATGATCAAGGACGTTCCGACAGAGGAGATCCCTTCCCTGTCCGGCAATGCGGATTTCTATGTAGATCCGATCATCGGTACTTATTATCTGAGCGTTAATACGCAGAGAGAGCCTTTCAACGATGTGAACGTCCGTAAAGCGTTAAGCCTTGCGATCGACCGTGAATATGTTGCGAATACGCTGATGCAGGGTACTTATTCTCCGGCAAGCAACTTCATGGGCCCCGGCTGGATCGATACGGACGGAAGCCAGTTCATCGATAATGCGAACGGCGGACAGCCTTACATCGATACGACAAATCATGAAGCGAATGTCGAAGAGGCGAAGCAGCTGTTAGCGGATGCGGGATATCCGGATGGACAGGGACTTCCTTCCATTACCTATTCCACAAATGACGCCGGCTATCACAAAGTTGTTGCCGAATATTTACAGCAGGCATGGGGAGAGATCGGCATCGATCTTCAGGTAGAAATCGTTGAGTGGGCAAGCTTCACGCCTATGAGACGTAACGGCGATTATGATTCCGCTCGTAACGGCTGGGTAGGAGACTACAGCGATCCTTCCAATATGCTGGATCTGCTTTATTCCACGAACGGCAATAACGACGGTAAATTCAGCAACGCGGAATATGATGCGGCGATGGAACTGTCCAGAACGACGCTGGATGCGGCGGAGCGTTCCGAGGCTCTTCATAAAGCGGAAGATATCTTAATGGAAGAAGCAGGATGTATTCCGGTAGCTTATTACAACGACTTCTGGTTACAGAGCGATAAGATTACAGGTTCCTGGCATTCACCTTACGGATACTGGTTCTTCATGTATGCGGATATTGCTGAATAAGAAAATGCCAAAAAATAATTTTTGACATTTCCTGAAAATTGCGAAAAGTAAATTTTTCACAGGCTAAGCAGGAATAGAGAATTTCAAGGATAAAACAACAGGACAGGCACAGTCATAAAGGCTGTGCCTGTCCTTTTCGTATAATTGGGAAATTACTCCAAAGAGCGAGATAATCGCGAAGCGATTTTCCTGTGTGTGTTCGTTACCATACGGCCCCTTTGTAAATGGTCGTTTTTGCATAGTTTTCGAAACGTATTGATTAGAATGCTTTGTCATTTCATCCTATAATAAAGGAGCGAGTAGAGGAGAAATGTACAATATTAACAAAAACTACCGCCAAAAGTTAAAGGGAGGATGATTTTTATGGCGAAAAGCAACACGTCTGAACCTGCCGTAAAGGTGAAGACTACATGGAAAAACGCTTTTAAGCGTGACTGGCAGCTATATCTGTTATTGTTAATACCGCTGGCATTGGTATTTCTTTTCAGTTATGCTGCATATCCGGGTCTGCGGATGGTATTTATGAACTACAAACCGGCAAAGGGTTATGCGGGCAGCGAATGGGTAGGGCTCGATATCTTCAGAAGGATTTTTAAGGATGCGGATTTCCTGCGCGCGCTGAGAAACTCCCTCGTTTTTAACTTTTTGGATCTGCTCGTCGGAACGCCGATCCCGATCCTTCTTGCCCTGCTGCTCAACGAGCTGCGTTATCCCAATTTCAAGAAAGTATCGCAGACGATCCTGTATCTGCCGCACTTTTTATCTTGGGCGATCATCGGCAGCGTTGCTTATCAGCTCTTTAAACCGAGCAGCGGCCTGATCAATATTTTATTAACGAATATGGGGCATGAGGCGATCCCGTTCCTGACGGAGAAATGGCACTGGGCCGTTACCTACCTGCTGATTGGCGTATGGCAGACGATGGGATGGGGAACGATCATGTATCTGGCCGGTATCACCAGCATCAGCGGCGAACTTTACGAGGCGGCCATGATAGACGGCGCGGGCCGTTGGAAGAGAATGTGGCACATCACCCTTCCGGGCATTAAACCGACGATCATTACGCTTTTGATTATCAATTTAGGCCGTGTCATGAACAGTAACTACGAGCGTCTTGCGGTATTCGGGAATTCACAGGTTAAGGACTTCCAGTATCAGCTCGCGATTTACATATATGAGAAAGGTCTTGGAAATTCCCAGTTTTCCATGGCTACGGCGGTTGGCCTGTTCCAGTCTGTAATCGGCGTTATACTGGTGCTTGCGGCGGATAAATTCGCCAAGGTGCTCGGTGAAGAAGGTTTGCTATAAGGAGGGATGAAAATGGCTAAGAATAAAGCTGTAAATAATGAAGAAGTAACACCCGATGGCAGCCGGGCGATCAATAAGTTCCGTGTCAGCGACGCGCTGATCATGATCGTTCTTGGACTTTTGTGCCTTACCTGTATTCTGCCGTTCATTTATCTGGCTGCGAAATCCATTTCCAGCAACAGTGCGGTACTGGCAAAACAGGTCTATCTGATACCGAAAGAGATTACCTTTGACGCCTATGTATCTCTGTTCAAGGATGGTTCGATGGTGCGGGCGATGGGGTACAGCGTAATCGTAACGGTCATTTTTACCGCCCTGGGTATGGTTGCATGTACCAGCGCGGCATATCCGTTATCCAAGAAGAGACTGAAAGGCAAAGGGGTATTTACGTTTCTCCTGATGGTACCCATGTATTTTACCGCCGGCCTGATTCCTACATATCTGCTGTTTAAGGATATGAAACTTCTGGATACGATGTGGGTATTGATCTGGCCGTTGATTTATTCGCCTTACAATATGCTGATTATGAAGACTTATCTGCAATCGACGATACCGGACAGTCTGGAGGAATCGGCATTCCTCGACGGCGCATCGAATATCCAGATTTTATGGCATATCGTACTGCCGCTGTCCAAACCGATCATTGCGACGCTGTCCCTGTTCTACGCGGTAGGCCGCTGGAACGCATACGCTGATAACCAGTACTATATCAGAAGCGATAATCTGAAAATGGTTCAGTATAAACTCTATCAGATGGTCGCGTCCGCGACAGAGGCGCAGACTACGACGCTTTCCGAAGCGGCGGCCGTAACGAGTACGCCGGAGGTTCTGCAGGCGGCGTCGATTATGTTCGTTACGATACCGATCATTATCATCTATCCGTTCTTACAGAAGTATTTCGTAAAGGGCGCGATGGTAGGCGCGGTCAAAGGTTAAAACCGGAGATTTTAACCGTCAGTCCGGAAGAGCCCGGACTGACAGGTCATGGAGATATGGCTGTACAAACTGATAGTAGTCTGTGAAAGCAGATTTACTATAAATCAAAATCTTATTTTGAAAAGGAGGAAACATTATTATGAAGAAGAATGTTCTTCAAAAGGTTTTAGTCTTCGCATTGACCGGTGCGATGGCTATGGGAATGCTCAGCGGCTGCGGCGGCGGTTCTGGTACATCCGGCACGACGGATACACAGACGACCGATAATGCGGCAGCTGACAACAGCGCGGCGGCGACAGATAACAGCGCGGCGGCTGACACGACAACGGAGCCTGCGGCGGACGCCGGTGCGGCTGGTATGGACGGCTGGGAAGCTTTTGCCGACAACGTAACATTGAAGGTAGCCGTTTACGACAGAGGCGTGGAAGGCGTGCCGACTGTTGACGACAACTACTGGACGAAATGGATTCAGGAAAACTTCGGCGACCAGTACAACATTACTGTACAGTATGTGCCGATCACCAGAACGGACGTTATGACAGACTATGCGCTCCTCGCGGCGGCGGACGATCTGCCGACGATCCTGATGGAGTACGACTATCCGAAGGTAACGCAGTGGGCTAACGACGGTTATCTGACGACTTTCAGCCTGGATGATTTTGCACAGGTTGCGCCGACCTACTATCAGAGAATGGTAGATCTCAACCAGCTTTCTTATACGCAGATTGGCGGCGAAACATATTTCGCGCTGGCTGAAAGACCGTACTACGATTCTACTTATACATATCAGAACTGGGTTCGTCTTGACTGGCTGAAAGAGGTTGGCTACAATGAAGTGCCTACGACGCGGGAAGACTGGTTAGACGCTATGCTCAAGATTAAAGAAGCGGGTCTGTGTGAATATCCCGGCGGCGGCAATATGGTTTCCAGCGGCGCTGATACGCAGAACTATGGACAGAGAACCTATCCTCTGAATGAGGAAGAGTGGGCAATGTACGGCGATTACAGCATCGTTGCGATGAACTGGGAGCCTACCAGAAAACTGCTTCAGCAGGCAAACGAGGACTATAATCTCGGCATCAAGAATCCGGAATATTATATTACGGATTCTGAAACGGCAAAATCCAACTTTATCAATGGCAAGCAGTATTCTTACGGCGCATATATTTCCGCGGATATGGATTGGCTGAATTCCTTCTATGAGCAGAATCCGGATGCGGAGCTGGCAATCGTTCCCGCAGATGCGGCTTATGGCGGAGTAAACGCATATCGTACGAATAACCCGTTCGGTATGATCATCGGTTTCTCTTCTTCCGCTACGGAAGATGAACTGAAAGCGGCATGGATGTATATGGAATGGCTGACACAGGAAGAAAACCTCTTCACATTCCAGTGGGGTATCGAAGGCGAGAACTACAACATGGAAAATGGCCTTCCGGTAGGCGTAGCTGAATATGAAGGCGAGAGCAAACAGGGCTTTAACAACAACAAAGACTACTGGTGCGTAACGATCGAGAGCAGAGATGCAGGTACGATTGAAGATATGATTAATTCGACATCTCCGCAGGGGCTTCCTCAGGATTTCTCGGCAGATATTCTTGACTTCTATAATACACAGCAGGAAGCTGCAGCACAGGGGCTGGCTTGTACAGACTGTATTTTTGCAGTAGCGATCGATTCCGCATCTGAATATTCAGGAACGCTGAATTCTCTCTGGACAGAGTATTATGATACGCTGACACAGTGCAAACCGGAAGAGTTTGATGCGAAGTACGAAGAATTGACTCAGAAATATCTCGACGCCGGTTTCCAGGAAATCGCGGACGAGAGACTGGAAGCGCTCAATGCTGGCAATACAACGAGATTACAGTAAGGCTGTCTGACAGAAAATGAAAAATCATTTTGAATGAAAAAAGGGCCGCCGCCCGATAGATTCCGGGCGGCGGCTTTTTGGTGCGTCCGGCGGGCACACTCTGCGGCGCATGCCGTCTGTGCCGCACAGAGGCCTGTTCTTGACATTTATTCCTGCTTTCACTATAATTTAAGCTACGAAACAAAAGGGAGGGCTGTCCGATGGCAAAACCCATGAATGCGATAACGGAATATCGAAATTATTATCTGTCCCCCCATTTTCCGGCGCTGCTGCTGTCCGGGGAACACTGGAGGATTTCCAACGTGGCGAGGGACAGGCTGCACTTCCATAACTGCCTGGAAATCGGAATCTGCCATTCGGAAGGCGGTTTTATGGATTTTTACGGAGAGACGGTCCCTTTCCGGGAGGGGGATGTTACCATTATCCCGCAGAACGTACCGCATTCTACTTACAGCACGCCGGGCGCGTCGAGCTTAAGCCTCTGGTCGTATCTTTACATGGATCCGAAGGGCCTCTTTATCCATTCGCTGCCATCCACATGGAAAAATTATGATTTACAGCCGTATGCTTTTAAAAATTTTAAATATATCCTGAACAGGGAATTTTATCCGAGCGTGTACCAGCTGTTAATGCTGATCATTAAGGAGCTTCAGGAAGAAAAGCAGGGCTATCAGTTCTCCGCCAGAGGGCTGATGCTCGCTTTGTATATTGAAATATACCGTATTCAGTCGCAGGAGGACGAAAATGAAGGAGGGGGGGGCTTTTCGGATTCGGTCACACCGCTGTCGATCGCGCCGGCGCTGGATTATATCGAAAATAACTATATGAAACAGTTCAGCATGGAATTTCTGGCGGATCTGTGCCATTGGAGCCCGACCCATTTTCGGCGGATCTTCAATTCGACCATGCAGATTTCGCCTTTGAACTATGTGAATAATACCCGTATTCAGAAATCCTGCGGCCTTCTCTGCAGTACGAATGATTCCATTTTAAACATTTCGGAGGCGGTGGGATTTCAGTCGGTATCAAGCTATAACCGTTATTTTTACCGCCTGATGCAGCAGTCGCCGAGAGAGTACAGACGCCGGATGCTGCAGTCGGATGAGCAGCAGGCGCACAGTATGTCTATTTTGGAATATTCGGGCTGGATGTATCCGGAGCCATAACAGGACAGAAAGGCTTTCTAAGACCGCACAGGACGCGGACGAAGAAAGCCTTTTACAGTTAACGGCATTGGAAATGTCAAAAATTATTTTTTGACATTTATTTACTGTTATGTCGTTTGCTATATAATACATATTTTGTCTGAGGAATTTCTACAGATTCAGGAACATCGTCTGATAGGGCTCCAGTGTCAGCTCTTTCTTTCCCGCATGGGTATCTACACAGGTCTTCTGCGTTACATCGCTGTTGTTGATAACGACCAGCGTTTTGCTTTCGGGGTAGTAAGCGCATTCGGTATACAGATTATCCGTTACATACATTCCGTCGGCGTCCTCATCGCCGCCAAAGCGGATCAGCTGGTAAAGCAGTCTGGTGTTGGCGGGCGTGTACTGGAAGGAAGAAAGATAAATGCCTTTTCCTTTTCCGAAGTCATGAATCGTCAGGACGGGTTCCCCGTCTTTTTCTAACAGGACCTTTGCCTTTCCATCCGTAAGATAGCGGTTCGGCTTTACGGAAAGTTCCGTTCCCTGCGGAACGAGGCCGTCGGCATCGTCTGTCCGGAACTGCCATCTGCCATGGCAGATTCTTGCGCCGGTATCCTCGTCGATGCCCAGCACATGAGCCATCCGGAAGAAGGTATCGTATCCCGTAACGGCGGACGGTTCGTTGACGCCGAGGAAGACGCCGCCCTGATGTACCCATTCTGTCAGGATTTCCACGAGCTCATCGTCTTTCCAGGCGTCGCCGCCGCTCCATGCGCTTCCGGCATAACCGGCGTTGATAACGACGTCGATGTCTTTCAGCGCGCCTGCCTTTACATCCTCGAAGGAGAGGAAGGAAACCTCTATCGGCAGGCCGGACAACGATTCGTTGATATGAATCAGATCGTGCTGCCATGTTTCGTGAAAATGTCCCGAAAGCGTCCAGGAACGCAAAGCGCCCCAATAATGCAGTACGGCGACTCTGGTTTTCAGGCAGTAGGGAGCTCCCTGCGCATGGACGTCCTGAATCCTGTGAAATTCATCCGTAATCTGTTCGATATAATCGCAGAAATCGGGGAAATTTTCGGTCAGATGCAGATAACCGCCGAGGCCGATCCTGTCGATAGAGCAGCGGAGCAGAGCTCTTCTGATCCGGTTCCAATAGCCTTTGGCCTCCGCCGTAGGGTTTCCGCCCTCCATAAAAGTGGGCGCGCCGCCAAGACCTACCGGGAAGAGATAGGGATGCAGCCGGAGCTCGTGCACCGGAACATCCACGCCCGCGCAGAGCCTTGCTTCAAAACCGGAAAAGACGCATTTGATCAGCCCGTCGAAGCCGAATTCTGAAAACCTCCCGTTATACGGTTCCAGGCCTACCCAGCTGTCATCATAAAAAACATAGGCTTTTTTTCCATAGGAGTGCACGATATCGACCAGCGTTCTGCCAAAGGAGATGACGAAATCGTTGATGAATTTCATCCAGTCCTTCTTATGCGCATCGCCCGGCATATGGGTGACATGGCGTTTGCCCTGATTGACGAAATCCTCCGCGGTCATGGAATAGCCATATTCTTTTTCAAATTCATCGAGCGCCAGGTCGCTTACGGTGAAGTCGTAAGACCCCCAGTCCGTAAAAAGAGAGCGGCATTCTTCATGAGAGCCCCATATCCAGACAAAGTTATAGAACAGAGACGTAAAGCGGACAACGGTCGTATCCGGGTGGGCTTCGCACCAGTTTTGCAGCCAGGCCGTCATATATTCGCGGGTCTCCGGGTATCTGGGATCGATCTGCATCAGATGCTCTTTATCCCAGTTGTTGGTCGTGTGATTATACATGGAGATTTCTTCCCAGATACGGTAGGCAAGAAAGCTGACGGTGTATTTATGCCACGGGACGGCGTCCTGAATCGTAACGCTCCCGTTTTCCCGGTCATAGCGCCAGCTGTCTGAAGGAAGCAGCATATTGCTGGTTCTGTCATAGACCTGCCAATATTTCACAGAGGCCGGGCAGTCGTTGACAGTAAACTGCTCTTCAAAGAAATCATCCATAAGCCTTATGGCCAGAGGGGCGGTTTTGCCGCCGGCTTTTTCCGCTTCGGGGATGGCAGTTATGGGCGAAGTGCACAAAAAGGTCTGCTGCAGCTTATCAGGATTCTGAGCGGCCCATTCGTTGTGATCCCGGATAATGCAGAGGGTGGAGTAGATGCCGTAGCCGGCATGAATGATATCTTCCGACAGTTCGGTGCCGTCGCTGTCCCGGATCACGTCCGCGCCCCATTTTTCCGCCAGCTTTAAAGTAAGTTCTTCATAGCCTGATTCGCCTGGCAGCGTAAAGCCGCCTTTTCTTTTTCCCATATTAATTCCTCCATTCTTGCTCAGCCTGCGAAAATTTACTTTTCACAGGAAACTCCGATATTGCCTGATAAATTTATTTCGATTGTTTTTACATGATTTTCAGCTTCCGGCACAGATCCGATCCCTGTTTGCGGGAAATGTGCCCGTTCAGGGCGTCCGTTCCGTCTGCGGCGAGCACATGAAGCTGGCAGGCAGCCGATATAAGAGGCCGCAGCTTTTCGCTGACAGCGCCGTCATAAGGGCAGGGCCGCGCCGCGGGCAGCGTTTTCCGGCTGCCGTAGGCTCCCATCAAAAAGACGGTAAAGTCAAGAAGCGTGACCGGTTCCAGCGGACGAAACAGCCTGCCCTCGCAGAGCTCTTCAGTCAAAAGCCCGTTCTGCAGGGCGCATTCGACCGCGCCGGCATACCATTCGTGCCCGATAATATCCGTAAACAGATCGTTGTAGACATTTGTGATAAAAAATCCGGCTCTCCGGATGACCATATCGAGCGCTTCCGCCCGAAGCAGTAAATCGGAGGGCCTGTCCGGATCTTCCCATTCCGCGGGCCCGTTATCCATTATAAAGCCTTCCGGCCTTTGCAGCGGTTTGACGAAAGCGGGTTCGGGCCATTCCACAGGGGATTCCTGGATATGGGAAGCCAGCTGTAAATAAGCGCCTTCCATGCAGGTGCGTTTGATTTCCGCACAGACAAACGCCGCCATTTTGGCCGCGCCGAAATCGTTATGATGCGTATAATCGGAAGGGTAGAAGTATCTTTTCGCGTTTTCCTTTCCAAGCCGGATGATAAATTCCATACTCAACCGGTGGAGATCCAGAACAGGGACGGATAAGCGCCTGCCGATTTCCAGACAGGCATCGGCATATTCCTGTAATAAATCGTTATACTGCCCGTCGTTCCCGCGCCAGGTATTCCGCGCCACCGGCGTGACAAGGAGCGGATGAACGCCCATCTTCCGGCATTCGGCAATATAGGCTTCCAGATTGGCACGGTAGCCCTCCTGCGCCTTTAAATGCATCAGTTTCTGATCGTTATGGCCGAACTGAAAGAACATAAAATCTCCCGGTTTACAGCGGCGGAAAGGAATCGCCGCGTGGCCTTCCTGACGGAAGCTTTCCGTTGTCAGTCCGGAATGGGAATGATTGGAAACAGTCAGACACCCTTTGAGAAAGAAGGGAAGCATCTGTCCCCAGCCGGCATAGCTCGCTCCCGGCGCATAAGGATATTCCGCCGACTGGTCGGTTACGGTGGAGTCTCCCGCAATATAGAGTACCGGGCAGTGTACGGGCTCGATTTCGATCTCGCTGATACAGGGGGCGTCCGCGGTAACGCTCACTTCAATGCAGCGGTCATGATATGTCTTTTCCTGTCCCCGCGGTATGATGCCGCAGACTTCCGTATATAGTTCGCAGGCGAGCGTTTCTCCCGCGGGAAGCGATTCCCGGTAAGCGGCCAGACAGCGCCGTCCCGTGAAAACGCGGATATCGGACAGCTTTTCCCTGGCGCGTATCACAACCTTGACGCGGTAACTGCCTTCTTCGTCCACATGGCACTTAAAGCGGAGCGGAAGCTGTCTCGCATTTTCCGGGACAGCTTCTGCCTCGTTTTCCGAAACCGTTTCCGGCCGCTGTATCATACAGCCGCAGTCATTTTGCCGGATCCTGGCCGGTTCCAATAAGCGGCGCCATGGAACCGACATAAAGCCGCCGTTGAGCTCCGGCAGCATGAGGCGCGGTATCTCTTCCATCGTCTGTTCCGTGAGAAAGCCGAAACCGCGTTCCTCCGTATAGAAATCCTCCGGGCCCACATTGCCGCCCGGCGTAAAAAGATATCTGTCCATTTTAAAGCGCGCCATCTTTTGCGATAGAAGCGGAAACCAGCACATTGCTGAAAAAGGCAAGTGCAAGGCCCTGTCCCCAGCCCTGGATCCAGCGTCTGGAAATGCCGCGGTATCCGTCGATATCCTTCATAACGGCCGTTCCGCCGGATACGTTCATGACGCGTCCATCCTCGCTGACATTGTTGAGAAGCCCCTGAATGGCGAGATTGATATGGCGGGTATGCAGCGGATTGCCCCGCTCAAGCATCGCTGCCGCGATTCCGGCGGAAGCGGAAATTTCCTCATAGGACTCCTCGTCGTTTAAGACCGTTCTCCACAGGCCGTTTTCCGTCTGCACCGTTTTCAGCGCGGCGAGCTGGTCGTTCAGGGAGCCCGCCACATCCAGATATTTCGGATAGAGGTAGCATTCCGGAAGTACGCTTCCTACCTTCGACATCGTATAAGCGGCCCAGGCGTTGGCTCTGCCCCAGTAAATGCCGGACATATGGTCTTTGGTTATATTGTTGTAGCCATGATAGTAGAAGCCCGTTTTTTCATCCTGTAAATAATTGATATGCCAGTACCACTGATTCAGGGCATCGTCTATCATCGCCTCGTCTTTGTTGATCACGCCGACCCTTAACAGGAAGAAAGCGGCCATGAACAGGGTATCCGCCCATGCCTGCTCCGGGAAATCATTGTTGGCGGAAACCGTATGCTGCAGCACGCTGTCGCCGAAGCGGAGCGCGTCTTTCTGTATGTAAGCGATCTTGCTCATAACGAGATCCCAGTATTTCTGCTCCCCGGTCGCCTGATAAAGCGATACGAGGCAATGGCCCATCGCGCAGGCGTTTACCGTCCATACCTTCGGCAGGCCGAGAGAAATCAGCTCGTCCACGCGGTCTTTGAGAAGCGTTAAATATTTTTCGTTCCCCGTCTTCTCATAAGCCTCGCTGATGCCGTAATAAGCGACGCCGCAGGGCCAGTCCCAGGTCAGATCCATCTTCATGGTCCGGTCCACGATTCTGTCGATGACATTTTCTATCTGTTCTTTGTTAAATTCCAGCTGCATAAGATACCCTCCTGTTTCAAATTAGTCTGCTTATCCCATAAAATCTTATATTGACCGCCATTCTGCCAATGCGTGCCAATACTACTATTATTATACAAAACAGACCGTTTCGCAAATAGATTGCTTTCATTCAAAAATACAGCAATTTCGACCAAGTTTCAGAAGGGTAATAGGGTATCAGTGCAGCCGCCGGGCCGTGCAGCGTACCGTTCCCGCGGGGGCCCTTGAAAACCGCCGGCACTTAGTGAAAAAGGCGCTTGCAGCTTTTGAACTTAGTACCGCTGCTGGTTTTCGCGGAGCGGAAGCGTGCCCCGCGGGAACGGTACGCTGCACGGCCCGGCGGCTGCACTGATACCTTTTGCAGGCGATTTTTCATTTTGTATTTTACAAGAAAAACAAAACGCTTTATAATAAAAAGCAGAAATAGAATACATATCGTAAACGACATAACAAATTGCTCTTTCCGGCTCCTGCAAAAGCCATACAGGTAAGCTTTTACAAGTCCGAAAAAGCAGTTTCTGATGTCGTTTACTGTAAAAATGCGACGGAATGCGGAAAGGAGCGGATTGTATGATCAAAGGATTTAAGATGAAATTATACCCCGGACAGGAGGCGGAATATGAGAAACGCCATAACGAGCTTTGGCCGGAGATGAAGGATATGATCCATGAGCACGGTGGAAAGAATTATTCTATTTTTCTGGACAGGGAGACGCTGACGCTGTTCAGCTATATTGAAATCGAGGACGAAGAGCTGTGGGCAAAGGGCGCGGATACGGCGATCAACCGGAAATGGTGGGATTTTATGGCGGATATTATGGAGACGAACCCGGACAACAGCCCGGTATCGATCGATTTGAAGCCGCTGTTCCACTTAGATTAGAAAGCCGGGAGGGAAATCACAATGAAGATCGGCGTGAGAGCGCATGACTATGGGAAGATGGAGATTGAGAAGGCGGCGGAAACGCTGCATCGGGCAGGCTATGAGGCGGCGCAGCTCGCGCTGCCCAAGGTTTTTACGGGTATCGACAGTTACGAGGATATCACCGGGGCGCATCTGGAAAGGATCCGGCGGGCTTTTGAGGAATGGAAAGTGGAGATTCCCGTTTTTGGCTGCTATATGGATTTGGGGAACCCGGATGAAGAGATCCGCAGCTATGCGGTAAACACGCTGAAAAAATGTCTGGCCTACAGCAGGGAAGTCGGCGCGAAGGTGGTAGGGACGGAGACGGCCTATCCGCATCTGAGCCGGGAAGAGAAAGCGAAATGGTATCCCTGTATGCTGGACAGTGTGAAACGCGTCATGGAGGAGGCCGTGCGCCTCGATGTGAAGCTGGCGGTCGAACCGGTATACTGGCATCCGCTCGAAAATCTGGAAGCGGTGAAGGACGTGCTGGAGCAGGTGAACGATAAAGAGCATCTGCGGCTGATTTTTGACGCTTCCAATTTACTGCAGTACCCGGATACGACGGATCAGGATGCTTATTGGCGGGAGTGGCTTGACGGCATCGGGGAATTTGTGGAGGCGATGCACATCAAGGATTTTTATCTTGATGAAAGCGGGAAGTATTGCGCTGCGCCTCTTGGAAAAGGCGTGATCCGGTATAAAGCGGTTTCCGAATGGCTCCATGAGAACAGGCCGGATATGTATCTTCTCCGGGAAGAAATGAACCCGGCAATCGCCATGGAAGACATAGAATTTATGAAAAATCTGTGATAACAGAGAGCGGCTTCCGCAAAAGTAAAAAAACGACGAAAATCGGGCAAAATTTGTATTTATGCAGACTTTGTTATGGCTTGCATTCCTTTTAGCGTCCTTTATAATAGTCTTATATTATGTTTAAATTTTTGAAAGACCGTTTGACAGGCAGGCCGGTCAATCTTATTTTACCAGAAGGGATCTTCGATTTCATATTATTTGTTAATGCAAGAAAAGGCGTATATATACGAAAATATGAAAAGAAAAATTTGCAGTACGACATACCGGAAGAAGGACGGTACGAGGATTTTCTGAGGAAGCTGCAGGGAAGGCTGTGCGGCGGCGAAGAAGAATTTCATGAGAATATGAAACTGATCAGAGTTCTCGGCGCGCTGGCCGTACAGGAGAAGCATACCGTGATCTGCAGCCTGAAAGCCGGGAACGATCCATATCATAAGAAAATTACTTTTATCAGGAATACTTTTTATGAGAAATCCAGCAGGCAAAAAGAGAATATCGTTGTTTTCTGTGAAGATATCACAGAAATGTTTTCCTGTTGGAAAGCCGGGGGAAAAAACGGCGGCATATCCGGCCCGCAGAAGGAAAAGGCGGAAATTCTGCGGGAACGGGCCGCTTATCTTGCCCATGAAATCAGGACATCTCTTAACAGTATCTATGGCAGTCTGACATTACTGCGGGAAAAGGCGTATCCGGCGGATGAATATCTGGATAATGCCGCCCTTTCCGCGGAATATCTTCTGAATCTCGTGAACAGCGTTCTGGACATTTCCGCGCTGGAAGGCCGGGGCGCCGGCAGAACGGAGGCGGTCGTGCTGGAAGAACTCATAAAATATCCAAAAGGGATTTTTGCACAGGAAATAAAAAAACGGAATATCCGGCTGCGGTTTCTCGTAGGGAAGCCGGCATATCGGTATCTGTATCTGAACAGAACGGTTTTTCAGCAGATCGTTATCAATATCGTTTCCAACGCAGTGAAATATACGGAGGACGGCGGGCAGGTAGTCTGCCGTATGGAAGCGGTTTATAAAGAGGAAAAAAGGGTAAAGCTTTTGCTGGAAGTGTCGGATACGGGAATCGGCATGGAGCAGGAATTTCTTGCCAGGGCATGGAGGCCTTATGCGAGAGAAGGAAGAAAACGGGGGACGGAAGGGAGCGGTCTCGGTCTGGCGCTGACGAAGCGTCTGGTGGAGCTGCTGCACGGCACGATACAGATCAGGACGCGGAAGAACAGGGGAACGACGGTATCCGTCATGCTCGAGGCGGACGGGGACGATGTATTGTATGGAACCGCAGGAGCGCCGGGGCGGCCCTCCGGAAAAGAGGGGATCTCCATCAAAAGGGCGCTGATTGCGGAGGATGAGGACGCGAATATGGAAATCTTATGCGGTTATTTGGAGAAACTGGGCATTGCGGCCGATAAAACGTATGACGGCGACGAAGCGCTGGAGATTTTCAGGCAGTCCGACGAGTTTTATTACGATGTGATTCTGATGGACGTCCATATGCCCGGAAAAAGCGGTTTCGAGGCCGTCCGGGAAATCAGGAGCATGGAGAGAAAAGACAGCGGGCTGCCGGTGCTCGCCATGACGGCGGATATTTTTGGCAGGCGGGCGGCGGAAGGATCGGCCGACGGGGTAAACGGATATCTTGTCAAGCCATACCGCGCGGAGGACGTTAAAACCGCGCTGCGGCAGATTTCCGAAAGCCGGAAGGGATATGGCGAAAAGAATGAAGGATATCGGAAAGATGGAGAGGAATGCGGTGATTCGCCGGTTGAATCCGCATTTTCTTTTTAATACGCTGGGCGCTGTCCGCATCGCGGCCAGGACGGATCCGGAGCTGGCCTATGACAGGATTTACGATATTTCGAGATATTTAAGAGCGGTCATAGGGTCTTTTGAGAGGCCGGAAAATATTCTTTTTCGGGAAGAGATAGACGATGTGCTTTCTTATATCAATCTGGAAAAACTGAGATTCGGGGATAAGGCGGCGGTACGCATGGAGCTGCAGGAAGAAGATTTCCGGATCCCGCCTTTTACAGTACTGCCGCTTGTGGATAATGCGCTGCGGCATGGCCTGCAAAGAGGTGACAGAAAGGGGACGGTAACGGTCAGAAGCTGCCGGCTGCCGGAAGAGTATATCGTCCAGGTAGAGGATGACGGGGCGGGTTTTGAGCCGGCCGTATACGATGCCGCGCCCGGCGCCGGCAAAGCGAGGGCGGGAGGGCTTTTTGACGTTCGGGAGCGTATGGAGAAAATGGTAAATGGAGGTATGGATATCCTGAGTTATACCGGCGTCGGTACAGTGATAACTCTGCATATCCCTGTTGTGGCGGAAAGGCGTGATGATTGCCATGAAAATAAGGACGATTATAGTCGATGACGAACCCTGGAGCCTGCGGCAGTTCGAGGAGGGACTGCGAAATACTGCCGATATCGATCTGCGGGGGGAGTTCTGCAGCGCGGAGGATGCGCTTTCGTATGCGAAGGATCACGAGGTCGATTTCGCATTGCTGGATGTCAGAATGCCGGATATGAACGGTATTACGCTCGGCAGGAAGCTGCGGGAACTCAGGCATGAAATGATCCTCATCTACGTTACGGGATACGAGGAGTTCTTAAAGGCGGCTATTTTGGATCTCAGGGCCGATTATTTCCTGATGAAGCCCTTTGACGATGCGGATGTCTTACAGATGATAGACAGGGTGCGGCATCTTTCCGGCAGGCTGCAAAAAAGGGTAGCGGTCAGGACTTTCGGCGAGTTCGATATTTTTGTTGACGGCCATCTGATCGAATTTGCCAATCAGAAAGCGAAGGAGCTGTTCGCGCTCTGCATCGACAGCGGCGGCGAGGTGACGATGAAGAGAAGCGTCGATCTTCTCTGGGAAGGCAGGGACTATGACGACAGGGTAAAATGCCTGTACAGAAAGGCGGTCATTTATCTGCATTCGATTTTCCGGGAATATGGCGTCGCCGGCGTTTTCGGCAGCAGAAGAGGAAGCTGCCATGTGAACAGGGAAGAGCTCCTGTGCGATTATTATGAGGTGCTTGCGGGAAAGAGCATCAGGGACACTTCTTTTGACGGCAGATATATGGCCTCGTATTCATGGGGCGAGGAGACCTGCGGAAGGCTGTGCCGTATGGCGGCGGAATATCTGTGAATAATAAAAAAATACGGGAAGCTCTAAAGTCTTTGAAAAATTATCCGATACATTTAATAACAGTTGATAAATGCAGAATGAAGCATTTACGAGAATACAGGCACGGACGGGAAGGAGGAGTTTTTATGCGTATTGAAGCATATACCCAGGTCCAGCAGTTATACAATACGAAGAAAGCGGTCAAGGCGCCTGCGGCGTCAAATGTCGGCGCTTCCGATAAAATACAGATTTCCAGCATCGGCAGGGATATCCAGGTCGCCAGGGCGGCGGTGGATGCGAGCAGCGATATCAGAGAAGAGCTGGTAGCTCCTCTCAGGGCCGGAATCGAGAACGGGACCTATCATGTAAGCGGAGAGAGCTTCGCGGAGAAATTATTACAGAAGTATGAGGAAATTTCCGGTCTGTAAGGCACGGTGAAAAGCGTGGAGGATATATCGTGGCAAGCTTGATGGAAGACCTGATAGATGTTTTGGAGAAAGAAAGCGGAGAGTACCGGAATTTATTGAATTTATCCATGCAGAAAACGCGGGCCATTGTGTCTGAGGATTTGAAACAGTTAGCAGAAATCACGGATGAAGAACAGCTTATCGTGAGCAGAATCAACCATTTGGATGCGATTAGAAATGAGGCTGTACAGGATATAGCGAATGTACTTAACAAGGATGTTACAAAACTGAAAATTGCAGATCTGATTAAAATGCTCGGACAAAGGCCTGAGGAGCAGCAGAAACTGGCCGCAGCGTTCGATGGGCTGCGGGCCAGTGTGAAAAATGTGGCGAGGGTCAACGGGCAGAATCAGGAGCTGATTCAGAATGCGCTGGAAATGGTGCAGTTCAATATGAATCTTCTCCAGTCCATGAAGGCGGCGCCGGCGACTGCTAACTATAACCGGGGCGCTTATACTACCGGGGATGTCATCGGTATGGAACGGAAATCATTTGATGCAAAGCAGTAGAAAAGATTGTTAAGGAGTAGCGTTATGTCATTAATGGGAAGCCTTTATATAGGCGTATCAGGATTACAAACCTCTAATAATGCGCTGAATACGACCGCGCATAATATGTCGAACCTGGACACCGTTGGCTATACAAGGCAGCAGGTGGAACAGGCGACGAGGACTTATAATACAATTTCCAAGAGTCAATCGACCAGTTGGCAGCAGTTGGGTCTGGGCGTCAACTATTCCCAAACAAGACAGGTAAGAGATTATTTTCTGGATAAAAATTATCGTCGTGAATCGGGCAGAAGCGCTTTTTATGAAGTCGCTTACAACGCGCTGGAAGAAATCGAGGATGTTCTCGGCGAGTCCTATGAAGGGCATGCTTTTTCGATCGCGGTAACGGATCTCTGGACCGCGGTGGAAGAGCTGAGCAAGGATCCTACGCTGGCAGTCAATCAGAATCTGTTCGTGACGCGTGCCTATGAATTTATTACGAAGGCGCAGGCGGTATATACCAGTCTGGAAGAATATCAGGATAATATGAATCGGGAGGTCGAACAGGATGTAGAGACGATCAACAGGTACGCGCAGCAGATTGAAGCGCTGAACCGCCAGATTTCCAGAATAGAAGGCGGTATGGAGCATGCCAACGACCTGCGGGATCAGCGGAACTACCTGTTGGATGAACTGGCGACGATGGCTTCGATTTCCTATGATGAGGATGTATTCGGTTATATGAGTGTCAAGATGGAAGGCGTCGATCTGGTAAAAGGAGGGCTTGTTAATACCCTATTGCTTCATGAGGATTCCAAAACCGGTTTCTATACGCCTTACTGGGAGATGCTGGCGAATTACAGCTATGATGAATATGGAAATAAATATTTGACGGAGGATGCGCTGAAATCGGCTCAGATATTTGATCTGGAGCGGCCGATCTCCTCCGATCTGAATACGGATATCGGTTCCCTGAAGAGCACGATCCTGGCGCGCGGCGACCACAGAGCGACGGCGCAGGAATTAAAAGACGTCGATCCGGACGGGGAATATAAAGCGGGCTGGTATGATACGCATATCTCACAGTCCATTATCATGAACGTAGAGGCGGAATTCGATCAGCTGATCAACGCGGTCGTTACGAAGATCAACGGGATTCTGGAGGAAGCCGCGGAGCTGGAATCCGCGACGTATCCCAATTCCACCTATCTTCGCGGCGAGGACGGCAGTCCTTATCAGCTGTTCGAGCAGATCATCGAGGACGGATCCGCCTGTGAGCTGCCGGACGGAACGGTCGTGGAGCTGGGATGGAACGTTTCCAATATCGAGATTAATCTCGTGCTCCGGCAGAATCCGACACTGCTCGGTTTCCGGCTGACGGACAGCTCGGAGGACAATGCGACGACGGAGAAGCTGAAAAACGCTTTCGAGGAAGCGGTTTATACATTGAATCCGAACGTGCAGACGCCGGTCTGCTTCGTGGATTATTATAAAAACCTGATATCCCAGGTAGCCAATTCCGGCTCCGTATTCGGAGATATCATGGAGAGCCAGACGGTCACGGTGGATTCGCTCTTCAATGCGAGAGAGCAGGTCGTCGGCGTGTCTTCCGACGAAGAGCTGACCAATATGATCATGTTTCAGAATGCCTACAATGCCTCCAGCCGTTACATTAACGTTATCAGCGAGATGCTGGAGCATATTCTGACAACACTCGGAAGATAGCGGAAGGGGAGAAGATTTATGCCATCTACATTTTTTGGATTAACGATAGCCTCGTCGGGGCTCCGGGCGGCGAATGCGGCGCTCAATACAACGGGAAATAATATCAGCAATGTCGATACGGAGGGCTACAGCCGTCAGGCAGTGACGACAGAGGCGGCGCAGGCGCTGCGCGTGTTTGCGACATATGGGTGCGCGGGAGCCGGCGTTGAGACGATCGCGATCGAGCGTATCCGCGACAGTTTCTATGATACCAAGTTCCGTGAAAATGAGACAAGGCTTGGCGAGTATGACATAAAAGCATATTATATGCGTATGATAGAGAATTATTTAACGGACGACAAGATATCCGGTTTTAAAACAATTTACGACCAGATCTGCGCCGCGCTGGAGGAGGTCACGAAGAACGGCAGTTCCACCTCCGTCAAAGCGCAGTTCGTATCTACGGTCAAAAACCTGACGGATTATTTTAACAATATGTCCGGCAATTTACAGAACCTTCAGGCGGATGTCAACGATGAGATCAAGATGCGCGTGGATGAGATCAATTCGATCGCACAGGATATCGCGACCGTCAACAAACAGATCAACGTCATCGAGCTGACGGGCGTTGTGGCCAACGAGCTGCGGGATAAGAGAGACGTTCTGCTGGATAGGCTGTCCGGCATCGTGGATATGACGACGGAAGAGCTGCCGGTTTTGAATCAGAGCGGCGAGCCGTCGGGAGCGAACAGGCTGATCGTCAGGATCGCCGGCGGGCAGACGCTGGTGGATTCGGACGACTACAGACAGATAGAATGTGTTGCGAGAAAGTCCGAAGAGAAAGTGAATCAGTCGGATATCGACGGGCTCTATGACCTGCGGTGGACGGACGGCATAGAATTCGGCCTCTATAACGCATCCATGGGCGGAGAGCTACGGGGGCTGGTCCAGATGCGCGACGGCAATAACGGCGAATATTTTAACGGCAAGGTCGAAGGCGTTTACTATAATATTGATACTACCCGCGTTGTTATTCATACGAATGCGGAGTACCTTGGCAATATGAACAAATGCAACCTGTCCGATACGGGCGGTAAGATCAATGTGGGCAACCAGCTTTATTATTACAGCGACTGGACTTATGACGGGGACGGCAATTACTCCTTTATCATCGACAATAAAAAGAGCGATATGCCGCTTGTGAACGGCAAGATGGGCACGGAAGCGTTCATCGGCGCGGAAGTGCGGTATCAGGGGATTCCCTATTACATGGAGCAGATGAATGAGTGGATCCGCGATTTCGCAAAATCCGTCAACGATATTTTTACGCAGGGCGTTACCGCGGCGAGCGAGGATGCGGGCATTCTCTTAACGGGCGATCTTTTGACGGAGAAGGGCCAGTATACGGAAGGCTGGCTGAACGGCGTCTCAAGAAATGATAAGGGAAAGGTAAACGATAAGGGATATTATCATATTACGGCGGACAATTTCGCGGTTGCAGAAGAGATCATGAAGGATGCTTCCCTGCTCGGAACGAGGTTCGACCCTACCGCGGGCGTGGAAGAGTGCGAGCAGATCAAAAAGGTCATTTCCATGATAAATGATGTGAATCAGTTCAACTTCCGCGGAAGGAATGCGGGGGGATTTCTGGAATGCGTGCTTTCGGACGCGGCGCTCAACGGGGAGAATGCGGAGACATTCTATTCGACTTATCTGAGCCTGGAAACGAGCATCGATAACCAGAGGACTTCCATTTCCGGCGTGGATGAGGATGAGGAAGCGGTCAGCCTTGTAAAATATCAGAATTCCTATACGCTGGCCTCCAAAATGATCTCCACCCTGACGGAGATCTACGACAGGCTGATACTGCAGACAGGCGTTTAAGGCGAAGGCTCCGGCATTGGCCGGGTTGGGAAAAGGGAGTAATTTAAGCTGAGAAAGGGACGATGGCGCTATGAGAATAACAAACAGAATCATGCGGAATAATTCGCTGTACAATATTAATCAGAATAAAATACTGGAAGATAAACTGAGCAATCAGATGACGAACCAGAGTAAGATCACGCGTCCTTCCGACGATCCGGTCGTGGCGATCAGGGCTCTGCGCCTCCGTACAAACGTGACGATGATATCGCAGTATTACGATAAGAACTCGGAGGATGCGGAAAGCTGGCTTTCCATCACGGGAGACGCGATGGATACAGTAGGCTCCGTTCTGGAGGATCTTTATGAGCAGGCGACGACCGCTTCCAAGAAATCCTTTACGGCGGAGGATCTGGATATCGTTTTAACGCAGATAGAAGCTTTGACAACGGAATTTTATGCGAGCGGCAACGTGGATTATGCGGGGCGTTATGTCTTTTCCGGTTTCAGGACCGACGTGCCGATCACCTTTACCGAAGAGAATATCAAAGAGTTCAACAGGGATCCGTCCAATACGCAGAGTTATATCATCGAAGAAAAGCTGGGCTATAAAGATATCTCTACGATCAGCTATACGGAGTGGCAGAAGAGCGCGGGCGTCGCAATGGACGACGAAACGCAGGTCAAGAATACGACGCTGTACCGTTTCCGGTTGTCCTACGATCAATTGGATGGAGCGCCGGAATATATCAATCTGGATGTTCCGAATTCCGATCTGCCGACGACCCCCGATATTTTTACGAATTCGGAGGACGCTTATAAAGCCGTTGCCGCCGGCACATCCAAGCTCGCTTATATTCCGTCCACCGGAGAGCTCGTATTTGGCGAAAAGGACTACAACGATCCGACGAAGGTTCATGAAAATATGCAGGTAACGGTAAAATATGCCAAGAGCACTTGGGAGGAAGGGGATATCAATCCCGTCCACTATTTCCACTGCATCGCGACCGACCAGCAGCATGCGGAGGATGCGATGGGCCTGGAAGACGCGAAAGAGGATCTGGAGATAGCGCAGGCGGATTTGAAAATAAAGGAGTCGGATCCGGATACCGATCCGGATGACCTCAAAGATGCCCGTAAGGCGGTAGAGGACGCGCAGACCAAAGTGGACAACATCATGGGCAATGTCATCGAATACAATCTCGACGGCAGCGATCAGGACATTTATTATGCGATGGGCTTCAATCAGGATATTCAGGTGAACACGCATGCGAATGAAATATTTACGCACGGCGCGCGGAGGGATGCGGACGATCTTAAGATCTATCTGAAACAGCTTCAGGACGTGGAAGCGTCTATGGCGGATATCGAAACAAAGATGAAGGAATACCCGGAAGATTCGCAGGAATATAAAGACTTCCAGCTGCAGCTCGACGCGGCGAACAAGGCGTATACCTATGTCCGGGAGAATGTTCAGAAGAAGTTCGAGAACCAGATCACGAAGTATCAGAAATATATCGATGATACCAATGTCGCGGTTACGGATAACGGTACGAGAAGAAGCCGTCTGGAACTGATCCATAACCGGTTAATGAACCAGAAAGCGACCTTTAAGGATCTGCAGAGCAATAACGAGGACGTGGACGTAACGGAAGTCGCCGTACAGCTCAAGAGTTCTGAGCTTACTTATGAAGCGGCGCTGGCGGCTACGAGCAAGATCATGCAGACCAATCTGATGAATTACATCTAATGGAGAGAGGGAAAACGATATGACAATCATGACAAAAGTGTTCGGCGAGATTACGATAGACGATGACAGGATTATTACATTTTCCAAAGGAATCGTTGGATTCCCGGATCTGACGGAATTCGCGCTGCTTCACGATTCGGAAAAGGGAAGCGGTTCCATCCACTGGCTGCAGTCTTTACAGGAACCCGCTTTTGCGATGCCGGTCATAGATCCGCTGCGGGTATGCCCGGATTATAACCCGGAAGTCGATGACGAACTCCTGAAAAATCTGGGAGAACTTGACCCGGAAGAGATGCTGGTGCTCGTCACGATGACCGTGCCGAAGGATATTAAG
This sequence comes from Bacteroides fragilis, assembly GCA_023664485.1. GTDB lineage: Bacteria > Bacillota > Clostridia > Lachnospirales > Lachnospiraceae > UBA3282. The sequence continues at coordinate 667,282 of JAMPFK010000001.1, read as the reverse complement.
CAGATGTCCGTTAATTTAAAAGGGCCGATGGTGATTAACGCGGCGCAGAAAACGGCGATACAGGTTATCGTGGAAGGCGATGTGTATCCGGTGAAGTTTCCGATCTACGATATTTTGGAAGCGAATAAAAAGAAAGCGGGTGATTAAATGTTAGCCTTATCCAGAAAAAAGAGCGAAGCGCTTATTATTAACAATAACATTGAGATCACGGTGCTTGAAATTAAGGGAGAACAGGTGAAACTCGGTATCAGCGCCCCCAGGGAGGTGCCCGTATACCGGAAGGAAGTTTATATGCAGATTCAGAATTCCAATAAGGAAGCGATGAATACGGACGGACTGGAGGCTTTGCAGAATCTGCTGAAATGACGGGTTATATTTATGGAAAAAGTGAGCGTGGTCATTCCGTGCTGCAATGCGGAGAACTACATCGACAGATGCCTGAAAAGTCTGGAGAATCAGACATACGGCATTGAAAATATGGAAATCATCCTTGTGGATGACGCTTCGACGGACGGCACTTGCGGCCGTCTGCTTCGATTTGAAGAAAAATATCCTGAAAATGTACTGGCGGCTGTCTGTAAAGAAAATGCCGGGCCGGGAACGGCAAGAAATATTGGTTTGGGCTATGCGTCGGGAGAATATATTGCTTTCCTGGATGCCGATGACGTCGTGGACGCGTCGTTTCTGGAAAGAATGTGCGAAGCCATGCGGCGGCATGACGTCGATATCGTGGAATGCGCTTACAGGACTTTTCAGGATGGCGGGCAGTTATCTGTGGAAAGGAAAGAAGATGATTATCCGGTGCGGATCAGGACGCCGGAGGACAGAGGGCGATTCATTCTGAATTCGTTCAAAACGGCGGTATGGGGACGTCTGTATAAAAAGAGCTTTTTGAAAGAGAACGCTTTGTCCTTCCCGGAAAATATCGACTATGGAGAGGATAATTTCTTTTCGGGCCTGGCGATGCTTGTGTGTAATTCCTGTTATCATATCGGGGATACGCTGTATTTCTATTACCAGAATGCGGAAGGGCTCATCCGGAAAAAAAGCGATCATGGAAGGATCCGGCAGCTTGCGGATGTGATGGAACGGTACCTTGGGGAACTCGATGCGAGAGGCTTTCTGGACGGCGCCATGGCGGGGTATTATGTGGAATTTGAGTGGTATATGATTTACAAATATTTTATGGATCCTGTCAGTTTTGTAATTTCCAGACAAATGTCGGACTGGAAAGAGCAGATTGGCCATTTCCGGGAAAAATTGCTGGGATTCTTCCCGGAAGCCTGCCATAATCCCTATCTGACCCGGAATAAGCGATGGTCGGATTATGTTATGTTATTAAAAAATGACAATATGGAATGAGACGCGCCGGATTCGGAATGCCCTTAGCCTGGGGAACCGCTCAGAATCCGTATCATTTCGGCGAGCCGTATCTTATAGGTATGGTATCTGGCCACCTTTTCATATCCGTTCAGGGCGATCTCGACCCGTTCCGCGTCGTGGCGCAGATAATAATCTGTTTTTTCAAGCAGGTCTTTCGTATTCTCATAGACTTCCAGATCTTTTCCAATCTCAAAATATTCCGGTATTTCCGCTTGGTAATTGGTGAGCAGGAAACCGCCGCAGCCGAGCACATCCCAGACGCGCAGGGAAAGGCCTGTTTCAATGGGGCGCATGGTGATATTCAGGTTGATTTTGGAAGCCTGAAAGATCCTGGGCATTTCCGTTAAGGTATCGGCGCCGCCCTTCGCATGGACCTTCGGCAGGCCGGACGTATTGCTGCGGGTGTAAAGCGATACGTCGAAATGCTCTGACAGGGCAAGGAGGACGGCGTGCCGTTCCACGCTGGCGAGCTTCATGCCGATATACTGGTGCGCCGTGAGGTAACGGTCCGTATCCAGAAAAACGTCCTGCCCCCTGTAGAAGCCGGGGTCGGCCGAGACGATTTCCCGGATGACTTTTTCGGAGAGCGCATCATAAAGAAAGTTATAGCCGAAGACCTTCATCTGCGCCTGGATCAATCCGTTTACATAACCCTGCGTATAGGCGGAAAGGGCGTTGTTCTCAAGGAGCCGGTCATAACGGCACTTTTCCGAGTAAAGGGAACCGACGAAGGTTACATCGCCTCCGTATTTCCGGTAATCCTCGTCCGTCATGTCCAGAATGACCTTTTCCCACCGTCCGGTATTGGCGGCCAGCGGCAGATAATAAATATGATCGGGGTTGTATGGCTGAAAGAACGCATACTGCGCCCTGTCGAACAGAAAGATCCGGTTCCATTCGTTCTTAAGCGCGTTGGAAAAAAGTTCCGCGACGGGGCTGTCCACGCTCCAGCAGACATAGGGGACCCTGAAGCGGTTACAGGTATAGGAGATGGCCGGATAAAAGTTCACGCTGAACACAAAAGAAAGCGGATGGGAAAGAAGCCAGTCCGTAACCTTTCCGGCACAGCGGGAAGGGGTGACCCGTTTGTCCGTCATTTCCATTTTTTCCTGATGCACGGTGATGCCGAAGGATTCAAATGCCTGAATGATATCGGGTTCGCAGATACTGTTGTATCGATACAGGAGGATTTCCATAAAATTTATATCCTTTCTGAAAGGTTTTATGTTATAGTAATGATAGGAATAGTGTAATCGAAAATGAGGAAAGTTCCAAGAGGAATTATAGAAGAAGTCAGAAGAAGGGGATGTAAGGGTTGTTATGCGGATTTTGTATTTGGCGAGCGGACAGCAGCAGAATGTCAGTATTATATGCGCTCTGGGAAGGATGGGGCATGAAACGGGCGTCTATCCGGCGCCGATAGAATCGATCGGCGGCACATGGGAGGATGATGAAGAAGGGAAAAAACTGAGGGCTTTTCTGAAAGACAGCAGGGTAGAGCTTGTGATTTCCAACGTTTTTTCGCCTGCCGTTGCCCATCTGACGTTCGAACTGAATATAAAATATGCGGTCTACGGAATGGATTCCCCGATGTATGAGACATATCTTCCGGTTTTCCCCCGCTATGATAACTGCTTTCTTTTCTTTTTCGATAAGAGGGAATACCGGATGGCGAAAGGGCAGGGATATGCCAATGTATACTATCTGCCGTTAGCGGCGGATACCGCATGGACGGAGAGCCTTGTCATTACGGAGGAAGAAATTAAGAATTACCGGTGCGATATGTCCTTTGTAGGAGGTTTATACAGTGATAATCTGTACGATCAGTATATTGGGAGGTTTCCGGAGGGACTGCAGCAGATTTTTACGGAGATGATGGAGAAAAGCGCGTTCCAGTGGGACGGCATGGACCGGCTGGGCATGCTTTTAACGCCGGAGCTGGCTGCCGTTGTGAAGAAAGTATGCCCGGAATTATATACAAGACCGTATGAACTGCCGGATCCGTATTATCTGAAAGAGTATTTTTTCGCAAGGAAGCTGACGCATATCGAGAGGACCCTTTTGATGGAGATTCTGGCGGAGCGGTACGATCTCCATCTGTATACGCGAAACGACGAGGCCGTCCCGGAAGGGATCCGGCGCCATCCGCAGGTATCGCAGATGAGCGGAGGCTTCAAGGTATTTTATTCCAGCAGGATCAATCTGAATATTACGATGCGGAGCATCGAGAGCGGCATTCCGATGAGGATTTTTGATATCATGAGCGTCGGCGGCTTTGTGCTGTCGAATTATCAGGAGGAAATCCCGGAATTGTTTGAGGAAGGACAGGAAATCGCGACGTTCCGGACGCCGGAGGAGCTGATCGAGAAGGCGGATTATTACTTAAAGCATGATAAAGAGCGGATGAAAATCGGGATTAACGGATATCAGAAAGTGAAAAAATGCTATACATATGAGCAACAGCTCAACAAAATTCTTTCTATTTTATTTCCGTCTCCCTAAATTATTATTGCGATTTTCCGATATATATAACAAGGGACTATTTTCCTGTCGGGGAAATAGCCGGGACGATTCTGAAAAGATTCAAAAATATGAAGTAATTAACCAAATATCACACGGAGGTGATTCACAATGGCACTCGAACCATTAAACAGCGTAATGACGTTTCAGGCACAGGATGTAGTGAAACCGAAAGTCCAGCCTGTTCAGCCGGTTGACATGGAAGTTTTACCGGAAGACCAGGCGGGCAGGGTGGATGCGACTACGGCATCGGTCGTTAAAACACAGCCGGAGGACAGCGAACAGGGCGGCGGAAACGGCAGGGATGCGAACGGGAACCCCAGACAACAGGGGCTGAATTCCCAGCAGTCGGCATCAGAACCCTTGAAAAAGGCGATAGCGGAAATGAACCGCAGGATCAATAGCAAGGAAGAAGCGGTCTTTGGCGTTCATGAGGACACGAACAGGATCACGATCAAGATCGTGAACAAGGACACCAAAGAAGTCGTGAAGGAGTTCCCGCCGGAGAAGACGCTCGATATGATCGCGAAGGTTTGGGAAATCGCAGGAATTCTTGTAGATGAGAAGAGATAGGAGGAAAACAGATGTCTATTAGAATTACAGGAATGTACTCCGGGCTCGACACGGAGAGTATCATTTCCGAATTGGTATCTGCACAGAGCGTTAAGAAGAATTCTCTTGTGAAGGCGCAGACGAAACTGAGCTGGAAGCAGGATGCATGGAAGGCGCTGAATACGAAGATTTATGATTTTTATACGAATACGCTCAGCGATATGCGTTATCAGGGTTCGTATATGAAGAAGACGACGAAGGTCTCCAATACGAACGCGATCGATGTTGTTACGAGCGACAGCGCGGTGGACGGCGTAAGGAGCGTCAAGGTCAACCAGCTGGCAAAAGGGGCAAGGCTCACGAGCGGCAGCCTCGTTTCACAGGACGGCGTTTATTTCAGCGGCGCCGCAAACCTGTCCCAGCTTCTGAAACACAGGGGGGAAGAGGTGTTTGGCGACACGTCCAGATCCATGACGGGCAGCTTCCGGGTAATCGGCGCGCAGGGGCAGTATCTGGATTTCGATGTGAATGAGAATACGACGATCGACGACGTTGTCAGCATGATCCAGAGCACCGGGCTGAACGCGAACTTCGACCAGGACAGCCAGAGAATCTTTATCAGCTCCAAGAAAACCGGCGCGCTGAACAATTTCAATCTGGTGGCGAATGACGAAGGCGGTATGAACGCGCTGGCATGCCTTGGATTATTGTGCAGGGAAGATCTGGTAAGCGACGATAATAAGAAGTGGGCGGCTTATCAGAAGGACGGCAGTTATACGGACGATTATTACGATGCCCTTTCGAATGAGATCGCGAGCCGGATGGAAGAGCTGCAGGAAGCGAATGAAGCGTTAGGAAAACAGAATACCGATATAACGAATGAAAATGACAAATTAACGAAAGACAACGCGGATCTTTTAGCGAGCTTAACCGAAGACGATCTGAAGAACCTGGCGGATCTGGGGACCCTGAAATCCGGGAAAACGATCGATGAGGCGCTGAATGATTTATACGGCGAGAATGGGATTTATGATACGATCGCCGGGAAGAAGGCCGTATACACGGAAGCGCAGGCTGCATATACGAAAGCCCAGGACGCGTACACGGAAGCGCAGGAGGCGTTAAAGAAAGCGCAGGAGGCATTCGACGCGGTGCAGGCTTCCGGGACGGAGGAGGATAAAAATGCGGCGCAGGCCGCGCTTGACGACGCGCAGGCCGCACACGATACGGCCAGGGCGGATTACGATACGGTCAAAGCGGATTACGATACGGCTAAGGCGGATTATGATGCGGTGCAGGGCGCCTATGACGAGATTTCTGATTTTATAAACGACGCAGTCTATGGCAAGTTAGCCGATAAAGAGGTGGAAGGCAAGGAAGGCAGCGAGTTTGCGGGCACTTACTATCAGATGAAGAGCGAGGACGGCAAAGCGCTTAATGTCTATGAAAAACTGGACGGCGATAAAAAGGGAACCGGAAAATACTATAATTCGGAAGGAACCCTTCTTTATGAAAAGCTGGCGGACGGCAGCTATGCCGATAAGGACGGCGCGCCGCTGAAACAGGACGAGGATGGTAATTATCTCGATAAGGGCGGCAATGTGATTGAAAACTATGCCCGTGTCCAGGAACGTCCGGGCGGGCTCAAGGCGGATTATGAGGCGGCTAAGAAGAAGGGGAACGTATCGGATGAACTGCAGGCGCAGGTCGATGCGGTCAATAAGCTGAACAACATATTCCTTACCGTGAAGGAGAATAAAGATACCGTTACGGCGAATGAAAAGAAGATCGCGTCCAACGATGCCACGATCGCGTCCAATAATGAATATATGTCCGATTCCGGAATCGAAGATGACGTAGACAATATGGCGGTAACATCGAAACTGGCGCAGGATGTGCAGGCCGAATTTGAGGCGAAGGTAGCCGCGGCGAAGAAATCCATGGAGATGGCGGAGGATACGGACGCTTATTCCGGCATGCTCGCGGGCTCCAAGGTGACCGCGCAGAATGCCGAAATCGAGATCGACGGGGCAAAATTTGATTCCATGACCAATACGTTCAGCGTAAACGGCCTGACGATAACAGCCAATGAAGAGACGGAGAAAGAAATTACGATAACGACTTCCTATGATACGGAAGGCACCTATAATATGATCAAGAATTTCTTCTCCGAGTATAACAAGCTGATCAACGAGATGGATTCTTTGTATAACGCGGAGGCCTCTACGGGTTACGAGCCGCTTCTGTCGGAAGAAAAAGAAGCCCTGAGCGACAGCGAGATCGAAGAGTGGGAGAAGAAGATCAAAGATTCCCTGCTGCGCAGGGACACCACGTTGAGCTCCATATCGTTCAGCATGGCGTCCGTTCTCCTGCAGGGGACGGAAGTGAACGGCAAACAGATGTATCTGTCGGATTTCGGGATCAATACGCTGGGATATTTCAATGCGAAGGACAACGAGAGGAACGCGTATCATATCGACGGCGATGCGGACGATTCTTCCACGAAGGCCAATGAAGATAAGTTAAGGGCGATGATCGCGTCCGATCCGGAAACCGTTATGAATTTCTTTACGAAGCTGTCCACCAGTTTATATGATAATTTAACGGCGAAAATGGCGGGCACTACGCTGAGCAGCGCGATGACCGTATATAACGACAAGCTGATGAAATCGGAGTACTCAGACTATACCGATAAGATCAAGAAGCAGGAAGAAAAGCTGAACGCGATGATGGATAAATGGTATAAGAAGTTTTCTCAGATGGAAACGGCGATGTCCAAACTGGAGTCCAGAAGCAGTTCTCTGGCGAGCATACTCGGAGGCTGATGACTGAAGAAGGTATCTGTTAAGATCAAGGAGGAGAATGACTATGCCGGCACGCAATCCCTTTGCGGAGTACGCAAACAATAAAATCATGAACGCCTCACCGGCGGAAGTGACGCTTATGCTTTATGAGGGCGCGATTAAATTCTGTAATATGGCGATGATAGCGATCGATAACGGCGAGATCGAGAAAGCGCATGTCAATATTAAGAAAACACAGCGTATTATAGAGGAATTCCGGAATACGCTGGATCATAAGTATAAGGTCGCGGAGGATTTTGACAGAATCTATGTGTATCTGCTTCAAAGGCTCCTGGAAGCGAATGTCAAAAAGGATAAGAAGATACTGGAAGAAGTCAATATGCATCTGAGAAGTGTCAGGGATACATGGAAAGAGGTTATGAGACGCAGCAGGCAGGCGTAGAGAGGACGGGCATGAGTCAGAATATTGCACAGATACTATTGCAGAGTCTTGAGAAAAAGAATCAGCTGCTCGATGAGATCATCGAGGAGAACGGACTGCAGGAAGAGATCTTAAAGAGGGAGACATTCGATATGGATGCCCTCGACGCTTCGCTTGACAGGATCGGGCTGCTGACGGAGAAGCTGGAACGCCTTGACGACGGATTTGAGGCCCTGTACGATAAGGTCCGGGTGGAAATCATGACGAATAAGGTAAGATACCAGGCGGAGATCGCGCGGATGCAGGGCTATATCCAGCAGATCACCGACAAGGTTGTGAAGATCAATACTGCCAGAATGCGCAATCAGGCGCGCGCGGACAGCCAGTTTAAGAAGCAGGCGCTGGAAATCAAAAACGCAACGTCTAAGACGAGGGCGAGCAGGAATTACTATAATAATATGAATAAACTGAATTATGTATCGTCCCAGTTTTATGACACTAGGAAGTAGCGCTTATGGGTAAAATGACAAATTATTTTTAAAAAATTTTAAAATTTACCCTAAAGTAAATCGGAGAAACACCGATATATATTACAAGTAAAGCAAAGCTGATTACTTACTTGACAATCGTTACTTTATAACATTTGTTACAAGGTAAGCGAGGTGATGGGGACGATGGCAGCGTACGAGCCGGAGGAACCGTCACAGACAAAAACAAACGCGGCATGGATGCCGTAGAAAATTCAAGGAGGAATAGAATATGGTAGTACAACACAACATTACAGCGATGAACTCTAACAGAATGCTTGGTTTGACAACAAGCGCTCAGGCAAAGTCAACAGAGAGATTATCTTCCGGTTATAAGATCAACCGTGCGGCAGACGACGCAGCAGGTCTTGCGATTTCCGAGAAGATGAGACGTCAGATCAGAGGCCTTACACAGGCATCTACAAACGCTCAGGACGGTATCTCCACTGTACAGACGGCAGAAGGTGCGTTGGCAGAAGTGCAGGATATGTTACAGAGAATGAACGAGCTGGCAGTTAAAGGTGAGAACGGTACTCTTACAACGACAGACCGTGCATCCATCCAGTCCGAAATCAGCCAGTTGATGAGTGAAGTTGACCGTGTTCAGAGTACAACGACCTTCAACGAAATGAACCTGTTAGACGGTTCCTTCGTAAAAGGACTCCAGGTTGGCGCAGAAGCAGGTCAGCACATTGTTGTCAGCATCGCTAACATGAGTATGGCTGGTCTGGCACACAACATTGACACGAAGCTGTATACCAAGGTTACGTTCAGACCTCTTGCGGAAGGTTCTATCAGCAACACAGTATCTACCTACAAGCTGCAGACAGTCAGCGGCAAGACAGATACGAGCAAGAGCACGAAGGTTATCATCGGTGAGATGGATGATACCAAGTCTGTAAACACCTTTACAACGATCAGTGCAAAAGGTTATAACAAAGCAACTCTTGACAGCGATATGGCGACTAAGATTATGAATACCTTCATGAAACTGGTTCCTGGCGATGCTGGTACGGTTGCTACGGCGAAAGACTTCAACTCGCTGAACGCATTCATCAAGGGCGCTTTGTCCTTAGTATCTCAGCAGAGATCTGATCTCGGTGCTATCCAGAACAGACTTGAGCATACGATCAACAACCTGAACAACATCGTTGAGAATACGACATCTGCTGAATCCGCTATCCGTGATACAGATATCGCTACGGAGATGGTTAGATACTCCAACAACAATATCTTACAGCAGGCTGGTACATCGATGCTGTCACAGGCAAATCAGAGCAATCAGCTGGCACTGTCCTTACTTGGCTAATTGCCGGAGTATTAGCAGACATTGCATAATGAACTACCAATCCCCACTCGAAAGAGTGGGGATTTTCTTAGTTATTTATCCGTTTCAGGGCTTCCAGCGCCGGTTCAAATTCCCCGCATCTTTGATAGTGATGTCTTGCGATATCTTTCTGCTGGAAGGACTCGTAAATATAGCCGATATAATAGGAAATGACCCTGGGCTCCACGGAATCCCGCGCCGGCGCGCTCAGAGCCTTGACGAGTTCCGGCAGGGCTTTCAGAAGCTGGTTCAGCTGGATGTACATGAGACCGATCATACACAGATAATCCGCGTTATTGCCGTAATATTCATAGAAGGATAATAAAGAAAGCGCCTCCTGCGGTTTTCCGGAGTCCAATAACATATTGCCGTAATTGCATACCAGGATGCGCGTATAATCTTCCTCCGGCGCCGGATTGCGCTCCAATGCCATTTTGAAATAGGAAAAAGCCTGTTCATGTTCCCGCATACAGAGGTAGCTTTGGGCCATCTGGAAATAATAGTAGGGTTCGCCCGGATCTTTTTCGATTTCCGGGAGCAGAAGGCTGATATCCCGCATGGACTTTTCCCGTAGTTTCTCCGGGGAGCCGATATAACCGACATGATCGGCGGTAACCGGGAGCATATAACTCGTGTTGGGAATATTTGCAGCCGGAACCAGTATTTCATGGATGGGGCGTTCATAATGATAATATTTCCGGTTAAAGAGACGGTCAATGATCGTCGTCTGGCAGTGTTTTTCCTGACCGGCTTCAAAATAGTCCAGACGTTTGATCAGGCCCACGCTTTTGGGATGCTCCGCCATCAGCTGCTGTACCCTGTCGAAGTCGAATTCCACAAGGAATTCGTCCGTATCCAGGACCAGGATCATGTTGTGGGAAGCGCGGCTGATGGAGAAATTCCTGGCGGCGCTGAAATCGTTTATCCAGGTAAAGTCGAATACCTTATCGGTATATTGACGGGCGATCTCTTTGGAATGGTCGGTCGAACCGGTATCTACGACAACAATTTCAAAAGGATAGGGACTGAGGGATTTCAGACATTTATCCAGATTTTCGGCTTCGTTTCTGGTGATGAGACATACGGAAATCGGAATCATGATATCGTTCTCCTTTTTTCTGACTGCTGATTTTATTTTAGGATTTTCAGGTTAAAATTTCCAGACGTTTGAGAGCGGGGGCGAAATTCCCGCATTTCTGATAGCAGGATACCGCGGCCTGGATATCGCCGAGAATCTCGCAGATCTCGCCGGTCTGGTAGACGGGAAGAAAGCTGTTCGCGCCTTCCAGCCTGCATAAGGGCATGCCAATCGCCTTTTGATATTGTTCAAAAGCCTGTTCGTACATTTGATTCTGTTTATAGATATTGCCCATGAGGTAGACAAAATCTGCCAGAGAGGAAAAGGCGTCATAAATGCTCTCAAAGCCGAGGGCCGCATCCTGTTTCCCGGTGCGCAGAAGCGCATTTCCATAGGATACGACCATAGCCTGCACATAAGCCAGCTCCGGATCCAGGTCGAAAGACAGGCCCCTGCTGTAATAATCGCAGGCGGCCGCATAATCCTCGATAATTTCACAGCTTTTTCCCAACTGATAATAGAGATAAGGGGTTTCCGGCCCGCTTTCGAGCTGCTTTTTCAGCAGGGTAAAATTCCGGGTATATTTTGCGGTACGTTCTTCTTCCGTCATATCGTAACCGGTATGCAGGATCGTGGTCTGCAGAAGGTAGGCGGAAAATTCGGAACCGCGCTTTGGCGTGAGCTGTTCGTGGATGATGCCGGTATAGTGAAAGAGCCGCCTGTCAAAAAAACGCTCCGTATTGTCCGTATTGTTTACGACCGGAACGCCGTTTTCCATGACGAGATTTTCCCTGGAAACGGAACCGACGCTGTCCGATAAATGTTTGCGGAAATAATTCAGTTCCTCGACATCGATCGTCTTGACGGCCTCGTCACAGTCGAGCATAAAGATCCAGTTATTGGAGGCGGCGCGCAGAGAAAAATTCCTGGCGGCGCTGAAATCATCGCACCAGGGAAAATCGAGTATCTGATCGGCATATTTTCCGGCGATTTCTTTTGTCCGGTCCGTAGAACCGGTATCCGCGACGACAATTTCAAAACCGTAAGGTTTGATGGAAGCCAGGCATTTTTCGATCCTTTTTGCTTCGTTTCTGGCGATAATACATACGGAGATAGGGTGCATGGGAAAAATCCTTTCTTTTCAGGATATCGGAAACGGTTTTCAGTTTATACCGAGCTGCTTCAGCCGTTCGACCGCAGGGGAATACTGATACGCCGCGGCGCGCTGATAAAAGGAAACGGCGGAGGGCAGATCCCCTAACATCTCGTTGATAAGGCCGATATTGTAGTAGGGAATATAAGTGCCTGCGCTTTCATTCCGTATATTCGGGCACTGGAGAGCCTTGACAAACTGCATCATCGCTTTCATAGGCTGTTCCGTCCTCAGATAGGAGACGCCGAGCGTGCAGCAGAAACCCGCGTCGTCTGCGAAAAAATCATAATGGGGCGTAAAGAAGTCGATTGCCTCCTGGGGCCGCCCGATAGAATTCATGGCGCGGATATAAGCCTCTGCCATTACCGGAAGCCACGGCTGCCGCGGATCGATCGGAAGCTCAAAGGCTTTCTTATAATAGAGATAGGCATTTTCATAGTCCTCGATCGCATTATAGGATTGTCCGATCTGAAAATAGAAATAGGGATCGTCCGGATTTTTTTCAATCTCTTTCAGGAGAAGGGAATTGTTCCGTTCCACTTTCTGCAGCATGCTCTCCATGCCGCCGCAGTACCCGACATGGTCTACGGTCAGCGGTATGTCATAGCGCTCAAAAAGCGTGCCGCCGGTTTTGGAGCTTGTGACCTGTTCATGGATGGAGAGGGTGTAGTGATAATGGCGTTTGTGGAACAGGCGTTCCACGCGGTCCGGATAGGATACCCTCATTCCATGATTATCATAATAACTGTGCCGAAGCAGCATGCCGACGCCGCGCGGATGCTCTTCAATGGCCTGACAGACGGCGTCCAGGTCGATTTCTGTCAAAAATTCATCGCAGTCCAGGATCAATACATAGTTGTGCGAAGCCTTTTTCAGCGAAAAATTTCTGGCGGCGCTGAAATCGTTGACCCATTCAAAGTCATAGATAAGATCGGTGTATTTTCGGGCGATTTCTTTCGTCCGGTCGGTGGAGCCGGTATCGACTACGATGATCTCAAAGTGATAAGGCATTAAAGGAGCCAGACACTTTTCGATGTTTTTTTCTTCATTCCTGGCGATAATACAGACGGAAATTGGAATCATATGCGAATTCTCCTGTCTTTTATGATGATCGGCTGCTAAAAACCTATGCCTGCCGTAAATAGTACTGCATCATTTTGGATATCTGCGAAAGAACGCCCGTCTTTTCTGCAGACTCCAGAATATCCCTTGTGACGTCCTGAAAGATGCCATAGCGCAGAAGGGCGTCTTTATGCCTGGCGAGCATATAACATCTCGCCTCGTAATAGCCGGAAATATTGTGGGATACCCCGTCTCTGCTCAGGCTGACAGATACCATCGGCTCTTCCTGAAAGGCGATTTCACTGTTCCGGGAAATCCGCAGGAATAATTCCCAGTCTTCCAGGCAGGTCAGAGATTCGCAAAAAAGACCGGATCTTTCAAGACATTGCCTGCGAAGCAATACGGTGGGCGCGCCGATCGTATTCCGGCATAACATATAAGGATAAATATTTCCCTGCTTTTCTTCCGGCGGAATATTGCCGCCGGGGACGAGAAGCGCGGAGCCGTCGGCCTTTTTACATTCGTAAGGGCAGTAGAGCAGGCCGGCCTCAGGTCTCTGTGCCAGAAAAGCCATTTGCTTTTCCAGCTTTTCGGGTTTCCAGTAATCGTCGCTGTCCTGAAAAGCGATATAGCTGTACTCCGCCTGCCGGATACCTTCGTTTCTTGCCGCGGCAACGCCCCTGTTTTGGGGCATTCTCAAGTAGCGGATGCGGGCGTCGTTCAGCGACTCTACCATCATGTTAGTGTTGTCTGTGGAACCGTCGTCAACAATGAGCAGTTCAAAGTCCGAATAGGTCTGCTGTAATACGCTTTGTATGGACGTTTTCAGGACATCCGCCCTGTTATAGGTCGGTATGATGACGCTTACTTTTTCCATGAGATGATCATGCCTTTCTTTCAGCCCGCGATGGCATTGCCTCGAAGGATTCATGCCTTTCTTTCGGCCTGCGATGCCGCCGCTTTGAAGCATAATCCTTACGCCAGCATTTCCCGGACGCGGTGGCGGTAAGTGTGCGCCGCCGCTATCTTATCGTGCCCGTTTCGGGCAATCTGGAGGCGTTCGGTTTCGTTGGCCAGATAATAGTCGATTTTATCCAGCAGATCGGTTTTGCTTTCGTAAAAATCAAAATCTCCGCCCGGCGTAAAGGAATCGAAAAAATCGTTCTGATAATTGCTGAGCAGGAAGCCGCCGCTTCCCATGATATCAAAGGCGCGCTGGGGTATGCCGCTTTTAATGCTGCGCAGCGATATGTTCAAATTGATCCTGCTTTGCTTAAAGACGAGCGGCATTTCCCGGTAATTGTCAACAGGGCCATGATTGGTAAGGCCGGGGAGCCGGAAGTTCCTGTCATGCGTAAATAAATCAAAAGAATGTTTTTGTGCGGCGGCCTGAATGAGGTCATACCGCTCCATTCCCGTAATTTTACGGTTGATCACATACTGCGCATAGAGATACTCCTTCGTTTCCACGCCGTCCGGGTTCGGTTCCATGGGGAGCGCCCGGTACAAATCTTCCATGACAGGAGATAACGATTCCTGGATAAAATTGTATCCCTGTACATTCATCTGCGCGGCCATCAACGCGTCCAGATATCCTTTCGTATAGTCGGACAGGCCGGTCATCCTCTCAAAAAAGTTGTGCTTTTCGGTGTAGAGGGAGCCGATGAAAGAAATATCGTATAAAAAGTTTTTATTATCGGCGCTGTGAAGAGTGCCGTCCGGTGTCAGCGCGTCCAGCCGCTCCACATTCGCGGCCATCGGCAGATACCGCACCGTTGAAATACCGGCCTTGTGGAACTCCAGATAAACTTCCTTATCAAAGACATAGATCGTATTACAGGGATGAATGGCAGTATAGGAATACAGCATCACATAGGGGCTGTCATAAATCCATGAAATATAGCGGATATTCTCCTCTTTGCAGACGTTGGACACGATGGGAAAGTAGTTGAAAGAAAAGACGATATCCGGCGTCTCTCTGTGGAGGACGGCGGGAAGGCCGGCCACGGCCGACGCGTCGTTTCTCGCATCCTTATCGAAGAAAGGAAAACAGACGAGCGTATGCCCCTCCCTGCGGAAAGCTTCTTTCATATCTTCGTTTCCATAGCTTGCCCATTCGATAAACAGTATCTTCATATCAGACCTCCAACCGGAATCACCTCATCTCCTCCAGTCTCTTCCTGGCCGGTTCAAAGTTACCGCACATCCGATAATATTTCTGTGCTTCTTTCGGGTGTCCGGTGCACTCATAGATAACGCCGATATTATAACGGGCGCGGTAACTGTTGATCCCTTCTACCGAAAACTGTTTCATGGTAGTAGACTTTTGGAACTCCGCGATAGCTTCTGTAAACAATCCGTTATTCATATAGATCAGTCCCATCAGAAAAACGAAATCGGCGCGGACCGCAAAGATATCATAAATATTTTCAAGCCGTAAGGCTTCCGCGGGCCGCTTCCTGTCTAACAGGCAATATCCATAGGATTCTACCATATTCTGTACATAATCCTGCGCGGGGTCTATATCCATGGAAAGGCCGAGATCGAACCATTCGCAGGCTTTATCATAATCTTTCAACCGCATACAGCTTTGGCCAAGCTGGTAATAAAGATAAGCGTCGGGGCCCGCAGAGGCCAGCTCCTGTTCCAACAGGGTGATATTCCGCCGGGATTTTGCCTGCATTTCTTCTTCAGAGCCGTCATAACCGACGTGCAGGACGGTGATTGGAGCCGCGAAAGCGCGTACGATATCGGGAGAGGCGTCTTTTTGCGTTACCTGCTCATGAATTGCTCCTGTAAAACAGTAGGATTTTCTGTTGAAAAGGCGGCAGAGCCGTACGTTTTCGAAGGAGGTCAGACCGCCCTGTTCAAAGCGGTTGCGCAGCAGAATACGCCCGGTTTCTTCAGGGTGCTGCCTCATTAGTTCGGAAAGCTCGTTCTCATCGATACTTTCCAGATATTCGTCGCAGTCAATGCTGAGAATCCAGTCATTGGAGGCCCTGTCGGCCGCAAAATTTCTGGCGGCGCTGAAATCATCGATCCAGGTGAAATGATAAATTCTGTCGGTATAGTCTGCAGCAATTTTCAATGTGCCGTCAGTAGAGCCCGTATCGACCAGAACTATCTCATAATGAAAGGGTTTTAACCTCTTTAAGCATTCTGCAATATGTTTTTCTTCGTTTTTGGCAATGATACAAACGGATATCGGCAGCATGGTCACAGTTCTTCCAATCTTTTCATGGCGTTATTGTAGTCGCCGCATTTCTGATAATATTCTCTGGCTTTTTCTTTATCGCCCATCATCTCATAGATGGAGCCGATGTTATAGTAGGCGCGGTAACTGTTGACGCCTCTGCGGGAGTAGGAAGACAGAGTCGTCGCTTTCTCGAATTCCCGGATCGCATCCTCCCACATATTCTTTTTCATATAAATGACGCCCATCATATAAACAAAGTCCGCGTGATGGGCAAATTGCCGGTATTTGCTCTTCAAAGCCAGCGCGAGATCGTATTTGGAAAGTTCGATCAGGCAGTAGCCGTAAGTTTCCGTCATACTCTGAACAAAAGCGGAATTGGGGTCGGCGTTGAGATCCAGTCCGAGCTTATTGTAATGCGCAGCTTTTTCCAGGTCGTTGAGAGAAAGATAGTTCTGGCCGAGCTGGAAATAGATATAGGGATTGGGGCCCTTCAGCTCCAGATCATGCAGGAGCATTTCCAGATTACGGGCGGCGCGCATCCGTTTTTCTGATTCCGCGACATAGCCTTCGTGATAAAAGGTTAAAGGAATTGGAAAGGTATCCGGCTCTTTGCCGTCCAGCGTCGTGACCTGTTCATGGATGATACCCTCATAATGGCAGTATTTCCGGTTAAAAAGCCTGCCAATGCGTTCCGACATAATGGAACGGACGCCCTGGAGAGTATAGGGATTATTGCGGATAATCATGCCGACGGAGGCGAGATGATCCGCGAGAGATGCCTCAATATCGGCGAGATTGATATTTTCCAGATATTCGTCGCAGTCGATGGCCAGAATCCAGTCGTTCGCTGCCTGGCTGATGGAAAAATTTCTGGCGGCGCTGAAATCGTCGCACCAGTCAAAATGGTAGACTTTATCCGTATATTTCCTGGCAGTCTCCATCGTCCTGTCTACGGAGCCGGTATCGACGACGACGATCTCAAATTTACAGGGACGGAGTCTTTTCAGACATTCTTCGATATGCATATCCTCATTTTTTGCAATCATGCAGACTGAAACAGGTAACATGAACGATCAGGCCTTTCTCTTACGGGTAATAAAAAGCTTATAAAATCATTTTATCATTTTCTCAGGATTCCTACAAGAATGATACAAGAATTTCTATACTTTTTGCCCAATAAAACGGGGATATTTTTCACTATTTTGACCAAAGCAACGAAATTTCGTTAAAATAACGGAATAAGTGGTTTCTTTTCTTGAATTTATGTGGTAAAGTAATAGTAAGTCATGGAAGATAAAGGGGGAATTATCTTCTCGGTGAGTATAATGATTACGTTTAAGGAGGACTGGTTATGACCAAGGCAGAAATTTTAAAGACAGAAATTTTAACGCAGTATAAGAGTGTAAGACAGTTTGCAATTGAGATGGAGATTCCCTATTCTACGCTCGTAACGGCTCTTGACAGGGGCATTGAAGGAATGGCATACGGAACGGTTATCAGGATGTGCGACAAACTGAATCTGAATCCCGTCGATTTTTCCCCGCTCGATAAGAAGAGCCCGCTCGGCAGCAAGATCCTTGAGAACAGAGTAATGCAGTATTATATCAAACTGAATAAGACCGGAAGAAAGAAAGCGCTGGAACTGATGGAGGACTATGCGCAGCTTGAGAAATATCAGGCGGTAGAACAGTAATGAAGTATGATTATCTGATTGTCGGTTCGGGTCTGTTTGGCGCCGTATTTGCGCATGAGATGAAGAAAAAAGGCAGAAGGGTCCTTGTCATCGATAAAAGGGAGCATATTGCCGGAAATATTTATACGGAACCGGTTCTTGATATTAACGTGCATAAGTATGGCGCCCATATTTTTCATACATCGGATGAAAAAATATGGAATTATATCGGGCAGTTCGCGGTTTTTAATCATTATATCAATTCGCCGATTGCCAGATACCACGATGAATTATACAATCTCCCCTTTAATATGAATACGTTCAGCAAAATGTGGGGGGTCGTAACGCCGGCGGAGGCAAAGGCCGAGATCGCCAGACAAATCGAAGAGCTTTCTATCGGGGAGCCGCAGAATCTGGAAGAGCAGGCGTTGTCATTGGCCGGAAGGGACGTATACGAAAAGCTTGTCAAGGGATATACGGAGAAGCAGTGGGGGCGCGATTGTAAGGAGCTGCCGGCTTTTATTATCAAAAGGCTGCCGCTGCGTTTTACCTATGACAACAACTATTTTAACGATCCTTATCAGGGGATTCCGATCGGCGGCTACACGCAGATCATCGAAAAAATGCTGGATGGCATCGAAGTGAAAACAGGCGTCAGCTATCAGGAATATATAGAGTCTGCCCCAATGGGAGATAAAATGTCATTTGCTGATAAGCTGGGAAATACTTTTTCCAAAGTGCTCTATACGGGCATGATCGATGAGTTCTTTGCGTATCGGCTGGGACATCTGGAATACCGTGCCCTGCGTTTTGAGCAGGAAGAGCTGCCGGCATGTGAGAATTATCAGGGAAATGCGGTAGTTAATTATACGGACAGGGAAACCGCTTATACGAGGATCATTGAGCACAAACATTTTGAGTTCGGAAAACAGCCGGGCACTGTCATTACGAGAGAGTATCCGACGGAATGGAAGCCGGGGGAAGAGCCTTATTACCCGGTGAACGATGAAAAAAATAATACCTTATCTGCCGCATACCGAAAGCTTGCGGAAACGCAGCCGCAAGTCCTGTTCGGCGGGCGCTTGGGAGCATATCAGTATTACGATATGGATAAAGTGATCGCGGCAGCTTTGCAGATGGCAGAAGAAGAAACGGCCGGAGCGGGTTAGCTCCGGCTGTTTTTTTCCGCGCAGGCTCTTGACAACATGTGTCATTCTGCTATAATCATTTTAATATTTTGATATTCAAAATATTTACAGTTCAAACTAATTCGATGATTCGGGAGGTCTTGCGATGAACTGGGATGAGGCAATTCAGGAATTGGATGAGAGGCGGAAGAAGGCTCTTGCGGGAGGCGGAAAGGCCAGAGTCGAGAAACAGCGCCAGAGCGGTAAAATGACGGCCAGAGAGCGGATAGAAGTGCTGCTCGACAAAGATACTTTTGTGGAAGTGGACGGATTTGTGGAATCCAGGATCGATGATTTTGATCTGGATAAAAGGCGCGTGCCGGGGGACGGCGTCGTGACGGGCTATGGCGAGATCGACGGACGGCTGGTATTCGTATCCAGCGAGGATTTCACGGTAATCGGCGGTACGCTGGGCGAGTATCATTCCTTTAAAATATGCAGGATTCAGGATATGGCGATGCGGATGCGGGCGCCGCTCATTTGTATCAATGACAGCGGCGGAGCGCGCATCGAAGAGGGGATCTCTTCTTTGAGCGGATACAGCGGGATGTTTCTGCGGCATACGCAGGCTTCCGGCGTGATTCCGCAGATCGCGGTCATTTTGGGGCCCTGCTCCGGCGGAGCCTGTTACGCGCCGGCCATCTGTGATTTTATTTTTATGGTCAGGGATATTTCCAAAATGTTCATTACCGGCCCTGATGTAGTGAAGACCGTTATCAATGAGGAAGTGTCGGCGGAGGAGCTCGGCGGCGCGCAGATACATGCGCGAAAGAGCGGCGTTTCCCATTTTACCTATGATTCGGAGGGCGAATGCCTGATGGGAGTGCGCAAGCTGTTGTCCTATCTTCCGGGCAATAACGCGGAGAAGCCTCCCGTTATCAATACAAAGGAACGGCAGGGCATTACGCAGGGCGTTGGCAGGATGTTCGGCAGATTTAACAGGGCGGAGAGCGCGGCGAAAGCAAAGGCGGCTAAAATCAAAGATATCGTGCCCGATAATTCCAGACATGCATATGACGTCAAGGAAGTCATCGACTGTATTGTGGACGAGGGGAGTTTTTTTGAGGTGCAGAAAGAATTTGCCATGAACGGCGTCGCCGGATGGGGGCGTATGAAAGGAAAAGTAGTGGGTTTTATCGCCAATCAGCCGAATGTGATGGGCGGCTCCCTCGATTATCATGTGTCGGATAAAATTGCGCGGTTCATCCGTTTTTGCGACTGTTTCAATATTCCGCTCGTGACTCTGATCGATGTGCCGGCTTTTTTGCCGGGGACGGAGCAGGAGCATAACGGCATCATCCGCCACGGCGCCAAGATCCTGTATGCCTATTCGGAGGCGACGGTGCCCAAGATTTCCCTTATTATGAGAAAAGCCTATGGGGGAGCCTATATCGCGATGAATTCAAAGGAGATGGGCGCGGATATCGTCTATGCCTGGCCGATTGCGGAAATCGCGGTCATGGGAGCGGACGGGGCGGTCAACATCGCTTTTAGGAAAAAAATCAAAACGGCGCCGGACCCCGCCGCTATGCGCGAACAGTGTAAAGCGGAATACGAGGATCGCTTCCTGAATCCTTATGTCGCATCGGCGAGAGGATATGTCAATGAAGTGATCAGGCCGGAGGAGACGAGAGAAGCGCTGTTAAAAGCGCTGCATGGACTGAAAAATAAACGGGCAGAACCGCCTGAAAAGAAGCATGGGAATATGCCTTTATAGAAATACGGGAAAAGTCCTGAATGCCCGCACCGGGGAGAACTTCCTGGCGGAGCGCTCTCCGGTATGGGATTCAGGACTTCTTTTCGTCTTTAACAGTAACTATTGAACATCATCCCGCTGTATGCGCTCGTGATATAAGGCGTCGCAAAGTTCTTGCCGGGATTTTTATATGCTACCACGATATTGTTGACGTAGTTCATCGGATCCAGCGAAATCTGGTTGGATTTGCGTACGAGCGACTGTGTGAAATCCATGATGGAAGAAAATGCTTTCCTGGTGTCGCCGTTCATCGCTGTCTTCTGAATCGCATCGTTATCTACTTCCAATGTGCCGTCAAGGTTCAGGTTCAGGCCGGCCGAAGTGAGGCCGCGCGCATAAAAGCGGGAAATGCTCCCGACTTCCTGTACGATACGGTTGCTTTTCGGATGCCTGTCGCTGTATTCTGCCGCGGCCCGGAGAAAAGAATTGTAGCCCCGTACCAGCGTATTAATATTTTCCGTCAGAGATTCGACGTCCGTTTTGAGCCCGATGGAAGCGGTCTCCCCTTCTTCGCTGCTGACGCCGTTCAGCGTTACATTGTACATACGGCCCACATTCAGGCTGTTGGAAGGCGATGTGCGTTCCTCGCCGTTCAGCAGGAAACTGGCATTGGAAGCGGCCGCCGCGATATTGTCCAGGCCGAGGTATTCGACCGTACCGGAAGTCTTGCTCGTGCGATGGTCCGATACGTTGAAAATATTCTCTTTATTATTTTTTAATCCGGTCGCGTTCGATTCCAGACGCAGTGCGGAATTGTTCTCATCATTGGTTACGACCTGGGCCGAGATACCGATATTCGCATTGTTGATCAGCCTGCTGAGACGTTCCTGAACGTCTCTGTTCGTGTCGTCGGGTTTGATCGTGAACTGGAACTCATAATTTAATTCGTCGATTCCTACGTCAAAAGAATAGGTCGCCGCCGGAAGATTCACAGTTTCGCCGCCGGGAAGATAATTTCCCATATTTACCTGCGATGTGGCGAGGGAACGGACTTCGATTTCTACGGGCGATGCGTTCGCACTGTCCGCCGGTGTGCCGATAAAAGAAGCGGAGGCAATGTTTTCATTGCTGGAGTAAGCCGCTTTTTTGTTCAGCATTTCATCTTCGTTGAGATCCCCAAGGGACGCGATGGTGTTGCGGAGCTCCCTTGCGTTTTCTTTCATTCCGACAGCAAATCTGCAGGACTCCCTGCTGGTATCAAGGATGTATAAAGGAGCTTCCTTGTTCATTTTCACAATGGAATTATAGACGCTGCGCAGCTCGCTCTTCTTATGGGAATCGTAGGGCGTGCTCGATCTGGGCGCATAAGTCGTCATATAATAATTATAGATATTGGAATAATTGTCGATCGTATTATAGGCCATGATACTCCTCCTTTCTTCCATGAAATCCGATATCATGTATATTACCGGCGGGCTGTCCTTTGCCATATGCCGGAATGATGACTGAATATATTAAGTATACCTGTATTTTAACATTTCACGCGTCGATAATCAAGCTCAATCTCTTTTCCGGGTAATGATGACTTTGCCCGGTATCACGGAATCCTCCTTCCGTTCCTTTGATGTTTTAGAGGCGCCCTTCTGCGCATTTTCGTTCTTCTGCGCGTCGGCGATGGCATCGCTGATTGTCCGGATATTCACGCCCATGCCTTTTGAAACCCTGCTGATGCGCTTCCGCAGTCTGGCTTTTTCCTCTTCCGTTGCAGCGGTACGCAGTTTTCCCAACAGATCATTCCGGACCTTCTGCAGATTGTCAAGATGTTCTTTTGTATTGGAACTGGAAAGAATGCTTTTGGCCGCATTGGATTCCGGGAAAGGAAGGATTTCTTCTTCGGTTTCTTCCGTACCGGCTTCCGCGCCGTTTTTTTCTTCCGCGGCCGCCGTTTCTTCCCGTTCTTTCCTGGCGGCTTCTTCCTTTCTTTTCTCCGCCTCTTCCTGCCGTTTCCGGATCTGATATTGTTTTAACTCGCTGTTCAGATCCTGAATCTTTTCCTGAAGGACTTTTTTTTGGTCGTTCTTTTCTTCGGATGGCATTTCATTATTATAAGTAATGTCCCGCATCTTTTCCTGAAGACTCGTAATCTGCTTCTGGATATTCTGTTCGTGGCTGTCCTGTGTTGACTGGCTGACGGGCATGAAGCCCACCGACTGGTTCGCGTTCGTTATATTCATGTGTTCATCCCCGTTCCTGCGTCAGTGCATATTACAACGTATCTTATATATCATATCGGCTGGTATTTACAGATAATTAAGGCTTATTTTGGAATTTTTTTATTTTTTTAAAAATAAAGCGGTTGACGAACAAAAAACGCTGTGATATAGTATACAAACAAGATGAATTCAGGTCTTTTTTTTATGCTCAAAAATAGAAGCAAGCGGAGGTAACGGGAATGCGTACAAGAATCACATTGGCATGTACAGAATGCAAACAGCGTAATTACAATACTACGAAAGATAAGAAAGCCCATCCGGACAGAATGGAGACGAAGAAATATTGCAGATTTTGCAAAAAGCACACGACGCATAAGGAAACCAGATAATTTGAATTTGTGCCTGCGGCCCAGAGTTTGCAGGCTGTGGAAAGGGCATGGTTATCGAGAATGGGAGATTCTGCAAAATCAGACAAAATATCCAAACCGGTTAAATTCTGGAATGGCGTAAAAGCCGAATTCCGGAAAATTACCTGGCCGGATAAAGATTCCCTTTTGAAACAATCGATTGCGGTAGTCGCGATCTCAGTTGTGGTAGGCATTATCATTACCATACTTGATTTTGCGCTTCAGTATGGCGTTGATTTCTTGACAACATTGTAGAGTGAGGGGTAATCGTATGGCAGAAGCAAACTGGTATGTTGTTCATACTTATTCCGGGTATGAAAATAAGGTAAAGGCCAATATTGAGAAAACAATAGAAAACAGACATTTGGAAGAAGAAATTCTGGAGGTCCGGGTCCCGATGCAGGAAGTTATGGAAATGAAGAACGGCGCCAGGAAAAATGTCCAGAAAAAGATGTTCCCAGGTTATGTCCTGATTAATATGGTCATGAACGACGACACATGGTATGTTGTCAGAAATACCAGAGGAGTGACTGGATTCGTAGGGCCGGGAAGCAAGCCGGTGCCGCTTTCGGAAGCCGAAATGAAACCGCTCGGTATCAAAGTTGAGAATGTTACGGTGGATTTTGCGGAAGGAGATACCATCGCGGTCGTTGCAGGCGTCTGGAAGGATACGGTCGGCGTCGTCCAGAGAATGGATTACGGCAAGCAGACGGCGACGATCAATGTGGAGCTGTTCGGCCGGGAAACGCCGGTAGAGATCAGTTTTGCGGAAGTAAGGAACTTAAAGTAAAAGATATTTATTCCGCGTATGCGGTTTAGATATGTGTGGGAGTAACGTTTCAGCTTCGCTGAAATGGCAGGAATTTCATTTCGGCTTTGCCGGAATATCAGCCCTGCGGGTTGAGAAGAGAACATGTTACGCCTATACCACATTATATTTAGGAGGTGCCGTTATGGCAAAGAAAGTAGAAGGATATATCAAGTTACAGATTCCTGCTGGTAAAGCTACGCCAGCGCCGCCGGTTGGTCCTGCACTCGGACAGCATGGCGTCAACATCGTTGAATTTACCAAACAGTTCAACGCGAGAACTGCTGATAAGGGCGATGTGATCATTCCGGTCGTTATCACAGTATATGCAGACAGAAGTTTCAGTTTCGTTACAAAGACTCCGCCGGCTGCGGTTCTTTTGAAAAAAGCATGCAACATTAAGTCCGGTTCGGCCGTACCGAATAAGACGAAGGTTGCGTCAATTTCCAGGGCAAAACTTCAGGAAATCGCAGAGCTTAAAATGCCCGATTTAAATGCGGCAAGTCTTGAAGCGGCTATGAGCATGATCGCCGGTACTGCGAGAAGTATGGGCATCACAGTAGAAGAGTAATGGAGGAACGGACATGAAACATGGTAAGAAATATCAGGAAGCTGCGAAGCTGGTAGATCGTAAAATTCAGTATGAGCCGGCGGATGCAGTCGCATTAGTAAAAAAGACCGCTACGGCGAAATTTGACGAGACCGTAGAAGTTCATATTAAGACCGGCTGCGACGGCCGCCATGCGGAACAGCAGATCCGCGGCGCAGTCGTACTGCCGAATGGTACAGGTAAGACTGTTAAGGTCCTTGTATTTGCCAAAGGAGATAAAGTTGCGGAGGCAGAAGCTGCCGGCGCCGATTATGTAGGAGGCGACGAGCTGATTCCCAGGATTCAGAATGAAGGATGGCTGGATTTCGATGTCGTTGTCGCGACTCCCGATATGATGGGCATTGTCGGCCGGCTCGGTAAGATACTCGGTCCGAAAGGCCTGATGCCGAATCCGAAGGCCGGTACGGTAACGATGGATGTGACTAAGGCGGTTAATGATATCAAGGCAGGTAAAATCGAGTACAGACTGGACAAGGCGAATATTATCCATGCGCCTGTCGGTAAAGTTTCATTCGATGAAGCAAAGCTGCAGGAAAACTTTGATACGTTAATGGAGGCGGTTGCAAAGGCAAGGCCTTCGGCGGTAAAAGGACAGTTTTTAAGAAGCATTACGCTTTCTACGACAATGGGTCCTGGCATCAAGGTAAGTACGGCGAAATATTAAGCTGTTTAAGAAGATTCCTGCTGGAAACGGCGGGAATCTTTTGCGTAAGCGGCGGATTTAAGGAAAAGAAACGAGCATGGGCAGAAAGAGACGTAGAAAAAAGCGTCCTAACTTCATAATGCCTTTTTGCATTACCCTGATCATCGTTATATCGGCAGGGCTTTTTGCTATGTTCGCTTACCAATATGTTGAAAAAGCGGAAGAGCCCGTTCAACGGAATATCCAATCGACGAAGGAAACGATCGTAGAAGAACCTCCTTTGGAAAAGGAGGATGAAGAGGAAGAGGAGGAAGCCGAAAACGGGAAGGAAGAGCCGGCCGTCAATAAAAGCCGGTATGCGGATATTTTACAGGATGAGGCCTATATGGCGGAACACAATATCTATGCAAAAGAGGCCGCCAGCGAAGATTCGGTGACGATTACATTTGCGGGAGATATCCTTTTCGATCCGAATTACAGCGTGATGGCCAGAGTACTGCAAAGCGGCGGCGATATCGGCAGCGGAATCGCCCCGGACCTGATCGGGGAGATGCAGAGCGCGGATATTATGATGCTCAACAATGAATTCGCCTATTCGGACAGAGGGGAGCCGACGCCGGAGAAGCAGTTTACGTTCCGCGCAAGGCCTGATTCTGCTGCCTATCTGACGGAGCTCGGCGTAGATATCGTATCGCTTGCCAACAATCATGCTTATGATTATGGAGAGCAGGCGCTTTTGGATACGATGCAGATTTTGCGGGAAGAGGGAATCCCCTATGTGGGGGCCGGCGGGAATATAGAAGAGGCCTCCGCTCCGGTCTGTTTTATCGTCAACGATATCAGGATCGCCTTCGTTTCCGCGACACAGATAGAAAGGCTGGATAATCCCGATACCAAAGGGGCGACCGGGACTTCGCCCGGCGTTTTCCGCTGCCTTAATGGAGAGAGGCTCATGCAGACAGTGGCGGCGGCAAAAGAAGAGAACGACTTCGTCATCGTTTACATTCACTGGGGAACGGAGAATCAGGAGGAGACGGACTGGGCGCAGGAGAAACAGGCCCCGGAGCTGGCAGCGGCCGGCGCGGATCTGATCATCGGCGACCATCCGCATATCCTGCAGAGAATCGAAATCATAGACGGCGTTCCGGTGATTTACAGCCTCGGCAATTTCTGGTTCAATTCCAGGCCGATCGATACCGGCATGGTCAAAGTGACGGTAACGGAGGAAGGGCTGCAGAGCTTCCAGTTCATCCCCTGCATTCAGAACAATTGCCGGACGAGCCTGCTCGAAGGGGAGGAAAAGGCGAGAGTGCTCGGCGAAATGCGCAGAATGTCGCAGGGCGTGCAGATAGATGAGGACGGCTATGTGACGCTGCCGTGATAAGCCCTGGCCCGCCCGCTGTGTTTCAATTTTTCAGAAAAAGTATTGACAGCCGGAAAACAGCTATGCTATAGTAAGAACGGTCGTTTGACCATGCCGAAGACAGCAGGCGCCGTAATGGCGTAAGAGTAGGGATACCGCCTGCCGAGGAGAAGAGTTTATGATGAAAATTTGAACCTTCCTGTCTTCAGGGAGGTTTTTTTATCAACATAAAAGACAGTCCGCAGAATGCGCTGTCCGTTGTTTGTGAAAGCTTTTCACAGAACTCCTTTCGGCGTAAAATCTATAAAGGAGGTAAATAAAATGGCAAAAGTTGAATTGAAGAAACCTGTCATAGAGGAGATTTCCGCATCCATCAAAGACGCTCAGTCGGTCGTTCTGGTCGATTACCGCGGACTTACGGTAGAGCAGGATACAGAGCTTCGTAAGCAGCTGCGTGAAGCGGGTATCACTTACAAGGTTTACAAAAACACAATGATGAATTTTGCGTTCAGGGGAACCGAATGCGAAGCGCTTCTTCCTTACCTGGAAGGGCCGAGCGCGCTTGCGATTTCTACGGAAGACGCAACGGCGCCTGCGAGAATGATCTGCAAGTTTGCGAAAACTGCGGATAAGCTTGAGGTCAAGGGCGGCATTGTGGAAGGCATCGTTTACGATGCGGAAGGCATTATCAATATTTCCAGGATTCCTTCCAGAGAAGAACTGCTTTCCAGGCTGCTTGGAAGCATCCAGTCCCCGATCGCGAACTTTGCCCGCGTTATGGATCAGCTCGCGGAAAAAGGCGGCGCATCGGCGTGCGAAGCTCCCGCGGCAAAAGAAGAGCCTGCTGAAGAAGCGGCAGCGCCTGCGGCGGAATAAGGGGAAAAGGGCCGCATAACGGTAAAATCAGATGATTAAATATTAAATGGAGGTAAATTATCATGGCAAAATTAACGACTCAGGAATTCATTGATGCAATCAAAGAGCTGACGGTATTGGAACTGAATGATCTGGTAAAAGCATGCGAAGAGGAGTTCGGCGTATCTGCAGCGGCAGGCGTAGTTGTCGCGGCGGCGGCTGACGCAGGCGTAGTGGAAGAAGAGAAGACAGAGTTCGACGTTGAGCTGACAGAGGTTGGCCCGAACAAGGTTAAGGTCATCAAGGTTGTTCGTGAAACGACAGGTCTTGGCCTGAAGGAAGCAAAAGATCTCGTTGATTCCGCACCTAAGACAGTCAAAGAAGCGATCTCCAAAGCGGAAGCAGATGAGCTTAAAGCGAAACTGGAAGCTGAGGGAGCGAAGGTTACGCTTAAATAAAACGGCAGAAAAAAGAGACAAAGGAATTCAGAAAGATACAAAAGATAAGAACCGCCTGTGGAAAAAAGAGATTCCGCAGGCGGTTCGTTATAACTAAGGGATTGGCGCAAAAGCAGGACATATCCGGAATTCGCGCGGGGAACGTAAGGCAGGTCGATCGATCATTTCTGGTTTGCATTTTTAAAAATTCAGGATTTTCAGATTTTCAGGTTTTCAAAAATAAAGGCAAAAACAGGGGCAAAAATTGGAAAAATTGTAGTTGACTCGGTAAGGCGGGTTGTAGTAGAATATATAGTGCACTATTATGGTGTGGTATGCTTATTTGTAGTGTCTTTTTTGATAAACAGGCGCTAAATCATAAAGAACGGGGTGAAATGTCAATGGAAAAGAACAGAATCCGCGCGACTGCTTCGGGTAAGAACACGCGTATGACTTATGCACGACAGAAAGAGGTTCTGGAAATGCCGAACCTGATCGAAGTTCAGAAGAACTCCTATCAGTGGTTCCTGCATGAAGGGCTGAAAGAAGTTTTTGACGATATTTCTCCAATTTCAGATTACAGCGGCCATCTGAGTCTGGAGTTCGTAGATTTTGAATTGTGTGCTGAGGACGTTAAGTATTCTATCGAGAAGTGCAAAGAGCGAGACGCGACCTATGCGGCGCCCTTAAAAGTTAAAGTCCGTCTGATCAATAAAGAAAAAGACGAAATTACGGAACATGAAATTTTTATGGGCGATCTGCCTCTTATGACAGAGACGGGAACTTTCGTGATCAACGGAGCGGAACGCGTTATTGTCAGCCAGCTGGTACGTTCTCCGGGCATTTATTATGCGATAAGCCATGATAAGATCGGTAAAAGGCTGTTCGCTTCTACCGTCATCCCGAACCGGGGCGCGTGGCTGGAATATGAAACGGATTCTAACGATGTATTTTATGTGCGGGTTGACAGGACCAGAAAAGTACCGATTACGGTTTTGATCAGAGCGCTTGGCGTGGGTTCCAACGATGAGATCCGGGAACTGTTCGGCGACGAACCCAAAATTGAGGCAAGCTTTTCCAAGGACGTTTCAGAAAATCATCAGGAAGGGCTTTTGGAGTTGTACAAAAAGATCCGTCCGGGCGAGCCTCTCAGCGTGGAAAGCGCGGAAAGCCTGATAAATGCGATGTTTTTTGACCCCAGAAGATATGATTTGGCGAAAGTCGGAAGATATAAATTTAATAAGAAGCTGATGTTCCGGAACAGGATCAGAAATCATGTGCTGGCGGAAGACGTTATCGACACTTCAACGGGCGAAGTGCTCGCGGGCGCCGGCGATACCGTGACCGCGGAGACGGCGGATGCCATCCAGAACGCGGCGGTTCCTTATGTATGGGTACAGACAGAAGAAAAAAATGTCAAAATATTGTCTAACATGATGGTAGACATTACAAGCCATGTGGACTGTAATCCGAGAGAACTCGGCGTTACGGAGCTCGTTTATTATCCGGTATTACAGCAGATTCTGGAAGAATACGGTGATGATCCCGCGCTTTTGGCGGAGGCGATTCGGAAGAATGTACATGAACTGATCCCGAAACATATTACGAAAGAAGATATTCTTGCTTCTATTAACTATAACATCCATCTGGAATATGGAATCGGCAATGACGATGACATTGACCATTTGGGCAACAGACGTATCAGAGCGGTCGGTGAACTGCTTCAGAACCAATATCGGATCGGCCTTTCCAGACTGGAAAGAGTCGTCCGCGAAAGGATGACGACCCACGATGCGGAGGAAATTTCTCCGCAGGTATTGATCAACATCAAACCTGTACAGGCTGCGGTGAAAGAATTTTTCGGGTCTTCCCAGCTTTCGCAGTTCATGGATCAGAACAATCCGCTTGGGGAGCTGACTCATAAGAGACGTCTTTCCGCACTGGGTCCCGGCGGCCTTTCGAGGGACCGGGCAGGATTTGAGGTCCGGGATGTTCATTATACGCATTATGGAAGAATGTGTCCGATCGAGACGCCTGAAGGCCCGAACATCGGTCTGATCAATTCTCTTGCATCCTATGCGAGAATTAACGAATACGGTTTTGTGGAGGCTCCTTACCGCAAAATCGACAAGAGCGACCCGGCAAATCCGCGCGTAACGGATGAGGTCGTTTATATGACGGCGGACGAGGAGGATAATTATCATGTTGCACAGGCTTCCGCGCCCCTTGATGCGGAAGGCTATTTCGCCCGTAACAGCATTTCCGGCCGTTACAAGGAGGAAACGCAGGAATATCCGAAGACCATGTTCGATTATATGGACGTATCGCCGAAAATGGTATTTTCCGTTGCGACGGCCCTGATTCCGTTCCTGCAGAATGACGATGCGAACCGTGCGCTGATGGGATCCAATATGCAGCGTCAGGCAGTACCGCTTTTGTTTACGGAAGCGCCTGTTGTCGGCACGGGTATGGAGCCTAAGGCGGCTGTCGATTCGGGCGTCTGTGTCCTCGCGAGGAAAGCGGGTACGGTCGATTATGTATCCTCTAATCTGATCAGGATAACCTGTGATGACGGCGGGAAGGAGGAATACCGTTTGTCGAAATTTTCCCGGAGCAATCAGTCCAACTGCTATAACCAGAAGCCGATCGTATTCAAGGGCGCTCATGTGGAGGCAGGGGAAGTGATAGCGGACGGCCCTTCTACGGAGAACGGCGAGCTGGCGCTCGGCAAGAATCCGCTGATCGGCTTTATGACATGGGAAGGCTATAACTACGAAGATGCCGTATTGCTCAGCGAGAAACTCGTACAGGAGGATGTGTATACATCCGTTCATATAGAAGAATACGAAGCGGAAGCGCGCGATACGAAGCTGGGGCCGGAAGAGATTACGAGAGACGTTCCGGGCGTCGGCGACGATGCGCTGAAAGATCTGGATGAGAGAGGAATTATCCGGATCGGCGCGGAGGTCCGTGCGGGAGATATCCTTGTCGGCAAAGTGACGCCAAAGGGCGAGACGGAGCTGACGGCGGAGGAAAGGCTGCTGCGCGCGATTTTCGGTGAAAAAGCCAGGGAAGTGCGCGATACTTCTTTGAAAGTCCCGCATGGCGAATATGGTATTGTTGTCAATGCAAAAGTATTTACGAGGGAGAACGGCGATGAATTGTCTCCCGGCGTGAATCAGGCAGTCCGCATTTATATCGCACAGAAAAGAAAGATTTCCGTCGGTGATAAGATGGCAGGACGTCACGGGAACAAGGGTGTCGTTTCCCGTGTGCTTCCGGTAGAGGATATGCCCTATCTGCCGAACGGACGCCCGCTCGATATCGTATTGAATCCGCTCGGCGTGCCTTCCCGTATGAATATCGGACAGGTGCTCGAAATCCACCTTTCGCTTGCGGCGAGGGCGCTCGGCTTCGATGTGGCGACGCCGGTATTTGACGGCGCAAAAGAAGGCGATATCATGGATACGCTGGATCTGGCGAACGATTACGTCAATCTGGAATGGGAAGAATTTGAGAAAAAACATAAAGAAGAGCTTTTGCCGGAAGTCATGGAGTATTTGTCCGAGCACCGCGACCACAGGGAAGTGTGGAAAGGCGTGCCGATTTCCAGGGATGGCAAGGTAAGGCTCCGTGACGGCAGAACGGGAGAATATTTTGATGCTCCGGTCACGATCGGCCATATGCACTATCTGAAACTGCATCATCTGGTAGACGATAAGATTCATGCGCGTTCTACGGGCCCTTATGCGCTGGTAACGCAGCAGCCGCTCGGCGGTAAAGCACAGTTCGGCGGGCAGCGTTTCGGTGAAATGGAGGTCTGGGCGCTGGAAGCATACGGCGCAGCTTATACGCTTCAGGAGATTTTGACGGTGAAATCCGATGACGTTGTCGGCCGTGTCAAGACCTATGAGGCGATTATCAAAGGAGATAATATTCCTGAACCCGGTATTCCGGAATCGTTCAAAGTCCTTTTGAAAGAACTGCAGTCTCTCGGGCTGGATGTCAGAGTGCTCAGGGAAGACCAGACCGAAGTGGAGATTATGGAAACTGTCGATTACAGCGAGAACGATTACCGTTATGAAATCGAAGGCGATTCCAGGAACTATGATTATGAAAAAGAATCCCTCGGCAATATGGGCTATCAGAAACAGGAATTTGATGAAGAAAGCGGCGAGTTAGTCAACAGCGAAGAGCCGGAAGAGGATTATATGGATGACGATTTCGCAGAAGCTGATATGGAGCTGGATGTCGATTTTGAAGAATCTTATGACGAGTAGAGGAAAGATCGGAGATTTTTCATATCGATTTAAGATTCCGCGGGGCGGAACCATGGCGGATAGTGTGAAAGGAGCAGGCTTAATATGGCAGAAATAAAACAGGAAGCGTATCAACCTATGACATTTGACGCGATCAGAATCGGTCTTGCATCTCCTGAGAAAATCAGAGAATGGTCCAGAGGTGAAGTATTAAAGCCGGAAACGATCAACTACCGGACATTGAAGCCGGAGAAAGACGGGCTTTATTGCGAAAAGATATTCGGACCGAGCAAGGACTGGGAATGTCATTGCGGTAAGTATAAAAAAATCAGATACAAAGGCGTTGTCTGCGACAGATGCGGTGTCGAGGTCACCAAATCCAGCGTCCGCAGGGAGCGTATGGGACATATCGCGCTCGCGGCTCCGGTATCCCATATCTGGTATTTTAAAGGAATACCAAGCCGTATGGGACTCATTCTGGATTTATCGCCGAGAGTCCTTGAAAAGGTATTATACTTTGCAGCTTATATCGTTCTGGATGCGGGAGAGACCGATCTGGATTATAAGCAGGTGCTTTCCGAAAGAGAATATCAGGATGCGAGAGAAAACTGGGGCTTCAAATTCCGTGTCGGAATGGGCGCCGAGGCAATCAAAGAACTGCTTGTGGCGATCGATCTGGAAAAAGAAGCGGCGGAGTTGAAGGATGAGTTAAAAGATTCCAGCGGACAGAAGAGCGCCCGCATCATCAAGAGACTGGAAGTAGTAGAGGCTTTCCGGGAATCGGGGAATAAACCCGAATGGATGATTATGGATGCGATTCCGGTCATTCCGCCGGATCTTCGTCCGATGGTACAGCTGGACGGCGGACGTTTTGCAACATCCGATTTAAATGATTTATATAGAAGAATCATCAACAGAAATAACCGTTTGAAAAGGCTGCTGGAGCTCGGCGCGCCCGATATCATTGTCCGCAACGAGAAAAGAATGCTCCAGGAAGCGGTCGATGCGCTGATCGATAACGGCAGAAGAGGACGGCCGGTAACGGGTCCTGGCAACAGAGCGCTGAAATCCCTTTCCGATATGTTAAAAGGTAAATCCGGCCGTTTCCGTCAGAACCTGCTCGGAAAACGTGTCGATTATTCGGGCCGTTCCGTTATCGTCGTAGGGCCGGAACTGAAAATTTACCAGTGCGGCCTGCCGAAAGAAATGGCGATCGAGCTGTTCAAACCTTTTGTTATGAAAGAACTTGTATCGAGAGGGATTTCGCAGAATATCAAAAATGCCAAGAAACTTGTAGAAAGGCTGGATACGCAGGTATGGGACGTTCTGGAAGAGGTCATCAGGGAGCATCCCGTTATGCTGAACCGTGCGCCTACGCTGCACAGGCTGGGCATTCAGGCTTTTGAGCCGATTCTGGTGGAAGGCAAGGCGATTAAGCTGCATCCTCTCGTATGTACGGCATTCAACGCCGATTTCGACGGCGACCAGATGGCGGTGCATCTGCCTCTGTCCGTAGAAGCGCAGGCTGAGTGCAGATTTTTGCTTTTGTCTCCCAACAACCTCTTAAAACCCTCGGACGGCGGCCCGGTTGCCGTTCCTTCCCAGGATATGGTGCTCGGTATCTACTATCTGACACAGGAAAGAGAAGGCGTTGCCGGAGAGGGCAAATATTACAAGAATATCAACGAAGCGATTCTGGCTTATGAAAACGGCGAATGTACGCTGCACAGCAGGATCCATGTCAGAGTACAGAAAAGAAATGCCGACAAGGAGCTCGTTACGGGAACCGAAGAATCTACGCTGGGACGTTTCCTTTTCAATGAAATCCTGCCGCAGGATCTGGGATATGTGGACAGAAGCGATCCGGAAAACCTGTTGAAGCTGGAAGTGGATTTCCACGTTGGCAAAAAGCAGTTAAAACAGATTCTGGAAAAAGTCATCAACATTCATGGAGCCGTAAAGACGGCGGAGGTATTGGACCTGATCAAATCTACCGGGTATTACTATTCAACCAGAGCCGCCATGACGGTATCCATTTCTGATATGACCGTGCCTGCCAGAAAACAGGAAATGCTGGAAGAAGCGCAGGTAACCGTTGATAAGATCTCACAGAATTTCAGGCGCGGCCTTATTACGGAAGAAGAAAGATACCGTGCGGTCGTGGAAACATGGAATGAAACGGATAAAGAGCTGACCGACGTATTGCTTGCGGGACTGGATAAATATAATAATATCTTTATGATGGCAGATTCCGGCGCCCGTGGTTCCAACCAGCAGATCAAGCAGCTTGCGGGCATGCGTGGTCTGATGGCGGATACGACCGGGCGGACGATCGAACTGCCGATTAAGTCCAATTTCCGTGAAGGACTTGACGTTCTGGAATATTTTATGTCCGCTCACGGCGCGCGTAAGGGCCTGTCCGACACCGCGCTCCGTACGGCGGACTCCGGTTATTTGACGAGGCGTATGGTCGATGTATCGCAGGAGCTCATTATCCGTGAGACAGACTGCTGTGAGGGCAGGGACGAGATTCCGGGTATGTCCGTCAAAGCGTTCATGGACGGAAAAGAGACCATTGAAGGTTTGAAGGACAGAATTACAGGAAGATTTTCCTGTAATGAGATCAAAGATAAAGACGGCAATATCATTGTAAAAAGAAATCATATGATCACGCCGAGCCGCGCGGCAAAGATTTTAAGCATCGGCGTGGATGAGAAGGGCGAGCCGGTCGAGGAAGTGAAGATTCGTACGATTTTGACCTGCCGCTCCCATATCGGTATCTGTGCAAAATGTTACGGCGCAAATATGGCGACCGGAGAAGCCGTTCAGGTAGGCGAGGCGGTCGGCATCATCGCGGCGCAGTCCATCGGCGAACCCGGTACACAGCTTACGATGCGGACTTTCCATACGGGCGGCGTTGCCGGCGACGATATCACACAGGGTCTTCCCCGTGTCGAGGAGCTTTTTGAGGCGCGTAAGCCCAAAGGACTTGCGATCATCGCGGAATTCGGCGGTGTGGCAACGATCAAGGATACGAAGAAAAAACGCGAGGTCGTGATTACCAACGACGAGACCGGCGAATCCAAAACGTACCTGATTCCTTACGGATCCAGAATCAAGATCATGGACGGCGCAGCATTAGAGGCGGGCGACGAGCTGACGGAAGGAAGCGTCAATCCTCACGACCTCCTGAAAATCAAGGGAATCCGTGCCGTACAGGATTATATGCTCCGCGAGGTACAGAGAGTATACCGCTTACAGGGCGTTGATATTGCCGATAAGCATATCGAGGTCATCGTGCGCCAGATGCTGAAAAAAGTCAGGATTGAAAGCAGCGGCGATACGGAATATCTGCCCGGCACGCTGGTAGATGTACTGGAATATGAGGATCTGAACGAAACCCTTGTAAAAGAGGGGAAAGAGCCTGCTGACGGCAAGCAGATCATGCTCGGTATCACCAAAGCGGCCCTGGCGACAAATTCCTTCCTTTCCGCGGCGTCCTTCCAGGAGACGACGAAGGTATTGACGGAGGCGGCGATCAAAGGAAAAATCGACCCGCTCGTCGGCTTGAAAGAGAACGTCATCATCGGTAAACTGATTCCTGCCGGCACCGGCATGAAGAGATACCGCAACACAAGGCTGAATACGGATGAAAATCTGCTGGCGCGCCTTGCGGTAGAGGATGAGGTCAATATCCGTGAGGATTATGCAGTGGACGACGAGGAAGAAATCGAAATTTCCGAGGATCTGTATATGGATGACGAGACAGAGGAAGAAATGACGGAGCTGGAGGCAGCCGAAGAGGAAACGGCAGAAGTTCTTGAATAGGAAATAATTGAAAAAAGTATTGACAACGCATTTGCGGGCAAGTATACTATTTTAGTGTGCACGCAGATGCGTTTTTTTTGTCATGCAAAAAATATTTTACGCAGAAAACTGTGCATAATAAGCCGGTTAAAAGGCAGAATAAAAATTTTACAGGAGGTGAAAAGAATGCCAACATTTAACCAGTTAGTCAGAAAGGGACGTCAGACATCTGTTAAGAAGTCAACCGCACCTGCTTTGTTGAAAGGATGGAACTCTCTTCACAAAACAGCAATCGATACGTCTTCTCCGCAGAAGAGAGGTGTCTGCACAGCTGTCAAGACAGCAACTCCTAAAAAGCCTAATTCAGCTCTCAGAAAGATTGCCAGAGTTCGTCTTTCCAACGGAATCGAAGTAACAAGCTATATTCCCGGAGAAGGCCATAATCTTCAGGAGCACAGCGTTGTTTTGATCCGCGGCGGCAGAGTGAAAGACTTGCCTGGTACAAGATACCATATCATCAGAGGTACGCTTGATACTGCGGGAGTCGCTAACAGGAAGCAGGCCCGCTCCAAATATGGCGCTAAGAGACCGAAAGTCAAAAAGTAAAAGAAGTAAATCCGCAGAGCGGATTAACTTCGTAAGTTTGCGGGGCAGACTTACGGGCCGAGGCTTTTAAAAATTAGGACCACAAACAGAACTAATTTAGTGTTGGGATTCTTGAAATAGAAAACCGCACGAACACATTGAATTAGAGGACACATGTGAGTACCGTTGATTTATTGAAAGCAGCGGGCGCACAGACGCGCCGCTGTAAATATGAATAAGGAGGGAAGAACCGTGCCGCGTAAAGGACATATTGCAAAGAGAGATATATTGGCAGATCCTTTATACAACAATAAAGTAGTTACCAAGCTTATCAACAACATCATGCTGGACGGTAAGAAGGGCGTAGCTCAGAAAATTGTGTATGGAGCGTTTGCAAGAGTGGAAGAAAAGGCTGGAAAGCCGGCTCTTGAAGTATTCGAGGAGGCTATGAACAATATCATGCCTGTTCTCGAGGTAAAGGCAAGACGTATCGGTGGCGCAACTTATCAGGTGCCGATCGAAGTCCGCCCGGAAAGACGCCAGGCATTAGGGCTTCGCTGGCTGACAATGTTTTCACGCAAAAGAGGTGAGAAGACAATGCAGGAAAGGCTGGCCAACGAAATTCTGGATGCTGCGAATAATACGGGCGCAGCCGTGAAGAGAAAAGAAGATATGCATAAAATGGCAGAAGCAAACAAAGCATTTGCACATTATCGTTTCTAAAAGGGTAAAAATATTTACCTGGTAAAAAGATTTATGAAGTCAGAAAAAGACGCTGACCAGGGAATTTATGTTTTGCCCGGAAGAGGTTCCGGCGGAACTTCTTCAAAAAATAACAGGAGGAAAAAACCTTGGCTGAAAGAGAATATCCATTGGAGAGGACCCGGAATATAGGTATTATGGCCCATATTGATGCCGGTAAAACGACATTGACAGAGCGTATCCTCTATTACACCGGGGTAAACTATAAGATCGGTGATACTCATGAAGGCACTGCTACCATGGACTGGATGGAACAGGAACAGGAAAGAGGTATTACTATCACATCAGCCGCTACGACGTGTCATTGGACTTTGGAGGAAAACTGTAAGCCGAAGCCGGGCGCTTTAGAGCATCGCATTAATATCATTGATACTCCCGGCCACGTTGACTTTACTGTTGAAGTCGAGCGTTCACTCCGTGTACTGGATGGCGCTGTCGGCGTATTCTGTGCAAAAGGCGGCGTTGAGCCACAGTCAGAAAATGTATGGCGTCAGGCTGATACCTACAACGTACCGAGAATGGCATTCATTAACAAAATGGATATCCTGGGTGCAGATTTCTACGGTGCGGTAGATCAGATCAGAAACAGATTGGGTAAAAATGCAATTATTCTTCAGCTGCCGATTGGCAAAGAAGATGAATTCAAGGGCATTATCGATTTATTTGAGATGAAAGCCTATATCTATAATGACGATAAGGGCGACGATATCGATATCGTCGATATACCGGATGATATGAAGGATCAGGCTGAATTGTACCGTGATGAATTGGTAGAAAAGGTCTGTGAATTAGATGATGATTTAACAATGATGTATCTGGAAGGAGAAGAACCTTCCGTAGAAGATATGAAAAAAGCGCTGCGGCTCGCTACCTGTGAATGCAGGGCGGTTCCCGTATGCTGCGGTTCCGCTTACCGGAACAAAGGCGTTCAGAAGCTTCTGGATGCAATTCTGGAATTTATGCCTGCACCGACAGACATTCCGGCAATCAAAGGGACTGATTTGGACGGCAATGAAGTGGAGAGACATTCTTCCGACAACGAACCTTTTTCTGCATTGGCCTTCAAGATTATGGCGGATCCGTTCGTCGGGAAACTGGCATTTTTCAGAGTCTACTCCGGTACAATGAATTCCGGTTCTTATGTACTGAATGCGACCAAAGACAAAAAAGAACGTGTCGGACGTATTCTGCAGATGCATGCGAACAAGAGAGCGGAGCTGGATAAGGTATATTCCGGCGATATCGCGGCAGCGGTAGGATTTAAAATCACGACGACTGGAGATACTATCTGTGATGAGCAGCATCCGGTCATCCTGGAATCTATGGAATTTCCGGAGCCCGTTATCGAGCTCGCAATCGAGCCTAAGACCAAAGCAGGTCAGGGTAAAATGGGCGAAGCCCTGGCGAAGCTCGCGGAAGAAGATCCTACCTTCAAAGCGCATACGGATCAGGAAACAGGCCAGACCATTATCGCCGGCATGGGCGAGCTGCATCTGGAGATCATCGTAGACCGTCTGCTTCGTGAATTCAAGGTAGAAGCGAATGTCGGCGCGCCTCAGGTCGCTTACAAAGAAACGTTTACAAAGCCTGTCGATCAGGAATATAAATATGCGAAACAGTCCGGCGGCCGCGGCCAGTATGGACACTGTAAAGTGAAATTCGAGCCTATGGATCCGAACGGTGAAGAAACATTCAAGTATGAATCCAGCGTAGTAGGCGGTGCAATTCCCAAGGAATACATCCCTGCTGTCGGCGAAGGTATCGAAGAAGCGTCAAAAGCAGGTATTTTAGGTGGATTCCCGGTACTTGGCGTCTATGCGAACGTGTATGATGGTTCCTACCATGAAGTCGATTCTTCGGAAATGGCATTCCATATTGCAGGTTCCATGTGCTTCAAAGAAGCCATGAAAAAAGCGAATCCTGTATTATTAGAGCCTATTATGAAGGTCGAGGTCACGATGCCTGAAGAGTATATGGGCGATGTTATCGGCGATATCAACTCCCGTCGTGGACGTATCGAAGGCATGGAAGATATCGGCGGCGGCAAGATGGTAAAAGGCTATGTACCGCTTGCTGAAATGTTCGGTTATTCGACAGACTTACGTTCCAAGACACAGGGACGCGGCAACTATTCGATGTTCTTTGAAAAATACGAGCAGGTGCCTAAGAACGTACAGGAAAAAGTATTAGCGGCAAAATCCAAATAATGCTTGAAAATATTGGCAATCTTTAATATAATCAAAGATAGCTGGTTGAGAAATGAAACAATTCAAATCTATGAAAGAAAATTTTTTTAAGGAGGACTTTAGAAATGGCTAAAGCGAAATTTGAAAGAACCAAACCCCATTGTAATATTGGTACCATTGGTCACGTCGATCATGGTAAAACGACTTTGACAGCTGCTATCACAAAAGTACTTTCCGAAAGAGTAGCCGGCAACACAGCTACAGATTTCGAGAACATCGATAAAGCTCCGGAAGAAAGAGAAAGAGGTATTACAATTTCTACGGCTCACGTTGAGTACGAAACAGAGAAGAGACACTACGCTCATGTTGACTGCCCTGGACATGCTGACTATGTAAAGAACATGATTACAGGAGCTGCTCAGATGGACGGCGCTATCCTCGTTGTTGCTGCTACTGACGGCGTTATGGCTCAGACAAAGGAGCACATCCTTCTGTCCCGTCAGGTAGGCGTACCTTATATCGTAGTATTCATGAACAAGTGCGATATGGTTGACGACCCTGAGCTTCTTGAGCTGGTTGAAATGGAAATTACAGAGCAGCTTGAAGAGTACGAGTTCACAGACTGCCCGATTGTCAAAGGTTCTGCTTTAAAGGCACTTGAGGATCCTTCAGGCGAGTGGGGAGATAAGGTTATGGAATTGATGGATACCGTTGATTCTTATATTCCGGATCCTCAGCGTGATACAGATAAGCCTTTCCTGATGCCTGTCGAGGACGTATTCTCCATTACAGGCCGTGGTACGGTTGCTACCGGCAGAGTAGAGCGTGGTACGCTTCATATGTCAGATGATGTTGAAATCATTGGTGTTAAGGAAGAAACACAGAAATCTGTTGTAACGGGTATTGAAATGTTCCGTAAGCTGTTGGATGAAGCTCAGGCTGGCGATAACATCGGCGTTCTGCTTCGCGGTATTCAGAGAACAGATATCGAAAGAGGCCAGGTTCTTGCAAAACCGGGTTCTGTAACATGTCACAGAAAGTTTACCGCTCAGGTATACGTTCTGACAAAAGACGAAGGCGGGCGTCACACCCCTTTCTTCAATAACTACAGACCTCAGTTCTATTTCAGAACAACAGACGTTACAGGCGTATGTAATTTGCCGGAAGGTACAGAGATGTGCATGCCTGGCGATAACGTGGAGATGTCGATCGAGCTGATTCATCCGATCGCTATGGAGCAGGGTCTTACGTTTGCTATTCGTGAGGGTGGACGTACAGTTGGGTCTGGCAGGGTTGCGTCTATCATTGAGTAATTGAAAGAAATATAGTAAAATCAAGGCTTTCGGGGGTTTCTCCGAAAGCCTTTTTGAGTAAAAAACAGTTTTGCAAGTCGCTTGTGCTTCTATAATGCTTCTAAAATATTTGGAAATTTTAAAATGTTGGAATTATGCTTCTATGATTAAGTGAATATTATCCAAGCAATTCCTTATTCTTCTGAATATATTCTTTCCAGACCGCTTCTCGGTCTTTCTTGTGCGTATTTTCATATTTTTCTGTGTATTCATCATGCAGCTTTTTCAATTCATTCATTAGTGGGGTATCGTTCGGAACTTTGCCGCGTCGGATGCGCCCGTAAAGTTTATTGTAGGACTTGGTAAATTCCTGATGAATTGGATGCTGGAATAGTTTTTCTTTATAAGTTTTTCTTACGCCTACTTCACTGCAGGTTGCAGAAGTAT
>JAMPFK010000001.1:599045-625930 GCA_023664485.1 Bacteroides fragilis | reverse complement strand
CAGGAGGAGCCTTGGTCTGGCGGCTTAGCTAGTCCAAGAAAATGTCCGCACCCCCGGTCGTCGATATATTTCTGTAAATTTTCATCCGCATACAGAAAATCCAACACTTCATAAGCCGCTTCCTTATTTTCGCATTCTGCCGTCACGCAGAAGCCAAGGTCGATTCCCGAATTCAGCGTCCTTCCCTCCGCCCCGCCGCTCGCAGGCATCACAAAAGAATCGATATTCATTTCCGGATTTACGGATAAAATCTGCGGCGTCGCATAGCTTCCGATCGTATACATCGCTGATTCCCCTCTGGCAAAAGCGGTACAGGCATCATTATAGCTGTATGCGAACGGCCCTTCCGGTCCGTAGGGCAGAAGAGCCAGATACTTCTCTGACAATTCCCGGTATTCGCCGGTAAATGTCGTCTGCCCTTTATTTACCCGCTTTGTCGTGTCGGAAGGCGAAAGCTCCACCGCCATCGCATTCCAGGGCGCAAGACAGGTCCATGTATCTTTAAAGCCAAAATAGAACGGAAGAATTCCCTCTGCCTGAATCTCATCGCACAGCGCCATCAGCTCATCCCATGTGGCCGGAATCTGCCAGCCGTGTTCCTCGAACATATCCTTATTGTAAAGAACCCCCGCCGCATTTGCCACATACGGTACAATGTAGGTCCCGTCCGTCGGAACCAGTTCCAGTGCTTCGGCAATATCCAAATACCCCTGGTTAATGCTCTGCATTCCCTCATAGCCCGAAACGTCTGCCAGGATTTCTGCATCCACAAAATAAGAATAGTTGATATCGCCGCCGATTCCTATGATGTCCGGATAATCCTCTCTGATAAATCTTGTTTTTAAAATCGTCATCGCATCGTTGGGGGAGCTGATCGTCAGATGAATATCGTCATGCGACGCATTGAACTCGTCTTCCACCAGCTTAAAATAACTGGCCGCTTCCGGTTTATACTGCACAATCTCGATCTCGATCGTCCGATCGTCCAAAGAAGCTCCGCAGCCCTGAACCACCATCGCTGCGGCCGCACAGCATAATGTCAGTTTCAGGCACTTTATTCCTTTCCTTTTCATAGCTTTTCTCCTTCCCTGTTTTTGTAAAGTCATTTTAACATACCTTTATGCTAGCTGTATATAACGTCGTTTTGCATATTTTATATCTTTATGCTATTTTTAAGTCGATTATTTGATATGATATAGCATTTTGGTATATAGGGTGGGAAAAGCCTCTGAATACCTTGAAAAGCAGGCATCCTTCCTGTAAAATAAGAGTACTACTTTCAGGAAAAGAGGCGTTTTCGTGAGCGAGGTCATTTTTTCGGTTTTTCCGAGTGAAAATTTTGTCGATCTTGGGCTGTATCAATTCGGCTGGGAACAGTGCGACCCTTCCCATTCCTTCGGGCCGGCGGCCAGAAACCACTATCTTTTTCATCTCTGCCTGTCCGGAACCGGGACGTTATATGCGGATAACTCCAAAGGAAGCTCCGAAATTTATCAGATCAAAAGCGGACAGGGATTTATGCTTTTTCCCCATCAGGTCTGCACCTATATTGCAGATCATGAAATCCCATGGGAATATGTCTGGATCGAATTTGACGGGCTCCGCGTCAAAGAGACCGTAGAGCTGGCAGGGCTCTCCCCGGATCAGCCGGTCTACAAGGCCCGCTATAAAGATATTTCAGAAACGATGAAAGAAGAAATGTTATATATCGTGAATCACAAAGAGGCATCGCCTTTTCATTTAATCGGGCATCTTTATCTGTTCATCGACAGTTTTGTCCGTTCTTCCACTTCCGGGCAGATCAGTAAAGGAAACAGCCTGCGCGACTTTTATATTAAAGAAGCCTTTTCTTATATTGAACAGAATTTTCAAAACGATATTTCCATCGAAAATATCGCCGCCTTCTGCGGCCTGAACAGAAGCTATTTCGGGAAGATCTTCCGGGAAAATACCGGAAAATCCCCTCAGGATTTTCTGATTTCCTACCGTATGACCAAGGCGACGGAACTACTCAAGCTGACCAGACTGTCCATCGGCGATATCGGCAATGCGGTCGGTTATCCGAACCAGCTCCACTTTTCCAGAGCCTTCAAGAATACTTACGGCATTTCTCCCAGACAATGGCGGAACGAACATAACGGCGGGAACCGCTGATACGGTTCCCGCCGTCTTTCTCCCGCTATTTGACCGAAATCTCTTTCTGCCGGATTTCTACTATCTGTTCTCCCGCACACAGCGTATAATCCTCTCCCAGCACGAGCGCCGGGCTGCTGAACACGACGGAAGCCCCCCGCCTGGCCGCGGTATGGCGGTATAGCTCTTTGCCGGCGGCATCGGTAATCACGATCTCGCTTCCAGCCTCGTACGGCGTATCAAAAAGCCAGCGGAACGAACATTGCTCCGAACTCTCGTCAAAAGTTTCCGCCATGCCCGAACTGCCAATCGCAAGAACCGTTCCTCCCCGAATCATGCAGCCTCCGCCATTCTCTTTTCCAAAATCGATCGGCCCGTCATCATCCCCGGCCGGCCCGTCTATGACGAGTTCCCCGCCCTCTATGCAGATATTTCCGTTGGAATCGAGGCCGTCTCCCTCCGCGTCGATATGCAGGACGCCGCCCCGGATTGTCAGATTCGGCATAGTCTCTACGACGTCTTCAGAAGGATCTTTTTTCTGTTTGGCTTCCCCGCCGTTGGCATTGATGCCGTCATCCCCGGCGGTAATATCCACCGTTCCGCCCTCAATCGATATCTGATTCGCTTCCAGCCCTTCTTTGGCCGTAATCTGCAGATTTCCGCCCGTAATGCGCATTTCATATTTCGCCTGGACGCCCCTGTCCCCGGCCGCGATCCGCAGGCTGCCGCCCGCAATCGTCACGAGATCTTTTCCCTTGATTCCATGGTTGACAGCGTTCACTTCGATATTTCCGCTGTCGATCTGCAGACCTGCCTTCGACTGAATACCGTTATTCAAACCGCCTTCCACCAGCAGCGAACCTTCCCCGGTAAAAAAAAGATCCTTCTTTGCATAAATCGCCGCGCCGCTTTCCCCATCGTCAGACGGCCCGCCCGCTTCCGCACCGCTCCGTATCGTGTTCTCCGTCCCCGCTGTCAGCAGTATCATCACATGCGCCGCATTTTCCACATAAATGGCCGCTCTCGACGGGTTATCGATAACGGCGCCGCCAAGCTCCAGCAGCACCGTCCCGTCATCCCCGGCATCCACATAAATCCGGCCGTTTTGTAACGTACCCGTTATCAGGTAGCGGCCGCTTCGCTCAATCGTTATAACGCCGCCGCTTTCTGCCGCGCCTTTTCCCGTAATTTCTATCGTTTCCTGCTGTAAAGAAACGACAGTCGGCTCTGCTCCTGTACTTCCCTTCCGCATACCGTTTAAAAGAACAGGCAGAAGAAGGATCGGCAGAAAAAGAAGCGGGAAAATGAAAAATTTCTTTTTTGTCATGCCTTTATT
The DNA here is from genome assembly GCA_023664485.1 of Bacteroides fragilis. Classification (GTDB taxonomy): domain Bacteria; phylum Bacillota; class Clostridia; order Lachnospirales; family Lachnospiraceae; genus UBA3282. Next base: position 622,461 of record JAMPFK010000001.1, on the reverse strand, counting down.
ACCTTTGCTTTGAACTTTTGGGCTTATCGGGCAGCGCCAGTTTTATTTTTCCGGCGTCTGCCAGAGGCCCGGTCAAACTGTTTCTCACACTACCCACCGGCACTTCTTCAAATCCACACGTCCGTCCTCCCTGAACGGAACCCCTTCTTCCCGCAGCAGTTCACCCTGCTCCCGCCAGCCGGGTGCGAGCCTGCCCGCATGGTTGACGACTCTGTGGCAGGGATAGTCCCCATAATACTGCGACATACTGAGTACCTTCCCGACCAGCCGCGCGTTCTTATCCCGTCCGATGAGTTTCGCAATCTGTCCGTAGGTAGCGGCCTTTCCGGCCGGAATCTCTTCCACGACAGAAAGTATTTCATAAATCAGATCCTCCTGCAGAACGCTTTTCATCCTGAAACCTCCGTCAGCCGTACAAAATCCTTTCCCTCATCAAACATTTCATCAAACCGGAACAACTCCGCGTCCATCCTCTGCACATCCGGCGCGATCGGTTTCTGGATGATACAGCCGCGCTGGGGAAGGCCATGCCTTCCGGTCGGTTCGTCCGGCCGCAGGAGCATCATCATAAAACTCGAACTTCCCCGGTAAACTTTGGGCTCCGATTCCAGAAAATCTCTGTCATAGAACGCAAGGCTGCCCGCCAGTGTACATTCATACTCGATTCCCAGATAGCACATCCCCTTTGGGCAGGCCTGCTCCAGATTCTGAAAAAATTCTTCCTTATGCTCTTCCAGTTCCTCCGCGGACATTATTTCCAGATACCGCGGATTCTTAAATTTCTCCTCATTCTCTTTCCAGATATCCATCGGATAGACCCTGTTGATATAACAGATGCCCTGCCGCCCATCCTCTATGGCAAAAGAAAACTCCATTGCTTCTCCCACCGTCAGGCAGACCGGCTTTTCCACATAATGCGGCTTTACCCTCCTGCCCCACTTTATCGAAATATCCTGATCCTTCCAGACAGGCAGGCTTTCGGCTTCCGTATGGAAAGACATCCTTGTCCACCAGATATTCTTCCAGTCCATCGTCTGAAAAGGGCTGTTCTGCGGCAATTTCCATCCCGCTCTTATCATCTCATAGAACATCAGAAAATTTTCACTGTCCGCATCCACCATACAGCCTTCATTCAGCGCCAGAGGCCCTGAATCCGCTCCGCACGTTTCCAGCTCCCAATCGCCGAGTTTAACTGTCATAATATTAGAAAACAGACATTCTGCGGGCACAATCTTTATGCCCGCCCGATTCGTATGGGATTCCTTTTGGCGCATCGCCTCCGAATGCCCGTCCGCCGAGTCGTTCTTTTGTTTAGGCGCACCCTCTATGACATACATCTGTGCCTGTTTTCCGAGCCGCGTCATTCCGGCAATATGATAAGCTTTTCCTTCCAGTTCCACCGTTCTTCCGATCGGCATGATCTCATCGAACGCCCGGCACGCCTGCCGCATCTGTTCAAAATTCATACTTTCCGCCTTCCCTCTGTCTGCGGCTTTCCCTCTGCCTTTTCAGACGCCGTCTTCATAAACTCTTCCGTTTTCGACCAGTACCGGATTCCCCCCAATATATTCCTCGAATTCTTTTCGGTCATCCTCTTCTTTCCCTCCGCCTTCATGGTAACACATTTCCCGGAATTCTTCAAAAGAAATCCCCGGAAGCTGTTTTCCGGCGTCCCTGAACCTCACGGAAAGCGTCCGCGCGGTGCGCTCCTTTTCTCCCAGAATAATCATATAAGGAATCTTCTCCATCTGCGCTTCCCGAATCTTATATCCAAGTTTCTCATCCCGCAGATCGATTTCCGCACGGATACCGGCATCCCGGCACTGCCGCAGGATTTCCAGCCCATAATCCTTATATTTATCGGAAACAGGAAGTATTTTGGCCTGCACCGGCGCCAGCCAGACCGGAAACCTGCCGGCATAATGTTCTATCAGGATGCCAATGAACCGCTCCAGAGAACCATAGATAACGCGGTGAATCATGACAGGGCGGTGTTTCTGTCCGTCCGCGCCCGTATATTCCGCACCGAACCTTACCGGAAGCTGGAAATCCAGCTGAATCGTCCCGCACTGCCATGTGCGTCCGATGGAATCCTTTAAGTGAAAATCCAGCTTGGGCCCATAAAAGGCGCCATCACCTTCATTGACCGCATAAGGCAGACCGAGCGACTGCGCCGCCTGTATCAGCGCATTTGTCGCGAGCTCCCATTCCGCCTCGCTGCCGATGCTGTTTTCCGGCCTTGTGGAAAGCTCGACGAAATAGGAAAACCCGAATTTCCCGTATACTTCCTGAATCAGACGCGCCACTTTCCGGATCTCCGGAATCACCTGCTCCTCCGTCATAAAAATATGCGCATCGTCCTGTGTGAACGCGCAGACCCGCATCAGTCCGTGCAGCTGCCCGGACTTCTCGTAGCGGTGCACCAGCCCCAGCTCCGCCAGTCTGAGCGGCAGGTCGCGGTAAGAACGCGGCTCGTTCTTATACACCAGCATACCGCCCGGACAGCTCATCGGCTTAATGGCATAGTCCGTCCCATCCACCACAGACGTATACATATTGTCCCGATAATGCTCCCAATGCCCGGATGTCTCCCACAGCTTTTTCGTCAGCATGACCGGCGTTGAAATCTCCTGATACCCCTCCCGCAGATGCAGTTTCCGCCAGTAGTCGATCAGGATGTTCTTCAAGACCATTCCTCTGGGAAGGAAAAAGGGGAATCCCGGCCCCTCCTCCATCATGGCGAACAGGCCAAGCTCCTTCCCAAGCTTTCTGTGGTCGCGCTTCTTCGCCTCCTCCAGCATATACAGATATTCTTTCAATTCCGACTGCTCCGGAAAAGAAATGCCGTAAATACGCGTCAGCATTTCGTTCTTCTCATCCCCGCGCCAGTATGCCCCGGCGATACTCAACAGCCTGATGGCCTTAACATAGCTCGTATTGCCAATGTGCGGCCCTTTACAGAACTCCGCATAACCGCCCTGCCTGTAAAAAGTAATCGCCGTATTCTCCGCAAGCCCCTCTATCAGTTCCCGTTTATAGCGCTCTCCCTGCTTTTCCATATAAGCGAGGCTCTCCTGTCTGGAAACATCATATACCTGTAAGGACAGGGATTTCCCGGCGATCTCATACATTTTCTCTTCTATCGCCTTTAAATTTTCTTCCTCAAACGGAAAAGAGAATCGGAAATCATAATAAAACCCATTTTCAATTGCCGGTCCGGTCGCGCATTTTGTGTCAGGATATAATTCCTTGACAGCCTGTGCCAGCATATGCGCGCTCGTATGCCAAAAGGCCCGGCGCACCTCCTTCTCCTCAAAACTGCCCTCGTAAACTTCACCATCGTTTTTCAATACCTTCATTTCTCATGCCTCCTTCATAATTCTTCCTTTATTCCGCTCTTTTGCAGAATGGCTCTTCCGGGACATTCCGCCGGGAATTATAGTAAACGACATAACAAACTGCACATCCCATCTCTTACAAAAGCCATATACGCAAGCTTTTGCAAGGCTGAAATGGCAATTTTTAATGTCGTTAACGATACTATCCCTGAACATAAGAAAAGCACCCTCAGATACGCTTCCCGCATATCCAAGGGTGCTTATTGCACGGTTCCACCTTGACTTTTCACTTCAGATTCCAACAAATCCTATCCTTTAACGCAGGCATACGACCGCACTTTCGATAAAACATCTTCCGCGCGGCAGCTCCGGATTGGTTTTCGTAAACGACTGGCATAGGTGATTTTCACCATTCGTCACCCTCTCTGAATACCCGCCTGTAAACTACTCTTTCCGTCAATGCTTTTCTTATGTTGGCCTTACTTTAGCACAGAAGGAGAGCTTTTGTCAAGCCCTCCGGAATTTCGCACACGGAAATCAATTTTCAGTTATCTTGCAGAGGGCTTATCATTGTCCCCGTTACTCATCTTCCTCTTATCAGAGCATTTATTTAAAGAAACCCTATAGCAGATATCGGCTCATAAAATCATTCTGAATCTGTGTTGTAAAATTATAGTTAACGACATTAAAAATTGCCATTTCAGCCTTGCAAAAGCTTGCGTATATGGCTTTTGTAAGAGATGGAATGTGCAATTTGTTATGCTTTACTATATTACTCAGTTTCCCTTAATCGTTCTACCAATGCCTTCTTATCAAAAATTTTTATAACTGCTTCAGAAATAATTACCGGCGCAGCTATCACAAGCGCCGCATATCCCAGCAAATACCATATTGGAAAATGCCAATGCAGATAAGTTGCGCCAAAATTTCTCATGGCGGCAATCAGGGCATATCCTGCTGCTGTTCCCAATACAGCAGTCATAACCAGATTCCTTGCGGCAAGCATAAGCCCCTCTCCAATAATCATCCGGGATAGCTGCCCCGCGCCCATCCCTATGGAACGCAGCATGGCAAATTCCCGTTTCCGCGACATGGCATTGGAAACAAGCGTATTGATCAGATTGATAAGTGCAAATCCAATGAGAAACGCAGACAGCCCGTAAATCATATATTGCAGGGAAGCGTATACGCTCCTGCTCTCTTCCATATCCTCTGAAAGCGTCCGAAGAGTCAGCGTGGAATCTTCGGCGGCAATCGTTTCCAACCGCCCCTTCACATCAGTATCATTTTGCCAGTCCTCGACAGAAACGATAAATTTGCTGTTCAGGTTATAGCTTTCCGGAACCATATTTTCAACCAGTTCCCTGGGAATCAGGAACCATCCAAGCCCTCCTTCCAGACGCCTTCCACTGTCGTCTGCGTCCATATAAAGACCAAGCGTATCAATACAGCCCGCTATCTGAAAAGAATCCTCACGATACTTCGTACCGTCAAACCAGCGGAGCAGAACGGAATCACCCGTCCGGAACCGCCATCCGAAAATTTCTTCCGCCGTCTCATTATCATTGATGATAATTTCTTTGTCCCTGACCATTTTGTCATAGTCGAATACCTCTCCGTCTTCCCGATGTCTGTTCAGAAGTTCGGTTTCTTCCCTGCTAAAAGGAGCGGCACAATCGTCTGCCCTGTAATTATGATACTCATAAGTCAATTCCATGCTCTCTGTCACAGTGATATTTTTCACCCCGTCTATGGAATGAATCCGGGCTTTCAGTTCCTCATTCAGCGGATTATACATTTGAATGTCAGCCATACCATGCTCCGCAAGCTGCCTTGCATTCGATGAAATACGGATTAAATATTCCCCAAAGTAAAAATCGAGCTGACGGGCATTTTCCTCCATATTATAGGAGCTGAGCAAAGTTGCTCCGCAAAGAAAAAGCACACCGGCTATCCCAAGGGAAAGCGCTGTCATGCGGAATTTTTTCCTGTTCCGCCCCACGCTTATTCCGGCAAGCCCAAAGGGAGTCAGCTTTCTGTGCTTTGCTCTTTTGCCATCCACTTCATATCCACTTAATTTTGCCGCTTCCACAGGGGAAACACAAGCCGCTGTTTTCGCAGGTTTCCGTATGGAAAACCGAACCATGATGAAAGCTGAAACAGCGGTAATCAGCCATATTGCAAGCGTATTCGGAAAATAAAATCCTGCGGGCTTTAAAACATAAGCAAAAGCTGTACCAATCAAAAGACCAACAATAAGTCCTGCAAAAGCAAGAACCACTCCTTCCATATTGACAGCTTTCCGAATCTGCTTTGAAGTCATGCCAATCGTGCGCAGCTGCCCAAATTCACGAATCCTGCCTGTTACCCCAATATAAAAGATACTGTAGATAACAAGTATGCTCACCAGCAGAATTGCTGCACTTACCCCAACAACCGTAAACATTTCTACAGACGTGTGGCTTTTGCTGTTGACAAACCGATTGTTCTCTTTGACATCGTGACGCTCTATACCGTACTGCTCCCCAATATCTCTTATTTCACTTAAAAATTCATCTCTGCCCATATCCTCTGCATCATAAATCTTTGCACCAACAGAATATGGAATATCTTTCAGCTGAGAACCGTTTCGGGCATATTCCTCTGAAAATAACAAAGTAAAGTTCTTTGCCCCGGTTTTATAATCCGTATATCCCGAAACAATATAATCTTCAGTTGTTCCATCGAGCCATGTTATCTTTATCTCTGCTTCTATCTCGGCTTTTTTTCCAATATATTCCATATATTCCTTGTCAACAGCGATTTCGTTTCTTTTTTCAGGATAACGCCCCTCGGAAATTGCTGTCGCAAAAGTCTTTATCCTGCCGGTGTTATTTTGGAAATATGCAGGGCTTAGGATACATCCGTCCGTTTCAAAAGAACTGCCGCGTTTATAAACTACCGTCTCCTCAATATGTTCATCATTTTGCAGATTTTCTATTTGCTCCTCCGTTATATTCTCATAAATAACGTGCTGCATAGCAGAGAGTACCCGTTCCTCTTCTTTTTCACTTCCCACCGAAAAACCTGCCAATCCCGAAATCAGCGCAGCAGTCATGGCGACGGTTATGATGACAAATGTATCCCGCATCTTTCCCGCTTTCAGGCTGCGAAATGCTATTTTACGCACAATCTTACTATTATTATTCCTAATCATCTTCTCTCCCTCCGAAGAACGCTGTCCTTGCGTTCTTCCTGGGAATGACTTAGTTTCAGTTAGGCGGTGTTTTTTACCGCCTTACTGAAACTTCATTCCCTTCTCACTTTACAATCTTTCCGTCCTCAACACGCACAATCCTGTCTGCAAACTGGGCAATCTCAAGATTGTGGGTAATCATCACCAGCGTCTGCCCGAAGTTTCCCGCAGTCTGCTTCAAAAGTCCTAAGACCTCCTGCCCTGTTTTACTGTCGAGGTTTCCCGTCGGTTCATCAGCAAGGACGATTGCAGGCTTTGATGCAATCGCTCTTGCAATCGCTGTCCGCTGCTGCTGCCCTCCCGAAAGCTGATTTGGAAAACGGTCAAGCTTATCACTTAAGTGAAGCATTTCAAGAACACCACCAATAAAATCTTTGTCAGCTTTACTGCCATCAAGTTCAATCGGCAATATTACATTTTCATATACATTCAGCATGGGAACAAGGTTATAATTTTGAAAGACAAAGCCAATCTGCCTCCGTCGGAAAACAGTAAGCTCATCTGCCGTCATTCCCCCGATTTCTTTTCCATCAACCGTAACGCTTCCTTCCGTGGGATTGTCAAGACCGCCGATCATGTTAAGCAGCGTTGTTTTTCCGCTTCCCGACGTTCCCACGACGGCAACAAACTCACCTTTATCAGCAGAAAAATCAACGCCGTCTAAAGCCCTGACAAGGCTTTCACCCGAACCATAATATTTTTTCAGATTTTCTGTTTTAAGCACCTTCATTTATTCCTCCTTGTTTTCCGAAGGAAAATGCGACTGCCTTTGCAGGCGCAGAGGAATTTTCCTCCTTGTTTTCCTCCTCGTTTACCAAAACCGTTCCTTTTCTGAACACTATAAGCCCCAAATGTCACAAAATCCTCTCAAAATTATGAAAATTTTGAGAGGATTTATTCCACAGGGATAGAAATGATAAATTCAGCTCCATGATCCGGCTCTGATTTGACGGTAATAAATCCGCCCTGTCCTGAAATGATCTGACGTGAAAGGAATAACCCAATACCCAATCCGTCAACATGAGCAGCCTTTTCCGAACGGTAAAACCGCCCGAAAACCTTTGCCTGTTCCGATTCATCAATCCCTGCTCCACTGTCTTGTATTTTTATCAGGACATAAAATTCATTTTTACAGACGGAAATATGGATATTTCCATTTGGCGGAGTATATTTCACAGCATTGTCAAGAACATTAAAGAGGGCTTCAGAAGTCCATTTTTTGTCACAGCAGACAACAATATCCCCGCCGCAGTCAGCATTTACAGAGATATTTTTCCGTTCCGCCAAAGGCATAACCTGCGCAAGAGAATCCGCAATCACTTCAATAACAGGCAGCTTACCGAAAGAAAATGAAATCACCCCATTTTCCAGCCGCGACATTTTTGCAAGTGAGATGACCAGAAATTCCAGTTTTTCTGTCTGCACAAGGGAAAGTTCTATAAATTCATGGCGTTTTTTCTCATCCATCTCCCTCTCGGATAATATCTGTAAATACATTTTCAGATTTGCAATCGGTGTTTTTGTCTGATGAGATATATCAGAAATAAGAACATTCAGTTTTTCTTTTTCCTGGTTTGCCTGCTCACTTTTTTGATTTAGGATTTCATACAGCCGCTTCAGCTTTACATTAATTTTGCCGGAAAGTGTGTCATTTATAAATTCAAAATCCGGATTCCTGTCTGCAAGCATATCATCAAGAGTATTGTCCAGTTCTCTTGAAAACAAGGATATTTCCCCCTTATACTTTACAATGGTACAAATCAACAGGACAGACAACAACAGAGCCGCCATCCCTGAAAACAGGTGCATATTTATCTCCCTCCATCATTCCAAATATAGCCTGTTCCATAAACTGTCTTGATATATTTATGGCCATCCGTCTCAATTTTACTGCGGATGCGGTTAATATTGACCGTCAGAGTATGCTCGTCCACATAATTATTTTCATTATCCCACAGCTTTTCCAGAAGAAGCCGCCTTGTGAGTACATTCCCACTATTTTGTATAAAGATTTGCAGCAGCTTATATTCCGTAGGCGTAAGAGAAATACTTTTTGCGTCTGCATAAGCCGTATATTTCTCAAAATCAATATTCAAAAATCCGTCTGAATAAACATTGCTGTTTCCATTCCGTTTCAGGACGGCAGCAATCCTTTTCCTTAAAAGCGGCATGGAAAAAGGCTTTGTCACATAATCATCCGCCCCGCAGTCAAAGCCCTTAAGTTCATCCGCTTCAAGGTCACGGCAGGTAAGGAAGACTACAGGGACATTTATCTGTTTTTTAATTTTACGACAAAGCAGAAAACCGTCCGTATCGGGAAGATTGACATCCAGCAGGACAAGATCGATCGATTGTTCCAAAAGCGTAACGGCAGTTTTACCATTTTCGGCTGAAAGGATATGATAACCTTCCGCAGACAGATCAAATGCAAGACCATTACGCAAAGCGGCATCATCTTCTATTAACAGTATTGTCGTCATAGCGTACTCCTCTATTCTTAAAAGATATTCAGCGGCACATTGGTTATTTGTCTTTTGGCATCTCCATTTTCCAGGATATTTGCCGGATTATGTTTATATCACAATGTATTTCCAACAATCAATATTTCATACTTTGTGGCGCTATTACTGATTTATTATACTATAACCACCCCACGTTCTCAATCTGCAAAGCTGATTCTTTTTATGTATGAATGCTTTCCAGCTTCCAGGTAACGAAAAGGAAACAAAACGGGCTCAAACAGACGCCCGCTGGAAAAACATAAATTTCCCTCTTGCTAAATGAATCAAAATATGATATTATATCATTCGTTAGGTTGCTTGTGAAAGCATGGCTCCGTGGTCAAGCGGTTAAGACATCGCCCTTTCACGGCGGTAACACGGGTTCGATTCCCGTCGGAGTCATTTTGGTCTGCCAATATGGCTCATTAGCAGAATTCCCGATTTGTCATCATTGGATTCACGGTTCGAGTTCATTTGTCAATTCTGCTGTTTAAACTTATAGAAACAATGACCCGTAAGGGTTTGCGGACCTTTAGCTCAGTTGGTTAGAGCAACCGGCTCATAACCGGTCGGTCCTGGGTTCGAGTCCCCGAAGGTCCACTTTTAAAAAATAAATCAACAATCAGTTTTACAAACAATGGCCCGGTGGCTCAGCTGGTTAGAGCGCCGCCCTGTCACGGCGGAGGTCGTGGGTTCGAACCCCATCCGGGTCGTATGAAAAATAATTTCATGATTGGGATCTTAGCTCAGCTGGGAGAGCATCTGCCTTACAAGCAGAGGGTCATAGGTTCGAGCCCTATAGGTCCCACTTACATGCCGGCGTGGCGGAACTGGCAGACGCACAGGACTTAAAATCCTGCGGGACTAACCTCCCGTACCGGTTCGATTCCGGTCGCCGGCAGTAAGATTGAGAGAAATACAGTGGAAACGCTGTATTTCTTTCTTTTTTTAACGCTGTTCAGCTTACAGATACCATCTGCCGAACGGCCTCCAAAAATCTTTTCAGCATTTTGCCGGGCTGCGCCGGCACAGTATCCCGAAAGAGAGCGCATATTCCCAATCTACGGGAATCACTTTCATCATCGCAGCCGGCGTTATATGGGATTCTTCCGCAGCTTTATTGAAACTTCCCGCATCCGCTATCCGGATAAATGTTCCAGGCCGGGGATTATACATTCTCCTGCTTATCCTTCTCCCTCCCTGCATGCAGTTTCCGATACTCCAACGGAAGCATCCGGTACACATCCTTAAACGCCGTCGAAAACCTGCTCTGGCTCCCATACCCTACCGCCTTTGCGATCTGTGCGATACTTTCTCCCGTTTTGCCAAGCAGCTCCGCGGCTTTTTCCATGCGGTGCTCCTTCATATGGGAAGCCAGCGACTCTCCGTACACTTCCTTAAATACGGCTTTCAGCGTCGTCGGATTCATCAGGTATTTTTGAGACAGCTCTTCGATCGTAACGCGCTTATCCATATGCTGTAAAAGATAGTCATGGACTTCCCTGACCGTTTCCACCTGCTCCGCCCGGTATCTGCCTGTCTCCTTTCCTCTGCCGCTCTTTGCTTCTCCCAGGTATAAAAGCAGCTCCAGTGTTTTCAGCTCCAAACAGGGCCGAAACAGATTTCCTTCCTTATGATAAAAGCCGGAAAAAATGCTTTCTGTCCTTTCATTGCCGTAAAAGACCGCAAAATTCTCCTCCTGCCGGCTCCCGTCCCCGGAGCCGCCGCCGGAACAGAATTTGTCCGCAAGCGCTCTTCCCGTGATTCCGGTTCCAGACAGCAGCGCCGGCAGCGATCGATCAAACGCCTCCAAATCGATACAAACGGTAAGCCCTTCATAATAACCGTTCGGAATGCTCATTTCACAGCCCGCGCACAAATTTCCTGTATGAAGGAAAAAATCGCCTGGCCCCAGATAGATGGAACGCCCGTTCCTCATATTCCAGCCGATGCGGCCGCTCCGGCAGTAATCGATCTCCAAAAGACTCTTTTCCGCTTCGCGGCCGCAGAAAGCCTTTTCTGCCGTATATTCTTTGAATACGGCCATAATGCCGGGTAAAATATCATAAAACTGATTCTGTATTGGTGGAACCGATGAACGACTCACAAAAACACCTCCGCTCTCTTTATCTCTGCGGGCAGGAAATCTCCATGATTTTCTCAATCACCTGATGCAGCAGTCTGGCCTGCTCCGTATCCGCCGCCCTGTAATAGACCTCTTTGCCGTCCCTGCGCCCGACGATCAGTCCGCTCGCTTTTAACTGCCGCAGATGATGGGAAACCGCAGGACTTGTCATACCGACCATCGCGGAGATGTTGATAACGCATTCTTCGCAATGGCACAGCATCCAGAAAATACGCACCCGGCTCGTATCGTCCAGCAGCTTGAAAATATCGGCGACCGCCTGAAAGTCCTCCGGTCTGTCCAGCTGTTCTTTCAGACTCTCTTCTGTACAACCCTCGCCATGATGATGCGGCAGCGATAATTCCGTCATAATGAATCTCCTTTCTCCCTTTTGGAAACGCTTTTCTCCCTTTTGGAAAAGACTTTCCCCCATCGGTTGACTTTCTTTTTCCCATACAGTATACTGCAATTAAATCAATTAAACAAGTGCTTAATTGATAAATTTTAAAAATAAAAGGAGAAACCATCATGAAAAAAACCTATCCTATCGAAGTTGACTGTGCGAACTGTGCAAATTTAATGGAAGAAGCCGCGAATAAGACTCCCGGCGTCGCTTCCGCTACCGTTAATTTTATGACGCTGAAAATGAGCGTTGAATTTGAAGAAGGGCAGGATCCGAAACAGGTCATGAAAGCTGTCCTGAAAGCCTGCAAAAAGGTAGAACCTGATTGTGAAATCGAGTTCTGACCCCGCGGAATGGATGGCAGACGAGAAATCGCCTTCGCGAATTTCCCGTCGCCTCTTCGCGACAAGTTGCTCAGAAATGGAGGATTACAATGAAAAAGAAACAGAAAAAAATGCTGGCCCGCATCCTGATTGCCGCGGTCATGCTCATAGCGCTGAATTTTATCCCCGTTACCGGTTTCCTCCGCATGCTGCTTTATATGGCTGCCTATCTGATCATCGGTTATGATATCCTGCGGAAAGCCGGAAAAGGCATTTTGAACGGACAGGTATTTGACGAAAACTTCCTGATGGCCATCGCAACGATAGGGGCGATCGCCCTCGCCGTTTATGAAAAAAGCGGCGACTACAATGAAGCTATCGCCGTTATGCTGTTCTACCAGATCGGCGAGTTTTTCCAGAGCTACGCGGTCGGCAGGAGCCGTAAAAATATCAGCGCATTGATGGACATCCGCCCGGACTATGCGAATATCGAGCGCGACGGCGTCCTGGAAAAAGTCGATCCGGACGAAGTCGGTATCGGCAGCATCATCTTCGTACAGCCCGGTGAAAAGGTTCCTATCGACGGCGTCATTATAGAAGGGGCCTCTTCCCTGAATACCAGCGCACTGACCGGAGAAAGCCTGCCCCGCGAAGCCGCGGCCGGAGACGAGATCATCAGCGGCTGTATCAATATGACCGGCGTTCTGAAGATCCGCACGACAAAAGAATTCGGAGAATCGACTGTTTCCAGGATTTTAGAGCTCGTAGAGGAATCCAGTTCCAGAAAATCCAGATCGGAGAATTTCATCTCCAAATTTGCCAGAATCTATACGCCTGCCGTCTGTATCGCCGCCCTGATGCTGGCAGTCCTTCCGCCCATCCTCAGCATGATTACGGGAAATCCCGCCGGATGGGAAAACTGGATTTACCGCGCCCTGATCTTCCTCGTAATAAGCTGTCCCTGCGCGCTCGTCATCAGCATTCCTCTGAGCTTTTTTGCCGGAATCGGCGGTGCCAGCAAGGAAGGTATCTTAATCAAGGGTTCTAACTACATGGAGACGATGTCTCAGACCAAAATCGTTGTTTTCGATAAGACCGGAACGCTGACGCAGGGCGTTTTTGAAGTAAACGGCATCCATCACAGCCGGGTGGAGGATGCGAAGCTGCTGGAATATGCGGCGCTGGCGGAATGTTCTTCCTCCCACCCTATCAGCAGGAGCCTGCAGAAAGCCTACGGAAAAGAAATTGACAGAAGCCGCGTGACGGATATCGAGGAGATCAGCGGCCGCGGATTGACCGCAAAGGTAGACGGCGTCACGGTGGCCGCCGGCAGCACCAGACTGATGGAACAGCTCGGCATCCCTTACGAGAACTGCCACAGCGTTGGAACCATCGTTCATGTGGCGCTCGATAACATATATGCCGGACATATCGTCATCTCCGATATCGAAAAGCCCAATGCCAAAGAGGCCATTGCGACCCTGAAAAAGGCCGGCGTCGGAAAAACAGTCATGCTGACAGGCGATGCAAAACGCGTGGCCGAAAAAGTCGCCGCAGAGCTCGGCGTAGACGAGGTACACAGCGAGCTGCTTCCCGCCGATAAAGTGTCCCAAGTGGAAAAACTGCTGGAATCCAAATCTCCCAAAGCCAAACTCGCCTTTGTCGGCGACGGCATTAATGACGCTCCCGTTCTGTCCCGCGCGGATATCGGTATCGCGATGGGAGCGATGGGTTCCGACGCGGCGATCGAGGCGGCGGATGTCGTTCTCATGGACGACGATCCGATGAAAATCGCCAAAGGCATTAAGATTTCCCGAAAATGCCTCTCGATCGTATACCAGAATATTGTTTTCGCTCTGGTCATCAAATTCGCCTGCCTCGGACTCGGCGCCCTCGGACTCGCCAATATGTGGTTCGCCATTTTCGCGGACGTCGGCGTCATGGTCATCGCGGTACTGAACGCGATCCGGGCTTTACGGGTGCATCATCTATAAAAGGCGCTAGGATGAACGATATGGGGGCAAATCCTGCCGCACACCGCCGGATAAACGGCGGACATCCCTTTTAGTATCCTTTTTTTCCTAAATAAGCATAAATCATCTCTGCGCAGGCCTGCTCCCCGACAGAACTGTCAATGCACAGCTCGTAATGATTGGAATATGCCCATGGCAGGCCTGTGACGGAATGGTAATAATTGGCGCGGGCCGCGTCGGAATGCTCCAGATTTTTCTCCGCATCCTGTTTCGTATCCCCGTACATTTCCATGATTTTTTTCACACGGTACTCCTTGGGCGCACGAATGAAAATACGGACGACATCCGGCCTCTCCCGGAGAACATAATCGGCCGCGCGTCCGATAATCACACAGGAACCGCTTTCGGCAATCTTTCTGATGATCTTATCCTGCGCGATAACAGCCTGCTGTACGATCGTTGTGCTCATATACAGCTCTTTTAACCGGTCGGGAGAATTTTTATTAATATCGGAAATAAATTCTGCCGCCAGACCGCTTTCTCTGGCCGCTAACGCCGTAACCTCTTTATAATAACAGGGAACCTGCAGCATTTCCGCCAGCAGCTGTCCTATCCGTTTTCCCGCAGAGCCATGCTCTCTGGAAATCGTAACAATAACGCCGGGGTTAGACGGCTGAATATGCCCTTCTGCAACGACTGCCGCTTCCTTCTTTTCTCCCTGCAGCTCCTTCCACAGACGCAGCATAACGGCCGCCGTAATCAGCATCGCGAATATATCCGCCGCCGGAGCCGCCCAGAAAATTCCCGTTACACCGAAAAAGACCGGCATCACCATGGAAAATACAATCAAAAGCAGATCCCGGAGAACAGCCAGCGGAGCCGCCGCCTGTGCACGCCCGATGGACTGCAGAAAGATAGCGCAGACCTTTTGCAGGCAGGTAAACAAAATCAACAGCAGATAGATACGCAGACAGCGGACCGCAAATTCCATATACAGTTCCCCATCCGAACCAAAAAGCCGGATAAAAGCGCCCGGAAATCCCTCGAACAGGATCATGCACACGATTCCGACGATGGCCGTCCATTTCAGGACCGCTTTCAACAGCTCCCGCACGCGGTCAAATTTCTGCGCACCGTAATTGTACCCGACGATCGGCTGTGCGCCCGCCGCGATGCCGATCGCGATATTCAGCACGATCTGGAACAGCTTCATGATAACGACAAAGGCCGCCAGCGGAATATCCGATCCATATGCCGAAACCGCGCCATATTTTACGAGCAGAATATTATTTACGACCGTAATGACAACGATGGATAACTGCGTTAAAAGGCTGGAAGTTCCAAGCGCCATAATCTGTCTCATCAATCTAAGGTCCACCCGAAAGCTGTCCGCCTGTAAGCGAAAGGTCTTGCTTTTGACCAGATAAAACGCGCAGAGAAGAAAGCTGATAAACTGCCCCAGAATCGTTGCATAGGCGGCTCCCTTAATGCCCATGCCGAGCGCGAAAATAGCCACCGGATCGCCCACAATATTGATGAGCGCCCCTGCGATCATGGCCCCCATCGCATAACGCGGGCTTCCGTCCGCACGAATAATGGAAGCAAGCGTATTCTGCGTCATGGCAAGAGGCATCATAATATAGATAATAAAACCATAATCATGCGCCAGCGCAATCGTCGCATCCGTTGCGCCAATCAGGCGCAGCAGCCCATCGCCCCATAAATAACTGATGAGAATAATTACCACGCCGGAGAGAAAAGAAAACAGAATACTGTTCCCAATCCCTCTGTGAACCGTCTTTGTCTCGTTCTTTCCGAGCGCTACGCTCAGATAAGCCGCCGCGCCGTCTCCAAAAAACAGGGACATTCCCCATCCAATGACCGTAATCGGGAAAATAACGCCGGTCGCCGCATTTCCCAGATACCCTACGCCATTCCCCACGAAAATCTGATCCACAATGTTATAAAGACATGAAATAATCAGAGATGCGATGCAGGGAATACAGAATTTTATGAGAAGCCTCCCAATCTTCTCATTTCCCAAATAATGACTCGTTTCCATAATTTCCTCCTTTTTCGGGAACAAAAAAACGACGCATGCAAATCACATGTGCCGTTCAAAAAACACATGCGATACTTTGTTCCGTAATCAGATTTACGCGCTAAGCACTACATGTGTCGTTCAAGTATTCCCTTTTATTTCATTACCCTGCTTATTTTATCCAAAGAGCCGGGAAAAAGTCAAGAACGTATTTTCGATTATTCAACGCGCATCTTGCGATGCGGGAGCAGATATGTCATTCGTGAAACCGCATTCATTTTTCCTGACCTTTCTCACTTTAACGCTTAGTATCATTACCAAAGAATTTTCTGATCCGCAATCGGTCTGCTTCCTTCCTGATATATGGAAGAGCCTTCTCCATAAATTCTCTGTCTGTAAACAGCTCATGACATAGATGGCAGGCAGAGCAATATCTGCTTTCTATGCTTTTCCCCAGCTTTTCAGCCAAATCTGCATACCATTCAAATGAATGGAAAAAAAGAACATAAAACAAATCATTTCCCACAAAATTGTTCCATGCCTCTTTCAGCGTAGTTTCCCCCATCCTGCCCAGACAGGCAGCCGGAATATAATCCGCAAAAACAGAACAGCATACCCTTATAGTTCCATCAAACATCACTACAAAACTATTATCAAACGGACATTTTGCTTTCCTTGGATCGCAGAGCAACAATATCTCATCTTTCGGAACAGACTCTGCTTTTCCTGCTGGAAAAAGAGGATAAGGATTGATTTCTTTCCCGTATATTTCCGGACGCAGGTCTTCAACAGTCTTTCTCACACTGTCGCCGCTCCTGATATCCATAACCGCAACTGCGACCGGAAGTCCCAGTTCATCGCAAATCTTTATCGCATTTTTTACAGATTGTATGGGTATATATTCCTGATGAAATTTGTCTGCGCTTATGGTGATCCTGTTTAAACCATCCTGAAGCAAAGATTCCATCAAAGCGAAGCCTTTCCGGTAATCCGCTCCCCAAAAACCGTTTGTTACCAGGGAAACCTCAAATCCCATCTGATGCGCATATCGGACGCATTCCCTTAATTCACCAGGGCACATGAGAGCCTCCCCGCCCGTAAAACTGATAAGGCGTACCGTACCCATTTCTTTCGCCTGCCGGATATACGATTTTACCAGAGAACTGTCCAGCACAGCGTTATTCTCCGGCGAGCAGAACAGGCAGCATACGCTGCATTGTGCATTACATTTATCTGTTAAGGAAAAGGCTAACGTATTGAGCTCCATTGAAAACCTCCCAAAGCTATTTCTCTCAGAATTTCCGAATGAATATTGCCAATATACCGATCAAATACCCTGCCGGACGAAGGAACATATACCGCGCCGTCATATTTGACCGCAAGCTCCATATCCTTCCCGCCACAGTCCAAATCGCGTATCTGCGTCAGTTCCTTTTGCCGTGAATATCCTGTAGAATCCTTCAGGATAAATGGATATATCTGCAAAGTGCATAAATATTTGTAATTTCCCATGTTTTGAAAAAAATGTCCGGCGCTTTCACCTGAGACAGTTTCCCCTATCATCAGCCGCACACGCAAATTCAGATCCGCAGCAACGGTGATTATATTTTCTATATAACTTTCAGGGATATATTTTCTGTGAAAAGAATCCACGCTTATATTCAGCTTATCTATTTTAAGCCCGGCTAATTTTGCCCGGATTTCCGATTCTGTCCAATTTCCCCAAAAACCGTTTGTATCCACAGAAACTTTAAATCCACACTGTTTCGCATAGACTGCGCCCTCCCTTAAAAGATCATAAAACAGGAACGGCTCCCCGCCTGTAAAATTCATATATTCCGCAAAACCGCTTTCCTTTGCGCGGTCGATGATATAGTTTAAAAAACTTTTGTCCGCCACATGTGCGTTATCAGGGGAACATCCCAGATAACAGTTTTCACACTGTGCAGTGCATTGGTCTGTCAATATGATATGAATTATATTTCCGTTCATAGCGCCTTCTTTCCCGACATTTGATGAAAACAGGGAATGGGGATATTTTCCAACCCCCAGCTTCACGCTTCCCTGATGCTTTTACATCCGTTTTCCTCAGCGGCCTACCAATTAATGAATCCCTTATAAATAATCCAGCCATTCACATCCTGTCCTGCTTCTGTCTGTGAAAAATCCGTATCCTTCCTGAAATCCTCTGCCGTAAAGTTATAACCGTCCTGCCCGGCCATCGTAACTATCTGCTCTACCTCGCCTATCCCGGCAAATTTTTTTGCATATTCTTCATCTTTGGTAACCTTTTCTTTGAATTCTTTTAAGCTCATATGATGTCCTCCTTATCATTGGTCCGCTTGACAATACAATTTATAATCTATGGATACTTTTGAAGGTGAAGCGCCCCAAAAGATATCTTTCATATCAGAGCTGCAGGTTCTCTGACGGCCCTCTTTTTTCTGATATTCCTATGTCATAAAATTTATTATATCATTCTTTAACTTATAAAATTCGACATTTTTTGCTCTGAATTCTGCTATTTTTGCCTTTCACTATATGTTAACCTCCAGAATTGGATAAAGCCTGTCTGTACCGGCTAAGTAACAAGACAGGCTTTTCCGAAATCCCATGCCGATGGCTGTAGCAATGGATTAAGCAGAAGTATAGTATTTGACGTTTACATTAAATCATCTGTTTGTACATATCTTCCAATGACAGTTCTGGTTCCCACCCAGGAGACACCAGCTTCTCTCCCGGCAAACGAAGCGCGGTATCCGCAGCATAACCGTAAAATTACAGTGCAGCCGCCGGTTGAAAATGGATTCTACATGGACTTAGCAGCATAAAAAGGAAAAAAGAGGCCATAATCACAATAACCGGATGGAAGGAAGCAGATTATCTTTTCTTTAGAGTACAGGACAACGGTATTGGCATAGCGGAGAAGGGTTTTTCGTACTTCCCCCGCAAACACTATCCTCCTCCGTTGTAATTTTACTGAGCTTCTCTCTTTTTCAAATAAGTCATCAGGAGAATTCTCAATCTTCTGAATAATTTGATAGATCGAAACAATCATATATATCTGACATTATTCTCATTTTCTCTTTCCTCTTTTCCCTATTGTATGTAGGTAATTGTTAAATTGCCAAACCCATTGATTTTACTGGGTTTTCTTACTGCTTTATGATAAATTTTCTCTCCACTTGTGGTAAAATAGAGGTATCCACGCCATCACATCCTAACAACAAATGGAAGAGAAAATTTATGCCTGTTAAATATAAATACCGCCAGCTTTCCTTAAAAGATGCTTTCTCTGACTGTCAGGACATGTTTCTTGATGATGCCCCCTCTTTCTTCCAGCTCCTGGAGGAATATTTTGATATCCAGGAATTCATTCCTTCCGTTTTCCGTAACGCCTTTTACCAGCACTTTGGCAGAAAACGCGCTTACCCGCTTGAAGCTTTCCTTTCCGCCCTTATCCTTCAGAAAATCTTTTCCATCCCCTCTGATTCCCTCCTGCTCCTTTTCCTCAGGCTCTCTAAGGAATTCAGGGATTTCTGCGGCTTTTCCAAAGTCCCCGATGCCTCCCTCCTGACTCGCTTCAAACAGGACTTTGGACCTTACATTGAACTTTATGTCAGCGAAAACAATCCCAAAACCCTCAATGCTCTCATCAAAAAACTCAAAACCTATTATAAGGACAAGCCGAAAGTTGACCCCTGCTCTATGGCTTATGGACTTATGCCGTCCCATGCTGCCTCCCTGATCCCCGTCCTTACTGATTATTTCTCCCTGCACCCCGGCTTTCACCCTGATGTTTTCCCTGGGGATTCTTCCTTTAATACCGCCGCAATCTACGGCGCACTGCTCCATGATTTCCGCTCCTCCAAAGCACTCATTCCTTACAACCCCCGCAATGAAAGTTCCTTAAAGAAAGTCGGTTGCAATGAATACGGCTATCCCACCTGTCCGGATGATCCTTTATACAACTTTCATTTTCAACCTCGTCTTACGGCCTGCGCTGTTGACTGCTGTTTCTGGAATCTCACAAGCCCGGTACGATTTAACGCAACCATGACCGCCGGAATCAGAATAAGCTGAACGACAATGCCAGGAACCGCATTCAAAAAGGCCCCCGCCATAAATGCTTTCCATGTAAAGGCACTGCCGCTGATGCCAAGCAGGACAATCTGGGCCACGCCCCATACAAGCCTTCCTGTAATCATAGCCGCTATAAGCGAACGGTACAAAGCTATGACACACTGCCACTTTGAACGCGAATAAAGCATCCCCGCGACTAATCCGTATGTCAAAAGTTCAAATGCCATTGCCGTTGCATTAGGAAACAAGGGCGGCATTGAAAACAGCATGGAGCGCATCAGGGGCAGAATAAATCCTACCACTGCGCCATACTGCCAGCCACAAATCAATCCGCAGAGAAAAACCGGAATATGCATAGGGAGCAACATATTCCCAATCTGTGGAATCTGCCCTGTAAAAAACGGAAGAATGATACCCACTGCCACAAACATTGCTGATAAAGTTAAATTTTTAATATTGCTTTTCATATCCATACCTCTCATTCATCAATAATTTTTAACTCATAGATGCGGCTGCCAAGCCCGATCTCCTCCGCATGCTCCAGCGTGTGCAGCCCGTTACGGGATTCAATGCGGTTGACAAGGGAAGCACCTTCTCCATCCTGCCCAGCATAAATTAAATCAACACATGCCTGATCCAACGCCACCGGGTCAGTAGAAGCAAGAATACCTACATCATGCATATCCGGTTCCGCAGGATTACCGTCACAATCACAATCTACTGACAGGCGATTCATGACATTGACATAAACAATCCGATCCCCACTGCCAAGATAATCCGAAACTGACAGCCCCGCTTCTGCCATTGATTCCAGAAAAGCATCCTGGTTCCCACCCCAGGGACTTGTAAGGCTTGTGCCTCCGGAATGTATCCAGCATTTCCCTTCGCTTGATCCAAGCCCTATGGAAATATTTTTGATTGCTCCTCCAAAACCTGCCATAGCATGTCCCTTGAAATGGGACAGTATAAGATAGGAGTCATAATCTGCAAATGCTGCCCCTACATAATTTTCTGTTAGCAGCGTTCCACCCGCAACAGCCAGAGTCATGGAACCGTCCTCATCCAGAATCTGGAAATCTGCAATCGCAGTAAAACCGTGATCCTCCGCTACCTGATAATGCATCGTAGTTTCCGCACGGGAGCCGCCATAGGCGGTATTGCACTCCACAATCGTTCCATCCACTGATTGAACCAAATCTTCAATAAGCTCCGGCCTGAGATAATTGCTTGCCGGCGGCTCTCCTGTAGACAATTTTACTGCTACCTTCCCTTCAGGCTCCCAATTCAGTGCCTCATAAACAGCCATCAGTCCCTCCGGTGAAATATCTGTTGTCATATAAACAACAGGAACCTCTGATGGAGCCTCATTCTGTGCAGGATCATTTATGACAGTCTCCTGATTATTTTCCTGTGTCGATCCTTCGACATTTGTTTCTTCATTCTCATCAGATACTGATTGTACAATGTCCTGGGCAGGATTACTTTCCCTGTCTGATGTGCTTTCCGTCTGCCCGCAACCAGCAAAAAACATAGATATCAAAGATACAGTCAACAGTGCTGATATTAATTGCTTTTTCATGATCATCTTCCTTTCTCTACCTGATTTATGTTCTTCTTTACTACGGGTTTCATTTTTTATTGCGGACTTTCTTCCGGAGCAGCTTAGATATATAATAACCTGCAACGGCAAAAAGGCCCATCATTGCCACATAGTCCCCAAGAAAAAATATAATGGGTTCACCAAAGTCAAAAAATACAAAATGACTTCTCATAAACATATATTCAGCCACCTGTCTTTTTACGAAGGCATAGCATCCATATAGCGCCACAATTACGGCTATACTTCGCACCACAATGGTCCGTATGGTTGATTGTCCTGATATTTTCGCAACATTTCTTATCATTCCCAAACCCGCGCTCCCATGAAATCCTGCATGGAGTGACATCAATGCAAATGCCCAATAAGAAGCAAATAAATGTACCAGCCTCGCAGTTGCCTTTCCGCCTGTGATTGGCAGAAAAACAAATACATGCCGCGACAGGAATAACCCACTGACCATCAGCCCGATCATTAAAAACAGTAATAGAAAATCAATAACCGTTCCAAATATCCGCAAAGCAGTATAATGACCTTTGAACAAGGATTTATGCCAGTAAAAATTCAATATATGATGGGAAATGAACAGAATAAACATCACCGCGCCTAACCATTCATGTACGGCACTTCCGATCATTTCATAAGCCATAAGCAGGGGAAGCAGCACAGTCATTGCCAGATCGATAAAAATCTGACATTTTCGCTTTTTTGCCATATATTCCGGTCGCGCCCCTTTCCTGGTTCTGTTTTGTTATTTATTACACAATATATCCCTGGTCTATAAACTCATGCACCCTGCTCCACATAGCATCATGATTCTTAAAAGACAGTATTTCAAATCCCGGTCCCGGATGAAACGACATACATTTTTTCATGGTTGATATCCAAAATGTAAATTTTTTATTCGTTTCTTTCTGATTTTTCATCCATTTCTACCTTCATTCATTTTGTACAGCAAAGTTTACTTCTAATGCTGCTCGTCCTGAATCCCAAACTGGCCCCCAACTGTTTATCGACGTACACTTTGCCCATTCTCACTGTCCGGATCATACCGCTCTCCGACAATCGTAATGTTTTCCAAAAGACCGCGGATATTTTTATGTTCAGCATCTGTGAATGTTATTTCAGCGGCTTTAACGTTTTCTTCTATCCGCTCCATTTTTGAAGTTCCCGGAATCGGCACAATAAACGGTTTCTGTGCCAACAGCCATGCAAGCGCAAGCTGTGCCGCACTTACCTGCTTTTCCTCCGCCAGCTTTTGCAGACACCTTTTCAATTCCATGTTTGCCGGGAGGTTTTTTTCATCAAACCGCGTATTCCTGGCGCCTTCCAGGAACATCCCTTCCATTGCTTCCGTGAGAAAACCTCGCGCCAGCGGCCTGTAGGGTACTAACCCGATGCACAGTTCTTCCAGTGTTGGAAGAATTTCCTGTTCCGGCTCCCGCCACATCATATTATATTCGCTCTCAATGGCTGTTACGGGAAACACTTCATTGGCACGGCGAAGGGTATCCATGTTTGGTTCTGAAATTCCCCAATGAAGGATTTTCCCTTCTTTGTGCAGGGCAGCCATTGTCTCTGCTACAACCTCAATCGGCACATTAGGATCTACCCTGTGTGTATAATAAAGGTCAATATGATCGGTCTGCAGCCGTTTCAAGGAACCTTCCACGGATTCCCTGATCACTTCCGGCGTACTGTTCATAACCATATGCCCGTCAATAAAACGAACCCCGCATTTGGTGGCTATCACTACCTTGTCCCTGACAGGTTTTAATGCCTCCCCGACAAGGCTTT
>JAMPFK010000001.1:567201-598945 GCA_023664485.1 Bacteroides fragilis | reverse complement strand
AAAATCAAATGCCGCTCTGCGGCGCTTGATTTCCCTCTGCGGTTATTATATCATAATATTCTTAACGCGTGCAGCATCCGCTCATAAAACGGCAGGATTTTTGCCAGAAGATTATCATTCCTGTAAACATACGGCAGCCTGTCGGGAAAATAAAGGTACATCCGCCAGAGATACAGCGCGGCCAGCAGGACGATTGTCGCGATGATCAGGCTTTTCATTCCTCTGGCATTTCTTCCCAGGAAATAACGGTTCCAGAGAAAATAGAGGATGAGACAGGCGGTCGGAATGCCCATCGGATGAATCCGCCAAGACTGTCCAGGTCTTCCCGTCGCAAGAAAAAACAACGATCTCGACATTCCGCAGCCCGGACA
Organism: Bacteroides fragilis; assembly: GCA_023664485.1. Taxonomy (GTDB): domain Bacteria; phylum Bacillota; class Clostridia; order Lachnospirales; family Lachnospiraceae; genus UBA3282. The sequence goes on along the minus strand of JAMPFK010000001.1, from coordinate 598,574 downwards.
GGGGAGCCCTGTCACAATGACCATCGGACAAAATGCGTGGAAAATAAAATTCATCAAAACCGTATAAACTGCCAGTGCAGCCGCCGCAGGCCATAAGTTTTTAATATCCTGACAGATGCGATCTCCTGCTTTTCTCATGAACTTTCCTCTCCTATGGGGTTACTGCAGGAAACAGGTACAGCCTGATCCCGTACAGGAACAGCAAATGCAGCGGATAAAACCAGTAATAAAACGCCTTCGGCAGCTGCTTCCCCTTTTTCCCGTTATAGAAATAAATCAGGCCAAACGCCAGCAGGCCGTATAATTCCTGTGTACTCGCCTGCAGATAGACGCTCCAGCCTATACCGCTTCCCCAATAATTCACCACATAGCTGAAAACCGTTCCGGTATAAATGACGACAGACGCCGCCGCGAACCGCGGCCAGAAAGATTTTCTGCATAAATAGAATACGACGATCAGACAGACGCCCATGAACATATAATCCGTATGGAGCAGAAACGCCGCGATACAGCACAGGAACACGCCCAGAAACTGCAGCGGCGGGCGGCCGCGCAGTTTTTCCAGAAGACACAGCGCTGCGACTCCCAGAAACAATGTCCAGTATACATTCTGTCCCTTCATCGTAAAAAAGGCTCCCTCTATCGCCAGATCAAAAGGAATCTCGGAAATAACGGCAAATGCAAGCAGCCTCAGCAGATACTTTTTCCTGCTGTGCGTATACTGAAAACCTTCCGATGCCATAAAAGCGAACAGAATAAAGGCTATCCGGCCCACCGCCCGGCCAAGGCTGTATATTTCCCCCGCCGCGTCCGTCGTCCCCGCCGGGGCCCCGCTCACTATGAGCCATTCCCAACAGGCCCACAAAACAACGGCACAAAAATGGTCGATGAACATGGACAAACAGGCGGTATGCTTTAAAAAAGCGCTGCTGATGGAATATCGTTTCGTCATATCATTTATCCCCCCCATCCATTATAGACCGTCCGGCTGCGGAATACAACCGTCTTGACTTTCCGTTTCCGCTGTCCTATGATGAAAAAAACAGAAAAAAAGGAGCCTGCAATCCGATGAACACGCTTTATCAACTGACAAGACGCATGATTTCTTATGAAAAAGGAAACCCGAAACGCATTCAGCATTTTCTCAAAGTACACAGCTTTGCAAAGATGATCGGCGAAAACGAGAACCTGGGCGACGCCGCCCTGTATACGCTGGAGATCACCGCCCTCGTGCACGATATCGGCATCCGCCCTTCCGAAGAAAAATACGGACGCTGCGACGGTAAATTACAGGAAAAGGAAGGCCCTGCACCCGCCAGAAAAATGCTGTCCGATCTGCATATTGCTCCCGATGTCATCGACAGAGTGTGCTATCTCGTCGCCCACCACCACACTTATGAGCCGGTCGAAGGCGTGGATTACCGCATCCTGCTGGAGGCGGACGCTCTGGTGAATCTCTATGAGGACCGGTCTCCCGACGACGCGGTCAGAGCGATGCTCCGCAATGTCTTTCGCACCAAAACAGGCACAGACATTTGTAAAGAAATGTTCGGCATCGAATGAACCGCTTACAATAGTTCCATCAAATCGCCGCAGAGCTCATCGACCGCGGCTTTTTGCGTTGCCCAGCTCGTACAGAAGCGCACCGCGCTGTGCGCTTCATCAATGCGCTGCTGATAAGTATAACAATACTTCTGCGCAAGCTTCTCCAGAACAACATCCGGCAGTATCGGGAAAAGCTGGTTCGTATGGCTCTCCACGAGGAAAGGAATCTTCTTTTGATAAAGCGTTTCTCTGATCCGCTCCGCCAGCCCATTCGCATAACCCGCGATTTCCCTGTATAAATTATTCTCGAAAAGTGTCATGAATTGAATACCTAACAGCCTGCCCTTTGCCAGCATACCGCCCTGCTGTTTGATAACATAGCGGAAATCTTTCTGCAAAAGCGGATTGGTGATGACGACCGCTTCCCCGAACAGGGCGCCGACCTTCGTACCGCCGATATAAAAAACATCGCACAGCCTTGCCAGATCCTGCAGCGTAACATCATTATCCGAGGCGGTAAGCCCATAGCCGAGCCGCGCGCCATCCGCGAACAGGAACAGTTCATTCTTCCGGCAGACGGCGGAAAGCGCTTCCAGCTCCGCCAGTGAATAGAGAGTACCCAGCTCGGTCGGCTGGGAAATATAGACCATCTTCGGCTGTACGATATGCTCATGGCTGTCATCCATAATATGCGCCCGATAGGCCTCTTCCACCTGTGCCGCTGTCAGCTTTCCATTTCCAGACGGCAATGCGAGCACTTTGTGGCCGCCCGCCTCGACCGCCCCCGTCTCATGTACATGGATATGCGCCGTCTGTGCCGCAAGCACACCCTGATGCGTCCTGAGCGCCGCCGCGATGACGGTCGCATTGGCCTGAGTCCCGCCTACCAGGAAATGCACCGCCGCATCCTCCGCCTGGCACTGTTCCAGAATCAGCTTTTCCGCCTGCCTGCAATATTCGTCGCATCCATACCCTTCGGTCTGTTCTCTGTTCGTCTGCACGAGACGTTCCAGTATCTTCTCGTGCGCCCCCTCATTATAATCGCAGTTAAAATAAATCATCTGTCCGCAAACCTCCCCTATTGGATCTTTTTCATAAAGACATCGTTGACCGGCGTTGCAATGCCGTGTTTCTTTCCGAGCTCGCAGATCGTCCCCGCAAAAAGCGCGACCTCCGTTTTTCTTCCCGCCTTGCTGTCCTGCCGCATGGATGGTTCTCCGTCCGGATCCAGTCCGTCGATCACCGCGACCCAGTCCTCCAGATCTTTCTCCGTCAGAGCGACGCCTTCCGCATTCGCCACCTGTATTGTCTCACGCATGGCCGCCTTCATCATTTCCCGCGCCTCTCCCTCCTGCTGCACGCACCGGTATGTGCCTTCGCAGAGGGCGAGCGTCTGGTTCACGCCCACGTTACAGAGAAGCTTTCCCCACATAGCATGGCGCATATCCGCAGGACAGGAACAGGCAAAGCCCGTCTCGTCAAAAAATGTTTTCACGGCAGTCAGGTTTTCTTCTTTTCCGCCATCGATAACGCCCAGCGCAAGTTCTCCCGGAATCTTGCAGACCGCCGCGTTTCCTTCCTTCATCGCCGCCATCTTCTGCGCGATACAATGCACTACCTTTTCCCTGCCGAATCTCCTTCCCAGATCCGCCTCGCTCCGAATGCCGTTGAGCGCAGAAAGCAGAATCGTCTCTTCGCCGACTAAATGCGCTACCTCCTCCATAGCCTGTTCCAGCGCACCGTATTTGACCGTAAACAGGATGAGCTCCGCCGGACGGCTCTCCTTTGCGGCATCGAGATAATTAAAATCGCAGACCTCTCCGTTAAAGGTGACCGTCTCCGTCAGGTACCGTTCAATCCTGTCCCTGTCCGCCAGTACGCGCACGCGCTCTTTCCCCAGCTTTTTGGTAAAAAAGTCCGCATACAGAACGCCGAGCGCTCCCAGCCCGACAATATCGATCGTTTGAATTTTCATCTCCCCATACTCCTTTTTCAACACATCTTAATCTCCATTTCTGAGCAAAAACAAATAGCCGGTTGAAAAATAAGCTATCAAGCTTATTTTTCAATCTATAAACGCCCAAAGCAGAGGCTTTCGCCTCTGCTGTCTTATTTTTAATATATTGCCTTCCGGCAAATCCAATGATGCCGCGGATATTCTCAGGCCGTCACATATTTTTTCAGGGCAGCCCGTACGGCTCCCGGTCCTGCCAGCATCTCTTTCAGATAGCCGCACACCGCGTCCGCCATACCGGCCTCATACAGATTGATACCGAAAATCTTTTCGTTCTCAAGAATCGGCTTTACCTTTTCCTCCACATCGCATTCCTCACCCAGCTTAAAATCCGCAACATACGGGCAGACCGTATCGAGCAGCGGATCGGGGCTCAATGGAAAGCTGTTCCCATTGTCATCGATTCCTGTCAGATACCGGAGCCATCCCGCAAATACGAGCGGTATCAGTTTCAGATCGGCCGTATCCAGCTTATCGGAAGCCTGATATGCCTTGACCGTCTCTCCGAAACGAATCGCCAGCTTCTGGGACGTGTCGGTCGCAATTCTCTGCGGCGTGTCAGGCATAAAAGGATTCGGAAAGCGGACTTTCAACACTGTATCGATAAATTCCTCAGGATCCAGCACGCCCGGATTCACAACGACCGGAAGTCCTTCCACCAGACCGATCGTCTCGATCATTTTCGTGAGCTCCGCATCCTTCATCTCCTCGGAAATCTTCTTATAACCGAGCAGGCATCCATAGACCGCGAGCGTCGTATGCAGCGGGTTCAGGCAGGTGCATACCTTCATCCGCTCCACCTTATCGACCGTTTCCCGCTCCGTAAACATCAGGCCCGCTTTTTCCAACTGGGGGCGTCCGTTCGGGAACGCATCCTCGATGACCAGATATTCGCATTCTTCCGCATTGACAAAAGGCGCAACGTAAGTATTCCTGGAAGTAATAACGGGCTCCAGCTCTTCTACGCCGTCTTTTTTCAGGATTTCTTCTACGGAAGCGTCCGGTCTCGGCGTGATCTTATCGATCATCGTCCACGGGAAAGTCACCTTTTCCCTGTTATTAATATACGTTAGAAATCCCGCTTCCGCCTTGCCGTTCTTTGTCCATTTCTCCGCGAACGCGCTGATGGCCGCATACAGCTTATCGCCGTTGTGAGAACAGTTATCCATGCTCACCATCGCCACCGGCTTTTCTCCGTCGAGATAACGGGTATACAAAAGGGAAGCCACTTTCCCAATATAGCTCGCCGGCTTATCGGGGCCCGCCGCAAAATCCGCCTCCACCGCGGGAAGCGTTTCCCCCTTGCCATTTACGAGGCTGTAGCCTTTCTCCGTAATGGTAAACGTCACCATCTGCAGGGAATCCCTGCGGAAGATTTCTTTCAGTCTCCCATATTCCCGTTCGTTCTCCGAATCCAGAATACAGGACTCCACAACGCTTCCAATGACCGTCTTTTCCACGTTTCCATCGGCTTTCAGCGTAACGAGGATCGTGTAATCATCGTGCGGGCGGTTCATTTTTTCCACGATTTCATAATCGAAGCCCTCCGCCACCACGAGGCCTCTGTCCAGCTCTCCCGTATTCAAAAGCCGCTGTACAACGTTCGCCTGAAATGCGCGGAAAATATTTCCCGCGCCGAAGTGGATCCAGAACGGCGCTTCCTTTGTGGCCGCCGTCACCGCTTCCCTGTCGAACTGCGGAAGCTCATATCCCGCCGCTTCCCACTGTTTTCTGTTTTCCAATCCCTCTTTATTTAATTTCATGACACTGGCCATTCCTTTCTACTCTATTTGACATTCCGGGAAGAACGCCGCTCTTTGGCGTTCTTTCTCTCAAAGAAGACTCGCAAAACGGCTTCCCGATTCAACTGGAAGAACGCCCGCTTTTCAGAGCATTCTTTCTTTCGAAGCAGATCCGCTTAGCGGTCCTGCTTCGAAATGGCTTCCCACAGCCCATTCAAATATGTCGCCCCAAGCGCCCTGTCATACAGTCCATAGCCCGGCATCGCGACTTCATCCCAGATCATGCGTCCGTGATCCGGCCGGATGGGCCCCGTAAAGCCGATATCGTACAGCGCTTTCATGATCTCGTACATATCAAAGGTTCCGTCGCTGGAAAGATGCGCCGCCTCCTCAAAATTGGTGGGCGTAATGAATTTCAGGTTGCGCACATGTGCGAAATGGATCCTCCCTTTGAGAGAACGGATCATATCGGGAAGGTCATTGTTGAGATTAGTCCCGTAAGAACCGGAGCAGAACGTCACGCCGTTATGCGGGTTATCAACCATCTTCATCATGCGCAGAATATTCTCTTTATTGATGATGATGCGCGGAAGCCCGAATACGCTCCATGCCGGATCATCCGGATGAATCGCCATATTGATATCATATTTATCGCATACCGGCATGATCTTTTCCAGAAAATATTTCAGATTCGCAAATAATTTCTCATCATCCACATCCTTATACATCTCGAACAGTTCTTTTACATGAGCCATGCGCTCCGGCTCCCAGCCCGGCATGACCGTACCGTTCATATCGCCCGCGATCGACTCGAACATTTTCTCCGGGTCAATGGCATCTACCGCCTCCTGCGTATAGGCAAGCACCGTCGAACCGTCCTCCCGCACGCGCGCGAGCTCCGTTCTTGTCCAGTCGAACACCGGCATGAAATTATAGCACACCATATGGATATCTTCTTTACCGAGATTTTCCAGCGTTTCGATATAATTTGCAATATACTGCTCCCGTTCGGGCACGCCGGTCTTGATCGCATCGTGGATATTGACGCTCTCAATGCCGGAAAGCCTGAGGCCCGCCGCCTCGATTTCCTCTTTCAGCGCATGAATGCGTTCCTGGCTCCACACCTCGCCGGGCGCGGTATCATACAGCGTCGAGATTACGCCCGTTACTCCCGGAATCTGCCGGATCTGCTTCAATGTGACCGTATCGAATCCCGTTCCGTACCACCTCAATGTCATTTCCATACATTTGTTCCTCACTTTCCGAAATACCTTGTTTTCTGATGCTTTTATTATACACTTTCCTGTCCGTAAAACAAATTGGCATAATTGCCATTTACATTGCAAAAGTTGCGGTCCGCTGTTAAACTATAGTAAACGACATAAGAAAAAGGGGGTTTTTATGAAAAAGAATCTGCAGACCGCTTTCAGCACACGGCAGTATATGCTGTCAAAAGATTTTGAAATTTATTATTACAACGACTTCCAGCACGACCGTCTGCGCTGTCAGGTAAAAGAACACGCGCACGACTATTATGAGTTTTACTTTTTTCTGGAAGGGAATGTCTCCATTCGCATCGACGGCACAGAATACCCGCTGAAAACCGGGAATATGGTACTGATTCCGCCGGGCGTTTCTCATCAGGCCGTCATCCGCAATATGGACATCCCCTACCGCCGCTTCGTTTTCTGGATCAGCGAATCCTTTTATGGAAGGCTGGCGGAAGTTTCCGGGGATTACACTTATCTGATGAAAAAAGCTCTGGCGGACGGACGCTACATCTCCTGTTACGACATGATCGCTTTTCATGCCCTGCAGGCTAAAATTTTCCGCCTGATCGAAGAGATTCACTCCGAACGGTTCGGCAGAACTGCGCAGATCTCTCTCTGCGTGCAGGATCTGCTGCTTCACCTGAACCGGAGCGCCTACGAGGCCGCGCATCCGCACATTGCGGAAGAGGCGCAGGGATTATATGAACACCTGCTTCAATATATTGAGACGCATCTCGACGAAGAGCTCTCCCTGGACGGTCTGGCCCGGCAGTTCTATGTCAGCAAATATCATATCGCCCATGTATTCAAAGAAAGGCTCGGAATGTCCGTTCATCGTTATATCACGAAAAAAAGGCTTTCCCTGTGCCGCGACGCGATCTTAAGCTGCCCCGATATCAGCGAAGCCTGCCTGCTGTGCGGTTTTAAGGATTATTCCAGTTTTTTCCGTTCCTTCAAAAAGGAATTCGGAATGTCGCCCAGAGAATACAAAGAACGGTTCCTCGCGGAAACGCTGCACGCCCGGCTTTGAACCAAAGCCCCTGCGGCAGCGTATCATCCTGCAGCGAATGTCCTCTTTTCCAAAAAAATGTTGCGAAAACTGTAGAGATATGTCATAGTAAGAGCAGGAACCATGACATTAGGTCATAGTTTTAAGACCATTGCCGTCTTTGACGGGAAATCACAAAGGAGCCCTGCTATGAAACCATACTTATCCATCGGCAAAGTTTCCAGGCTGAAAAATGTCAGCATCAAATCTCTGCGGTATTATGACCGGATCGGCATCCTGAAGCCCGCGTTTATCAATACCGAAACCAATTACCGCTATTATACGGAAGAACAGCTCTATCTGCTGGACGCCATAACACTTTGTATCAAACTGGGGATTCCCTTAAAAGATCTGAACCGTTATGTGGAAAACGACTCCATCAATCTGCAGAAACTGCTCTATGACGGCAAAATCCTTGCCGAAGAAAAGATCATGGAAATTCACCAATGTCTGGAAGCGTTACAGGAAACACTGCGGCGGCTTTCCATCTCTGAAAGCGGTATGGCCAAAATACCGGAAAGCAAGGCCGGCCTGCTGCTGCCGGACGGTTTCTATCAAAATACCCTCGGCGCACGCACAATACTGACTGTACCATTAGAGGAGTTCGATACTCCCAAATATTACGGACAGCATATTCTGAAGCTCTTCGTCACCGCACAACAGGCAGGCATCAACGTTTCCTATCCCTCCGGCATCCTGTACGAATACCGTGACGGCGCTCTCGTACGCCATATGTTCCTGCTCGTTCATACGGAAGAAGGGCAGGTCCTGCCGGAAAGCGAGGCCATCCGCACGCTTCCCGCCGGAAACTACATCTGCCGCAAAATCTCTACCCATATGGCAGGCTCTGTACAGGCGGAAATGAAAGAAGTACTCAAAGGCAGTTCTTATTCTATTATTGAGACTGACACTTCCTCCGCCCGGAACAAAAAGAACGGATACCCCTATGAACTGCAGTACCTGGCGGAATAACAGGCTTTCTTTAATCCTCAAAGGGTCTGATGCGATAGGTCACGCCGAGCCTGTCGCAGATTTCCCGGCACCGACGCTCTTCTTCTTCCGTAATTGTCGTCGCAACGGTCGTCAGCACGACGTTCGGCACATATCTGCTCACGTTTCCGGCGAAACGCAGCATCGCGTCGTAGGACTGTATGCCGAATTTATTCCGGGTCAGTCTCAGGTATTCTTCCGCATCCGGCGTATTCAGGCTGATGGAGATGGTATCGACCAGCCCTTCGTACATGGGCGCCGTATCTTTTTCCCAGATCAGGTCGGAAAGGCCGTTCGTGTTTACCCGGATCGGAATCTGAAAAGTCTTTTTGGCATACTCCGCCACTTTCAGCAGGTCCTCCAGCCTCTCTGTCGGCTCTCCGAAACCGCAGAACACCAATTCCCCATATCTGCTCATATCGAACTTCCCGAATTCCGCGATGACCTCCTCTGCCTCCGGCTCCCGTTCCAGCCACAGCCTGCCGGAATGATTCATCTCATCCATCGTCTGGCGCAGGCAGAAGGTACAGGCGCAGGGACACCGGTTCGTCATATTCACATATAAATTCTCATGTACTTCATATAAAATTACCATTTCTCTGTTTCCATTCCTTTCTGTTCCATATTCTGATTCTTCGATTCCTTTTTCCAGTCCTTTTTCTAATCCCTTTTCAGCTGATATAAAATCTCTTCAAAACATACGCCGTCCGTTTTCGGAATCTCCAGCTCGATCGATTTCTGAATACACTTCTTGACAAACCCGGAGGCCTTTTTCACCGACCGGCCAAAAGCGACGCCGTTCACGGCATCCGCCGCGATAATGGAAGCGAAAACGTCCCCCGTACCCGACCGCTCTGTTCCCACTTTATGCGTACGGATCCATCTCTGCTCGGAAGCGTCCCTTTCATAAATATAATTGGCAATGAACTCCCCCTGTTTGATGCCGGTGATCACGACTTTCTCCGGCCCCTGCGCGGAAAGCTCCTCCGCCATCCTGTACAGCTCCTTCTTTTTCCATCCGGTATCTTTATAGGCCGTGTCCGTCAGCTTGCAGCATTCGGTCAGATTCGGCGTAATAATGTCCGCGTGGGAAATCAGCTTTTTCATCTCCCGGCACAGCTCTTCCGTATAGGTGGGATACAGCTTTCCGTTATCGCCCATTACCGGGTCGATGATGATCTGCGTCTTCTCCCTGCCAAATTCGCGAAGGAACCGCTCTACGATCTGAATCTGCTTCGCCGAGCCCAGAAACCCCGTCGCGATACCGTCGAATGCCAGGCCGAGCCGCTTCCAATGGTCAATATACTCCGGCATTCTGTCCGTATAATCATCGAAAAAGAAATGCGGATAACCCGTATGATTGGAAAAAATGGACGTCGGGACCGGGCAGCACTGGGCTCCCAGATAGGAAATAATCGGCAGGGAAACGCTGATAGAACACCTGCCAAAACCGGATATATCATTAATAACTGCTATTTTTTTCTGCATCATGTCGCTCCTTTTGCACTCTACTGTATCACGAAAAAAGCATAACTGCAACTGATTCAATTTGCTTCATTTTTTCTTGCCATCTTTTCCATTACCCATTATACTGAATATAATACAGTCAATCACAATATTTCCCCATTGTATTTTTTTCATCAACCACATCCCACAGGAGAAAAACGTATGAAGAAAAAATCCAGTATTATCTCTATCCTGCTCCTATTTTGCCTGATTCCTTCCATTTTGTCCATCGCCGTCAATGTCATTACATCCTATGGTTATATCAATTCGACGGCTGAAAACGAGATCGAAGATACCTTACAGACCGCCGGCCATACGCTGATAGAAGCGTTTAACGCCATTGACAGCGGCAAGTTCTGGCTGTCCGGCAGACTGCTCTACAAGGGCGGGGTAAACCTGACCGAAAATCTGTCCGTCATCGATTCCATTAAGGAAAAGACAGGAATCGAATGCACTCTGTTCTACGGGGATACGCGTTACATCACGACCGTCCTGGATGAAAACGGCAGCCGCATGCTGCTGACGCAATGCTCCGACGAGGTAAAAGAAATCGTTCTGAATCAGGGGAATCCCTATTTTGCGAAAAACATTGACATCGGCGGTCAGAATTATTATGGTTACTATATCCCGATCGAACAGGAAGGGAAAGTGGCCGGCATGATCTTTACCGGAAAACCGAGCGCGTCGCTCAATACGACCACAAGAGAGTTCCTGCTTTATACGCTGGCCATATGCGGCGTCCTGCTTGTTGTCATCGTTATCATCATCCTCTTGCTTGGCCGGATCATCGCCAGACACATTCAGGTCCTCCGTGACGACATGGTCCGGCTTTCTGAAGGCAATCTGCATTTCGAGAACGGCCACAAAAACAGGATCCGGGAAATCCATGAAACGGCCGAAGCCGCGGAAAAGCTCCGCAGCCAGTTAATTGAAGTCATACAGACGATCCAAAACTGTTCCGGTACGGTGGATACCTCCGTTACGCGCGTCGATTCCTCCCTTGGGAGCTTCGCCCAGACGGTAAAGGATCTGAGCGCCACTATGGATGAACTGGCTTACGGCGCGCAGAACATGGCCGGTTCCGTCGAAAAAGAAGCCTTCGATATGAATGAGATCGCCGAAGGCATTTCCAATATTGCGGAAAGCTCACAGGCGACCAAAGCGGTCACCGAAAGCATTACTGCCGTCAGCCGCACCGCCAAAAACAGCCTCGACGAGCTGCTGCAGGCCAACTCCTATACTACCGAGAGCGCAGAAAACGTTATTTCCAGCATATCCAGCGTCAACGACGCGGTAACGCAGATTACGACCGCCGCCCAAATGATCATGGATATTTCCGACCAGACCAATCTCCTCTCCCTGAACGCGAGTATCGAAGCGGCAAGGGCCGGAGATGCGGGAAGAGGTTTCTCCGTCGTTGCCGGCGAGATTCAGAAACTTGCGGAGCAATCCAATTCTTCCGCACAGCAGATACAATCGATTATTGAAGAAATTACGAACAAGACGGAGGAATGCACCCGGATATCCGGCCAGATTCAGGAAGCCGTCGGGAAAGAGGCCGAGGCTCTTTTAAGCGTCAACAGCAACTTCGACGAGGTGGAAAAGAACATCGCGGAGGCCGCGGCGGCTGTCAATAAGATTACGGAAATTGTAAGCGCCGTAGAAAAGAACAAAGGAAACGTCGTAGATTCTATCAGCGATTTATCCGGTATCTCCGAAGAAAACGCAGCCTCCGCCGAGGAGACCAACGCTTCTATGGAAAATCTTCGGACAAATGTCGAGGGAGTCGCACGGGAAACAGACGAATTAAAAGACGTTATCGAACAGTTGAACAACAGCATCGCGTTCTTCAGGCTTTGATAATTTTCGTGGAATGGAGATTTAATCGTGTTACAAAAGGCAAAAACTTTCAAACCGGACAAAAAGGCATGGCTCTTTATCATCATCGCAGAAATTCTGCTGACAGGCATCTTTTCTCTCCTGCACAGCAGAAAAATGCCTGCCGAATTGAACTTTTCACAGGAAGAACTCGTCTATGATACGGGCGAAAACGGATTCTATCTGGATATGTCTTATGACAGCCAGTTCATCAGAACCCCGGAATTTGTATTGCCTCCCGGCCTGTATACGGCTGAAATGGATTATGAGCGTTCAAACGCCTACGCGGCCTCGCTCGAAGTCTGTTATGCCGACGGCCGGTACGACGACGCCGTAAGCGGTAAAATTTTTCCTGCCGGCGTGACCCGGACTTCCTGTGATTTTCAGGTAAAATATGACGAGCGGCCGGCCTATCTGCAGGGAAGGCTTACCGGCGACGCAGGGGAAACGGATTATCTCTTAATGGATCATGTAAGAATCGTTCCGTCTTCCTGTAATATGAGAAATTTCCTTTTCCGCATCGTGACAGGCTTTCTGCTGTTCGACGCACTGCTTCTTTTCTGGTATAAAAGAAAAAGTTTCCTTCCGGACGATGAGACGATGCAGCATTTCAAACTCCTGCTTCTTCTGACAGCGTTTAGCAGCATTCCGTTACTGGTAAATTATCTTCTCGCCGGCCATGACCTGCCCTTTCATCTGACCAGAATCGAAGGGCTGAAGGCCGGACTGGAAAGCGGTATGTTTCCGGTCAGGGTACAGCCTAACTGGCTGAACGGGCACGGCTATGCCGTTTCCGTATTTTACTGCGACCTGTTCCTGTATCTGTCGGCGGCGCTGCGCATGTTCGGCGTGTCCCTGCAGGCCTCTTATCAGTTCTATGTCCTTGTGGTCAATACGGCGACCGTATTTATCGCCTATGGCTGTTTTTCCAAAATGGGCAGCAGAAGAACGGGGCTCGTATGTACCGCTGTCTATTCCCTGAACCTGTACCGTCTGGTCTGCCTCTATAGCAGAGCCGCCGTCGGAGAATATACTGCCATGGTATTTCTTCCGCTCGTCATCTATGGCATGTGGAGAATTTATACTCTGCCGGAAGCATCAAAGGAACATGCCAAAAGCTGGCCCACGCTCGCTCTTGGCTGCAGCGGCGTCTTTCTGTCCCATATGATCACAACGGAAATGACCGCCTTTTTTATCCTCCTTACCTGCATCGTCCTGTGGAAAAAAACGCTGCGTAAAAACGTATTCCTGACGCTCGTAAAAGCCGCGGCCGCGACCGCCGCCCTGTCCCTGTGGTTCTTAGTCCCGTTCCTCGATTATATGTTCAGCGGGCTCTATTTTGCCGACGACAGTATTGTCGCATACCGGCTGGAAGAAAGAGCCTCCTTTCCCGCCCAGCTGTTCATGACAGAATACGATGTGACCGGCAGCTCTACCCGCGCGCTTTCCGGCGCTGCCGCAGAAATGCCGCTGACCCTCGGCTGGGCTTCTATTCTGGTCGTTATCGGCTGGTTCTGTTTCTGTGTCGGAAAAAACAGAAATAAGAGCGAAAAGAAAACAGAACATTTCGTCGTCTTCTGCATCCTGTTGAGCGCTTTGATGACGACGGTCCTTTTCCCCTATTCATGGATAACGGCTAAATTTCCGTTCTTAAATCAGCCGATAAGCGTCGTTCAGTATCCCTGGCGCTTCCTTACGATGGCCGGCGCTTTCTGCACCCTCCTGCTATGCCTGATATTACGGCAGGACAACATCAGCGCAAATGCCAGAAAAATATTTACCGGACTAATCGTCTGTACGGCCTGTATCCAATCCCTGTCCTATATGAGCAGATGCCTGAACGAATCCGAGATTTATACCGCATACCAGAGCGGCAATCTGTCGGCCAACGATGTGATGAACGGGGAATATCTCCCAGGGGATGCAGAACATCAGGCAAACCCGGACGACTGCATCGAGCTGCTTACCTATGATTCCAACAGCATACGCGTAGACGAATGGCATAGAGAAAATTATGCGGTAAACGTATCCGCGGTGAACATGGCGGATGAACCCGGACAAATGGAAGTGCCGCTCCTGTTCGCCAAGGGCTATCGTGCCGTTACCGACAGCGGCGAACAGCTCGCTATAGCGCCCGGCGGGACGTTCCGGGTCTCCGTGTCCGTTCCGTCCGGTTTTACGGGCAGCTTCCAGGTAAAATTCCAGGAGCCCTGGTATTGGCGCGTCTGCGAATTCCTTTCCCTGCTCGCTTTCGCAGGGCTTATCGTTTATTGGAGATGCGGCGACAGATATTATCAGAAAAGGGCTTGACATTTCTCCGAAAACTATATATAATTGCTTGTGTTGTGAGAATTATTTTTCTCATGTGTGCGTTTAGCTCAGCTGGATAGAGCGTTTGGCTACGGACCAAAAGGCCGGGGGTTCGAATCCTCTAACGCACGTCTTTATGTGCGTTTTAGCACGTCTTTATGTGCGTTGCGCACGTTGGTTTTAAGTGGCGGGAATGCCTGTAAAATGAGCATTCCCGCCCCTTTGCTTTTGTGTGTTTTGTTTTTCTGGTTCTTTAAATAGAAAAACCACCTTTGTATACCTGGCTGGTAGAAAAGGTGGAGTTTCTATCACTTTCGCTTAGGTCAACCACCTTGTGGGCGATTGTTTCCTCATGTGCTTATCATATAGCATATTCACTTATTTTATTCAACTGGTTTTTGAAAAAGTTCGAGGCAGGATAATGGACATAAAAAGGCTTTGATACTGAATGGAGGGAACCTGAATTCAAAAGGTGTAAAAAGCACAACACAAATTCCCATCGAGATAGGATACAGAAACAGAGGACTGGCAGCGCAATGCCCGGATTACGCCAAAGAGATTGCTGTTAAAGAAAACTGCTGTAAAATGATGCCCGCTCACAGGCTCTAAGAAAGAAAGCGCGTTGGGCATTTACAGCAAAACAGGCTGTAACAGTAACGATAAAACGGCTTTTATCCAATGGATATCATACATAACGGAGGGATTGATTGAGACATTTAATTGATTTACCGGATCTTGGAAAAGAGGATATTTTTGAAATTTTCCATATAGCGGATGAAATTCAGGAGGGAAAATTTAAAAATTTCCTAAATGGGAAAAGCATCGTTTTATTCTTCCCCAATACAAGTTTAAGAACCCGTGTAACATTTGAAAAAGGAATCTATCTGTTTGGCGGCCAGTCAATACTATTTCCTGCAGAAACCCTGGATAAGAAAGAAAAACTGGAAGATGTTTGCGGATATCTGAATAATTGGGCAGATGGAATCATTGTCAGACATAGAAATATAGATGTTGTTAAGGAACTTGCGCAATATTCAGCAATTCCTGTCATAAATGCAATGACAGATTGGAACCATCCCTGTGAAATTATTTCAGACATGTATTCATTATCTAAAATCAGAGCAGATTTTACAAAGGACAAATATCTTTTCTGCGGTAAATCCGGCAATATTGGGCTTTCCTGGAAGGCAGCGGCAGGCGTTTTGGGATTTGAATTGTCGCAATGCTGCCCACAGGGATATGAAATGGAAGGCGTGCCGGTGTATAGAGATATCAAAGAAGCTGTTAAAGGAAAAGATATTATATGCACAGACTCATTACCGGCAGATATACTCGGAGATTTTGAACACTATCAGATTACGAAAGAAATTATGGATATGGCAAATGAAAATGCTATTTTAAATCCATGTCCGCCATTCTATCGCGGCGGGGAAGTCTCCGAAGATGTAATTGATTCCGATTACTTTGCCGGCTATCGGTTTAAGAGGTATTTGTTAGAGGTACAACAGGCTATTGTGATCTATTGCCTGATGAACGAAGGCGTCGCACGGGCAGACTAAATATTGACGGAACAGAAGTACAGGTATTACAGATTGAAGAAGATGATTACATCTCATTAACCGATATGGTAATGAAAATTGATAACGGACCTGCCCTGATAGAAAAATGGTTACGCAATAAGAGCACAATAGAATTACCCGGCATATGGGAAATATCAATGCAGCGCTGATTGAAGATGGGCTGAGCCAAAAAGAACGATTGATAAAACTCAGTAAAATTGCACTGTGGAGGACTGCAATGGCCGGGAAGGGGGAGTGGAGGCGGACAAAAAGCTGGACTCCCACGGGCTCCGAAAGGAGCTGAATCATTATGTATTCTCAAGACAAAATCAACATTGCGTTACAGGTTTATCATCAGTGTGGTTCTGTAACCAATACCATCCGTATGCTGGGCTACCCGACCAGGAGGGCGCTCTATACATGGATTGAAAACGAAGGAACCCCTAAAGCACCATGGAAGCCCCTGGATAACACCAACACAGCGGCACATCCCCGGAACCCTTACGGAAGGCACTCCAGATTCCCCAAACCCGGAACTGCAGCAACTGCTTGCCCGGATGGATGGCATGCAGATGGAAATAGACATATTAAAGGAAACGATCAATGTGCTAAAAAAAGACCCAGGCATCAACACGGAAACCCTCAAAAACAGGGAGAAGGCAGCGATTGTTGATGCCCTGAAAGGAAAATATCCGCTGCCATTACTGCTAAAACAGCTTAAACTGTCAAAAAGCAGCTATTACTATCAGGAAGCCCTCCTTAAAAAACAGGACAAGTATTCTGATATCCGCAAAAGAATTTCCGCACTTTTCCATGAAAACAGCGGGCGTTACGGGTACCGCAGGATACACGCCCTGCTCAGCCGTGAGGGGGCCATCATCTCCGAGAAAGTGGTGCGCAGGATCATGGCGGAAGAGGGGCTTGTGGTCTGGCTTAAAAGCAGACGGAAATATAACTCTTACCAGGGGGAAATTTCCCCTTCGGTGCCAAATACGATAAGCAGGAACTTCCATGCAGAAAAGCCGAATGAGAAATGGCTTACTGACATCACGGAGTTCGCCATTCCTGCTGGGAAGGTCTATCTTTCTCCAATCGTCGATTGTTTTGACGGGATGCTACCATACTGGACGATCAGCACGGCGCCGGATGCAGCCCTGGTAAATGGCATGCTGGATGGCGCAGTTTCACGACTGGGGGAGACGGAGCACCCTATAGTCCATTCAGACAGGGGATGCCACTACCGCTGGCCGGGCTGGATAAGCCGCATGGAGAAGGCCGGGTTGGAGCGTTCCATGTCCAAAAAGGGATGCTCGCCCGACAATTCCGCCTGCGAAGGGCTGTTTGGCCGCCTGAAAAATGAGATGTTTTACAACCGGGACTGGACAGGCGTAAGCATCCAGGAATTTATTGACATACTGAATGAATATCTGTTATGGTATAACGAAAAGCGGATAAAGATATCCCTTGGAAACATGAGCCCGCTGGAGTACAGGAGGAGCCTTGGTCTGGTGGCTTAGTTCAGTCCAAGAAAATGTCCGCACCCCCAAATTATCTTTACCGTCTTTTAAAACTACTATCTCGGTCCTAAAAACTTATCCCCATTTAAATGTATCATATGATCCGGCATCTCGGCTATCCATACTTCCGTTTCCCATGCCAGTTCTTCTGAAAACTTTTTATATGTTTTAAAATCTAAAAATGCTGTCACAAAGATTTTTCCTGCTGTTACTCCCTGTGTCATTTCTGTTATCTCCAATATCCGCTTCGGATCCATCGGACCTACAGAGGTCACAGACTCTACAAAATAAATCCAGTTTTTATCTTCCCGATATAGAACCACATCTGGCATCTTATCATGAAGTGTAATCTCAAACCCTAATTCCGTCAACTTATCTATATTCTTTACCAAATCTTTTTCCGTTGTATCTCCCACATATAAACACTCTGAATCAGGCGCAAATCTCGGAGCGAATTCTTCAATAATCGCTTTCTGCAACTCATTATGCTTACCAACAGAAAACTTAAAATCCGTTCCATTTATCTTTACTGACATCATAGTCATTTTCTTTTTAGACACATAAATGTCTACCAATCTTTCATGATACTGCAAGAAACGCTGCAGGGATTTTTCCCACTCCGAACTTTTCATTCTTTTTAGCATTTGCAAAGTTTCTTCTGTCAGACGATAACGATAATTAGGACTATTTGTTGCCATGCCATTATCTTCTACCAATGCAGCAGTACGAAATCTGTGCAAAGCCTGCTTTCTAAAAGTTTCCCTGCTGTTTTCTGCATATGTAGCTCCATAATACATATTGGAAAACTGAATAATATCATGAATCCGAATCCAATCATTTGTTGCCTCGCTCCATGCCATATCCGGTTTGATTCCTGACATTGCCAAGATTACATAACAACAAATATCAGCCTGCTGTGCTTTCGGCATTCCAACCAATTGCAAAAACTCTCTTGCTTCATCAATTTTACCCACAGTATCCCTCCAGTATCATATTACAGTTATTTTCTGACATATCCTTACTTTTCATCAGTTTTCTACCCATTTCCTGTATGCTGTCCAAATCAGGCATAGGCATTGCATTAATTTCTGTAGAATTTACCTGTGTTGAACCGTTCAGAATCCTATAATATTCATCATAAAGAGTAGAATTAAAAATCACATATAAGCCATACACAAGACATTCAGACATTTCCGTTATCAATCCATCTATAAAATTTATCTTATTCTGTGTGCTGATCTTCTTATACTGCGGATATTTCTTCGATAAATAAATACCGCACTGCAGCCTACGCCTTTCCTCCTTTGCGGTAAAACGTTTGACAAACAAATAATTTCGATTGTCCTGCATCAATCCATTTTGATCCGTCACCACATACTCGTGTTCTTTTTGAATAGGGAACTGTACTTCTCCCTGCTTAATATGCTGCGAGTAAAAGAGCGGAATCGCTCCTTCTTCTGCATTATCACGAAGTATCTCTCGATTACGGAAATCAACCGTCAATCCCGTTTTCATTTTTAACCCAATATCCGGCAATGTTTTATCAAATTTATGTAAGCGTTCCAATACTGAAACTTCTCTTTCATCTGTTACCAAATACACATAGTAATCACTTCCTGATACTGCAAGACCATATGGCACAGTCAAGGACGTAAGATTATCAAAATCATTGTTTGACAGCGAAGAAGTAATCGTTACTTCTTTCGGTGTCTGGTTTGTCTTTTTTACTTTAATGATAATCGTTTCCTGTAGAACATCTTCTTTGTCAAACACCTTATTCCGACTTACGAACAAATGAATATGCTCTAATTTCCCCTCTGTCAGAAAATACTGCCTGAATCGTTTGAAATACGCCCCAGAAGTCCATGAACGTGGAATAATGTACACCATTTCCCCGTCTTCTTTTAAGTTAAAAAGGCTCATACTCGCAAAAATAAAATACATATTGGGTGCGCCATAGCAAATCGCAGGCATAGCATTTGCTTCTGGTGCATCCTTAGGAATCTTCATATATGGTGGATTGCCGATAACATAATCATATTTTATAGGATTCATATTACCGCCAATCATATAATTAAAATCCAGATACTGGCTCAAAATATAATTATCTGCCAAAATATTAAACGTAATATTTTTAGAAGAATGTTCTTTACAAAATGCAAGATTATTCTGCAATAATGGCAAAACATTGCTGTCATTTTCATAACAAGTTAATTCAATATCCTTAATAAAATCTAGTGTTTCCAGACGTTCAACAAAAGCACATGCCAAAATTCCCGAACCAGCCCCAGGATCTAAAATTTTGATTGTCTTCATATTTTCTGAAATATCATACAGACCAACCATAAAATGTGCTGTTTCCATACTTGTAAAAAACTGCCCATATTTTTTCCGTTCTTTTTTAGGCATATCTTCAATATATTGATTCGTTAAGTCAATAATTTTTTCTAACATATTCTACCATCCATGACTTCATTATTAAAAAATCATACTATATATCTCATATATTTTCAATCGTCGCATTGAACAAATGTTCTAATTTCTGATATACATAACTACCTCTCATATATTCTATGTACTATTATTTTACGGAAAACGACAATACTCTGTCAATTACATTAGTTTAAACTAATTAGCAAAAATCCAGTAACCAGTCAAGAGTAAAACAAACAGCTTCCGCAGCCCTTGACTGGTTACTGGATTTTTGCTGGATAGCACTTAAGAGGGCTTTAAGAATCCCTCTTGCTATTACCTTGCATTTTTTCTGCTCTTTGTCGCTCTCTTGATGCTTTTTCTCTCTGTCTTTCAGTTTGCACAATTTTTCTATCCTGTTTTTCCCAAAAAACATCTTCATGTGCTCAAAATCTCTTACGGTTTCTTTTAATCCCTTATTTTCTGTATAAACTTCATCAAACCGCTTAGAAATACGGTCTACTTTTTCCATCGCCCAATTATGACGTTCCATGATAGCCGCAAGCGATTCTTTTTCGGAAGAAGCCCATTGACTCCATGCGGTGTCGCCTCGTCCATATGCAGATGTGCTGAAAATACCCCGCAATGCCGGATTTCGTTGCTGAAACTCGGCCATATATTCATCTATATCTTAACTGCCAACATTCCCTCTTTCTCTCTGGCATTCATATTATCTTTATTCCCAACCTGTAAAATAATTTCATGAAAGGGCTTCTCCTGCTTTTCAGCCAATATTTTCTCATAATAATTCTCTATTTGCCGGTCGTTTCTTTTCTGTTTCTCATTATATCTGGATAGAGCTTCATCAAATAATTCGTGGTAAACATCTTTTATATTCTGATTGCAGTATTCTACATTCAGTCTGCTCCTTTCCGGATCAGTGTTCTTTGCATGAAATTTTCTGCTATTATGATTGACTGAACCTTTGCCAACCATAACACTTATCGTTCTTTTCAAGAAATGCATCCCTCCTGCCATTCTATGTCAATACATTTTGCTACATATATGTGGTATCCTCGCTTCGGCTTTGTTACTTTCCCGAAAGTAACGTAAAAGCACTTTTGACACTTCGTATCAAAAGCGCCTTTGCGCCCTGCGGGGCTTGTCGTGTCCGCAAAGCGTCCACTCTATTGTCACAACCACCGCTCTTTTTCTTAATTCATACTTAATGGGAGCGTGCCACGCACCCGTCATCTGTCATTAAGAAAAACTACCAGCGAAAACTTTCAGGTATCCCACGCCTATCCAAATATTCTCTACATGCCTTCTGCTTTTCTTCTTTAATTGATGCAGATTTATACTTTGTATATAAATCCCTCATAACCATAGCATCAAACTTTTCTTCCAAACCTTTCTGTATCTCCGTCTGTAACTCCTTTTGCCCAAGCATAAAATACTTCATGAGCGCAAAGAAAATTTCCTGTGAGATTTGCACATTCTTCATATTAATTTCCCCTTTTCATCAACACCGCAACAATGCAATGTCTATAATCTTTGCAACCTTGCAATCTTCAAGAACGCAATTCCAAGACTGCAAAATTCTAATACTCTGCATTGTTACGCTGTTGCCTTTCTCCGTCCATCACTGTCCGATTTTATCCAGTTCCCAATACCATGTATTGTTTATCCTCTTTGCCCGGATACCTAACTCTTTCGTATGCGCCAGATCGCAGTATCCTTTCGCCTCCGGAATATTCCGCGGCTCATTCCAAATTCGGAGCCGTCCATAGTTAAATCCCTGGCTTACGGCAAAATCAATGAGATTTACTTCGTTTCCCTCATAATCATAATACCGAAAGCCCATATCGATCATTTCCGGATAAGAAGATATGTCCATTCCTTTTATAAACGCCTGATTCATGCCTGTAATCCTCTCATTCTAATCATTATTTTCTTCCCGCGTAAGATTATTCAGCCACAGATATTTCTTATACCGTGGATACAGCCATGGTAATTTCACAATCTCATCAGCGTTCATCAGGATATACACCGCCATGACCGGCAGATGGAATACGAAAGTACCAAGTAATGCCAATGGCAGTGCAAAACGCCATGAAGCGGGAAATACACTGACCGCATCATATCGGGAATCGCCTCCTGCCGGAAAACGCCGCAGACGATGATTGTGTTAATAGAAAATGCAAAAACATATACCCCGCTAAACAGCAGCATAATAATCAGATATTGCTTTGCCGTTTCCGACAGCACAAAGAATTCCGCCACAACGGGCCTCAGAATACAGAGCAGCGCCATATGTATCCCGCCTGTCCAAAAAGAGATATGACAAAACCTTTTCCCATACTCTCTGGCTTGATCAAACAGGTTCTGGCCAAGAAGTTTGCCGACCATGATTCCGGCTCCCGCAGAGATGCCCTTGCAGATACAGGTTATGAGTCCCTGCGCCACAGGCGTAATGGAAGCGACCGCAGTCACATCCGAACCAAGATGTCCCATAATCAGAGAATGCATGGAAAATCCAAGCCCCCACGCAAGGGAGCTGCCCAGCATAAGAGCGGAAATTTTCAGCAGATCCTTTGTAATTTCAGTCGAAAACAACCGAATCCCCTGCCAGTCCGGACGCACATTTTCTCCTCTGCCGGATTCCACGACGCACCAGATCAATGCGGTCAATTCCACAACAACTGTGGAATATGCCGAGCCGTCCGCTCCTAATTTCGGTACTCCTGCAATGCCATAAATCAGGAAAAAATCCACGACAACATCGCTAACAAGGGTGACAATGGAAATCACGACACTTTTTGCCGCTTTACCCTCCACCTTCATCACCAGATAATAACACTGCGTAATGTTGCTGAAAAGGTAAGAGAAGCTGACGATCCTGAGGTAAGACGCCCCTGTTTCGATCAATTCCCTGTCCGGCGTATAAATACGCATCAGGATTCCGGGCACGAACATTGCCAATGCAAAAATATAAAAGAAATAGCAAACGCCCAAGCATCAGCGCATCCGACGCGCCAATCAACGCAACGAGAAGATTCTGCAGTCCGATTGGAATCGCAAGGGAAAGCAATGCCCTGTAAAATTCCTTTTTCTCTGCTGATCCTGTCAACTGTTTTATCTTCATATAGATTCCTCCCGGATCGATTCCTATCACAATACGCTGTCCGCCCTATGGCCGGACCATTATTGACTTATGAAACGGTTCTGATTTTCTATTGCAATATACATGCAATCTGAATATAATGATGTCACATCCAAATTGTGATTTTCTATGAAAATATAATCAGAAAATATAATTTTGTTGCAAAGAGGAGAGATTGGAATGAAGAAACGCCGGATACAGATCGGCAGAGAATTAATCGCCATTGTGGAATATGATGAATCTTTCCGCCTTATCCTTTCGCGCGATGATCTGAGCGAATATCATAAAGGCTTCGTCAATTGGCAAAGGTAACATCCCGGAAGACATAAGGACCTTCCGCTACCTGCTTTTCTGTAAAAAATAAAATTTCCACTCCTCTTCCGTACTCCGCACGAGCTTTAACCCAATCTCCCGCATACGGTCATTCAGCCTGTGATACATAATATCCTTTTCCCAGAGGATGCCCAGAAGGTATTCCCGCTCCCGGTTCGTCAGACAGGCAAGGAGCTGTTCCAGCCGCTTTTCCTCCCGGTATCCATGCCCTTTCCCAGCCTGCCGCGCCGCGCCGAAAGGGCATTCCATATAGGCGTTCTCTTCTCCGCTTTCCGCGATGGCTTCCGCCAGCATTTCCGGGAAACGCGCCGTCCGTTCTCCCCGCAAAAGCTTTATCCGCATCGTCCCGCTTTCTGCGGGCAGTTCCGGCAATAAAATGCGTGCTTCCAGCATATGTCTGTATACCGCTTTTTCCACCCTGGCGCGCGGGACAGGATAGGACAGCTCCCGCATGATCTGTTCCACGGAATACCCTCTGTCCGTCAGATGCCTGATTGCGCCGCCCGCCGCCACGTCGAATGTAAAATCGGAAAGCGCGGCCTGAAAATAACTTTCTTTTCCATCCATCCTTCTTCCCCTGCTCCTCTCTCTGTCCGCCGCCAATGCGGCCGCCCTTCTGGAGTGTAGCATACTTTGCTCCGGTCTTCAACTTTTTCACCCCGCCGACGGAAATCTGCCACAGCGACCGCCTTCCTGATCTGGCTCGCCTACGCGCTCCATTACCGGATGCTGGCAAGGACAATGAATGAAAAGATACGCGAAAAGGAAAAGAGGATGATTTAAAGGAATGCCCCCAGCCGGAGCATTCCTTTAAATCATCCTCTTTTCCTCCTCTGATTTCTTATTTTATTTCCCTAAATATCAAGCTCCGGCGGCACGTCGATCTCATCGGAAACATATCTGCCGTTCTTCTTTCTCTGCCGTACGCATTCTGTCAAAAGATATTCTATCTGCCCGTTGACAGAACGGAAATCATCCTCCGCCCAGGCTGCAATCGCATCATACAATTTGGCAGAAAGCCGGAGCGGCACCTGCTTCTTGCCCGAATCACCCA
Organism: Bacteroides fragilis; assembly: GCA_023664485.1. Classification (GTDB taxonomy): domain Bacteria; phylum Bacillota; class Clostridia; order Lachnospirales; family Lachnospiraceae; genus UBA3282. The sequence continues at coordinate 574,232 of JAMPFK010000001.1, read as the reverse complement.
TACTGAGAACTCCTTTCCCAAGCCGTATCTAATAGAGGCTTCCGGAATTCACGACCGGCTGCGCGTCGCGGTTTCCGCAAAGGACAACGAGCAGATTGGATACCATCGCCGCCTTGCGCTCCTCATCCAGCTCTACGGTATGATTTTCATTCAGGCGTTCCAATGCCATTTCGACCATGCCGACCGCACCGTCCACGATCATTTTTCTCGCGTCGATGATTGCCGATGCCTGCTGTCTCTGCAGCATCACTGCCGCGATTTCCGTCGCATAAGCAAGATAAGTGATTCTCGCCTCGACAATCTCTATGCCCGCTTCTTCGACCCGCTTCTGAATCTCGTCCCGGATCCGCGCCGCAACGATTTCACTGGAGCCGCGCAGGCTGCCTTCATCAGCCACGCCGTCTCCGGTCGTATCGACATTCGGCGCAACATCGTATGGATAAAGGCGTACGATATCCCGGAGCGCGCTGTCGCATTGCAGCGACAAAAATTCCTTGTAATTATCCACGCTGAACACCGCTTTCGCCGTATCCACAACGCGCCATGTGACCGCTATGCCGATTTCGATCGGATTTCCCAGACAGTCGTTGATTTTCTGCCGGCTGTTGCTCAGGGTCATGATCTTCAAAGAAATCTTTTTGCTGGCTGCCTCTGCTCCTGTCCCGGACGCTTTATTCGCCATGGTCAGAAACGACGCGCGATCGCTTACATCCCCGCTCTGGCTCAGCTTCGTCCTTGCAGCGGGATTAACGCCGACACAGAAGGGATTTACAAAATAGAAGCCGTCCTCCTTCAAAGTCCCCACATATTTACCGAATAACGTGAGCACGAGCGCTTCCTGCGGTTTCAGCACTTTCAGCCCGCCCCAGAGTATCGATGCCACAACGGCTATCGCCAATCCCGCAATGAAAAGCGCCGGATTCTGGCCCTCGTCGATCCTGTATCCCCCGGCAATGATTCCCGCGACCGCCAGCGCATACAATAAAATAATACAGAGCAGCATCGCCATACCATTCTTTTTTCCTCTTAAAACCCTCTCTTCCATCATGTGTTTCTCCTTTACTCTTTATACAATTTCTTTTTGATATCATTATGATATCATATTGAATGATTTTGTCAAGACAATAATTGTACATTCTCTTAAAATTTTTTCTTTTCTTTTTTTCCAATTAGTGTTATACTGAATTCATGCAGGTATAGTTCATCGGTAGAACACTAGCTTCCCAAGCTAGGGAGGGGGGTTCGATTCCCCTTACCTGCTTCAGAAAGTTATTAGTCCAACCTTGACCAAAAATATAATAAATGATTGGATGTTGAAGATAGGGAATCCGTGAGCACCAAGACGCCACGGATTTCTTCGTTATTGATGCTTTCTTCTTTTTTATTGCTTTCTTTGCTATATGCTTTTTCATGCTCAGTTTTGATAGCATTAGCCACTTCTGCCAGCATATTGAATGATCCGGCAAATTGAGCACCAGGAGCGTCCTGAGCTCACTCCTCCGCCAGCTGACGGTTCCCTCTTGAAAGATCGTGAAGTTCCCCTTTTGGCTTATAAAAGAGATACAAAGGATAGTCGCGCGCTGGCCACGGCCCAAAACATTCAAAGTGAACTTCTCTGCCTGGAGCGCATTCGGTGCTGGTTTGACATTTTGGATGAGGCTGGCCTGCGCGGCGGGTGCCGATCTTTTGTCCAAAAAATAATTTGCTTAAAAGGTTTATATTTGCCGGACAAACCAGTATAATAGAAAATAACAGCAACTGCCGTCTACGGCGTAGTGTGAACAGAAAGGAGCGATAAAGTGACAACATTGGAAGATACAATTTCTATGATAAGGGTTCTGCCGGAGTCAGATTTGGAGGAAATCCAGAATGTTGTAAAAAGACTGCTGAAGAAACGCAGTGCGGGATGCCCATTTCCCCTAAAGAGCAGAGAGGACATTTACAGAGACCTGGAGGATTCACGGCAGCAGATTGCTGAGGGGAATTACCAGGATGCCAGCGAGTTTTTGACGGAGGTCAGGAAAGAGTATGAAATATAAAGTTGTCCTGACATCCAGGGCTAAGGCACAGTTCAGGCAGATTATGCATTATCTGCGCTATGAGCTGGAAAGTCAGCAGGCAGCAAAAAATGTTGCGGATGATTTTAAGGAAACAATAGACCGGCTTTCCACGACAGCTGGTTCTTTTAAGCTATGCGATGATGAAACACTGCGGGCTAAAGGATACCGTGTGGTCCGTTTCAGGCGGCATAAATACCTGATGATTTACAGTATACATAATGGCACTGCCTATGTGGAAGGCATTTATCATAACCTACAGGATTATGAGAATGCCCTGAAATAAGGGAGCTTGCGTACAATGATGCTACAATAAAGGTATGGATGTATATCCATGGGTACCAAGGGCGTCCTGAGCTCACTCCTCCGCCAGCTGACGGTTCTAATGAGCACGAGTATTGCCGGGAAGCGATAGAATAGAAACGGAAGTAAATTCGGGGCTCTCCATAATCTTTTGCTTGAATTGCAGAATTCTTTGACATTTTTTGGAGTCAAGACTTGATAAGTGCTTTTTCTTCTGGAAAATCCGGCCAGCCAGGCCGCATTCGGAACCATAACAAAGCTTTCCAAAAAAAAGACGCCCGTATCCGGCAGTTTCCTGCTGAAAACGAACGCCCAATGGTTCTGAAATCTCATGACGCCTTTTCCATATTACATTTTGCCGCTATTCCACCATTCGGAATTCTATCTGATAAGCCGGGTATTCTTTCTTTTCCGCCGGCATCGGAAGCCCGCCCTTCATCAGGGCCGAACCGTAGTAACGCTTTCCGCTCTCCGTATCCTCATACAGGGCATCCGCCAGAAGCCCTTTCAGCCTCACATAAGTTACCGTCATGTTTCCGTGATTTTCCAAAAGCACGACATTCAAAAGTGCGGCCGTTTTATCCTCCGCCGCGAACATCCATGCCGCACAGGTATCTTCAAATGGATTGGACAGGCGATAATAGCTTCCTTCCCGAATCAATTCTTCATACTTCTTATACCGTTTGATCTGTTCCCGGATTTCTTCCCTCTCTTCCTCCGTCAGCTTTTCCGTCGCAAGCTCATATCCAAAAATGCCCGCCATCGCCACGATGCCTCTCGTATGCAGGCTGACGCCGCGCCCCGTCTGATGGTTCGGCGCCGCCGACACATGAGCGCCGACTGTCGAAACCGGATAAAAGAAAGAAGTCCCGTATTGGATGCGCAGCCTGTCCACCGCATCCGTATTGTCGCTGCACCAGATCTGCGGCGTATAATACAGCATACCGGCATCAAATCTTCCGCCGCCGCCGCTGCACCCCTCTATGAGAAGATCGGGATACCTCTGTACCAGCTTTTCCAGAAAATCGTATACGCCAAGGACATAATCATAAGTCACCCTGCCCGGTTCATTCACGGCGGAGTATGCTTCCGCGATACTGCGGTTCATATCCCATTTAACATACTTGACATTTCCCTGATCCAAAACCGCACAGATGCGTCCAAAAATAAATTTCCTGACATCTTCTCTGGAAAAATCGAGCATCAGCTGATTTCGGGCCCGTACAGGTCTCCGCCCCGGAATCCGCATCACCCACTCCGGATGCTCTCTGTACAAAAGGCTGTTTTCCGAAACCATCTCCGGTTCGATCCAGATACCAAATTGGACTCCGGCCTCATTTACTTTTTGAATCAACTCTCCAAGCGTACATCCGAGCTTTTCTTCATTGACGCGCCAGTCTCCCAGACTGCTGTTATCATCCGCCCGGCTCCCGAACCAGCCGTCATCCATAACGACCATATCGATGCCCAGCGCTGCTGCATCTCCCGCCAGCTTGACAATGGTATCCCCGGAAAAGTCAAAATAAGCCGCTTCCCAGCTATTGAGCAGTATCGGTCTTTGCTTTCCGCTGTATTTTCCTCTGCATATATGCTTCCTGATACAGCGATGATAGGTTTTCGATAACCCCGTGAACCCTTCCCCCGAATAGCTGAGGATTGTCTCCGGCGCCGTCAGCGACCCGCCCTGGGCAAGCGGATAATGGAACTGCTCGTCATGCAGTCCCATGATGGCTCTCGTCTGGTCATACTGGTCCTTCTCCACTTCAAAAAGGAAATTTCCGCTGTAAACGAACAGCATCCCATAACAGCCGCCGGCATCTTCCGTCGTTCCTTTTTCCGCAATCACGACCGCCGGATTGTATTGGTGGCTCGAAGTTCCTCTGCGGCTTCCGATCGTATAGTTTCCGTGCGCGATTTCCACGCGCTGTAGATTCCGCTCCATCGCATGCCTTCCATAAAAGCTGAGCAATTCATAATCGCCTGTCAGGAAATCCAAACAAGACGATGCTGCCTTTTCCACGACGACGGGATCTTTTCCACGGTTCGTAATGACCGCGCTCCTTGTAAGAATATCCTCTCCGGCAAGCACGCCGTAAAAAAGCCGTACCTGCACGCCGCTCACGGCATCCTCCAGAAGGATTTCCAGCGTCTGCGCTTCTTCCGGAGACGCATAGACCGCCGGAAGCCCCGGCAGTCCATACTTTCCTTCTTTTATCTCATGGCTGACATAACGCAGATCGCAGCAGTCCGAACCGTCCGCATTGTGAATCATAAGCGCGCTGCTGCGGTAGTCTCCCACACCCTGTACCGGATATTCCTGCGGAAGCGCATCCAGCGAATATGTTCTGTCATTTCCCGCATCCGGCGGATTCCCGGAAAAACCTCTGTCATAATAAGTCAACAGGTAATCCATATCGCCGGATATACTGGCGCCATAGTACAAGTGCAGTAAAAAACCGAAGTCATCCACCTTCATCTGGTAAGCCGTATGCTCTGTATACAGTGTAAAGATCCGGTTTTCTCGTTGATAATGAATCGCCATAGTTACTCCTTCTGCCCGCTTTTGCGGACCGTAGAGATTCTCGACGCCCCGTCCTGCGGCGGGACGCCTCTGGAAGTTCTTTTCGCCCTATTTGACCGCCCCGTTCACGACCCCGTTCAGAATCTGCTTCTGGCAGACCAGATAGAAGATCAGAATCGGAACCAGGGAGAGCAGGTAAGATGCAAACGCAAGGTTATAATTTGTTCCAAACTGTGTCTGGAAATTCAGCTGCGCAAGCGGCAGCGTGTTCTGAGAAGAGCCCGCCATGATGACGAGCGGCGTCATAACATCATTCCATACGGCCAGCGCCGTAATGACCGCGACCGTCGCATGCATCGGCCTCATGATCGGAAAAATAATTTCCCAGTAAGTGCGCCATGTGGAAGCGCCGTCTACCCTCGCCGCTTCTTCCAGCGCAAGCGGAATATTCACAAGATATCCCGAATACAGCATGACATTCATCGGCATATAAAATACCACATACAGCAGGATAACGCCGACCCAGTTCGCAAGCCCCATCTCCGCGGTCTGCTTTGCCAGAGGCATCATCAGGATTGCGAAGGGCACGAACATCCCGCTGACAATGAAAAGATATACAAGATTATAGAACTTACTGCCTTTATTCCTTCCTAAAGTATAGCCCATTAAAGAATGAATCACAATAGACAAAACGACCGTCGATACGGAAATCAGCAGACTGTTCCGCAAAGAACGCCAGAAGTCCGTCACTTCCATCGCTTCCCTGAAATTATCCAGACTCCATGTCTTAGGCAGGGATAAAATACCGCTGATACTGTTCGTCATTTCCGAGGGCTGCTTAAAGGCGATTACAACCGTCATATACAATGGGAAAATAATCGTTGAAAGGCCCAGAATCAACAGCACCATGACAGTTTTATTTGCTTTAACCGCGGTTGTTGTGTTTTTCATAGCTGCTCCTCCTTTGATCCGGAAAATTTCATCTGCGCGACTGAAACAGCGACAATGACGATAAAGAATACGACTGCGTTCGCACTCTGGAAACCGAACTGCCCGCCCGACATACCATTATTATAAATCAGATAAGAAATCGATTCCGTACTCTGCGCCGGCCCCCCTTTGGTCAATGCCATGATCTGATCGAATACCATCAAAAAGTTTTTTACGCTGAGCACCATATTAATTGAGAAAAACGGTATGATCAAAGGGAAAGTCAGATAACGGAACTGTTTCCAGCCGGTCGCGCCGTCCAGTCCGCCTGCCTCATACACATCTTCCGGCACCGTCTGAAGGCCCGAAATATAGATGATCGTATTCATAGCAACCGCCTGCCATGCGCACACGATCATGATACCAATCCACGCTTTGCCCGGACTCGCAAGAATACTCGTGCTCAGGCCCTCTATGCCCGCCATATCTGCCAGCGCCGGCAGAATATAGGTAAAAAAGTAGTTAAAAATATAGCCGACAACCAACGATCCCAGTATGTTAGGCAGAAAGTACGCCCCACGGAAAAAACCTTTTGCCCGGATCCTGCCGTTCAATCCCAATGCCAGAATCAGGCTGATAACATTTACGACTACCGTTGTCACAACGGCCAGCTTGACTGTGAACAAATAGGATTTGCCGACGCGGGCATCTGAAAACAGATCGATATAGTTCCGAAAGCCGACCCAGTCATAGCTTCCGAATCCTCTGAAATTCGTAAAACTGTAAATGACGCCGCGAATCAGCGGAATGGTATTAAAACAGACGAATAACGCAAGAATCGGAATCGTAATCAATATAAAAGTTCTTTTTCTGTCATTTTTCATAATTCAAATTCTACTCCTTTCCACCGTTTGCCGCTTCATAATCCTGCACCATGCGGATAATATCTCTGTTATAACGCTGCCAGTTCGTATCGAAATTCGCGAGGAAATTATCCACATCCTGCTCGATCAGAAAGGTCTGCAGCAGCGCGTCTACCGACATTTCAGAAGGATAGTAATGATCCTGATAGTCTGTCATATTGCCGGATTCAATAAATTCGAGCATCCCGTTCAGCATGGGAGAAAGCTGAAAGTCTCCATTTTTACAGGGAACCGCGTTCTGGTGGGGGTGCGGACAAAAAGCTGGACTCCCACGGGCTCCGAAAGGAGCTGAATCAT
>JAMPFK010000001.1:391887-567101 GCA_023664485.1 Bacteroides fragilis | reverse complement strand
TGGATAAGACAATTGTTGTAGCGATTGAAGACCATGTTAAGCATCCGCTTTACGGCAAGATTGTGAAGAAAACCTATAAGCTGAAAGCACATGATGAAAAGAATGAGTGCAACATTGGCGATACCGTTAAAGTAATGGAGACAAGGCCGTTATCGAAAGATAAGAGATGGAGACTTGTCGAAATTGTCGAAAAAGTGAAATAGGCTGGAAGGAGAAAGGTAGTATGATTCAACAGGAAAGCAGACTCAAGGTTGCTGATAACACTGGTGCAAAAGAACTGCTGTGCATCAGAGTCGTAGGTGGATCTACAAGAAGATATGCCCGCATTGGCGATATTATTGTTGCTACTGTTAAAGATGCAACACCAGGCGGCGTTGTAAAAAAAGGCGATGTTGTGAAGGCCGTAGTAGTTCGCAGCGTAAAGGGCGCTCGTCGTAAAGACGGTTCTTATATCAGATTTGACGAAAATGCTGCTGTTATCATCAAAGATGACAAGACTCCGAGAGGAACCCGTATTTTTGGACCAGTAGCAAGAGAGCTTCGTGATAAACAGTTTATGAAAATTGTTTCACTGGCTCCGGAAGTATTATAGGAGGTGCCGGTATGTCAACAATGAAGATTAAAAAAGGCGATACGGTAAAGGTAATCGCCGGCAAAGATAAAGACAAAGAAGGCAAAGTCGTTTCCGTAGACAGAAAGAACGGCAGAGTTTTAGTGGAAGGAATTAATAAAATTACGAAACACGAGAAGCCTTCGGCAGCAAACCAGAACGGCGGCATCATTCAGAAGGAAGCGCCGATCGATATTTCCAACGTGATGTACGTTCATAAAGGAAAACCGACGAGAATCGGTTTCAGGATGGAGAATGGCAAGAAGGTCCGCTTCGCAAAATCCACAGGCGACATCGTTGATTAATTCTAAGGAAGGAGGTCTAAAAAGTTGAGTAGACTTAAAGATATGTATAAAGACGAGATCGTAGATGCTATGATCAGGAAGTTTGGATATAAAAATATTATGGAAGTTCCGAAACTTGAGAAGATCGTAATCAACATGGGCGTTGGTGAAGCGAAGGAAAACCCCAAAGTTTTGGAATCGGCTGTCAAAGATATGGAAACGATTACGGGACAGAAGGCAGTTATTACCAAGGCTAAGAATTCTATCGCGAATTTCAAAATCAGAGAAGGCCAGGCAATCGGATGCAAAACGACCCTTCGCGGCGATAAAATGTATGAATTCCTTGACAGACTGGTAAATCTTGCATTACCCCGTGTGCGTGACTTCCGCGGCGTAAATCCTAACGCATTCGACGGCAGAGGAAATTATGCGCTTGGGATCAGGGAGCAGCTTATTTTCCCGGAGATCGAGTATGATAAGATTGACAAGGTAAGAGGTATGGATGTTATCATCGTAACGACGGCCAGGACCGACGAAGAGGCCCGTGAGTTATTAAGATTGTTTAACATGCCATTTGCTAAGTAGAAGGAGGTAAATTCATGGCTAAAACAGCAATGAAGATAAAACAGCAGCGTAAACCTAAATTCTCTACGAGAGAATACAGCCGGTGCAGAATATGTGGTCGTCCACATGCTTATTTAAGAAAATACGGAATTTGCAGAATTTGCTTCCGTGAGTTAGCATATAAAGGTCAGATTCCTGGCGTTCGTAAAGCAAGCTGGTAAAGTGTGAAGAAAATTTCTGATTCTGCAAAGGACACAGAATAAGAAATTCCAAGATTTGCTCTGCAAATCCCCTTCGCACGAAAGAATGTCTCTGACGAGCCATTCTTCATAGCAAATTTGTCACGTTCGCATCCAAACTTGCGGGCTAAGGAAGGATTAAAATTAAGAAGGAGGCAATTCAAATGACAATGAGCGATCCTATTGCAGATATGCTTACAAGAATCCGTAATGCAAATACTGCAAAACATGATACAGTAGATGTGCCGTCATCTAAAATGAAACTGGCTATTGCGCAGATTCTTCTGGATGAAGGTTATATTAGGAAATTCGATATAATTGAAGATGGAAGTTTCAAAACGCTCCATATTACGTTAAAATATGGCGAGGATAAGAACGACAAGATCATTTCCGGCATCAAGAGAATTTCCAAGCCGGGTCTCCGCGTGTATGCCGGCAAAGAAGATCTGCCTAAGGTCCTCGGCGGCCTTGGCATTGCGATCATTTCTACCAACCAGGGCGTTATCACCGATAAAAAAGCCAGAGAGCTTCAGGTCGGCGGCGAGGTTTTAGCATTTGTCTGGTAGACGGCAAAAAGAATTTCCAAGATGGCAAAAGAAGCCATCTGAGAAATCCTGTATTTTGCCGGAAAGAATTGCTGTCGCAGTTCTTCCAGATTAAGGAACAATAAATAAAATATAATTCAGGAGGGTACGGGCATGTCACGAATAGGAAGAATGCCAATCGCAATTCCGGCAGGTGTTACTGTGGATATTGCAGAAAATAATAAAGTGACTGTAAAAGGTCCAAAGGGAACGCTTGAGAGAGTGCTTCCGGCTGAGATGGAAATTAAAGTAGAGGGCGCGGAAGTTCTTGTTTCCAGACCGAACGACTTAAAGAAAATGAAATCCTTACACGGTCTGACGAGAACCCTGATTCATAACATGGTTGTCGGTGTGACCGATGGATTTGAAAAGAAACTGGAAGTAAACGGTGTTGGTTACAGAGCATCCAAATCAGGCAAGGTACTGACCCTGAATCTTGGATATTCCCATCCGGTCGAGATGACTGATCCGGAAGGCATTGAGACCGTTATGGAAGGGCAGAACGTCATCATCGTTAAAGGTATCGATAAAGAAAAAGTGGGCCAATTCGCTGCTGAAATCAGAGATAAGAGAAGACCGGAACCTTACAAGGGCAAGGGTATTAAATATGCTGATGAAACGATCAGACGTAAAGTTGGTAAGACTGGTAAGAAATAACAGATAAGGAGAGTATGAAAATGGTTAGTAAAGAATCGAGACAAAAAGTTCGTGTTAAAAAGCATAAAAGAATGCGTAACCATTTAAGCGGTACTGCGCAGAGACCACGCCTGGCTGTATTCAGAAGTAATAATCATATGTATGCTCAAATTATTGACGATACGGTTGGAAACACATTAGTTGCGGCTTCCACTCTGGAAAAAGAGATCAAAGCCGAACTGGAAAAGACCAATAACGTTGATGCCGCGGCATATGTAGGAACGGTAATTGCTAAAAGAGCAGTTGAAAAAGGTATTACAACGGTTGTTTTTGACAGAGGTGGCTTTATATACCAGGGTAAAATTGCGGCGTTAGCTGATGCAGCCAGAGAAGCTGGATTAGAATTCTAGGAAGGGAGAGAAAATCACATGAGACATACAATCATTGATGCCAGTCAGTTAGAATTGACTGAAAAAGTTGTAACTATCAAACGTGTTACTAAGGTTGTAAAGGGTGGTCGTAACTTCCGTTTCACAGCATTGGTAGTTGTAGGGGATGGCAACGGCCATGTAGGGGCCGGACTCGGAAAAGCGACTGAAATTCCGGAGGCTATCCGCAAAGGGAAAGAGGATGCGATCAAGAATCTGGTTTCGGTTGCTCTTGATCCGAATCACAGTATTACACATGATTTTATCGGAAAGTTCGGTTCCTCTTCCGTTCTTTTAAAGAAGGCTCCGGAAGGTACCGGTATTATCGCCGGCGGTCCTGCCCGTATCGTATGCGAGCTTGCAGGCATTTCCAATATCCGTACGAAATCTTTGGGTTCCAATAATAAACAGAATGTCGTACTTGCTACGATCGCAGGTCTTCGTCAGTTAAAGACGCCTGAAGAGGTGGCTAAAAACCGCGGTAAGTCTGTTGAAGAAGTTATGGCTTAAAGCAACGGTCAGATTACAAAGACTGAGAAAGGAGCATGGATATAAAGATGGAAGCAGAAAAGAAATTAAAAATAACGTTGATAAAATCCACAATTGGCCAGATTCCCAAGACAAGAGCGACAATTAAGGCGATGGGGCTCAGAAAAATAGGGCAGACCGTCGAGCTGCCGGATAATGGCGCTACGCATGGCCAGATTCAGAAAGTAAGACATATGGTCAAAGTAGAAGAAGCATAATCGAAAATTTATAGAGAAAGGAGCATAGTTAGCATGGAATTATCAAATTTAAGACCTGCAGAAGGTTCCAAACACAGTGATAATTTTAGAAGGGGCCGCGGACATGGTTCGGGCAACGGCAAGACGGCCGGCAAAGGACATAAAGGCCAGAAAGCCCGTTCGGGAGCGCCGAGAATCGGTTTTGAAGGTGGTCAGATGCCATTATACAGACGCATTCCCAAGAGAGGTTTCAAATGCAGGAACTCGAAGGAAATTGTCATTGTCAATCTGAGCGCGCTGGAAGTATTTGACAACGGCGCTACGGTCGATGTTGAAGCGTTAATGGAAAAAGGAATTGTGAAACATCCTCGTGATGGCGTGAAAATCCTTGGAAATGGAGAATTGACCAAAAAACTCGATGTAAAGGTTAATGCGTACAGCGCATCCGCGAAAGAAAAAATCGAGGCACTTGGTGGAACAACAGAGGTGATGTAATGTTTACAACCCTAAAAAATGCTTTTAAAATCAAAGAACTGAGAAAGAAAATCTTTTTTACATTCGCAATGTTAGTTGTGATCCGTTTAGGGTCACAGCTTCCGGTTCCCGGCGTAGACAGGACCTATTTTGCAAGATGGTTCGCACAGCAGACCGGAGATGCGTTTAACTTCTTTGATGCTTTTACAGGCGGCTCCTTTTTAAGGATGTCCGTTCTGGCGTTGAACATCACGCCGTATATTACCTCTTCTATTATCATGCAGCTGCTCACCATTGCGATTCCGAAACTGGAAGAGATGCAGCGTGATGGAGAGGACGGGAGGAAGAAGATCGCGTCCATTACCCGTTATGTAACCGTTGGGCTTTCTTTGATCGAGTCATCTGCTATGGCGATTGGTTTCGGCCGTCAGGGCCTGCTTGAGACATATAATGTGTTCAGCGTTCTCACCGTTATCGCGGCATTGACCGCAGGCAGCGCGTTCCTGATGTGGATTGGCGAAAGAATTACCGAAAACGGCGTTGGAAATGGTATTTCTATTGTCCTGACGATCAATATTATTTCCCGGATGCCGGCGGATATTATGACATTGTTCGAGCAGTTCGTTTTCGGAAAATCAATCGCGAAAGCGGTCGTGGCAGCTTTGATTATCCTCGCAATTATTGTCGGGATGGTAGTTCTTGTCATTATATTAAATGATGGCGTCAGAAAAATCCCGGTACAGTATGCGAAAAAGGTGCAGGGAAGAAAAATGGTCGGCGGACAGACCACGAATATCCCGTTAAAGGTAAATACATCGGGCGTTATTCCTGTTATCTTCGCGTCTTCCCTGATGCAGCTTCCGATCATTGTCTGTTCTTTTTTCAATGTCAGAGGAACGGGTTTTTGGGGAGAAGTTCTGAAAGGATTGAATTCAGGCTACTGGTGCAATCCGCAGCAGCCGGTCTATTCAATCGGTCTGATCGTATATGTGGCATTGGTCATCGCTTTTGCTTACTTCTATACGTCTATTACTTTCAATCCGCTTGAGATCGCCGATAATATGAAGCGGCAGGGCGGATTTATTCCGGGCATCAGGCCGGGGAAACCGACCAGCGATTATCTGACGAAGATATTGAACTATATTGTCTTTATCGGCGCTGTCGGACTTACGATTGTATGCGTTGTACCGTATTTCTTCAATGGTATCTTCGGCGCGAGCGTATCCTTTGGCGGAACGAGCCTTATTATCATCGTGAGCGTTGTTCTGGAGACGATAAAGCAGATCGAGTCACAGATGATGGTTCGGAATTATAAAGGATTTTTAAACGACTGACACGAAAAGATGTTCTAAAGACAACACGGAAAGATGTTCCAGGACACCGCGTCAGAGAATGCGCTGCCTGAGAACATCTGGCTGTCGTTATGCGGCAGCTTTTCGTGTGAAAGAATCGCCCGACGGCGATTCTTCCCGCGTTTTGGAAGATATTTTTTAATATTATGGATTCACATTGCAATATTGACAGGGAAAATGGTTGGGAAGCAGGGAGAGGAATCGAATTATGAAAATTATTATGCTGGGCGCGCCAGGTGCGGGAAAGGGTACGCAGGCGCAGATGATTGCGGATAAATATGGAATACCCCATGTTTCGACTGGAGATATTTTCAGAGAAAACGTAAAGAATGGGACGGAGCTTGGCATGGAAGCCAGGAAGTATATGGACCAGGGAGCGCTTGTTCCCGATGAGCTGACCGTCAGGATTCTGCTTGACAGAGTGGCGCAGGACGACTGCAAGGGCGGTTATGTGCTGGATGGTTTTCCGAGAACGATTCCGCAGGCGGAAGTTCTTGACGGGGCCATCAAAGAACTTGGTGATAAAATTGATTATGCGATTAATGTAGAAGTGCCGGATGAGAATATTATCAGAAGAATGTCAGGAAGACGCGCATGCCTTTCCTGCGGCGCTACTTTTCATATAGAACATATTCCCCCGAAACAGGAGGGAATCTGTGACAGGTGCGGCAAAGAGCTGATACAGCGCGATGATGATAAGGAGGAAACGGTAAAGAACCGTCTCGACGTATATCATAAGCAGACGCAGCCTTTGATCGATTACTATACCGGGCAGAACATTCTGAAAACAGTCGATGGCACAGCGGATATGATGGACGTATTTGCTGCGATCACGGCGATTCTTGGTTAATTATTCTGGGAAAGGCGCGGTTAGTTAAGATGGCTGTTACAATTAAATCTGCCAGAGAGATTGCTTTGATGAGGGAAGCGGGAAGACTGCTCGGCATCGTACACGAAGAACTTGGCAAAGCGATTCATCCGGGGATGTCAACGAAGGATATTGACAGGCTGGGGGAAAAGCTGATAAGAAGTTTCGGATGCACGCCGAATTTTCTGCATTATCAGGGATATCCGGCTTCTATCTGCGTATCGGTCAATGAGGAAGTCGTGCATGGAATCCCTCATGAGGGCCGTATCTTAAAGGAAGGCGATATCGTCAGCCTGGATGCGGGTCTGATCTATAAGGGCTATCATTCGGATGCGGCGAGGACGCACCGGGTCGGAAAAGTCAGCCCGGAGGCGGAGCAGCTTGTCACGGTGACGAAACAGAGTTTCTTTGAAGGAATTAAAAAGGCCAGAGCCGGAAATCATCTTTATGATATTTCCAATACGATCGATGCGTATGTCTCCTCATACGGCTATGGGATCGTGCGTGCGCTTGTCGGACACGGCATCGGCACAAAGCTTCATGAGGAGCCGCAGATACCGAATTTTGCGCAGAGACGCAGGGGCGTACGGCTGCAGCCGGGAATGACGCTTGCCATAGAGCCGATGATCAATATGGGAACCGAGGAGGTTGTCTGGCTGGACGACGGCTGGACCGTTGTGACGAAGGACGGCGCTTATTCCGCTCATTATGAAAATACGGTGCTGATTACCGACGGCGAACCGGAAATTTTGACGCTTCCTCTCTAGCAGCTGAGGAAACGGAGCAGAGATGGAAAGGCACAGAGATGGAAATGACGGGAATGCTTGCCAGTTCTAAAGCTGGCCATGATAAAAATACGGTTTATGTTATTATAAAGGAAGAAACGGAATATGTTTATCTGGCTGACGGCGGGATCAGGACGCTTGAAAAGCCTAAACGGAAAAATAAGAAACATATTCAGGTCATTAAAAAATGTCCGGAGCCGGGTTTTTCGGACAGGGTAAAAGCCGGACTGGCGGAGGATGCGGAGATCCGAAGGGTACTGAAACAGTACGGAATGAGTATCATAAAGCAAAAACAGGAGGTAGCAGATGTCGAAAGCTGATGTGATTGAAATTGAAGGAACAGTAATTGAGAAGTTACCCAATACCATGTTTCAGGTAAAACTGGAAAACGGGCATGTCGTATTGGCACATATAAGCGGTAAGCTCCGTCAGAATTTTATCCGAATCTTACCCGGTGATAAAGTAACTTTGGAGTTATCCCCCTATGACCTTTCCAAGGGAAGAATTATCTGGCGTGATAAATAAAAAGTCTTGCCAAAGGGATATCTCTGTGGTATAATGTAGAACGGTCTTTTTGAAAGGAGGGTTTAACATGAAGGTTAGATCATCAGTAAAACCGATTTGCGAGAAATGCAAAATCATTAAAAGAAAAGGAAAGATCAGAGTAATCTGTGAAAATCCGAAGCACAAACAGGTACAAGGTTAATCCCGGTCGTTTTTATCAACGCTGAATATTGATAAAAGGGGTTCTTGTCCAACTGATTATGAGCGGCTGCAGTATTATTTCTTCATAATGGTACTGATTATAATAGATGGGAGAGCCTGAAGGAGATTACTTTTTGATACCACATGTTTGGAAAAACCGGATCATGAACCGGTCGGGCAGCGCGAAAACAGGATCTGCCCCAATCAATTAGTAGCGAAAAGTGCAGCGATGCTGTACAGAAAGATGGAGGAAACGTAAATGGCTCGTATTGCTGGTATTGATTTACCCAGAGAGAAACGTGTAGAAATTGGTTTAACTTATATCTACGGTATTGGCAGGGTAAGTTCAAACAAAATTCTGGAAGCGGCAAATGTAAATCCTGACACCCGTGTCAGAGAATTGACGGATGATGAAGTGAAGAGAATCGCTGAGATCATCGAGAAGGACTACATGGTAGAAGGCGATTTGAGAAGAGAGGTCGCCCTGAATATCAAGAGGCTTCAGGAAATCGGATGTTACAGAGGAATCCGCCACAGGAAAGGACTTCCTGTTCGTGGTCAGAAGACGAAGACCAATGCAAGAACAAGAAAAGGCCCTAAGCGTACAGTAGCAAATAAGAAGAAATAATTCTATGAGAAAGTAGGTTAGTTTATTATGGCTAAAAAAGTTGCAAAGAAAGTAACAAAAAAGCGTGTAAAGAAAAACGTTGAACATGGACAGGCACATATCCAGTCGTCTTTTAACAATACGATCGTTACCCTGACGGATAACGAGGGTAATGCGTTGAGCTGGGCAAGTGCCGGCGGTCTTGGTTTTAGAGGTTCAAGGAAATCTACTCCATATGCGGCGCAGATGGCGGCCGAGACAGCTACCAAAGCTGCATTGATTCACGGGTTGAAAACAGTTGATGTTATGGTGAAAGGGCCCGGTTCAGGACGTGAAGCGGCAATTCGTGCATTACAGGCATGCGGTCTGGAAGTGACCAGCATCCGCGACGTGACGCCGGTGCCTCATAATGGATGCCGTCCGCCGAAGAGGCGCCGCGTCTGATAGAATGATGCGAAATTATAGGAGAAACTCGTTGGAAGAAAGTATCGTCCGAATGGCGGATGGTATTGTAAACAACAGATTTTACTCATTGCAGTAAGATTTTGAAGAAGAGGCAGCCCCTCTTGGAAAGGAGCCGAATATGGCAGTAAACAGAGTTCCTGTATTGAAAAGATGCAGATCCCTCGACTTGGATCCTACCTTCTTAGGATATGACAAGAAGTCGAACAGAACATCGGCGAGAGCCGGTAAGAAGGTCAGCGAGTACGGCCTTCAGTTAAGAGAAAAACAGAAAGCAAAATTCATCTATGGCGTGCTGGAGAAGCCTTTCAGAAATTATTATAAGAAAGCTGAAAGAATGAAAGGCATGACCGGTGAGAATCTGATGGTGATGCTGGAGTCCAGACTGGACAGCATTGTTTTCAGACTGGGCTTTGCAAGAACGAGAAGAGAAGCAAGACAGGTCGTTGGGCATAAACATTTTATGGTGAACGGGAAGACTGTCAGCATCCCCTCTTATCAGGTAAAGGCCGGAGATGTGATTGAAATCAGAGAAAAAGCAAAGTCCTTACAGAGATATAAAGATATCCTTGAAGTAACGGGCGGGAGACTGGTGCCGGAGTGGCTTGAGGCTGATCAGGAAGCCATGAAGGGAACCGTTAAATATCTTCCTACGAGAGAGATGATCGATGTTCCCGTTGACGAGATGCTTATCGTCGAGTTGTACTCTAAGTAATCAGCAGTAACGTGATTTTTCGTAAAGGAGGGTATTGCGGTGTTTGATTTTGAGAGACCAAATATTGAGGTTGTGGAAATCTCTGAAGACAAAAGGTATGGCAAGTTTGTAGTGGAACCACTGGAAAGAGGTTACGGAATTACCCTTGGCAACTCTTTGAGAAGAATTATGCTTTCTTCTCTGCCGGGAGCGGCTGTAAGTCAGGTCAAAATCGAAGGCGTTTTGCATGAGTTCAGCTCTATTCCGGGTGTGAAGGAAGATGTTACGGAAATCATCATGAATATTAAGAGTCTCGCGATTAAGAACAGCAGCGAGACAAATGAGCCTAAGACAGCATATATTGAGTACGAAGGCGAGGGTGTGGTAAGAGCAGCGGATATTCAGGTTGATCAGGACATAGAAATTTTAAATCCCGAATTGGTCATCGCGACTTTAAGCGGTAAGGATACCAAGCTGTATATGGAATTGACCATTACGAAAGGAAGAGGATATGTAAGTTCTGAGAAAAACAAGACCGACGATTTGCCGATCGGTGTCATTGCAGTAGATTCTATTTACACACCGGTCGAAAGAGTGAATGTAACGATAGAGAATACCCGTGTTGGCCAGATTACTGATTTTGATAAGCTGACGCTGGATGTCCATACGAACGGGACGCTCGTTCCCGACGAGGCGGTCAGTCTGGCGGCAAAGGTGCTCAGCGAGCATTTAAGCCTTTTCATCGATTTGTCTGAGAATGCCAGGACTGCGGAAGTCATGGTAGAGAAGGAAGATGATGAGAAAGAGAAAGTATTGGAGATGAGCATCGACGAGCTTGAGCTGTCCGTTCGTTCCTATAACTGCTTAAAGAGAGCGGGCATCAATACCGTGGAGGAATTAACGAACAAAACTTCCGAAGATATGATGAAGGTCCGTAATCTGGGACGTAAATCATTGGAAGAAGTTCTGGCAAAATTAAAAGAACTGGGCCTTCAGCTGAACCCCAGCGATGAAGCCTGAAAAATAACTGCAGGCGCATAGGGTAAGACCAAAGAGCGCATGTGCGTCAGCTCGTGAATGGAACTATTATCCGCATTCGGTAAGTAAGACCAAAGAGCGTAGCCGGATGTGCCATCAAGAAGCCTGCGTATACGAGGTTTCGCATGAGAAAGGAGCCTGTTATGGCAAAATACAGAAAACTCGGCAGAACATCTGACCAGAGAAAAGCATTACTTAGAAATCAGGTAACAAATCTTTTATATCATGGAAAGATCATAACGACCGAAGCGAGAGCGAAGGAAGTCCGCAAGATTGCAGAAGGCCTGATCGCGCTGGCCGTAAAGGAAAAAGATAATTTTGAGACCGTTAAAGTTACCGCAAAAGTTCCGAAAAAAGACAAAGACGGCAAGAGAGTAAAAGAGGTCGTAGACGGTAAAAAAGTTACCGTATACGATAACGTGGAAAAGGAAATCAGGAAAGATCTGCCTTCCAGACTCCATGCGAGGAGACAGATGTTAAGGGTTCTTTATCCCGTCGTTGAAGTTCCTGCAACGGCAGCCGGGAAAAAGAGAGGCACGAAAAAAGTTGATCTGCCGGCAAAGCTTTTTGACGAATATGGATCGAAGTATGCGAACCGTAAGGGCGGTTACACGAGAATCATCAAGATCGGCCCCCGTAAAGGCGACGCAGCAATGGAAGTTGTGCTGGAATTAGTATAGTGTGAGAAGAACTTCTACAGCTCATGCCAATGAATACAGCATTCTCCGCACAGATTTAAGATTCCGCCCTGCGGAATCATGAGGGTTAGTGTGAGAAGTACAGGACAGAGTATGCGCAGGCGCATACTCTGTTTTTGTGGAGTCAATTTAATACCTTCTGAAAATGCTGATAATCTTTACAGGAATTCCAGTTTCCGCCCCAGGTAAAGCCGTGCTCTTTAAAAAGCTTATAGCACAGATCCGTCTCGTCTATTTTATAAGGAAAATCTTTGGTGCGGTCAACATATATCTCGCTTCCCGGCGGAGAAATATATGTTTCGCCGCTGCCGTCTTTGTTAAAGACCACATAGGGATTATAGAACGGATTGATGTCGATCGCGCATCCGAGCGCATGCCTGGACAGGCTTGTCGTGCCGTCTACGACCCGGTAGTTAAAACAGGATGTGTTATTGTCGGTTATCGAAGCCGTATCATCGGCCTGGTATTCATCGACGAGCCGAATCTTTTCAATCTGGTATTCGTTCAGATACAGTTCATGGAAAATCTCCATCAAATCGTCCGCGATCCCTTTGTTGCAGATAAGCTCGCCCGACTGGACTTCGCCGTTAAAATCATAATACAGTACGGAAAGATAGCGCAGGTCGTCGTAGGAAACGGCGGGAACGGTATCATCTTCCAGAATATTGGTGAAAGGCGCGGCGGAAGCGGCTGCCTCCGACGATGAGACCGGATAGGAAATGCCGGTGATTCTCGCTTTGGTCTCTTCGCTCAGCGGTTCGTAATAGAAGCCCTCCTGATAGACGGTGCGTTCTGCGGAGGATGCGCTTCCCGGTGTTTCTTTTGCGTGTTCCTTTTGTGGCATCGATGCTGTATCTCCATTTGCATTGTCTTTGCTATCATCTATATGTGCCTCTTCCGCGTCATATGCCGCGTCTTTCTCTGAGGTTCCGCCCGCCGGGATAGAATTTTCTTTTGCGGCTTCGTCAGCCGGAACCGTATCTTCCTCTGCGGCATCGCCTGCAGGAACCGCGTCTTTTTCTTCTGCGGCCTGCCGGTTCCGGTTGACATAATCGACGATCGATTCCGAGCCGGCCAGCGTGCGGGACAGAAAACTGCATACAAGAATTAAGGCGGCCAGAAAGAGGAGCGGTTTCAGAAGCTGATTGGTAAACTGCTTTTTCATAGGGACAGGTCCTTTCCGGTTTATTCTAACAGATACAGGGCGGCATATTCGTCGTTGACGGGTGGAAATGCCGTTACCGTTCTATTTTCCAAATGATAGCATTCGATGATCGTGTTCAGAATATCCTCTTGTTCGTAAGAATTTGCGATGCAGACCAATATGCGGTCGTAGTCGTCCGAAGGAAGCGGCATAGCGTTCTCTCTATGGAGCTGTTCCGGGTAAAGCAGGGCGGTATCCCTGCACAGGCTCATCATATCAAGGCAGGATTTATACATCCAGCCGTTCTTTTCGCTGACATAGATGCAGGCGGCGTTTCCTGCCTTTTCCATAAAAGCGTACCGCTCGGCCTTATCGGGATAGACATAGTTCCTGGGGACCGTCAGCAGGCCGAAAACGGTGATGACGGCGCCGCATGCGCATACGACAGGAAAAGCGCGCTTCGTGACGGCAGAGAGCGCCGCGCAGGAGAGAGAATACAGGCCCAGCAGCAGAACCGGGAAAATGCACATGATATAGCGGTCCGCAAGGAACGGCGCAGAAAGCGAAACGAGGAACAGATAGCCCAGCGCGGGTACGAAGAGCAGGAAAAGCTTCAGCGTAGAAAAGGAGAACGGTGCGGCGGGTTCCCTGCGCCGTCTGCGGCATGCCGGAAAAAGGACGCCGGCAAAAAGCAGGAGGCATAGAAGGACGAAGAGCAGGGGCCGTCCGGCAAAAAGGGAATCCGCAAGAATTGCCAGATAAGCTGCGAGCTTCCGGAACAGATTCCCGGAAGCCGCATTGGAAAAGGTGCTGGCGCCGAAGCTGTCCATAAAAATATGCTTGATGGAAAAGGGCCAGATGATCAGGCTGGCGACGGCCGCGGCGGCGGAGGGGATCAGATAAGATTTGATTCGGGAACGGTATTCTTTATGGGAGAAAAGGAATACGAGCACCGTGCCGGCCAGGAGGCCCGCATAAATGACGAAATAATACTGCGTATAGAAGCCGAGGACCGCGCACAGGATATAGGCCAGCCGGCTTTTTTTCGTGAAGGTAAAATCATTTTGGGCGATATGCAGGTTGATGCCGAGGAATGCCAGTGTGAAAAAGGTACAGACGGCATACATGCGGATGATAAGCAGCGTGGAGATCCCGCCGATGCTGAACGCATAACACAATGTAACGAGGCAGGCATACTTCGTGCCGCCGAAATAACGTTCCGCAATATGATAGAGCAAGGCGCAGGCGGACATCAGAAAAACGAGGTTGACGGCCAGGCCGAACCATAGCGAAAAGGCGTCCGGAAACAGGGAACAGATAAAATGAACGAGGAAATAATAAAACGGGGGTGCGGAATCATAAACGGCATTATACATGACGGAAAGAAAATCGAAACGATGCTCCTTTTCCGCGGTGATGAACCGGGCATAGTACGCACCTTCGTGCCATACGGCCGCTTCTTCGCTCTGCGCTTCAAATTGTTTGAAATCGCGGTAGATGCGGGATGCCTCCTTGCCGTTCTGCAGGACGTCCCGCATATCGTTCCAGATGGCGGACGGCGATGAAGCGGACAGATAGGAAACGATATATTCTATTCTGGAAGACTGGCGGTTCGACAGATCGTAGGTCAGCAGTTCGTCCACAAAAGTCCCCTTTTTCTGCGCGCACTGATACAGCATAAAAAAGAAGATAAGAAGCATACAGAGAAAAAAGGGGATTGCCCGCCGGCGTTGTATTTTCATAAAATAGGATTCTCCTGTCACAGTCATGTTAAAACATAAAAATTATATACCATTTTCAAAAAGATGTACATAGTTTTAGCCTCTTGACGCGCCGAATGTATTGATGTTATCATTAAAAACGAACTTTATAAATGATTTGGGAGCATAGAGAAATGCCCATCGAAAAGAAACGGGAAGAAATTTTGAATGCGGCGCTGGCATTGGGCATTCTGGGATTTTTAGTGCTGATAGGAATTACGAATCTCTGTCATTACCGCTATGCGCTGGATGCGGATATCGCCTCGGATGCCGTGCTGGGGAAGCTGATATGGGACAGTAAGGAGATCGTGCCCGGCACATGGTATATTGCGGAGGAAACGCGGCTTATCTGTATGCCGAATGCGGCGGCGCTTTTTTATGGATTAACGCATAATATGACTATGTCGGCGGGGCTCGCCTGCTGTGCGATGACGGCCCTGATCTTGTGGAGCGCGCTTTTTTTCGGGAAAGCGCTTCGTTTTCAGAAAAAAGAGCTGCTTTTGTTCGGATTTCTGTGCCTCATGCTTCCGGCGGACAGCACGCTTTTGGAGCTGTCCTATTTATATGCGTCCTATTATGCCGTGCATGTGGCGGTCCTGTTCTTTACGTTCGGCGTATATTTGGAAGCGCGCAGGGAAAAATCCATTAAATGGATAAAACCTTCGGCGGCGGCCGTCCTCTCGCTCATCCTGGGTATGCAGGGCGCGCGGGGAATCCTGATGATATACGGCCCGCTGTTCGGGATGGAGGCCCTTTGGAGCCTGTACGATATCTACTGCGGGAAGAAGAAGGAAAGGGCGGATATTTTTATCAGCCTGTGGGCGGCGGCCCTGCTGGCAGTGAGCTTCCTCGGAATGTGCTTTCCGTTTTCCAAAGGGCAGGAGCTTTCCCGAAATATCAGGAACGGTTTCTCCAAGCTGTGTATCGAGGTTGTTCCCGATATGCTGGCGGCAATGGGATTTGGAGAGTCCCAGCCTCTTTTATGGAAAATCGGAGCGGCGGCCCTTTTGCTTACCGCCCTTTATCTGATCATCGATATTGTGATCCGGATTTTTAAGCGGGAGGGGGTAAAAACAGCAGAATGGGGATTTCTGATTCTGTGCAGTTCCCCGGCGGTAACGGCATTGATGGTGGCATTTACGACAGTGGAGAGTACGGAACGCTACTATTTCCTGTCCAGTTATGCGGCGGCTTATGCGGAGATCCTGTTTTTCCGGAAAATGCGGGAGGCCGGGAAGCCCTGGTACAGGATGCGCTTCTGCCTTGCTTTTGTGACCGCGACGCTTTCCATCGTATGTTTTTATCATAATTACCTTCCCGTTTTAAGGGCGGAGGAACCGCCCCGGACAGATGCTGCAGAAGTTGTCCGGTTTTTGGAGGAAAATGATTTCCGGACGGCTTATTCGACGTTCGAGAACGCCAATACGATGACGGTCCTGTCCAATGGACGGATCCGGGTGGCGGCGGTCGCTTCCGTGGAAAAAATGGATATCTGCAAATGGATGAGCAGTACGGACTGGTATGTGCCGTATATGCCTTTTGAGGCGGTAACGGCATATGTGATCCCGGAAACGCAGCTGGATGCGTTCGATGTTTTCCTGGCGGCCCACGAGGACGATATCAGATTGGAAGCGCAGATCGGGAGATTTTACATTTATCGTTCCGATTACAATTTTTCATGCCTGGAATAGGAGTAGAATGGAAAAAAAATTTGACAGGATCATTATCGGCGCCGGGCTTTACGGTCTCTATGCCGCAAAATACTGCAGCGACAGAGGGGAAAAGGTTCTGGTGCTGGAATACGATAAGGGGCCGTTTGGACGGGCGACCTATATCAATCAGGCGAGAGTGCATATGGGATATCATTATCCGAGGAGCCTTACCACCGCGATGAAATCGGCGGGATATTTCCGGCGTTTTGCAGAGGATTTTTCTTTCTGCATCCATGATAAGTTCGAGCAGGTCTATGCGACGGCGGCCAATTTTTCATGGACGAATGCAGGGCAGTTCATGAGCTTCTGCAAGGCGGCGGGTATCCGGTGCGACGAGGTGGCAGTTTCTGAATATTTTAATCCGGGGATGTGCGACGGAGCCTTTTTGACGGAAGAATATACCTACGATGCCAAAATACTGCAGAACTATTACGAGGAACAGCTGAACGGCAGGGATGGCGTTGCCTTCTGTTATGGCGCGCGGATAGAGAAGATCGTCAGGAAAGCGGATGTATTCGAGGTATGGATGCGGGGAGAGCGTTTTTTTGAAGCGCCCTATGTGCTGAACGCTTCTTATGCTTCCGTGAATCAGGTAATCGATAAATTAGAAGGCGTGGAGAAGGATTTTTTCAAGATCAAATATGAGCTGTGCGAGATCATTCTCTGCGAGCCTTCCGAACAGATACGGGGGACCGGGATTACCGTTATGGATGGGCCCTTTTTCTCGATTATGCCCTTTGGTAAGACAGGGCTGCATTCCTTAACTTCCGTTACCTTTACGCCCCATGTGACCTCCTACGATGTCCGCCCGTCTTTCGGATGCCAGAAAGGGCTGGAGACAGCTGAGGAAACGGGCTGTACGCCGGACAATCTCGGCAACTGCAGCGACTGTCCCCACAGGCCGGAGTCGGCATGGCCTTATATGTCTCATCTTGCGTCGCAGTATTTGAAGGAAAAGTACCGATACGCCTATTTAAAGTCGCTCTATTCCATCAAGCCGATTTTGAAGTCCTCCGAGGTAGACGATTCCAGACCGACGGCGATAAAGGTCCTGAACAGGGAGCCGTTCTTTATCAGCGTGCTTTCCGGAAAAATCAATACCGTCTATGACCTGGACGATTATTTAGAGTTATCCTGACCGGAAAGGCGGGTCGGAGAAAGGCATAGCATCGATATGAACAATCAGAAAAAAGAAAAGAAATTTATTTCTTTGGTCGTATATCTTCATAATGTGGAAAAGTATATCCAGCATTTTATGGCGTCGGTCATCCCGGTGTGCGAACGTTCTTTTCAGGACTTTGAAATCGTCTGCGTAGACGACGGCTGTACGGATGCCACGATAGAGCGGCTTAAAGAATATCTGGAGAAAAATCAGATAAAAGTCATGGTCAATGTCATCCACATGAGCTTTTTTCAGGGGATGGAGAGCGCGATGAACGCGGGCAGGGATATGGCGATCGGCGATTTCGTCTATGAGTTCGACGATGTATTTGTAGATTACCCGCCGGAGATGCTTTTGCGGGTATACGGGAAAATGCTGGAGGGGAACGATATCGTGGCGGCCAGCAGCAAAGGAAAGCTGCGCTTCACTTCCCGGCTCTTTTATGCGCTGTATAATATGACGAGCCGCTCCAACAGCAGGATCGGGCCGGAAACGTTCCGCATCGTGTCGAGGCGCGCGATCAACCGCATTAAATCGATGGGGCGGTATATCCCTTACAGGAAGGCGGTATACAGCAACTGCGGGCTCGCCATGACGACTTTATATTATGAAAGTACGGACAGGACGGCGCGGATAAAGAACAAGGCCGTGATTTCCGAGCGGACTTCGCTCGCCCTGGACTCTTTTATTTACTTTACGAACGTGCTGGAAAAGCTGTCCATGATCGTCTGCGCCGTGTTCCTGCTGGTGACGGTGGGCGTCGGGATCTATATTATTTCGGATCTTTTCGGCCCGGGCGAGCCGACGGAGGGCTGGCTTTCCACGATGGGATTTCTGGCGCTCGGATTTTTCGGCGTGTTCGCGCTTTTAACGATTATTTTAAAATATTTATCCGTCGTGCTGAATCTGATCTTTAAGCAGCAGCGGTATCTGGTCGCGGATATCGAAAAAGTGGCGAATGACTGAGGGGAAAGGAGCGTTTTCGGAAAATGAGCGGTGAAGTAAAGAGCATTAATCTGCTGTTCCCGGTATTGAACGAGCGGCTGAGGCTCAGGAACGGCATCGAAAAAACGATGGCTTATCTGAAAAAAAATGTGAAAATTGCGTATACGCTTACGATTCTGGATAACGGTTCCGACGACGAGACGCCGGAGATCGCAAGGGCGTTAGAAAAGGAATACCCGGAGGTAACGTATGTCCGGCTGAATGAGCGGGGCGTCGGTGTGGCTTTCCGCGAGGGAATCCGCCGGAATAAGAGCGATATTGTCGGCTACATGGATATCGATTTATCGACGGATTTAAAGTATCTTGGCAGGACGATAACGCTTTTTCAGAAAAAAGAAAAGCTGCAGTATGTGAACGGCAGCAGGTTTCATAAGAAATCGGATACGAGAGGCCGGAAATGGTATCGGAAAATAACTTCCATGGGACTGGTTTTTCTGTTAAAAGCGATCTTTCATATGAAAGCGACGGACGCTCTCTGCGGATTTACGTTCCTTCGGAAGGAAGCAGCGGACTCCCTGGCCGCGGAGTGCAGCAATGACAACGGCTGGTTCTATACGGTGGAGTTCCTGCTTCGGGCGGAACGCGGCGGCATGGTAATTTATGAGATGCCGGTGGAATGGCAGGAAGATTACAATACGACCGTAAAGGTCTTTAAGACGATTAAAAATTATATCGTGCAGATATACAGATTACATAGAACATTTCGCAGGGAAGAGCAGGGGAAGGATATTTATGTTAAAAAGGATTGATCTGTCGAGGGACTATTTAAAGCACAAAGAGGAGTATATGGAGGCGATCGGCTTAGTCTGTGAGGAAACGGCTTTTTCCGGCGGAAAATTTGCGGACCGGTTCGATGAAGAATTTGCGCGGTATTGCGGAGTCCCCTATGCGGCGGGGGTCAATAACGGCACCTCGGCGCTCCATTGCGCGATGATGGCGCTTGGAATCGGGGAAGGGGATGAAGTGATCGTTCCGGCGAATACCTATATCGCGACGGCCTGGGGCGTTACCTACACGGGAGCGACTCCCGTTTTTGCGGACTGCACCGCCGATACCTGGGAAATCGACCCGGCGAGCGCCGCCGAAAAGATTACGGAGAAAACGAAAGCGATCATCGGCGTTCATTTATACGGGCAGCCTTTCGCCTTTCGCGAGATAAAAGAGATCGCGGATAAACACGGGCTTTATGTCGTGGAGGACTGCGCGCAGGCTCACGGCGCGCTCTATGAGGGAAAGAGCGTCGGCGGCCTGGGGGAGATGGGGTGTTTTTCCTTTTATCCGGGGAAAAACCTGTATGCCTTCGGCGAGGGCGGGAGCGTTACCTGCCGGAAAAAAGAATATTATGACGCAATTACGACGATTAAGAACCAGGGATGCAGCGTGCGCTATTATCACGACGTCATAGGCTATAACTACCGGCTGGAAGGACTGCAGGGGGCGGTGTTGAGCGTCGGCCTGAAATACCTGCCGGAATGGACGAAAAGAAGGATCAGGACAGGGGAACGCTATATCCGGGAGATTACGAATCCTCTGATTACCATGCAGGCGCACCCGGCCAATACGTCTCCCGTATATCATTTATTCGTGGTGACTGTGGAAAACGCCGACCATCTCATCGCCTATATGGAGGAAAAAGGGATAGAATGCAATAAGCATTATCCGGTTCCCTGCCATTTACAGAAAGCCTACCGGCATCTGGGATATCAAAGAGGCGACTGCCCGAATGCGGAATATCTGGCGGGCCACTGCGTGACGCTTCCGATGTTCCCGGAGATGGAGGAGGAAGAGATCAGGCTTGTCATCGATGCCTGCAATGCCTATAAGGGGGTATAGCTGTGGGAATCATTAAAACGGAAAAACTGGTATTTGAATATATCAGGCGCGACGAGGAGGGCAATGTGGAAGGGATCACCCGTGCGGTAGACGAGGTGGATCTGGACGTTAAGCAGGGCGACTTCGTTGCGATTCTCGGACATAACGGCTCCGGGAAATCCACGCTGGCAAAGCATATCAACGCGATTCTTTATCCGACCGAAGGGACCGTCTGGGTAGACGGCATGGATACCGCAAAGGAACAGAATCTGTGGGAAGTGCGGCAGAGCGCGGGCATGGTGTTCCAGAACCCGGATAACCAGATCATCGGACAGGTGGTCGAGGAGGATGTCGGCTTCGGGCCCGAAAATATGGGCGTCCCGACTGCAGAGATATGGGAACGGGTGGAAGAAAGCCTGAAAGCGGTCGGCATGTATGAGTACCGGAAACATTCGCCGAACAAACTCTCCGGCGGGCAGAAGCAGCGCGTATCCATCGCGGGCGTTATCGC
The DNA here is from genome assembly GCA_023664485.1 of Bacteroides fragilis. Lineage (GTDB taxonomy): Bacteria > Bacillota > Clostridia > Lachnospirales > Lachnospiraceae > UBA3282. The sequence goes on along the minus strand of JAMPFK010000001.1, from coordinate 546,242 downwards.
CATGCACCCGAAATGTATTATTCTCGACGAGCCGACGGCGATGCTGGATCCGAACGGACGGAAAGAAGTGGTGCGTGCGGTCCGGGCCCTCAATGCTGCGGAGGGGATTACGGTCGTTCTGATCACTCATTATATGGAAGAGATTATCCATGCAGATAAGGTTTTTGTTATGGATAAGGGGAAGATCGCCATGCAGGGTACGCCGCGGGAAATCTTTTCTCATGTGGAGCAGCTGCAGGCGCTCCGTCTGGATGTGCCGCAGGTGACGTTACTGGCGTACGAACTGCAGCAAAGAGGTATTCCTGTGCCGGACGGCATTCTGACGACAGAGGAATTTGTTCAGAACATGGAAAAGCTGAAAGAAAAGCATTTTTAACGATCGGTTTGAGTGTCCGCGGAAGCGGACAGACGGAGGAAAACATGCCTTTGATTTTAGATCATGTAAATTATGTATACGGCGGGGATACGGAGCTGGCGGTCCATGCATTAAAGGATGTGAGCCTTGTCATACCCGATGGGCAGTTCATTGGCCTGATCGGCCACACCGGTTCCGGCAAATCGACGCTCGTACAGCATTTGAACGGCCTGATAAAGCCGACGGGCGGCTCGATCTACTTTAACGGCGAGGATATCCATGATGCCGATTATGATAAAAAAAAGCTACGCAGCAAAGTCGGCCTGGTCTTTCAGTACCCCGAACACCAGCTGTTTGAAGTCGATGTGTTCACCGATGTCTGCTTCGGGCCGAAAAATCTCGGCCTCTCCAAAAAAGAAACGGAGCTCCGCGCATATGCGGCATTAAAGCAGGTCGGGCTGGAAGACGAATTTTTTTATCAGTCGCCTTTCGACCTGTCGGGCGGGCAGAAAAGAAGGACAGCGATAGCGGGCGTCCTGGCGATGAAACCCGATATCCTGATTTTAGACGAACCGACGGCAGGACTCGACCCTAAGGGGAGAGATGAGATTTTGGATCAGATCGCCGCCCTGCATAAGGAAACGGGCATTACGGTCATTCTCGTTTCGCACAGCATGGAGGATGTCGCCAAATATGTGGAACGCATCATCGTCATGAACAGGGGGAGCGTGCTCTATGACGATGCCCCAGGGGAAGTGTTCCGGCATTATAAGGAGCTGGAGCAGGTCGGCCTGGCCGCCCCTCAGGTCACTTATATCATGAGGGCGCTCCGGGAAAAAGGGTTTCCGGTCAGTACGGAAGCTGTCACGATTCCGGAGGCGCGGGATGAAATTTTGAAATGTCTGCGTGCGCAGACAGACAGGAGTCGATAAAATATGTTACGCGATATTACATTGGGCCAGTATTATCAGGCGGATTCCGTCATCCATAAATTGGACCCGCGGGTAAAATTGACAGCGACGATTACTTTTATCATTTCTCTCTTTATCGTTAAAAATATTGTCGGTTATCTGATAGCGGCGGCTTTTCTGGCAGGCGTCATCAAACTGTCCGGAGTGCCGTTCCGCTTCATGGTAAAAGGAATGAGGGCGATCGTTTTTCTCCTGCTCCTCACAGTGGTCTTTAATCTGTTCCTGACGCCGGGAGAGGCGCTTATCTCCATCTGGAAGCTGACGATCACGAAAGAAGGTTTAAGGACCGCCGTATTTATGGCGATCCGCCTGACCTTTCTGATTATCGGCTCTTCGGTGATGACACTGACGACCACGCCGAATAACCTGACGGACGGCATGGAAAAATTAATGGCGCCGCTTAAAATCTTCAAAGTGCCGGTGCATGAGGTCGCGATGATGATGTCGATCGCCCTCCGCTTTATTCCCGTTCTTCTGGAGGAGACGGATAAGATCATGAAGGCCCAGATCGCCAGAGGCGCGGACTTTGAAAGCGGCAATCTCATCAAAAAAGCCAAAAGCCTCGTGCCGCTGCTCGTACCCCTCTTTATCTCGGCATTCCGGCGGGCCAACGACCTCGCGATGGCGATGGAAGCAAGATGCTACCGCGGCGGGGAGAACAGGACGAAAATGAAACCGCTTCAATATAAAAAAAGGGACGGAATCGCCTACCTGACGCTCGTCTGCTATCTCGCAGTCTGCGTCGGCGCAAATATGCTCGTTCGTCTGCCTTTTTAAGTTGGCGGAATGGACAGGAACGGCGGTATTTTATGAAAAGAATGATGCTGATAGTGGCTTATGACGGAACGAACTATCATGGATGGCAGAAACAGCCGAACGGAGAAACGATAGAAGGCGTATTGAACCGCTGCCTTTCCGGGCTTCTGCGGGAAGAAATCGAGGTCATCGGCGCGAGCAGGACAGATTCCGGCGTTCATGCGCTATGCAATGTGGCCGTTTTCGATACCGATACGGATATTCCTCCTGAAAGGCTCGCTTATGCGCTCAATGCGAGACTGCCTGCGGACATTAAGATTCAGGGTTCCAAAGAAGTGCCCCTGTCTTTTCATCCGCGGCATTGCGACAGCCGGAAAACCTACGAATACAGAATCTATAATGCGGAATTACCGATGCCGACAGAACGGCTCTATGCCCATTTTTCCTATGTCCCATATGATGTGGAGCGGATGCGGGAGGCAGCGGCATACTTTGTCGGGACGCACGATTTTAAAAGCTTCTGCAGTACGGATACTCATGTGGAAAATACCGTGCGGCAGCTGGAGCGGGTAGAGGTCGAAAAGACGGGCCGCCTGATTACGATCCGGGTGACGGGAAGAGGATTTCTTTATAACATGGTAAGAATCATGGCGGGAACGCTGATGGAAGTTGGACGGGGCAGTCTGGAGCCGCAGGAAGTCGAACGGATCCTGGAAGCGCGGGACCGGAGCGCCGCAGGCCCCACTGCGCCTGCCTGCGGGCTCACTCTGGTGGGATATGAGTTTTTGCAGGGAAGGTGAGGCAAATATTTGAGCTGAAGAAAATGGAAAAAATGGTGTAAAAAAGATAAAAGATGTTAGTATAAAAGCATCAGGTTACTATAAAATCAGGAGTGATAGAAATGGATTTTGAAAAATATATCAATGGCGATATCCTGAATAAGTATGAATTTTACAATTATGGACATGCTTTGGAGATACTTTATAATGCGTTTCCATTAGAATGGTACGAATTACAGGAATGTCTATGTCATCTGAAACTTACTTTAGATGATATCAGGACAGCCGGGGGCAATGAGTCGCCAATACCGAAGAAATTTGATGAAGTTCTTTATCCATATGGTTGGAGGGAAATTCGTATTAGCGGTGACCTTGTAATTAAGAAATATCCGAGACAAGCTGCGCAAAGAAGAGGACGTTTTGCAAATGAGCCTTATGAAGTTGAAACAATTGAAGGGTATATTGATGGACATAATATAGATTTTTTGAAAAATAAAGTCGCATTTGATCTGGAATGGAATAGTAAAGATCAAACTTTCGATCGTGATTTGCTGGCAATGAGAAACTACTTTGACTGCGGATTAATTGATGTTGGGGTTATTGTAACAAGGTCAGAAGATTTAAATGATGTATTTAAAAAAGAAAAAGATGATAAGGGCCAGCCTTTAATGAAAAAATATGGAGCCAGTACTACCTGGATGGGAAAATTAACATATAGACTGGATTCCCGTCGTAATGGCGGTTGTCCAATTTTGGCAATAGGAATAGGAAAGGAATGTGTTGAAGGATATGGCAGACTTAACAGATACTATAAAGAGCTTACGGATGTTTACCGAGGGGAAGAAATATAACACTATTTATGCAGATCCGCCATGGCAGTTTCAGAATAGAACAGGAAAAGTTGCACCTGAGCATAAACGGCTGACAAGATATGAAACAATGACAGTTGAAGAGATAAAAGAATTGCCGGTTGCTGATATAGCAGGAGATAAGGCACAATTATATCTGTGGGTTCCAAATGCATTGCTGCCGGATGGTTTGTCCGTATTGGATGCATGGGGGTTTGAATACAAAGCAAATATTGTCTGGGAAAAGATCAGGAAAGATGGCGGGCCGGATGGGAGAGGCGTGGGATTTTATTTTAGGAATGTTACAGAATTACTGCTTTTTGGGATTAAGAAAAAGAGTGCTCCTAATCGGACGTTACAACCGGCACGTTCACAAGTGAATTTGATTAGAGCTGTAAAACGTGAACACAGCCGTAAGCCTGATGAGATTATTCCTATAATTGAGGCATGCAGCCAGGGACCCCGTATAGAACTTTTTGCAAGAGGAGTACGGGAAGAATGGGATATGTGGGGAAACCAGGCGACTGTTGATTATGAACCGACGTGGGATACTTATTCAAATCATACTGTTGCAAACATTGTAAAAGGATAATCTGTTGGCCATGGGAGGATTATTGTTATGCAATATTGGATTTGATGTATTATATATGGAAAGGGATATATGAGGATATGCCAAATCTTAAAATATTACGGGTACAAACAAAGCTTGATGAGTTGTTTAAAGACAAAATAGATTTATCGGATATCAGAAATGAGAAAGAACAGACAAATAAATACTATTCACGATCCATTGCAGCATTGACTTTAATAATGAAATGCGGTATTGATTATGGTGTTGCGGCTCAATGTGTTACGGACGGTTATCATGATATGGGTATTGATGCAGTATATAATGATACTACACAAAAGAAATTGTTTTTTGTTCAGAGTAAGTGGCATAAAGATGGAATTGGGGGCATCTCGCAAGAAGAAGCGAATACGTTCGTTGAGGGTATCAAACGAGTAATTAATTTGGATTTTGATGGTTGTAATAACAAGTTAGCAGCAAAGCAGCAAGAGATTGCCATAGCTATTCGGGATATGGATTATCAAATAGAAGTGATATTTTGTCATACTGGTAACCAAAGCATAAGCGATTATGTATTTCGACCTTTCGGTGAGTTGCTTGGTCAAGTGAATGAAGATGATGCAACGGATTTGCTTATTTTTGTGGAATATAAACTGCAAGATATATACGAATATCTGGCAAATGGACAAAATGGCGACAACATTGTGTTGGATGATGTGCTTTTAAGTAATTGGGGAGTTGTTGATTCCCCATTTAAAGCTTATTATGGTACTATTCCGGCTTCTGCCATAGGTGAGTGGTATAATCAGTACGGAAATAGTCTTTTTGCAAAAAATATTCGATATTATAAGGGGAGTACAGAGGTAAATCAGGGTATCAAAGACATGCTTAAAAACTCACCGGATAAGTTTTTTTATTATAATAATGGCGTAAAAATTTTATGTAAAAAAATAACCAAAAAAGCGGTATACAGTACAAGCCGCGATATAGGGCTGTTTGTATTGGAAGGAGTTTCTTTAGTTAATGGTGCGCAGACAACAGGTGTGATCGGAACATTATTTGCTGAAAAACCAGAGCAGGTTTCTTCCGCAAAAGTTTTTGTCCAAATGATTGATTTAGGTGATGCTGACGAAAATCAAGCTACTCAAATCACAAAACTATCCAATACACAAAATAGAATTAATGGAAAAGATTTTGCTTCCTTAGATCCAAATCAGGAAAGATTACGCATGGAATTGAATCTTGGTGGGATTCAGTATTTATATAAGTCCGATGCCAAGATTGAAGAACCAGAACGTCAGATTTCATTAGACGAGGCTATTATTTCACAAGCTTGTGCATCATCAGACCTTTCTGTAATTGCTTTGGCTAAAAGGAATATTGGTGCATTGACAGAAAATATTGAGAAGGCGCCGTATAAATTGCTGTTTAATGGTGAAACAAATAGTTTCTCTCTGTATAATGGCGTTCAAGTGCTTCGTTCTGTCGAGAGCTGTATTACTCAAAATGAACCAGGTGCAACTGGAAAGAAACGATTAGTGCTTGTACATGGGAATAGGTTTTTGCTACATTTAATCTTTAGGCGATTGAAAAATATAGATGGTTTTAATACACAATATTATGATCAAAACTATATCCAAAATATTGTTTCTACAATGTTTTCGGATGTATGGGATAATATTTACAATTCTATGGAGGAGCATTTTCCAGAGGCATATCCTGCACATGTTTTTAAGAATGTTGGTCGGCTAAAAGAGCTCGTGTAAGAGAAATAGGAATAATGGGGGCAGCACTTTAAATGAATGTCAGGTGGCGGATATTGCATTTTAGTTTTTGTCTGCTTAACTGTAATGATTCCAAATGGACTTTGAATGTCGGTGGAGTGTCAAAAGGCTGAAGTGAAAAGTTTATTTCCACTTTGAAAGGGTGTCAAAAGGCAAATATTTGCAAAAAATCGGTTGACACGCGTGGACGCGTATAATATAATATTTAACTGTGACAATGTTTAAAAATGCCCTGCCACAGCCCCGGTAAAGGCATTTTGAATAGATGTACCAGCAGGATTGTCTGGAGGTCCCTATGGTGCGGCCGGACATCCGCACGATGGAATCGGAAGAACGTCAAGGCAGACAATCAAAAGAAAGAATTGATTATCATGGAGGGAATACTGTGAAAAATAAATTTTTCACAGGCAAATTTGTGCTTGCGCCCAAATTCGCAGGCTAAGCAAGAATGGAGGATTACAATGAAAACTTTTATGGCTAGTCCGGCTACAATCGACAGAAAATGGTATGTAGTTGATGCTGCAGATATGACACTTGGACGTTTGTCATCTGAGGTTGCTAAGATATTAAGAGGTAAAAACAAACCGATTTTCACACCGCATATCGATACGGGAGATTATGTAATCGTTGTAAATGCGGAGAAAGTAAAAGTAACGGGCAGGAAACTGGATCAGAAGATATATTATCGTCATTCCGGCTATGTAGGCGGTATGAAGGAAACTACTTTAAAAGAGATGTTGCAGAAACATCCTGAAAGAGTTGTTGAATTTGCCGTGAAAGGCATGCTTCCAAAAGGACCTTTAGGAAGACAAATGTATACAAAACTTCATGTGTATGCAGGACCTGAGCACAATCATGCAGCTCAGAAACCAGAAGTATTAACATTTTAATTAAAGGGACTGAAAGGAGAAAATTAAAATGGCTAAGTCAGCGAAAACAACAGCAGCAAAATATTATGGAACCGGCAGAAGAAAAAAATCGGTTGCCAGAGTATATTTAGTACCGGGTAAGGGTGAAATCACAATCAATAAAAGAACTATCGACGATTATTTCGGATTAGAGACTTTGAAAGTTATCGTTCGCCAGCCTCTGGCGGCTACTGATACGGTAGATAAGTTCGATGCTATCATTACCGTAAAGGGCGGCGGCTATACAGGTCAGGCAGGAGCGATCAGGCATGGTATCGCAAGAGCGCTTCTTCAGGCGGATCCGGATTACAGGCCGACTTTAAAGAAAGCAGGTTATTTAACAAGAGATCCTCGTATGAAAGAAAGAAAGAAATACGGTCTCAAAGCTGCAAGACGCGCGCCGCAGTTCTCGAAGAGATAGGAAACGGATATACAAATACGAAAACAGACTCCGCAGTTTTTTGCGGAGTTTTTTCGATATCAAAGCAGGATGAACCATAAACTACAGAATTTGCCATTGGCAGCTTCTTCCGTATGTTATGGCAAATGAGAAGGACAACAGATCAACTGTTGTCCTTAGGTTGTCAAATTAATGACTAAAAATTTTATTTGCCCACTAAAGGGTTCTTTTTTAAATTGTCCTGATTTTAACATGATTATTCTTTTGCGTCAATAGTTTTATGGGTAAAATTAAAAAAATCTGATATGGCTTTTTCTATGTCTATACGGGGTGTAATAATATTAAGATAGCCTTTCTTTTCCAATATTCGCATTTTGTCGATACATCGAATATCGTCAAAGTGCAACCGTGCTTTTATATGCTTATCTTCTTCAATATCATATTCATATGGTACAGTTAAAGTTCCAGAATCCGGCTTGATTGATGTTGCAGGAATTACGATTAGTTTAGTTCCACAATGTTTGAGGAGATAACACCAGTGGGGGTCAAATAATTCTTTTGAATATCCACGACCTATTTGGCAGTATACTAACTGATGCTCTTTTGGCTCTGTTTTTAGTGAATAATAGGTTTTGTTTGCATCATGATTGGGCTCCTTGTTAACCAGCGTTCCATAAAAGAAATTAGAAGCAGTTAATTGGTGTTTCCATGCTGAGATTAGCATATCTACATCATAGTTACCTGTTTGAGCTAAATCATTTGCCTGATTAGCTAAGTTCCAAAATTCTTTATATATATTGAGTTGATTTTTAAGTTTTCCTGTTCTCATAATACCCTCCGTATTATTTCATGCTATAACGACATTGTATCAATTGATAAGACATAAATCAACAAATAGACATTAAAAATATAGATATAAGGTTTGGAGAGGCAATATAAAGTTTTATGGGTAAGTGACACATAACTAACAAAGTACTTGAAAATGCCGGAAATTAAGGGCTTGAAATTCTCGAAGAGATAATTTCACAATGATTTCAAAAAGAGTGCAAAACTCCCGAAAGTCCAGTATTTTCGGGAGTTTTCTTTATTTTCAAAGTATTCAGTCATTTTCAAAAAGTGTAGGAAAATCTACCATGCAGCCCCATTATAGCCTCATAGTAGCCCCAGCTATGCACTTTTTCTGTGTTGTGTCTTGCGTAAGGCAGTGTTAAAATGCTGAAAATCCAGTAAATACAATGTTTTTCAGAGCGGAAAGGCGAAAGGGGCGGTTTTATGACAGGGACAGAATACAAGAATCAGCGGTATGAATGACTGTGATTTGTCGTTAGAGGTAATCTACAGCGGTTTGAGAATGAGCCTTGCATCTGCATTTAATGAGCATGAGTATGTTTCTTTAGATGATGTAATGGCGATAACTGGGGAGAGCCGGGAGGAACTTTTGCAGAGAATAGAACAATGTCGGCAGGAATTTACTTTCTTAACGGTTGGCATTAACGGAAATTTATCTTTGAATTTATTCGGGAGATATGCTATATTATGACTAAACAGAGGGGAAGCCAGAGAAGCGGCTGTCCCTCACAATAACACCAGCTTGTTACAAAGTAACAGCCGTCAACTATTGTGAGTAGTTGGCGGCTATTTTTTTGTCCTTAAAAATCTGATAAAGCAGACTGATAAGGGCAACAATGAACGTACAGAACAAAAATAAATCCTGATATGTAACATTGTATCGCCCTCCTTTCTTTCGTCCGGAGGGCTTTATATCCTCCGAAGAATAAGAGGGGTAATGCCGCCTTTGGCTCTTTGGTTTCCCATGTTCCAAAGTATAACATAAGTTTTTCTGTTCTTTAATCACATATTTCTTATAAAGTATTAAAAGTGACGTTGAAATAAATTGTGGTAACTTACAAATGTAAAATGAAAAAGCTTGTGTCTTATGTAAGACTTTGCTACAATATGGAGAAGGCAAAAAGAAGGGGCAAAAGATGAACAGGACGGCTTATAAGAAGGAGCGTAAACAATGGAAGTCAAGGACTATATGAAGTTACCACAAGATCAGTACAGGAGATGAACGACGAAAGCGGGCATTATTTTTATGGAAGAATCCTGGAACATAAGAAGACCATAAGCCGGTATGCGCAGGTTGACTTATACAGTAAGGACGGAGGATTATTATGCGGGAAGTTATGAATATTTTACTGGAAAATAATACGCTGACCATAGTGACATTTGTGGTTACGTTAGCGTCGATAATATTTCTTTCATTGAGCAAAAAAATGAATGAAAATGCGCAGATGAATGAACTGGAATTAAAGCGCGCAATGATGGAAAACAGGAATACTGAAAGTAAAAATACCGTTCAGGAAATAATTGCCCATATACCGGAAGGCGTGGGCGAAGAAGAATTTTTTGACAGGCTGAAAAAGGGACTGCTCAATATCAGTTATATTCAGTTAAAAAATGATAGTAATATAAATGAAAATAATTCCCTGTATAAGCTCTTGGAAGCGCATCACCGTCAGGCGCTGCAGCAGTCGAGCGTGCAATTTTGGTTCAGTATTTTTGCGGCATCCATCGGCTTTCTTTTTATCATCATAATGATCTGCACGTCTGTGGGAAGCGCCTGGTATGAAATCATTGTCAAGGTGCTGCCCGGAACGATTATAGACGCAATCTCCGTATTGTTTTTTAATCAGGCACATGAGACAAGGGAGCGGGCGGCTAATTTCTTTAAAGAACTTACTTATGAAAAACAGGTCGCAAAAAGCGTAGCTATTGCGGATGCAATAGAAGATAAGGCGATCAAGGCAACGGTGCAGGCGAAAATTGCATTATATATCGTAGGATTGAAGGATGAAGGGATAAAAGGGAATCGTGACAGAGAATAAGGCGATTGGAGCATTAACAGCTGCGGAAATTTCAGTTTAGAATAGAAACCATCCTGTTACCGGCCCAAATCCGGGAGAGGATGGTTTTTCTATGTACAGCTGCCTGCAAAACGTGATTTCTTTTACCGTATTTTCTTTTTTTCAGATCTTCTTTCGATATTTTTATAATGAACATTCTTAATATTTCCTTATTTTTGTAATATTATTTATAATACATAATGCAATATAACAATAAAAATATGTAAACATATAAATAAGAATGAATTTAATATTAAAAACAATATTAAATAAAATATTAAAAAATAATTGACAAGAAATAAAAATATGATATTATGGAATCAAGAAGAAAAAGGAGATTATGCGGTATGGAAAAGAACAGCAATTACTTTAATAATCTGTTGAAAAACAGCAAAACGACCAAAAAACAGGTCGCATTATACCTGGATGAATCGAAAATCGAAAGAATCGATACGATTGGAAAGCTTTTTTCCTCGATAAGCGATTCAAAGAGCTTTTCGAGGAACACATTGATAGAAGAAGCGGTTGATAAATTTCTGGATGAATCGGAAAAGTTTTTGCAGGAGGAGCATGGAATTAACGTCGATGAATTTCTGGAGGAAGCGAGGTCCGGAAAATGTGATACGGTAATTCTTGCTTCTTCCGGCAGAGGATTTGAGGAAACTTTTCTGGGCGAGGCGGAAGAAGCCTGCTGGTATCCGTGCAGGATCAGCGAAGTCAGGGAAGCCAGCCTGAAATATATTGCGGTATATCGCGGAGCGCCTGTTTCTGCTATCACGCATTATGCTAAAATCAGAAAATTTGTATACGATCAGGAAAGGGAATGCAAGGTCTGTTATTTTGATGGTTCCCCGATTCAGCTGCCAAATGAGATTAAACTGGGAAATAAAGAGGCTTGTTTCTTTGTGGGAACGAAGTATACGACGCTGGAATCCCTGCTAAATGCCGGGAAGGCGGATGAGATTGTTTTTGGCTGATCCTCTCGTTGATTTTTACCGGAAAGAAGTATAAAATTATTTTATATGAAAACGGAAAATGGAACGGAGAACTCGGATAAAATGCATTTTATTTAACAGACAGAGGTGACTGAAAATGACAACCAACAAAATCCGGATCGCATCCGAACAGGATGCACAGGACTTGCTCGCCATTTATAAATATTATGTTGAAAACACGGCGATTACTTTCGAGTACACGGCGCCGGCACTGCAGGAATTTGAACGGAGAATCCGGCGCATTTTGTCAAAATACCCCTATATCGTTGCGGAAAGGGACGGTGAGATCATCGGCTATGCCTGTGCGGGAACATTTAAAGACCGTGCCGCCTATGACTGGGCGGTGGAAACAACGGTCTACGTCCGGGCGGACCGGCAGAAAACCGGCGTGGGAAGAGAGCTCTATGAGGCGTTGGAAAAGCTTCTCGCATTGCAGAATATTCAGAATCTCAACGCCTGCATCGCATATCTGGAGTCCGAAAACCAGTATCTGACGCATAACAGTGTACGGTTTCATGAACATATGGGATACAGGCTGGTCGGGGAATTTTACCAGTGCGGCTATAAAGGCGGCCGCTGGTACAATATGGTGTGGATGGAAAAGCATATCGGGAATCATGAGAAGGAGCCGGAGGCGGTCAGAACCTTTGACGAAATAAGAGCGCTGGCGGCGGAACGCTATGGAATCGTGTAAAAGCGGGATGCCGGCATAATGGCAGTGTTTTTCAGGGCCCCTGCGGGATGTATGCCTTTTAACGGTTGAAAAATAATAGCTGAAAATTGATCCCGTGCCAAAATACGGTCTGGCATTGGATGGCAATCTGGGGTATTATATTTCTGTGATGATACAAAATCGACAGGAGGAAAAAATCATGCAGATGGATATCAAAGAAGTAAAACTGGAAATCTATGTCCCGGAAGAATATGTCGGGAAAATCAGGGATGCCCTGGCCGAAAGAGGAATCGGCAGGGTCGGCAATTACAGCCATGTAGCCGCCTATCAGGAGTCGAAAGGATTTTGGAAGCCTCTTGAAGGAAGCAGCCCCTATCAGGGGGAAAAAGGGGAGTTGTGCAGCGGAAACGAAATGAAGATGGAAGTACGCTGTCCGGTCGAAAAAGTAAAACAGGCTTTCCGTATCATTCAGACGATTCATCCCTACGAAGAGCCTGTCGTCAACATTGTTCCGCTGTTGAACGGCGTGCTGTTCTGACAAAAGGATGCGGGGAGGGGCCCGTTTATGACGAGAGTATATTTTGTGCGCCATGCGCAGCCGGAATACGGCCATGAAGACGACAGGCCGAGGCCGCTGACGGCGGAGGGAAAAGAAGACGCCAAAGCCGTGCCGGTTTTCTTTCGCGGCGGAGAATCTGCGGGCGGGAAAAAAGAGCGTTTCCATATCGAAAAAGAATTTCAGGGAAAGGAGCGGGCCGATAAAGCGCCGCTTTTGTACGGAACCGGCAATCAGGCCAAGCTGGCGGCGATGAGGCGGCATCTGGAGCCCCTGTCCCTGAATATTATCGGGCTGAAGGATATCGCGCAGAGATTTCCGGCAGTTCCGGCTGTAGAAGAGGATGGCAGGACGCCGCTTGAAAATGCGGAGAAAAAGGCGCGCGCATATTACGGGGCCTTTCGGATGCCTGTATTTTCCTGCGATTCCGGTCTGTATTTTGAAGGAGTCCCGGAAGAAGAGCAGCCGGGCGTTCATGTGAGGAACGTGCGGGGAAAAGCGCTTACCGATGAAGAAATGCTGGAACATTATGCGGGGATGGCGGAAAAGTACGGCGGTTTAAAGGCCGTATACAAAAATGCGGTCTGTCTCGTAATCGATGAAGCTCATCTTTATAAAGCGATGGAAAAAAGCATGGAAAGCGAGCCGTTTCTGATTACGTCCAGACCGCATCGGGACGGCATTCGGGAGAAGGGATTTCCGCTCGACTGCCTGTCCGTTCATATCGGGACGGGAAAATATTATTATGACCTGCCGGAAAACAGGCTGGATCAGATTGCCGTAGAGGAAGGGTTTCTGGCATTTTTCAGGCGGCATCTGGCCGGATTATAAGAAAATCATACATTCATCCAGACGCGCATCTGGTTCTCGCCCCGGTTGCCCCATGTATAATAGGGGACGGCTACGGCCTTGCAGGGTTTTCTGGCGGGAGCTTCATCTGTGTACAGGCCGTCAAAAGCTTCTGTGCGGAAAGCATCCGCGGTGATCGTTACCGTGCCGCCCAGAAGATCTTCCTGAAATTCCGATGGTTCAAGATGTCCTTCCCGCTGTAAAGAAAGCGACAGCACATCACCCTGATTGTCTGCCCCTTCAAAACAGTATACGAGCGGACCGCGGCAGACAGCTGTTTTGCCGGTCAGTTCCGGTACTTTGGAAGAAGCATATTGGAAGCGTGCGGTTCCGTCAAGCATCAACTTGACCGTGTCTCCATCGGAGACAGCCAGATAGAGATAGCCTTTTTCGAGCCTGCTGTCCGCAGCATCGGGCGTTTTTCCATTGACCGTAAGCTGCCATGTTCTGCTCCATCCGGGAATGCGGACCGCCAGTTTACCGCCCTTTTCGATCTGATAGAGGATTTCAAAATCATAGGGATATCTGGTCTTGCAGGTGAATTTCATCCCATTTTCAAAGCTGACTTCGCCGTCCGCGAATAAATGGCAGAAAGCCGTGTCGCTGTTTTCCCCATAAGCGTATTTCCCGAAAGAGGAGATCAGACGGGCGACGTTCGGCGGGCAGCAGGCGCAGGCATACCATTTCGGGCGCACCGGAAGGTCATGCTTATGGGTCGGGGAGACGCCGGAGATGCCCGGAAGGACTTCCAGCGGGTTCACATAGAAGAAGCGTCTGCCGTCGAGCTGCATGCCGGCGAGCACCGCGTTATAAAAAGCGCGTTCGCATATATCGGCGTATTCTCCGTTCAGTTCATTTTCGAGCATACGGGAGGCAAAGAACATCAGGCCGATGGAGGCGCAGGTCTCCGCATAAGCTGTATCGCCCGGCAGGTCGTAATCGACGCTGAAAGCTTCGCCATGTACGGTGGAACCGATGCCGCCGGTTAAATACATCCGGCGCTTTGTAATGCTTTCCCACAATCTGCGGCAGGCGTCCAAAAGCCCTTTGTCGCCCGTGGATGCCGCCAGGTCTGCCATAGCAGTATAGAGATACACAGCGCGTACCGCATGGCCAACGGCATCTTTTTGTTCCCTTACAGGAGCGGATGCCTGCAAATAGTCTGTCTCCGTGGGAGAGTTTCCCCATACAGTCCAGTCGCGTTTCTCTTTTTCTTTTTCATAAAAATGCGGATCCACACCGCGCGTATTGATAAAATGTTCCGCCAGTTCCAGGCAATGTTCGCTGCCGGAGAGGCGGTACATTTTCAGGAGCGCCAGCTCTACTTCCGGATGTCCTGGACAGCCCTCGTGCCTTTCGATGATGAAATGTTTATAAATATGTTCCATGTTCTTTAACATGACCTGCAGAAGCTTTTCTTTTCCGGTCGCTTCATAATAGGCGCAGGCCGCTTCCATCATATGGCCGGAGCAATACAGTTCGTGCCCCTCCTGCAGGTTCGTCCACCGTTTTTCCCGGTCTTTGATCGTATAACAGGTATTCAGATAACCGTCGGCATCCTGTGCGCCGGCGATGATATCAATCAGTTTATCAACCGTACCCTCCAGCTTTTTATCCGGGAAGAGGGAAAGGGAATAGGCGGCCGCTTCGATCCATTTGGCCGCGTCGCTGTCCTGGAAGACCATTCCGTAGAAGCCGTCGCCGCAGTCCGTGTTACTGCCGTCACAGTCCGCGCTGCCGTCTGCTTCGCTTTTGCTTTGCGCACTGCGGAGAACTTTTCCGGCATTGATGAAATTCTGAACGACATGGCTTTTTTCCGTATCCGGCGCTTCGTCGCAGAGAACGCTGTACTGGTAGGGAATCACGACGTCCTTGACCAGACGCTGATAAGCGCCGATGAAGCCGCCTGCCCGGTAGGCCCCGATAGATGTCTGATGCTGTAGTTTCATAATAATCCTCCTTGTCAGAGCAGTTTACTGCGATGACATCGCGCCGGGAATTTCAAATTCCCGGCTGCGATCAAGGCATATTTGAGGCTCTGACTCAAATTGCCGGTTGAAAAATAAGCTATCAAGCTTATTTTTCAACCTGATCATCCATTCCTGCTTCCATTCCGAAGCGTTCTGCGCTGAGGAACGCGGGCAGAATCTCAGATTCTGCTCTGCGATCTTACTCAGCCTGTGAAAAATTATTTTTCACGGTAATCCTCTGTTTTTATTCATGAATCTGTTTCACCCTTAGAGACGAGAGGATGCAGATAAGCGTACTGCAGCGCCCTGATCTCAGAGGTGGACATCGTCGTTAAAACGATATCCCCTTCTTCCAGATACCAGACCCCGCCATAATTGCCGGCCCCGCCGGCGTCATACCCGCTTTCTCCGTATCTGGCGGTAAGGGATGTACTGACCGTGTCATAAAGCGCTTCTATCTCCTCCACCGTTTCGGCGCTGTATGCCCAGGCGACGCTCATCAGCTCGTCTTTGTCGTTGAACATATATTTGACCGTGCCGGCATATCCTTCATACTCTTTCGGATAAGTGTAGCAGAGGCCGCCGTACAGGGAATCGTAAGAGCCGTAATCTTCACCCTCTATGGAGGCCATATCCTCCGGCGTGCTGTCCCATTTCAGTTCGGTAAAAGGGCAGTCAGGGGCGGACGCTGTTTCTTTTTTCCCGCCGCATGCCGTCAGGATGCAGAGCAGGATCATGCCGGGAAGAAGCAGGTAAATTCGTTTCATGTTCATAACAGATGCAGGAACCTTTCTTTCATATTATCTGGAATTTTAATCAGAATTCCGCTTTCATAAATTGTTTCGGCGTGATTCCTTTGTATTTATGAAAAGTCTTAATAAAGTAACTTTCGTCATTAAAACCGCAGGAAATAGCGGCCTCTTTAATGGAAATATCCCTGGTGGACAGCATCTCGCAGGCACATTCGATCCGATAATAGTTCAGATAATCGATAGGCGTACGCTCCGTCATGCCGCGGAAATAACGGCAGAAATATTTAGGATTCATTCCAGCGATCCTGGCGAGGCTGTCCAGGCTGATGTTATTATAATAATTCTCTGCGATATAGGCAAGCACATTTTTGATGGAATTCAGATGCCTTGCGGCTTTCATGTCCTTTACATTTTCTTCGTAAAGATGTTCTTCCAGAATCGTACCGATCAGCTGATAAAGACATCCCTGCGTCATAAATTCATAGCCGGTCCGCCGGCCGGACAGGGCGAGGCAGAGATTGTCCACGATAGGCCAGATAGACGGGCTGAATTCGGAAAGAAGCGTGCGTATCGTGATCTTATGGCCCATGATATCGTGGATATGCTTAGAGCACGCGTGATTGTCCTGCATCAGGATCTGGAGGTCGAAAACGACGCAGTCGTAAATACAGGTCTGGTCCTGGGGATTTCCGCCGTGGAGCGTGCCGTCCGTAATAAAAATAACGTCGCCCTCATGGCAGGTGCGGATTTCGTTGTTCAGGGTTATATGAAACGCCCCGGACAGAATACGGATGATTTCGTAATGGCGGTGCCAGTGGTAGGGCATATAATAGCGGGGGCTGTGGGGGACCTGATGATAAAAGGCGATTGGAAAATTGAAAGTACCCTGCTGTCTTTGTTCTTTATAATCGAGATATTTCATTTTTCCTCCATTCCGAAGCGTTCTACGCTGAGGAACGCGGGCAGAATCTCAAATTCCTGGTTGAATAAATTGCTTATCAGAGAATTTATTCAACTTTATTCCCGTTTTTCTTCTGTGTAGAATGCTTATACAAACAAGTGAATATTGTTGTATTTTTTTATATTATATCACTTTTCTTTTTTTACGCCAGTCTTTATAATAAAAAACAGCAATCATTATGTCTAAGGAGGTTGAGTATTAAATGGCAGAAAACAGATTAGTTGGAGATTATCCGGTAATTGGCATCAGACCTACGATCGACGGCCGCAGGGGCGCGCTGAAGGTCAGGGAATCTCTGGAAGACCAGACGATGAACATGGCGAAATCAGCGGCGAAATTGTTTGAGGAAAATCTGAAATATTCAAACGGCGAGCCGGTAAAGGTCGTGATCGCGGATACGACGATCGGACGCGTTGGGGAAGCGGCAGCCTGCGCCGCTAAATTTAAAAAAGAAGGCGTTGACATTACACTGACCGTAACGCCATGCTGGTGCTATGGCGCGGAGACGATGGATATGGACCCTATGACGATCAAAGCGGTATGGGGCTTTAACGGAACGGAGCGTCCGGGCGCGGTATATCTCGCTTCCGTACTCGCTACCCATGCGCAGAAGGGCCTTCCGGCGTTCGGTATTTACGGGCATGAGGTACAGGATGCGGACGATACTTCTATTCCTGAGGATGTAAAAGAAAAGCTGCTTCGCTTCGGCCGTGCGGCGGTTGCGGCCGCTACGATGAGAGGCAAATCCTATCTGCAGATCGGTTCCGTAACGATGGGCATCGGCGGTTCCATTATCGACCCTGCGTTTATTGAAGAATATCTCGGCATGCGTGTGGAATCCGTGGACGAAGTGGAAGTGATCCGCCGTATGACAGAAGAAATCTATGATAAGGCCGAATATGAGAAAGCGCTGAAATGGACGAAAGAAAAATGTAAGGAAGGTTTTGACAAGAATCCCGACTTTGTAAAGGCTTCCGATGAAGAAAAAGAAAAAACATGGGAGTTCGTTGTAAAGATGATGGTCATCATCAAAGACCTGATGAACGGTAACCGGAATCTTCCGGAAGGCTGTGAAGAAGAAATGGTAGGCCACAACGCGATAGCGGCCGGTTTCCAGGGACAGCGCCAGTGGACAGACTTCTATCCGAACTGCGACTTCCCGGAGGCACTGTTAAATACGTCCTTCGACTGGAACGGCGCAAGAGAGCCTTATATCCTCGCAACGGAGAACGACGTTCTGAACGGACTCGGTATGCTGTTTATGAAACTGCTTACGAACCGCGCTCAGATTTTTGCGGATGTGCGTACTTACTGGAGCGGCGATGCGGTAAAGCGCGTAACGGGTTATGAGATCGAAGGCCATGCGAAGGATGCGGACGGATTTATTCATCTGATCAATTCCGGCGCGGCGTGTCTGGATGCCTGCGGCGAAGCGAAGGACGCGGACGGCAGCGGCGTGATGAAACCGTGGTATGAAGTGACGCAGGAAGATCAGGATGCGATTATGAATGCGACAGAGTGGTGCGCGGCAGATAACGGATATTTCCGCGGCGGCGGCTTCTCCTCCAGATTTGAGACAAAGGCTGAAATGCCTGTCACCATGATCCGTTTGAATCTCGTAAAGAACCTCGGCCCCGTTCTGCAGATAGCGGAGGGCTGGACCGTACATCTTCCGGAAAAGGTATCCGATACCCTCTGGAAACGTACCGATTATACCTGGCCCTGCACATGGTTTACACCGAGATGTACAGGGAAAGGATACTTTAAGACCGCATACGATGTGATGAATAACTGGGGTGCAAATCACGGGGCGATCAGCTATGGACATATCGGCGCTGATCTGATTACTCTCGCGTCTATCCTGCGTATTCCTGTTTGTATGCACAATGTGCCGGAAGAGAAACTTTTCCGCCCGGCTGCATGGAATGCGTTCGGTTCCGACAGGGAAGGACAGGATTTCAGAGCCTGCGGAGCATACGGCCCGATGTATAAGACAATTAAATAGCAGCGGATAAAAGAAGTTAAAATTATAGTAAACGACATAACAAATTGCTCTTTCCGGCTCCTGGAAAAGCCATATAGGTAAGCTTTTACAAGTCCGAAAAGGCAGTTTCCAATGTCGTTAACTATAAAAAGGAACTCGTACAATAGATGCCTCCTGTGATATAATGAATGGTATGAAGAACCGGATATGGATATCATGGGAGGTATCTTTTTTGCTATACAGGAGATTGCGCTTTTTACCGACAACAGTTATTGAGCAGACCAGAAAAGGAGTATGTGATCTATGCCGGCAACGATAAGAGACATTAAAGAGAAAACAGGATTATCCCTTGCGACCATCTCCAAATATCTGAACGGGGGCAATGTGCTGCCCGAAAACAGGGTCAGAATCGAAGCGGCGGTCAAAGAGCTTCACTACGAGGTAAATGAGATCGCCAGAGGGCTCGTCACGAACAGGACAAGGACGGTAGGCGTTGTGGTATACAGCGTGGAAAGCCTTTTCAACGGGACGCTGCTTCATCATATCGGGAACGCCCTCAGGAAAGAAAAGTACGGCATTCTGATCTGCGATTCCTGTAACGATGAGAAGATCGAGGCCGAAAATATCCGCTTCCTGATGAATAAAAAAGTGGATGGCATCATTATCGTGCCTGTTGCCAGAAATGCGAAGTTCTTAAAGCCCGCGCAGGACGCAGGCGTCCCGGTCGTCCTGCTGGACAGGACTTTTCAGACTTCAGAATTTGACTGCATCCGCATCGATAACCGGACGGCGGCTTTTCGCGCGGTCAATATCCTGTTGGAGAACAATCATCGGAAAATAGCCGTTATCTGTTCCGATGACGAGAACGAGTACACGGGCTATGAGAGGTATAAGGGCTATCTCGATGCGATGGAACAGGCGGGCATCGAAGTCCCTTTGCAATACCGGAAAACAGGCAGGCATTCCATCGAATTCGGACAGAACAGTATGCGCGAGCTGCTGCAGTTGGAGGACAGGCCTACCGCCGTGTTTATGAGCAACTACGAGATTACGCTGGGCGCGGTCATGGCGCTCAATGAATCCGGAATGCAGTGCCCTGAGGATATTTCCATGTTCGGCTTCGACGACCTGATTCTTTCCCATCTTGTAAAACCGCAGATGTATATGGTCGTTCAGCCGATGAGGGAAATGAGCGAAAAGGCGGTGGAGATTCTGCTGCATCACGTCCGCAGCAAGAACAAAAAAGAAGAGATTCCGGTGGAAATCATTATGGGAACGCGGATTCGGGAAGGAAATTCGGTGGCGAGGCTGTGAGCGGCGCTCCGCAGCCGGAATTTTACAGTCAGAAATTTACTTGAAAAAATATTTCATTTTTTCTCGCAATATGGTATAATTTATGACGAAAGGATGTGTTCATATGGGATTAGCCAGGATGGAGCATAGAAAAGATGAGAAAATAAACGGCATCATTTATGATATGCCGCCTTCTCCGAATTATACGCATGGAATTGTAAATGGCAATATTTATGCGATTGTAAAGGCCGGATTAAAGAACAGCATATGTCTTGTGTCGATGGAAAATATGTGATGGAGCAGAGCTATATCCTGGAAGAGGATAAAGACGATATCCATTACAATGCGGAAACCGAGATTCGGTTAAGGGCATTCCCGCATATTCGTATGGAGCTTCAGGATGTCTTCGAAGGGCTGGAAACAGAGTAAATACCATTGGAAAAAGACATAAGGCCTTCCCTGGTTTCGATAGATTCTGTTTCCGGCTTCCCTGTCAATCTTTTGGCAGACTTGGCAGGAAAATCACAAAACGTTTCGCATTCATATAAAAAATAAACCGCTATGCAGAAAGTTGTTGACATCTGTAAAAACCAGGTATATAATGATTTTATCGGTTTAAGAAGTCTTTTTTATTTTTTTAATTTAGGGCGAAACGTTTCGTCCTGTCTGGAGGGTTATGAAACGACAATTATTGGGAATCGATATCGGGACATCTGCCTGTAAGGTCGCGGTATTCGACGAGGATGGAGAGGTGCTGGCACAGGCAAACCGGCCATACCGGGTTTACTATCCGCAGAGCGGCTGGGCCGAACAGGATGCGGAAGAGTGGTGGGAGGCGGTCTGCGGCGCCGTTCGCGAGGTGCTTTCCGGTGAAGGCGTGAGTGCGGAGCAGATAAAGGGAATCGGCGTGGACGGACAGAGCTGGTCGGCGATTCCGGTGGACGAAAACGGGAAGATCCTGTATCGTACGCCGATCTGGATGGATACGAGGGCCAGACATATTTGCGAAAGAGTCAGGGAAGAAATCGGCGCCGACGAAATTTTCCGGGTGGCGGGCAACGATTTCCTCCCATCCTATGTGACGCCCAAACTTCTCTGGTTCCGGGAAGAGAGGCCGGAGATATTCCGTAAGGCGCATAAATTTCTGCAGAGCAACAGCTATCTCGTTATGAAGCTTACCGGCGAGATGAGCCAGGATTATTCCCAGTGCTACGGCATCCATTTTTTTCATATGGAAAAGCTAGCCTATGATACGGCGCTGGCGGAAAAAATGGGGCTTTCGCCGGAGCTCATGCCTAAGCTGTACGGCTGTGATGAAATCGTGGGAGGCGTCTCAAAAGAAGCGGCGCAAAAGACCGGCTTAAAGGCTGGAACCCCGGTAGCGGCGGGCGGCCTGGATGCGGCCTGCGGCGCGCTGGGAGCCGGCGTGTACCGGGCGGGAGAAACGCAGGAACAGGGGGGACAGGCGGGCGGTATGAGCATTTGTACCGACAGGGCCCTTTCCCATAAAGCGCTGATTCTTGGTGCGCATGTCGTTCCGGGGCTTTGGCTTTTGCAGGGCGGAACGGTCGGAGGAGGAGGCGCGTTAAAGTGGTTCCGGCAGGAGCTTGGCGGCGGCCTGTCTTTTGACGGGCTGACGGCGGAAGCAGCGCAGGTGGCGCCCGGCGCGGACGGCGTTGTTTTTCTGCCCTATATGGCGGGGGAACGCTCGCCGATCTGGAATCCCGATGCGAAGGGCGTTTTTTACGGCCTGTCCTATGACAAGACAAGAGGCCATATGATCAGGGCGGTCCTGGAGGGCGTTGCCTTTTCGCTGGAACATAATCTGAGGACGGCGGCGCAGACGGGCGTTACCGTAGACACACTGAATGCCATGGGGGGCGCGTCCAATTCTGTTCTGTGGACGCAGATCAAGGCGGATGTGACGGGTAAGACAATACGGGTGCCATCCTCCGATACGGCGACGACGCTTGGCGCGGCGATTCTGGCGGGCGTAGGCTGCGGTATTTATGGAAACTATGAAGAGGCCGTGGGCCGGACGATACGGATTACGCGGATACAGGAACCGGATCCGTCTAACCGGGCGGCCTATGACCGCGCGATGGAGCTGTATCTGCGGTTGTATGAGGATTTGAAAAATACATTTTAACAGAAAAGAAAGGAAGAAGAAGCGATATGAAAGCAGGAGTAGTACATGCGAAGAACGATATTCGTTATGAAGAAATTCAGAAACCGGAAGTGGAACCGGGAAAGGTTCTGATCAAAGTGAAATATACCGGAATCTGCGGTTCCGATATACCGAGGGTCAACGGGGACGCCTGCCACTATTTTCCAAACGTGTTAGGGCATGAATTTTCCGGGACGATCGAGGAAGCCGGAGAGGGCGTTACGTCCTTAAAGCCGGGCGACCGGGTGGCGGGTGTGCCGCTCGTGCCCTGTATGAAGTGCGCGGACTGCCAGAAGGGAAATTATTCCCTGTGCAGGCATTACAGCTTTATCGGTTCCAGAGAGTTCGGAAGCTTTGCGGAATATGTGGTCGTACCGGAGAAAAACGCCGTTAAGTTCGACGATGAAGTGAGCTTTGAAAAAGGCGCGTTTTTCGAGCCGGCGACTGTGGCGCTCCACGGACTGCGCAGAGTGGAGTACCGCGGCGGCAGGAGCGTTGCGGTTCTGGGCGGCGGCACGATCGGCCTGATGACGATGCAGTGGGCGAAGATATTCGGAGCGGAAAAAGTGGCGGTATTCGATATTCTGGACGAAAGGCTGGAACTCGCAGGGAGGCTTGGCGCCGATTATGGCATCAACTCCGGCAAAGAGGATTTTATGGAGCGGGTAAAAGAGATTACCGGCGGCCGCGGCTTCGATTACGTCTACGAAACGGCGGGAAATACCATTACGATGAAGCTCGCTTTCAAGCTGGCGGCCAACAAGGCGCAGGTATGTTTTATCGGGACGCCGACGAAGGACCTTTCTTTCAGCGTGGAGGAATGGGAGAACATGAACCGTAAGGAATTTATGCTGACAGGCTCCTGGATGAGCTATTCCGCGCCTTTTCCAGGGGACGAATGGGAATTGACGGCACATTATTTCAAGACCGGAGAACTGCAGTTCGACGATTCTTTTATTTATAAGAAGATTCCCCTTTCCAGGATCGACGAAGCGTTCGAGATGTTCAGGACGCCGGGGCTGGTGAAAGGGAAGATACTGATTGACAGTGAGGCGTAAAGCGAAAAAGGAGGATAACAGCTATGGGAGTTGAGGCTTCAAAGGTTCCGCAGATCACATTGAACACAGGGGATAAGGCGCCCTGTATCGGAATGGGTACGTTTGGATCCGACCGGTTCAGCGCAGAACAGGTGGCGGCCGCGGTGGCGGGCGGAATCCGCGCCGGGTATCGGATGTTCGACTGCGCGGCGTGCTATGGAAATGAAAAAGAAATTGGAGAGGTATTTAAAGCCGCTTTTGACGAAGGCATCGTGGAAAGAAAAGATTTGTATATTATGACGAAGGTCTGGAACGATATGCACCGCGAGGTAGAGAAATCCTGCCTGCAGAGTATCGCGGACTTACAGTGCGATTACATCGATATGTTCTATATCCACTGGCCTTTCCCGAACTATCATGCGCCTCATTGCAGCGTGGATTCCAGAAATCCCGATTCCAGGCCGTTTTCTGTGGAAGAGTTCATGGATACCTACAGACAGTGCGAAACACTTGTCGATAAAGGACTGATCCGCCATATCGGTATTTCCAATATGACGATCCCCAAACTGGAGGCCGTTATCGATAAATTCCGTATAAAACCGGCGGCATGCGAGCTGGAGCTGCATCCGTGCTTTCAGCAGCAGGAGATTTTCGACTATCTGAACGCGCATGATATCCAGCCGGTAGGCTATATGCCGATCGGTTCTCCGCAGAGGCCGGAACGGGATATGGAGCCGGAAGATATCGCGGATATGCAGGTGCCGGAGTTTAAGGCGATCGCGGAAGCGCACGGCGTGCATCCGGCGATTATCGCTTTGAAATGGGCGATACAGCGGGGGCAGATTCCGATTCCTTTTTCCACGCATCATTACGAAGCGAATCTGGAAGCGGCCGTAACGGAACCGCTGACAGAAGAGGAAATGCGGATCATTTCCACGCTGGAAAAGAACAACCGGCTCGTCAAGGGACAGGTATTCCTGTGGCCGGGCGCGACGGACTGGCATGATCTGTGGGATGAGGACGGCGTTATTGTCGATTGTCCGGATGAGGATAAAGCATGAGGAAGAAAGGAGCATGGACACAAAATGGATGCAATGCGTTTGATGCTGGAAAAAAGAAGAACAGGCATGAAGTTTGCCGGAATCCCTTCTTTTTGTACAGCGAATGATCTGGTAATAGAAGCCTGTCTGAAACAGGCGGTGCGGTTCGATGATTATGTGCTGGTGGAGGCGACCGCCAATCAGGTCAACCAGTTCGGCGGCTATACCGGCATGCAGCCCGCGGATTATCGCGATTTCGTGTATAAAATCGCGGACGGCATCGGCTTTCCGAGAGAAAAGATTATTTTGGGCGGGGACCATCTGGGTCCTCTGACATGGCAGAATGAACCGGAAAAAGAAGCGATGGAAAAATCTGTCGAGCTGGTGAAGCTGTTCGTGCTGGCCGGTTTTAAGAAAATCCATCTGGATACCAGCATGCGCGTCGCGGACGATTCGACAGACTGCCCCTTAAGCGATGAGACGATTGCGGAAAGGGGAGCGGTCCTCTATGAGGCGTGCGAGGAAGCCTATCAGGAATTATTGGCGGAAAATCCCGAAGAGGCCAGGCCGGCTTTTATCATCGGCAGCGAAGTGCCGATTCCCGGCGGCGCCCAGGAGGCGGAAGATTCCGTTTCGGTGACGGAGCCTGAGGACGTTGAAAAAACGCTCGCCGCTTACAGGGCGGCATTTGAAAGGCATGGATTGAAGGATGCGTTCGACAATATCGTCGGCATTGTCGTACAGCCTGGCGTGGAGTTCGGGGACGCAGATATTTTTCATTATAACAGGGTGAATGCGGCCCGGCTGACGGCGGCGATGAAAAAATATAACAATATTGTCATGGAAGGACATTCTACCGATTATCAGTCGCCGAAGGAGCTGAAAGAAATGGTGGAGGACGGCATCGCGATTCTGAAAGTCGGCCCGGCGCTGACCTTTTCGCTGCGGGAAGGGCTGTTCGCGCTTTCCATCATGGAGAAACAGCTCGTGCCGGAAGAAAAACGGGCGGACTTCATAGAAACGATGGAAGAAGTCATGCTGAAAAATCCCGCGAACTGGCAGAAACACTATCATGGAACGGAAGAACAGCTAGCGGTCAAAAGAAAGTACAGCTTTTCCGACCGGTGCCGGTACTATTTTGCGCAGCCGGAAATGAAAGCGGCCATCGAAAAACTGTTCCGGAATATGGACGAAGTGGAAATCCCGCTCAGTATGCTGCGCCAGTATATGCCGGTGCAGTACGTCAAGGTCCGGGACGGCCTGTTACCACGAAATGCCAGAGCGCTTGCGGAGGATTGTGTGGTACACTTAATTGAAGATTACAATTATGCGACAAAATTGAATTATATGACAGGAGATATTTTTTACTGTTAAAAAATGTGACTATTGTTTTATAGATTTCCGCGAATTTCGTATACGCCGGCGTTGTAATTGATACTATATTTTGATATAATAAATAAAATCAATCAGAGCGAAACGTTTTGTTTTACGAAAAACCAATCAAAAAAGTAAGGGGGAATTCACATGGCTTTTGTCACGACAGAACAGATGCTGCAGACCGCGGACAGAGAAGGTTATGCGGTAGGCGCGTTCAATGTTGAGAATATGGAAATGGTCATGGCGGTCATAAAAGCAGCGGAAGAGATGAATGCGCCGGCTATTTTACAGACCACGCCTTCGACCGTCAAATATGCCGGTCTTCCACTATATTATGCAAATGTCAAGGCGGCGGCAGGATCGGCAAAGGTTCCGATCGCGCTTCATCTGGATCACGGAAACAGCTTTTCCCTTGCGATGCAGGCATTGCGGGTCGGCTATACGTCGATTATGATCGACGGTTCCCAGAAAGCGTTTGATGAGAATATATTGCTGACGCGGCGCGTTGCAGAGGCATGTGCCCCTTCCGGCATACCGGTGGAGGCGGAGCTCGGCAAGGTAGGCGGCAAAGAAGACGATCTGGACTGTAACGATCCGGGTTATACCGATCCGGACGATGCGGAGAAATTTGTGAAAGAGACGGGGATCAGTTCCCTGGCGGTCGCGATCGGTACGGCGCACGGGATTTATAAGGGCGAGCCGAAACTGGATGTGGAAAGGCTTTCTGAAATCCGGAAACGGGTGAGCGTCCCGCTCGTGCTTCACGGCGCGTCAGGCGTTCCGGACGAAGCGGTCAGGGAATGTATCAGGAGAGGCATCAGTAAGGTGAATTTTGCGACGGAGCTCAGGATCGCATACAGTAACGGCGTCAAGCAGTTCCTGAAAGATAATCCCGAAGCGTTCGACCCGAAGAAATACGGCGCCGTTGCTATGGAATATGTAACAAAAACAGTGGAAGATAAAATTAAAGTGTGCGGATGTGCCGACAGAGCTTAAAGTTGGGAGGAAGAAAATTGGAAAAAATCAAACAGAATCCAATTGTGAAGAAACTGGGATTTAACAGGATCATCTTATGCTGCGTGCTCCTGCTGATGTATCTGCTTTTTACGATATTAAGCGATAATTTTGCAGGGCTTCCGAGAATTCTGAGCGCGCTCAATTATGCTTATTTCCTGGGATTTTTATCACTTGGCGTAACCTTTGTAATCGCTACGGGAGGCATCGACTTCTCTATCGGGCCGGTCATGTTCTGCGCGGCGCTGATTTCAGGCTACTGCCTGACGTCGTACGGTGTGCCGGTGGCCCTGAGCCTTGTTATCAGCATACTGGTCGGCATGTTGTTCGGTATTTTTAACGGATATCTCGTAGCGTACTGGTCCGTACCGCCGTTCATCGTTTCGATGGCGAGCATGAATATTGCCAAAGGCGTCGCTTCCGTTTTTACAAAGACGCAGTCGGTAAGCTGGCCGCAGGGAACGACGGAACAGGGATGGTTCAGGAACCTGGTCAAGGTGGGGAATTTCCCCGTGGGTCTCGTGATTTTCCTTGCGTTCGCAGTCATTTGTTCGATCATTCTGAATAAGACCAAAGCGGGACGTTACATATTGAGCCTCGGCAGCAACAAGGAGGCGGTAAGGCTTTCCGGCGTTAATATCAGGAAGTGGGAAATGCTGGCATATGTTATCTGCGGTATTCTTGTAGGAATTGCGGCAATCTTCTTCGTAGCGGCGTACACGACGGTTCAGCCCGGATACGGCGACCAGTACAACAATGAAGCGATCGCCGGGTGCGTTATGGGCGGTACTTCCATGGCGGGCGGCCTTGCGTCCATCGGCGGTACGGTAATCGGCGTATTTATTATCGCTCTTTTGCAGGAAGGTATTCTGGCGCTTCACTTTACGAAGGACTATCAGCTTATTATAACAGGCGTCATTGTTATTGTGGCAGTATATGCGGACGTTGTTGCAAGACGCAGGAAAAATTAACGTAAAGGCCGGCGGGTAGAAAGGTGAAGGTAAGAATATGGGCGAAGTAATCTTAACGATGAAGGAAATTGATAAATCTTTTCCGGGCGTTCATGCTTTGGATCATGTAAGTTTTGAAGTGAAAAAAGGTGAAGTACACGCCCTGATGGGAGAGAACGGCGCCGGAAAATCCACTTTGATGAAGGTGCTGACGGGTATTTATAAAAAAGATTCGGGAACGATTACCTATGAGGGGAAAGAGGTAGAGTTCCATAATACGAGAGAAGCGCAGGATGCCGGTATCGTCATCGTGCATCAGGAGCTTAACATGCTCGGCCATCTGACGGTAGCGCAGAATATTTTTATCGGCAGAGAGTTCAAAAAAGGAATCTCCATCGACGATAAGAAGATGAACGAGGAGGCGAAAAAGCTTTTTGACAGACTGAATATCGATATCGATCCGTCGGAGACGATGAGCAATCTGACAGTCGGCAAGCAGCAGATGTGTGAAATTGCAAAAGCGATTTCCCATGAAGCGAAGGTCATTATTTTTGACGAGCCCTCCGCGGCTTTGACGGAAGCGGAAATCGAAGAGCTTTTCAAGATTATCAGGGATTTGCGCAAGCAGCAGCTCGGCATCGTGTACATATCTCACCGTATGGATGAAATTAAGGTGATTACCGACAGGGTAACGGTCATGAGAGACGGTACTTATGTAGGGACGCTGATTACAGAGGACTGTACGAAGGACGATATCATCAACATGATGGTAGGCCGTGTCATTTATGAGGATCCCAAGGAGCACAGCATGGTGGCGCCCGATGCGCCGGTCGTCCTGAAGGTGGAACATCTGAATGCGGGCAAAATGGTCCAGGATGTCAGTTTTGAGCTCCGTAAGGGTGAAATATTGGGCTTTTCAGGATTGATGGGCGCGGGCCGTACCGAGACTGCAAGAGCGATTTTCGGAGCCGACCCCAAGGAAAGCGGCGATATTTATGTCAATGGTAAGAAGGTAACGATAAACTCTCCGGAGGATGCGGTAAAATGCGGTATCGGCTATCTGTCGGAGGACAGGAAGCGTTATGGTATCGTCGTACAGAAGACCGTTGCGGAGAACTCCACGATGGCGACTCTTGAAAAATATATGAAGGGCCTGTTCATCGATAAGAAGAAAGAGAAAAAGATCACGGAGGAATATGTAAAATCTCTGGCGACGAAAACGCCGAGCGTAGACCAGCTCGTCGTGAATCTTTCCGGCGGTAATCAGCAGAAAGTCGTTATCGCGAAATGGCTCGTAAGGGACTGCGATATCCTGATTTTCGACGAACCGACAAGAGGTATTGACGTCGGCGCGAAAAACGAGATTTATAAGCTGATGAACAAGCTGGCGGAAGAGGGCAAATCGATTATCATGATTTCTTCTGAAATGACTGAGATATTGAGAATGAGCGACCGTATCGTCATTATGTGTGAAGGCAGAAAGACCGGTGAAGTGAACATTGAAGAAGCTTCACAGGAAGCGATCATGAATATGGCGACACGAGAGATAAGTTAGGAGGAGGAGAACATGAGCAAAAGTAATGCGTCGAATAAATCGGTAATTTCCAAACTTGGCGGTCAGAAATTCATCGTACTGCTGGTAGTTATCGGATTGATCATCTTTTTCAGTGCGGTCAGTCCTGATTTCAGAAAATATACGACTTTTATGAGTATTCTGGACTATTCCTACTATATAGCGCTGATGGCGATCGGCGTTACCTTCCCGCTGATTACGGGAGGCGTTGACCTTTCTATCGGGACGGGGCTGATCTGCTATTCCTTAACGGGCGGCTTCCTGATCGTACAGAAGGGCTGGCCTGTGGCAGCAGGCATGGCGGTCTCCCTTCTGCTCAGTATCGCGATCGGCCTGTTGAACGGCGTACTCGTTGCCATTATGAATCTGCCGCCGTTTCTGGCGACATTGTGTACCTGTATGATTACCCGCGGACTCGGTTCCATTTTTTCAAAGGGCTTCGGTATTTCATGGCCGACGAGCGGAACGCCGGGAAGCTGGTTTCGGAATATCTTCAAGATCACGGTGAACGGGACGAAGATTCCGCTTGGGTTCCTCTGGGTAGTGCTTTTGGTCGTGCTGATGGCGTTCGTGTTGAATCATACGAAGATCGGACGTTATACGATAGCAATCGGAAGCAACAAGGAAGCGACGATTCTTTCCGGTATCAATGTAAAGTTCTATCACATTATGGCATATGTGATTTCCGGTTTTTTCGCAGGGCTTGCGGCGATCGCTTATTCCGCGGTATTCTCCACGGTACAGCCGGGTACGGGCGCAGGTTTTGAGCTGGAAGCGATCGGCGGCGCGATTATCGGCGGCGTATCCGCAAGCGGCGGTGTCGGCAGCGTGGAAGGCTCTCTGATCGGTGTATTTGTCATTTGTCTGTTAAAGACCGGGCTCCCTTATATCGGTTTACAGGCGAACTGGCAGCAGATCATTACGGGTCTCGTGCTGATCGGGGCGGTCCTGATCGATATCATGAAGAAGAAAAAGGAACAAAGCTGAACTGATGATATGAAACCGCGATGCGGTTACATATAGATTTTATTATCCAAAAGGAGGACAAAAAATGAAAAAGAAAGTATTAGCAACATTGATGAGCGTAAGCTTAGCAGCTGCGCTGCTTGTTGGCTGCGGTGATTCCGGTTCGGCGCCGGCATCATCCTCAACGGCGGATTCATCGGCAGCATCGACCGATACCGCTGCGTCTTCGGATTCATCGGCGGCATCGACAGACACAGCAGCGGACACATCAACAGACGCAGCAGGCGGAGATTACACGTTTGAAATCATCGTTAAGAGCTACCAGTCATCTTACTGGCAGGCAGCCGTAACGGGTGTAAATCAGAAGGCGGAAGAGCTGGGCGTAAAGGTAAGCTGCACAGGCCCTAACGCGGAAAGCGATATCGCGGATCAGGTCAACATGCTGAACAATGCGATCAACAATGCGCCGAACGGCATCGGCCTTGCGGCTTGTGACCAGGAAGCTTGTCTGGACGCTTTACAGACGGCAATGGACAAAGGTATTCCGGTAGTATGTTTTGACTCCGGTATCCCGAACGCTCCGGCAGGTTCCGTATATGCGACCATCGCGACAGATAACTATGCGGCAGGCGCAACGGCAGCTGAGAACCTTTATCCTGCATTGCAGGATAAGATCGCAAGCGCAGGCGCACCGGTAAGAATCGGCGAAGTAAATCAGGAAGCTACTTCTGAATCTATTACGAGCCGCGGCCTTGGTTTCATCGATAAGTTCATTGAACTGGCTACCGCAGACGGCAAGACCGTAGCAGTTATCGGTAATGAATATTATGTAAACAACTGCTCTGATAAAGGCGATGAAGCGAGCGCAGATATTATCATCGAGGTTGCAGTACCGGCACAGACAACTGTTGAGTTGTGTGCAACAGAAGCATCCGTTATCCTGAATAAAGCAGATACGATCGGTATGTTCGGTTCCAATCAGGTTGCAGCAGAAGGTATCCTGACAGCAAATGAGAATCTTGACGTACTCGGCACAGATCCTGCGACATCTATTTTAGCGGCAGGTTTCGACGCTGGTTCCGTAATCAAGGGCGCTATCACAAGCGGCAAGATGTTTGGTGCGGTTACGCAGTCTCCTCTGGCAATGGGCCAGACGACTGTAGAAGTTCTTACCAAGATTGCGAACGGCGAATCCGTAGCGGATGTTCCGACACAGGGTTACTGGTATGATTCTACCAATATGGACGACAGCTCTATCGCTCCTAACCTTTATGACTAGATTGAAAAATAAGCCTGATAGCTTATTTTTTACAGACAAACCGGTTGGTCTTGCGAATATTGGGCTTGCAGCCCCAAAGTTCGCGAGTTGAGGAAAGAGTTTAAACAGGTATTTAAAAACGGGGAACAGGGATTATAGCCCTGTTCCCTTTTCCATGATCATCAAAATTTTTCTTTAAAAATTTCCTGAACATAAAAAGGAGGGTTTCAGCAATGTTAAAAGGTATTCCGAAAATTCTTTCCCCGGAGCTTTTAAAAGTTCTGGCTGAAATGGGGCACAGCGACAGGCTGGTCATTTCCGACGGTAATTTTCCGGCGGAATCCATGGGTAAAAATGCGATTGTGATCCGTTGCGACGGACACGGCGTTCCCGAACTCCTGGACGCGATTCTGAAAGTGTTCCCGTTAGATACTTATGTGGAGCATCCCGTGAACCTGATGGAAGTGATGCCGGGCGATGACGTGGAGACGCCGATCTGGGATACATACAGGGAAATCATCGGAAGATATGACGGGCGCGGCGATAAGGCGGTAGGCAATATCGAACGCTTTGCATTTTACGAAGAAGCAAAGACCGCCTATGCGATCATCGCGACGGGCGAGTCGGCGCTCTATGCCAATGTCATGCTGCAAAAAGGTGTTGTAACGGATTGACCGGCGGTATTGGTAAATGATAGAATAGGATGAGAAGAAGTTACGGAGACGTTTCGCCGGAAGGCGAAACGTCAAGAACTTCTACGGTTTACAGAGAGGATCTTTCTCGTCCGACAGAATCGCCTGTCGGGCAATCCTGCCATGAAATTCCAAAGGGCGGGATGTTGGCGGCGGCGGCGGAGGTTGTATGTATGTTGGAAAATGTGGAGAGCATGTTCGATGGAATGCTCGATATGATGAAGAAACTGAAAAAGGCGTCTTATGAGAAAAATATGGAAGCGTTCCGTGAAAAAAACGGGCATTTTTTCCGGGAGATGATACAGTATGTGGAGCGGAAAGAGGACAAAGAGGCGGCGGCAGAGGAAATAGCGGATGTCTTTACGGATGCGGTCAGGGAAAAGTTTTCTGTCAAGGGCAAAATCAGACCGCGTACGCAGATCGATATGAACTTTTTCATGATTTACTATGTTTTTCCGGCCATTTTATTGGAGGAGAGCGAAACGAATGATATAATTGCGGCAGGCATCCGGGATAAGTGGGGAGCAAAATTTAAGGACAGCAGGATCCAATACGCCGATTACGATAAGATATATGGGGCATTCAGGGAAAAAATATTTGGCATCTTTTAAAGAGCAGAAAACGAAAGGAGCAGGTATCATTATGGGAAAGTATTTTTTGGCAGTTGACATTGGGGCGTCCAGCGGGAGGCATATACTGGGCAGTTTGGAGAATGGGAAAATAGTGCTGGAGGAAGTGCACCGCTTCTGGAACGGCATGGACGATATAGACGGAACGCTTTGCTGGGATGTGGACAGATTGTTTAAAGAAATCATCGAGGGCATGAAAAAATGCCGCGAAATCGGCAAAATCCCGGAAAGCGTGGGAATCGATACCTGGGGCGTGGATTTTGTGCTTTTAGATAAAGACGATAAGATGCTCGGTCAGGCAGTGGGTTACAGAGACCACCGGACGGACGGCATGGACGAGGAAGTTTATAAAATTATCAAAGAAGATGACCTGTATGCGAGAACGGGTATCCAGAAAGCGATTTTTAATACGGTTTATCAGTTGATGGCGGTCAAAAAGCAGCATCCCGAATATATGGAAAAGGCCGCGGCGATGCTGATGATTCCCGATTATTTCCACTATAAGCTCTGCGGCAGCAAGGTGCAGGAATATTCGGAAGCGACGACGGGACAGCTCGTTGACCCATCCTCCAAAGACTGGGATTACGAATTGATAGAAATGCTTGGATTCAATAAAGAGATGTTCCGGAAAATGTACATGCCGGGAGCGGTAATCGGAACATTGACCGATGAAGTCAAAGAAATGGTCGGATACGATTGTCAGGTCGTTCTGCCTCCGACGCACGATACGGCGTCCGCGGTCATGGCAGTTCCTTCCAATGATGAGAACGTATGCTATATCAGCTCCGGCACCTGGTCTTTGATGGGCGTGGAAAGAGATGACGCGGACTGCTCCATGAAGAGCAAGGAAGCGAATTTCACGAATGAAGGCGGCTATCAGGGGAAAATTACTTATCTTGCCAATATTATGGGCTTATGGATGATACAGTCGGTACGGAATAAGCTGGCGCCGGAAATGTCCTATGGCGAGCTGTGCGAACAGGCTTCCAGAGAAAAGATCGATTCGCTGGTGGACTGCCAGGACGACAGATTTTTATCTCCCGACGATATGGTTGCGGCTATTCAGGATTACTGCCGGGAAACATCCCAGACCGTACCGGAGACATTGCCGGAGCTGGCGTCGGTCGTATATAACAGCCTTGCCAGATGTTATATGGAAAAATTGCAGGAAATCGAGAAACTGACCGGCGTGAAGTACAACAGGATCCATATTATCGGCGGCGGTTCCAATGCCGTATATCTGAACGAGCTGACCGCAAAATACACGGGCGTTCCGGTATACGCGGGTCCGGGAGAAGCTACGGCAATCGGGAATATTCTGACACAGATGATCCAGAGCGGAGAGTTTGCGGATCTGGAGCAGGCAAGAGCATGCGTGGCGGACTCTTTTGAAATCAGGGTATATAACTAACAGGTTTTGGGAGAATGGGCATGGACATTGACCGGGGTACGAAAACGATATGCTTTACGAATAATAAAGGCGGGAGCGGCAAATCGACTTCCTGTGCCAATCTGGGCTACGGGCTTTCAGCGGCCGGGAAGAAAGTCCTGCTCATCGACGGCGATATGCAGCTCAATTTGTCTCTGTCTTTTTTTGATGAAAACAAAGTGCTCGGCATGGCGGAAAGCGGAAAAAATCTCTATGATGCCATTCAGAACGGGAGAGATTTAAAAGAGTATATCGTATCCACCGATTATAAAAATCTGGATCTGATACCTTCCTCGACACTGATGAGCCAGGTCGAGTACGAACTTTTTACCATGATGCAGAGAGAGTTTATTCTGAAAAAATGTCTGCAGACCGTCAAGGCAGAAAAATCATATGACTATATTCTGATCGATGCGCCGCCGACGCTCGGGACATGGGTCGTCAACATCCTGTGCGCATCTGATTTTGTAATCGTACCGGTGGAGGCGTCGCCCTGGGGCTTTTTCGGGCTGGCGAACATGTTCGACTTCCTGAACCGGATTCAGGATGTGACGGATGCAAAAATCATGGGCGTTTTGATTACAAAGGTGGACGAGCGCAAAAACTATTACCGACAGGCGAGGGAGATTCTGGAAGGTTATCGGGAAATTCATGTTTTCGATACTTTTATCCATGTAGATTCCGCAATCGAATGGGCCCAGGACGCTTCCAGGCCCGTAGCGGTCTATAAAAAATCCACGCGGAGCGCGTCGGAATTTAAAAAACTGACAGAGGAGGTCATCGGATATGGCAGTAGGTGAGGGAAGTATGGAGAGAGCGGCGAAGGCGGCGGGCGCGAAGAAGGCAGCGCCGAAGAAAAAGACGGCATCTGTGGAAAAAACGCCTGTGGAAGCGGTTGCAGCGGCGGAGGTAATTGCGGCTCCGTCAAAAGAGGTTTTAGGGCAGATCGTTTACCAGAAGAGCAGCGGAATGCTCGAACGCAACGCCGAGGCGAATGAGATCTTCGGGCTTGGGGATGAAATGCCGGTGTATTATTTTTAGAGAAGTTTAGCATGATGCTATAAACCGGGATTAATCAGGTACTTGCAAAATGCTTTTTTATCAACTTATAGTTAACGATATTGGAAATTGCCATTTCGGCCTTGTAAAAGCTTGCGTATATGGCTTTTGTAAGAGCTGAAAAGAGCAATTTGTTATGTCGTTTACTATATTATTAGATAGAGAAAAGGCAAAAACTGGTATATCTTCGTGGATGGCTGTATTGTCACGGTGAATGCTCACAGCTATACGATTATTACCGCTCATCGGAAAAAGGCGCTTTAAAATATGACTTAAAGCGCCTTTTCGCATTTTCCTGAATACATTCTGAATGCCCTGTAAGCGGCAGCCGCCTACCAGTGCGAAAACAGAACTCCGGCGAGCGGCGATAATATGATCATAATCATGGAAAAGGTAAACGATTCCACCGAAATCAGCGTCGCCCGCTGCTCGGAAGGAAACATATCCTGAAGAATGGTATTTGTTCTTACCTGGAGCGCATCATCACTGAATGCGGCGATAAAACCGCCAATCGCCATAAGAACATACATTCCGGTATGCTCGATCAGGACACCTGAAAAAACGAGAAATGCGGCGATTGCAAATATGCTTTTATAGCGCAGCTTTTCACATCTGAGGATGATTTTTGCACCGGGAATCCCCCCTGTTTCCATAAAAAACAAAGCGAAGCCCAGAAACGGTTTTGGTATGCCGGCTTCCGGAAGCTTTGCCTGAAGGAAAAACAACAATAAAACATCAACGGCGCCGACCAACGAATTGCAGAACATCAGAAACAGGGCCTTCTTTTGCCTTTTTAAAAAAGAAAGGCTCGTGATAAAGCATGACAGCAATTCTTTTTTGATGGAGTCGAGCATCTTTTTTCTGCTGACGTCGTTATGCCGGTCTATGCGGTTTTCCTTTAACGATATGAGTATGCCGATTTGTACCATACCCATCAGGATGTCCGTACCATAGGCCGCCCGATGTCCGATGAAAAGGGCGAATCCGGCGCACAGGGTGGAAATGCCGCTGCAAAGCCGATGGATGACCATCTGATTTGAAGCATATTTTTCATAATAGTCCTCGCGCTGTGCGGCTTTCAGGGAATCGTATGCGAGCGCATCCCCCGAACCGGACGAAAAGTTGTAGCCCATGGCGTGGAATGTGAGGGAAGCGCATACCATAAATAAATTGCCGGAGAATATCATGATAACGGCCCCGGTCATTCGCAGGGCAGTGCTGACGAGCAGCGTGGTCTTCCTTCCGAACACATCGGCAAGAACGCCTGACGGAATCTCGAACAGAAGGCTCGTTATGTGAAAAACGGTTTCGGCCAGCCCGATTTCCACCAGGCTGTAACCCCTTGCCGCAAGGATTGCCACCCATGCGCCCGTCAGCGATAAGCTGCCAAGCACAGAGGATAAGTATAATTTCGATATTTGTTTTTTAAGATTGAACATAAAAAAATCTCCTTAACTGTAATTTTAGAATCGTTAAGAAGATAATGCGCTGCTTTCTCAAATCTGCATGAACAGAGGTTCCGAAAACGTTTATAATTCCATTTCCCTGCAAATCTTCCTGAAAATAGGCGCACTATCCCCATAAAGGAGAAAAATGTTACCTTTTTTCAGTTGAAGATTCGTCATTTTCCAGAACATGAATTTGGCCTTTCGCGTAATATATCCAATATTTTAATACAGAAAGCGACATTTTACAACAGTAAAATTTTTACAACAGTAAAATTTTTATAAGCATAAATTTTCATTACAATACCCGATACAGCAACCCCAAATCGAAGTTCATAACAAGCCGCCGGGGAAAATCGCATTCCGTAAGCAGCGGCATAATATACCTCATATCCCCGATATGCTCTTTTCCATGACTGTCGCTGGAAAGCAAGACCGGGAGCTGCATCTTTTTACAGAGAGAAAGAATCCGTATTGAATTGCGGCGCCCATCTGTCCGGTACGCATCCGGCATCAGGGAAGCGTTGTTGATTTCGGGATAAACATGATTTTCTTTGGCAGCGGATAAGAGCCGTTCATAGTCCACCGGAAAACGTCCGTCGTCGGGATGGCCGAGAAAACGAACGCCCGGATGCTTCATCGCCTGAACATAAGCGTTGGTGTTGGAATCGATGGCGCCAGCGCGGGTATAAACATCGCTGCCGGAATCTGCCGCGCTGTTTCGGAAGGTCGGCGGATGAATGCTGACGAACGCATAATCCAGCGCCTGAATGAGGGAGTCATCTAAATCCACGCCACCGTTTTCGTTCAGGATATTCAGCTCCGCACCATAAAAAAGCGAGACGCCGAAACGTTTCCGCTCCGCCAGCAGCAGATTCCGGAAATAAGAGCTGTCCGCCGCGCCCGGCGTCGCCGGACCGTGGTCGGACAGACCGAGAACGCATAACGAACGCCCGGCCGCCGCGCGTGCCATATCCGTAATCGTGTCGTGCGTGCCGTGGCCGCTGGCGATACAATGCGTATGAATATCTGCTAAAATGGGAATCGTCTGCATGGATGTCTCCTTTCCTGTGAGTATTATATTGCCTGTACCCGATAAAGTAAAGCGCAAAAAGAAAAAATGATGCAACTATGATGCAGTTTTGATACAACTATGATGTATGCTTCCGTTACTGTATATTTATAGTAAATGACATAATAAATTGCTCTTTCCGGCTCTTGCAGAAACCATATAGGTAAGCTTTTACAAGTCCGAAAAGGCTGTTTCTAATGTCGTTAACTATAGAAAAAAGATGCGGAAAAAGGAAGGACTCGATTGCAATGAACTGGATTGGAAAAGCCGGGAAAATACTGATACTCTTACTGCGCATTGGAACGCCGGATATAACGGACATGCCAGAAGAGGCAATGCCCATCGAAGGCTGGATAAAGGAGAACGGGCAGCTTTTTCTGGAAAAGGCAGAAGAACAGAATGTGGAAGCGGGGACTGCGGAAAAATTGTTCGGCCGCCTTTTACAAGACCAGATTTTCCGGGATGGCGGCATGGCGCTGACCGGTCTGTTAATCGACGATATCGACGAAAACGGGCAGCCGGATATGCTCGTCATGGTACAGGATGCAGAGGAACGCCCGGCTTATGGTTCGGGCAGCCTGTGGCTTTACTTAAACGATGACAGACCATACTGCTTTGAAGAAGAAGCCTGCTCTTTCTGCGGCTGGTTCGACGCCTTCTGGGCGGACATCGACAACGATGAAAATATAGAAATCGTGTTCAGCGCGGGTGGAACGGGCTGCGGCGCGGCTGGCGACTCTTACAAGGCTGTTTTTCGATACAGGGACCACGCCATAGAGCGGCTGGCGCTGCCTTCCGATTTAGAGGAAGATTACGACTGCGGGCTCAGGGTGGAACTCGTTCAGGAGCCGGAAAAAGATGTTTACAGCGCATACTGTCCCTATTTTGACGAATTGATTGCGTTTCGCGGGGAAAATATCGAAGGAATGAGAATTCCTGACAGCCCGCATCTCGTGGGCGGCAATGCGAGGGGCTTTTATGACCTTTGCGTCGTGGAATATGAGGGAAAAAGGGCATTACAGGCATCGGAGTATCTGTATGGGGAAGGCGGAATCGTGCATAATGTTGCGACGGCGCAGTTTTTGATTACATGGGAAAAAGACGGCACGCCGAAGGTCATCAGGTGGTGGGTGGAATCATAAAAGCTTTGTGTTTTCCGGCAGTTCTGATTGATATATTTTATGTGCATTGTACTATAATAATAAAGACGGGCAACCTGAGTGTCGGTTAAAGCGTTGATATAAGGTGTTGTGCCAGAAAGCAGTGCCTTACGAGCTTTGAATGGGTTTGACGTTTACCGCGTTCTGGCTGGGCTGTATATACAGTTGAAAGAAAACGTCGGAAAAGCTCTGCGAAAGCGGAGCTTTTTGTTTTAAAAAGAGGTAAATCCGATGCGTAATGTATATGACTGTGTGGATGCTTTCGAAAAACTGTTGGATAAAGAATATCATCTGGTATTGGGAAGAAAAACTATATCTATTCCATTACAGATAAATTTTGACAAAAAGAATGCTTTCACTTAATGGGACTTCAATATTTGACTGACAGACCGGAATTAGTCCGTGACAGAGGAAAAATATTTGATGCAATATAAGAGCGTCGAATAATGGCGGAGCAGCTCCAGTCGTCCGACCTGTATTATAAAATTGCAGACAGAATAGATATGTTTCCTTTTCTGGAAAGCATGATTGACAGTAACGATACAATTTTTAAATACAACCGGAAACTTAATGCGTATTCGGTTATTAAATCAGATTACATAATGAAAAACAATACAGAAGGAAAAATATATTTTTGTTTCTGGCAGAGAACAAGGATGGAAACTATTTTGCCGTTCATTTTTTCCACAGAATAAAATGGATTATACAAAAAATCAGTCATCATGGACGCTGCTGTATAAAAAGAAAGTAACTCTTTCAACAGGAGAAGAAGAAATATTGTATGACAGATTAAAAAGAGAATAAGACTTTTCCTTGCGGGAAGCCCCGTCCAACCCCACACAAACCCAACAAATCCCAACCAAAAACAGAAAAAAATAGAATTTTTCCCCGCTTTAAAATCCGAAAACGGTCAAAAACGGAAGAAAGAAAATGTTGTTTTATGTTGAATCTGTATTGACTTTAGAGGGGACATACCGTATAATATGTTATATCGGAGACAGTAGACAGACTGACGGCGTTATCCAGCCGGGGAAACTGCAAAAGCGGGGGATTTTTAAATGGAAGACAAACAGAGAATCATACAGGAGCTCGTTCCGGGAAAACAGATTACGCTGGCGCATATCATCGCCAACCCGGATAACATTCTTTACGAGAAGTTAGGCCTGAACCCCGCCGTGGAATACGCCCGTTCCGCCATCGGTGTATTGACGATAAGCCCGGCGGAGACGGCAATCATCATCGCCGATATCGCGATGAAATCATCGGGCGTGGAACTGGGATTTGTGGACAGGTTTTCCGGTTCGCTCATCGTTACGGGTACGGTTTCACAGGTAGAGGCGGCGATACAGGCGATCCTTCTCTATACGGAGGAGACGCTTCACTATACCGTCTGCAAGATTACAAGAACATGAAAAGACTGATATTGATAGGGCGCAGCGAAGCGGGCAAGACGACGCTGACACAGGCGCTGAAAGGCGAAACCATTACTTATAAGAAGACACAGTACGTTAATTACTTTGACGTCATCATCGATACGCCGGGCGAATACGCCCAGACGGCGAAACTCGGAAGGGCGCTGGCGCTCTATTCCTACGAGGCAGATGTGGTGGGGCTGCTGCTCGCGGCGAACGAGCCTTACTCCCTCTATCCGCCCAATATCACCTGTATGGTGAACAGGGACGTCATCGGCATCGTTACGAAAATCGACAGAGAGGATGCGAACCCGGAACAGGCCGCGAAGTGGCTCAGGCTGACGGGCTGCAAGAAAATCTTTTTCGTCAATTCTAAGGCGAACGAAGGCGTGGCTGAGATTCTGGAGTATCTGAGCGAGTCCGGCGACGTACTTCCATGGGCACAGGAACCGAAATAGAAAACCGCAAAGCGGCCTTTCTATTTGTAAATAAAAGCAAATAAAGAAAAGGAGAACAAAATGGCACTGAACGAGTATGAAATCAAGAAACAGATCTGCGACATCGGTAAAAGAATTTACGACCGTAATATGGTCGCGGCAAACGACGGAAATATCTCCGTGAAGCTGAATGACAATGAATTCTTATGCACCCCTACCGGCGTATCCAAAGGATTCATGACGCCGGAATTTATCTGTAAGGTAGATGCGGACGGCAATGTAATCCAGGCGAACAAGGGCTTTCGGCCTTCTTCCGAAATCAAGATGCACATGCGCGTCTACAGGAAAAGACCGGATGTTGGTTCCGTTGTCCATGCGCATCCTACATTTGCGACAAGTTTCGCTATCGCAGGCATTCCGCTGACACAGCCGATCATGCCGGAAGCGGTAATCGCGCTCGGCTGCGTTCCGATCGCGCCTTATGGGACGCCTTCCACGATGGAGATTCCCGATGCGGTAGAGCCATATCTGGAGCATTTCGATGCGGTGCTGCTCGAAAGCCACGGCGCATTGACCTGGTCAACAGATCTTCTGGCGGCTTATATGAAGATGGAATCCGTTGAGTTCTATGCGGAACTTCTTTATAAGGCAAGACAGCTTGGCGGCCCGAAAGAGTTCAGCCCTGAGAACGTGCAGAAGCTGTACGAGATCAGAAGAAAAATGGGCCTGCCCGGACGTCATCCGGCGGACCTGTGCCAGAACAAAGGAAAGGCGAACTGCCATAACTGCGGCTCCTGCTCTTCCTCCGCGGGCTCACAGGACAGCCAGGAACTCGTAGCAGCGATTACGAAGAAAGTTTTAGAGCAGCTCGGCAAATAATCTATGGATAAATATAATCTTGAGAAAATAGTAAAGAACCTCGTTGACGAAGCGATCGTCAAAGAAGTGATGTCTTTGCAGCTTGCCGTGAAACTGATCGAAGCGGTGGAGCAGAAGGCGCAGGAAATGGGAATGCGTGTCGTTGTCGCCGTATCGGATGCGGCGGGGCGCCCGGTGGCGGTCCATTGTATGGACGGCGCCTATCACGGCAGCTTTGATGTGGCGCTCAATAAGACCTATACGGCGACCGCTTTTCAGATGTCAACGAGCGAGTTATCACGATTATGCCAGCCCGGTCATGATCTGTACGGCCTGCAGTTTTCCAACGATGGAAAAGTGATGATACTCGGCGGCGGCGAACCGCTGATGGTCGGCAGTACCATGATAGGCGCCCTGGGTGTGTCCGGAGGCACGGCAGTTCAGGACACGGAGCTTGCGGCTTATGGAAAAGCCATGTTAAAGGAGGTAATAAAGTGTCTATAGATGAAAGCATGATTCATGACATCGTACAGAAAGTCATGGCAAATATGCAGATAGCCGGTTCGGTAGAAGGGATGCACGGCGTATTCAGGGATATGAACGACGCCATTAAGGCATCCATCGAAGCGCAGAAGGTCGTCCGCAATCTGACGCTGGACCAGAGAGAAAAGATTATCTCTGCTATCCGAAGAAAAACGCATGAAAATGCGGAAATCATTGCCAATATGGGCGTGAATGAAACCGGCATGGGAAACGTAGGGGATAAAATTTTGAAGCATCATCTGACGGCGGACAATACGCCGGGAACCGAGGATCTGAGCACAATCGCATGGTCCGGCGACAGAGGCTTAACGCTTGTGGAAATGGGGCCTTTCGGCGTTATCGGCGCGATTACGCCGGCGACCAATCCGTCGGAAACGGTCATCTGCAATTCCATCGGTATGATCGCGGGCGGAAATACCGTCGTATTCAATCCCCATCCGAATGCGAAAAAAACAACGATTTTTACCATCAATATGATTAACGAAGCTTCCCTGGAAGCGGGCGGCCCTGACAATGTGGCCGTTACGGTGGAAGTGCCGACGATGGACACGAGTGCGATTATGATGAAGCATCCGGCGATACCGCTTTTGGTAGCGACGGGCGGCCCCGGCGTTGTAACGGCAGTCCTTTCTTCCGGGAAAAGGGCGATCGGCGCGGGCGCAGGCAATCCGCCGGCGTTAGTGGACGATACCGCGGATGTGCGGAAGGCGGCGAAGGACATCGTGAACGGCTGTACATTCGATAACAATCTGCCCTGTATCGCGGAAAAGGAAATCGTGGCGATGGACGGCATCGCGGATGAGCTGATGCATTATATGATTCAGGAAAATGGCTGCTATCTCGCGAGCAAAGAAATTCAGGATAAACTGACGGCGACCGTCATTACCCCCAAGGGTGCGCTGAACAGAAAATGCGTGGGCAGAAGTGCGAGGGCG
Organism: Bacteroides fragilis; assembly: GCA_023664485.1. Classification (GTDB taxonomy): domain Bacteria; phylum Bacillota; class Clostridia; order Lachnospirales; family Lachnospiraceae; genus UBA3282. The sequence goes on along the minus strand of JAMPFK010000001.1, from coordinate 502,881 downwards.
CTGCTTTCCATGGTCGGCGTGGAGGTCGGTCCGGAAATCAGATGTATCGTTTTCGAGGGGCCGAAGGAGCATCCGCTCATCGCAACGGAGCTGATGATGCCGATTCTTGGCATGGTCCGGGTAAAAAGTTTTGAAGAGGGCGTGGAAACGGCCGTATGGCTGGAGCATGGCAACCGTCATTCCGCACATATCCATTCCAAGAACGTGGATAACATTACGACCTATGCAAAGGCGATCGATACGGCAATTCTCGTAAAGAACGGTCCAAGCTATGCGGCGCTCGGATTCGGCGGCGAAGGCTATTGTACCTTTACGATCGCATCCAGGACAGGCGAAGGCCTGACGAGCGCACAGACATTTACGAAGAGAAGACGCTGCACGATGTCGGACAGCCTTTGCATCCGTTAGGAAGAACACAGAAACCTGTAAAAGAATGTGGAAAGGAGCATGATATAGAAATGGCAGTAAATGAAAAGGAAGTTGAGCAGATCGTCAAACAGATTTTGGGCCAGCTTTCCGGAAGCGGCGTCGGCGCGCCTGCGGCAGGAAAAAGCCAGGCGGGAGCGGCGATTCCTTCTACCGCTCATGTTGCGATGCTGACGGAACTGGAAAAATTTGAAGTAAAAGAATTTCCCATGCCGCAGGTCGGCGATGATGATATTCTGGTCAAAGTGGAAGGCTGCGGCGTCTGCGGGACGGATGCGCATGAGTTTAAGCGCGACCCGTTCGGCCTGATTCCGGTAGCTCTCGGACACGAAGGAACCGGCGAGATCGTAAAGATGGGTAAGAACGTAAAGAAGGACAGCGCGGGCAAAGACCTTCATCTCGGCGATAAGGTCGTGACCTGTATGATTTTTAAAGACGATCCGGAAATCACGATGTATGATCTGAATAAACAGAATGTGGGAGCGGCGGATGTATACGGACTGCTTCCCGACGACGATGTGCATCTGAACGGATGGTTTTCCGATTATATTCTGATACGCGGCGGCTCTACGGTATTCAACGTAAGCGATCTGGATCTGGATTCCAGAATTCTGATCGAGCCCTGCGCGGTACTCGTACATGCAGTGGAGAGAGCCAAAACAACGGGAATCCTGCGTTTTAACAGCCGCGTAGTCGTACAGGGCTGCGGGCCTATCGGCCTGATCTGTATCGCGGTTCTGCGCACGCTCGGCATTGAGAATATTACGGCGGTTGACGGCAACGATATGCGCCTTGATTTTGCCAAAAGGCTTGGCGCTTCCCATACGGTAAGCTTTAAGGAATTTCAGGGAATCGAAGCGCTGGCCGGCGCGGTCGGGAATTCTTTCGGCGGACATCTTGCGGACTTTGCGTTCCAGTGTACGGGAAATCCGGCGGCGCATGCGAATATTTACAAATTCATCCGCAACGGCGGCGGGCTCTGTGAGCTGGGCTTTTTCGTAAACGGCGGCGACGCGACGATCAATCCGCACTTTGATATGTGCTCTAAAGAGATTACGTTAGTCGGTTCCTGGGTATATACGCTGCGGGATTACGCTACGACTTTTGATTTCTTAAAGAGGGCGAAAGGAATCGGCCTCCCGCTCGCGGATCTGATTACGCATAAATATCCGTTAGAGCAGATCAACGAAGCGTTAAAGACCAACCTCGCGATGACCGGTCTGAAAATTGCAATCGTTAATCAATAACTGCCCAAACTCAAAATTGAGGAAGGAATAAAGGTATCGCTATGGAAGAATTAACATCTCGTAAGGAAGCGGAAGCGGTAGGTCTGTTGGAAGTATTTGGGCTTGTATGCGCTTTTCTTGCCGCAGACGCGGGCTGTAAGGCGGCAAATGTCCGTTTGGAAGTATTCGATAAAAATAAACCTGCCAATGCGGACGCTCTGCCGGTACCGCTTTTGGTTACGGTTAAATTCAGAGGCAGTATTGCGGATGTGGAGGAAGCTATGAGAGCTGCCGAGGCAGTTGCGCTTGCAAACACGGGAGTCGTATGTAAGCACATTATTCCAAGACCAACGGAAGACACGGAGAAAATGCTGAAAATCAGCGCGCTCGATAAAAACTAGGACGTAAAAGTATCAATATAAACAAGGAGGACTAAGTATGTCACAGGAAGCTTTAGGAATGGTAGAAACAAGAGGACTTACAGCGGCGATTGAGGCTGCTGATGCAATGACCAAGGCGGCGGAGGTTGTTCTGATCGGAACAGAGAAGATCGGTTCCGGGCTCGTAACCGTTATGGTACGCGGCGATGTAGGCGCGGTGAAGGCGGCTGTTGAGGCTGGCACGAATGCGGCGGGCAAATTAGGAGAGCTGGTAGCGACTCATGTTATTCCGAGACCGCACAGCGATGTGGAGAAGATTCTTCCGAAATTCAAAGCATAGGGCCGGAGATTGAACATGCGGTATGAAAAAGGAGAGACGGCATGGGTAAAGCATATGGATTCATAGAAATAACCGGAGTGGTGGCGGCGATGGATGCGCTGGATATCATGTGCAAAGCGGCCAGCGTGGAGCTTGCGACATGGGAGCGTAAGCTTGGCGGAAGGCTGGTCACTCTGGTAATAGAGGGAGATGTATCGGCGGTCAGGCAGGCCGTTGAGGCAGGCTCTACGCAGGCATTAAAGAGGCCTGCGGCGACCGGAGTGCTTCCCAATCCGCATCCGGAAATTGTCAGGATGGTGGAATTATCGGCAAGCCGTTTTAAAGGAAAAACGGAGCCTTCGTCCGGTTCAAAGATGTTGGGCGAGGATCCGCCGGATTTTGTCCCTAAGGACAGAAGTATTGAAAACAATAGTCAGTAATTTAAAATGAAGACAGGAGGAAACAATTATGGCATCACTCGAAGCATTGGGAATGGTGGAAACAAGAGGTCTGGTAGCGGCAATTGAGGCAGCGGATGCAATGTGCAAGGCCGCAAACGTGACTCTCATCGGAACAGAAAAGATCGGTTCCGGGCTCGTGACCGTTATGGTACGCGGCGACGTAGGCGCAGTAAAATCTTCCGTAGAAGCAGGCGCGAACAGTGCGAGCGCGCTCGGAGAGCTTATCGCGACACATGTAATTCCGAGACCGCACAACGACGTTGAGATGATTCTGCCGAAAGTCCAATAGTATGGAAAGGTAAGGAAAAGTATGGACACTTATAACGAGGTAGAGCGAATTACGAGAATGGTGCTCCAGACAATAGAAAACGCCAGAGAAAACGAGAACCGCATGACGGTTCCCGTTGGCGTATCCGCAAGACATATCCATCTGACACAGGAGGATGTGGAAAAATTATTTGGAGCAGGCTACCAACTGACCAAAAAGAAAGAATTAATGGGCGGACAATTCGCGGCGAATGAACAGTGCACCATCGTCGGACTGAAACTGCGCGCGATTGAAAATGTACGGATCCTCGGACCCGTCAGAAAAAAATCGCAGGTGGAGATATCTGCTACGGATGCGCGCACGCTGGGCGTCAATGCGCCCCTGCGGCAGTCGGGCGATACGGCAGGTTCGGCGCCGGTCGCGCTCGTCGGGCCAAAGGGCGTCGTATACCTGAACGAAGGCTGTATCGTCGCGGCAAGGCATATCCATATGACGCCGGAGGAGGCGGCATCTGTATCCCTGCATGACGGCGATTACGTTTCCGTTAAAATGGGAAATGAAAGAGGCGCGGTGCTCGATCATGTAAAGATCCGTGTTGACGAGTCCTTTTCTCTGGAGATGCACATCGACACAGACGAAGCAAATGCCTGCCAGGTTAAGCAGGGCGATTGTGCGTACATAGTGTGAGAAGAACTTCTAAAGCTCATGCCAAAGGGCATTTCGCTAAGAAGTTCTACGATTTGCTTCGCAAATCTTTCTCACACTGGAGAATGCCTGAAAAGCGGCGTTCTTTCGGACTATGATGAAATATTGAATAACGGGGTTCATTATGATAATCGGAAAAGTAGTAGGAAGCTTGTTTTCTACAAGAAAAAGTGAAAAGTTGGTTGGCAATAAGTTCATGATAGTGGAACCTGTCGAAACGATGAGAGGAAACGGGGACCGTCTCGTGGCGATCGATATCATCGGCGCCGGAATCGGAGAATATGTTATGGTCGCACAGGGTTCCGCGGCCAGAATCGGCTGCGATATGGAAAGCGCGCCCGTTGATGCGGCAATCGTGGGTATCATCGACGAAGGACAGGATTGGAGCAGGTAATCATGTTGATTGATGAACTGAAAAAGATAGCGAAAGAGAGCGGTATAGTGGGGGCCGGCGGGGCCGGCTTCCCCTCTTATGCCAAAATGACGGACAAAGCGGATACGGTTATACTCAACTGCGTGGAGTGCGAGCCGCTTTTGAAATTACATAAACAGCTTTTGGCTTCCCATGCGGAAGAAATCGTCCGGATGTTAGACGAGGTGCGGGAGACATTCGGCGCGGAAGAGGCGGTCATCGGCATCAAAAACGAACACAGGCATACGATTCAGATTTTGGAAGAAGTGCTGAAAGACTATGACAAAGTGAGGATCTGCGCTGTGCGGCCCACCTATCCGATGGGCGATGAAGTCATCCTCATTTATGAAGCGACAGGGCGCGTCATCAAGCCGGGCGGGCTTCCGATCGACGAGCATGTTGTCGTATATAATACGGAAACGATGTACAATCTGTACCGGGCCGTTCATTTGGGGAAGCCTGTTACGGATAAGCTGGTAACGATCGTAGGCGAGATCGAGAATCCGGTCACTGTAAACATTCCGATCGGAACGACCGTAGGAGAAGCGGTTTCCTTAGCGGGAAAGATCACGGTCAGAAACCCGGCTTTTATCATGGGCGGTCCGATGATGGGAAGGCCTGGGACGGCGAATACCGTTATAACAAAGACGACAAATGCAATTATCATTTTATCGGAAGATCATAAAGTGGTAATGCGTATGAATAAAAATTTAGAGCTGGAGAGGCGCAAGGCGGCGTCCTCCTGCTGTCAGTGCAGGACCTGTACGGAAATGTGTCCGAGACATGCGCTGGGGCATCCGATAGAACCCCACCGCATCATGCGCGCGGCGGCGAACCACGATACGAGCGATTTATCGGTCTATATGAATACGGCCTACTGCAGCAGCTGCGGTCTGTGTGAAAACTATGCCTGTCCGCAGGGGCTTTCTCCGAGAAGCGTTATCGCGGAATTTAAGAACGGCCTGCGTGCCGCCGGCATTCGCGGTGAAAAGCCGGAGATTGCCGATGTCGTTTCCGACAGGGAACTGAAAAAAGTCCCGGTAACGCGGTTAAAAGCGAGACTGGGTCTGATGGAATATGACGTTCCGGCGCCGCTCACAGATAAAGCGCCAAACGTCAAAAGAGTCAGGATCCTGATGAGCCAGCATATCGGCGCGCCGGCAAGACCGTCAGCTGCGGAAGGCAGTACCGTGAAAAAGGGACAAAAGATCGCGGATGCCTCAGAGGGCCTTAGCGTGGCAATTCATGCTTCCATAGACGGTATTGTGGAAAAGGTGAGCGAGAAAGAAATCGTGATAAGCGCGGGAAAAGCGTAAAGAAGAATGCCCTGGCGGTCATTCCGCTTAAAGAGGCAGTGATAAAATAAGAAAGGAAATGGTTTGGACAATGGCGAAGGCAATTGGTATGGTGGAAATTACAACGGTGTCTACGGGATATCTTGCGGCTGACGAGATGGCGAAGGCGGCGGATGTGGAAATCTTACAGGCGGAAGTTACCTGTCCGGGGAAATTTGTCATTCTGGTGACCGGAGAACTCAGCGCGGTGCGGGCTTCCGTTGACAGGGCGGGCAGCAGGTATGCGGATAAAGTCATCGACACCTTTGTCCTCGGCAATCCGCATGAGTCGATCTTTCCTGCGATTTATGGAACGGCCCAGCCGGAGAAAATCGATGCGCTCGGCATTCTGGAAACCTATGACGTGGCGGCGCTCATCGTCGCGGCGGATATGGCGGCGAAAACGGCGGTCGTAGAACTGATCGAACTGCGTCTCGCGAAGGGCATGTGCGGTAAGAGCTATATGACCCTGACGGGAAGCGTTTCCGCCGTACAGGCCGCGATCGACAGGGCTAAAGCGGAAGCGGGCGATAAGGGCATGTTCCTCGACAGCTCCGTCATTGCAAGACCTTCCGACAAACTGATGAAGTACATATTCTGACAGCATGGCGGCGGATAAGGCGGCAGCAGTGCAGCGGCGGATAAGGACTGGGGGCTGGATATGTTAGCGGCAGAAAGAAGGAATCTGATCTTAGAGAAAGTTCATGAGAATAAAAAAGTTATCGTCAGCGAGCTGAGCAGGGAATTTGATGTCTCGGAAGAGACGATCCGCAGGGATCTGGATAAACTGGAAGAGGACGGACACGTCATCAAAAGCTATGGCGGTGCGGTTATTAATGAAAAGGGCAGCATCGATCTTCCCTTCAATGTCCGCTGGAAATCCAACCCACAGGGAAAACAGAAAATCGCGGAGCTGATCAGCCAGGAAATCGAAGACGGCGACCATATCATCCTGGATGCCTCGACAACGGCGGTCTTTATCGCCAAGAATATTAAGCAGAAAAGGCATCTGACGGTCATTACCAATTCTATTGAGATCTTACTGGAGCTGTCGGACGTGTCAGGCTGGGATGTCATCGCGACGGGCGGCCTTTTGAAAGCGGGCTCTATGTCCCTGCTCGGAAAGAAGGCGGCGGACAGTATCAGTTCTTATTATGTGGATAAGGCTTTTTTGTCCTGTAAGGGAATCGATCTGGTAAAAGGCATTACGGACGGGAACGACGAGACCTGCGGCGTAAAGCAGAATATGATCGCGGCGGCAGATAAAGTCTATCTGGCTGTAGATTCCAGCAAGTTCGGCAAAACGGCGCTTTCCAAAATATGCGCTTTATCGGAGGCGGATGTTATCGTGACCGACGAAAAGCCGGATGGCCAGTGGATGGAGGCCCTGCAGAAGCTGGGGATAGAATGTCTCTGCAAAGAGTAAAAATGGAGGGTTAGCATAGTGAACACCTATTATACGAAACCAATCGAAAAAACGGAAAGAATACCGAAGCTGGTGGCGCATTTGTATGCGAAGATGCCGGAAATCGAGGCGGCGAGGGCGGAGCTGATCACGGAATCCTATCGGGAAACGGAAGGACAGCCTGTTATGATGCGCAGGGCGAAAGCGTTCGCTCATATTTTGAAGAACATTCCGATTATTATCAGGCCGGGAGAACTCATCGTCGGCAGTACGACGATCGCGCCAAGAGGATGCCAGACCTATCCGGAGTTTTCCTATGAATGGATGGAAGCGGAATTTGATACGGTGGAACACCGTTCGGCGGACCCTTTTTATATTGCGGAAGAGACGAAGAAAAGGCTGAAAGAAGCCAACCGCTACTGGAAGGGCAAGACGACGAGCGAACTGGCGTACAGCTATATGGCGCCGGAAACGCACCGTGCGATGGAACATAATTTTTTTACGCCGGGCAATTATTTTTACAACGGCGTAGGACATATTACTGTGCAGTATGACAAGGTGCTGGCCATCGGATTCGAAGGAATTAAAAAAGAAGCGGAAAAGGAGCTTGCCGGATGTCGGTTCGGAGATGAAGATTATGCGACGAAAAGCGTTTTTCTGGAAGCCGTTATGTTATCCTGCGATGCGGTAATCGGTTATGCGAAACGATATGCAAAGCTGGCGGAAGAAATGGCCGGACAGGAAAGAGACGCGAAAAGGAAGCAGGAACTGCTCGCCATTTCCGAAATTTGCGGAAAAGTGCCGGAGCACGGCGCGGAAGGCTTTCAGGAGGCCTGCCAGTCATTCTGGTTCGTTCAGCAGCTTTTACAGCTGGAATCCAGCGGGCATTCCATTTCGCCGGGCAGATTCGACCAGTATATGTATCCTTATTATGAAAAGGATCTGAACAGCGGAAAACTGACGCGGGAATATGCGCAGGAACTCATCGACTGTATCTGGGTGAAGCTGAACGATTTGAACAAATGCCGCGACGAAGTGAGTGCGGAAGGTTTTGCGGGCTATTCCCTGTTCCAGAATCTGATCGTAGGCGGCCAGACGGTGGACGGCAGGGACGCTACCAACGATTTGTCCTTCATGTGCATTACGGCGTCGAAGCACGTCTTTTTACCGCAGCCCTCGCTTTCGATTCGTGTGTGGAACCGCTCTTCGCGGGAATTGTTACTGCATGCGGCGGATCTGACGCGGACGGGAATCGGGCTTCCGGCTTATTATAACGACGAAATCATCATCCCTGCGCTGCTGAATCGGGGACTGACATTGGAAGATGCGCGGGATTACAACATTATCGGCTGCGTGGAGCCGCAGAAAGCGGGAAAAACGGAGGGCTGGCATGACGCGGCATTCTTCAATATGTGCAGACCGCTCGAAATGGTCTTTTCCAACGGCTATGACAACGGAGAGCAGGCCAGCATCCAGACAGGCAATGTGGAAGATTTTAAGACCTTCGAAGAATTTTACGATGCCTATAAAAAACAGATGAACTATAATATTTCCCTGCTCGTCAACGCCGACAATGCAATCGATATGGCGCACAGAATCCTGTGTCCGCTGCCCTTTGAATCCTGTATGGCGGACGACTGTATCAGGAGAGGGAAAAGCCTTCAGGAAGGCGGCGCCGTTTATAACTTCACGGGTCCGCAGGGCTTCGGCATCGCCAATGTCGCGGACTCCCTGTATACGGTGAAAAAACTCGTATATGAGGAAAAGAAAGTGACGATCGGAGAACTGAAAAAAGCGCTCGAAATGAATTTCGGAAAGGGCTTCGATGCGATTACGGCGGGAGAAATCGCGCTCCAGGTGGCGAAAGCGCTGGAGGCGCAGGGCAGGGACGTAACGCCCGATATGATCGAAGCGACGATCCGCAGCGTTCTTACGATGCAGCTTCCCGCCGAAGAAAAGGCGCGCTATGAAGAAATACTGGCGATGATAGACGAGCTTCCGAAATACGGCAACGATATCGACGAAGTGGATGAGCTGGCAAGAGATGCGGCCTACACCTATACGAGACCGCTTGAAACTTATAAAAATCCGAGAGGCGGGATTTTCCAGGCAGGATTGTATCCGGTTTCCGCTAACGTGCCCCTTGGCGCGCAGACCGGCGCGACCCCGGACGGCAGGCTGGCACATATGCCTGTGGCGGATGGCGTTTCGCCCTCCTCCGGCAAAGATACGAACGGTCCGACTGCGGCGTGTAATTCAGTGGCGCGCTTAGATCACGGCATCGCGAGCAACGGAACGCTTTTCAATATGAAGATACATCCGACGGCGATGTCGGGACAGAAAGGACTGGAGAATTTCGTATCGCTCGTCCGCGGCTATTTTGACCAGAAGGGTATGCATATGCAGTTCAATGTCGTTGACAGGGAAACGCTTTTGGACGCGCAGAAGCATCCGGAGAAATACAGCGGGCTGGTTGTACGGGTAGCGGGCTACTCCGCGCTGTTTACGACCCTGTCCAAATCGCTGCAGGATGATATTATCCGCAGGACGGAGCAGGCGGCGTACCGGGCGTGAGAAGAAAATCTAACGCTTGCGCCATTGGACGCTTCGCGAAGATTTTCTACGATTTGTTTCACAAATCTTTCCCACGCCGAAGAATTGCTTACGCGATTCTTCAAGGATTTTATAAAAGGAATAGGGGACTGGCATGAATGATTATTTGAATGTTTCGGGCAGGATTTTTGATATACAGCGATATTCCATCCATGACGGCGTCGGTATCCGTACGATTGTCTTTTTGAAGGGCTGCGCGCTGCGGTGTAAATGGTGCTGCAATCCGGAGTCACAGGAATACGCGATACAGACGATGATGGTCAACGGAAAGCCCAGGACGATTGGCCGGGATGTGACCGTGGCTGAGGTCATGGACGTGGTGCGCAGGGATATGCCCTACTATGGACGTTCCGACGGCGGGCTGACCTTATCCGGCGGCGAAAGTCTTCTGCAGCCGGATTTTGCGGCGGCGCTTTTGCAGGCGGCGAAAAGCATCGGCATCAGTACGGCAATCGAAAGCATGGGCTATGCGGAATTTTCCGCCATCCGGAAGATTCTTCCTTATCTGGATACTTATCTGATGGATATCAAACATATGAATGCGAAAAAACATAAGGAATATACCGGAAAAGAAAATACAAAAATGCTTGAGAACGCGAGGAAAATCGCGGAAAGCAATCAGTGCGAGCTGATCATCCGCGTTCCGGTCATTCCGGGATTCAACGATACGGAAGAAGAAATTACAGCGATAGCCGTCTACGCGGAGTCGCTTCCGAGAGTGGAGCAGATCCATCTTCTGCCCTATCATAAATACGGCGAGGGAAAATATGAGGGATTGGGACGTCCTTACCCCTTAAAAGATATTCCGATGCTGCCGGAAGGAAAAATGGAGAAGTTAAAGGCGGCTGTGGAGAAGAGGACGGCGCTGTACTGCCAGATCGGCGGCTGACAGCATATAGCAGAGTTCAGGCGCAGGCTGCGGAGCCTGCGCTTTTATCAGTTTACGCACCATCCGGAGAGGACATGGAAAAGCGTTATCGAAAAATAATGGGGGAGAGGATAAGCTGATTTATATTGCAGAGTATGAAGGTTATAAAGATCATGAACACAAAATCACAACAGGTGAAAAAACCGTAACTCCCAATGAATACGACAATTTTATGCTTAATTTTCAATTTTGCGTGCCGTTTCATCAGTTCAGGGAAATACACGGGATTTGCCCGGAGTCTAACATTGACCTGATGAAATTTCTGTCTGCTGAAAATCTGAATACTATCTTACGCACAGAAAATGTAAATCGTGAAAACGTTTTACAAACGGGAAACAAACTGCTCCTTCATTATTGTACCATTATATCCAGCCCCCGTCCAGCGTAATGACCTGTCCGGTCAAATAAGCGGGCGCGTCAAGAAGGCTTTTTACCATCTGCGCTACCTCGGCGGGCGTGCCGATACGGTCACATGGAATCTCCTGCCGCAGGGCTTCCAGCTCTTCTGCGGAAAAACAGCGGTTCATATCTGTGTCGATAACGCCGCAGGCGATAGCATTGACCTGAATATTGCTGGGTGCGAGTTCCTTGGCAAGCGCTTTCGTAAAACTGTTCACCGCGCCCTTGGAAGCGGAATAGGCCGCTTCCATCGATGCGCCCACATTTCCCCATACGGAGGAAATATTGATGATCCTGCCGCTGTGCCTGCGGAGCATCAGCGGAATTGTGAGCCTGCTTGTGTAAAAAACAGAATCCAGGTTGGTGGACATCATTTTTCTCCAGTCTGCGAGAGACATTTCGCTCAAAAGCCCTATATAAGAAATCCCGGCATTGTTGACAAGCACATCCAGATTTTTAATCGAGGAAAAAAGCGCGTCTATATCATCGGCGTTTCCCATATCTCCGATAAAAGGGGTGCAGGAAATGTGATAACGCTCTGAAAGCTCTGCGGCAAACCCGGAAAGCGTCTGGCCGGAGTGAAGGCAGGTAAGATATAAATGATAACCGTCTGAGGCCAGCGTTTCAGCGATTGCCCGTCCGATTCCGCGGGACGCGCCGGTGACTAAAGCATATTTGGTCATAGGGCGGATATACTCCTTTCAGGGGCGGCGTCTTTGACAAAGCGCCACACTTGGAATTATACTATAAATACCGGGAAAAAGAAAGGAGTTCGTTATGGCAGACAGGACAATTGCAGGGAAAGCCGATTTGGTCATTATCGGTTCCGGGCCGGCGGGGTTATCGGCGGCGGTCTATGGAAAAAGGGCGGGCTTTGAAGTGCTCGTTATGGAAAAAAGCCCGATGAGCGGCGGACAGGTGTTAAATACCTGTGAGGTAGATAATTATCTTGGTATGCCCGGCATCGACGGCTTCGAGATGGGAATGAAATTTCGTCAGCATGCGGAGAAGATGGGCGTTATTTTTGAACATGCGGAAGCGACGGGGATTACGGATGCGGGTGTTCATAAAATCATTGCCGTTAAAGACGGCGATACAAAAAAGGTTTATCAGGCGGAGGCTGTTATTATCGCGACGGGGGCTTCCCATGCGTTGCTGCAGGCGCCGGGCGAGGAAAGGCTCACCGGGCACGGCGTATCCTATTGCGCGACCTGCGACGGCGCTTTTTTTCGGAATAAAACGGCGGCGGTCGTTGGCGGCGGCGATGTGGCGGTAGAAGATGCCATTTTCCTTTCCGGAATCTGTGAGAAAGTCTGGCTGATTCACCGGCGGGACAGCCTGCGCGCGGCGAAATCGTTACAGGATGCCTTATTCCAGTGCCGGAACGTAGAGGTTCTCTGGGACAGCGTGGTGGAAGAAATCTGCGGGCAGGAAAAAGTGGAGTCCTTAAAACTGCGCCGGTTAAAAGAGGATCGGATGGAGGAGCTGCAGGCGGACGGCGTTTTTATTGCGGTGGGCATCCGGCCGAATACGGAATTGTTACAAAATATTGTAACATATGACGAGGGCGGTTACGTTATGGCAGGAGAGGACTGTGCGACACAGACGCCCGGTATTTTTGCGGCGGGCGACGTCAGGAGCAAACGGCTGCGGCAGATCGTTACGGCGGTCGCAGATGGCGCGAACGCGGTCGCGGGCGTGGAAAAATATTTCAGGGAGCGGAAAGGGCGGCAGTAAAGGCAGGGTATGCGCCTCTTCTTACATTGTGCACAGGAAACGGCTTTTTTTTCGGTTTTTTTATACGTTACGACAGTTGACAAAAATGTATGTTAGTGTTATATTTATTTCATAACATTTAACAATTTCGTAACAAAATGAAAAATCTCAAATCAGGAATCTGAAAATTGAAATCCAGAAATTAAGACTTGATACGAACCGGGAGAAAGGTAAGGTATATATGAGAAAAGAAAGCGTGAGAATCGCAGCTTGTACAATGGCGGCTGTCATCACATTTTCCGGAATGAATTTATCTGTTCATGCGGCAGGGGATCTGAACTCCGTACTGCCTTCGGCGGGAATCGATTATTCCTTATCGTCCGAAAGCACGACATCCCTTTCCGATATGAAGGAAGAGGTAGAGAGAGAGAACAGCAGCGGCCTGACGGCATCCACAGCGGAAATTTCCGTAAAGGGAACAGGTGAAATTCCGATTGGCGGTATGTTGGAGAGCAATGCTCAGTCAACGATATCGGATAAGAAGATCGAGAGAACGATCGTTGTCAGCGAAGGATATACAAGAGACCTGCGGGAGGCTTCCAACGCCGCAAAGCTCAAAGAAGAGGAGGAAGGCTTTAAGAGCCTCGTTATCGCAAATGTTAATAATTATGTAAATATCCGTGATATTCCGAGCGAGGACGGAGAGGTCGTCGGGAAACTGTATGATAAGTCCGTCGGTACTTTTATCGAGGAAAGCGACGGCTGGTATAAGATCAGCTCCGGTTCCGTAGAAGGCTATGTGAAAGCGGAATTCTGCGTGACGGGCGACGACGCGGTGAGTTACGCAAGAGAGGTCGGAACGAGAATCGCGACCGTTACGACGACGACGCTGTATGTACGGGAAGAACCCGGAACAGATTCGGCTATTCTCGGTATGGTGCCGATTGAAGATGAATTGATCGTTACGGAAGAATTAGACGGATGGGTCAAGGTAAATATCGAAGAGGGCGACGGCTATGTATCGACAGATTTCGTCAATATGTCTACCGAATTTGTAAAAGCGGAATCTATCGAAGAAGAGCGTGCGAGACTGGAAAAGGAAGAGGCGGCCAGAGCACAGGCACAGGCGGCCGCGGCGAAGAAGGCGGCGGAGAATAAGGCGGCATCCTCCAACAGCAGCTCGTCCGAAGGTAAGACCTATGCACCGCCGAGCGGCAGCGCATCCGGTCAGGCAGTCGTAGATTTTGCGATGCAGTTCGTTGGAAATCCTTATGTATACGGCGGAAGCAGTTTGACGAACGGCACCGATTGTTCAGGATTTGTTATGAGCGTATACAATAACTTCGGCGTGAGCCTGCCGCATTCATCGTCGGCGGACAGGAGCGTAGGCGCTACTGTGAGCGGCCTCGAAAATGCACAGCCGGGCGACATTATCTGTTATTCCGGACATGTGGGGATTTATGCAGGAAATGGGCAGATCGTTCACGCTTCCACTTCCAGGACAGGTATCATCGTTTCCAGCGCAACATACCGTTCGATTCTTTCGATAAGAAGAATTTTCTAAGGAAACTGCATGATAAGAGATGAATATAATACAAGCGGCACAGCCACAAACGGCTGTGCCTTTTTCCGTACACCCTGCGGCGCACGTTTTCCGAAGCGGAAAATGTACTGGTATGTGCAGGAATATTATCCGCTCTGCAGATTCAAAACAGAATCATAACTGAAAATCGAGTTTCGTGGGAATGATCCTTACGGGATTGTGCAGATTCCACAAAAGCGATGAAACTATATTAGCGTTATAAGAAATGCCGTTTTGCATTTTTCTTAGTTATCCACAGGAAAAGAAGAAAAAAACCTTTTGAAATCTACTTATACACTAAGTTATCCACAATATTCACATATTTTGACAGAATTTTCGGGGGCCAATATCGTTATAGAAAAAACATATGTTTTGTATATATATAACAAAATTTACCTGCTTTTGATAAAACGGTGAAGTGAAAAGTTTATTTCCACTTCGATAAAACTTCCATGACAAAATTATGATATTATTGATATGGCATGTAAAAATATGGTATAATAGACCAAGGCTTAACAGCCGGTATCATCCGGTTGTCCCGCAGAGGGCTTCCGGGCATACAATAATCCACAATAGAAGGGATGGGTGCTATGAAATTTATAATTGTTGGGAAGAACATTGAGGTTACGGAAGGGTTACGGACAGCGGTAGAAGATAAAATCGGCAAGCTTGAGAAATATTTTACCGAAGAAACCGAAATACATGTTACATTGAGCGTTGAGAAGGACAGGCAGAAAATCGAAGTGACGATTCCGATGAAGGGCAGTATTATACGTTCTGAGCAGGTCAGCAGCGATATGTATGTCTCGATAGATTTAGTAGAAGAAATTATTGAAAGACAGCTCAAAAAATATAAGACGAAATTAACGGACAGGAAGCAGGCGGCAGGTTTTTTCAAACAGGAATATCTGGAAAAAGATTATATGGATGAAGAAGAGGTGCAGATCATCCGGACAAAGAAATTTGATATCAAGCCGATGTATCCGGAAGACGCCTGCGTGCAGATGGAGCTTCTCGGACACAATTTCTTCGTATTCTGCAATGCAGAGACCGATCAGGTCAACGTTGTATACAAGAGAAAAGGAAATACTTACGGACTGCTCGAACCGGAATATTAATTCTGGTAATCTGGCAACGACCATCACCCTGTCATTTCTGGCAGGGTGATGTTATGTAGATGCGCCCGGCGGATGCGTGCAGGCCGGGAAAAATGGGAGATTGTTATGGTCATTGTTCATATCACGGCTTTTTTCATCTGTCTGCTCGTGCTTTCTTATTTTTGGAAAGAAAGTCTGGTAGAAACCGCGCCTGTGCTTACCTGTATGCTGGTTCTGACGCTTTATGCGCTGGCGTTTTTTCATCGGCTGGATCTGATTGACGGAATCGGCGTTTTGGTCATCGTCCTTTTTCTGTGCTGGCTCGTGAGCAGGAAGCGTGAACAACGGGCGGATTTCGGCCAAAGCTGTCTGCAAAATGTGATAAGCACGTCGTTTATTACGGCGGCGCTGTTATTGTTCGCCGTTATTTTATGCACTTCGCAGAAGGCGGCTGCTTGGTGGGATGATATTAATTTCTGGATGGCGGATGTAAAATCGCTGTATTATCTGAACGGATTTGCGGAAAAATATGGGAATGTGGTGCCGGAGTACGGCGATTATCCGCCGGGGGGACAATTGTTGAAATGGTGGTTCCTGCATTTTGACCCGCTTCATTTCCGGGAGGGGCTTGCTTTTGCGGGATATTATTTTATGAATCTCGTCTTTATGCTGCCTTTGTTCAGGAAGATGGAGGGCAAAAACGTGCTGGTGATGGCCGGGATGGCGGCGGCGCTCTGGCTTCTGCCGGGGATCGCCGAGGTCTACGGCTATGACGGCTTTTGCGCG
Source organism: Bacteroides fragilis (assembly GCA_023664485.1). GTDB lineage: Bacteria > Bacillota > Clostridia > Lachnospirales > Lachnospiraceae > UBA3282. Next base: position 486,824 of record JAMPFK010000001.1, on the reverse strand, counting down.
GATCTGACGCTCGCCTGCATTTATGGCGGCTTTCTGTTTGCGGTAATCGATAGAGAGGGGAAAAAGGACAGTTTTTATTATGGAAGGCTGATGCTTTATCTGAGCGTGCTCGTCCTGATGAAATCGGTAGGCTTTATCTGGGCGCTGTTCGGGCTGATTTTTCTGGCGGCGTATCAGGCGGGGCGGAAAACGTGCGAAGAGAAAACGGGCAGCGCTGACCGGACGGGGCGGAATAAGGCGCGGATAACTGGCAGGCTCCGGCTGCTGGCCGTCTGTGCCGCGCCTTTCATTACGGGCGGAAGCTGGATGCTTTTCTGTCTTATGATGCGGCGGGTGACCCGGACGACGGCGACGGCGGTAAAGTATATGACTACGGATGAGTATGGGATTTCCGGCTATACGGCGGACTTTGCGAAAGCTTTCCTGGAAGCTTTCGCCGTGCTGCCGCTGCATAAGAACCGAACGCCGGTCATCGATCTGACGCCGCTCGGCTTTTATCTGTGCATCTGTCTGCTCGTTGTCTTCTTCTATCAAAGGGATATCATGCCTAAGCGGCAGGGCAGGCTTGTTTTGTGGTTCAGCATTGCGAGCGGCGCGCTTTTTTACGGGATCATTTTTATCGCCCATATCACGATTTTTGCAACGGAGACTCAGTATCTGGAAGCCTCCGGCATGATTTCTTCAATCGAACGTTACGGCGCTCCCTTTACCGTCGGCACACTGCTGTTTCTGGCGAATATCTGGATAGACTGCGGCGGAAAGCTTTTTGCGGAGCGGGCAGAGGCAGAGGCGCGCTTGCGCCGGCCGGGATTGAGCGCGTTGATAAAACGGCCTTTTTTACAAAAGTATGGAACCTGTCTTGTCCTGATCCTGTTCGTGGCGTTGACAGCGGAGTGGCGGACCGGGTATCATGGACTTATCGGATACCGGGCCGGGGTGCAGGAACAGCTTGCCGGACGGGCGGCGATGATAGATGAGGATGCGGCCCTTTTTCTGGAAAAAGCGAAAGCGCTCGGAACGGGGCAAAGCACGAGAATATGCTATATCCAGCGGGACGACGAGCCGCGCTGGGTCAGAAACAGTTATACCAGTCTGGAAGCCTCACCGATATCTGTCGTTTACAGGGCCGTGAATCTGGACGATGCCGTGACGGACTGGATGACGCAGGAGATCCGGGATTCTCATGCGGAATATCTGTATGTGGAAAAGACGGATGCGGATGCCGCGAAAGTATTTAATATCATGACGGATTCGGGCGCGTTTTCCTGCGAAGTCCTGTACCGGATTGAGGACGACGGCGTGCGGATGCGGCTGACAGAAGTGCGATAGTATATAGTTAACGACATTAGAAATTGCCTTTTCGGACTTGTAAAAGTTTACATATATGGCTTTTGCAAGAGCCGGAAAGAGCAATTTGTTATGTCGTTTACTATATCTATCATCATAGAAAGGATCATACGATGGATTCCTATTATAATATACCGGTTATTATACCGGCCTATGAACCGGACGAAAAGATGCTCAGGCTGATAAAACGGCTGAAAGATGCCGGTATCGTGCACATCATCGTGGTGGACGACGGCAGCGGCAGCGGTTATCAGGCGTTGTTCGCACAGGCGGCAGCGGTGGAAGGATGCGAGGTGCTGCATCATGCGGTGAACCTCGGAAAAGGCAGGGCGTTAAAGACCGCTTTTAATGCCTGTCTGTTGAGGTTTCCTGAACTATGCGGATGCGTGACCGCCGATTCCGACGGGCAGCATACGCCTCATGATATTCTGGCGTGTATGCGGAAGCTGTGGGAAAATCCGGATGCGCTCGTTCTTGGCTGCCGCAATTTCGATGGGACGGATGTGCCGGCGCGTTCCAGCTTTGGCAATAAGTGTACGCGGAAGGTGTTCCGTTATCTGGTCGGACTGTCAGTTTCCGATACCCAGACAGGGCTCCGGGCGATTCCGGCTCCTTTTATGAAGGCGCTCATGAATGTCAAGGGGGAGCGTTTTGAGTATGAGACGAATATGCTGATCGAGACGAAGAATCTGGAGATCCCGATTCTGGAAGTCCCGGTGGAGACGATTTATCTGGAAGAAAATAAGACGAGCCATTTTAATCCGATTAAAGATTCCATCCGGATCTATATGATATTCGGGAAATTTCTGTTCTCGTCTTTGTCATCGAGCGTGCTGGATCTGCTGCTTTTCAGCCTGTTCTGCAGGATTTTACAGACGGCGCCGGGCTTTTTGGGGGGACTGCCTTATATTGTCGGCGCTACCGTGCTTGCGCGGATCCTCTCGGCGGTCTATAATTTTCTCCTGAATTATAAGGTCGTATTCAAAAGCAGCGCGGGAATTGCGGCAACCGCCGTAAAATACTGTGCGCTGGCGGTCTGTCAGATGCTTTGCAGCGCGTTTCTGGTCAACGAGCTTTTCCGGCTCTCTGGCGGTTATGAGGTGGCGGTAAAAATACCGGTGGATGTATTTTTGTTTTTCGTAAGCTTTGTAATACAAAGGGAATTTGTTTATAAAAAGGAGAGACCTGCGGGCTGACATAACCCGCGGGTCTTTTTCATATATTTTTCATAAGATCTGCAGAAAGCGTGAAGGTCGTGAGGCGGCGCAGGGTGTCATTATGCGAAAAATCAAATGGGGAATCCGGATAGAACTGGTTCTGTTTTCGGCGGTCGTATGTGTCTGGCTCGCCGGAAGAATGTACCGCGGCGGACAGGCGGAAAAGGGATTCACAGAGGAGGAGACGGAAAACGCGGGAGAGGCGGTGGAGGTGTCCGCCGACGGCAGCTATATCAAATGGGTGGATTTTAACGTAACCTGTGAGGCGATGAAAAAGGCTTATGAGCTGGACGTCGATTCTTATCAGAACGAAATCCATACGGACTGGATAGAGCTTTTGGCTTATGTGGGTGCAAAGCATGGCGGCAGTTTCGACAGGAACAGTGTTTCGGAATTGCAGGAGACGGCGGAAAAACTGCGTTCCGGTGAAACGACGATGGAGCGTCTGACGAAAAAAATGGAATACTACGATTATTATAAAGAGGCTTATGGCGCGGTGCTGAGCGGTATGGTGGGAGAGTTTTCGCTGGAAGTGCCCAAAGGGGATACCGGAGAAAAGGAATGGAAGAACTTTTATGGGCTGAAAGCATTTTCTCCGATCGCGAAGGGCTTTGATTACAGCCACTATGACGATTTCGGCTCTTCCAGGAGCTATGGCTATGCAAGGCCGCATCTTGGGCATGATATGATGGGGCAGATCGGCACGCCGATCATCGCCATCGAGTCCGGCTATGTGGAGGCGCTCGGCTGGAACCAGTATGGCGGCTGGCGCATCGGCATCCGCAGTTTTGATGGGAAACGGTATTATTACTATGCGCATCTGCGGCAGAACTTTCCTTATAATAAGGAGCTGAAAGAGGGCAGCATTGTGACGGCCGGAGACGTAATCGGTTATATGGGGCATACGGGGTACAGCACGACGGAAAATGTGAACAATATCGAGATTGTGCATCTGCACTGGGGGCTGGAACTGATCTTTGACGAATCCCAGAAGGAAAGCAACAACGAGATCTGGATAGACTGCTATGAGCTGACCAAGTTCCTGTACCAGAACCGCAGCCAGACGGTCAAGGACGAAGCGACGAAGGAATGGCGCCGCGTCTATCAGATGAAGGATCCCGCGGCGGAAAAGGCGGGGGGATTTGTCAGGCCGGAGGCAGAGGCGGTCCCGGAGGCATAACGGCATCATAAAGTAAAATTTATGGACGATGGCGAAATCATTTTTGATTTCGCCATCGTCATTATTAATATAAGGTCAGCGAAATCGCTCTCATGGAAATTGATTTCCGTGAATCGTTCTCGAAAACCATTGCAAAAACAGACCCCCTATGATACAATATTGGCGGTGGGAAATGATAAAAAAATAACAATCATCCCAAAAGCCCGAAACAAAGGCATTTACAGAGTAAAATGGAGGAAAGAAAAATGGCAAAAAAAGTTGTTTTGGCAGGCGCATGTCGTACTGCAATCGGTACAATGGGCGGAGCACTGAGTACGACTCCCGCACCGGTTCTCGGATCTATCGTTATTAAGGAAGCACTAAAAAGAGCAGGCGTTCCGGCGGATGCCGTAGATCATGTGTATATGGGATGCGTTATTCAGGCGGGACTCGGCCAGAACGTGGCGCGTCAGGCATCCATTAAAGCCGGCATACCGGTTACAACACCTGCAGTTACTGTTAATGTCGTATGCGGTTCCGGTCTGAACTGCGTCAATATGGCGGCACAGATGATCATTGCCGGAGACGCCGATATTGTTGTTGCGGGCGGCATGGAAAATATGTCGATGGCTCCTTATGCTGCAATGCAGGGCCGTTACGGTTACAGAATGAATAACGCGACGCTGGTCGATACGATGGTGAACGATGCATTGTGGGATGTTTTCAATAATTATCATATGGGTATTACGGCGGAGAACGTTGCAGAGCAGTATGGGCTGACAAGAGAGCAGCTCGACGAATTTGCGGCATGGTCACAGCAGAAATGTGAAAAAGCGAGAGCGGAGGGTAAATTCAAAGATGAAATCGTTCCGGTCGAAGTAAAGAAGAAAAAAGAGACCGTTATCGTGGATACGGACGAAGGCCCTCGTGCGGGCGTTACAGTGGAAAGTATTTCCAAACTTCGTCCTGCCTTCAAACCGGATGGCGGCCTTGTTACGGCGGCGAACGCTTCCGGCATCAATGACGGCGCTGCGGCGATCGTTGTGATGAGCGAAGAAAAAGCGAAAGAACTGGGCGTAAAACCGATGGCGGCTTTCGTAGCAGGCGCGCTGGGCGGCGTAGATCCTTCTATCATGGGCGTAGGTCCTGTACCGGCTACGAAGAAAGCAATGGAAAAAGCGGGCATGAAGATCGAAGATTTTGATTTGATCGAGGCGAATGAAGCATTCGCGGCCCAGTCTCTTGCAGTACAAAGAGATTTGGGATTCAGCAACGATGTATTGAACGTAAACGGCGGCGCAATCGCGCTCGGCCATCCGGTAGGCGCTTCCGGCTGCCGTATCCTTGTAACGCTGCTTCATGAAATGCAGAAACGCGACGCGAAGAAGGGTCTTGCGACACTGTGTATCGGCGGCGGTATGGGCTGTGCAACAATTGTCGAAAAGTATGAAGGATAAGGTTGAAAATCAGAAATTTTCAGCCGCGGGTTTGTGTCTGACGCTAAACTCGCAGATTGAGAAAGGAGCATGGTTATAGAATGGAATATGTATTATATGAGGTGAAAGGCCAGGTCGGCATCATTACCATCAGCCGTGAAAAAGCATTGAACGCCTTGAATTCTGCAGTTCTCGAAGAATTGGACAAGACGCTGGACGCGGTCGATCTGGATAACGTAAGATGCCTTATTTTAACAGGCGCAGGACAGAAATCCTTCGTAGCGGGCGCGGATATCGGAGAGATGAGCACATTAACGAAGGCGGAGGGAGAAGCGTTCGGTAAAAAGGGAAATGACGTTTTCCGTAAGCTGGAAGTTTTCCCGATTCCCGTCATTGCGGCGGTGAACGGCTTCGCACTCGGCGGCGGCTGTGAGATTTCCATGAGCTGCGATATCCGGATCTGTTCCGACAACGCGGTATTCGGACAGCCGGAAGCAGGCCTCGGCATTACCCCTGGTTTCGGCGGCACGCAGAGGCTCGCGAGACTGGTCGGTCCGGGCATGGCAAAACAGATGATCTATACCGCGAGAAATATCAAGGCGGACGAAGCCCTGAGAATCGGCCTCGTAAACGCTGTTTATCCGCAGGAAGAGCTGATGGCTGCAGCGGAGAAGATGGCGGCCGGCATCGCGAAGAACGCACCGATTGCGGTACGCAACTGCAAGAAAGCGATTAACGACGGTCTGGAGGCTTGCATGGACGATGCGATCGTAATCGAGGAAAAGCTGTTCGGCGACTGCTTCGAGACAGAGGATCAGAAATACGGCATGGCATTTTTCCTGGATAAGAATAAGGAAAAGGTAAAAGAGCCGTTTAAAAATTGTTAGACACAAAAATAAAATATATATAATACAGGAGGGTTTTTCCATGAAAGTAGGTATTATCGGCGCGGGCACAATGGGTTCCGGTATCGCACAGGCTTTTGCCCAGACGGAGGGGTACGAGGTTTTCCTTTGCGATATCAACGAAGAATTTGCCGCAAACGGCAAAAATAAGATCGCCAAAGGTTTTGAAAAGCGCATCGCAAAAGGCAAGATGTCACAGGAAGATGCCGACAGGGTTTTGGCGAAAATCACAACGGGCGTTAAGACGATCTGTACGGACTGCGATCTGATCGTTGAGGCGGCTCTCGAAGTAATGGATATTAAGAAACAGACCTTTAAGGAATTACAGGACATCTGCAAGGCTGACTGTATTTTCGCGACCAATACATCCTCCCTTTCCATCACGGAAATCGGAGCGGGAATCGACAGACCCGTGATCGGTATGCATTTTTTCAATCCGGCGCCTGTCATGAAGTTAGTTGAGATCATCCGCGGCGAGAATACGACCGACGAAGTATTTGACAAGGTAAAAGCGATTGCGGAAGAAATCGGCAAGACGCCTGTCGAAGTAAACGAGGCGGCAGGGTTTGTCGTAAACAGAATCCTCATTCCGATGATCAACGAAGGTATCTGTGTGCTCGAAGCAGGCGTTGCGAGCGTAGAAGATATCGATGCGGCTATGCGGCTTGGCGCGAACCATCCGATGGGACCGCTGCAGTTGGGCGATTATGTAGGACTTGATATCGTGCTTGCGATTATGGAAGTTATCTATGCAGAGACAGGCGATCCGAAATACCGTCCCGCTCCGCTTCTCCGGAAAATGGTACGCGCGGGCAAATTAGGCTGTAAGACAGGAAAAGGATTTTACGATTATTCGAGATAGGCAGACCGGGAACAGACAGACCATTAAAATATTTATGGAGGAATAAAAAATCATGGATTTTACGTTAAGCAAAGAGCATGAAATGGCGAGAACTCTTTTCAAAGAATTCGCCGAAAAAGAAGCAAAGCCTCTCGCGCAGGAGATTGACGAGAATCATCGTTTTCCGAGAGAGACGGTTGACAAAATGGCAAAATCAGGTTTTCTTGGAATCCCTGTGCCCAAAGAGTACGGCGGACAGGGCTGTGATCCGTTGACCTATACGATCTGCGTAGAGGAGCTTTCCAAGGTCTGCGGTACGACAGGCGTTATCGTATCGGCGCATACCTCTCTGTGCTGCGACCCGATTCAGACATACGGTACGGAAGAGCAGAAGCAGAAATACCTCGTTCCTCTTGCAAAGGGCGAAAAACTGGGCGCTTTCGGTTTAACAGAACCCGGCGCGGGTACGGATGCGCAGGGCCAGCAGACGAAGGCTGTTTTAGACGGCGACGAGTGGGTGCTGAACGGCTCCAAGTGTTTCATTACGAACGGTAAGGAAGCGGACGTTTATATCATTATCGCGATTACAGGTACCGTTGAAAAACGCGGCAGGACGACCAAAGAAATCTCTGCGTTCATCGTAGAAAAAGGCACGCCCGGCTTTTCTTTCGGAACGAAGGAAAATAAGATGGGTATCTGCGGTTCTTCTACTTATGAGCTTATTTTTACAGACTGCCGTATCCCGAAAGAAAATTTATTAGGGCAGAAGGGAAAAGGCTTTGCAATCGCAATGCACACATTGGACGGAGGCCGTATCGGTATCGCGGCACAGGCTCTTGGTCTGGCGGAAGGCGCGCTGGAGACGACTATCAGCTATGTAAAAGAAAGAAAGCAGTTTGGCAAAACGATCGGCGCATTCCAGAATACACAGTTCCAGCTGGCCGACATGGCTACCAAGGTACAGGCGGCGCAGATGTTAGTATACAAAGCGGCTATGAAAAAAGCAGAATTTGCGAAGAACCCTAAGGTTTCCTATTCCGTAGAGGCGGCTATGGCAAAATTATACGCGGCGGAGGTTGCTATGGAAGTGACGACGAAGGCCGTTCAGTTACACGGCGGCTATGGTTACATCAAAGAATACGATGTAGAGCGTATGATGCGCGATGCCAAGATTACGGAAATCTATGAAGGAACCAGTGAAGTTCAGCGTATGGTCATTTCCGGCAGTCTTTTGAAATAACCAATTTTAAGAAAAGGAGATAGAATCGATGAAAATCGTTGTTTGTATTAAACAGGTACCTGATACAAAGGGTGGCGTGAAGTTCAATCCGGACGGTACGTTAGACAGAGGTGCTATGCTTGCGATCATGAATCCTGATGACAAAGCGGGTCTGGAAGCGGCACTGAGATTAAAAGATGAATATGGCGCGGAAGTTACGGTCGTAACGATGGGCCTTCCGAAAGCGGAAGAAGTGCTTCGCGAAGCGATGGCGATGGGCGCTGACAATGGTATTCTCGTAACGGACAGAGTGCTTGGCGGAGCCGATACATGGGCAACTTCCACGACGATCGCGGGCGCGCTCAGAAATCTGGACTATGATCTCATCATTACAGGCCGTCAGGCTATCGATGGCGATACCGCACAGGTAGGTCCGCAGATTTCAGAACATCTCGACATTCCCGTTATTTCTTATGCGCAGAATATCAGGATCGATGGCGACAGCGTGATCGTTGAGCGTCAGTACGAGGACAGATATCATGTTTTAAAAGCGAAAATGCCCTGTCTGATCACAGCGCTTTCCGAATTGAACGTGCCCCGTTATATGACGCCCGGCGGAATCTTTGACGCATATCAGAAAGAGATTACCGTATGGGGCAGAGCCGATTTGAAGGATGTCGATGATTCCAATATCGGTCTGAAAGGTTCGCCGACCAAGATCGCCAGGGCTTCCGATAAGGTAAGAAAAGGAGCGGGTGAAAAGGTCGTACTCGATCCTGATGAATCGGTAAGCTATATCGTTGACAAATTAAAAGTAAAACATGTAATTTAAGATGCGCAGCTTGAAAATTGCATTTTAACCGGACTTGTCCGGTTTGCGTAACAGTTTGTGTCCGACGGCTGCAGACCTGCAGCCTGAGGAATAGACATATATAAGAATGGCGGATATACTGTGAAAAATAAATTTTTCACAGGCAAATTTGTGCTTGCGCCCAAATTCGCAGGCTAAGCAAGAATGGAGGATTACGATGAGTTTAGAAGAATACAAGGGAGTATATGTCTTTGCGCAGCAGGTAGACAATGAAATCAGCAGCATTGCATTTGAATTACTTGGCAAAGCAAAAGACCTTGCAAAAGATTTGGATACGGATGTAACGGCAGTTCTTTTGGGTTCAGGCGTAAAAGAGCTGGCGGATAAGCTGGCGGAGTATGGCGCGGATAAGGTCATCGTTGTCGATGATCCCGAATTGAAGGTTTACAGAACAGAACCCTATGCGCATGCGCTGGCATCCGTTATTAACGAGTATAAACCGGAAATTGTACTGGTCGGCGCGACCGCGATCGGCCGTGATTTGGGTCCGAGAGTTTCCGCAAGAGTGGCGACCGGCCTTACCGCAGACTGTACCGTTCTGGAAATCGGCGATTTCCCGTTACAGCCGATTCCGGGACAGGAGCAGAAGCACAAGCAGTTGTTAATGACCCGTCCGGCGTTCGGCGGCAATACGATCGCAACGATTGCCTGCCCGGATAACCGTCCGCAGATGGCGACCGTCCGTGCGGGCGTTATGCAGAAGATCGAGCCGATCAAGGGCGCAAAAGCGGTTGTGGAAGAGTTCAATCCGGGATTTACGCCGAATAACAAATATGTGGAAATTCTGGATGTCGTAAAAGCGGTAACGGATACCGTGGATATCATGGATGCCAAGATTCTCGTATCCGGCGGCCGCGGCGTCGGCAGTCCTGAGAACTTCAAGATTCTGGAAGAACTGGCAGAAGTGCTGGGCGGTACGGTAAGCTGTTCCCGTGCGGTCGTTGACTCCGGCTGGAAGCCGAAGGATTTACAGGTCGGTCAGACAGGCAAAACCGTTCGTCCGAACGTATATTTTGCAATCGGTATTTCGGGAGCGATTCAGCATGTGGCAGGTATGGAAGAGTCCGATATCATTATCGCGATCAATAAAGACGCGGATGCGCCGATTTTTGATGTGGCAGATTATGGTATCGTAGGCGACCTGAATAAGATCGTTCCAAAGCTGACAGAAAGCCTGAAAGCGGAAATCGCCGCGAAGTAATTTCAGAAGATAACCAAAAGTGACAGACAGCGGACAGATACTGCTGTCTGTTTTCTGTATGCGCCCGGCGGCGCATGTTTCGCAGAGTTGGAAAGGGCGTCGTTATTGTTATGAAAATGATAGAAATGGAAAATCTTACGAGCGCATATGGGAAAAAGAAGGTGCTGCAGGGTGTTTCGCTGTATGCCGAACGCGGCGAGTGCATCGGGATCGTCGGCCCGAACGGGTGCGGCAAATCCACCCTGCTTTCCATTATGGCCGGAGTGCAGAAACCGTTATCGGGAACGCTTTTTTATTATGGGAAGGATGCGCTCCGCAACCGCGTTGTTTTTCAGAAGATGACAGGTTATGTGCCGCAGGAAGATCCGCTGATGCCGGAGCTTACCGTCTATGATAATTTAAGGCTCTGGTATCCCGATAAAGAGGAACTTAAAAAAGAGCTGGAGGAAGGCTTTTTACAGATACTCGGAATCCCCGCATTTTTGAAAATGCCCGTATCGAAACTTTCCGGCGGGATGAAAAAAAGAGTCAGCATCGGCATCGCCCTGTCAGGGATGCCGCCCGTTCTCATTCTGGATGAACCGGGCGCGGCCCTCGATCTGGTCTGCAAAGAAGATATCGGCCGTTACCTTCAGATTTATCTGGCGCGAAAAGGAACGGTCGTGATTACAACGCACGAACAGACCGAACTGTCGTTATGCGGCAGGCTGTATGTGATGAAGGATGGAAAACTGAACGAGGTTGACAGAATGCTGCGGGGAAAAGAACTGGCCGCGCAGTTTTGATTAAAGAACGCGGAAAATACAGACAATACAGAATGGCATAATGGGATTAAGAAGAAAGAGATGGAAAAAATTTAGAAAGGAATGGTCAGTTCCATGGAACAGCTGGGAGAAATTCAGATTCCGGAAATAGAAGAGAAGAAGCGCCGGGGCCGAAAATGGAAAATCGCGGCGGGTATTCTGGCAGCTCTTTTGGTCGTGCTGACGGCGGCAGGCGTCATTTTTGCCAAATGGTATTTTACGGAGGAAAGGGCGCTTTTAAGAGCATTGCGGAATTTATCGGAAGAAATACAGGAACGGCAGGTATTATGGGAAGCGGCCGTCGGGAACGGGACGGCGGACGGCCTTGATCGGATAAAGCTGACGACGGTCTGTAATTTGAGCGGCGGGGAACTTCCGTTTACGCTCGGCATCGATACGATGCTGCGGCGGGATGCCGGCGCGCGGAAAATGGAAGCCAGTACCGAGTTCAGCGTGATGAATCATAAGCTGGTGAAATGGAATCTGTATGGGGAGGATAAATTGCTGTCGATGGCATTTCCCGGTTTTCTGGAGCAGAATTTCGTATTTGACGCGGAGCGGATCGATTTACAGTATAACGCATCCCTGCTCGCGGAAAAATTCGGCGCTTTGGAAGACTGCGCTTTCTCCATCGATTTGTTTCCGGCAAGAAAGCCGTTTCCCTGGCCGCAGTATTTAGAGGACTGGCAGGAGGAAATCCATATAGAAAAACTGGAAGATCCGACAGATGTCGAGATCCCGGAGAAAGACGACAGGCAGTACCGATGCAGTCAATACCGTCTGACAATAGCGGGGGATTGGGTAAATCATGGGATAGAGGAATGGCTGGAGACGTTTTCCGCCGGTACGGGCGGCCGTAAAGGGATTGCGGACAGCTGGAAATTGGGGGAAGGACGGGCGGAAATCGCACGGGATATCGTAGTGCTCATTGCGGTAGAAGAGAAGAATGACCGGATCGTCCGGATTTCATTAGAAGAGCCGTTCATCTTATCTGTGGAAAAAGAAGAACAGAATATCGAAATGGAGACGATCGGAAGCGTTTGCTTCCTGGGAGAGGGCAGGCATATCGATGACATTGTTGTCAGTGCGGAAACGGCGTTTCCCCTGGCGGCGCTGGGACTGGACGAACGGCTTCTGGCGGTATTCGGCGGCGGGGACGGCGCAGAGGATAAAATAGAGATGCGGCTGTGCGCGGAGCTTCTTTATAACGAAAATGACACGAGTGTTACGGCTGGCCTTCAGGGATTGACCGTTTCAGTTGATAGATTTGGAACCTGTAAACTGACCGGTGAGGCGGTGCTGGAACCGCTGCGGGAAGAGATTGGACCGCCTGCGGGAGAAAACATCCGGCTTTTTGAGATAACGGAAGAGGAATATCAGAGTCTGGTGCGGCAGGTGATGCAGAAAGTCGGGAGATGGCTGAAAGCGTATTCGATATTCAGGTAGAGGAGGAGCGGGGATGAAAAGAACCTTCCTTTTATGGAAGCTGGAATTAAAAAAGACAATCCGGCAGATGCCCGTGATGTTAGTGGAAGCGTTCCTGCTCCTCGTCCTTATCGGCATGATTGCTTTCGGTGCGGCAAAGCTTTTTTACCAGGACGCTCCGGCTGTCCGGATAACGATTGCGGTCATCGAAAAGGAAGAAAATCCTTTGACGGATCTGCTGCTGTATTATGTACAGGGCATGGAAAGCATTTCGGCGCTTTGTCAGTTTCTTATCGTGCCGGAAGAGGAAGGCTTTGCCATGCTGCAGGAAGGAAAAGCCGCGGCTGCGCTTGTTCTGCCGGAAGGCATGGTGGAGGGTATCATGGATGGAAGCAATGCGCCGGTGCAGGTCATTTTTCCGGAAGACGCGGGCATGGAATCGGCATTGCTCAGAGAGCTGACGGATGCGGGCGTGCAGATGCTCCGCGTAGCGCAGGCGGAGATCTACGGGATTTACGATACCGCAAAGGTTTATGGGGCGTTGGAGCAGCTGGCGGTCCTGGAGGCGGATATCGACGCTTATAATCTGGCTTTTGCATTGGACAGGCTGGCATTGTTCCGGGAGCAGAGGGTTTCCGCCGTGGGGAATTTGTCCGTCTGGCAGTACGGTATCGCGTCCGGCGCCGTTTTTTTTCTGCTGCTGCTCGGTATGGCGTGCTATCCGGTAATGCGGCCCGATGCCGTCGTTCTGCAGAGGCTGCTTGTCAGGGAAGGCATCGGAGCGGGCGGGCAGTGTTTGGGAAAATGGCTGTGCGGTCTGTGCAGTATGGGCGTCAGCGGCCTTTTTTTCCAGCTGGCCGCAGAAGGCGTTCTGACCGCGGCCGGACACGGGGACTGGATGCCGGAAATCGGCGCGGCACAGGCCGGAGTATGCCTGTTGATCCTGCTCTGCGCTTCGGCGTTCATCTTTCTGGTGTTCCAGCTTGCGGGAAACGGAACGGCGGCGGTTCTGCTTCTGTTCTTTCTGGCGGTCATGATGCAGTATCTGGCGGGAGGCTTCCTGCCTTCCGTTTTTTTGCCGGAAGCGGTGCAGAGAGCCGGGAGCTTTCTGCCGGCCGCTTATATGATCGATGCGGCGGGCAGTTTATATTCGGGCGTTATCGGGGGAAGGACATTGGGGCTTCTCTGCCTGTTTACGGTTCTCTTTATGGGAGCCGCCTGTTTAGCCGCCAGATTGCGGATGGCGGGGGAGGTGTAGGCGGCGTATGAAAATATATTTTATCTGGTTCCGGCTTCTTGGGAAACGGGCGCTGAAAAAACCCGCATTTCTGCTTTTTCTGTTGTTTATGCCAGTGGTGTCGCTTTGGGTTGACCGTCTGGGACAGGGGGAAAGCGGGGGAATGACGGCCGGCCTTGTGCTTGAGGCGGGGGAGCCGGGCGATATGGAAGAACGGAGTGAGGCGGAAGAACCGGGCCGGTCTGAGGAGGCCGAAATGCGGCAGGCGTTTCTTTTTGCCCTGCAGGAGCAGGAAGGCATTCTGCAGTTCCAGCTTTATGAGGATGCGGAGAGGATGCGGCGGGAGATAGCGAAAGGAGAGCTGGACTGCGGCGTTGTTCTGCGCAAGGGCCTGTGGGAGGGGCTGGATACGGGCCTGTGGCGGGATACCATCACCGTTTTCATCACGGATTCTTCCAGTATGACCGAAATAGTCAAGGAAAAAGTCGCGAGCATGGTCTTTACGGTTTATTCAGAAAAGAAATACAGCGATTATGTGGCCCGGAGCGGGGCTTTTGCTGCGGCGGAAGGAACTGCCGCGCGGGCGGATATCGTTTCTTTTGCCAGGGCGGCATATGAAACGCATCTGTTGGATGGCAGTACCTTTGATTTTGCATACGATGGGGAGAACGGGAACAGCGGCGGTATCATGCCGGAAAAAGAGACGGGAGCGGTATTGCAGTTTCCGTTGCGGGGAATTTTGGCGGTCTGCATTTTCCTGAGCGGTCTCTGCGGCCTGCTGACGGACTGGAAGGACAGGGCGGAAAGGCGTTTTGTGCGGTTCGCCCCGCCTGTTGTGACCACTATGGTCAATGTATGGATTCCCACGCTCTGTACCTCCGCCGCAGCGCTGTTTTCCCTGTTTTTGACGGGGCAGGCGGCCTTTTGGAACCAAAGCGGTTTCGGCACAGCGGCGGGATTGTTCCTTGCTTTTGGAAAAGAGGCGGGCGCTCTTATTTTTTATCAGTTTCTAATTGTCCTGTATTGTAGTATAATCAGAGTAGCGTTGAAAAAGCAGGAGGCGATAGCGGCGGCGATACCGCTTTTGACACTGGCGGGCATCGTCTGCTGTCCGGTCTGGATACGCCTCGCGGTATATCTGCCATTTTTCCGCGTGCTGGAGAAGCTGTTTCCGGTGACGTATTATCTTTTACTTTAGGGTGGAGGGATTCCATTGAAAAATAAAGAAATAAAGACCAACGCCATGCGGCTTTTGGAGAGGGAAAAGATTCCGTATACGCAGCATACTTATGAATGTGAGGAATTTGTGGATGCGCTGCAGATTGCGGATATGCTTTCCCTTCCTTATGAAAAGGTCTGTAAAACGCTGGTAACGGTGGGGAGCAGCAGGAATTATTATGTCTTTGTCATTCCGATCGCAGAAGAACTCGATTTGAAAAAGGCGGCGAAATCGGTAGGCGAAAAGGCGGTCAGCATGATTCCTGTGAAAGAGATCAATGCGGTGACAGGCTATATCAGGGGCGGCTGTACGGCAATCGGCATGAAGAAGCAGTATGTGACGCGTATCGACAGGTCGGCGGAGGCGTTAAAGACCGTTATTGTCAGCGGAGGCAGGCTCGGTTCGCAGATAGAATTGAACCCCGGCGATCTGTGCAGAGCCGCAAAAGCGGAGTTTGCGGATATTTGCGCTCCGGGAAAATCGCGGCAGGTGCATAACATGGATGGAAAAAGAAAGGACACGGAACAATCAGGATGAAGAATATCAGGGATTATGAGACGGTGGCGCTGGATGATGAGAACGACGCGGTCGTGATCATCGATCAGACGAAGCTTCCGGGGACGACGGAGCTCATCAGTTTAAAGACGGCGGAGGAAATCCGGGATGCCATTTACCTGCTGAAAGTGCGCGGCGCTCCGGCAATCGGCGTGACGGCGGCGTTTGGCATTTACCTGTTGGCGAAGCGGATAGAGACGGAGGATTTCGACGCTTTTTACGGGGAATTCCGGAAACAGAAAGAATATCTGGGTTCTTCCAGGCCGACAGCCGTGAATCTGTCATGGGCGCTGCGGCGGATGGAGCGGGTATGCCTTGCGAACCGGGAAAAACCGGCAGCGGAAATCAAGGCGCTGTTAAAAGCGGAAGCGGTCGAAATCAGGGAGGAGGATATCCGGGTATGCAGGGCGATCGGGGAATACGGGCTGAGCCTTGTCAAGCCGGGAGACGGTATTCTGACGCACTGCAATGCGGGACAGCTGGCGGCCTGTAAGTATGGAACCGCCACCGCGCCGATTTATCTCGGAGAAGAGAAGGGCTATCATTTCCGGGTCTTTGCAGATGAGACGAGGCCGCTTCTGCAGGGAGCAAGGCTGACGGCATATGAGCTTTTGGCTTCCGGAGTGGACGTGACGCTCATCTGTGACAATATGTCGGGAACGGTCATGCGCAACGGCTGGGTGAATGCGGTGTTCGTCGGCTGTGACAGGGTGGCGGCCAACGGGGATACGGCGAATAAAATAGGAACTTCGGTCGTTGCGGCTGTTGCGAAACGCTACAATGTACCGGTCTATATCTGTGCGCCCACCGCGACGATCGATATGGAAACGCCGACAGGGGCGGATATCACGATAGAACAGCGGCCTGCGCAGGAAGTAACGCAGATGTGGTATAAGGAGCCGATGGCGCCGGAGGGCGTGAAGGTCTTTAATCCGGCTTTTGATATCACGGATCACGATCTGATCGCGGGTATCGTTACGGAGTACGGTATTGCGAGGGAGCCTTATACGGAATCGCTCCGGGAAATTTTTGAGCGGAAACAATAAAGAAGGGAAGCCGCAGACAGAGAAAGGGGTGTGGTTATAAAAATGAAGGAAGAAGAGATGATCGCGGAAATCATGAATCATCTGGATACGGAATCAAAACAGGGCGTATATCGGATGAGCGTTCTGATCGACCAGGAAGCGGAAGAGGAAAAGACCGTTTCCAAACAATGCTGTAATATGTATGGCAGGCCGGCTTCGGAGACGGTCGGACTGCTCGATATGTATACGGACATGAATGCGGGGAGACCGGACAGAGGGTGAGAAAAAAGAAAGGTATGGTAGAGAAATGACGGAATTTCGTTATGAAAAAGTAAAGGATCCCTTATTTTTTAAGGAAAATGTGCTGCCGGCGCATTCGGCGCATGGGATCTGCCGGAACAGAGAAGAGGCGTTGGCGGGAAACAGTTCCCTCAGGATGACGTTGGACGGCGTCTGGAAGTTTTCTTACGCGGCGAATCAGGCTTTAGCGCCCGCGGGATTTGAAAAAGAAGAATACGATTGCAGATGCTGGGAGAGCATCTGCGTGCCGGCACATATCCAGATGGAGGGATATGATGCGCCGCAGTATGCCAATGTTCAGTATCCATGGGACGGCCGGGAAGAGCTGGAGCCGGGGGAAATACCGGTGCGGTTCAATCCGACGGCGAGCTATGTCAAATATTTTGAAGTGCCGGAGGCAATGAAAGGAAAAACGATCCGTATTTCTTTTCAGGGTGTGGAAAGCGGCATGGCGCTCTGGCTGAACGGAAGCTATGTGGGATACAGCGAGGACAGTTTTACGCCTTCGGAATTCGACCTGACATCTTTTCTAAAGGAAGGGGAGAATAAGCTGGCGGTGCAGGTCTATAAATGGACCTCATCGAGCTGGTGCGAGGATCAGGACTTTTTCCGGTTCTCCGGCATTTACCGCAGCGTTTATCTGTATGCTGTGCCCTCCGTACATATCGAGGATATCAGGATAAAGACCTTGTTTGAGGAGCAGGATTTCGGCAGGGCGGTTTTAGAGGTCCGGACGAAGACGACCGGGACGGGAAGCATCCGCTGCAGGTTGAAGGACGGGCAGCAGGTCTTATTTGAGCGGGAAAAGAAAATCGAGCGGAAGGCGGACGCTCCGCAGGCTGCGGATGTCTGGGAATGGGGCGTTACGTTTCGGGAAAATGTGCAGAATCCTGCGCTTTGGAGCGCGGAGGAGCCGTATCTTTACGAGCTGGAAATGGAGGCCGTCAGCGCCTCCGGGGAAGTCGAGGAATATACGGTGCAGCAGGTCGGTTTCCGGAAGTTCGAGATGAAGGATAACAGAATGCTTCTGAACGGAAAGCGGATCGTGTTCAGAGGCGTGAACCGCCATGAGTTCAGCTCTGTTTCAGGCCGCCATGTTTCTTATGAAGAGCTGGAAAAAGATATCGTGACGATGAAGCGGAATAACATCAACGCGATCCGTACCTGTCATTACCCGGACGATACGGCGCTTTATGACCTGTGCGACCGTTATGGCCTTTATCTGATCGCGGAGTGCAATATGGAAACGCACGGCACATGGGACGCCTATCTGCGGGGTGTCGCGGAAAAGTCCTTTGTGCTTCCGGGAGAACATGAAAACTGGGAAGGCATGATGCTTGACCGCGTCAATTCCTGTTATCAGCGGGATAAAAATCATCCTGCTGTCCTGCTGTGGTCCTGCGGAAACGAGTCTTTCGGCGGGCGGACGATTTTCCGGATGTCGGAGCTTTTCCGAAAACTGGACGATACGAGACTCGTGCATTATGAAGGCGTTTTTCATGACAGGAGTTATGATGAGACGACCGATGTGGAAAGCCGGATGTATGCGAAGGTGCAGGAAATCGAGGAATATTTAAAGGAGCCGGATGCGCGTCCGTTTATCTGCTGTGAATATTCTCATGCGATGGGAAATTCCTGCGGTGCCTTACATAAGTATACGAATCTGGCGGACAAAGAAAATTCCGGCTACCAGGGAGGTTTTATCTGGGATTACATCGATCAGTCCCTTTATCAGAAGGACCGTTATGGAAAGGAATATCAGGCGTACGGCGGCGATTTCGGAGAGAGGCCGTGCGACTATAATTTCAGCGGCAACGGCATTGTTTACGGCGGGGAAAGGAATCCGTCGCCCAAGATGCAGGAAGTGAAGTTTAATTATCAGAATCTGGCGGTATTCGTCCATGAAAAAGATTTTGAGGTATGGAATAAGAATCTTTTCGTGAATGCGGATACTTTCGATGCGAAAGCCATTTTGCAAAGAAACGGCGTTTCGATAGACGAAAAAGAGCTGCATCTGTGCGTGGAGCCGGAGAGCAGGCAGACATTCCCGCTTCCTTTTGAAATTCCGGCATATGCGGGAGAATATGCGGTCACTGTCTCGTTCCATTTGAAAAAGGATACGCTCTGGGCGAAAGCCGGGCACGAGGTCGCATTCGGCCAGGCAGTCGTGGCGGACGCTGCACCGGAGAGCCGGCATGAGCGGAAACCTTATACCCTGATTCGGGGTAAGCGGAATTTTGGGGTCAGGGGAACGGACTTTGAGGCGTTATTTTCCATCGATAACGGATTCGTATCCTATCGGTATGCGGGAAAAGAGTTTCTGGTGAGAAGCCCAAGGCCGAATTTCTGGCGCGCGCCGGTCGATAACGACGAAGGGAATAACATGCCGGGCAGATGCGGCCAGTGGAAGCTCGCGAGCCTTTATCTGACGACGAAGGGCGCGGGAGTGGCGCGGGAGACTGCGCTCGGCCCCTGGTATGATAATCCGATCGTCCGGGAAGAGGCGGACTGCGCGGTCATTACTTATTATTACAGCCTTCAGACGAAGCCGGCGGCGGAATGCCGGGTGACTTACCGGGTCTATGGCGACGGCAGGGTTCAGACGACGCTTTCCTATGACCCGGTGGAAGGTCTGGGGGATATGCCGGAGTTTGGGATGCTGTTTCAGTGCAGCGCGGATTATGACCATGTGGAATGGTACGGGAACGGGCCGGAAGAGACTTATGAGGACCGGAAAGAGGGCGCGAAGCTCGGCATATACCGGAATCTGGTAAAAGACAATCTGGCGCAGTATCTGGTTCCGCAGGAATGCGGCAATAAAACGGGCGTCCGTTATGCAAAGATTACAGACCGGAAGGGGAGAGGATTGTTATTTACCGGAGATAAAATGAATTTTTCCGCGCTGCCCTATACGCCTCATGAGCTGGAAAACGCAAGACATCCTTTTGAACTGCCCGAAGCGCATTATACCTATGTGCGCGTATCGAAGCAGCAGATGGGCGTCGGCGGCGACGACAGCTGGGGTGCGCCGGTGCATCCGGAATACCTGATAGACGTCAGCAAAAAGCTGGAGTTTACGTTTACATTTTGCGGAATCGTATGATTTCGTTTGAGCGGGAGGGAGACAAATGAGTAAGACGACACAAAATTATGAACAGCTTGCGGCGGCGCTGGGTTTTAAGTTCGACCGGGAAAGGAACGTGCTGTATGGACTGCGGGAGGGCTTCGACCTGCTGGTTTATGCGGCGGATGCAAGATACCCTTATTGCTTTACTGTCACCGTGAGCGCCCGTTCCCCGATGGGGCCATTGACCAAAGAGGACAATAAACTGTTCTCCAAAAATGAAAAGCCTGTGGTTTCGCTGGTTCAGGAAGGGAACCTGATCAGAATGACGTTAAAAAACGTGAAAAAACAGGAACAGCTCCGCGAAAACCTGAATAAGGGCATCGGCGCGCTGACCGCCTTTTTAAGGAGCAGGGGTTTTGCGCCCTGCTGTCAGCTCTGCGGGCAGCAGATGGAGACGGCGGGATATGAGACGAAGGGCGGCTATATGCACCTGTGTCCGGACTGCGCAGGAAGAATGCGCCAGGATGTGGCAATGGCGGCGCAGCAGAAAAAACGGAAAAATGAAAATCTGGTCGGAGGTATCGTCGGCGCGCTGCTGGGATCCGTTATCGGCGCGGTCTGCATCATTTTTTTCAGCCAGCTTGGGAGAGTAGCGGTCTTATCAGGCATCGTGATGGCAGTATGTACGATGAAAGGATATGAGCTTCTAAGCGGCAGGCTTACGAAGAAAGGCATCGTCATCAGCGTTGTCATGATGCTTGCCATGACCTATATCGGCGACCGGATGGATTGGGCGATTCTGGTCGCAGGAGAATGGGATGTCGATCTTTTTACCGGTTTCCGGTATGTGCCGGTACTGCTGGCGGAGGGTATCATAGAGAGTGCGAATTATTGGGGGAATCTTGCGCTGTTGTATGTCTTTACGGTCGGCGGCGCTATCCCGACGGTTATGTCGATCGTGAAGGAGCGTAAGAGCGAAGGAGAATTTGCCCAGATTGGTTCTCCGAAAATGTAAGGAAGGACGGGGCGATGAAGGCTGTGTCTTACAGGCCGCTGACCGCGGCTCCTTTCCGGCAGAATGAAGAATATAAAGAAGTAGCGCCCAAATCCCCGGAGCTGTCAAAGTACATCCGCTGCTTTTGGGGAAGCGGGCGGCCTTATCTGAAAAAAGAAACCGCCGCGGGACTTGTGACGCCCGATACCTGTGCGGATATTATCTACCGGATCGATTATACGGCGAATACCATCAGCGGCGGCTTCTGTGGAATCAACGACGCCAGTTTTACGGAAAACGACGATTCGGCGGCCGGGCATCTGGTATCCGTTTTTGCAATCCGTTTTTATGCCTGGAGCGCCTGTGGCTTTTCGGAGGATTCCATGAAGGATACGAAGAACCAATATTTGGATGTGCAGTCCAGATTCCGTTGGTTCGACAGGATCCTGCGGCCGCAGTTATTTGAAAAAAATTCTCTGGAAGAGCGTATTGAAATCGCTGAGGCGCTGCTTTTACAGCGGTTATCCAAAATGAGGCGTTCTCCGATAATCTGTGATGCGGTGGCCCGGATGCTTTTGCAGAAGGGCGCGTTGAGCGCTGCGGAACTGGCAAAGGAGTGTTTTATCAGCGACAGACAGTTGGAGAGGCTTTTTCATGAGTATATCGGGATTACACCGAAAAAAATATGCAATCTTATCCGCTATCAGTTCGTCTGGAACGATGTTCTGCGGAATCCGGCTTTTTCGGCGGCAGATGCAGCCTGGCAGTACGGCTATACGGACCAGTCCCATTTGCTGCGGGAATTTAAGCGGTATCATACGATGGATATGCAGGCCGCCCGGCGTTATGCCCATTATGTCGGAAATATACAATACCAGCCGGCTTTTTCGGATTATAATGACTGTAAAGAAAAACAAACGGTTAAAATTTGAAGAAATCCCGGAAAGGAGTATGGTCACAAAATGAAATTAAGCGTATGCGGATCGGATTGCAGCGCCTGCGGCTGCTATGGAGAAATATGCAGAGGGTGCGGGGAATGCAGCGGAAAGGTATTTCATGTGCCGGAAGGCGGGACATGTGCAATCTATGAATGCACCGTGAACCGAAAAGGCATGAAGAGCTGTGGAGAGTGCAGCAAGGCGCCCTGCGATATCTGGATGAAAACGAGGGATCCCAGGTATTCGGATGTGGAATTTGCCGAGAATGTCGAGGGGCGGATGCGGGCGCTGCGGGAAGCGTAAAATAAGAGAAGCAGAGGCTTTTCAGGAATAATACAGGAGCCTCTGCAGACTGTAAAATGTTTCAAGCCCAATTAGTGGGAAGTTTGCTTTTTCTTCATTTTTCCAATTTTGTTAAACTGTTTTTCACACAAGATAAACAATCCGAACCTGTTCCTTCAATGGAGCAGATTCGGATTGTCATTTAGAGTGAAAATAAAATTATCGTTGCTGGTTATGTTACGATTCAGTTTTCATAACAGTCGGAGCGCAGCACCGTGCGCACGACATGCGTCACACACCACTTCAACTGTTCTGTGGTCAGACTCCCGTCCGCCAACGCCTCCCGGATACTCTTATGATCCATAGCCGTCCCCGGCATGACCAGATCATTACCGGCCCGCATACAGCCTGCCGCCGTGCATTTCTCATCCACGTTGGTCGTCGTCCAGTCTGTCATAATGACCCCGTCAAAACCGAACTCGCAGCGAGCCGCTTTCACGCAAAGGTCATAGTTATTTGCCGTATGAACGCCATTGATCAGGTTATAGCTGGTCATAATGGACATCGGCTGCGCTTCCTGCACCGCGATCTCAAAGCCTTTCAGGTAAATTTCCCGCAGCGTCCGTTCCGTCAGGATACTGTCCGATGCCATGCGGTTATCCTCCTGGTTATTGCAGGCAAAATGCTTGATCGTCGTGCCGATACCGGGATGGCTTTGTACGCCATTCGTAACAGCGGCAGCACATTTACCGCTGAGCAGCGGATCTTCCGCAAAATATTCAAAGTTCCTGCCGCATAAAGGATTACGGTGGATATTCATACCGGGAGCCAGCCAAAGCTGTACACCGAACGCCTTCATCTCCTCACCGACCATAGCTCCGATTTCTTCCAGGAGCGGCATATCCCAGGTCTGTGCCAGCATCGTTCCCACCGGAATGGCCGTACAGTATTGATAATATTTTTCTCCCTTCGGTTCTTCTCCATCGTAAAAGATACCATGCTCCATATTCATCTCGATAGGCACCGCCTGCGGTTTCCCGTCCCTGACATAATAGGTCTGTGTCAGCCGCAGTCCGGCAGGGCCGTCCGCCAGAACGATATTGGCAACACCCTCTTCTAAGGCAGCGTTACTCGTTTCCGCCGCGCTGCCCGGCACTGAAGCGCCCGCACTGCCAAGAGCGTTCCCACTCTCAGCTGAAGAATCCGCGCCCTGCCCTTTGCTCGGCTCCCCTGTCGCCAGATATACCAGCTGGTCAGTCGTCAAACCGTCCACCAGTCTGGAAGCCTCATCCTCAGGTTCTACGATGCTGTAATCCACGATGCGGGACGGTACTGCTGACAAATCGTAAGCAATCGTCTGCACCGCTGCCGCCTCCTCCTGCATCTTCCGATCATGTGCCGCCCGCTTCTCCTGCGGGAGAGATAACGTCTTACATGTCTGCTGTAACGGACAGATATGCTCTGTCTGCGTTAACATTTTATCACTTTCTAATACAAGAGAAGCTGCCAGCTGGCTGCTCTCCAAAGAATTTCCCACATAAATGCCATAAGCGCCTTTCTCCAGAATCCAGGACGCCGCTGCCTCGTCATAGCTTTCCAGCTGCACCGCGCCAAAGGTAAGCGTAAGCTCCTGACTTTCTCCCGGCGCAAGCAGCGCGGTCTTGGCAAAAGCCGTCAACCGGCGAACTTCCTTTTCCAGCCTGCCCTCCGGAAGACCCGCATAAACCTGTACCACTTCCCTGCCGGCGGCGGATCCCGTGTTTGTCACCGTAACCCGGATCGCCACTGTACCGTCTGCAGCGGCGGATATTTCTTTCGTTTCCAGCGCAAACGTCGTATAACTTAATCCAAACCCGAAACCATAGCGGACAGGAAGCTGAAAACTATCGAAATAACGATAGCCCACATAAATCCCTTCCTCATACAATTCCTTTTCCACATTGCCATTATTATGGGAAAACGTGGCAGCATTCGGATAATCCTCATACCGGAACGCCCAGGTATCTGTCAGCTTGCCGCTGGGATTGACCGCGCCGGAAACCACATCCGCAATGGCGTGACCGCCCTCCATACCGGGCTGGGATACCATCAGCACACCCTTGACAGCCGGAAACTCATCTAAAAAGGACAGATCAACC
The DNA here is from genome assembly GCA_023664485.1 of Bacteroides fragilis. Taxonomy (GTDB): domain Bacteria; phylum Bacillota; class Clostridia; order Lachnospirales; family Lachnospiraceae; genus UBA3282. The sequence continues at coordinate 462,645 of JAMPFK010000001.1, read as the reverse complement.
ACACCGCCTGCATTGACCAGAACCACGACATTCTGATAAAGTCTGCACAGCTTAGCGATCTGTTTCTGCTCCGCCGCGCTTAAAAAATAATCGTTTCCCTTTGCAAAGCGGTCGGCGTTCTCTCCGGCGATACGGGAGATTACATATAATGCGGTTTCTGCTTCCGTCCCATATACCGAATCCCCGGCAGGCATGGCAAACTGGTGGTTCGAATAAGCCACAAAAAAGGCGCTCATCATGCCCTGCTCTTCCAATTTGGCCTGTTCCTGCTGAATTTCCTGCTTCCAATCCAGACGAGCCTTCTCATACTGTTTTTCATAATCGGCAATCCATTGCTCCGTCGTGATCGTATAGCCGGCATCCTGCAGACCCTGCAGCACACTGACCGTATAGCGTTCATTTACATCACCGCTGCCGGTACCGCCTTTGATCGTCCGGCCTGCGCCCGCGCCAAACAATGCCAGCTTACTGCCCTTTGCAATGGGCAGTAAACCATCTTCATTTTTCAGTAACACGATCCCTTCTGCAGCCGCGCGGCGCGCCAGCTGCGCATGAGGCGCTTCATAAGGCTGCGGCGTCTGATCCGTCGTCCCGCTGAAAGTCCTCTCTTTTATTTTTCCTGCCATGACAGCAATCCTCCTTATGTAAACTTATACAAACTGTCTGAAAAATCCACACTCTTCATCGTTGCACAGCTTCGCATCCTCGGATTTTATATTGCAATGAAACACATGCGGCAAAATCTTGTCTTTATCGCCATAAAAACGGTAGATAAAAGGTACTTTCGCCTGTATCAGCTGCATAGCCAAAGCCCCTGCCTGACCCTGCAGGAAATCCCCTGTGGCCGTCATAAAGAAAGTCGGCGGAAAGTCTGGCGTGATATGCGCTGTCACGTCAATCAGCCGCAGCTCGCGCTCCGTCCCGTGCTCCGGCAGAAAATCTGCCATCAGCGCAATCGTCTGATCCGATGTGTCTCCCACCAGACTGTAAGCCCCGCAGTTTAACGCAATGGCAGTCGGTTTAAAGCCCCTGGGCGGCTCAAAATCGTAAAATGCCGCGTAGGCAGGATTCGTGCAGATACCGGCATATAATCCCAGATTATGCGCCCCCGCCGAATCGCCTACAGCAAACACATGTTCTGTATCAAACCCATATTCCTCACCATGTGATAAAACCCAGGTAAACACACTGTTAGTATCCTCCAGGGAAGCAGGGAACTGATTCTCCGGAGCCAGGCGGTAGGTAAAATTCACCACCGCAAACCCGCGCTGCGCCAGATTCATACCATAATACTGATAGCGTTCCTTGTCGCCGTACACCCAGCCGCCGCCGTGAACGCTGACGATCACCGGAAGCTTTTTCCCTTCCTCAGCCTTTGGCCGATACACGTCCAGAGACTGCTGTTTCGGGTCAGGGCCATAGGCGATATCATCATAGCGGATGATATCGTCCGGGGTGGTGAGACCCGCATCGCGGATATCATCCCCCATCGCAAAAGTAGTGCGGATAAAAGTGCTGATTTTAGACATAAAAGTTACTCCTTTCCAACATTTGCATAATTATTGCGCTGCATGCTTCGCTTCCAGATCAGTCTGAATCTGCTTGATATATTTGTCAATATTCATCAGAATGACAAGCACCAGACAGATTGCGGAAATGATCGCGCCAAAATAGCCAAACTCAAACTTAATCGCGCTGACCGCAGAGGCAGGCTGCAGATTGGGCGCCGTTCCCTCCAGATAGCCGCCAAGCGCCAGAATCCCTGTGCCGACAGCAGAACCAAGGCCGATTCCCACCTTCATACCAAAGGAAGTGCAGGAATTGATAAGCCCCTCAGACCGGATACCGCTCTTCCACTCGCCGTAATCTACCACATCGGCAGTCATAGCAAAAATACCGGACATAATAGGCCCCATACCAAAGCCGCGGATCGCGATACCGATAATGATCATCGTCATATTTGTGCCTGCCAGCCCTACCACACAGCAGCCGACAATCATCGTCACGCAGCCGGCCATCATCAGCTTCCGCTTGCCGTACTTCTTCACCAGAGCCGGATTGACAAAGTTTGCGACCATGGCAGGAATCGTCTGTGCCGAAGAACACAGGCCGATATAATTGGGATTGCCCAGCACCACATTACAGAAATAAGCGGAGGACATGCCGCTGGCTACTACAAATATATAAAGGAACAGGAACATGAGCGCCTGCATATAAAAATATTTGTTTTTGAGAACACTGGGCAATGCTGCATTTAAGGGAACCGTTTCCAGCTTCACTTCACCGCTGCCCGCATCCTCTCCAATATGCTCTTTACAGAACAGGAAACAGACTAACAGCATCACCATCTCCGCGATACCGAAGATTACTGCTGTGACCGCCCACCCCATAGCGCCCACCATCGGCATGGTAATGGCATTGATGATCAGCGTGGTAAGCTGTGTCATAACGAAACGGATCGATGCCGTGCCCGCCCTGTCCTGTACATTTAAGGTCATGCGGGAAAGCAGCGCATTGTAAGGCAGATTATTGGCCGTGTAAACAAGGCAGTTCATAAAAATATAAGAGATGTAGGCATAGGTCAGCTTGCCGCCCGCGCTCAGACTGGAAGGAACCGTAAACAGCAGGATCAGACCAATACACATAAACGGCGCAGACCAGAGAACCCAGGGTCTTGCCTTTCCGTACTTGCTTTTGGTCTTATCTACGATCGCTCCCATAACAAGGTCTGTCACACCGTCTAGAACCCTGGCCAGCAGCATCATGGTACCTACCGCTGCCGCCGCGATTCCCACGGTGTCCGTGTAAAACGCTGTCAGAAAAGTGCCGGCCATTGCCACATACACATTGGCCGCGCAGTCGCCTAACCCGTAGGCTACTTTTTCACCCATTTGTAACCGATGTCTTTCGTTTCAGTTGTCATAGCTTTTCTCCTTTTTATACATTTTTACGATTCCGGCGCCGTTTTGTATATATATTATAGGAGAATATGACGAAATGCGCTTTTCATTTTTTGACAAAAAATTACGTTCTCTTGTCTTTTTGCATAAATTTACCGAATGGTTTGCTTCCTGTATTGTAAGGGTGTGATCCTGTAAATGCGCTTGAAGGTATTGATAAAGCTTCTGTCGTCGCCAAAGCCGTTGTCTCTGGCAATATCGCCGATCCGGCAGTCTGTATAGAGCAGTTCCTTTCTGGCCTCATTCGCACGATAGCCGGCAAGATGCGCCGTGAAGGTTTCGCCCGTGCACTGTTTGAAATACCTGGCAAAATACTGTGGATTAAAACAAAATTCCTTCGCCACATCAGCCTGTGCCAGCGGTTCCCTGTAATGCAGTTCCACATACTGCAAAATTTCTTTCAGGGTCTGTACCTGCTCCTGTCTGCGCACACTGTTTCGGTCTGTACGTTTGACTGCGCCTTCCTGATAAAGATAATACAACAGCTGTAATGACAGTCCCCTCATATAAAGATGCTGATACTCTGAATGCGCCGCCTGCCCGGCATACACAGAAAACTGCAGCATGATATCCCGCACCTCCGGCCTTGCCTGCGCATGCTCATTCGCGAACCAGAAATCTCGATATTCCGGGAAATTTTCTTCCAGAAAACGATTATGGATCAGGAGCACCACTGCAGAAGGGGTTTCCGGATCATTCACATCCTCTTCCGGAATTTCAATCCGGTGAACGCTCTCGCAGTTGGTCACCAGAAGCCTGCCCGGTTCTGTCAGGAATACCTCGCCATCAATGTAATGCCTGCTGTGTCCCTGAAAGACATAAAGCAGCTCCAGTTCCTCATGCCAGTGGCTGTTCTTGACGTAAATTTCTTCCTGTAAAGTATGGGTATGAAACACATTAACAATACTGAACGGTTCATTGTGCTGGTATTGAATACTCTGATGCTTAACTAATGTTTCCCGCATGGCGCACCTCCTGTATATAAACGTGGTTCCAAATACTTGCTATGCATACCATCTCAATAAATAAAAATTTCGCCTGCTCATGGTGCGTGAAGCGATTAGAGCCTGATCCATTGTTTTTCATACAGTATACCATATATTTCAACAAACCAAAAGTTAAGAAAAAGAATGCCGGAGCATCCTTTTTCAGAAAATACAACGAAGCTGGCTGAGTTTATCCTTCGCCGCTGCATATTTTGCTTAAAAAAGACTTTTTCAAAAAGTTGCCGCAAAGCCATTGGCAAAATAAGGCTGGCTGGCGGCCGGTATTTTTTAATTGACATTTTCCTGCCGGGAGTGTATACTCGCTTCATAACAATCAAATCTATGTGAGAATCTGTCCATACAGCATGGAATCGTTGGCATATCGCCGGTATTTTCACATATTACAAATCAGCAATCGGATCGATGCGGAATTGGGAAAACAGAAAAACGTCGAAAAAATATCGACAGTACGAACAAATGTTTCGCGTTGACCCGGTAAAGAAAGAGAGGTACACTTAATGAACAAGGAGATGGCAGACATGACTAACGAAGAAATGTTTACAGCTATTATAGGGCGTATGGATTCTATGGAATCGAGACTGAATAGCAAGATGGACGGTCTTGGGACCAGGATTGATAATCTGGAAAACAGATTTGACAGTCTTGAATTTAGATTCGCTAAGATGGAATCAGATATGGATATGGAATTTAAGGCAGTACGGACGGAAATGGACGTAGCCTATAAAACGTTAAAGCAGGATATTTTTGTCCTGAACGATAAGGTCGATCGGTTCATGTACGTTATAAATGTTGATGGATACGAGAGAATGAAGATTCAGGTAGAACGATTGGCGGAAGGTTATCAGGAATTGAAAGAGAAGATTGGATAAGGACAGTCAGAAGGCAGAGACGACGTACGATTTCCCTTTTCAGGCATAACTTATAATAAAAAGTTGAAGGACTTCAATGCTTCAATGATGAAAAGGAGAATGGATATGGCATATACGGATTACGAACCTGTCATCGGAACGATTGTGGATGTCGCGGATGGAAATGACTGTTGCAGTCAGAGAATAACGCTCCGTACGAATAATGGAATCGTGAATTTTACAATGGTGCCGGAAACGCATGTAATCGATAACCGGCCGCTCAGGGCGGGGCTCAGGGCAGCGTTTTTTTACGACGCATCTCTTCCTGTACCGCTGATCTTTCCGCCGCAGTATCAGGCGCAGATCGTCGCTGTACTCGTGCGGGATGAGCAGATTATGTTGAGCGGATTTGACAGGAATCTGACGGCAGGAGACGGCTCTTTACAGCTTAATATCGCGAGGAGTACCGTGATAGAAACGCTCAATGGACAACGTGTGTCCTGTAATCCGGGCAATCGGATATTGCTCGTTTATTATACGGCAACGACCAGAAGTATTCCGCCTCAGACGACGCCGAGGCGGATTGTTGTATTGTGTTAAAAACGAAAGCTTCCGGCCAGGCGTTTAATGACAACCGTGTCTTTTGCTGTGACAGGAACGCGTGGATTTTGCGGTGGTTTCACAGGAACCACAGGATCCATCGCAATATTCGCCGCTGTGCTCGTAACCGCAGTAAGTTTTGCCGTCGTGCGTGTGATGCCCCTCTTCCGTACAATCTTCAACGGTGCAGACCGGACATTCTGTCGTGACGGCGGCAGCGGCTGTCCTGCTTCCGCCATGATGCCCGTGTGCAGAAACCGGCATTACGATAAGGCTTGCTGCAAGCAGACCTGCCGTCGCTGCTGTGAGCATTTTTTTGAGATACATGATATCAGCTCCTTCCTTATAAATGATAGTTAACGATATTAAAAATTGCCATTTCATCCTTGCAAAAGCCTGCGTATATGGCCTTTGTAAGAGATGGAATGTGCAATTTGTTATGTCGTTTACTATAGTATACTATGAGGGATGGAGGGACGCAAGGGGAAAGCGCGACGTTCAGAGCGGACGGGCGGTATATCAGGCAGATGAAATCACGGCAGCAGATTTTTCCTTTCCTCTGCAGGCCGGAAAAGTATATCAGATCTATATGAAATGGGATAAAGAGAAAATTAATGAAAACGGCTGCTCTGGAACGGCATATTATGTGTTCGGAACGGCTCCGTCTGTGCAGGAGGGTAGGGATACGGAAGCGGGTGATTCCGTAAAGTAGTGTCTGGCGGCGGAATCTGAGGCAGGTTAAGACATAAACGCATCCTTTTTTTCATACAATATGAAAATGAACAACAAAGAGGGTTGTGTTTATGGATGGAAAATATATAGAGAATACCTGCGATTTCAGCGGTATCAAGCCGGTTATGGCGGATCTGCCCTATCCGCCGATACGGGTAAGCGGGAGGAATCCGTCTTATGCGGATCTGCTCGGTATTGACTACTGCGGTTCGGTATCCGAAATGACTGCGGTAGCGCAGTATATTAATAACGAGAACCGTCTGGCGGGCCAGAAGTGCCAGATGGCGCAGGTATTGTTAGGCATGGCGATTGCCGAGATGGTACATCTTCAAAAACTGGGAGAACTGATCGTTCTGCTGGGCGGCGATATCGGATACTCCGCAAGAGGGCGCAATGGAAAACCGGCGTTGTGGTCGCCGTCCTGCCTGCATATCCCGTCGGAGTGCGGTAAAATGCTGGAGGCCGATATGGAGGCCGAGAAGGCGGCTATCAATCAATATGAGATGCACATTTCCTGGATAGAGGACGAGTATGTCAACGCGGTTTTGAGAAGAATCATTCAGGACGAAGAGTATCATATCATGATGCTGAAAGCCCTGCAGAAGGAAGTATAAAGCTGGCAACAGAAAAAGCTCATTTTACGACATACCGTTATGGAAAGGAAGGCAAATTTCCGATATACACAGGAAGAAGTAACCGTTCAGCCGCCGGGCCGGGCAGCTGCCGGAAGAAAGAAAAGGATGCGGGATGAATGATGCGGGTTGCGGTGTGTGATGATGAGAAAGAGGTGCAAAGGCTTCTTGCCGGAAAAATAAAAGAACTATGCCCGGAGGCAGGCGTTTACAGCTATGGTTCGGGTGAGGAGCTGCTTTTGGCAAAAGAGCCGTTCGACATTCTGCTTCTGGATATTCAGATGGCGGGACGTAACGGAATGGAAACGGCGGCGGAGCTGCGAAAGAGGAATAAGAGCACCATACTGATCTTTATAACGGCGCTGGAAGAGTATGTTTTTCAGGCATTTGATGTAGGGGCTTTCCATTATCTGGTAAAGCCCTTTACGGATGAAAAATTTGAAATGGTGTTTGCGGCGGCGGTGGAGCAGTACAGGAGCCGGGAGCGCATGGGATGCGTCCTGGCAGCGGAGGCGGAAGAGCGTTATATCGTCGTTAAGACAGGGGGCGTCAGCACCAGAATTTTAACAAAGGATATCGTGTATGCGGAGGTTTTTAACAGGAAAGTCATGATACACAGCATTCACAGGGATATCGAATATTACGGTAAACTGTCCGATCTGGAAAAACAGCTCGGAGAGGATTTTTTCCGCGCCCACAGGGCCAATCTCGTTCATTTCAAATATGTGGAAAAATATAATGCTTCCGAGATCTGGCTGGAAAAAGGACATGCGCTCATGGCCAGGCAGAATTATGCGGAATTTGTAAAAAGATATCTGCGGTATAACCAGCGGAAAGGAAGCCGCCGGATATTTTGAAGATGGAAGGGGCAGCTTCATTGGACGGAAGCAGAATGCAGGCGGCAAAAGATGCGGACGCCGCGTTCCGTCTGCGCCGTGTCGGAGCTGGCAACTAAAAAAGCCGGTTTCACAACAAAACGCTTATGCCGGAAGACATGTTTTCCGAAAAATACGATAGAAAAATATTTGCGGACCGTATCGGTCGGATACGAAGATGGGATGCGGTCGTGCAGGAGAGGAAGGACAGGATAAATGGTAATCAATGGCGTAAATGGAATCGACGGAGCCGGTATGTGGGCCGGAACAATGGGAAAAGGCCAGGCGGAGGATGCCGTCAGCAAAAGATTGCAGCAGCAGATCGATGCCGCGCAGAAGAAGCTTCAGGAGATTTCTGCAAACAGTGGGATGAGCGTGGAAGAGAAGATGAAAATGCGGCAGGCAATCCAGAAAGAGATTGCTGACTTGAAGAGTCAATTACAACAGCATCAAATGGAGCTGCGGCAGAAAGAAATGGAGGATGCGAAACGGAAACAGGCGGAAAAGGCATCTGCATCAGAAGAGCCGGCGCAGGCCAAATCGGTGAGAGGAAAAGAGGATTCCGTGGATGTTCAGATTTCCGCAGAAGGAATGCAGGCGATGCTTTCTGCCGGAGAAGCCGTGAAACTGGCAAAGGTGCAGGGAAGCGTGGCAAATGCCATGGAAGGCAGGGCAAATGTGCTGGAAACAGAGATTAAGCTGGACAGCGCCCGGAACGGCGATACCTCGGCAAAAGAGGCGCAGCTTGCGGATGTGGAGCAGAAGGCGCAGAAAGCGGTATCTTCTCAGATAGGAACGCTCGCCGATGCGGGTAAAGCGCTGGAGGCGGATAAAACATCTGTATCGGCTGCAGGCGCGCGCCGGGAAGAGGAAAAAGAGTCTGAGGAGGCGGAAGAAAAGAAAGAACGCGAAGAAGATGGCTCTGCAGTATATCGTGAAGAAGAAGGAAATGCAGACAGCGGGGTTTTTTGACAGGCATATTTTCATATGGCGCGTATTCCGGCAGTCCTGCCAGAGCTTCCTTTTGTCTGGCAGGACTGCCGGGAAAACGGCCGCGCAGCCTGGAAAGCGGTTTCAATGTGAGGCCGGCGTATTGAGTATTGGGGAAAACGTTCCCGGAATCAGGAGCAGTGTCATCCTGTCCGGTTGCGTTTCCGGTATTCGTCCGGGGAGCATCCTACCTTTTTCAGGAACTGCCTGTTAAAGTTAGAAAGATTATTGTACCCGCACCGGAAAGCAATATCCGCGATTTTGTCTCCGGTAGCGGAAAGCGCTTCACAGACCGCATTCATCCGCAGCTGCGTCAGGTGTTCGATCGCGCCGACGCCTACGGTGTCTTTAAAACATTTCATAAAGTAACTTTTGCTGAGGTGAATCAGGCCGGCGAGCTGTTCAACCGTAATATCGTTTTGATAATTTCTGGCCATGTATTCGAGGACAGGACGGATGATTTCGTTGCGGCCGGTCCCGGCATCCTGTTGAAAAAGAATATCGCCGTTGTTTTCCAGCAGCCAGAATAACCGCATCAGTTCCCCTTTCAGAAGCAGATCCATACGGGGAGAATTTTCCTGTGCACAGAAAAATATTCGTTTTGTCAGAGCTTTTATGTCGGTGTAATCTTTCGAATCCGGAGAAAAAAGGACCTTTACCTGCACATGGCCGTTTATGATTGGGCGTATGCATTCGGCGGTGCAGCGGTCGTTGCTGCTTGCGCCGAGCAGAACGGGGCTGAATACGAAAGCGTCATAATTCAGAAGATTGTCTTTGCAGGGATAGGCGGTGTGCAGCATATTGGGCGGCAGAATGAGAATATCGCCTTCGACGGCTGTGAATTTCTGACTGCCGCATATGAATTCCCCCATGCCGCGATGGATATAATTGATCTCAAATTCGCTGTGCCAGTGCATCGGCACATTTGCGTACCATTCCGGCAGGCGGCATTCATAATAGCTGTATGGGATTAACGTGGTGCTGTGCTGTACTTTTTCTTCGGTCTCTTTGTCCGGCGTCATGGCATATCCTTTCCGAATGGTATCTGAAAATAGTATAGTATTATGATGTAGTAGTATTATAATAGTAATTTACAATGGATAATAGTATCATACCATTATAGTATGGATTCTGCAAGCTGTGCAGAAACAGATTCAGGAGGTTGCATATGAGATTTGAGAAGGACAATGGGGCGCTGGTGTTTTATCATCAGGGCGAAATGGTGCGGATTGAAGCGTGGGGAAACGACTCGTTCCGCGTGCGTGCTGTTATGGGCGCCGAATTTACGGGAAAAGAATGGGCATTGACCGAGAAAGTCACCGCCTGCGATACGGAAATTGCCGTGGGAAAAGAGGATTATTGGGCAGGAGATGGGACAATCGTTCAGAAAGAGACTGCAGCGATCACGAACGGACGTATCAAAGCGGTCGTTAATTTTGCGGGCGTTATCTCCTTTTATAAGGATGACAAATTGATTCTGCGCGAATATTACAGATATTATGAAGGAACGATTTCCAGAGAGAGCCGGTGCCTGAAGCTGCGGAACCGCGAATGGAAAGGGATTATCGGCGGCAGCGAGTATTCCCTGAATATGAAGTTTGAGAGCAACAGGGAAGAAAAAATTTTTGGAATGGGGCAGTACCAGCAGGACTGTATGGATATGAAGGGCTGTGTGCTGGAGCTGGCGCAGCGCAATTCCCAGATTTCCGTCCCTTTTGCGGTTTCCTCTATGGGGTATGGTTTTTTATGGAACAACCCGGCTGTGGGCCGTGTGACGTTCGGAAAGAACTATTATGAATGGATCGCGCGGTCAACGAAAGAAATGGACTACTGGATTACGGCCGCGGATACGCCTAAGCAGATTCTTGAAAACTATACGGCTGTGACCGGGCGTGCCGAAATGTTCCCGGAGGATTTGATGGGCTTATGGCAGTGCAAGCTGCGCTATCGGACACAGGACGAGGTCCTGAGCGTAGCGCGTAAATACCGGGATGAGGGAATCAAGATAGACCAGATCGTCATTGACTTTTTCCACTGGACGCTGCAGGGGGAATGGAAATTCGATAAAAAATACTGGCCGGATCCGAAAGCGATGGTGGACGAACTGCATGAGATGGGAATCCGGGTCATCGTGTCGGTATGGCCTTCCGTTGACCGTAAGAGCGAAAACTTTAAGCCCATGATGGAAAAAGGGCTTTTAATCCGGACGGAGCGCGGTACGGCGCAGACCTATGATTATCAGGGAGACTGTGTGGAAATCGACGCTTTTAATCCGGAAACGCGAAAATATGTCTGGGAAATCTGCAGGAAGAATTATTATGATTACGGAATAGACGCTTTCTGGCTGGACAATTCCGAGCCGGACTACTGTGTCTATGATTTTGAGAATTACCGCTACTGCGACGGCCCGGCGCTCGCGGTCAGCAATATCTATCCGCAGATGTACAGCCGCGTTTTCTATGATGAGATGCGCAAACTGGATAAGGGAAGCGTTGTCAATCTGCTGCGCTGCGCCTGGGCGGGTTCCCAGAAATATGGCAACGTGGTGTGGTCCGGCGACGTGCCGAGCACATTTGAAGCCTTTGCGGACCAGATCCAGTGCGGGCTGAACATGGGGCTTGCGGGTATTCCGTGGTGGACGACCGATATCGGCGGTTTTATGACCGACGATGTCAATGATGAAGATTTCAGACAGCTTTTGATCCGTTGGTATCAGTTCGCGGTCTTTTCTCCTGTGCTCCGTATGCACGGGGACAGAGGCCCTTATAATATCCCGCCGTTAGACGAACGGGACTGGGGCGGCGGTTATCTGCATACAGGCCAGCCTAACGAGCTCTGGAGTTATGGCGAGGATAATTACGCCATTATGAAAAAATATTATGATGTCCGTATTTCCATGCACGACTATATTCGGAAGCTGTATGAAGAGGCACATGCGAACGGGTCTCCGCTGCTCAGGGCGATGTTCTACGAGTTCCCGGAGGACGCGAAATGCTGGGAGCTTCAGGATCAGTATATGTTCGGTGACAAATATCTGGTGGCGCCCATTCTTCATTTGAATGAGTTCGCGCGCGATGTTTATCTGCCGGAAGGAAAATGGAAACTGACTTCCAACGGGGAGATTTATGACGGGAACCGCGTTGTTCAGGTGGAAGCGCCGCTCGATTATATGCCGGTGTTTGAAAAAATATGACTGCATGAGTCAATTGAATTGAAAATTTTAAAAGAGATGCTGCGCCTGTGATTGGGCGCGGCATTTCTTTTGCGAACAGTAATCGTTGATCTTTTCTATGAATCATTTAATCTGTCACCGTAAGGCAGTGATCTGATATAATTTTCCATGAATTGCCAATCTGGAACAAAACCTTCATCAGAATATTGATGTGATTTGTCGATTAATATTGAACCGTTTAAATTATGCTGAACTGGCAACATTAGTTCTATATATGGTAATGTTTTATTTGCCTGTCTGCCATAGCTGTATTTATACTTATTTTTTTCAATAACTGTTATTAGAAATATTTTTGCTGCGTCAGATAATTCTGTTTTTGCTTCGAGCGTGTATAAATCTCTGCCACTATAAAAGGGCTCATCCTGAAGAAATGTGGATAATACACTTCCCCCGCCAGCAACTGTTATTAGTCCTTTTTTCTGTGGCTCGATACCATCGATAAGCTTTACCCTGGATGAGACACCATTATTATCTTCTGTTCTGGAAACAAAATTGACATTTGTATTGTCTTTTTCCAGAACCTCTTCACATATATTTAATTCAAGATTAACACCGTATTTAACATAAAAAATCTTTTCTAATATAAAACTTTTCCAATCTGTAGTGTTAATTACTTGTTGCGGTTTCTTTTTATTTGTTGTTGTGAGTGGTTTGTGCCTCAAATTTTTAATATAATCTTCCATATATTCCCAGTCAGGAACAAAACCTTTTTCAGAATATTTGTGTTCTTCATCAATCAATATTGAACCATCAGTGTTATGGCAAACAGGAAGTTCTATGGAATCCATCATATATTTATTTTCTGTAACTTTACGTCCATAGGCATATTTGAATTTATTTGCCATAAGTACAGTTCTTAGAAATAAATATCGTTCGGTAGACGCAATTTCAGAAGATAATAACAAAATTTTTGCTGAATCCCCAACAACACAACCATCTGGTTGAAATGATACAAAGCCGGCCGAACCACTTCTCGCGACTGTCAGACATGATTTTTCTGTTAAAGTATAATTCATTTGATAACAATAAGCCTTATCTATTTTACCTAAAACACCATTATTTTCTTCTCCGCTTTGAACAACTGGAAAATCACCTGCATTTTCTTCAATTTCTTCCTTTGTGATGCCTTTGCCGTTGTATACAGATAAGATAGAAGAAACTTTGAATGGTTTCCAGGTATTGATATTAAGATTCATAAATTTTGCCTTCCTTTATCTGATGCGAAAGATAATTATTTAAAGTTTGTTGAAAGTCTTCTCCGCAGAGTTTGGAATAATCAGTCTTCATATATGCTTCACATAACCATTCGTCATTTCCATTCACAACAGTAACCGCAGATTTTCCATCTTTTGCTATTTTCGATTCATATAGGCTTAACCATTCTTTTTCAATATTTTTCCAGATAGATGTACCGTCGGGGGCAAATTGCTCAACTCTGCCAAGATTCTTTTTTTTCTTGAAGCCATCATCTTTGCAATAACCAAAAAATGTTGTTCTGGCGGTTCCGTCAGCTTTTAAATGCGGTTGTCCTAATGTAAACAACATACAACAGGCGCAAGCCGATGCTCCGGGGTAAAATATTTCGTTCGGTAGTGTAAATACTGCCTCAAGTGTATTATTTTCCAACATTGCTTTTTTTTCCTTTGAAATTGCACCGGATGTTCCAATAGCAGCTGAAACAGGAAGTAGTACGGCTAATTTTACAGTCTTGTGGGGTTCGTTATTTTTCTCTCTTACCTCATTCATTTCTTTGATAACATCGGAAAGATAGTGTATAAAGACCATTCCTTTAGATGCATCTTCTTTACCATTTTTAGCATTTGTAGTCCAATTTTTCTTATATCTATCTGGAATATCTTTTGGTTTTGCATTGTAAGGCGGATTCATCAGTATTATATCTGGGTTCGCATCTTTTATAAACTGTTTACAATCAAAACAACTACCAAATTTAATATTACTATTACCATCGCCATGAATTAACATATTAGTAGTTGAAAGTCCATAGGCCTTTTCTTCTACTTCAATACCGAAAATATGCTGTTCCTTAACTACTTTCATAAGATTCTTGGCATCGGATTCATTTCTATTTCTTCGACAATCTGCAAGTTCTTTAACCATAGCCTGAACCAAAAATGAGCCACTTCCACATGTGGCATCGAGAACAACTTTTGTACTGTCAACATCTGTTAATCTGCACATGAATTCTGTTATATGGTCTGGCGTAAAAGCTTGATTTTTATCTGCTTTACCTGTATATTTATTGAATGCGATAAAGAACAAATTCAATATGTCCTGCCCTTCTGAGCTGTCTGCATCAATATATCTATATATATCAAGAAGGATTGTATCAAGTATATCAATCCAGTTTTTTCTGGTAAGCTTTTTGACTTTTTGGTCATTTAATACGTTCTTTTGTAATAGTTCAACTTTTTTAATCTTATTTTCAGAACCATCTAAAAGATTATTCAAAGTAGACTCTATACCAGCCCTGATTTGCTTTTCATCCATCAAAGACCATATCTCATTTAATTTACTGACTAATTCATCATCTATTTTAGTAGAGCCAATTTTATTTACCATATCTTTTATGTATAGCAGTGTTGTTCCTACAAATTGGCTTCTAAGATTTTCATTAATATCTATTTTATGGAGAAATTCATTTAGGGCATAGGTATTCTTCATAACCTTTTCCCTGTCGTTTTGCCTGTTAGTATCAAAAAGTTTGACATAGTGTTCCATAGAATCGAGTACAGTCTCTTCTTTCAAAATATGGTCATCATCGACAAAAGATTTCCAAACTTTAATTTTATTGTCATTTGTATTAGCAAGCATACAAATAATTTTTTTACCATAATGTAAAGCTCTTTCTGCCATAAGATATTCGTTTAATTGGATTTCATCTTTCTTTAAAAACCGCTGTTTGGTTTCTATCAGAAGAACGACTCCATCTTTCTCAAATCTAATATCAAGCTTAAAATGGTTTAATGTCCGGCCTACGGCTTTTTCAAGGTTAGCCTTAGAACCAGCTTCCTGGACATAACTGTATTCTCCACCTTCGATATTAGGGGTATGATAATCAATTCCAACAGTATTAATGATTGCGGTTCTTTCCATGCGATGGCCACCTTTCTTTTTGAATTAATAAGAAATTTTCATAAGCTTTAGATATAGCTGTTTATATCTCAAATGAACGATATATTAAATTATTTTTATCTGAAATTCAATTTAAAATCAATTTATAAATATATTATATACATATTATATCTATAATGCAATCCGATATAGAATATTATGAGCTCCTATTTTCTCATTATTTCATAGTCAAAATACAGTAAAAAAGACGAAGTTGCCGATGGATAGTTTAGGGAGACGGGTACAACATAAAACAGATATCAATATCAGTTCGGTTGCGCAGATTTCTTACGGGGAAGCGGGAGCCCTCAATGAAGCGGTTCTGCGGCAGACCGTCAGCTTTGGCGAGATAAATGCCAAAGCTGACGATATATGGATAAGTTATGCATCCATGTGCGTCAGAAATCAGAAGCCACAGGAAGCACCTCGCCATGCGTGATGCCGTTTTCGTTGAAAGCGTCTATCCGTATATAATATTGCGATACGGATTCCATCAGGGCGCGTACTTCAAGCCGTGTCTGTCCGAAAATCCGGTAGCTGTGATAGAGTTTATCGGGCGTGTGTCCCCACAGGACTTCATAACCGACGGCGCTGCCCTGCCAGCTTATCTGCATGGACATTGCGTCTGTACGGACTGCCTTTACTTCCGATGGGCGCTCAGGCGCACTGCCGCAGCCTTTTCCGAAGACCCGCAGGCCGCTGATGCAGACCGGGGCATGGTAGGGCGTATCTGTGACGGTCAGGCGGAGATACCTCGCCTCGATGCCTTCCGGCCTTGCGATGAAATCGTGGGGAAGGTCGGTGTCGCTGTTTCTTTTATCTTCTAATATATCCCAGCATTTACCGTCGGCGCTTGTTTCCAGCAGAAAACGGGTGACGAAAGGCCGTTCCTCGATATAGCGGCCCCGGCCCGGCTCGCCGACGGGCGCGGCGCCCGCAGGAAGTTCGGCGACAGTTCCCATATCATCCGCAAAATTGACCTGTACCGCGTTGACGGTGCAGTCCATGCCCAAATCGAGCTGGAGCCATGGCGCGGGATCCTTTTCCTCCGCCTTCCACCAGGTCCGGACGTTTTCATCCGCCGCGTTTGCGGCGGGCTTTTCCTGACTGCTGGCGGTCACGGGTTTGCCGAAGCTCAACAGCATCCATTCCGGCTCTGCCCACGGGTCCGCCTTTTCTCCGGTAACGGCCTGCGGCCAGTCGCCGTAGCGCTGGTTGCAGAAAAGTTCCCCATCCTGATCGAATCCGGCGGGCCAGATGCCGATACGGCGCTCGAAGTCGTGGCTGACGGAGATGCGCATCGTGCTGGTATGCCACCAGTTTCCCTTTTTATCCTGCATCGTAGAGCCGTGTCCCGCGCCGGGGCAGAAGCCGCCGGGAGAATAGGAGAAAGGATTATTCGGGCAGGCGCTGAAAGGGCCGAGCGGGCTGGCGCCTGCATAGACGGCGTCGTTGTATATGTTGAACTGCGTGCCGGGGCTGGCATACTGCAGATAGTAGCGGCCGTCATGCTTTGTCATCCATGCGCCCTCGATATAGGGATCGTCGGACAGCGCGGCTTTTAACAGCGGACGGTATTTTTCAGGAGTGGCCTCGATGGCAGGCGTAATGTCTGTAATTTCCTCAGGACTGCAGCCGAGCTGCTGTGCCATCTGCGCCTTGAGAAGCTGTACGATATGGCTTCCGTTCGGATCGTAGTGATGGTCTTCTCCGGTGCGTTCATAGCCGAATTCTTTTTTATGATTCCCGATCAGGACGACGGGTTCGCCGAGCTGCTCCATCGTATCGGGATTCAGCTCCACGCCCAAGATAGGGGTCATATTGCTGCATCCCCAGTAAAAATACATCCGGCCGTCGTCATCAGGAAACAGATTCGGATCCCAGAAGTCGAAAGTGCCGGGAATCCGTTCAAATACGCCGCTTTCCGGATCTTTTGTGCGGTAAAAGTCGCAGATTTCACCGCGGCGGCTGGCGCAGAAGTACATCCAGTCCCCGACGGCGCGGACATCGGGCGCATAATCATAGAGCGGGACGCCTTTTAACGGGCAAAGCTTCCATTCCGCCATATCGTCGCTGACAAGAAAGCCGCGCGTCATGCTGGGAAAGAGATAATATCTTCCTTTGAATAAAATCATGGAAGGATCGGCGGCTTCCCTGTTCAGGGAGAAGCCGTCTTCTTTCTGATTGAACTGGTACTGGTAGGTGATGTTAAGAGGGTTGCAGAAGTATTTTTTCATGGGAGAAATTCCTTTCCGTTTGGTTGAGGCAGCGGAAAACGCCGATGAAGACAGCGGTTGGGAAAAAGTTTCCCTTGCGCGGCACGCTTTCGCTCCATTAAAAGGTGTAACGGTACTAAGGATTTTGTGACACAAGTGTCCCAAAGTCCAAGTGCCGACACCTTTTAGAGGGCCGCGCAAGGGAAACTTTTTTCCAGCCGCCGCCCGCATCGGCGTTTTTCCGTCAACTGGCTTATGAATTGGTCTCTAATGCCCGCAATATCCGCCGAGCAGAGTCAGGCTGGGCTTGGGGGCGCGTTTCTGGGTGGCGCGGTCTACGGCAATCAGGCCGAAGGTCATGGAATAGCCTTTCTGCCACTCGAAATTGTCAAGGAGGCTCCAGTAGAAATAGCCTTTTACGGGGACGTTGTCGGCGATGCAGGCATTCACGCCGGACAGGGCGGTTTCGATAAAGGCGCACCGGCGGGTGTCGTCGGATGTGGCGACGCCGTTTTCTGTTACGAAGAGCGTACCCTTGAAATCCTTCGCTGCTTTACGAATGACGTTTTCGAGGGCCTCCGGATAAAACTCATATTCCATCTGTGTCAGTTCCGCGCCATCCGGGGCAGGAAGCGAGCCGGAAGCATCCATGCGGGTGCGGGTATAGTTCTGGACGCCGAGAAAATCGTCTCCCTCAATAGCGGGCAGATAATGGGTAAATTCGGTTTCCCATTCTCTGGCGGCATTTTCTTCGCCGCCCGGCAGCGCCTGGACGTCGTGCAGGCTGAGCGTCAAGCCCACCTGAACGTGAGGCGCGGTCTTACGGATAACGGCGCGGGCGGCTTTGTGTGCTTCCATTACGATTTCGTCGCCATGCGGCGTGCGGGGGCTGGTGAAGCCCTGCGTCTGGGCGACGCCGAAGATTTCCATCCGTTCTTTTGCGGCGGCCTGCTGGTTCGCCATCATTTTTTCCAGATTAATGCCCATCTGTACGGAGCCGTCCGTCTGGCCGGACTGCATTTTCGCCATCATCTGCTTTTTATAGCGTTCGGCAATGGCGGCTATCTGAAGTCCCATATTCGCTTCGTTGATGGTGCAGACATAATGCAGCTCTTTTCCGAGCCGTTCCATCACATAGCGGACGTAGCGTGCAAAACAGCCGGGCGTTTCGTCGGATTCCCAGCCGCCTTTACTGATCAGCCATTTCGGGCTGGAAAAGTGCAGCAGGGTGACGAAAGGCTCGATGCCGTTCTCTTTGCAGGTGCGGATGACATCTCTGTAATGGGAAAGTTCTGTTTCGTCAAACTGCCCCTCTTCCGGTTCGATCCTCGCCCATTCAATGGAAAACCGGTAGGCGTTCATCCCGGCCTCTGCCATCAGGCGGATATCTTCGGCATAGCGGTTATAATGGTCTACCGCCTCGCCGCTCGGCTCCAGAAATTCCGTATGTACCATGTGCTCCTGTGCCCAGTAGTCGCTGTGGATATTATTGCCCTCTACCTGATGTGCGGCGGTGGCGGCGCCGATAAAAAATTCTTTTTCAAATGTCATAAGACGGCCTCCTTTTGTTGAAAATTTCCTGATTTTCTTTCCGATACTTTGTCGTTACAACCATTATACATAAAAAAAGGGGAAAAAACAGATAAAAATTAGTGATTGTGGATAAAAAATAAGATACAATCAAAATGAGGACAAATTTTTGTACATAATATTTAATTTTTATCTTTTATAATGGGGTAAAGCGGGCATATAATGAGCCGGAAGAAGCGACATTACACGAAAATGAGGGTGAAGAAAGGAGACAATATGATGTCTGAAAAGCTTACGGCCAGTGAAATTGACGGCGTTGCATACCGCCGGGCAAAAACATGGCAAATTATTCTGTATGCCTGCAACGGATTGGTGGGCATGAGCGTTTATTCCCTGATCAATCTCGCCAGCTACAGCGCGAGCATCGGTTATGGCGTCAGTACGCTTGTAATCGGTTACATTTTGACCTGTACCCGTATTTTGGACGGTGTTACGGATCCGATGCTGGCCTTTATTTATGACAGGGTCAATACCCGTTTCGGCAAGCTCCGCGTTCTTTTAACGGCGGGTTATCTCGTCGAGGCGGTCGGCCTGCTGTGCATGTTCAGCCTGTTTTCCGGCAAAGGCTTTGGCTGGATTACTTTTACTGTTTTTTATATTATCTATGTCATCGGTTATACGATCACCAATATGACGGCGCAGACCATTCCGGCGATCATGTCCAACGATCCGAAACAGCGCCCAACGATCGGCGTATGGACGACGGCTTTCAATTATCTCGTGCCGATGATCATGATGATGGTGCTGAATATGGTGCTGCTGCCGATGTTCGGCGGGGAATATAATCAGTCTTTCCTGACGGCGGCCTGTCTCGCCTGCCTCGTTATGGCGGCGCTCGGTACGGTTCTTGTCTGCATCGGCGTATCGGAGTTTGACAAGCCGGAATACTTCGAGGGTCTTGAAAATAAGAAAGAAAAGCTGAAACTGAAAGATATGATGGACGTTCTCGCGCACAACCGTCCGCTGCAGTGCTACATCATTTCCAACGCGTCCGATAAGATCGCCCAGCAGACGGCGAGCCAGTCCGTCATTACGACGCTGTTGTTCGGTATTGTCATCGGAAATATGGGAATTTCCACGATACTGACGGTCATCAGTATGGTGCCTTCCATTCTGTTCGCCGTAGTCGGCGCAAAATATGCGGGAAAGCACGGCAGCCGCAGGGCGATCGTTACCTGGACCTGGATCAGCATGGGAATCTCCATTGTGACCCTGTTATTCTTTATCGTTATCGAACCGGCCCGAATCGCAGAGATGATGAGCCCTGCCATGATCCTTTATGTGCTGCTCACGTTGGCGCAGAACGGTTCCAATATGTGCATCACGACTGCAAACACATCTTTTATGGCGGATACGATAGACTATGAGCTGGATCGCAGCGGAAGATATGTGCCGGCCGTCGTTACCGGTACATACAGCCTGATCGATAAAATTATTACCGCGTTCAGCGCGACCGTTGCGGCAGGAGCCGCCGCGCTCGTCGGCTATAAAACGACGATGCCCCAGCCCGGCGAGCCTTGTACCGATGCGATTTTTTGGGTGACGATGGCCGTTAAATTCGGACTGCCCGTTTTCGGATGGATCTGTACGATCATTGCGATGCGGTTCTGCAGGCTGAGCAAGGAAGAAATGGTAAACGTCCAGAAACGGATTGCCGGCCGCAAAGAAGAAGCCCGCCGCAAAGTGGTTATGGAGCACATGAAATAAGCAGATTTTCATTCCCTGTCCTTCCGGTACTGTGTCGGCGTACACCCCTCTGCTTCGGAAAAGACCCGGCTGAAATAGTTCCGGCTGCCGAAGCGGAGCTGTTCGGAAATTTCCTGAACGGAGAGCTCTGTGCTGCGAAGCAGGACCTTGGCGCGTTCTATTTTAGCGTGCTGCACATAATCGCTGACGCTCAGGCCGGTCTCTTCCCTGAACCTGCGGGTCAGGTAATATTCCGTATAGCCGGTCAGAACCGCCAGGTCTTTGGCGCGTATTTTTTCGCCGGGGTGCATTTCGATGTAATCCCGGCACTTCGCGACAGGGGAAGAAAGTTTCGGATTTTGTCTGGCCTTGTGCACCCGGCGGATGAAATCGTCGTACATCAGCGTAGGGATGGAGCGGATTTCATCATAGGTGAGGGCGTTCTCGGCAGACTGCATATAGAAGTCTCCGAGCGAATAAGCGGCTTCCGGCGGCAGGCCGCCCTCTATGGCGGCGCGGCACACGATGGAAGTGAACACGATAACGGAAGTTTTTGCCTGCCGCAAAGGGTCTTTGCCCTTTACGGGGACGCCTTCGCTGATTAAAATAGAATCGTTCAGGGCGTCTTTATAATTCAGGTCGCCGTTCCGCACCATATGGAGCAGCGCCTGTTCGCTCATCCATACCCGGTGTCTGTCCCGTTTCGTATCCGCGGGGGCCGCGTCGGAAATGGACTGCTGGACCGCCGTATCGGAAGCGCCCAGCTTTTCCCCGGTGAGACAGTAATGGAGCATTAACAGATACCGGGTAAAAAGAATATGCTGCACGAGGGGGACCTCTTCATAGGCGTTGATGAGGCGGCGCTTCCAGGAAATCGTAATCTCTTCTCCCGCATAATAGCGGAAACCTGCTTCGATATCCCGCCGGGAGACATTATGGGAAAAAACAGGGCCGATAACATACATCTGCTGCAGCACGCCCTCTTGTCTTAGGAAGTCAACGCCCCACAGGAGGCCGAAGGTCGTGCCGACAGCCTGCGGCTGACCGTTTTCCTGTCCGATCCGCAGGGCGCGTTCTTTACAGCCGAGAAAAGAAAAAGCGGCGCCGAACAGCGATTCGTGAGGGCAGTTAGAATGGAGCAGATTGCCCTGCGCGTCGTAGCGCCATGTGTAAATATTGCCGCCGCAGCAAAACAGTTCCTGCAGAAGCGCCAGATTTTGTTCGATATCCATAACGTGTTGTCTCCCCCGTGTTCTTGCAATATTTTATACTGAAAAATATAGCATATTTTTGCTGTTTTAGAAACCGGATAAATGCAGATTGAAAAGAAATCGTAACAGTCCAGCCGCCGGGCCGGCCCCCGTGGGAACGATACGCGGCCCGGCGGCTGGACTGTTACGGGAAATGGAGGATTTTTTATGCGAAAAGTAATTTCATTGAACCATGGCTGGAAATTTTACCAGAATGACCAATGCAGTCAAGTGACGCTGCCGCATACATGGAATGCGGTGGACGGACAGGATGGCGGAAACGATTATTTCCGCGGGACCTGCCGGTATGTCCGCGCGCTGGAAAAACCGGAGGCGGAGGCGGGAAGCCGTATATTTCTGGAGATAAAAGGCGCGGCAATGTCGGCGAAGGTGCAGTTAAACGGCGAGGAGCTGGCGGCGCATCGGGGAGGCTATTCCGCTTTCCGGGTGGATCTGACGGAACATCTGCAGGAAAAAAACGAACTTTGCATCGAGGTGGATAACGGCGATAACGACAGCGTTTATCCGCAGAAAGCGGATTTCACATTTTATGGCGGCTTATACAGGGACGTGAACCTGATCATCGTGCCGGAGGAGCATTTTGACCTTTCTTACTGCGGCGCGCCGGGTATTAAGATAACGCCCGCCGTGAATCTTGAAGAAAAATCCGCCAGGGTAACGGTGGAGACCTGGCAGACGGGAGAAAGCCAGGTGACGATGACAGTGGACGGACAGAGCCGCACGGTAACGCCGGAAGGCGGTCATGCCTGCGCCGTTTTTGAAATCGGGAACGTTCATCTGTGGGACGGCGTAGACGACCCCTATCTCTATACCGCATCGGCATCTCTTCCAAACGGCGATGAAATCTCTGCCAGATTCGGATGCCGGACTTTTACGATCGATGCGCAGAGAGGCTTTTTCCTGAATGGGCGGAGCTATCCGCTGCGGGGCGTCAGCCGCCATCAGGACTGCAAAGGCGTCGGAAATGCGCTGACGCCGGCGCATTATCAAAAGGATATGGAAATCATCCGGGAAATCGGTGCGAACACCCTGCGCCTTGCGCATTATCAGCATGCGGACGGGTTTTACGATCTGTGCGACGAGAACGGTATCATCGTCTGGGCGGAGATTCCCTATATTACCATGCACATGAAGAACGGGCGGGAAAATACGCTGCGTCAGATGGAAGAGCTGATCGCCCAGTGCTATAATCATCCTTCGATTGCCGTATGGGGGCTGAGCAATGAAATCACGGCGGCCAGTGCGGTCAATGAGGATCTGCTGGAGAATCACAGGCTCCTGAATGAACTCTGCCACCGGATGGATGCAACGCGGCCAACGACGATGGCAAATGTCTTTATGCTGGAAACGGACAGCCCGATTTTGGGAATTCCGGATGTGAACAGCTATAATCTGTATTTTGGCTGGTATCTGGGCGAACTGGAACAGAATGACGAGTTTTTCGACGAATTTCACAGGAAATACCCTGACAGACCGATCGGTTTCAGCGAATACGGCGCGGATGCCAATCCGAAATTTCAGAGCAGCAAGCCTGAAAAGGGCGATTATACGGAATCCTATCAGGCGCTGTACCACGAGCACATGCTGGCGATGATCGAAGAACGTCCGTGGCTGTGGGCGACCCATGTGTGGAACCTTTTCGACTTTGCGGCCGATGGACGGGACGAGGGAGGCAGACACGGAGAGAATCAAAAAGGGCTCGTTACTTTTGACAGACAGATAAAAAAGGATGCTTTTTATCTGTACAAGGCGGCCTGGAACCGGGAGCCGATGGTGCATATCTGCGGCCGCCGGTATGTGGACAGGGCGGAAGATGTGACGGAGATAAAAGTCTATTCCAATGCGGAAGAAGTATCTTTGTATGTAGACGATAAGCATTTTGAGACGCTTGAGGCGCGCCGGGTATTCCGTTTTCAGACGCCCATTTCGGGAGAACATAAAATAGAAGCGAGAGCGGCAGGGCAAAGCGACGTGATTACGGTGCGCAGGGCGGAGATGGAGAATCCGGAATATATTTTTGTGAAAAAACAGGATGTGGTCAACTGGTTCGATCAGGAAGAATTCGATCCCGGCTGTTATTCCGTTTCCGATACGCTGGCGGCGCTGCGGGCCAATCCGGAAGCGGGCGCTGTTGTCGATCAGATGATGGAAAAAGGCGCGGCCTCCCGCGGCGACGTGGCGGACGCGGTAAAGGATAATCCCGGTCTGCAGCGGATGATGGGCCGGATGACGTTATTGAGCCTTTTGAAACAGGCGGGGGATATCGACGAGGAGAGCATCAGACAGCTCAACCGCATCCTGCAGAAAATCAAAAAGAGCGAGAGCTGACGTTTGCAGCCTCCGGCGCAAACATCGCAGACAGAAAGGAGCATGATTATCAAAATGCCAGTCAAAGCAGTACAGCAGTTCATGCTGGGAACGGTCATGAACAAAGAAGAACAGGCGGTCGATACGATGAAAAAAATGAAAGCGGCCGGTTATGACGGCATCGAATTATGCGGATTCATGATTCATCCGAGCGGCTTTCTCGTAAAAATGATGACGAAAGCGGCCGGAATGCCGGTAGGAAACGGCGGAAAACTGGACTGGCCGCGGTTAGTCGGGGAAAGCGGCCTGAAAGTCGTGTCCATCCATCAGGATCTGGGCAGCGTCGAGCGGGAGCCCGCGAAGGCCGCGGAGGAAGCGAAAAAATTCGGTACGGACAAAATTGTCATCACCGGAATGTACCGCTTTCCTTACGGAGAGTCCGAAGCGGTCAAAAAGCTCGCCGACAGGCTGAATAAGGCCGGCGCGGCGCTGAAAGCGGAAGGAGCCCGCCTGCTTTATCATAATCATAACTGTGAATTTTTAAAGAATGCTTCCGGAAAAAACGCCTATCAGCTCCTGCTGGCGGAAACGGACGCGTCAGCGGTGAATTTTGAGTTCGACAGCTACTGGTGCGCCGAGTGCGGTGAAAATCCGCTGGCGGTCATGGACGCGCTGGGAGACCGGATGAAGCTGTGGCACATTAACGACCGGGGGACGCGCCAGACGGGGCCCTGCACGACCCCGATTCTGAAAAGCGACAGCATGGAACTCGGATATGGCGCTATGCCGTTAGAGGCCCTTTCCGAAAAGGCGAAGGCCGTCGGCGTGGAGGCGGTGATTCTGGAAAGCCATCGGAACTGGATCGACAAGAGCCCGGTCAAAAGCTTTGAGCGCAGCGCGGCGTTCCTGAACGCGCGTTTTTGAAACGGGCCGGAGAGATCCCAACCGATGAATAAAATTGAAAAGAAGGGCGTGGTTATTATGTACGGGCAATTAAAAGAACAATTCATACAGGCGGACAGACCTTATAAGGAAGGAGCGGTCGATGTATTCCAGCAGGTGATTTCCACCGGAAAAATAAAAAAAATCAGGAAAGCGACGCTGTGCATGACCGCGCTCGGCGTATACGAGGCGGAGATCAACGGAGAAAAGGTGGGAGATATTTTGTTCGCGCCCGGTTATACCTATTATCACCGTCAGTTACAGGTACAGAATTATGATGTGACGAAAATGTTGACCCAATCGGACAATGTGCTTCGGGTATATCTGGGACAGGGCTGGTACTGCGGCCGTTATACTTTTGAGAATAAATGCCAGATTTATGGGGATCATTCCGCCGTCGCCTGGATACTGACGATAGAGGGCGCAGACGGCAGCGTTGTCTATACCAGTCATGACGAGGTGGTGACGATGCTGCAAAGCCCATATGCGTACGCGGGCTTCTATGACGGAGAGGTTTATCATGCCGATCTTCTGCGGGAAAGCGGGGAAAAGCCTGTTCCATACAAGGGAAAAGTGCCGGAGGTGCTGGAGGACGGCATTCTGTACACGAAGGCGCAGGAGACTATTCCGGTCAAAACTGCGGTGAAACGCGGCGATACGACGATACTGGATTTCGGGCAGAATTTTGCCGGTTTTCTGGAAATCGATCCGGCGCATATGAAGGGGGAAAAGCTGATACTCAGGCACGGCGAAATCCTGAATGCGGACGGAAGCCTCTATACGGCGAATCTGCGCAGGGCGAAGGCGGAAACCGTATACTATAAGGGGACAGAAACGAAAAAATACCGGCCGCGGTTCAGTTTCATGGGATTCCGCTATGTGGAGCTCTCCGGTGCGGCCTATGAGGAAGGATTATTGACTGGTGTGGTCGTTCACAGCCAGATGGAGCGCACAGGCCTTTTTACATGTGAAAATAAAAAAATAGAACAACTTTACAACAATCAGGTGTGGGGACAGCGCAGCAATTACCTGGAAGTGCCGACGGACTGCCCGCAGCGCGACGAGCGGATGGGCTATACCGGCGACGGTCATGTGTTTGCGCTGACCGGAGCGTACAATTATGATACGGAGCCATTCCTCGCAAAATTTCTGAAGGATATCCGCTATACCCAGACGGACAATTCCGAGGGCTATGTGGCGCCGGTGGTTCCCGCCCGCGGGCCGGAAGGGGTAGGCTTTATGAGTATGCTCGGCTGGGGGAATGCGGTCACCATTCTGCCTGAAATGCTGTGGCAGCAGTATGGAACGGCAAAATATCTGCGGGAACAGTACGACAGCATGAAAACCCATGTGGAATGCGAAATCCGTCATATGGGAAAAGGGCTGATGGGCAAAAAGGAGCTGTGGATCGGGCCGAGCCTGGGCGACTGGCTGGCGCCGGGCAGGGATGTGAAATATATGGCGATGCATAACGGCCCGGTGTCCAACGCTTTTATCGTCAACGACCTGCGCATTTTGTCCGAAACCGCGCGTATGCTTGGCAGGACCGATGAGGAAGCCCATTACCGGGAGCAGCTTGAAAAGACGAGGGCCGCTTATCTGAAAGCCTTCGTTAAGAAAGACGGAACGATGAAAGACAATTATCAGGGCGCTTATATCATGGCCCTGCGCATGGTTGTTCCGAAAGGGGAACTGTGGGACGCCTGCTTCGGAAAACTTGTAGAAAAGCTCAGAGAAGAGGGAATGCAGACGGGATTTTTCGCTACTGAGCATCTGCTGCCTCTGCTCGCCGACAATGGGCAGGCCCGGCTCGCCTACGATATCCTCCTGAACGAGCAATGTCCGGGGTGGCTTTATCAGGTCAACTGCGGTGCGACGACCACATGGGAACGATGGGATGCCCTGCGGCCTGACGGGACGGTCAACGAGAGCAAAATGAGCAGCGACAATATGGTCTCCTTTAACCATTATTCTTTCGGCAGCGTCGGAGAATTCTATTATCGTTATATCCTGGGCATCCGGCCTCTGGAGCCGGGTTATTCCAGAATCAGCCTGCATCCTTTTGTGGACGGAAGACTCGGAAGCGTGGAAGGAAGCTATCGCAGCCGCGCGGGAGAAATCCGGATGGCATGGCGGGCTGAAGACGGCAGAGCGACGGTGCGCTGCAGTACGCCGGCACCGGCAAGGTTGACGCTGCCGGACGGCTCGGTGCAGGAGCTGGAAGCGGGGACGTATGCGTTTGAGACGAAGGTTGGGGAACAGCCGGCGTAACAATTGTAATCATTATTATAATGGAAAAACAGGTGACACTTTGCGCTATTTGTGATAAAATCTTTATACTTTCTATTGTTTCCAGGACGTTGAAGGGCCCGGAACGGGGAAACGGAGAGGAGCGAAGCGATAAAGATGAACGAAATTTTGAAAGCGCTGCACATGCGGAAATCGGTCCGTGTTTTTACCGATGACGAGATAACGAAGGAGGACAAAGAGAGCATCTTCTATGCAGCCTTGCAGGCGCCGTCTGCGGGCTGTCAGTTATTGTATACGATTCTCGATATAACGGAGCAGGAGAAAAAGGAAAGGCTGGCCGTACTCTGCGACAACCAGCCTTTTATCGCAAAAGCGAGGATGGTGCTTATTTTCTGCGCGGACTGCAGGAAATGGCTTTCTTTTTATAAAGAAGCGGGGCTGGAACCGCGCCTGCCCGGCGCGGGCGATCTGCTGTTAGCGGCGGAAGACGCGCTGATCGCGGCGCAGAATGCGGTGACGGCGGCGGAAAGCCTGGGGATCGGTTCCTGCTATATCGGCGACGTGATGGAAAATGCGGAGGAGATGAAAGCGCTTTTGCGGCTTCCCGCATATGTATATCCGGCCTGTATGCTCGTTTTCGGATATCCTGTTGAGCAGCAGAAGGAGCGGAAGAAGCCGGAGCGGTTCCGGATATCGGATATCGTCTGTGAGAACGGCTACCGGGATAAAAGCGGGCGGGAGATACGCGAAATGTTCGAGGGAAGAACAGGAGCAAAAAGCTATGAAGAGTGGATGGAAGCCTTTTGGAAGCGGAAATATGAATCCGATTTTTCAAATGAAATGAACCGCTCTATGGAAATCTATTTGAAGGACTTCCGGGAGCATCCCGCCGCGGAAGGATAAGAAAGGAAAGAAGCATATGGAACAGCAGGATACGATTGCCGTACAGGAGATTATCGGGCTGGTAAAGAAGACAAAGACCTTCGTGGAGAACAGGGAAAGGGCCGGCCATATTAAAGTGAAAGGGCCGGCGGATTACGTTACGCAGGTCGATACCGATATTCAGCGTTTTCTTTCCGAGGAGCTTGGCAGACTGGCGCCGGAGGTTCAATTTCTGGGGGAAGAAGAGGGCCTGCATGAAATGACGGGGGATACTTACTGGATTCTGGATCCCATAGACGGCACGACGAACCTTATCCACGATTATCAGCACAGCGTCGTATCGCTTGGGTTGTACGACAGGGGCGAGATCACGCTGGGGATTATTTACGATCCTTTTCGGGAAGATGTCTATTATGCGCAGAAGGGAAAAGGGAGTTTCCTGAACGGAAATCCTGTCTGCGTGTCCGGGGCGGGGACGCTCGGAGAGACCATTATTTCTATCGGCACATCGCCCTATGACAGGGAATTGACGGGAGAGAATTTTCAGCGCTTTCAGAGAGTTTTTGAAAAAAGCCAGGATATCCGCAGAACCGGTTCGGCGGCGTTAGATCTGGCCTATGTGGCCTGCGGGCGCACGGGAGGATTTTTTGAACCGATGCTTTCTCCATGGGATTTTGCAGCCGGTATGCTGCTTGTCACGGAAGCCGGAGGGCGGGTGACGACTTTTACGGGAGAGCCGTTGAATCTCCTGAAAAGAGGAAGCGTTATCGCTACGAACGGAAAAATTCACGAGGAATTGACGGAACTGTTGTTCCGGCGTTAAGAAGACAGAGGCATTTGTTCATTATGGCAGTAAAAGTTAAAAATATGACGGAGGGAAAACCTTCGTCTATCATTTTGTCCTTTGCTTTGTCGCTGATGGCGGGAAATATCTTTCAGCAGCTTTATACGGTGGTCGATACGATGGTCGTCGGAAAGGCGCTTGGCGTCGGCGCGCTGGCGGCGCTCGGCGCCGCGGAATGGATGAACTGGATGATGCTCGGCATTATTCAGGGCTTCACACAGGGATTTGGCATCAGGATGGCAAAAGAATTCGGCGCGGGGAACCATAACGCTCTCAGAAAAGCGGCCGCGGGTTCTGCGGCAATCGCCGCGGTATCTTCGGTCGTATTGGTCATAACCGGGCAGCTGATGGTGAAAACGCTGTTACAGATTTTACAGACCCCGCCGGATATCTGGGACGGCACGATCTTGTACCTGAGAATCATGTTCTCAGGCATTCCGGTCGTGATGCTGTATAATCTGCTCGCCTGTATCCTGCGCGCCCTGGGGGACAGCAGGACGCCGCTTAATGCGATGATCGTCGCATCTGTTGTGAATATTCTGCTGGATATGCTGTTCGTCATCGGTTTTGGCTGGGGAATCGCCGGGGCAGCGTCGGCGACTCTGATCGCCCAGATGGTATCGAGCATTTTCTGTATCTGGCATATCGGGAAAATAGAACTGCTGCGTTTTCGGCCGGAGGATTTCCGGGTCAGTGCCCGGCTTATGGGAGAACTGATGTATCTGGGCGTTCCCATGGCATTTCAGAACGCTATCATAGCGGTAGGCGGCATGATCGTGCAGGCCGTGGTGAATGGTTTCGGGGTCATCTTTATCGCAGGCTTTACGGCGACCAATAAACTGTACGGCCTGCTGGAAATCGCGGCGACCTCTTACGGTTACGCCATGGTGACTTATACGGGGCAGAATATGGGCGCCGGGGAAATAAAGCGCATCCACGACGGCATGCGGGCCGCCGTGGTCATTGCCGTTTTGACCTCTGTCGTCATCGCGGCCTGTATGCTTGGTTTCGGAAAAGTTCTGCTGGGACTTTTTATTTCCGGTTCCCCTGAGACGGTGGATGAGACGCTTGCCATTGCGTACCGCTATCTGGCAGTCATGAGCGTCGGCCTGCCGATTCTGTACATCCTGCATGTGACGAGGTCCGCGATACAGGGCATGGGGAATACGGTGCTGCCGATGCTGTCCGGCGTGGCGGAGTTCATCATGCGTACGGCAAGCGCCCTGTTCCTGCCTGGGCTTTTGGGCGGAAACGGTATCTTTTATGCGGAAATTATGGCATGGATGGGAGCGGATGCGATACTTGTAACGAGTTATTTTATTGTGGTAAAGAGGCTGTCCGTTTGATCGGACAGCCCTCTTTACTGTAAAAACATCTCTGCCATACTGCTGAGACCGTATTTGGAAACAGTATCCATCAGACCCTGTTTAATCTCATCTCTGCTAAAATTGTTATCCTCCAAAAAATTATCATTTTTGTCATTCAAATAGGAATAGAACAATAATGCCAATTCTAAATTGTTTTTATCAGTTTCTTCTGTTATCTCATATATTAGATTTTCAGCCTCATTAATCCTGCCTTTATCAACCATATCCAAAAGTTCATTCAATGTTTCTTTTTGTTCTGATTTTTCCGGCAGCTCCGCTGAAGGGGACTCTGTATTGATATGAAATAACAGTTTTAGTATGGCTCGTACCATTTCTCTTATAAGCCGCATAACATAATCTTGTTCAAACAAAATATAATCTCCTTTCTGCTTATAAAATACAGCGGAAAGAATCAATCGTCTATGCGGACCTTTAAGGTAACAATCGTATCTTTTTCCGGAAGTCTGAATGCATACTCCAAAAATGCGGAGCATATTATACATATCCATATTTCAAACCACACGTTAAATATGTTAATGCCCTTACTGTTCTTCGTGGTTTTAAAGATCCGGATTTCATCAGAAATGATGGATTCCTGATCCTCTGTTATTGCCGAAGAAGTAACTTCTCCGAACAAACCGTATGCATTAATCATCCCACATGGGAACACGGTAACCGATACAGAGGCCGAAAACAAAAGAATCGACAGCCTTATTAACCACTGTTTATTTATTTTCATACGCTCCCCCATCATAATAAATTCGGAATCTGATCAAATTATTCCGTTCAACAAACTTTGATCTGTCGATATAAATTTTAATATATTATACGATATCTGACTGCTTATTTCAAACGCTTTAGTAAACGACATGGCAAATTGCTCTTTCCGGCTTTTGCAAAAGCCATATATGTAAGCTTTTACAAGTCCGAAAAGGCAATTTCTAATGTCGTTAACTATAGTTAAGAGGGAAAAGCCTGATATGTATCCTGCGGATATTTCTTTGGAAACAATTTGCGATGGTAAATGCATAGAGAATATGTGAAAGGCTATCCGGAAAGCAAAGTGCGGCTTGCAGTGAGGGAAGGTGCGTATCTGACAGTTGGGAAATCAATTGCATGAAGGCTGTTCAATAGCTTATAATAATCGTAACCGATTATTATATGTTACAGGAGATAAAGGTGGAAAGTACAAATCCGATAAACGGGACAGAGATTTTTACTGTGAAAAATGAATTTTTCACAGGAGAATTTGTGCCTTGCGGCATCAAATACCGCGGGCTGAGAGAAAGGAATGGTTATTTCAATGACAGGGAAACGGAGGACTATCTGAGCTATGCAGGAAAGCAGATTGTTTAAAATCGTATATTATTTGCTTGATAAAGGACAGGCTACAGCCCCGGAATTAGCGGAAAAACTGGAAGTATCGGTTAGAACGGTTTATAGAGATATTGATGCCCTGAGCGGAGCAGGCATCCCCGTTTATGCGGAAGCAGGCAGAAACGGCGGCATACGTTTGATGAATGATTTCGTTTTGGACAGGGCCGTCTTGTCAGAAGAGGAAAAACAGGAAATCCTTACGGCATTACAAAGCATAAATACTATGCAAAATATCAGTAACAGCCAGACATTGCAGAAACTTTCTGCAATATTTAACCTCAGTTCAGAAAACTGGCTTGAGGTGGATTTTTCCAGATGGGGGAATAAAGGAACTGATAATGAAAAATTTGGATTGCTGAAATCATCGGTAATTCATCAAAAGTGTGTAAAAATAACATATGCAAGTTCATACGGAGAAGTCAGTGAAAGAATTGTCTGCCCATTAAAAATGGCATATAAGTCTATGTCGTGGTATTTAAAGGCATATTGTATGCTGAAACAAGATTACCGAATCTTTAAACTGACCCGCATTATGGATTTAAAGGTTTTGACAGATGGGTTTTCCAAGTATTCGTTTCCAGAATCAGATGAAGGATCAGGGCAAAGCTATCACACAATACTGCTTCGTTTTCCACAGAATATGGCATATCGGGTTTATGATGAATTTGATAAAACACGGGTAAGCAAGAAAGAAAATGGGGATTTGATCGTATCTGCCCAAATGCCAGAAGATGAGTGGCTGATAGGGTATCTGTTATCATTTGGAACGCAGGTGGATATTATAGAGCCTGCATATCTCAAGGATATTGTGGCTGAACAGGCAAAGAGAATTTACCAAAAATATAAAACATGACATAGGGTGTCAGCATATATGTGATACAATTTGACTGCAAATTCTATTTAAGGAAGTGAGGAATCAGAAATGAAATTTGAATGGAAAAAGCAGGAGAAAGAGATATACGGTGTAAGCACAATGCCTTGTTTTGTTGATATTCCCTCTCAAAACTATATTACGATTTCTGGTATGGGAAACCCTAACGATGAGGTTTTTTCTGAAAAAATTGCAGCCTTGTTTTCGGTGGCCTATAAAATAAAAATGGCATATAAATCATCAGCAGAGAAGAATCAAATAATAAATGATTATTCAGTATATCCCTTAGAGGGGATATGGAGCAAGGGGGCTTCTGGGAATGAATTAATAAAAGCGGAGCTACAATACGTTATTATGATACGGCAACCAGATTTTATTACCAAAGAAATATTTGATAATGCTTTAAACTTAGTTAAGAGAAAAAAGCCTAATAGGTATCTTGCAAATATTTCTTTTGAAACAATTTGTGATGGTAAATGTATTCAAATGTTACATAAAGGAGCATTTGATGACGAGCCTGCATCATTTGAAATTATGGATAAATACTGCTTGGAACACGGATACAAGCGTATTGGGAAAAAACATAGAGAGATTTATTTGAATAATGCTAACCGTACTGAGAAATCAAAACTAAAAACTATATTGAGATACAAAGTTACGGACGCAAGTAAATGAGGTACATTGTTTTGTGAAAAAGAAAGGATATTATCATGGGAAGACCAACAACGAAAACAGATTTATTAACCGCAGCAGCCACAAACTATGAAAAATTAAATGTTCTTATTGGGGGATTAACGGAAGAAGAACTGAAAGTGCCTTTTGATTTTTCGGGAGATGCAAAAAAGAAAGAGGCTCATTGGAAAAGAGATAGGAATCTTCGTGATATTCTGATCCATCTCTATGAATGGCATCAGCTTTTACTTAACTGGGTGCGGTCAAATCAAAAAGGAGAAAACACGCCATTTATTCCACAGCCTTATAACTGGAAAACCTATGGAGCTATGAACGTGGAGTTTTGGAAAAAACATCAGCACACATCGCTGGAAGATGCAAAGGCAATGTTTCAGAAATCCCATGTCGAAGTTATAAAGTTAGCTGAAACATTTTCTGATGAGGAACTTTTTTCCAAAGGAATGTATGAATGGGCCGGCGGAAGCACATTAGGTTCCTATTTTGTCAGCGTTACGGCAAGCCATTATGATTGGGCGATGAAGAAACTAAAAGCGCATGTTGCCATTATTCACAAAAAAGGTACGGAATAAATACAGCCCCTGCCGCACAGGCAACGGCGTATCATAAAGATGGATTTCTTTGAAAGACCTGGAAAATAGCTATTGTCGCTGAAACCACATAATTCACAGATTGTGCCGATTGAGTAATTTGTATTGCGGATCATATGGGCGGCACTTTGCAATCTGTATATTTTTAAGTATTTTATCGGTGACTGTCCTACGATTTCCTTAAAGCATCTAAGGGTTTCACTCTTACTGACAGACGCCGATTTAGCGAGGTCATCCAATGTAAAATCCTCGTAATAATGCTGATGGATACAGGCTAAAAGAGTCTGCATCCTGCCTTCCTGTATAAAACTGTGTTCCGTTTGTATTGGAATAATGTTTTCAGGGAAATGGACAAGAATACAGAAAAAATTGGAGAGCTCGATGCGGACGGTTATTTCATAGTCCGATGTTTCAAAGCAAACGGAATCCCAAATGATATTCAGTAAAGATAATATGCTTTGGTAACGGTTGCTGTTTGAAGTCAAGACAATATCCCTGAAATGATTGTTATTCAAAACAGGAAGCAGATAATTGCTGCGGGAAAATCTGCCGTTCCGTGAGAGCCTGATTCATCAATATGCGGAAGCGCCTCCGCAGAGTTTGCATTTCTATTTGACGGGGTTGTCAGCGAGGTGCATTTTGAAACAGCCATTGCAAGATCCTCCTGATGATTTTGTCATAAAATACGGTGATATTATCATACCGCTTGTCTGAATTTGGCGTTATAATTATAATACAGGAAAATAGAAAATGCGATTTTGCCGTATGGATCAGGAGCGATGAAAATGAATCTTGATAACTGGAAATGCAGGCGATGTGTTCTCTGCTCATTAGAAAACAGAACCGCCGGCAATCTCCGTATGGGGAAATAACGCATAAACCGCAGAAGGCAGAGGAAAACAGATGAATACGAAAAAATACAGAAAAACTGTGCTTGCGTGTTATTTGGGATTTGTCACGCAGGCGATATGTGCTAATTTTGTCCCATTGTTATATCTCACTTTTCATAATACATACGAAATCCCGTTCAGCAAGCTGGCACTTATATCGACCAGTTTCTTTTTAATGCAGCTTGTAATTGATTTCTTTTGTGCCAAAGTCGTAGATAAAATCGGGTACAGACCTTGCATAGTAGCGGCAGAAATTGCCTCTGCACTGGGACTGGCAGGACTTGGCGTATTGCCGGATCTGTTGCCGTCTCCGTTTTCAGGCATTCTGATATGCGTGATTATATATGCTGTCGGGAGTGGGCTTACCGAGGTTTTAGCAAGTCCCATTATAGAAGCCTGCCCGTTTGAAAACAAAGACAGTATGATGAGCCTTCTTCACTCTTTTTACTGCTGGGGGTCGATGGCTGTTATACTTGGTTCCACACTGTTCTTTACACTGTTCGGAGTTGACAACTGGCGGATATTGGCACTTATATGGGCAATTATCCCGCTGTTCAATATCTTTAATTTTGTCGTTTGCCCGATAGAGGATTTGGTAGAAGATGGGCAGAGTATGACAATCGGGCGGCTTTTCAAAACAAAGATTTTCTGGCTGTTTATTCTGCTGATGGTATGTGCGGGAGCTTCCGAGCTTGCAATGGCTCAATGGGCGTCTGCATTTGCGGAATCAGCGTTAAAGGTATCTAAAACGGCAGGCGACCTGGCAGGCCCCTGCGGATTTGCTTTCTTTATGGCGCTCAGCCGCACATTGTACGGAAAATTCGGGAACAGGATAAATCTGAACATTTTTATGGCTGCTTCGGGTATCCTTTGCCTGTGCTGCTATCTGTTGGCGGGATTGGCGAATATTCCGATCATGGGACTGCTCGGCTGTGCGGTCTGCGGTTTTTCAGTCGGCATCATGTGGCCCGGTTCAATCAGTATATCGTCAAAAATACTTCCTACGGGCGGTACAGCTATGTTTGCATTGCTCGCACTTGCAGGAGACTTAGGCGGCGCCATAGGACCGACAATCGTTGGCAATATATCGCAGAAGGCCGGGGATAACCTTAGTTCAGGCGTTCTCGCAGGCGTTGGGTTTCCGATTATATTGGTAATTTGCGTGCTGGCGCTGATGAAGAATAGTAAACATAAAGAATATGACAAAACGAAATTGTCGTGAAGCTGAAAATGACAACCTGCTTTTCTTCTGGTGATTTTTATAAAATCTTTTGTTAAAGATTATCTTGAAAAAGGATGAATGTGCTTGAGATTAATGGCCGCGATAGAGAAATATTACAAAAAAGATTATAAGATATTGCAAGCATTGGACGAAGCAGTCCCTTTTGCGGTTGTGTCTTTAGAAGAATTGAGAGAGAACCGGTTAAAGATTTTCTCCTGAAACAGTTGCGAAAGTCAATAAATATACGGTAACAATCCCTGTGTCAATCATGGCATGGGGATTATTTTGTTATGAGCTTTTTTATGGAAAGGGACAACGATTACAGGTACTTGTTAAATGCATTGCTTAACAATGGAACAGCGCAGCCGCCTATATAGGTATGGGAATCGGATTTTTGCATGAAAAAACAGCAATATGCACTATGGGGTGTGTGCTGAATATGCTGAAAAATATTCAGAATATAATATGAATATTCTTGATATTGACCCACAGAATGCAACAGAAATGTTTACGGAGTTTTTATAAAATTATTAGCACTCACCTCTTGACACTGCTAACAAAAAGACTTATTGTTATATTGCAGCTAGAACAAGAGGGGCGAAGATTGAATAAATTTTCTGATGAGCAATTTATTCAACCGGGAATTTGTGCCGGAGCGTCACAAATTCTATTGAGAGCAGAATTTGAGATTCTGCCCGTGTTCCTCAGCACAGAACGCTTCGGAATGGGGGTAAAATGATGAATCTAACGAAATTTACACAGAAATCAATGCAGGCAGTAGAGCAGTGCGAAAAACTGGCATATGAATACGGCAATCAGGAAATTGAGCAGGAACATCTTCTTTACAGCCTTTTGACGATAGAAGACAGCCTGATTCTGAAACTGACAGAAAAAATGGAAATCAACAGGGAATATTTCCTGAACCGCGTGGAACAGGGGCTCCGGAAGCGCGTTAAGGTGCAGGGCGGCCAGGTTTATATCGGCCAGGATTTGAATAAAGTGCTCGTGACGGCGGAGGACGAGGCAAAACAGCTGGGAGACGAGTATGTTTCCGTCGAGCATCTTTTCCTCGCCATGCTGAAGCATCCGGGAAGAGAGATAAAAGAGATTTTCAGGGAATTCGGGATAACGAGGGAACGCTTTCTGCAGGCGCTTTCGACAGTGCGCGGGAACCAGCGGGTAACATCCGATAACCCTGAGGCGACTTATGATACGCTGGAAAAATACGGCCAGGATCTGGTGGAAAGGGCGCGGAACCAGAAACTTGACCCCGTCATTGGACGGGATAATGAGATTCGCAACGTGATCCGCATCCTTTCCAGAAAAACGAAGAACAACCCGGTGCTCATCGGGGAGCCGGGCGTCGGTAAGACCGCGGTAGTGGAAGGGCTGGCGCAGCGGATCGTCCGCGGGGACGTGCCGGAGGGCCTGAAGGATAAAAAGATTTTTGCGCTGGATATGGGCGCGCTGGTGGCGGGCGCGAAATACCGGGGCGAATTCGAGGAGCGTTTGAAAGCGGTGCTGGATGACGTAAAGAACAGCGACGGACAGATTATTCTATTCATCGACGAACTGCATACGATCGTCGGCGCGGGAAAGACGGACGGCGCGTTAGATGCCGGCAACATGTTAAAACCCATGCTGGCGCGGGGCGAACTGCACTGCATCGGCGCGACCACTTTGGACGAATACCGCCGGTATATCGAAAAGGATGCCGCGCTGGAGAGGCGTTTTCAGCCGGTTCTGGTGGAGGAGCCTACCGTGGAAGATACCATCTCCATCCTGCGCGGGTTAAAAGAGCGGTACGAGGTCTATCATGGCGTCAAAATCATGGATACCGCATTGGTCAGTGCGGCGGTGCTTTCCAACCGTTACCTTTCCGACCGGTTCCTGCCGGATAAGGCGATCGATCTGGTGGACGAGGCGTGCGCGCTGATTAAGACCGAGCTGGATTCCATGCCGACGGAGCTGGACGAACTTCGGCGTAAGGTCATGCAGCTCGAAATCGAGGAAACCGCCTTGAAAAAGGAGGATGACCGATTGAGTCAAGAGCGCCTTGAAAATCTGCAGCGTGAACTGGCTGAGTTAAAAGCCGAGCTGGATAACCGGATGGCGCAGTGGGAGAATGAAAAGGCTTCTGTTGAGAAGCTTTCCAAAATCCGGGAGGAAATCGACGATGTCAACAACCAGATTCAGATCGCGCAGCGGGAGGGCGATTATGAGAAAGCCGCAGAACTCAGTTATGGCAGAATGCCGTCTTTAAAGCAGCAGCTGGAGATAGAAGAAGATAAAGTAAAGAATCAGGAACTTTCCCTTGTCCATGAAAGCGTTTCCGAAGAGGAGATCGCGAAGATCATTTCCCGGTGGACCGGAATTCCGGTGGCGAAGCTGACGGAGAGCGAGCGGAACAAAACGCTGCATCTGGACGAAGAGCTGCACAAACGCGTTATCGGGCAGGAAGAGGGTGTAACGACGGTAACGGAAGCGATCATCCGTTCCAAAGCGGGCATCAAAGACCCGACGAAGCCAATCGGTTCATTCTTATTCATGGGGCCGACCGGCGTGGGCAAAACGGAGCTTGCCAAAGCGCTGGCGGCGTCTTTGTTCGACGATGAGAATAATATGGTGCGCATCGATATGAGCGAATATATGGAGAAATATTCTGTTTCCCGGCTGATCGGAGCGCCTCCCGGATATGTCGGATATGAAGAGGGCGGTCAGCTGACCGAGGCGGTCAGAAGAAAACCGTATTCGGTCGTTCTGTTCGATGAGATCGAAAAAGCGCATCCCGATGTATTCAACGTGCTTTTACAGGTGCTTGACGATGGACGGATCACGGATTCCCAGGGCAGAACGGTGGACTTCAAAAACACGATTCTGATCATGACCTCCAACATCGGCGCGGAATATCTGTTGGACGGCATCGATAAAGACGGCGGGATCAAGCCGGAGGCGGAAGCGCTCGTCATGGGCGATCTGCGGAATCATTTCCGGCCGGAATTTCTGAACCGCCTCGATGAAATCGTGCTGTTCAAACCATTGACCAAACTAGTCACACACGATATTATTCGCCTTGTCATCGGGGAACTGAACAAATGTCTGGCCGGCAGGGAGCTGGTCGTAGAGCTGGCGCCGGAGGCAGAGGATTTTATTATCGAAAACGCTTACGATCCGGTCTATGGAGCGAGACCGCTGAAACGATATATTCAGAAACATGTGGAGACCTTATCGGCGAAGCTGATTCTGGAGGACCGGATAGCTGCGCAGGATACGATCCTCATCGCGGTAGAGGACGGGAAACTGGCGGCCAGGAAGAAATGAGCCGGAAGAAAGAGGCGGAGAAAAGGAGAGGAGAAAAAGGGCGGCCGGAGACGTGGGAGAACAGACGGAAATTTCCGGGAAAAGAACAAAATAAGCATGGCAATTATGCGGTAAAAACGATATAATGGAAGGCAGGGAATGAGGATTTTCCAGGGCGTCGGAAGACGCCGCCTGAGAAAATCCCAATCATTCCCGAAAGAATCGCCGGCGCGATTCTTCCACAAAATAACTGAGCAGGAATGGAGGATTATTATGAGATACCCGGCGTTTTTGCCTTCGAACGGAATAATAGGCTTTG
Source organism: Bacteroides fragilis (assembly GCA_023664485.1). GTDB lineage: Bacteria > Bacillota > Clostridia > Lachnospirales > Lachnospiraceae > UBA3282. The sequence goes on along the minus strand of JAMPFK010000001.1, from coordinate 423,023 downwards.
TCGCGCCTTCTTTCGGATGTGCGACAGAGCCTTATAAAAGCGCTTTTTTAAATGCGCAGAAAAAATGGGAAAAGGAAGGATATAAGCTCAGGTTGGGCCCAAACTGCTATGTGGAGCGGGGAATCGGCATCAGCAATACGCCGCCCGAATGCGGAAAAGAGCTTCAGGATTTTTATTGCAGCAAAGAAAACGACTGCCTTATTTCCTGCGGCGGCGGGGAATTGATGTGTGAAATTCTGGATCATATCGATTTTGACCAAATCGGTCAGGCTACGCCGAAATGGTATATGGGATATTCCGACAATACCAATATGACCTTTCTGCTGACGACGCTCTGTGATACCGCGTCTGTTTACGGCCCCTGTGCCGCGACCTTTGGCATGGAGCCCTGGCATCCGTCGCTTTACGATGCGATGGACCTTTTGACCGGAAAGTGTCTGGAGCTGCAGGGCTATGATAAATGGGAAAAAGAAGCGGAGGAAGGCCCCTATGCCCCCTATCATCTGACGGAGCCTTCCGTCATCCGGAAATTTCCTGACAGGACGCTTGATTTTTCCGGCAGGCTGCTCGGCGGCTGTATGGACTGTCTGGTCAATCTGCTCGGTACAGAATACGATAAGGTGTGCGATTTCACCGGGCGTTATCGGGAAGACGGCGTCATATGGTTCTTAGAGGCCTGCGATTTAAATGTGATGGGTATCCGGCGCGCCATGTGGCAGATGGAACATGCCGGATGGTTTCGGCATTGTAAAGGATTCCTGATCGGGAGACCGCTCTGCTATGGGCAGGAGATGATGGGACTCGATCAGTATCAGGCGGTTTATGAGGTAGTGCAAAAGTATGACGTACCGGTGCTGATGGATTTGGATATCGGCCATATTGCTCCGATGATGCCGTTGATCTGCGGCAGTATCGCCCAAGTTCATGCGGAAGGGAACCAATATACGGTAAAAATGGAACTGAAATGAAAGGATGACCGATATGATACCATCTGATCCAGCAATGCTGCTTAGTTATGTAAACTTAAAGCTGAGAGACTTCTACGGCAGTCTGGCCGCCTTTTGCGATGATCTGGATATCAGCGAGGCGGAAATCATGCAGAAACTGGCTTCTATAGATTATCATTATGATGAGGAGAGAAATCAGTTTGTCTGAAACAATTCAAATGACGTTCATAACGGAAAATGAGAAACAGGAACGGCAGGAAATCCGGGTGACACATGATTCAGATGTGACATTGATGACGACTCTGTTAAAAAAGAAACTGATTTCCGGAAATTTCTGCGGCGGAAAAGGAACCTGCGGAAGATGCAGGGTGCGGTTCATGCAGGCGGCGCCTGTTCCGACAGGCCTGGAAAGACAGGTATTTGCACCGGATGAGCTCCGTCTCGGATACCGGCTCGCCTGTATGGCAAGACCAAAGAACGACTGTGCCGTTCAATCGGCGTTCGTACAGCCCCGGCCAATTGAAATTTTAACGGATCTATCGGATGTGATAGCTGCGTCAGAAAAGGATGACCATATAAGTCAAAAAGAAAAAACGGAAAAACGTTATCTGATAGCCGTCGATCTGGGGACGACCACGATCGCGATGCGGCTTATGGATATCGATTCCGGACGGGCGGCGGATACCTGCTGCGCCCTGAATCCTCAGAGAAGCTATGGCGCCGATGTGCTTTCCAGAATACAGGCGGCCAATGCCGGACAGGCGGAAGCGCTGCGGGAAAGCGTATGGGAGGTCCTGATGGAAGGCGTCGGCAGGTTCCGCCGTTTCTGCCGCGCGGCGGGGCAGGAGACTTCTATATGCTGTATGTGCGTCGCCGGGAATACGACGATGGAGCATTTATTGATGGGGCTTTCCACAGAAGGGCTGGGGAAAAGCCCTTTTGCGCCGGAAAAACTCGGCCTGCAGAAGTGCGTTCTGCCAGATGGCGCTATGCCGGTCTATGTTACGCCGGGCATCAGCGCCTTTGTGGGCGGCGATATCGTGGCAGGATTATATACCCTGAAAATGCTGCCCCTGTTCTCCGGAAATATTCCTCAGGGGACAGCCGTGCTGTTTATCGACCTTGGGACTAATGGCGAATTGGCGCTTACGGACGGAAAGCGCATGCTCGTGACCGCGGCGGCGGCGGGGCCGGCCTTTGAAGGCGGCTCCGGCCGGGCTGTAGCGGGAAGCGATATGATAGCGTTGGCCGCTTCTTTATTAAAAGAAGGCGTCATCGATGAGAGCGGGCTGATGGCGGGTCCTTATTTTGAAGAAGGCATCACGCTTCCTCTTCCCGGAGAGGCGAAAGGGAACGATTCAGCGGATGCTTCCGTTTCGGCGGCTTCCATCCGTCTGACCCAGAAGGATATCCGGGATTTACAGATGGCGAAGGCGGCGGTCCGTGCCGGGGTGGATATTTTATGCCGCAAGATGGGTTTCCCCGAAATCTCGCAGGTCTGTCTTGCAGGCGGCTTCGGTTATTATCTGGATGTGGATGCGGCGGCGGCCATAGGGCTTTTGCCGGAATCGTTAAAATCCTGTACGAAAGCGGTCGGGAATACCGCTCTGGCCGGTGCTTTTCATATGGGAAAAGATTTGTGGACAGGGAAGCTGCGGGAAGGAATGCTGGATGAGATGCTGCAGGGAATCGAGAGCATCAATCTGGCAGAGCAGGAAGAATTTGCGGAATTGTATATCCGGTATATGAATCTGGAGAGCAGTTAAGGAAAGTGCCTGGCCGCGAAATGTTAAGGTTATTTTAAGCTTTCTCCGGTTTTTGTTTAAGGTGTGGGCGTTATCCTTGTTTTATAGTAAACGACATAACAGTAACCAGGGAGCGCCCTTAAACAGATTTTTTGAACAGGGAGAATGAACAATGAAATGGACGAGGAAAGAATTAAAGGAAAGAGCGAAAGAAGCGTTAAGAAGAAACTATTGGAAAGCGGTATTCGTATCTTTTATTTTTCTTCTGCTGAGCGGCGGCGCGAGTTCTTCCGCCGCCTCTTCTCATACGAATGACGGGAAAGGGGAGAGGGTGAATGCGCTGATTGCCGTCGAAGAGCGCGCGCTGGACGGCATCGGGGACAGTATCGAAAGGTCATTGGGCCGGCTGGGCGAGGCGCGCGTTGTGTTCCTCGCCGCCTTCGCGATCGTTATGGCGGTCATATTCTTTATCGTGGTGATCGTCTGGCTGGCGGCGGATGTATTTCTGGTCAATCCCTTATGGGTCGGCGCGCAGCGGTTCATGCTGAAAAGCGTGGATGACAGGGCGGATATTTCAGAGCTCGGCTATACTTTTGACCATCATTATCTGAACGGCGTAAAAACAATGTTCATGCGGGATCTCCATGTCTTTTTGTGGGCGCTACTCTTTATCATTCCGGGGATTTACAGGAAATATCAGTATTATATGGTAGATTTTATCCTGGCGGAGAATCCGGATATGCCGTATCGGGAAGTGCTGGCATACAGCAGAAAGATGATGGACGGGCAGAAATGGGATGCTTTTGTGCTGGATCTGTCTTTCATTCCATGGCAGATGCTCAGTTTTTTCACCTGCGGAATCTCCGAAATCGCTTTTGTAAAGCCTTATATCAATCTGACGCGCGCGGCGCTTTACCGGGCGTTGTGCGGCGGCGGACAGGGAGGATACGAAAATGGGCTATAAAGTTCTGATCGCGGACGATGAGGCGGAAATCAGGGATTTGCTGCGGCTGTATCTGGAAAAAGACGGTTATGAAGTGGTCGAGGCGGCGGATGGCGCGGAGGCGTTGTCCGCCCTGCAGGAGGCGGCGTTACAGAAGGAGGGCATCGATCTTGTGATTCTGGATATCATGATGCCGGGCCTCGACGGCTACCGGGTGCTGCGCAATATCCGGGAGAGCAGCAATATCCCGGTCATCATGCTTTCGGCGAAAAGCGGGGATGCGGACAAGATCCTTGGCCTCGATCTGGGGGCGGACGATTATATCACCAAGCCTTTTCAGCCGCTGGAAGCCGTCGCCAGGGTCAATTCCAATATCAGGCGGTTTTATGCGCTGGGATCCGGCAGGCGGAAGCAGGTGGAAGAGCTGGCGGTACGGGATTTAAGGCTGGATCTGCGGTCTTGTCTTTTGCAGCAGGGAGAGCGGGTCGTCGAGCTCACTTCCATCGAATACAGGCTGATGAAGCTTTTTATGGAAAATCCGGGAAAAGTGTTTACCAAGCAGCAGCTGTTCGAGGAAGGCTGGGGCGACGATTATCTGGTTTCCGATAATAATATTATGGTGTGCATCAGCAAGCTGCGAGCCAAACTGAGCGGGGACGGTGGCGCTTATATCAAGACGATACGGGGGCTTGGCTACCGCATGGAAAAATAAGCGGGGAATGAAGGGCATGCAATAAAATGGAAACAACGAACGCCCGGAGGGGCACAAAATCTTTAAAATGGTTCCTGTTACAGCGCTTTCTGGTCATCATGCTGTTCATCTATATCAGCGAAGAGCTGCTTGGCATGGGATATCGTCTGATCGTGGAGCCCTTTTTGGCGGAGACGATGCACATCCGGTTTTCCGTGACGGCGGGAAGCGGGAGCATCCTGCTGCTCATGCTGCAGATGCTGCTGCTTTCCGCGGCGGCGCTTCTGCCCGACAGGATAGCGGCCTGGGTGCAGGTATCCATCGGCCGGAATATGGAGAACGGGCTGCGCGTCGATATCACCTCCCCGGTACTGGCGGACGTCACCGACGCCGGGCTGATCGAGCTGTATCAGGTGGCGGTCATCTTTCTTTTCCTGATTCTGTTTGCGCTCACGCTGCTTCCCTATTTCATTTCAGCCTACTGGTACTACCGGGCCGTGTCGGGAAAGATGAAGGAGCTGCTGGTGGAGGAAAAGGCGCGTAAGGAGGCTTATGACAGCCAGCGGAATCTGCTGCTGTCCGATATTGCCCACGATATCAAAACGCCGCTCACGACGGTCTGCGGTTACGCGAAGGCGCTCGTCGATGATATGGTGCCGGAGGAGGCAAAAAGAAAAGAATATCTGCGGGCGATTTATGCGAAATCGCTGCGAATGGACGATTTGATCACGCTTTTGTTCGAATATGTGAAAATGGACAGCGACGGGTTTTCCCTGCACAGGGAAAAAGGGGATCTGGGGGAATTGCTGCGGGAGAATATCGCGCTGCTCTATGCCGATTTTGAAGAGAACGGCATCGAACTGGATATCCGGATACCGGAGCGGGCGTTTCCCTGCGAAATGGACAGAACGCAGATGGGGCGGGCTGTTACGAATATATTGACCAATGCGGTCAGATATAATGACAGGGGAACGAAGGTCTGCGTCAGCCTGGACGAGGCATATCGGATCCGTATAGCGGACAACGGAACGCCGATAGAGGACGGGCTGGCGGCGCATATTTTTGAGCCTTTTTCCAGAGGCGATAAGACGAGGAGCACGAGTGGCGGCAGCGGCCTCGGACTCAGCATTGCTTCCAAAATCGTTCAGATGCACGGCGGGGAACTGCGGCTGGAGCGCCAATGCGCCGACGGCATGGCCAAGGCGTTCGTGATAACGTTATGATGATGCAGCGGCGCATCTCTTTATCCTAAAACGGCAGGAAACGGCATATATATTATTGAATATGGGCAGGGAGCAGATTCTCGTATGCGGAAAAAGAGGTTTTTGATCTTTTTGATGGTATGGATAGTGAGTCTGCTTTTTTACTGGTTAGGAAGAAAGCAGGCCGGGGAAGCGGAAGAGCGGTTCAATGTGCAGGAAAGAATAGCGGAGGACAGTATCGTGGTAGAAAAGGTCATAACGGAGCGGAAGGAAACGGAGACGCGCAAGATCGCCCTGACATTTGACGACGGCCCCCATCCTTACTATACGGAGCAGCTTTTGGACGGATTGAAGGAGCGGGACGTCTGCGCCACTTTTTTTGTAACAGGGGAACATGCGGAGCTTTATCCCGATATCATCGAAAGGATGAAGGAGGAAGGCCATCTGATCGGCAACCACACCTACAGCCACATGCAGCTCAGATCCGGCAGCCTGGACGCGTTCAAGCAGGAGCTTGTAAAGACCAATGAGATCATTAGCGGGATTACGGGGGAAGAAGTCCTGTTCGTCCGCCCGCCTTACGGCACCTGGGAAAAATCCCTGGAAGCCGAGCTGAATATGTTTCCGGTGCTCTGGACGATCGACCCGCTGGACTGGTGCTCCGGCAATGCGGACGGTGTGACGAGAAAGGTGCTGTCGAAGGCGAAGGAAAACGCGATCATCCTCATGCACGACAGTTATGCATCGACGGTGACGGCGGCTCTCCGTGTCGTGGATGAACTGCAGACGCAGGGCTATGAGTTCGTAACGGTGGATGAGATATTATTTGATTAACTAAATAAATTAAAAAATAATTCTTTTAGCTAAAAACTGTTTAAAAATTGGATAAAGTATGCTATTCTGGAAACAGCAAGTATTTTTATCGAAGGGAGAACAGCGGAATGATAACTTACCACGAACAGGAACGGATCTTTAAATTGGATACGCCGGATACAAGCTATCTGATCGGCATTGTGGATGCGGAAAATTTTATAGGACATATTTATTATGGAAGGCGCTTAAAGGATGCGGATGTTTCCTATTTGCTGCGGACGGAGGAAGCGCCTTTTGTGCCGGGCGAAAATAACAGGGAGCGATGCTCTTTCTATGACTGTTTTCCTTTTGAATATCCTGCGGGCGGCACGGGGGACTGCCGGGAGAGCTGTCTGAGCATCCGGACTGCCGGCGGCCATGCCGGCGCCATGCTTTCCTTTGTATCTTATGAGATTATGGAGGGAAAACCGGAGCTTGCGGGCCTGCCCGCCACCTTCGGTACGGCGGAAGAGTGTATGACATTAAAGCTTCTCTGCGAGGACAGGTATGTTGGAATGCAGGTCGAGCTTTTGTATACGGTATTCCGGGATACGGATGCGATTACCAGGAGCGTTCGGGTGAGCAATACCGGGACGGAGCCTTTTTATCTGACGAAGGTATATTCCGCATGTCTCGATATGGATAACCGCGACTATGATATGATCACGCTGCATGGAAGCTGGGGACGGGAACGCCATATCCAGAGGAAGACGCTGGGCTACGGCATTCAGAATGCGAGCTCCATGCGGGGAGAATCCAGCCATCAGGATCATCCTTTTCTTGCGCTGGTCGGAAAGAATACGACGCAGGAGAACGGAGAGGTCTATGCCATGAACTTCGTTTATTCGGGGAATTTCCGCGCGCAGGCGGAAGTAACGCAGTTTGATTATGTGCGGATGTCCATGGGCATTCATCCCGAAAATTTCTGCTGGAAGCTCGAAGCCGGAGAGCGTTTTCAGGCGCCTGAGGTTGTGATGCTCTATACGGATAAGGGCCTGGATGCGATGACGAATACGTTCCATACGCTGTACAGAAAGCATTTGATCCGCGGGGAATACCGGAACCGGAAACGGCCGATCCTGATCAACAACTGGGAAGCGACCTATTTTGAATTCGATACGGACAAACTTCTGGCGATTGCAAAAGAAGCCTCTGCGCTTGGCATAGAGATGCTCGTCATGGACGACGGCTGGTTCGGAAAAAGGAACAATGACGACTGCGCGCTCGGCGACTGGCAGGTAAATGAGGACAAGTTAAAAGGCGGCCTGAAATACCTGGTGGATGAGGTCAATAAGCTGGGCATGAAATTCGGTATCTGGTTCGAGCCGGAAATGATCTCACCGGATTCGGATCTTTACCGGGAACACCCGGACTGGGCGATCGCGATTCCGGGCAGGCCGGCGTCGCAGGCCAGACAGCAGTTCGTGCTGGATCTGTCGAGAAAAGAGGTTGCCGATTCTGTTTATGAGATGGTGGCTTCCGTACTGCGGAGCGCGAACGTCGAATATGTCAAATGGGATATGAACCGGCCGCTGACGGATATCGGCAGCGCAGCGCTGCCCGCCGACAGGCAGGGGGAAATTTATCACAGGTACATGCTCGCGGTATATGAAATGCAGGGGCGTCTGATAAAAGAGTTCCCGCATCTGCTCCTGGAGAACTGTTCCAGCGGCGGCGCGCGTTTTGATCCGGGAATGCTCTATTACAGCCCGCAGATCTGGTGCTCGGACGATACGGATGCCATCGAACGGCTGGAAATACAGGAAGGGACGGCGCTGCTCTATCCGCTTTCCACGATAGGCGCGCATGTGTCCGACTGCCCGAATCATTCGGTGGGAAGGGCCACGCCTTTTGAAACGAGGGGAATCGTCGCGCTGGCGGGAACTTTCGGCTATGAGCTGGATGTGACGAAAATACCGGAGGAGGATCGGAAACAGATACCGGAGCAGGTAGCGTTATATCACCAGTACAACGATTTGATCCGGGAGGGGGACTATTACCGTCTCGCTTCTTATGGGCAGAATCATAAGTTCGACTGCTGGCAGGTGGTCAGCGGGGGAAAAGAAGAATCGCTCGTAACTTTCGTGCAGGTGCTCTGCCGCGCGAATTTCAAGTCCAGACGCCTTTTATTAAAAGGGCTTTCGGAGGAAAAACGCTACGAGGTGCGTTTTGTGAACGATGATACGGTACGGCCCAGGGTCTGCAGCGGCGATACGCTGATGAAGGCCGGCCTTTTGATACCGGATTTCCGGGGAGATTTTATGGCAAAACTGATACATCTTACGGCGGTAGAGTAAAATCCGCAGGTTGAGAGAAAGGCATGGTTATAGAGATGATAAAAACGGTAAGGCTTGCGGATATCGCGGAGCGGGTCGGCGTCAGCGTCGTCACCGTATCGAAAGCGTTATCCGGGCAAAAGGGCGTCAGCGAGGAAATGCGGGTCAGGATCAGGGCGCTGGCGGATGAAATGGGCTACATGCCCGTTCATTCCGTCAGGCAGGAAAAGGCGAAATCCTATACGGTCGGCGTCATTGCTTTTGAAAGATATTTTGCGAAGTTCGCTTCTTTTTACTGGAAAATGTATCAGGAGCTTGCGACGCGTGCGCTCAAAGAGAATTGCTTTTCCATGCTGGAAGTCGTAGCGGAATTCGATGAGGATGCGCTCGCGTCTCCCAAACTGCTGGGGGAAGAGCGGATAGACGGCATTATCGTTATCGGCAAACCCAAGCGGGATTATTTGAAAATGCTCTATCAGAATAAGAGGATCCCGATGGTCTTTCTGGACTTCTATGACGATGAAGAAATCGTGGATTCCGTCATTTCGGCCGGGTTTTACGGGATGTACCGGATGACGGAATACCTGATTCAGAACGGGCATACGCGCATCGCCTATGTGGGGAGCCTGATGTATACGGAAAGCATCACCGACCGTTATTTCGGCTACTGCAAGGCCCTGATGGAGCACGGTCTGGAACAGAACCCGGAATGGGTCATCAAAGACAGGGGCTATGGAGACGGGCTGATCGGAGTCAATTATACCTTTTCCTTTCCGGAGGACAATATGCCGGAAGCCTTCGTCTGCAACAACGATGTGACCGCGCATGCCCTGATCGGGCAGCTTGCGGGAAAAGGCTACCGGGTACCGGAGGATATTTCGGTGGTCGGCTACGACGATTATTTATACGCAGAGCTCGGAGATTCCAGGATCACGACCTACTCCGTCGATATGGCCGAAATGACCAGAGTAGCGATGTCCTGTCTCGTGAAACGGATCGAGAATGCTGCGGCCGGAACGAAGGTGCATGTTGTGAACGGAAGCCTGGTCGAGCGCAGCAGCGTGCGGAAAGCGGATAAAAAAGATGAAGCTTTTATTTGATGTGGGGATATTACTGTGAAAAATAAATTTTTCACAGGCGAATTTGTGCCTTGCGGCATCAAATATCGCGGGCTGAGAGAAAGGAATGGTTATTTATATGTTTATATTAGATGAGAAAAAGACGATACGGGATATTATTGGTATAAGAGATTTTCCGAATGGATTTGTGAAAGGCGTTGTCGATACTGAAAAAGAACTGGTGGCGCTTGATGCAGATATGCACTACGAACTGGCGGATTATCTCAAGGAGCAAAAAGGTTCTGAAGAAATTGATATGTGGGGATTTAATTTATGGCTCGATAATGACAGTATTGAGGATATTTTAGAATATGATTCCTTTATTAATATTCATAATAACCAGCTTCATGGATTCCCAAGAGGCGGGATGGGAATTCTGGATTCAGATATAGAAGCCAGAGCGACGGAGGTGATCTGCAAATGGATTCAGTTTTAGATGAACGCTGGTTTGCCCTGTCCCTTGTAGAGCAAATGGTCAATATTGGAAATGAAGTGAAGCGGGCAGTCAGATTTGATGCCGATAAAAAGAAGAAAACGATGTTTCTGGATAAAGCGTTGAAATATACTGCCCTTACAATGCGGGACCCCAAAAATGTGCATGTGCTTCCCGAACTGGAGATCAGTCAGAAAGTTCTTGAGGATTATAAGGGAAAGCATGAAATAAATTGTTCAAAAGAAGAGATCAAAAACTATTATATGTCATATACCTATATGTTGTGAATTGAATTACTCCTCATCCGCAGGTCGTTATGCGGCTGATACTGTCTGTATTCTGTCTTACAGCACCGGCGTCTCCCGCCTGTAAACGAGCGGCGTTACGCCGGTCTTTTCTTTAAAGAGCCGGATAAAATGATTCGTATTCTCGATCCCGACGAGCTGTCCGATAACGCATATCTTTTCGTCCGAATGCAGGAGCAGTTCTTTTGCCCTTTCCATTCTGACTTTATTCAAATACTGCAGAGGCGTATCCTCATAATATTTCGCGAATTCTCTGCAGATCCGGAATTTATTCACCTGATATTTTAACGAAAGCGCGTCTAAAGAATAAGCTTCGCCGTAAGCGGTATCGAAGCTTTTTTTCATATCCGCAATATAGGAAGGGATATGGCGGGAGCCGTGAAGCTGTCTGGTGCGCGTTAAGTAGAGCTGCGTATAGAAGGCGGTCAGATCCTGTGCGCGTGTCAGGCCGTGTACTTCATCGTCCGTCTGGTTTTTCAGGAACCGTTCCCACAGGGGGAGCGCATCGGGATCGGAGGACAGACGGAAAAGGCAGCCGCCCATAGCTTCGAGCTTTTGATAGTAGTAGCTGCTGACGGGGGAGCTGACATAGCAGATCGTATATTCCCAGATGTTGTGCTGACAGACGAGCTTATGGTGTCTGCCGCAGTCTATGAAAGCGAGGGTGCCCGGCGTCAGTTCATAAACGGCATGGATATGCGCGGCGTTGTCGCAATAGAGCCGTCCCGCGCCTCCGGTCGTATACAGCAGGCAGAAAGCGTTCAGCCCGGCGGTCTCCTGCGAAAAAGGGGAGGTGACGGATACCGTTCTTCTGCTGAACAGACAGGGAAGCTGCCCGCAGAAATCATAGTCTCTCCGGTAAGCGTTCTCAAAGTAATCGGAGAGGGAGAAGCGGTTGCTCGTCTCGGACGAAATCAGGCAGTTAAAGAATTCCGACGCAAAATTTTCGGATGTAAAGCCTTCAGATGTAAAATTTTCGGACATAAAGTTTTTTCCTCCGACGGAAATAATATGCCTTTATTTTATCGTACGGGGAGAGGAAAAGCAAGAAATGAATATAAAAATAAAGAATGAGAGATTAAAAAACTAAAAAATAAAAAGATAAATTAGAATGGATAGGACGAATAACATTTTTTAGCTAAAATTAAGTAAAAATGATATTTAAATGTGTAAAAATAAATAAAAATTTTATTTAATTATTGTAAAAATAGATGAAATGACGAAATTAATCAATAATTGGATATAAAAAGCAAGGATGAATGATGACTAAATTATTAAGCTAATATAAACTAATTATAAATTAACAATTAAGCTAATTGAGCGGGTTAATTTTAAACAAATAATAAAAAAGGGAGGTCTTTATTTATGAAACTCAAAAAATTGACAGCACTTGGACTGGCGGCTGTTATGGCATTTTCTTTAACAGCCTGTGGAGGCGGAGACGGCGGAGCGGCTTCTTCCGGCACGGACAGCGGCAGTTCTGCGGCGGACAATACGGTGGCGGGCAGCAGCGCTTCAACGGACAGTGCGGCGGACAGCAGCGCCGGTTCCGACGCAGCGTCCGGCGTACCGACGATCGACCAGATCAACGTCGGCGAGGATTATCAGGACTTGACGGCATCTATCAAGATTCTGACGAACAGAACGGATATCGTTGATACGGTATACAAGGGATATGCGGAGCAGTTCATGCAGCTGTACCCGAACATTACCGTCGAGTATGAAGGAATGACCGATTATGAAGAGGGCGTGACCCTTCGTTTAACGGCTGGCGACTGGGGCGATATCATGTTCATCCCGACATCGGTAGCAAAGAATGAATTGTCAACATATTTCATGCCTCTTGGCGATTACGGCACACTGAACGAAATTTACAACTTCGTAGAAGAAAAGACGTTTGACAATGTCGTATACGGCATTGCGAACGGCGGTACGGCGAGCGGCATCGCATACAACAAGAAGGTATGGGCGGATGCAGGAATCACGGAAATGCCCAAAACACCGGAAGAGTTCCTGGCTGACTTACAGCTCATCAAGGACAATACGGACGCGGTTCCGCTCTATACGAACTTTGCGGCAGGCTGGACGATGGGCGCATGGGATGCCTATACGGACTGTGCGGCGACAGGCGATCCGGACTTCAAGAACAACATGGTACATATGAGCAATCCTTTTGCAAAAAGAGATGATATGACGGGTCCTTATGCGGTTTACTACATCCTTTATGAATCCGTGGCGCGCGGCCTTGTTGAAGACGACCCGGCAAGTACCGACTGGGAATCTTCCAAAGGCGCGATCAACAGAGGCGAATACGCTGCGATGGTACTCGGCTCCTGGTGTGTAGAGCAGTTCAGGGAAGCGGGAGATAACCCGGACGATATCGGCTACATGCCTTTCCCGATCAGCGTGAACGGGCAGCAGTATGCGGGATCCGGCGGAAACTATTCCTTCGGCATCAATGTGGATGCTTCCGACGAGAATAAGATCGCTTCCCTGCTTTATATGAAATGGCTGATCGAAGAGTCCACGATTTATCTGGATGAGGGAAGCATCCCGGCACGCAAAGACGGCGAATATCCTTCCGTACTGGAAGCATTTGACGGCGTAACGCTTCTTTCCAACAGCCCTGCTCCGGAAGGCGAAGAAGATTTATTCGATAACGTCAACAACGAAAGCGAAGTTGGCATTAACAACAACGACTATCCTGACTGTGAGATTCTTGAAGCAGCCCTTTACGGTACAAGAACGCTGGATGACATTATGGACGAATGGAACCGGAAATGGACATCCGCACAGGAATCTCTCGGCGTAGAAGTGAATCAATAAAACGACACCGCGGAAAGGCGGCGCACAGCGCGCCGCCTTATCTGGTCAAAAAGGAGAAGAATATGGGTAAAGAAAAAATGGCAGGCGCAAAGTCTGATAAAACTTTTGGGGAATGGTTCCGAAGCAGAAAAGTCCAGAGATTCTTAGTCATTTTTACATTTATGTTCGTACCGCTGCTTTTACTGCTTATGTTCACCTATGTACCGTTTGCCAAAATGGTGCAGTTCAGTTTCTACAATATGAAATATATCGGACAACGTACCTTCGTTGGCCTGAAAAACTATGTAGAAGTATTCAACCGTCCGGAAATTTTCAAGTCGCTGCTCGTCAGCCTTTACTATATGGGCGGCGCGGTCATCCAGCTTGCACTCGCTTTGTTCTTCGCAACGCTGATGGTCTTTAAGGTAAAAGGGGAGTCCGTATTCAAGGCGGCGATGTTCTTCCCTTATCTGATTTCCGGTATCGCAATCGGTTTTATCTTTAAATTTTTCTATGCAAGAGGATATGTGCTCGATTCCATCATCGCCCTGTTCGGCGTTGCGGAGGAAAATATCCCGTATTGGCTGCAGGATACCAGAATTAATAATATATCGCTGGCGGCTACATCGGTATGGCGGTATACGGGACAGAATATGATCTTATTCCTGGGAGCCATGATGTCCGTGGATGCGAACCTTTATGAGGCGGCTTCCCTGGACGGAGCGAATAAATGGCACCAGTTCAAATATATTATCCTGCCGAGCATTAAATCCATCGTCGTTCTGAACCTGATTCTTTCCATCAGCGGTTCCCTGAGCGCATTCGAACCGCCTTACGTTATCACGAACGGTACGATGGGCACAGGTACTTACTTCGTTATCATGAACAGACTGGCGCACGAGAACCAGAAGGTAGGTCTTGCCAGCGCGATGGCTATCGTGCTGCTCGCTATCATCATCCTCTGTACGATAGCGCAGAAGCTGTTCTTCGCCTATGTATTTAACGACGGAACAGAAGACGAGTCCAAAGCGGCGGTAAGGCGCAAAAAGAGACAGGCTAAAAAGAGCCAGGGCTTACGATAGAAAGGGGTGGCTGTCATGAAAAAGGGAAATATCAAACAGGTATTATTTTCGATTTTTAAATATGGCATGCTGGTGCTGGCGGCTGTAATTGCGATCATTCCGGTCGTTGTATGTGTGTTCACGGCCTTTAAGACGGAAGAGGAATACCAGACGACCTCGGCGTTGACGCTTCCGAAGAGTTTCCTGTATTTTGAGAACTTCAAAGTAGCGTTCACGCAGGCGAATATGCTCCGCGGTTTTTTAAATACGGCAGTCGTTCTTGTGGTCGTACTCGTGGCTTCCGTACTGGTAAGCTCGATGATCGCCTATGTGCTGAACCGCTTTAAGTTCGTCGGGAACGGCCTGATCCGGAACCTGTTCATGTTCGCCTCTCTTCTTCCCGGCATCGCGATGCAGGTAACGATTTATGAGATCATGAATTCCTTACATCTGATCAATCATTTATACGGATATATGATCTGTCTGATGGGGACGGATATTATCTCGATTTATATTTTCTTACAGTTCTTTGAGAACCTTCCGACATCGCTGGACGAATCGGCGATTATCGACGGCTGTACCTATTTCGGCGTTTTCTTTAAGATTCTTCTGCCGCTCTTAAAACCGGCGATTATGACAACGCTCGTATTGAAAGGCGTAGGCGTATATAACGAATACTATGCGGCGAACCTGTACCTGCAGTCGAGGGAGCTGAAAACGATATCGACCGCCCTGTACACCTTTACGGGCCCTTATGGAAGCCAGTACAACTACATCTGTGCAGGCGTGCTGATTACGATCATCCCGATTCTGATTATTTTTATCGTATTCCAGAAACAGGTATACGGCGGTCTTGCGTCGGGCGCGGTTAAGGGATAAAATAGGGTGGAGATGTTATGTTTTGTGGAGCGGTAAAGAGTTTGAAAGAAAGGCGAGGTTATACTGTGAAAAATAAATTTTTCACTGGCTGAGCAAGAATGGAGGATTACTATGAGCAACGTTAAAATTTATGGAATTTCCGCATCGAATATACCCTGGCAGGAGAAGCCGGAGAATGGGAACGGCGCGCCGGTATGGAGATATAGCGGGAATCCGGTCGTTGGACGCAATCCGTCGAAGGGGATCGCGCGCATTTTTAACAGCGCGGTCATGCCGTACGAAGGCGCGTTCATCGGTGTATTCCGGGGGGAACAGACCAATGGAATTCCATATATTTACCTTGGGAGAAGCAGGGACGCGGTCCACTGGGAGTTTGACGAGAATAAGATTCCCTTCAAGGATGAGGATGGCAACGACTTCATGCCCAGGTACGCTTATGATCCGAGGCTTGTAAAAATAGAAGATACATATTATATTATCTGGTGTCAGGAGTTCTACGGCGCGGCAATCGGCATGGCCAAAACCACCGATTTCAGGACGTTTACCAGATTGGAAAATCCTTTCCTGCCTTTTAACAGAAATGCCGTTCTTTTCCCAAGAAAAGTGAATGGAAACTTTATGATGCTGTCCCGTCCGAGCGACAGCGGCCATACGCCGTTCGGCGATATTTTCCTTTCCGAAAGCCCGGATATGGTCTACTGGGGAAAGCACCGTCATGTGATGGGCAAAGGCGATGAATGGTGGGAAAATCTGAAAATCGGCGGCGGCGCGGCTCCGATCGAAACGAGCGAAGGCTGGCTTCTGTTCTACCACGGCGTGACCGGAACATGCAACGGTTATGTCTACAGCATCGGCGGGGCGATTTTGGATATCGATAATCCGTCGGTCGTGAAATACCGCTGTGAGAATTTCCTGCTGACGCCGGAAGAATGGTATGAGGAAAGGGGCTTTGTGCCCAACGTTACTTTCCCGTGCGCGACGATGCAGGATGCGGGGACGGGAAGAATCGCGATTTATTACGGCGCGGCGGATACTTATGTGGGACTCGCTTTTACGCAGGTGGATGAAATCGTCGATTATATCAGGACGCACAGCGTTGTCAGCGGTTCGGATACGGAGGTCGGAAAAAGATAAGGATGAGGTTTTGTCGGAAAGAACCGCGGGAGCGGTTTTTTCCGGAAGGACAGAGAGGATATGGGATATGAAAATTCATAAACAGTATTATGTGGAAAAGGCGAAGGTTGACAGGCTGACGGCCGCGAAGAACCGCAGGAGCGATTATTATAACGGCATTTACGACAGATATGAATATCCGGTGCTGACCCGCGGGTTCGTGCCCGTGCACTGGCGGTATGATCTGAATGAGGAAACGAATCCGTATTTTATGGAACGCCTTGGCATCAACGCGGTGATGAACTCCGGGGCGATTTATCTGGACGGAAAATACTGTCTGGTAGTCCGGGTGGAAGGAAACGACAGGAAGTCTTTTTTTGCGGTAGCGGAGAGCGAGAGCGGCATCGACGGCTTTCATTTTTGGGATTATCCGGTGGAACTGCCGGATACCTGCCCGGAAGAGACGAACGTATATGATATGCGCCTGACAAAGCATGAGGACGGCTGGATTTACGGCGTCTTTTGTTCAGAGAGCAAGGATAGGGAGAACCCGGATCTGTCGGCAGCGGTAGCGGAAGCCGGAATCGTCCGGACGAAGGATTTAAAGAAGTGGGAACGGCTGGATAATCTGAAGACATTACAGTCTCCGCAGCAGCGGAATGTCGCGCTGCATCCTGAGTTCGTCGATGGCAAATACGCTTTCTATACGAGGCCGATGGACGGTTTTATCGAAACGGGAAGCGGCGGCGGAATCGGG
Organism: Bacteroides fragilis; assembly: GCA_023664485.1. Classification (GTDB taxonomy): domain Bacteria; phylum Bacillota; class Clostridia; order Lachnospirales; family Lachnospiraceae; genus UBA3282. The sequence continues at coordinate 405,896 of JAMPFK010000001.1, read as the reverse complement.
TTCGGGCTGTGCGGGGATATCGGGCATGCCGTTATCGATGAAGAGAAAATCATCAGCAGAAGGATTTATCATACCATTACGGAATCTAAGAATGGAGCGGGTGCCGTGCCGGTCAAAGGGAAGAAATGCTGGATCCATTTTGCTCACGGCGTACGCAATACGGCGGCGGGGCTTCGGTATGTGCTCTATATGTTCGGAACGGATTTAAAGGATCCGTCCAAAGTGATCGCGGAGCCGTCCGGCGTATTTCTTGCGCCGCTTGGAAAAGAGCGTGTAGGGGATGTATCCAATGTAGTCTTTACCAACGGCGCGGTCGCGCGGGAGAACGGCGATATTTATCTCTATTACGCATCCTGCGATACGCGGATGCACGTCGCGACGACGACGATAGATAAAATAGAGGACTATCTTTTCAATACGCCGCAGGATCCGCACCGTTCGCCTGACTGCGTAAAACAGAGATGCGATCTCATCCGGCGGAATCTGGAACTGCTGGAAAGCGAAGGAAACCGGAAGGAACAGGGGGATTAAAACAGACGGGGGGACTGTTTGATGTATCAGCCGGATTTAACGAGACTGAAAAACTGTATGCGGAAGGCTCTGCGGGGCGATGAAATGACGATAGGTTTTCTGGGCGGCTCTGTCACGCAGGGAAGTCTTGCGTCCAAAGAGCGGAATACTTATGCATACAGAGTATATACATGGTGGAAGGATACATTCCCGGCGGCGAGGTTTTCTTATGTGAACGGCGGCATCGGCGGCACGACCTCCCACTATGGAGCGGCCCGTGCGGTAACGGATGTGCTGATGTACCAGCCGGATTTTGTCGTCGTCGATTTCAGCGTGAACGATGCGGTGGAAGACAGCGTGCAGGAGAAGCTGTTTCAGGAAACTTACGAAGGGGTCGTAAGGAAGCTGCTGCGCTGGCCCTCCGCGCCGGCGGTATTGCTGCTGAATAATGTTTACTATGATACCGGATTGAATGCGCAGGGATATCATAACGCGGTGGGCGAATGGTATCATGTACCCTATGTGAGCATCAAAGACACAGTGTATGCAAGGATGAAAGCCGGGGAATATACGCGGGAAGAATTGACGCCCGACGGCCTGCATCCGAATGATAAGGGACACGCGCTCGTGGCGGGAGAGATTACGGCTTTTCTGGAAAAGGTGAAAGCGCGGATGGAAGAGACGGAAACGAGCGCGGGGAGCGGGGTGGCGGAAGCAGAGAGCGGCGGGCTTCCCGCGCCCATGACGGCCAATGCTTACGAGAACGCCAGGCGGCTGACGATTCGGGAAATCTCCCCGGCCCTGATGGGATTCCATGCGGACGCGCGGGAAAAGAGCGGCCATTTGGATCATTTCAAGAACGGCTGGATCGGGAAAAAGCCGGGGGATGCAATCCGGTTCGAAGTGGAGGCTTCCTGCATCGCGGTGCAGTACAGAAAGACCGTGAACAGGCCGGCGGTCCGTGCGGAGCTGGTTCTCGACGGCGATACGGCGCATAAGAGGCTGCTGGACGGGAATTTTGAAGAGGACTGGGGAGACTGCCTCTATCTGGAACCGATCCTGCACCATGGGAAAAAAGGGAAACACACGATAGAGATTTTCATTCCGGAAACGGAGCCGGAGGAAGCGGCCGGGTTCTATCTGATGGCACTCATCATAGGGTGAAAAAGTTGAATAAATTCTCTGATGAGCAATTTATTCAACCGGGAATTTGTGCCGGAGCGCTGCAAACTCTATTGACCGCAGAACAGAATTTGAGATTCTGCCCGCGTTCCTCAGCGCAGAACGCTTCGGAATGGTAAAAATGAATTTTCAGGCTGAGAGAAAGGTATGGTTATTAAAATGAGCATTTTAAAATTGAAGCCGGGCTTTAAAGACTATCTCTGGGGCGGACACCGGCTGGCGGAGGAGTACGGAAAAGAGTTTGCCGGAGACATTCTGGCGGAATCCTGGGAGCTTTCCTGTTATCCCGATACGCCGTCCACGATCGAAAACGGTATCCACGCCGGAAAGACGCTGCGGCAGTATATAGAGGAACAGGGAAAAGCCGTGCTCGGAACGAACTGCGGCAGGTTCAGGGATTTCCCGATTTTGATCAAATTTATCGACGCCAAAGCAGACCTGTCCATTCAGGTGCATCCGGATAACGAATATGCGCTGAAGAACGAAGGGCAGTATGGCAAGACAGAGATGTGGTATGTGGTGGAGGCCGGAAAAGACGCGTTCCTGTATTTTGGTTTCAAAAGGGAAATCAGCCGGGAAGAATTTGCCGAGAGGATCGAGGAAGATACGCTTCTCGAAGTACTGGAGGCAGTGCCGGTCAAAAGGGGAGATATGTTCTTTATCGAGGCCGGAACGATCCACGCGATCGGCAAAGATATCCTGCTCGCGGAAATCCAACAGAATTCCAATGTGACATACCGCGTCTACGATTACGGAAGAGTCGGCGCCGATGGAAAGAAAAGAGAGCTCCATATCGAAAAGGCGCTGGATGTGACGAACCGCTGCCCCGCCGACAGGGAGAAAGATTTTTATCCGCATGTGGCGGACTGCGATTATTTTACGGTGGATAAGCTCAACCTGGACGGAGACAGAATGAAAGAAATGAAGGGCTGTGTGTCCGACGCCTCTTTTATGAGCATCCTCATACTGGACGGACACGGGGAAGTTTCCAATCAGGGGGAAACGTTGGAATTTCGGAAGGGCGACAGCCTTTTCATACCCGCCGGAAGCGGGGACTACAAGATTAAAGGCGTCTGCGACGGCCTGATTACGACGATCCGGGAAAAGGCGCAGCGGCACTAAGCTCAAAAGCCGCGATGCGTCTTTTTCACTAACTGCCGGCGTTTTTCAAGGGCCTTCGCGGGATTTATGCCTGTTCCGGCGGCGCAAAGCCAAACGATAACTCAAAATTGATTTCCGTGGTATCAATCCCTCTCATCTTGCAATTCTCCTCAAATCTGGTTAAAATAATAGAGCCGAAAAAATTTTTGACGATAAGGGGAAATCAAGGCTGAGAGAATTGCATTCTTTCAACCGCGGGTTTGTGCCGGCGTCCGCAGCGTCCGATACAAACATCGCAGACAGGGAAAGGAGTATGATTACAGGGATGAAGAAAATACAAACGAAAATTATGCTGATGGTCATGGCCGCGACGCTGGGCGTTTCTGTCATCAACAGCATACAGAGTGTGGCGACGACCAGAAGCTCCACAATATCGGCGATTGAGAAAACCTTGACAGAGGTGACGGAGCTGGCGGCGTCCACGGCGCAGAACATGATAGCCACTTATACGCTGACGGTTGCGGAAATAGCATCGAATCCGGTTCTGTATGACGGGAAAACACCGCTCGTGCAGAAGCAGGAATTTATTGAGACAAAAGTAGCGGAATATTCCATGCGTTTCGGCGGCATGACCGATGCGGAAGGTTATGACGCGTTTCACGATGCGGATATTTCGGGAGAACCCTTTTTCCAGGAGGCGATGAAGGGAAAAAGCTATATATCGTCCCCTTATGTCGCCGGGGACGATATGTTCTTAATCGTTTCCGCACCGGTGAAGGAAGGCGATATCATACACGGGGTGCTGTATTTCCAGTGCGATACCTATATTTTCCAGTCGATTGTGGAGGAAATCCGGATCGGCGAAGAAGGCGAGTCCTACATTCTGGATAAAAACGGCGTGACCATTGCCTGCAATGATAAACAGGCGGTGCTGGAGCGGGAGAATATCATAGAGGAAGCGGCGGCAAATCCCGAAAGCCGGGACTTGCAGGTGCTTGCCGAAATTGAAAAAAAGATGGTGGCCGGGGAGAGCGGCATTGCTTTTTACGCTTATGAAGAAGACAATTCCAATAACATTCAGGGATACGCTCCGATTCCGGGAACGGATGGCTGGAGCGTGGCGGTGACGATGGACGAGGACGAGTTCATGCACGATGCCTATGCGGGAAATAACAGGCAGGTTTTGATCGCGGCCGTACTCTGTATCGTCGTTATTCTGATTTCGACGATTCTGAGCCGTTCCATCGCAAGGCCGGTCGTGAGATGCGCCGACCGCCTGCGCGCGCTTTCGGAGGGTGATTTAAAAAGTCCTGTCCCGGAAGTGCGGAGCAGAGACGAGGTACATATCCTGTCGGACTCCATCGCGCATTTGATAGAGAATTTCCGGGAAATCGTGGATGAAATCGGTACGGTGCTTGGCGCAATCGCGGGAGGCGATTTGACGAAAGAGGCCGTCAACGCGGATTATCCGGGCGATTTTCATGATTTACAGCAGTATCTTCAGATCATCAATGAAAAACTGAACAGCACATTAGGCGGTATTGTGGAGGCGGCGACGCATGTATCCGAAAATGCCGGACAGATGGCTTCAAGCAGTTCCATGCTGTCGCAGGGCGCCGTGGAACAGTCCAGCGCCGTCGAGCAGCTTTCCGTTACGATGTCGGATATCGAACAGGATGCGGAAAAGACAGACGGCTATGTGACGGAGGCGAAAGCGGCAGTCGATCATGCCGGGGCGGAGCTGCAGGAGAGCGGCAGATATATTGAGCATTTGAACCAGGCGATGAATCTGATCATGACATCTACCAGCGAAATCGCGCATATCATCGACGCCATTGACGACATAGCCTTACAGACCAATATTCTGGCGCTGAACGCTTCTGTCGAAGCGGCGCGGGCGGGCGAAGCGGGAAAAGGCTTTGCGGTAGTCGCCGGCGAGGTCCGTGAGCTTGCCGTTAAATCCGATGAGGCGGCGAAGGCGACGATGAAGCTTATCAAGAGATCAACCGAAGCAGTCAATGGCGGGAACGAAGCTGTGGAGCGGGTAACGAAATCGGTGACGGATATTGTGGCCAGGTCGTCGCAGATAGCGGAGCAGATGAACATTGTATCGGAGGCGATAGAGCGCCAGACAGGGTCGATCGGCCAGGTATCGGAAGCGATCGGCCAGATTTCCAGTGTCGTGCAGTCCAATACCGCGACGGCGGAAGAGAGCGCCGCTTCCAGCATCGAGTTATCGGAGCAGGCAGGGGTACTGCGGCGGCTTGTCAGCGGTTTTTCTCTGCGCCGATAAGGGGCGGTGCGGAGGAGCAATTTCCCTCTTGACAAAGCCGCGCCGATTTCATATAGTTTATGGTAGTAAACAACGAGTCAAAGGTGATGACAAAGAGGAGTACGCAATATCCGCCGCCAGAGAGAACAGCCGTTTGCTGTGAGGCCGTTTCGGAGAGGGATTGCGGAAGGTAGCTTTGGAACCGGAATGCCGAACGGGCGATGCGCCGCAGTAAGCGTTCCCGCCCTATCCCCGTTAGCGGATAAGATTCTGACAGGAATCGCAGAGTGATAAGCGAAGGTGGTACCGCGTAGTGAACGCCCTTTGCCAGAGATGGCAGGGGGCTTTTTAATGTCCGGGAATGCCGCAGGTATCCCGAAATACGCGGAAACTTTTACAAAATTCCATAAAAACAGGAGGACAACGCTATGAGCAGAGAACTGGCAAAGACCTATGATCCTAAGAGCATAGAAGACAGGCTGTATGAGAAATGGCTGGAAAAGAAGTATTTTCATGCTGAAGTGGACAGGGCGAGGAAGCCTTTTACCATTGTGATCCCGCCGCCGAATATCACGGGACAGCTCCACATGGGACATGCGTTAGATAATACGATGCAGGATATTCTGATCCGCTTCAAAAGGATGCAGGGCTACAACGCGCTCTGGCAGCCGGGGACGGATCACGCTTCGATTTCAACGGAAGTCAAGATCATCGAGAAGCTGCGGGAAGAGGGCGTTCAAAAAGAGGACCTGGGCCGGGAAGGCTTTCTGAAACGCGCCTGGGAATGGAGGAACGAATATGGCGGGCGCATTGTCAGCCAGTTAAAAAAGATGGGGTCTTCCTGCGACTGGGACAGAGAACGTTTTACGATGGACGAGGGCTGCAACAGGGCGGTCACGGAAGTTTTCTGTAAGATGCATGAAAAAGGATGGATCTATAAAGGCAGCAGGATCGTCAACTGGTGCCCGGTGTGCAATACTTCCATTTCCGACGCGGAAGTGGAATATGAAGAGCAGGCAGGGCATTTCTGGCATATCAAATATCCGCTCGTAGACGGGGACGGCCGGCCGAGCAGGACCGAATTTCTGGAATTTGCGACGACAAGGCCGGAGACGATGCTCGGCGATACGGCGGTCGCGGTCAATTCGAAGGATGAAAGATATGCTTACCTGAAAGGCAGAATGGTCTGGCTCCCTATCGTGAATAAGGCGATTCCGGTGGTTGAGGACGAGTATGTCGATATGGAATTCGGTACGGGCGTTGTGAAGATCACCCCGGCCCATGACCCGAACGACTTCGAGGTCGGCAAGCGGCATAATCTGCCGGAGGTCAACATCATGAACGACGACGCGACCATCAACGGAAATGGCGGTAAGTATGAAGGGCTGGACCGCTACGAGGCGAGAAAACAGATCGTGGAAGAGCTGGAAAAGGAAGGGCTTCTCGTAAAAACGGAAGATTATGCCCATAATGTAGGCACGCACGACCGCTGCGGCACGACCATCGAGCCGCTTATTAAAAAACAGTGGTTCGTGAAGATGGACGAGCTCATCAAACCCGCGGTGGAGGCGGTCAAAAAAGGCGATATCAGACTGATTCCTGAGAGAATGGAGAAAACGTATTTTAACTGGACCGACAATATCAGGGACTGGTGCATCAGCCGCCAGTTATGGTGGGGACACCGGATCCCGGCTTATTACTGCGATGCCTGCGGGGAGACGGTCGTCGGCAAAGAGATGCCCGCGGTATGCCCGAAATGCGGCGGCATGCATTTTACGCAGGATGAGGATGTGCTGGATACATGGTTTTCTTCCGCACTCTGGCCTTTTTCTACGCTGGGATGGCCGGACAAGACCGAAGAACTGGATTATTTCTATCCTACCGACGTATTGGTAACGGGATACGATATCATCTTTTTCTGGGTTATCCGCATGATCTTTTCCGGCTATGAGCAGATGAAGGAAAAGCCCTTTCATACGGTGCTGTTCCATGGGCTCGTCCGGGATTCCAGGGGGCGCAAGATGAGTAAATCGCTGGGCAACGGCATAGACCCGCTGGAGATCATCGACCAGTACGGCGCGGACGCGCTTCGCTTAACGCTGATTACGGGCAATGCGCCGGGAAACGATATGCGTTTTTATAACGAAAGAGTGGAGGCGAGCCGCAATTTCGCCAATAAAGTATGGAACGCCTCCCGGTTCATTATGATGAACATGGAGCAGGCCGAGGAAAAAACGGGAGCAAGATCCTGGGAAGTCTCATACAATGAAATAAAAGAATTTCTCGAACCGGCAGACAAATGGATCCTGTCGAAATTAAATACGCTCGTGCGGGATGTGACCGACAATATGGAGCAGTACGAGTTGGGCATTGCGGTACAGAAGGTCTATGATTTTATCTGGGACGAATTCTGCGACTGGTATATCGAAATGGTCAAATCCCGCCTTTACAGCAGGGAAGAGGCGGATGAGCGGAGCAAGACGGCGGCGCTGTGGACTTTGAAGAACGCGCTGACGGATGCGTTAAAGCTGCTGCACCCGTACATGCCGTTCGTGACAGAGGAAATTTTCTGTACGATACAGTCTGAGGAAGAATCGATCATGATTTCCCGCTGGCCGGAATATACGGCGGAGCGGAGTTTTGAAAAAGAAGAGGCGGCGATCGGGCTGATGAAAGAAGCGGTCCGCGGCATTCGGAACGTCCGCACGCAGATGAACGTCGCGCCTTCCAGAAAGGCGGCCGTCTATGTAGTCAGCGGAAAGGAAGAGGTGCGCAGGGTATTTGAGGAAGGCAGGCTGTTTTTCACTGCGTTAGCCGGCGCGTCCGAAGTGACGATACAGGCGGACCGGATCGGGATCGCGGCGGATGCGGTCTCCGTCGTAGTTCCAAATGCGACGCTGTATATTCCTTTTGCGGAGCTCGTCGATATCGGGCAGGAAATCGAGCGTCTGTCAAAGGAAAAGAAACGGCTGGAGGGCGAGCTTGCGCGCGTCAACGGTATGCTGGGCAACGAAAGATTCCTGGCCAGGGCGCCGGAAGCGAAGATTGCGGAGGAACGCGCGAAGCTGGCAAAATATGAGCAGATGATGGAGCAGGTAAAGAACCGCCTGGAGCAGCTGCAGCATTAGAAACAGCAAATTGGCGGGAATCTGGAAATTTTGCCATAAAATTTTTATTTTTTGCCAAATTGTCTCTTGGGACTGGAAATAAAGCGTTTTTTAGTATAGAATAGAATCAGATGGGATAGGAGGTGAGTCGCGTGAGCACACAATTTTCTTCTGAACAGCTTGATAGATTAAAACTTGCGATGGCAAAGCTGAAAGATACGGTTGAACCTGAGGCAGCCGCACCGCAGAGCGTTGCTGTTGAAGAGGAAAAGAGCATCCTTGCCGGAGGCAGCTATCTGAAAGTGGATGAGGATGAGATGGCTGCGTGGCTCTATCTCGCGCCGCCGGAACCGGATATGGAGTATACGAAGCAGGATCTGATCGATTATCTGGCATCGAAGGGTGTCATAGAAGGCCTGCATCAGTCCAATCTTTCCGCGATGATCAGGAAGCAGGTCTATGAGAGAGAGATTCTGGTCGCGCGCGGGAGAGAAGTGAAGGATGGCGCGAACGGTTTCTTTGAATACCTGTTCAAACCGGAGGAATACGGGGTGCCTAAGGTCAGAGAAGACGGCACCGTTGATTATACGAATGTCAGCGCCCTGCAGAACGTGAAAGCGGGACAGAAAGTCGCGGTCTATCATCAGGCAGTGCCGTCGGAAGACGGCTGTACGGTGCTGGGCAATATATTGCCGGGGAAGCTTTATCATGACCTGCCGCCGATGCGCGGAAAAGGCATCCGCCGGGAGGATGAGTTTTATTATGCGCAGATGGATGGGAAGATCGAAGCCAAAGACGGCAGGATCGATATTCAGAGCGTGCATGAAATTTTCAGCGATGTGGATCTGATCATCGGGAAGATAGAGTTTTTCGGAGATATTATTATCCATGGGAACGTGGAAGAGGGCGTTGTCATCCGTGCCGGCAGAAATATTGAGATTCACGGTTCCACCAGCCTTGCCAATCTCTATGCGGGCGGCGATATCGTCCTTTCCCGCGGCATCCAGGGCGGCAACCGGTCTAAGGTATCGGCGAGGGGAAATGTGTTCGCGGATTTTATCGAACATGCGACGGTGGAAGCGGGCGGCATGGTACAGGCGAACGTTTTCATGAATTCTAATATCTATGCAAAGGATAAGGTCATCGCGACCGGCAAGAAAGGTTCTATCATCGGCGGCTATATCGATGCGGTCAAGGGGGTGGAAGCGGTCTGCGCGGGCAATTCGGCGGAGCTCAAAACGGTCATCCATTGCGGATACGAGGCAATGACGCATGAGAAACTGCTGGAGATCCGGAGGAAGGAAACGGATATCAAGGCGAAGATAGCGGAACTTGTCGATATGATGACGGAGACTCTGCGCGAGAAACGTATGCGCGGCGCACAGACGTCTGCATCGGCGGAGAAAAAGCTGTTGGACTGGGATAAACTGAAGGATCAGTATTTCATAGAGATGGATAAGATAGAGGGCGAACGCACGCAGCTGGAAGAAATGGTGGAGAGAAGCAAAGGGGCGGAAATCAGGATCGACGGCAATCTCTACCGCGGCGTCGTGATCTGCATCAATGCGGAACAGCTCATGATAGAAAGAAATACCTGTTATATGAGATATAATGCCGAAAAAGGAGTGATAGAAAGCAGTGTCATCGTACATAACTGATGCTGTGAAGACTTACGGGGCAGCAGAGCAGTATCTTTTGGGGATGCCCAGATTTACGAAAAAGAACAGCATGGAAAATACGAGATGTTTTTTAGAACATCTTGGTTATACCGATCATCAGAAAGTGAAGATAATTCATGTGGCGGGCACAAACGGAAAAGGTTCCGTTTGTGCTTATTTGTGTTCGATTTTGAAAGAAGCCGGTTTCCGGACGGGAACCTTTGTTTCTCCCCATCTGATTTCGATGCGGGAGCGGTTTCTGATAGATGGAGAAATGGTATCCGAAGAAGCGTTCCTCCAGGCGTTCCGGACCGTAGCCGGAAAGCTGGGTGACCTGCCGGAAGCATTGCGGAAAGACTCTTATCATCCCACCTTTTTTGAATATCTTTTTTTCATGGCGATGGTGCTCTTTGCGCGCTGTAGAGTGGAATATATGATATTGGAGACGGGGCTTGGCGGAAGGCTGGATGCGACCAACGCCATCGACCGGAAGGATGTGTGCGTTATTACGTCGATCGGATACGACCATATGGAATATCTGGGCGGGACGCTGCAGGAGATTGCGGCGGAGAAAGCCGGGATCTTTCGGAAAAACGTGCCGGCCGTCTATTTTGACAAAGAAGAGACGGTGACAGAAGCGCTGGAAAAATGCGCGGTTTTGACAGGAACTGCGACGTTTCCCGTATCTTTTGGGGCGATAAAAGAAATAAATAGTCATGATAAAACTATTGATTTTTCTCTTCAATCAAATTATTATGGTTATATTAGGTTTCGTATGCCTGCCATTGCCTTATATCAGGTGGAAAACGCCGCCCTTGCGGTCGCAGCAGTCGAGCGGCTTGAGGACAGGACAAAGATTACGAAAGAGCAGATCGTGGAAGGCGTAAGGAAGATGCGCTGGGAAGGCAGGATGGAAGAAATCATGCCTTCCGTCTATCTCGACGGCGCGCATAATACCGATGGCATACGGGCCTTTTTACAGACAGTCGGGCAGGATGGATATGCAGGGAAAAGGTTCCTTCTTTTTTCCATGGTGCAGGAGAAGCAGTACCGCGAGGTCATGGATATGCTTGCCGGCGCCGGGCTGTTTCAGGAAATCGGCGTAGTGGAAATGCGGGATAAGAGAGCGCTGCCGCTACGGAAACTGGCGGATTATTTCAGGCAATATACAGGAATACGGATAAAGGAATACGGGAGTTTGGAGGATGCGGTGTGGGATATGCGCAGGCACAGCGGCGAAAAGGAGCGCGTGTATATTGTCGGTTCATTATATTTGGCGGGCGAAGTGAAAGCCCTTTTAAGGAGGCACTCCCATGATTAATTTTGAAGAAGAGTTGAGAAAATTTCATCCAAGCCTTGAGGTGGAGGATGCGGAAGAGGCAATATATAATCAGGATTTAACGGATATGGCCGATCTGATGGTCAAAGTGGTGAAGGAATCAAAGGCGTCTAAGAATCTGGAATCGTGAAAGGAAGATATGGGTATAAGAAAGGTATGGTTATCATAGATGAATTGTTATAACTGCGGATATGAATTGTCCGAACATGATTTTTGTACCAGCTGCGGCGCCGATGTATCTCTTTATAAGAAAATCATATCTATTTCCAACCGGTTCTATAATGACGGGCTGGAAAAAGCGAATGTCAGGGATCTGACCGGCGCGATCGCAAGCTTACGCCAGAGCTTGAAGTTTAATAAAAATAATGTGGCGGCGAGAAATTTACTGGGACTGGTTTATTTTGAGACGGGCGAAGTCGTGGCGGCCCTCAGCGAGTGGGTCATCAGCAAGAATCTGCAGCCTAAGAAAAATATCGCGGACGACTATATCGATATGATACAGACCAATCCGGCACGTCTGGATACGATCAACCAGACGATCAAAAAATATAATCAGGCGCTGACTTACTGTCATCAGGACAGCCTGGATCTGGCGGTGATACAGCTTAAAAAGGTGCTGTCCCTCAACCCGAAATTCATCCGCGCCCATCAGCTGCTCGCGCTTTTATATATTAACAACGAGGAATGGGAGCGGGCCAAAAGGGAGCTGACAAGATGCATGCAGATCGACTCCAACAATACGACGACGCTGCGTTATTTAAAAGAAGTCGATGAAATGCTCCTGCCTGAAGAAGGTATGAAAGCGGGGGGAAAGAGAAAGGGCCGATCGGACGAAGTCAGAAAATATCAGAGCGGGAATGAAACGATTATCCAGCCGATGAATGTCAAAGAGGGCAGGGGCGTGGGATCCCTGTTGAATTTGGGCATCGGGCTTTTAATCGGAATCGCGATTGCGATATTCCTGATCCTGCCTGCGAGGATTCAGTCCGAAAAGGCGGATATCAATGACCAGCTGCGCATTGTCAGCGAGCAGTCGGACGCCAAGTCGGCGACGATCGACGAATTGGAACAGCAGCTTTCGAGCGTTCAGGAAGAAAAAGAGGTGCTGGAACAGGATCTGCAGGCTTACATGGGAAAGGACGGAAATGTTCAGTATTACGATCTTCTTACCAGGGCGGCGGACGCTTATCTGACGGACGCTTCGGATGTGATGACAGTAGCCGGTTATCTGGAGGAAATCGATGAGGTTGAGCAGGAAGAAGAAATCGAGATTTCCGAGTCCTATGAAAAGCTGTACAACACGCTGCTCGCCCTGATCGGGCCGACACTCGGAGATACTTATTACGATACGGCGTATGAAGCATATCAGCATGTGGATTATGAGACGGCGATTCCGAGTTTCGAGAAAGCGTTTCAGTATGACGCGTCGAACGGAGACGCCCTGTACTATCTCGCGGACGCCTATAAGAGCGTTGGCAGGACCGAGGATGCCAAGGAGGCGTACAGACAGGTTATTGAATTGTTTCCGGGAACTTTGAAAGCGTCGAGGTCTACGGCTTATCTGGAGGAATTGGAAAGCGCGGCACAGTAGCGCCGCAGGCGGAGAAACAGAATAGAAGGTACGAAAGAGAACAAAGGAAAAACTTTGTTCTTTTTTTGTAGGAAATGGAAAGGGGAAAAAGCAATGGAAGAGGAATTTAAAGTGATCGACAATTACCTGATGATAAGAATGCCGGATGAAATAGATCATCATCAATCGGTTCACATAAGTAAAATTGCGGATCAATATATCTTGAAGGAAAAGGTGGGAAACGTGGTCTTTGATTTTGAGAGGACAACCTTTATGGACAGTTCAGGAGTCGGCGTTATCGTCGGAAGATACAAGAAGATCGCCTGTTTTGGCGGGAAGGTGTATGCAATCAATACGGACAGCCGGATCCGCCGGGTCCTGATGCTGTCAGGGTTACATAAAGTCGTAGAAATTATGTAGAAGAGAAAGGTATGGTTATTATTATGATTGAAATTGTAAGCTGGAAGAGAAACACGGAGATAAAGAATGAGATGAAGCTGGAGTTTCGGGCGGTCTCGGACAATGAGGCTTTTGCGCGGACGGCGGTAGCGGCCTTTGTGACGCAGCTCAACCCGACGCTGGAGGAGATTTCGGATATCAAAACAGCGGTCTCGGAGGCGGTGACCAATTCCATCATACATGGGTATGAAGGAGGCGGCCGGGAGGAGGACAGGGTATGGATACATTGCTTTATCAGGGACGATGTATTGGAAGTAGAGGTGCAAGACTGCGGCGTCGGCATCGAAAATATCGATAAGGCGATGGAGCCCCTTTTTACGACGAAGCCGGAGCTGGAACGTTCCGGCATGGGATTTTCTTTCATGGAAGCTTTTATGGATGATCTGGAAGTGTTTTCCGAAGTGGGACAGGGCACGACGGTACATATGATGAAAAAGCTCGGCATTACATCCTGGATTGCGGAGGCGGAGTGACAGTTGTCCGACGGGGCTTTTTTGATTCTATGGGTTTGGAAAGGGGTAAGGCTTATTTATGGAAGAAACTGCCGCATTGATAGAACGTTCACAGGCAGGGGATAAAGAGGCGAGAGAAAGACTGATAGAAGAAAATCTTGGACTGGTAAGGCATATCGTAAAACGTTTTCTGGAGAGGGGCTATGACCCGGAGGATTTGTTCCAGATCGGCTGTATCGGGCTGATGAAAGCGATCGATAAATTCGACCTGCATTTTGAGGTGAAGTTCTCGACTTATGCCGTGCCGATGAAATATTAAAGTAGAGAATATGAAAAATGGTACAAATTACTAAGGATCG